>JAUIKS010000029.1 GCA_030430565.1 Polyangia bacterium
TCGCCGCCTGGGCAGACGCCTGGGCAGACATGCTTCAACGGAGCCCCCCGTCACCGAGGGGATGAGTCGATATGTCTATCGGGACATCATGGACAGTCGCGGCCGCTTCAACGGAGCCCCCCGTCATCGAGGGGGATGAGCTCCCGGCGTAGACCTCGACGTATCGGCTTCAACGGAGCCCCCCGTCACCGAGGGGATGAGCCCCTCCCGTACAACACATCGAAATCCAAACCGAATTCCGCCGGTCATACACGAGGGACGAATTTGCGTCCTGATCCGCGCCATCATGTTCCACTCTGGAGTTGTCAGAAAGCCTCGCAGTCGCCGTGAATCCTGCGAATTCACGACAATACACGCGAGCCCAGGGATCTTCGCCATTCGCCCCCTCGTGCATCGCCACCATAGCACCACGTGAGTGCTCTTCGACAGCGCTTCCCGAACCCTCGCGTGACGTGTCTACAGCACGAACACGCAACCCGGTCCAACCGCCAGCTCGCGCCCGATGACGCGGCAGCGCATCACAAGGTCGCGCCCGATGACGCGGCAGCGCGGCAACGGCTCGTCCGGATTCGTCACCGCGCCCAGGTTCACGAACAACACCTGACCGAAGTCGCGGTGGATGATATCGAGGAGCAACCCCTCGAGGTTCGCCTTGTCCTTCGCGTTGAGTCGACAGCGCCGACGAGATCCCGAGCATGCGCCCACCCGACGTATGATGCGAGACTGACCGCCCGTACACGACGGGCCTCATTGACCACATCTCGCAGGAACAGCTCGATCTCCGGCGTCCAGGCGATCACCGTGTGCACGCGGTTCCGCCGATAGAACAGCCGGCCCTCGTCGCACGGCAGCCCGGCGTCACGCAGCAGCGCCATGTAGAGCCCAAGCTGGGCGACATCCGCAGGCCACGCCCGAGCCCGAAGCGCGTGCGCACCCCATGAGTGGTCCTCATCCTTCGGCGCGGCGCCGCGCTTTGCCTCGACCGCGATGACCTGCCCGCCCACGAGCTCGACCATGTCGAGCCGGCCGCGGACCCCCCACGCCGCAGACGTGAACTCGAGCGAGCGTGGGAGCAGCTCGGCCCACGGCGGCGCCTCCGGCTCCTCGGTCTTGCGCTTGCTGATCTTCCGACGACCCGCGCGTCGATGCTGGGCGCTGCCCTCGACGGTCGCCGCCGACTCGACGAAGATCCCCTGCACGTGCTCGAGGTGAAACAAGCGCGGGCAGTAGACCAGCTCGTTACACATACGGACGGGCAGCACCTCGACAGGTCTGTGACTCGTGGATATCGACTCCATAATCCCCCTTCGCGGTTCACGCGAAGGCGCGCGATCGCCATGTAGGAGGTCGCGCGAATCAATCGATCGATCCCAATGGGTCTACAAAAATCTGTGAACGGCGAAAGCGTTGAACTAGACGTAACACGCCTAACCCCGCGATCACGGCGCTTGCGCCGGGTGCGGGAAAACTTTGCATTTTCTTCAGATCATGGGGATCGAACAGGGCTTTCGTGCGACTTCCTCAATCGAGCCGTCGCCACGCGACTCTCGTCTCGACGAGCGCTATGCCAACGCTGGATCTCAAACAACTTTCGCAGGCCGTACAGCGCAGGCTCGTTGCCCAGCTCGAGGAGGGACGCAACCTCCCGCACCCGACGCTCAAGGGTAACGAGGGGGAGCTCGCGTGGCAGCGCGTGCTCGGTGAGCATCTCCCGCGTCGCTACGCGGTTCGAGGAGGCTTCATCCTCGACAGCCGCGGCGAGACGAGCGAGCAGATCGACATCATCATCTACGACCCTCAGTACACGCCCGTATGGTTCACTCAGCAGGGGCACGCGTTTGTACTCGCTGAGGCCGTCTACGCCGTCTTCGAAGTCAAGCAGGAGCTGAACGCGGCGCACCTGACCTACGCAGGAGAAAAAGCAGCGTCTGTGCGTCGTCTGCATCGCACGTCTGCCCCTGTGGTGCACTCGGACGGGAAGCGACCGCCAAAGACTCCGTTCCGGATCCTCGCGGGGATCCTCGCGCTCAAGAGCGGCTGGATCAATCCCGCGGATCACCTCGAGCGCGTGCTCGATTCACAGACCAGGTCTGGGGGACACCTTGATCTCGGGATCGCGCTCGAAGCAGGTTTTTTCGAAACCGAGCAAGAGCGCGTTCAGTTCTCCGCGGGCCCCGAGTGCCTCGTGCTGTTTCTCTACCGACTCCTCGACCTCCTGCAACAACGCGGTACGGTCCCGGCGATCAACTGGAACGCCTATGTCGCTCATCTCCGTTCGCAGCTCTAAACGTCCGCGATGCATTTCGATTTCCCCACCTGGTTTAACGACCACACCGGCCACGCGCCGTATCCGTGGCAGGCCGAGCTCGCCAACGATCCGCATTGTCAGAATCGCCTGATCCGGATTCCTACAGGCCTTGGAAAAACCCTCGGCGTCCTCGCGGCCTGGTCCTATCACCGGCTGATTCGTCGGGATTCGTCCTGGCCGCGGCGACTCGTGCTGTGCCTGCCCATGCGCGTGCTCGTCGAGCAGACCGAGGAGGTCGTCCAACGCTGGCTCGGTGATCTCGGGCTGCTCTGGGAGCCGGGCGCGTCGAGCGTTCGCGCTTCAGAACAAGTCGGTGTGCACCTCCTGATGGGCGGCGCCGCTCGACAGGACTGGCACCTCTATCCCGAGCACGAGGCTGTGCTCGTCGGCACCCAGGACATGCTGCTCTCGCGGGCGCTCAACCGCGGCTACGCCTGTCCGCGGGCGAGGTGGCCGATGGAGCACGCGCTGCTGCGACAGGACGCGCTGTGGGTTCTCGATGAGGTGCAGTTGACGGACGTCGGTCTACGAACGTCGGTCCAGCTCCAGGCGTTTCACGAGGACGCGATCGCCCAGACAACGCGTCCGCTGATTAGTTGGTGGATGAGCGCGACGCTCCAGCCGCGGTGGTTCGGCAGCGTTGATTTCGAGGCGCGCGTGCCGGCGCTCGCGGACGCGGCCACACGGATCCCGACGTCGCAACGCGCCGGCGAACCGTTCTCCGCGAAGAAGCCTGTGCAGCTCGTCGAGCACGCGACGACGGGCGACCGCGCGTGCGCGCGCTGGGCTCGAACCATTATCGACACCCACCGCGCCGCGCCGTCGGGCGAGCACGGCCGGATCACGCTCGCCATCGTCAACACCGTGCGTGAGGCCCGGGCGCTGCACAACGCCATCGCCAAGCTTCGACGCAAAGAGGGCATGGCGAAGACCGAGCTGCGTTTGATTCACAGCCGATTTCGCGGTCGTGAGCGCGCGCGCTGGCGCGACGGCTTCCTCAACCGAGAGGCCTGTACGCGCGGCGTCGATCGAATCATCGTGGCGACCCAAGTCGTCGAGGCTGGCGTCGACATCAGCGCGACAGCCCTTGTCACTCAGCTCGCGCCCTGGCCCTCGCTCGTGCAGCGTTTCGGCCGAGCGGCGCGCTACGGCGGATCCGCGCAGGTCGTGGTGGTCGACCGGTCGCTGAACGACAAGGCCTGCGCGCCATACTCGGCGGACGAGCTCGCCGCCGCGCGCGAGGTGCTCGGCCGCCTCGAGGACGTCTCGCTCGCAACCATCGAGGAGCTCGAGGCGTCACTCGCTGACGAGTCGCCCGCGTTGCTCGAGCGGCTCTACCCCCATGAGCCGCTGCACACGCTCACGCGGCGCGAGCTCGGCGAGTTGTTCGACACCGGACCTGACCTGACCGGCGCCGACCTCGACATCTCGAGGTTTATCCGCAGTGGCGAGGAGCGTGACCTCTCACTCTGGTGGTGGCCTGTCGGCAAGGACGGTCCGCCTGCTGACTTGCAGCCGATGCGTGAGGCGCTCTGCCCCGCGCCGGTGCACGAGGTCCGCGCGTGGCTGCTCGATAAAGCGAGCGGCTCAAACATTCGAGCGTGGCGGTGGGATTACCTCGAGGGCCAGTGGCAAAAACTCCGACGCGGCGCGGAGCTATACCCAGGGCTCATCGTGCTCGTCGACGCGGCCGCGGGCGGCTACGACGTCGAGCGCGGCTTCGTTGGCAAGGGTGGCCGCGCGCCGGTCCCCTGTGATGACGCTGACCGTCAATCGCGTCAAGCGTTCGCTTCCAGGTTGCTCGCGGCCGACAACGCCCAAGATCACGAAGATCTGAGCGAGCTGCGGGAGCAGTACAAGACCATCGCGTTTCACGGGCGGGAGACCGCCGAGGAAATCGACGCGCTCGCGCGAGGTCTGGATCTTAGCGAGCCGCTGCCCCGTCTGCTCAACCTCGCGGCCCGGCTTCACGATCTCGGGAAGGCTCATCCCGAGTTTCAGTCGGCGATCGCAACGCGTAGACCGGAGCTGCAGACGCGGACCGACCTGGCGAAGGCGCCTCCAGAGGCATGGCGTCGCGGCAACGCGTTTTTCAACCGTCGCGGGTTCCGTCACGAGCTCGTCAGCGCACTGGCGATCTTCGAGAGCGTGTATCAAGCGCGGCCCGATCACCCGGGACTACTCGGGGCCCATCATGTGCTGATCGAGCACGGCGCACTCGTGGTTGACGGTGAGCACTTGGCGCGCGAACGAAGCGCGCCAGAGGGGATTGTTGCCGAACTCTCCGATCTCGCGGGCGCCGAACTCGACCTCGTGCTGTACCTCGTCTGCGCGCACCACGGGAAAGTTCGCGGGTCGTGGCAGCAGACGCCCGCGGACCAGGAGCACCCGCAGGAGTCTCGGCTCCGCGGCGTGCTCGAAGGGGACGTGCTGCCGTCGACGGAGGTAGCAACACGCGAGGGGGTGGCGACGATGCCAACGGTGAGCATGCACCTCGACCCGGCGCGACTTGGACTGTCTCCGCGCTACGGTGCGAGCTGGCGCGAGCGCGTCAACGGGCTGCGTCGAACCTACGGAGACTCGACCCTCGCGCTGCTCGAGACCCTGCTGCGAGTCGCAGACATCCGCGCATCACGACGGCTGACCAAGGACCCATCGCTGCGAGTGACCAAGCGAGGTGACGCGTGAGTTCGGTGGTGCACGTTCACTCGCTCGAGGGATGCACGCCGACGCCGTTGGCGTATTACCTCAAGGCGCTCGCGATCCTTAGGCTGATCGCGAAACAAGTAGACGCCGGCGCGCGCGGTCGTTGGCGGGGTGATCGCTTTGAACTATTGACCAGGCTAGACCGCGACGCGCTGATCGACTTTTTCACACGTCGCTATCAGCCCAGCCCGCTCGTGGCGCCGTGGAACGGCGGCAGCGGATTTTACTCGAAGGACAATACGAAGGGCATCGCGGCGATTGAGGGCAGCCACGCGGAGCGCTTCGCGGCGTATCGAGCGGCCATCGCGGCCGGCAAGGCGCTGACCGAGGGCATGAGCGCCGCGCCCAAGAAGGAGGCCAAGGCGGCGTTACAGCGCGAGTGCCGGACGACGTGGCGCGGTTCGCTTTTAGCGTGGCTCGACGCCGCGCTCGTGCTCGACGCGGATGGGAGCGCGAAGTACCCGGCGCTCCTGGGCACCGGCGGAAACGACGGCCGCCTCGACTTCACCAATAACTTCATGCAGCGGCTCGCCGAGCTGTTTCTCCTCGACGACCCCGAGGCGCCCGCGCGTCCGCACACGCGCGCGCTGCTCTCGGCCGCGCTGTTTGGAGATACGGTCCCGGGCCTGTCGCGGAGCGCCGCGATCGGTCAGTTCTTGCCGGGTGGCGCCGGTGGTGCCAACCAGGGCCAGGGCTACGACGCCGACAGCCTCGTCAACCCCTGGGACTTCGTGTTGATGCTCGAGGGGGCGCTCGTGTTTCGAGCCGCGCTCTCTCGTCGCGCCACCGCGCAGTCCTTGGCGCAGGCCTCCGCCCCGTTCGCGCTGCGCGGATCGGCGATCGGCTACGGCAGCGCCGCCGGCGCGGATGAGAGCGCTCGCGGTGAGCAGTGGATGCCGCTGTGGTCGAGCTTCACGACCCATGACGAGGTCGAGCAGCTGTTCGCCGAGGGGCGCGGCCAGCTCGGCACCAAGATCGCCCAGCGTCCTGTCGAGTTCGCGCGCGCGCTCGCGCGGCTGGGCGTCGCTCGAGGCGTCGACGCCTTCGAGCGCTACGGCTACATCGAGCGCAACGGTCAGTCCAACCTCGCGGTCCCGCTGGGTCGCTGGAAGGTCGGCCCCCGCGCGCACGAGGACCTACTCAGCGAGATCGAAGGCTGGGTCGATCGGCTGCGCGCGGCGGGACGCGACAAGCTCGCGCCGGCCAGCCTCGCCAGCGCTGCGCGACGCTGCGAAGCGGCCATGCTCGCGTGTTGTCGGCGGGACTCGGCGCTCCACTGGCAAGCGTTGCTGATCGAGCTGGCTGCCGCCGAGCAAGCGATCGTTCGCAGCCCGCGGTTCTCCAGGGGTCGAGATCTCCGCCCGCTGCCGCGACTCTCTGGCGGCTGGATCACGGCGGCGGGGAACCTCGAGGCCAGTGAGTCCGCCGCGCGAGACCTGCGGCTCGCGTTGTCGCTGGCGAGCCTCCACGGTGCCGAGACGCGGCTTCGGGACTCGATCCGTCACCACTTCCTTCCCCTTGATCGCGCTCATCGATTCCCGCGCTTCTCCGGGAGCAGCGACGCGATCGAGCGCCGGCCCGAGGTCGTAGCGACGACGCGCGATCTGGTACGCGACGCTCCGCGGGTCCTGCGACGACGCGCCAGCCTGCGCAACCGTCAGGCCAGCACGCGTAACCTTGGCTTGGTCACGGCGGCTCATTGGTCCACGGCGACGCTCGCCGACGTCGCCGCGTTTATCCGCGCAGAGACGGATGACGCCCGCTGCCTGGATCTCGCCACGGCCTGCATGGCGCTCGATTGGTACGCGCTCGCGCGAGAGCCCACGCCGCCCCGCTGCATCGCAGAGGCACCGCCCGGTCTCGCTACCGATCCGGGGGCGCTCTACGGGCTCCTGCGACTGGCTGTGCCCTTCAGCGTCGTCCCGGAGAGCCGGCGGCGTATCTACGATCCGCTGCGCGGGAGCCACGAGACTCGCGTCGTCCCCGAGCTTGACGTCTCGATGGACCCAGCGGTGCTCGAGCGGCTGCTCGCGGGGGATGTCCGAGGGGCCACCTCGCTCGCGCTGGCACGCGTACGCGCCGCGGGCCTGCGGCCCAAGCTCTCGTTCATCTCCGCCAGCGTCGACGAGTGCCGGCGCGTGGCCGCGAGCCTCATCTTCCCCATGGGGAACCGTGAACTCCACGCCCTCGTGGCGCACCTGTGCAACTTCGACTCGCCCGAGCCATCGCCGGGCTGATCGCTTCACTCAGGAATCACCATGTCCGTCGACCTCTCCCCGCTCTCCAAGCTCTCCAAGCTGCTGATCAACGTCCGCCTGCGCCCGATCCAGGGCCAGCGCTTCCAGCCGACCGGCTTCCCCGACCTGGGCGCCGCAGTCTACGACGCCCACGACACGCGCTCGCTCCTAGTCGAGAGTCCGCAGAGCATGGCGAATCGCCTCGAGGCGGTCTGCTGGGACGGCGTGGAGAACGATCTCGTCGCGCCCCTTCGCGGCCTCGCGTACATCCGGGTCGAGCGCGACGGCGCATACCTGACGAGCTCGATCGAGGAGTCCCACCGCATCAACAGCCCGTACATCCTCGAGGGCACCGACCGCGCGTTCTTCGAGCGCCTCCGCGAGACCTTCAGCGCGATGGACGACGGTCCGATCGATCGCCGGCTGCTCTCCTCGACCCTGCTTCGCTACGACACCAGCAGCCTGATCCACGGCGTGTTCTTGGCCAAGAAGGAGCTCGCGGGCGGGCGCCTCCGAGTCGCGCGCGCGCTCTCGGCGTTTATCGAGGCCGAGGACGTCCGGATCGCGGCGTCCGGCGGCGTGAAGAACGATCACATCAAGCCCTCCGGGGACACCTCCAAGGGATTCGGCAACGTTCCGTTCCACCGCGAGGAGTTCACCGCGCGGAGGATCTGCGCGTACTTCAACCTCGACCTCGCCCAGCTGCGCGGCTACGGCCTCGGCGAGGCGCCTACGCGACTGTTAATCCTCCTGGGGCTCTACAAGATCCGCGCGTTCCTCGACGGCGATCTGCGCCTGAGAACAGCCTGTGATCTCGCCGTCGACGGCGACGACGCGATCACGACCAAGCCCGAGGCGTTCGCGCTGCCGGAGCTCGATGTGCTCGCCGAAGACGTCGCGGCCTCGATCAAGGCGTGCCGCGAGTCGCTCGCCGGTGTGACGACCGTACAGTTCAAGCGCGCTTCGACGAAGAGCGGTTCGAAGGCGGGCAAGAAGAAGACGGCGAAGGCCAACAAGAAGTAGCGCAAGATGCCGATCCTCACCTTCACGTTCCCGGGCCGGCGCTTCCACGCGACCCCGTGGGGCTCCCACGTCAACGAGGGCCAGGTCGAGTGGCCGCCCAGCCCGTGGCGTCTTTGTCGCGCGCTGTTGGCGACCGGGCTGACGAAACTCGGCTGGCGCGAGGACCAGATTCCGGCGCCCGCGATCGAGCTGCTCGAGTTGCTCGGCGGAACGCTGCCCGACTACCAGCTCCCGCCGAGCCTGACGGTCGCGCACTCGCGCCACTACATGCCGATCTCGAGTAAGACGACGAAGGTCTTCGACGCCTTCGCCCACGCCGGCAGGCGCGAGCTTCGTGTGTCGTGGCCGGTGAAGCTCACCGGCGACGCCCTCGCGCTGCTCGGCGAGCTTGTGGGGACGATGAGCTACCTCGGACGCGCCGAGAGTTGGGTGGAGGGAAGCGTTGAGGCCGGAGAAATCAAGAATCCAAATTGCCGCCCAGGCATCTCGCCCGAGCTCGACGAGAGCGCTGAGCCCGTCACCTTGCTCGCGCCCATGTCGAGCGCGGCATATCTAGCGTGGCGATCCGAGCAGATCGCCACCCGGCCCGAGCTCGCGGGCGGCGGAAAACGATCGAGGCGGTCGGCGAAGCCTCGCGTACCCGCCGGGCTCGTCGGATGCCTCCTCCAGTCGACGGCAGAGTTGCAGCGTCAGGGGTGGAACCAGCCGCCGGGGAGCCGGCGCGTCGTCTATCACCGCCCTTCAGAGACGCTGGTCGCGTCGCAGCCGCGCAGGAGCAGGCCGCGGCGAAGCGCGCGTCCGCCGGTCGAGTGCGTGCTATTGGCGTTGCGGTCTCACGCACGTCATGGAGGCGCGCTCCCTCGCCTTCGTCACGCGCTCAAGCAGATGGAGATCGTCCACCGCGCGCTGTCCAAAAAACTCGATAGCGAAGGTAACGGCGGCCCGTGCCCGGAGCTGCTGGGTACGCGCGGTGCCGGTCCGTTGCTCAAGGATCACCGACACGCTCACTTCATCCCGCTCGCGCTGGGGCGGGCGCGGCGTAGCGGCGATGACCTCGCCGAGCAGGCGATCGATCATGTCCTGATCTACGCGCCCGGCATGCTCCCGGCGCGGGCGCGACGAGTGCTCGAGCGCCTGCAGTGGGTTCGCGCCGCGACGGTGAGCGAGCGTCACCGCGAGCGGGAGGACGACGCGCGCGCGCGGGCTCAATCACGGCTGACGACGACGCTCGCGGCGACGGGATCGCTCGCCGAGCTGCGGAACGTCGTTGACCCGAGCACAAGCGCTGCGCGGATCATCGGATCGGGCACTCGCTGGATCAGCCACACCCCCTTCATCGCGCCTCGCCACGTGAAGAAGCACAAGCACTCGCTCATCGCCCAGGTCCGCGCCGAGCTGAACGCCAGGCCCGAGTTCCGCGACGTACCGGTCGCGATCGAGATCCTCCCGAAGGAGAGCGCGACGCGTGCCGGCTTCGTGGCGTTCCATCGTCGCCGTCGGTCAGGAAAGCCGCAACCGCCAAAGACACGGCCGTGGTCGATCCGCTTGACCTTTGATCGACCGATCACCGGCCCGATCGCGCTGGGCTACGGCTCGCACTTTGGGTTGGGGCTGTTTCGCTGCGAAGAGGACTGAGCCGGAGTTTTTACTGAGCGGCGAACGAACGTAGCACGCGCCCGATTTCCTCACGGTTTCGCTGCGCCCGGAACTGATCACGAAGCCACCGAACAAGTTGGCCCTTGGAGTTCTTGCTGATCTGCTGAGGAGCCAGGAGACCGACGAGCTTGACGACGCGCTCAACATGTTCCGGCGGAGCCGTCGTGGCGAGCTGGGCAGCGTGTTTCACACGCGAACTCATCGCGTCGAGCAAGACATTGGCGCGTTTCTCCCAGAGCGCTCGCAGGACCGTCGGAGTCCGTTCGGGAGAGAGCAGGCGCTCGATCGCGTTCAGGATGACGTCGTTCGGCGCGATGACGAGGACGTTCGAAGTCGCGTCGAGGCTGTTGGGGTCCTTGACCAACACGCCGCTCAGTCGTCCGAGCCAGGCGCTCCAGAGCGTCGGCGAAAAAGTCTGCGCTACTTCAGGAATGAACGCGAGCGGATCGATCGCCTTCGCTTCGATGTAGCCACGCGCGCAGTCTTCCGGCGCGTTGACCCAGAGCCACGCTGCCGCCCTCGGCGCTCGAGACATCCAAGTGATCGGAGCGTGATTGGGCGACGGCCCCGTCGCTCGGGACCTCCAGATCGCCTGTTGGATCGTCACCGACGAGACCCCGTCGAACCCGTGGAGCATCGTGAGGGCCTCGGAGAGACGAAACGAATCGTCAGCAGCGTCGAGGGCGCTGAACAGTGACTTCCGAATCGTCTTCGGGACGCCATGGAGATGTTCGAACCGACTTAGGTAGAAGAACAACGCGCTCGGGATGGTCGCCTGGTGAAGCGCCGGGCACTGCTGCTGCGTCATCTCCCGGCTCGCGAAGCGAGCAACGTCGATATAGGATTGCTGAAGTAGAGACGGACGCACCGCGTTAACGATCTCGTCCGCGCTCGTGAGCGATTCTAGGACGTGTTCAGCCGTGAAGCGTCGGTCGTCGTTCCCTGAAGAGTTCGCCAGGCTCACGTACGCCAAGTAGAAGAGCGGGTCGGCTCCGAGTCCCAGAGTTTCTGAACTACCGAGCGGGATCATCGGCAGCGGTGGGAATCCACGACCCGCTGGGACCACATAGTTCATCTGAAGCTTCCAGACGAGCTCGACATGGTTCTTCGGTAGCGAGCGGTTCTTGAGTCGCGCGAGACCAAAAATTCGAAAACAGGCCTCGTGGAACGCCACGGTCTCGAGATCAGGCCGTTTGCGCTCGGAGCGATCGACCAGCTCGATCAGTCGATGGCTCCCGTTGACCTCGGCCTCGTCGAGTAGGCGGTTGAGCACTCGCTCGGCGAGGGCGTCTTGAAGAAGTAGCGAGCCGATCGCCGCCCCTGAGTCGCCGTCGACGATCGTGTTGACGACGACGAGACGAAGATACCGTCCGAGCCAAGCCGGAGACAAGGCCAACAAGTCGCCGGTCGTTCGGACCAGCAACCCCGCGTCTTGAAGTCTCCCGAGTACGCGGACCTCGGCGGGCTCGAGCAGCTGTTCGAGCTCGGCGAGCGCTTGTCGTGGTTTGACGGACCGACGCGTTTTGACTTTCTCCCACGCGCGTTCGACTCGCTCGGGGTCCACGCCATGCTCGGGCAGAAGCGCCGCCCACTGGCTTCTCGTTAACCCGTCCTCCCAAGCTTCGTATCCGCTCTCGACGAGACCGCGCGCGACCGCCATGAGGATCGTTTCGGCCTCCGTAGCGACCCAAGCGGCGAGCGCTTTGTCCTTCGACGCGAAGGTCGTAGAGAGTCGCTCGAGGTAGCGGCGGAGCTGCGCCGGATCGGGTTGAAATCTGTGTTGGGGAGATGTTTCAAAGCCGGCGAGCGATGCGAGCGCATCGACGGCGTCAACGGCCCCGGTGCACAACGACGCCAGCAGCTCGCGGATCACCGGCAAGTTCCGGACGTCGAGGAGCGGTTGCCGGGAGCGCGACCGCGCGTTGATCCACGCGGTGATCTCGTCCGCGAGTTCATGAACAGGGGCGAACTCGATAGGCTCCCAGACTGAGTCTGGATCATTCGGACAAGCAAACGGCGCAGCGATCAGGATGTCTAGGTCGTCCAGCTCCGCGTCTTCTTCGACTTCATCGAAGTTCGTACGAGCCGCTTGTTCGGAGAGAAGAACGAAGAGGCTTCCCTCCGCGGGAACGTTCGGGCGAATCTCATCCCACGTCTCGCCTACGAGATACGTACCGCCGCGAGCGGCGAACCAACGACCCACGAGTTCACAATCGCGCCGTGAAGCGTACGTCCACCACGATCGAGCGGTTCGCAGCTGTGGTCGCCAAGCTTCCCTGGGGATTCCCGGCGGGAGCGGCTCTTTCCCAAGCCCGAGCGGGAACAAGAGCCCAAAACGATCCAGCTCTATGCGGGTCGAGGTAGTCGTTGATCCGAAATAGCGCCGGTCCTCGGCGATTCGTTCCGTGAGCTGCTCCGCCGACTGACCGAGCCGCGTCGCCAGCAACGCGATGATCGCCGGTCGCCGCTCCCACCAAGCGTGTCCCTCGTGCTGTTCGAGTTTTCGGATTCGGTTTCCAAACGAGCGTAGGCCGAGTTTGACTGCCTCCGGCCACGTCGGATCCGTTCGGATGCTCTTGGCGAGCTCGTCGGGCGAACGAAATTTCGCCGTTCGCCGTGCTTCCTCCAGCCAGTTCACGGGGTTGAGTTCCTGGTTAGCCGGTGACCGGCGAGTGCTTGGCGCGTCGAATCGAAAATTCGGGTCTTTTTCGATTCTAAGAACGAGGAGCGAGCCGAAGTTTCGCTTCTTCTGGGTTCTGATGATGTGGGGCGAGGCCGTTCGGCGCTTGTAAGAAACCGGACAGGGCGATCCGAGCTTCTGGATTTGAACTGAAGCTTGGAGTTCTTCATTCGCTTGGCCTTGTCCGGTTTCTTGCTTCGAACCACCTGCGTAGACTCCTGGAGGATGTGTACGTCCTGCACAACGATGTGCAGGCTCCGACGATGACGATTCTACAACATGCAACATGAGACATGTTTCGGAGAATCGGCACCGCACACGCGGTACGGCGGAGGAGCGCGCGAGGGCGTCCATCTGCACACGCTCCACGTGTGGCAGCTGAGTACACGTACGGCGTGCATCGGCGCGCGTCGCCTCGAATGGCCGATGTGCGTCAGCTGTACCTCGTCGATTTTTCGTCGAGCCGAGCCTGCACACGCTGTATCGGTGCCCCCAGTCGGGATGCACAGGCTGCACACCGAACTCGACGTCTGCGCCTCATACCCGCTCATCGTCGGGAGTTGGCGCGATATCACGTGGCCGAAGGGCGACAGCGTGACCGGGCGGCCATGGAGCCGCTCCGTGATGGAGCGCTTGAATCATCCTCGCGGCCGGTGGCCTCGTCGGCCGGTCGTGGCCTCGTCGGCCGGTCGTGGTCTCGTCGGCCGGTGGCCTCGTCGGCCGGTCGTGTTCTTGTCGGCGTACTGACCGCGCGGTGCAGTCGATGAGCTCGGATCCGGCTCAGGGGCCGCGAAGCAGAGATGCATCCTCGTCGTGCGCTTCGGCGAGCAATCGACCGCTCGGCCGCTCGCTCCCTCGGCGCACCGAACCGATCAGTCAGGTACTTCGCCGGCCTTGCAAACCTCGGCGATGTGGTCCACCGCCTCGAGGATCGGCGGCGAGAACGGCTCGCAGAGGTCGCCGAGGATCGCCGTCGGGAATTGGGCGATGAGCTCGTGGTAGCCGTTGGTCTTGTCGCCTGGTCCCTCCTGGCAGCCAGGGGGGTTGCCTGGGTTCGTCTGCGGATCGAGGATAGCGACCGGGACCACGGCGTCGTAGTCATCGCCCTTCGCGGCGGCGAGCGACGCGGCCCAGCTCTCGGGGGTCCCCTCGATCGCCGGATAGCCGTGTGAGACGAAGACGGGCAGCAGCCAGGCGTCTTCACGCACGAAGCCCGCGTTGCAGCCGTCGTCGCTGATCAGCTCGGGGCTGACGGCGTCGAGCAGGGGACCTAGCGCGCTGAGCGGACCGTGCTGAGCGCCCGTGCTCCACAGGCAGTGCGACAGCTCTCCGGCGTCGTCGAGGTCCGCGTCGACCCACCTTCGCGGCTGATCGAGGCATTGAGTCTCGTAGGACCGCCACACCATGCCCGCGCCCGACTTCCAGTCGCAGGCCGTGAACTCGGCGCACGGGAGTTCCGGCGCGATGGGGCAGGTATTGTTGTCGAGGCAGGTGGGCTCGCACTGGAGCGGCAGGGTGCTCGTCGCGCCGACGACGTGGAGGTAGCGTACGTTCCAGCCGGGGAGTCGCGCGGCGATGCCCTCGGTGATCTCGTACGAGGCGTCCCACATCTCGAGCTGAGTCAGGGGCGTACGCTCGATCACGAGGACCACGTCGAGCGCGCCGCAGTACGGCGGGAGCTCCCAGTCATCGGCGCCCACGTCTTTGACTGGCCCGGTGCTGCTCGAGGTGCTCGGGTCGTCTGTGGTCGTCGAATCTCCTGTGCTCGTGCTCGATGTATCCGCCGTGGTCTCGTCGCCAGAGCTGGCGCCCATCTCCACGGTCGTGATCGCGTCGTCCATTTCTGCTGGTCGTGCGCCGTTGCACGCGAACGCGGCGGCGAGCAGGATCAGGGGTGGAGTACGCGGAGCCATGAGGAGGTCTGATCGCCGTCACCGTAGTTGACGTCGTGCTGCCCGAGCAACACCACGTAGCCGTAGGCGAGGGACTCAGCCGCGACGACCCGCGAGACGGGCGAGAGCAGGCCGTATTGCTCGTGCCATTGGTACCAGGTGTTCGCGTATCGGCGGACGTCGGCGAAGCACTCGCCCGTGCAGGTGGCGCCAGCGATCACGTGCTCGCCGTGGCTCGACGCGGCGATGGCGTAGGCGACCTCGAGGTCTTTTGAGCCCACGAGCACCTCGTCCGCCACCGTGTCGCCGTTGAGCTTGAGGTGGTGGACCATCATGCGCGCGTCGCCTTCATCAGGGACCGATCCGGCGGTGCGGATACCGTCGACTCCGAATGTTGCGACATCGAAGATGTCCTCATCGGTCGTGGTGAACACCCGCGTCCACTGCTCGGCGCCATCATTGAGCGCGTAGGCCCAGACCGCGCCGCGACGCTCGTTGCCGGCGAGCGTGACGTGCCCGACGGCGAAGAGCTGATCGTCGTGGACCGCGAGGGCGCGCGCGACGTTGGAGTTGCCGTCGCTGGACTCCGTTCGTTCCCAGTCGGGCGTGAGCGTCGGCGTGAGAACCTGGACGCGCGCGGCGGTCTCGGTCATGACCAGCTCGCCGGTGTTCCCCGCGAGCATCACTCGGTCATCGACGACCAGCAGGTCGCGCCACTCGACGTCGGGCTCGAATTGTTGAAACTCGAGCGCGCCGCCGTGGTTGTAGCGACCGATCCAGGAGCCGCCGGGGTCGCGGGCCGCGACGAGCAGCGCAGAGCCCATGAACGCGACGGCGACGCCGACGCGGTGTGTCGTTGGCGAGATGACGGCGCTGTCGAGCAGCGCGCCGCTGGGGCTTCGCCGTTCCGAGAGTAGGGAGGTGACGCCGTTGACGACGCGATGTCCGACGATGATGAACTCGCCGTTGGTGTCGACCGCGACGTCGTTCCAGTAGATGTGCTCGTTCGGGAGCGGTTCGTTCGCGGCCTGTACGACGGTCGCGCCGCTCTCGGGCATCGTCACCGTCCACGCGATCGTGTCGCTGGTCGCGGATTGCCCGGCGTCGTCGATGACGACGGCGTGGAATTCGAAGTCGCCGGCGTCGTCTTGGTGATCGACGATCAGCTCGTGACGGTAGACTCCGTCGTCGCCATCCGTGACGACCGCGACGGGTGCTGGGTCGTGATCGATGAAGAAGTGAACGCGGTCGATCGCGTTATCGTCGTAGGCGATTACGGAGAGCGTCACCGGTCCGGCCGCGGTGATCGGAGCGGGGTTCGGGGAGCCCTGGACCAGTGCGGCGGCGATCACCGGTGGCGCGTCCATGGGCGCCTCCGTCGTCTCCTCGAGGTCTGGTGCGCCGTCCGTCGTGCTCGTGCTCGACAGGTCAGCGCTCGCGTCGCCGTTGGACGTGACGGTTTGCACCCCGGGTCGATCGGGCGGGTCGATTGTGTAGGTCGTGGCGTCGTCACCCGTGGTGCCGTTCGCCGCGTTGTGCTCGGCGGCGGCGTTGAACGTCGCGCCGCAGCCGAGGGACGCCAGCAGCGACATGCTCAGAAGGCCACGCGCCCGGAGAGCTGCGCGGCGCAGGCGGTAGGGGCACCACGGGGGCGCTGGAGCGCCGTCAGGCTGTAGCGAGTGAGCCGGCCGGCGACGGACTTCGAGGAGGTCGAGCAGGCGCTCGAGCAGCGTTGAGAAGGTGCGGTCGTCCCTCGACATGCGCCAAGCGTCGCGCGCGATTCTGAGCGTTTCCACGCAAACCTCGATTCTTGGCATCTCAGGTGTTGTCGGCCGAGCCACGCCCTGGTTGCGCGAGCACGCGTACCTCCACGTGCGCGATCCAGCTCGGAACGCTGAGCACGAGGCCGCTGCGTTCACAATCCCGGATCAGCTTGCGAAGCCGAGCATGCAGCCGCGCGCCGTTTGGGCTCGTGTGCCGCGTGACGAGCATGCCGTCGGGAGCGAAGATGCGGAGGGGCTGGGCAGGTCGGGGGACGCGTCGGATGAGCGCGGCGACGCGGGCTGGGTGTTGTCGGTGGTACTCGAGCAGCCGCGCGTGGGCGGCCCGCGGCGAGACGAGCTGGCGATCGTCGACAGGCTCGTAGATGACGACGGGGACGCCGACGGTGAACAGGCGCGGCGAGGTCACGGGCGCTCCCGCAGGCGGGTGATCCAAGCGCCGAGGGTGGAGCGCGGGACGCCGAGCGCGACGGCGGCTCTGCGGATGGAGCCGTGGTGCCGGACGGCCCAGGCGAGCAGCTGGCGTTTCATGTCGGCGTAGGTGCCGGCGTGGAGCTGAACTACCTCCGGAGGCTTCGGGGGGTGCTCGAGACACGACATGTTGCGACGCTATCTTTAAAATTTTATTAAAACAAAAATTATTTAAAAGTTTTTGAGCGCAAACGCGCGTCTCACGTGCAATAATGCGACTCTGCTACGTTCGGCGCGTGAACGCGAAGCAGTGCCGCGCCGCTCGAGCGCTTCTTGGGTGGACGCTGGACGACCTCTCCGCGCGCTCGAAGATCTCAATCACGACCATCAACCACTTCGAGACCGAGCAGAGCCGCACGCGCGCGAGCACGATTCAGTTGCTTCGCCTGACGCTCGAGGCCGCAGGAATCGAGTTTCTTGAGAATGGGAGCGGACCCGGGTTGCGCTTGCGAACCCCGGTGGAGACTGACCCCTCCCCGTAGGGTCTACGCCGACGACTTCTTCGAGGCCTTCTTCGGGGCCTTCTTCGAGCCCGGCGCACGCGCGAGCGGGCCGTCGGGGAGCGAGAGCTGTCCGGTCGGCTTCACGAGGTACTTGTCCGCGAGCACCAAGTCCCAGAGACCGAAGACCGAGGCGATCACGTGGTCCAGCTCCATCGTCGCCTTGGTCCGCGCGAGCTTGTCATTCGGCTCGCAGCGGACCGCGAGGCGGGAGCCCTCTAGCGTGTGCAGCACGCCGGTCGACCAGCCGCTCCCGGCGTAGGCCAGGCAGCCGGGGATCCACATGGCCTCGAGGTCCTGTAGGGCGTAGGGGATCTTCTCGTCGGTCGTGCCGCTGCTCTCCTGGAACTTGCACTCGATCCCGAGCGCCAGCTCGCTCTTCTTGCTGCGGACGAAGACGTCGATCCGGCGGCGCTTGCCGATAATCGTGGTGCCGAGCGGGACCTCCCGGTAGACGACGAGCCCGTGCGGACCGAAGTTCGCCAGCACGTAGGCCGCGATTCGATCGCGGTACTCGTTCCCGCCCATGCGCCGATCGTAGGGAGAGGCGCGCGCGGCGGAGAACTGAACGGACGTGTTCGAGATGACAGGTTGATCGCGGTTTGCGTGCGTGGGAGCGCGGGGTGATCTCTTGACCTGCGCTCACAATCGCTCGGGTACCCATACCTGGAGCGAGAATGTGCCGTGCGCCGGGACCTGTCAGCCAAACGTCCAAACTGTAAACCAAATGTCCAATCTATCAGGTGAATGGCGCTCGCTCGTGGTCGAGGTTTCGCGGTCTCCAAGAGCGCGCGCAGTGGCTGTCGTGTAGATGTCCGATCCGTCAACCAAAGTGCAGATTCGTCAACCGTTTGACAGATCTGTCAACCAGTTGACCACCCGCGGGCGTCCGTTTTCTCGAGTCTTCGACGCTCTCGAGAGTTCTCGCCGTGGTTGGCCGCGTAAATGTCTCCGGCACGTCCCCGAATACAGGGGTTGTGCCACTGTGCGGCTTTCGTGACCCTTGTGTTCTCGGTCGTTCCGGTCACCGGGCCGTGTGCGACGCCAACTGGAGAATGATGACGACAGCCTCCACCACGGACCCTTCGCCGCTTCTGCTCGCACGGCTCCTCACGCGCGGACCCGAAGACAGCGCGACCGAGGTTCTCGCCGAGTTGCTCCGGCAGCCCGTACTGCAGGCGGCGTTCATTCATCATCTAGATTCGACCGTCATGGAGGCCCACGGGTCTGTCGCCACGC
The DNA here is from genome assembly GCA_030430565.1 of Polyangia bacterium. GTDB lineage: Bacteria > Myxococcota_A > Polyangia > Nannocystales > Nannocystaceae > JACKDW01. The sequence goes on from JAUIKS010000029.1 coordinate 18,494, forward strand.
AGGTCACGAACCAACATGCTCCCGGACGCCCTGACCTGGTGCTCGAACGAGCGGGGCTGACCGTCATGATCGAGGCCAAGATCGGGGCTGGGTTCACCGAGAACCAGCCCGGGGGCTATCTCGAAGAGCTTCGGAGACGCTGCGCCGATAAACCTGGTCACAAAACCATCTTGGCAATTCTCGTTCCTGAGCGACGTCGCCACGCGGTCTGGGCTGAGGTGTGCGACCTCGCCGGTTGTGAACAGACGAAGAGTTTCCGCTCCAACGCGAGCGATCGAGTGACGATGATGCTCACGACCTGGACCGAGCTGGTTCTCGCGCTCGATAGCTCCCAGCCGCTGGGCCCCAACATGAAGTGGCTGCTCGAGTCCTTCAACCACATCGTCCAGACCCACATCAACCCCGAGATCGCGCACCTTGACGAGGAGACCATGGAAGCCCTGCGACAACCCGCGACCATCAAGGCAGCGATCGCCCTCACGAACCTGGTCGGCGACCTCAAGGGGCGTCTCGAGTCTCTCCAGTACGCTACGACGGCGCTGCGGGCCGGAGCCACTTGGTACGGCTTCTACGCGACGCCTCCGAACCAGCCCGAGCTGAACTTCTGGGTCGGCTACTACCACGTCGCTACGTACGAGCTCGAACGTGTAGAAGAATGCCCGCTGTGGATGCAGCTCACCGGGCGCGGCTTCGACAATGACTGCGTCAGGCGTCTGAACGCCAAGGGGAAGAGCGTCACCGAGGTGAGTCAGCATCGACACTGGGACGGCTGGGGAGGACGTATCGTCGCGCTGCCCCTCGGCGACGCGGTCAGCTCCGACGAAGCGATCAAGAAAGCGGTCGAGGAGCTCACCGGCATCCTAGACGTGGCGAAGCGCCGCGAGACGGCGACGTGATCGGGGAGTCAGGCCGGCTCCGACTCGGGGTGCAGCCGGCGAGCGACCCCGCTCCATGTTCCAACTATGTGCCAAAAAGCGCGCGCTTCGGTACGTGTCGGCGCGTCCGCTCGCGTAGTGAAGTGACGCGCCAGATTGCCGAGAAGCCCGCGTAGAACGACGAATTCAGCATGCTGCGGGAATTGGTGGGTGCTCGGCAACCCGGCGCGTCATGATCGGCGCCATCATGACGCGTGACTACGGCACGTCTGACTCGGCCGAGAACACCTCAAGAACAGCGTTCTTCTGACAACGCGGCAGCGCGCGCCGCAACGACACGCCTGTGTACGCGTGGTTCTTGGCACAGCGCCACACCGCGTACTTCGGCCTACACGACGGGCGGTGAGTCGTCGCTCCCGCGTACCCGCATTGACCGTCCCGGCGTTCGGTGCAAAGCTGACTCTACGTCTCTGTTGTTCGCTTAACAGCGTGCGTTGACGCGAGCGAGCAGCGTGATCGCGCGGTGCGGTAGCGTATGGTCTGGATGGAGCTCGAGTTCGGTTGCCTAGGCGAGACCGTCACGGTCGCCGCCCGGGGCAGTCGCGGCGAGCGGACGCGGACATACGAGCTGGACGCGGAGTTCTCGGCGCGTCGGCTGGGTCGCTTCCGCGTGGGCCTGGGCAACGCGATCGCGCGCTCCAATGGTCTCGACGACAAGCTCACCGTTCAGGCGCGCGCGCTGCATGAGGCGATCCTGTGCCACGAGATCCGAGACCTCTATATACGACTGACCGCCGCGGCCTCCGACGCCAAGTCTCGACTGCTGCTGCGGATCATGATCAACGACCCGCGGCTGCAAGCGATCCCCTGGGAGGCTGTCTGTCGCCCGAACACCTCGAGCGGGTTCTTGGGAACGTCGTCGGATGTCCACGTCGCGCGCGGCGTAAACTCTACGGATCCCTGGCAACCCCGTGAGCTTCGACGCTCGCTGAAGATCCTCCCGATCTCGGCGATCGAGGATCGCTCCGCGCTCGCCGGCCTCGAACTCGTGCTCGCCGAGCACGTCGCCTCGGGCGCGATCGAGATTCTGGACCCGATCGAGGGCGAGGCCGCCCGCAACCCGGCGTTGTTTGAGCGCCTCCGCGCTGGGCCGAGCCCACACGTGTTGCACTTCTTGGGCCACGGCGGCTTCGACCGCGCGAAGAACCCGGTGATTCGGCTCGCCGATGACGAGTTCGGCGAGAAGACGCTGATGCCCATGGAGGTGTTCGCGGAGGAGCTTCGAGCGAGCTTTGACAGCCTCCGGCTGATCTTTCTGCAGGCCTGCTCGGGCGCGCGACCGGGGGTGTTCGCTAGCGCGGCTGAGCTGCTCGCGCGCGCGGGCGCGGACGCGGTCGCGGCGTTCCTGTGGCCGGTGAAGGCTGAGGTCGCGCGCGCCGCCGCGAGAGACTTCTACAGTAACCTCGTGGGCGCGCGATCAGGACGTGGCGACGTCGTCGGGAGCATGCAGTCAGCCCGTCGGACGCTCGCCTCCGAGAGCGCGGAGTGCTTCTCGCCGGTGCTGTACCTGCGAGGAACAGACTCGCAGCTCTTCGACCTCGAGAGCCGACGACTCCGCCCGCCGCGTGGACACAAACGGAGCGCGTCGACGTCGAGCGGCGAGCTCCCGCGCGAGCTCGCTGCGCTCCTGCGCGAGCGGTTCTCGTTCGTACTCGGCGGAGCCTGGGACGACGAGGCGATGGCGGAGGTTCAAGACAAACTCTCCGTTTCGCTCGTCAAGGCGCTGCGCAAACACGGCGAGCAGCCGCCCGAGACGCTCCCGCTGTACTCGCTCGCGCAGCGCTTCGCGCTCAGCTCGGGCACGCTGAAGCTCGGCCGGCTGTTTCAGAAGGTGCTGAGCGGGGTCCAGGCGACCAACGAGGTCCCGGCGATGGTCGACGCGATCGCCCCCTTCCTGCGCCCCGGCGTGCACACGACGCTGTTGTGGCTGCCGGTGCTCGAGCACGCGCTCGTCAAGCATCACGCGAGCCGCACGATCTACGTCATCCAGCCCGCGCCGCCGAACAGCGACGAGCGCCGCCTGATCATGGCGCGAGCACCCGGTGACGATGAATGGGAGGAACTCGACGAGCTGCCGCGCCTGCGGCTCGAGGAGAGCTTCGTGGTGCTGCGCCTCTACGGCGGCTACTCGCCGGAGGAGATGCCGATCTTGACGAGCCCGCAGGTGACTGAGGACGACCACATCCAGGGGTTGTTCAACCTGCGCTACATCATCCCGCCGGCGTGGGAGAACCTGATCATGGGCTCGCTACGGACGCGCCCGGCGCTGTGCCTCGGCGTCTCGGCGATGGACTGGCGCCACCGCATGCTGCTGCGCTGGCTGTTCGACCAGCGTCCGCCGCCGAATGGGAGCCTCGCGATCTTGAGCGCGACCCAGCAGGAGCACGAGATCTGGGAGAAACGCGGCGCGGGCTTGCCAGGCGGGAGCCGCTTCGCCGTCGTACAGGAAGCGACCGATACTCTCGTGGAGGCGCTGCGGGGAGTCGTGCCATGACAGCGTCGTCGAGAGAGCTCGTAAACCCCTTCCCCGGTCCGCAGCCGTACCGCGCGGATGACCGCGCGCGCTTCTACGGACGTGAGGACGTCGCGAAGGAGCTCGCGGCGACGATCCTCGCGCACCGCTGCGTCGCGCTGTTCGGTCCCTCGGGCGCCGGCAAGTCCTCGGTGATGCAGGCTGCGGTCATGCCGGAGCTGGACGAGGAGCACGACTTCCGCGCCGCCTTCGTCGACGGCTGGCCGGCCGACGAGAACCCCGTGGCGTGGCTGCTTTACACGCTGAACAAGCAGCTCAAGCTGGTCGCGCCGCAGTCCGAACTCGGTCTGTTCGAATCTGTTGAGTGGACCGTACGCCAGGCGTTTCGTCGCTCCGATCGACCGATCTTGATCTACCTCGATCAGATCGAGCAGCTGCTGTTCCCGGGCCGGGCGGTTGAGGAGACCGAGGCGTTCCTCGACTGGCTCGACCGCTTCGTCGAGCGCCCGATGCGAGGGCTGCATCTCGTCCTGGCGATGCGCGAGGACTACCTGGGGCGGTTCCGCGATCGAGCCCGCGGTCGTCACCGGTTGCTCGAGAACGGCTTCCGTCTAGGACCGCTGACCGTCGGCGAGATGGTCGGCGCCGTGCGTATGGCCGCGCGAGACGGTGTACCGACGCAGACCTGGGCGGCGGCGGCGATGCGCACGCTGATGCTGCAGGTGCGGGTGCCAGGTCAACGCGAGGACGACGACGCCGAGGTGCAGGCCGCGTTCGCGCAGATCGTCTGCCGCGCGCTGTTTCTCGAGCGCGCGGGCCAGGATCAGCGGATCACGGCGGCGGAGCGGGTCTACGCCGAACCGATCCTCCACCGCTACCTCGAGAGCACGCTCGACCAGCTAGGGCCGCTGCGGGAGGGCGCGCTCTCGCTGATGGAGGAGCACCTCGTCGCGGCCGACGGCAGCCGTATGCTCCTGACCGAAGAGGCAGCTCATGCCTCCGGCGTGCTGCAGCCGGCCGAGCTGACGAAGGTCCTGACCGAGCTCGAGCGCGCCGCGATCCTCCGCGCCGAGCAGCACCGCGGCAGCCGCTACTTCGAGATCGGGCACGACTGGCTCGCGCGCAAGGTCTACGAGCGAAAGCTCGAGCGCGTCGCGCTTCTGCGCGAGCATCAGCGCCAGCAAGAGCTCGAGGAGCGACGACTCGCGGCGGAAGCCGAGATGCGCGCGGCCCAGGCCGAGGCCCGACGTGCACGGAGGGTCGTCGCAATTGTCACCGCGCTGGGCCTCGCCGCGCTGCTGCTGGGCGTGTTCGCGTGGATCCAGCGGCGCATCGCCAACGAGAACGCGGTGACCGCTGTCGCTGAGGCCAAGCGCGCGCAGGAGGCGGAGAAGCGAGCTGTCAACGCGCGGGACGACGCAGAGCGTCAGCGCGAGCAGGCCGATGAGGCGCGCGACAAGGCCGAACTCGCGCGCGCCGAGGCCGAGCGTGAACGTAAGAAAGCGGAGCGGGAGCGGGAGAAGGCAGAGCGCGCCGAGGCCCTCGAACGCGACGCAAACAAGAAGACCAAGCGCGCGCTCGCCGGCCAACGACGAGCGACGCGACGCGCAAAGCAGAACCTCGCGCGCGCCGAGGCAGAGTCGCTGCGAGCCCGTGACGCGAACCGCCTCGCCGTCGCGCTCAGCGTGCTCGAGGATGATCCGACGAAGGCGCTCGCGTTGCTCTACGAGGTCGAAGATCCCGGCGGCACGCGCGGGTGGACCCCCGCGGCCGTAGAGGCGCTGCAGCGTCCAGCGAGTCACGCGGTCCTGCGAGGGCACGACGACCGCGTCGTCGCGGCGGTGTTCAGCCCCAAGGGGGACTCGGTCATCACCGGATCCCACGACACGAGCGCGCGCGTCAGCCCCGTCGACGGCGCGACCGCTGAGCGCGTGCTCGAGGAGCACGACAGCAAGCTCGTAGACGTCGCGGTCAGCCCGGATGGTAGGCAGATCGCTACGGCTGCGGCGGACGGCAGCGCGCGGCTGTACACACGCGGCAGCGATGACGCGCCGCGAGTGTTAAACGATCACGATGAAGCCCTGTCGACCATCGCCTTCAGCCCCGACGGGGCGCGCCTGGCGACCGCGAGCCGCGACGGGACAGTCCGAATCTATGGGGCCGCCAGCGCGGACTCGCAGGCCGTCCTCGACGCGCACGACGGCGCGATACGGGGTCTCGCGTTCTCCCCGGACGGCGATCGGCTGCTCACGACCTCCGACGACGGCGACGCGCGCGTCTGGGATCTCGAGGCGAACGAGCCGCGCTCGATCGTGCTGGATGGACATCGCGGGACCGTGTACGGCGGCGGCTTCGCGCCCGACGGGAAGCGAGTTGTCACCGCTGGGGATGACGGCACCGCGCGGATCTGGACGCTCCCCGACGCGCTGCCGGCAGACGGTTCGATCAACCCCGCGCGCACGCTCGACGCCCACAAGGGCGCGGTCTACTCCGCCGAGTTCTCCCCGGACGGTCGCCGAGTCGTCACGGCGTCACGCGACCGCAGCGCGCGGCTGTGGACGATTCGAAAGGACCGCGCGCCCTCATCCATCAAGCTGAGCGGCCACAAGGACAAAGTCTACTCCGCGCGGTTCTCTCCGCAGGGCTCGCACATCGCCACCGCGTCACGAGACGGCACGGCGCGGCTGTGGTCAACGAAGAACCCGAGCGAGGTCCGTGAGCTCCGCGGGCACTCGCGACCGGTGCTCGACGCCCGCTTCTCCCCGAACAGCGAGGAGCTCGTGACGGTGTCCGAGGACGGCACCTCGCGGGTGTGGAGCGTGTCTCCCCCGAACGGCGCCGCGCTGCTCGGCGGGCACACGAAGGCGGTCACGGTCGCCGCGCTCAGCCCCGACGGACGACGCGCGATCACGGCTGCCGAGGACGGCGTCGCGCGCGTCTGGACGCTGGTAGGCGCCGCGCCGAAGTTGCTCACGAAGCTCACTAAGCACAGCGGCGCGATCGTGTTCGCGTCGTTCTCCGCCGACGGCTCACGACTGCTCACGGGCGCACGCGACGGCACCGCGAGGATCTGGCGACTCAAGGGGAAGAGCGCCTCGCTGGTGAAGACGATCAAGCTCAAGGGCACCGGGCCGTGGTTCGCTAGCTTCAGCCCCGACGGGAGGCGCGTCGTCACCGGCGCGGGCGATGTCGCGTGGATCCTCGAGGTCCAGGGCGACGGGGCCGTCGCGTTGAAGGGCCACCGCGGCGTCGTGCGCCACGGCTCGTTCAGCGCCGACGGGACGCAGGTCGTCACCGCGAGCGAGGACAAGAGCGCGCGTATCTGGAGCGTCGACGGCGGCAGCCCACGCGCGGTGCTACGCGGCCACCAAGGCTCGGTCCTGTTCGCTAGCTTCGCGCGCGACGGCGCCCGCGTGGTCACGGCGTCGTGGGACGGGACCGCGAAGCTCTGGCGCGCCGGCGACGGGGGGCTCGTGGGGACCCTAGAGGGGCACGAGGCACCTGTTCGCTCTGCCATGTTCAGCCGCGACGGCGCGCGCGTGATCACGGCCTCCGATGACGAGACCGCGCGGATCTGGGATCCCTCCGGCGCGAGCGAGCCGGTGACGCTCTACGGACACTCGGGGCCCGTGAATCACGCCGAGTTCAGCCGCGACGGCGCGCGCGCGATCACGGCCTCCGCGGACAAGACCGCCCGCGTGTGGGAGGCGCGCTACGACGACGCCTCGCTGCTGCGCGCGCGCATCGAGCAGACGACGACCGTCTGCCTCACCGCCGATGAGCGCGTCGCGCTGCTCGGCGAGGATCAAGCGAGCGCGCGCGAGCGCTTCGAGCAGTGTGAGCAGGCCGCCGGCCGCGTCCCGCCGCCGTAGCTCGCCCGTACGACGCACACGCATTCACGCGCGCCGTAGCGCGCGGAGCCGTCCATGACCGACGAAGAGCCCGATCTCCAGCTGCTGCTCACCGACGCCGAGGAGTACGTCCCAGTGCTCGAGGGCGGACTCTCCGAGGACGAGCTCGCGCGCGCGCCGACGCCGAGCCGCGGCCCCAAGGGCGCGGACTCCATGCACCTCGACGCGCCGGACCGCGACCCCAACGACCTGCCGGCGCAGCGCTGGGGTGTCATCGCGCCCGAGGGCGAGCTCGGCGACAAGCAGCTCGCCGCGATCGAGTCGCTGATCAAGCACCGCGAGGATCAGCAGGGCGCGCCGCCGAAGATCTACCGCGTCCCGCCGAACATGGAGGCGCTCGACGCCCTGCGCTGGAAAAACGATGTCTATCGCGCCGAGGACGTCCCCGAGGACGAACGACCGCGATACCTGTTGATGCTGGGCGACCTCGACGCTGTCTCGCTCGAGCTGCAGCACATCCTCGCCAACGGATCGCTCGTGGGGCGCCTACAATGCCGCGATCTACAGGGCTTTCGCGCCTACGCCGAGAAGCTCATCGCGCGCGAGACCAGCGCTCCGCGCGACCGCGGGCGCGCGCTGTACTACACGGTCCAAGACGGCACGTCCGCGGTCGACAAGGGCTACCGGCGGCTCGTGGAGCCCTGTCTCGAGCTGACGCGCCAGTGGAGCGAGGCCGGCAAGCTCGAGCTCGAGGAGTCGATCGAGATCCCCTACAGCGACTGGGGTCCCGACGAGATGCTCGAAGAGGCAGGCGGCGACGATCCCTCGGTGATGCTCTCGCTCAGCCACGGCCTCGGCGCGCCGCGCCGCGGATGGAAGACGCCGGACCACCAGCGCGCGCTGCAGGGCGCCATCTCGATGGGCGCCGAGGAGCCCATCACGGCGGACGCGCTCACCGAGACCCCCTTCCTCCCGGGCGGCGTCTGGTTCGCGGTCGCCTGCTTCGCCGCAGGCACGCCCCAGGGCAGCGCGTTCTTCCCCTGGCTCTCGCTGCTCGCCGAGCACGGCGCGAGCGCGCAGCAAGCGAAGGCCGTGCTGAAGAGCCTCCCCGCTGCCGGCGAGCGACCCTTCGTCGCCGCGCTCCCCCAGACGCTGCTCGCCAACCCCGACGGGCCGCTCGCGGTCATCGGGCACATGGACCTGGCGTGGACCTTCGGCTTCACCGAGCCCGGCAGCAAGCGCAGCCGCGCGTCGCGGATGTTCTCGACTCTCCGCGCGCTGCTGGCGGGCAGTCGCGTGGGCGTCGGCGTCGACGCGCTCATGCGCGTATATCGCGAGACCAACGACAACCTGATGGCGCGCTACCAGCTCCAGCGTGACGCGCAAGCCCGTGGGCTCGCCGACCCCATCGACCCGAAGCAGCTCGGGCAGCTCTGGATGCAGCGCAATGACCTGCGCGGCTACGTCCTGCTCGGCGACCCGGCCGCGCGCCTGCCCGTGAAGTCGAGTAACCCCGCCGTGACAGCGGTGGCGAGGTCCGCGAGCGCCCGCCCCGAGGAGCTGCGATCGAGTCCGGCCCCGGCCGCTGCGAAACCTCCCAACGAGCCGAAGCGTTCGGATCCTCCGCCCACCGCGAACGCCCCCGCGACGGCGCCAGAGGCGGAAGACGAGAGGGCTGCGCCTACGCCGGAGCCCGCGCCCGCGAACCTGACCGCGCCCGTGCCTGCGACGACTCCCCCGCCGACCCGTCCTGAGACTCCGCCTGCGCCTCCCCCCGTACCGACACCCGCGCCGCCCCCTCCTGCGCCGCCGCCAACGCCTGCGCCCGCGCCCGCGAGTACGCCCTACCAGCCCGCGTACACCTCGCCTCTCGCGCCCGCGCCTCACCACAACACCCACGCGGCGAGCCTCGCCGCCAGCGAAGCACCGTCGTACCAGGCCCCGCCCATGACCGCTCCTCCGCAGAACGCACCGCAGCACGCCACGACCCAAGCGCCTACGCGGACGCCGGCTCCGCACCACGGGCACGCTGGACACGGTGGCGGATCAAATCCGCTGCCTGCGCCGCCTCCACCGCCTCCCCCTGGCGCCGCACCGCTGCCGGCGATGACGCGGCCGCGATCGCTCGAGAACCCGCAGGTGGCGCTGCGCGAGCGCGCCGTGCTAGCGCTGATCCGCGGCGATGAGGCGCCACGGTCAATCGCGGTGCGCTTCGGTATCCCGCTCGAGGAGCTGTTCTACTGGCTCGACGTGTATCGAGAGTCAGGTCGTCGCGTGCTCGGGGGGTAGCCCGTCAGAAGCAGCCGACGTCGAGCTCGCTCGGGTATTGCTTATCATCCTGCTCGCGACGACAGCGCTCCGTGAACGACGCTGGCGGGGGATTCTCTGGGAAGAGATAGACATCTCGGGGCGGCATGTCCCCGACGTCATCGCCGATATAGCTCCAGCAGCCGTTCCCGAGCTGCCCGTTGAGCCACGGCGTCGACGGCTGCCACCGCGCTCCCCGAGACTGCCGTTCGCCGGGTTGCACTCGTCGTCGCGCTCACACGGCGCGGGCTGAGCACGGTCGCCGAAACAACACACCAGCGCCCCAGTAGCGACGCCGAGGAGCGCGACCGCCGAGCCTCGCCGACGAGCACGTAGTTCGACGCCGATCACTAAAACCTCCCCAGCAGGACGAGACCGGCGCCACCACTCGTCAACGTTGGCAGCGGCTGCAGCTCAAGACGCTCGGCCGCTCGATCGAGCGCGCGTGAGCGACCCCGCGCACGTGAACCAAGGGCTAGGAGCGCGACGCCGGTCGCGACGAGCGCCGCGCCCGTGACCGCGCCGACGATGACCGTCGCGTTGGCGACGTCTCCGCTGCGCAGCAGCGCCGCGTTCTGCTCGATTCGCTCGCCTCGACACGCCGCGTCCCAGTCAGCGCATATCCAGACCGTCGGCCGCACGGTCGGATTCGTGAGCTCGTTCAGCTCGATCTCGATTGCCTGACCCCGCACGAGCCCCCAGCCCATCAGGCCGAAACCGCCGGCGCCGAGAACAACCGCGCCGACCCCGGAGAAGGTCAGGATCGTAGCGCGCTGACGCTCCTTCGCGGCCTCTAAACGCTTCCGCGCGACAGCCTGCGCCGAGGCCTCCCGCGCACGCTCCGCCTCGATCACCGCGATCTCCCGCTGCAGCTGCACGCGCCGCTGCTCCGCCTCGAGACGGCCCTCATCATCGAAGATCTCTAGCGCGCCGATGTACTGATCGAGCATACGAGCCGCCTCGTGCAGGCGATCGAGCTCGCCATCGCGCTGGAACGCGGCGCGCTGCGAGTCTACGATCCCGAGCAGCGCCCGCGCCCGCGCTCGCGCGTAACCGTCACCCGCAGGGAGCGCCTCGAGGCCCGCCTTGTACGCGGCGATGGCCGCGTCGTGCTCACCACCCCGCGCGCGCTGCTCCGCCTCGTCGAGACGCGCTTGGGCCTGCTCCATATCGCTGACCCCTGCACTGGCGTCGTCATCGACGAATTCATCGTCCGCGCGCGCGTCGTAGCCCGGGAGCGCGAGCAAAACCGTCAACGCCACGCTCCTACTCCGCCGGGACACAGCCGCTCCAATACTGCTGGGCCGTTGGCACATAGAACACCTCCTCGCGCTGGATCGGGCAACCACGGGCGCACACCCCGTCTTCCGCGCAGACGCCCTCGCCGTCGTCCTCACAGGAACGGTACGGCACCCCGAGCTCGGGGCAACGCAACGCCGGCGCCTCGCCATCGCTGCACACTCCGCCCGGGCAATCGCCGCCGATGCAATCTACCTCTCGGCAGCTCCCCGCGCCGTGGAGCGCCGGCCAGATCGGCGGCGGGTTGTCGGCGAATACCCAGGCGGACCGCGGCGGCATGTCCCCTGGCTCATCTCCGATCAGCGTCGCGCAGCCCCCTCCCAGCTGCCCGTCGGTCCCGCGACCCCAGCAGCGTACGCGGCCATCAACGAAGAGGGCGCAGGTATGAAACGCGCCCGCTGAGATGCTGTGAACACGCCCCTCGCCCAGGCTGACCGGCTGAGCCGCGTCCGCCGAGTCGATCGCGAAGTCGGGCGTATACACGCCGAGCTGACCGTCGCGATTGTAGCCCCAGCAGCGAACCTCTCGCGCTCCCTCGCGCTCGAGCAAGACGCAGGTGTGATGGGCCCCCGCGGCGATCTGGACGATCGTCGCGCCCGCGAACGCGAGCCGCCCGGAGTTGCGCGCGTCGACGTCGGAGGCACCTAGCTGGAACCATGCGTTCGACCCCCAGCAGCCCATACCGCTGCCGCCATCGAGCCGCGCGCACGTGTGAAACCCACCCGCGACGATCTCATCGACCGTCTGTGCCCCGCCAAACATCGCTACGTCGATCGAGCTCGACGCGCCAAAGCACCCTCCGCTGCCCGGCTCTCCCTCGGCCGGCTCATCGCACGGCTCTGGGTTCGGGTCCGGCTCTGTCGGTGGCTGCGTCGGCGGGAGATCCGTCGGCGGTTCCGTCGGCGACTCGGTACACCCTCCGCCACCCGGGAAGCGGTTCGTCGCCTCACACGCCTGCAGCTCCTCGATTCGCTCGGAGCACCTGCACCGGCACAGCTCGCTAGGATCCTCCTCCGGTCGAACCTGGCCGAGATGATTCCCTCCCCAGCAGACGACCTCGGAGGACTCCATCAGCGCGCAGGTGTGCACCGCGCCCGCTGTCAGCGCGCGCACGCGCTCACCGTCGAACTGCGTGTAGTTCGCCACGATCGACTTGTAGTCTCCCGACGCGTACTCGAACCCCGGCTCGGCGACGATGTGATTATGCAGCCCCCAACACTCGACCTGCGATAGCTCGTCGGCGCCCTCGGGTATCTCCAGCGCGACGCAGACGTGCGACCAGCCCGAGGCAATCGCGGTCGCGGGATACTCGACCTCGTTCGGGAACCCCATGGCGCTCGCAAAGCTCCGCAGCGGCAGCTCCGCGAGTTCGTCGCCATAGGCCTGCAGGTTCTCTAGCCCGCGGCTGCTGTCGGGGTGACCCCAGCACGTCAGCCGCCCCCCCTCGTGCAGCGCGCACGTGTGCCGCAGCCCCGGCGCGAGCTGGACTACCGGCTCCTCGGGCGTCTGCTCGGCGCGCTCGATCAACACGCGCGCTGGCAGCGACCCATCGACGCCGTACACGCGCTCGCGCGAGCCGACCCCGAGTTGCCCGTCGTCGTTCCGGCCCCAGCAATAGACCTCGCCGCCACGGAGCACGCACGAGTGATATCCGCCCACCGCGAGCTGCTCGGCGCCCTTGCGGCACCCGTGGCAGCCGTCGGGAAGCGCCCCCGAGTCATCACCTTCACACGCCTCGTAGTCCTCTTGGAGGACCCCGTCACCGCAGAACTCGCCCTCGGGGCGACACACTCTCTCGTCAGGCTGACACACCAGTCTCTCAGCCCGCAGAACGCCCCGGGGCCCGCACTCTGAGTCATCGGTGCACGGCTGGTTACGCAGCGGGTTCGGCGAGAAGCACGCTGCGAAGCCGCCGACCGTCGACGCCAGGAGCCCCCACACGAGCGCGCTCCTCGAACTCGTGCCCCGCGTCACGTGAGCTCCTCCAACTCCTCGGCGTCATCGACGATCGCCGCGTCCCACTCGTCCTCCGCCGCCAACTCATACAGCTGCCCGTCCTCGTCGACGATCGCGGCGTCGTCGGCCTCTTCCCCATCATCGACGAAGCTCAACGACGGCGTCCCGCACGCGCGGACGCGGAACAGCCCGAGGCCGATCACGCCGCTGCCCCCGACGATCTTCAGGCCCAGGTGCTTGTTGCTGCACACGTCGAGCGACGCGTCCGCCTGTCCGCCGCGAAGCCGAGACAACGCGCGCGCGCTCCCGCGGAGCTGCACCCGCGTCCGCTTCTGGGTCGTCGCCAGCAGCAAGACGTCGGATCCCTCAAACACCTCCGATACGATCTTGTAACGCAGGCGCCATCGCTGCGCTCCACCGCCTCTCCACGCCTTGACGAGCGCGCGCGTGATCGCGGCGATGTTCGTGATCCGCGTGGAACGGAGCGTCCCCGCCTTCAGCATGAACGACTCCGCGTTCGCGAACTCGAGCTGCAGCTCTCCGCCCACGTCAACGGCCGGGAAGGCCGGCACGCTCGCGCCCCCGACGACTCGCGTCTCGCGGACGCCGCTCGAGGTGAAGTCGAGCTGCACGCCGCGACCCGAGACCCGCTCGATCGGCACGCCGTACTCGCGGATATTGCCGATCGGCGCGAACACGCCGTCTCGCCAGACGCCGTAGTCGCCGAGCGTGATCGGGCTCGTCACCGGCACCCACGCCGCGTGAATATGCACGTGCTCGCGGAGGACTCTGTTAAACGCGCTCGCTACCCCCATCGTCGTCATCTCCTGGTTGCTTCGACATACAAGGACAAAACATGTCTCTTAAGACTGGTAGAAACTGAGGTCACCGAGTATGATGATCGGCGACGGGGTGGCGCGACGCCGCATCGTTCACATGGGAGTTGATGGACATGTCAGTGGATGGACGCGAGATAGCGAGCCTGGACTTTCCGAACCTCATCGGCGGACCGCTGAACGCGATCGTCGAGGCGCAGGCCAAGTCGGCGATCACCAGCGCGAACTTCATCAAGGAGGTCGCCTTTGACGCCGAGGGCAAGGCGATTCACACCGAGTTCAAGTACGACCGCAAGGGCCCCGACGGGCGCACGCAGACCTTCACGCTCTCGGTCCCGTTCTTGACGATGCTGCCGATCCCCTACATCACGGTGGAGCAGGCGGAGATCGAGTTTAACGCGAAGATCACGTCGACGCGCGAGAACTCCACCGCGTCGAACTTCTCGGGCGAGCTCGAGGCCGGCGCCGGCGGCAACATGTGGGGCATGCGGGCGAACCTCCAGGCCAAGACCGCGATGCAGAAGAAGTCGCAGTCCTCCGAGAAGGAGCAACGGAGCTTCGACATGCGGGTGCTCGTCCGCGTCCGAAACGCCGACATCCCGCCCGGCACGGAGCGGCTGCTGAACATCCTCGAGAACGCGATCGAGGAGCGCGGCGGGCCGGTCAGCGGGGTCTCGGGCGCGATCGAGTCCGTCAACCGCGAGGCGAGGGAGCTGGTCGTCACCAGCCTCCGCGGCCTCGGCGTCGGCTTGACCCTGACCATCAACGGCAGCGATCTTGGATCGATCACGGGTCTCGACGCGACCCGCCGCGCCGTCGTCGTCAGCGAAGAGCCCCCCGCGACGCTCGCCGCCGGCGACACCTTCGAGGCGCAGCCGCCGACAAGCGAGTAGGCGCCCCAGCGCCCAGCGCCGTCGCGCGCACGCGCGGCGGCGTGGAGAGGCCCCACGCTTCACGCGTCATCCTCGATTCGCCACGAGAACCTCCAGCGCACGCGGATCGGTCGTTCGGGGTCGGTATCGCCGGCCTCGTCGATCTCGGCCTCGCCAGCGAGCTCGCCTCCCCTTCGTCGCGTGCGTCGAGGCGCTATCCTCGTGTCAGGAGCGCTCGCGTCCGCGATCTCCGACGCGGCTGCGTCCTCCTCGGGTGACGCCACGTCGACGGACGCAGCGCCCGGTGGCGGCGCCTCGGTCGCAGCATCAGGCTGCGGAGCGCGCTCACTCGCCGCGGCCTGCTCGATCGGCGCAGCGGCTGCAGCTGCGTCATCGGCACGATCAATCGACTCCGATCGCTCGACCGGCTTGGACTCGATCCCGTGCTCGGCCTGCTCGACCGACTCTGCGTGTTCCAACCGCTCGGCCGCCTCAGCTCGTTTCACCTGCTCAACGGGCTGTGCGCCCTCCTGCTCAACGTGCTCATCGAGGTGATCGCGCTGTGCGGTCTCTTCCACCACGTCGACCGGCGCTTCTTGTTCCACCTGCTCGACAGGCTCAGCAGTCGCCTGCTCGGCGTGCTCAACTCGCGCGACCTGCTCGACTTGTTCCGCCGACTCGCCCCCAGCGCCTCGCTCGTGCGCCTCGGGCTCGGCCGCATCGTCATCCGCCTCGGCGGAGAACGACGAGGCCGGACCAGCCTTCTCCGCAGGCGTGTTGTCGGACTTCTCCGCCACGCTCTCGACCGTGATCGGCCCCCGTGGACGCGCGGCCTCGGCCTTCGATCGTGTTCTCGACTTCGCCGCGATCGGCAGCTTCGCCGCCGGGTCGCCGAGCAGGATGTAGCCCGCCAGGTCCTGTCGCACCATCCACAGGTGCCCCATCTGCGCTCGGGTCACCGGGCTCTTACGCCCCTTCATCTTGGCCTCGGCGGCGAGGTCGTAGAGGTCGGTGAGTTCTTGGTTCTTGTCGTTGTAGAAGCGCATCAGCTCGAGCATCGCCATCCCGACCCGATCCCCGCGCAGCAGCGACTTGAGGATGTTGTAGAATTTGTCGGCGCGGCCCTTCTTCTTGCCCTTCCCCATCTCCGTGAAGCTGTAGGTCCACGCGAGATCGAGGTGACCCACGAAGGCGAGCGGGCCCTCGGGGCTGGCCAGCGCGGCCTGGGGCAGCGCCGCGATGAAGGGGCGCTGGTTGTCCTTGGGCAGGCTCTTGAGCACCGACTCCGGACGCCCGCGGAACTGCCGGTCGCGGCTGAGCTGGTCGAGCCAGTGGTGGTACTTGCTGCGCTCCGGCGTGCCCGCGCCGAAGCACGCGAACATGAACCAAATGCCACCTGGCACGAAAACCTGACGCTCGAGCTCGCGCGCGGGCAGGCTGCCCTCACGACCGAAGCTCATCGCCCCCTGCCCGCTCCGCTGCGCGCGGTTCGACCCCCAGCCGCGGCGCGGCGCGCCGCAGCCGTGGCTCATCGTGAACAACACGCCGGCCTCGAGCTCGGAGGCGGCGCTCAGCAGCTCGTCGGGCGAGGGCTCGTCCCGGTCGCCGATCTCGCTGATCTCGCCCGCGTTGAAGCGACCGGCCTCCTTCATGGCGCGGGCCTTCGCGACCACCGGCTCGATCAGGCCGCGGTAGCCGATGCGGGTCGCGGCCGTGCCGTCATGGACGCTGTAGAACAGCGACTTGCCCTGCTCGACCGGCAGCGGCGAGCGCTCCCAGTTCAGCAGCTTGTCGACGTAGGACTCGTAGCCCTCGGGGTCGCTGAACGCGAGCCGGCCGACGTAGCCCTCTCCCGCCTGCACCGCCTGCAGCTCGTAGGGCACCTCGTGCAGGTCGCCCAGGATCAGCTGGTAGCGCGGGATCAGGTCGGGGTCGTCGTCGTTGTAGACGCCCTGCCGCCAGCTCATCGCCTCCTCGGCGCTCATCCGCGAGGGCACGCGGTAGATCTTGAGTTCCTCCTCGAGCTGCTCGGCGCGGTGATCAATCAGCGGCTTGATCCGCGCGAGCAGCTCGTCGCCGCGCTTGCCCTCGGGGGCGATGACGCTCCAGCCCTGGGCGCCGACGTCGTTCCCAGAGGCGCCCGGGTCATAGAAGCTGTCCGCAGAGTCATCATCCCCGCGCTCGGGCTCTTGGTCGCCGGCCGCGTCCTGCGGCAGGCCGCCCTCGAGCACCGGCTCGTTGTCGTCCGCGTGCGCGAGCAGCAGGTTCAGGCCTTCATCTTCCGCCGTCATGTCCCTCTCCGTCCCTGTCCTGTTAATCAGCTGTCACGCCCCGCGACGAAGCTCCCTCGCGCGCGATCCAGGTCGAGCGCGTAGGTGTCGTAGCTGCCCTTCTTGACGCTGCGCCGGCGGTCTTTGATCTTCTCGCGAAAGGCCTCCTCCAACGCCGGGTGGGCCTCCCAAGTCGCCGGATCGCGCACCGCGAATTCCGGGTGTTCGGCCGCGAGCTCGGCGATGAACTCGTTGGACCAGCGGCGCACGTAGGCCGGCATCCAATTGCCGAGGCGGACGAGCAGCGCGAGCCCGTACTCGGAGGTCACGAAGTCCGAGGCCGGCGCGCCCGAGTGGTCGTCCGTCTTGCCGATGACGCGGTTGATCGCCGGCTTGAGGAAGACGTCGCGCCAGAACAGGCACTGCCCACAGGCGATCCCGACGTCGTTTCCCGCGAGCATCAGCGCGCCGACCAGGCGCGGCTGGGTTCGCAGGTAGGCCCAGCCGTGATCGCCCGCGTGCGCCTCGCCGTCGTCGCCGGTCACGACCACGTGCCAGCCCTTGCGCTGCTGGACGGCGCCGTCCTTGAAGTACGCATAGCGCCCGTGGGCGACATCGATCCCCTGACCCGCGAACCACCTGGCGTAGGCCTCGCGCGAGCGCGGGTCCTCCTTGAGGTAGCTGAGCAGCTTGGCGAGCGTGCCGGCGTGCCCGGCGAACTGCGCCATCCCCCACGAGACGATCTGGTTGTCCCAGGTGTTGACGGCGCCGAATTTTCCGCCCGACTCCTTGAGCGCGTTGGCCTTGAGGATGCCGATCTCGGAGCGGCTGTAGCCGGCGGCCAGTAAGACCTCGTCATCGACGACGCCCGCGACGCCGCCGCGGTAGCGACTGACGTTGTAGGGGTCGTCGCGCCCTCCCCGATCCTTGGCCCAGTAGCGGAAGCGGACCTCCTGCGCGCCGTCGGAGACCACATAGACGACGCCGCGCTTGGAGTCCTCAGTTCGGACGCTCAGCGCGGCGCCCTCGGCAGCGACCGAGACCACGGGCTCGGAGGAGCTCGTCGGCTGCTGCGAGGGCGTCTCAGTTCGCGCCGCGCGCTCGGCCTCGCGATTTGTCGGCGCGCTCGTGTCGGTGGTGCGCTCGAGCGCGGCGATCGTGTTGGGCCCGATCCGTCCGTCGACCGACAGTCGCGGGTTGTCCTTGTGCAACTTCCGCGCGCGCCGCTGGAATTTTTTCAAGGCGACGCGGCTGCGGTACCCGAGCGCGCCGTCGACATCGAGCCGCGGCGCGATCAGGTACTGGAGGCAGCTCTGCACCCAGCGCTCGAGGCTCGAGTCGTCGGGCTCGAAGACATCGAAGGACGCGACCTCGGGCGCGCTCTCCAGCTCGTACTCGTCGTCGAGCGCGTCGAGCTCGAGCAGCGGGTCGAGCTCCTCAAGCTCCCCCTCCGTCGAGCCAGCCTGGGCGTCGGGGTCGACGTAGAACATCAACGCGTCACCGTCAAAGTCATCGACCGTGACGCCAACCCCGTCCGGCATCGCTCCCTCTGTCTCGCTCGCCGCATCTTCAAATTCTTCGATCGTCATCCGCTCCGCTCCCTTCCCGCGTCCTACGCCAACAACACGCCCGCTAGCCGATCTTCCAGTGAACCGACCAACGCAGCCGGAAGTCACCGACGGTCTCGATCTCGCCGCCGATTTGGCCGACGTTTGGCGTGTCCGGCGGCGTCGCTGCTGCGGACGCCTGCGCGGCGACTTGCGCCGGCGCGTCATCACCGGCTTCGTCCTCGGTCGGTTCCTCGCCGTCGCCCTCGCCGACGAAGGCGGAGACCTCGTTCAAGCTGTCCTCGTCCTCGATGATCCCGTAGAAGTCGTCCTCCTCATCCGAGAACGAGAGCACCCCCTCTAGGTCGTCATCGCCGAGGTCCGCCGGGTCGCCGGTCTCCCAAGCCTTCTTGCTGATCGTGAACTCCCAGTGCCAGGGCTCGCGCTTGTAGGGGTGAAACCCGAAGCGGTACGCGTTCTCGACCAACCACTTGTGCAGCGGCGTCTCGCGCTGCTTCTTCGCGGTACGTCGGCTGGGCTCGAGACCTCCGACGCCGAAGTCGACCGCAAGCCCGGTCTCGTGCGGGGAGTTGTAGGCGACCCACTTGCGGCCCTCGCGGACCGAGCCGTACTTGCGGATCATCGTCTCCTCGAAGTGCTCCCACGACCTCCAGCGGTGACGACGCCACGCGGACGCGGCCTTCAGCTCGATCCCGAGTTCCGCCTTCGCCTCCTCGGCCATCTTGTGGAACGCCGCTGCCGCGAGCTTGTGCAGCTTCATCGGCTTGCGTCGTGTCGACGGAATCTCGGCCAACAGCGGCGAGTTGCGGGGCAGCACGCCGTACTTCTTCACGCGGACGCGTTTCTCTTCGTAGCTCATGTCTTCAGCTCTCCTGGGGCTGTGGTTGAACGATTTTTTTTTCCTCTGTCACCGCGCCGCGGTCGCGGACGACGACCATTCGAATCGACGCTGGCTGATCGCTCGCGGCGAGCACGACCCGCTGCTCGAGCACCCCCTCGACCTCGAACACGAGGGTTGATGCAAAGCGCAGCGCCCGCTCGGGCTGCTCTCTCCGCGTCGTCGAGACCCAGCGCGCGCGCGCATCGAGCAACCGCAGCGTCACGCCGGAGTTGGCGGGCGCGCGGCCTTCGAGGATCGGCATGACGACCGACGCGCGCAGCATCGCCGCGCAGACCGAGCCGACGACCGCGTCGAGGCGATCGCGCGCCGCCGTCATCACGGTCGCGGAGATCGTGGCGACGCAGCGATCACGCGCCAGCAGACCGCGACCGCGAGAGCCCTGGACGCGCGCGAGCACAGCGTCCGGCGGCGGGCGGCGCAGCGTGATGACCCGGCCCGCGCGCGTGTAGTCGTCCTCGGGCCGAAGGGTCACCCCAGGTGGCGACTCGAGCGCGAGCAGCGGGCCGTCGCGGGTGTCGGGAAGTTCGAACTCGAGCGAGTCGGCCTTCGCGTCCCACACGTGCACGAGGACCATGTGCACAGGGCCGAGCCGCCGCTCTCGCGCATCGGGGTCGGCTCGCCGCGTCAGCTCGAGGCCCTCGCCCACAACCTCGACCACGGCCTCAACGCCGTCGTGCGCGCCGCGGTGGCGCCCGCGAACCACGAGCACGCCGCTGTCGAGCTCGTCGTCGACGATGTCGTGGAAGTAAGCCTCGAGGGTGGCGAGCATGATCAGGGTTCAGGTGCCGGGAAACTCAAAGGTGCGCGTGGTCGGCTTGGAGCGAAGATCGAGATCGGCGAGCGTGACCGCCCCCGCGAGCGGCGCGCGGAGCTCGAGCACGAAGGGCTCGGAGGAGGCCGCGCTGAACTGCAGCTCGGTGAGCGAGACTCGAACCGCGTCCTCCTCGTCCATCGACAGCGACACGCGTCGGCTGCCCCGCGTCAAGGTGAGCGTCGGCTGGGGCGGGAGCGCGGCCGTGACCCGTAGTCTCGCGCGCGCGGAGGCGGAGGCCTCGCGTTTGTCCACGGGCAGCCTCCGCTCGCGCCACGTCGGCTCCTCGACCACGCGGTGCAGCGCGCGAGGGGTCTCGCGGTCGTCGAGCTCTATAGGGTCGAGCGACCAGAGCAGGTCGCCCTCATCGACCGCGAGCACGACCCACGCCGCGTGACCGGCGAGCGCCTCCGCGAGCGCGTCGGGCAGCTCGACGCCGCGCCACGCCGCGGGCCACGGGCGCGCGTCCTCGTGCTCGATCACGAGCTCAAGGGAGCCCTCGGGGAGCGAGTGCTCGTCGGGTTGACCGTCACGGTCGAGATGCAGACGTACCGATGCCTTCACGCGGGCGGAGAGCGGGCGCAGGTAGAGCTCGACCGCGACGACGCGCGCCCCCGTCGGGCTCCTGGGTAGGCGCTGCGCGGCGAAGCTCCCGGGCCCACCGCGGTGCGCGATCGCGGCGGCGGACGGGCGCGCCGTCGTGATGACGCGTTCGCTGTTGAACTCGCTGCGGAGGCTGAAGGCGAGGCTGCTGGGGACGCCGCTCAGCGCCGGGAGCGGCATTCGCGTGGTCCGGTCCGGCGCGAGCGTGAGCTGCTGCTCTGCTTGGCCGTTCGGCCAGGTCCGGACGCGCTCCGAGATGTCGAGCGTGAACTGCACGCGCTTCAGGTGGCCAGGCGACGACGATCGCAGCAGGAGCCGCGTCGGCCCCGGCTCAGCCCGCGCGTCTCGGAGCGCTGCGAGCAGCCGCTCGCGGACGATCCACGGCGCGCCGGCTGCGAGCGCGGGGTCTCGGCGCGCGAACGCAGCGCTCTCGTCGAGGCTGAGCTCGAGGTCCAGCGGTCGCGCCTGCGCCTCGAGCGTGAGGTTGTTGACCGCGACCGTCGCCGGCGTCGGCTCGTCTTCGCCGGGCCGAACGAACTCGACCAGCAAGCGCCTGGCCTTCAGGGCCGGTAGCTGGACCACGTCATTCAACGGGAGCAGCTCGACGCCGGGCGCGTACCACGGTCCGCCGTCGGAGAGCTTGAGCCGCGCGCGGAGACTCGCGTCGCCAGCGTCGACGCGGATCGAAACGAGGGCGCGACGCGACCGCCAGTCGGCCGCGACCCACTGGACAGCTTGTGAAGGGAGCCCTGAGCCGGCGCTCGTCTCGATGTCCACGCGCTCCGACGAGATCGTGACGCGCGCGCTCGCGTCGGGCTCGTGGAGCTCGAGCGTGGCGTCCTCAACGGTGACGTGCGCGGGGATCGAGAGCGCGAGCGTGAGCCCATCGAGCCCGACGTCGAGCGGCGCGCCCCGATCGAGGGCGACCCGCGCGCCTGCGCGCCGCACCGAGACCTCTACATCCGTCATCGTCACCAGACCCCTCGCGCGCCCTACGAATCGAGGAGGTCAAAGCCGATGGCGATGAAGTGAAAACGCCTACGCCCTGGACTCGAGCTCGATGGACTGTTGCCGGTTACGCAGAAGAAGCCTGTTCGCGAGACCGCGGCGATCCAAGCTGTCGTGTTGTTCGTAAAGTTCCCGCTGCCATTCTTCGAATCGCCGTCGTAGCCCTGCGGCGTAACGACGACCGTGGGTGGCTCCACGAAGTGTTCATTGAACGAGATCTCGTAGCGACCCTCTTCGAACATCCGCGAGTTGAAACCAGCGCTTCGAAAAGGGCTGCCGCCTGCGGTCACTCCGCCGTGCACAACCCGAACGCCCCATTGACGCGGGATGTGCTTGCTCCCCGTGAACACAGGCAGCTCGTTGATCTCGACGCGGCCGTTGTCGTGGATCATCAGACGATCGCGAACATGCACGTTGTCCGGGCTGTCTATGCGAACCTTGCGGATCCGGAACGACCGATCGTTCAGAAGACCTGTCTCGTAGAACACCCCGTCCTCGCGCCCCTGAAAGCGCCCGAACTGCATGATCGCGCGCCCCATCTCCTCGTCGCCGCTCCACGCGGCGACGGGCTCGCGAAAGAACGCGTTGGCGCGGGTGAAGCGGTGCGCCCCGTGCAGCCGCGCCACGCCGTCGTCACTGATCTCGAGCGGCGCCTGCTCTCCCACGCGCACGCGGAGCTGCTTGGTCGACAGCGCCTTGATCGACAGCGTCGACTCCCCGTCGATGGCCTCGCCCGTCAGCTTCATGCCCTTGTCCGGCTCGCCGCTGTGGGTGTGCGTGGTGATGTGCTTGCGGATCGCGAGCTGCATCCCGTTCCAGTCCTGCGCGAGGATCGGATCGCCGGGGCTCGCGGGCTTGTACGCGCCCGTGCCCGCGTCTGCGCCCTGCGCATCGCCCTGCCCCTCGCTGCTGCTCGCCGCCGGAGTCTCGTTGCTCTTATCCGTCATGGTGCGAATCCTCCTCGTCGGGCGCGACTTCCTCGTCGTTGTCCACGGCGTCCTCCTCGACACCTCCTCCGCGGGCGCGCGCTGACCCAAACAGCGCCGCGTCGAAGCGACGCGCGCCGAAGGGGCCGCTGGCGTAGAAGCGCGGGTCGTCCGCGCTGATCTGCTCGTGCAGGTGCAGCGATCCGCCCCGCGTGATCTCGTCGTGCGCCTCCACGCGCTCCGTCATCGCTATGTCGATCGTCGACGCGAGCTCGTCGTGGAGCGCGAGCGTCTCCTGCATCGTCGGCAGCGCGATCGTCAATAGGCCCTGCACGCCGGCCGCGCGCCCGTAGTCGATCGCGCGCTGCAGCCCGCGGGCTAGCGACGAGAGGTCGCCGCGGAGGTGCTTCGGCACGAAGGCCGGCGCGCGCAGCTCAAAGCAGGCCGCGCGAGACTCCTCCCAGCGCAGCTCTAGATCGATCGGCGAGTCGGAGGCCTTCGCCACCGTTGGTGTGGGAATCCTCGAGCGCTCAGACCAGAACGACAGGTACTTGAGCAGCGTCGCCGGGGCGATCGGCTTGTACTCCCAGTGGCTCTCGCCGACCGGCAGCGGCGGGAGGTTGGCGCCTGCCTCGAACACGGAGAAGCGCGCCCCCGCTTGGAGCACGCGACCGCGGAGCTTTCGCGCGAAGCGAAAGCGGGCCTCCGGCTCGTTGAAGGTCACCGGGTTGTAGACGAGCACCGGCGCGTCAGCTCGTCGGCCGTCGCGCAGCGGCGGTTGGCGGTGACGCAGCACGAGCTGCTCGCCGGCCCCCAGCGCGCCCACGTAGAGCACCCGCAGGTCGCTCTCGAGATGCACGACCTGGGGGAGGACGAGGGCCTCATGGGCCGTGATGTGAATTTCGGGCTTCGCGGGGTCCAGGCCCGTGTTGCGCGCCTCGAGGCGCCCGGCCGGCCCGAGCGTAGCCTCGGCGCGCGCTGGCCCGCGCGGGTTGTCGATCAGCTCGAGTCGCACGGGCTCCGGGCCGCGCGCTCCCTTCGCGGTGAACTCCGCGACCGCCGTCTCCCCCACCCAGAAAATCCGAGGCGAATCTTCAGGCAGGTAGACCGCCGCCGCGAGCTGCAAGATCGCCGAGGCCGTGGTCAGCCCCTCGCGGTGGAGCTCGATCTCGCCGCGTAGCCGGCGACGAAAACCCGCGCTCGCCTCGCCGGGGAGCGGCTCAACGCCGAACAGGCCCGCGAGCATCCCGAGCTCGGTCGCTACCTTGCCGTCGATCTCGCCTTCGGCGCGGGACCAGCCGCGCGCGAGCCGGTACCAGCGCGCGCGGAGCAGGTACACGAGGCCCTGCTCCGCGCTCGTCAGCTCACCGGCGAGACCGGCGAACAGCCGCTGGATGTTCGCGCCGCCACGCAGCGCCAGCGGCAGCTGCTCGAGCATGCGAGCTGCACGACGCTCGGGCCTCACGGCTGCTCCTCCTCGTCAGGGAGCTGCACGATCTCGAGGCCGCCGAGCACGAGCGGCGCGTCACCGCGCAGCGCGGGGTGATCCAGGGACTCGCTGCCGTCGAGCACGTGCGCGACGCCCAGCTCGTCGCTGATCATCGCGAATACGACCTTCGCCGCGCCGCCGGTCTCGTGCTCGCGCGAGCCGGACAACTCGTCGAGGGCGCGCCCGCACGCGGACTGTAGATCCTCAAGCAGCTTTCGCTGCCCGCGGTCCCCGAGCTCGAGGAATCGCGCCGCGTAGCCGCGAAGCTCGACGCGGATCGCCTCGTGGGTCTTCGCGTCGGTTGAATCTGCCGACACCACCAGATCGAGCTGCCGCATCGGCTCGCGCTCTCGCGCGACGACGGGCGGCCAACGCTCAAGGTCGATCGACGCGCGCTCCGACGCTCCGACCTCAATGAAGCCCGTGAGCTCGCTGGTGTCCGGGCGCTCGCGTACCACGATCCGCGAGGGATCCGCGGGCGCGTTGGGGTCCGGGGCGATCGTGAAGCACTTGAGCGCCTCCACCGTGACGTCGCCGACGCCCGGCGTGGCGAGCACGATCGCCTCGAGCTTGCGACGGCTGACTGCGGTCTCGCTCGGGATCCCGGCTACGAAGTCCGCGAGCGCCTGTCGCACCCGCGCGGCGAGCTGCTGAAAGCCGCGCGCGTCGAGCAGCGGGTCTGCGGGCTTAAGGGTCATCGCGGGCCTAAGAAAGACCGTGCGTAGGTAGAGGACGCGCGCGCGCACCCCCGCAGACTTGGTCGCGCGCAGCGCCCGACGCACGCGCTCGCGGCCGACGAGGTCGCGCTCGAAGTCCGGGTCTCCGATCAAGACCTCGAGCACCCCCGGCGGCCCGTCCGGCGGCTCGCGCACCTCGACCTGGGCGATGCCCTGCTCGAGCACCGCCGCGCGGATCGACTCGAGCGTGCCGCGTTGAGACTGCCGAAGCGCTACCTTGGCGCGCGCGCGTAGGTGCTCATCGGTCTCGTCGGCGCTGCTGCGGGTGACCGGGTCGATGTTCGTCACCGCCTCGATCCCGAGCGTGGGCCGCGGAGTGATCGTGAGCAGGTTCGGCCCGATCGAGGGCACCGCCTCTCCGCCGTCGCGCGGCTCGGCCTCGACCTCCTGGATCTCGGCGGTCACCCGGGTCGAGCCCGCGGACATCACCACGTCCTCAACCGTCTCCATCAGCGGCAGCATCGTCCCGTCCTCGAGCGTCCCCGTGACGCGAAAACCGGCAGAGACGCGGATGTCTCGCGGCGTGGGCGAGACCCGGCTCAGCTCGACCTTACCGCGCAGTCGACCCGCGCGACCTCGGTCGAGGCCGAGCAGCGCGACCACGCTGTCGAGCGCGCCGCCGGTGGCGGTGTCGAGGAAGCCCGACCGGTGGGCCCGGTCCAGCATCGCGTAGAAGGTCGCCAGCTCGCGCGCGTAGGCCTCGACGAGGGTCCGCACGACGCTGCCTGCGTGCGCGTCCACGCCGGCGCCGAGAGACTCCAGCAGTCGGTCCGCGACGCCGCGGAAGCTCGTGTCGAGGGGGTCGAGGATGGACTTCATCGTGCTCGTGCTCGTGCTCGCGGGCCGACTCGGGGCGCTACAGCGTGATGTCCCAGGCGAGCAGGATCTCGGTGTTGCCGGCGCGGTTGATGACGTCGAAGGTCACGCGGTTAAACAGCAGCGGCCACTCCGCGGCCTCGTCCTCGCCCTTGGGCTCGACGAGCGGGCGCACGAGGATCCCGGCCTCGGTCAGCGGCGTGACCTCGCGCGCGTCCGGCTTTCGCTCGATCCTGGCGGTCACGCGCGCCTGCACGGCGCCGTCGCTCAAGGTGACGATCTTCGCCTCCGCCGGGGCCGCCTCGACCTTCTTCACCAACTCCGTGTCCGAGTTGGCCGGCGCGCGCGTCCCCACGCCGACCGCGATCTCGAGCTTCACGCCGCCGTCGAGCGCCCCGGTGATCATGCGCGCGAGCAGGGTCTTACCCCCCCGGGTGATGAGGTTGTGAACGCGCCGTCGCTCGACGACCTCGCCGCCTGGGCCGATGACCTGTAGGTGCAGCTCGCCGCGGATACTCGCTGTTTCGTGAAGGGACATGTCTTGAAAACCACTCTCTGTTTGGGGCGCGACTCAGCGCAGATCGAGGCCAAGCTCGAGCTCGAGCTCCTCCTCAGAGCTCGCAAGCACACGCGCGGCGACATCGACCGCGCCGGGCGTATCGGTCCGTGGGGTCACGTGAAGCGACAGCACCTCGCGGACTCGCGGGTCCTGCCTGAGCGCGTTGCGGACGTGGCGGCGCAAGAGGTCGAGGTTGGCGCGGGTGAGCGGCCTGCCGATCAGCTCGCGCACGCGGCTGCCGTAGCGCGGGTGCCCGAGACCGGCGATCTCGTTCTGGTGCACGAGCAGGCGCAGGGTCAGCGCCTGAATCAGGTTATGCGCGCCGCGCACCGTCTCGACGCGCGCGCCGCTCCACGCCAGGTCGACGCTGCCGTCCTCGCCGAACTCGACCTGCAGGTCGGTCTTGAGTTCGTCGTCACGTCGGGCGATCACAGGAGCCTCCCAGGTCCAGCGGTGGCCGCTGGTGTGCACGGGATCCCAGGCGCGACGATGGTGGTCCCCTGGAGCATCGTGAGCGCGGCGGCGGTCACGGCCGCGAGCGCGCCGGCGAGGTCTCTTGTCACCTCGCCGCGGATCTTGTTGGCGGCGAGCGCCGCGAACGCGATCGGCTCGAGCGCGCCCTTGTTCGGCGGCGCGCCGATCAACATGCCTGGCGCCGAGGTCACGCCGCCGGCGATCGCTATGCCAGGCGCGACCTGCATCTGCGCCGTGAACATCATCAGCGCCTGGCCGACGAGCTTCGCCAGCGCCTTCGCGAGCGACTGGCGGCGCTCGCCGTTGAGCCCGCGCGAGGCGAGCGCGGCCTCCGCCGGCGCCTCGAGCAGACTGTCCGTTGGACCACCTCCCGGCGGCGCCAGCATCCGCCCCGGCCCCGTGGTGCTCCCGGCGAGCGCGGGCGGGGGCGCGGACGCGGGCACGCCCGGCAGCACGACCGCGGAGGAGACAAAGATTGTGAGCGCCTGACCGAGCAGCTCGGCGAAGGCGGCCGCCAAGGCCGGCGCGTGCTGCCCCTCGAGACCTGCCGAGCGCAACTCGCCCTGCGCGACTCCTTCGATCTGAGCTGCGGTCGGCGCCGGCACGCTCACCCCTTCGCCTTCACGGTGAGAGAGCCGACCAGCGGCGCCCCGGTGTAGAAGCACTTGTGACTCTGGGTCGTGATGACCCCGGCGCCGCCCTTGCCCAACTCGATGTCGCCGGAGGCGTCGATCGTGCAGGCCTTGCACGTCAAGGCGACGTCGCCGTCGACCGTGACGTCGAGGTTCTTGGGCGAGCGAATCTCCACGCTGTCGTCGGGCTTCAGCGTGATCGTGGTGTCGCCGGCCGTGACCGCGATCGACTCGTCCTCCTCGATCGCGAGCGAGCTCTTGCCGCCGAGCGGCGACTCGACGCGCCAGCCGGCGGCCTTGTGCTCGGGCGGGTTCTGCTCGTCGGAGTACAGACGCCCGACGACGATCGGCCGGTTGGGGTCGGCTTGGACGTAGGAGATCAGGACGAGATCGCCGACCTGCGGCGCGCTGACCATGCCGACGTGCGGCGTGGCGATCGGCACGCGTCGCAGCTCGAGGTCGAGCTCGCGCAGACGCACGTTGCACTCGTAATTGTGCGCGTCCCCCCCCGCGTGGGGGAACGCGCTCGTGACCACGCCGATGTCGCCGAGGCGCAACGCCTTCAGCTCATCGCGAACGATCGCGCGGATGATGGTCACGATGTCGCTCATGACGCTCAACCGTTGTCAGCGTCGCCCTCAGCCTGCGGCGCGGGCGCTGGTGCGGGCTCCGGTGCTGGCTCCGGCGCGGGCGCTGGTGCGGGCTCCGGTGCTGCCTCCTCACTCGACGTGTCGCCCTCAACGATCTCCCAGCGCGCCTGGGCGGTGTCGAAGAACACATCGGTGTCCCAGCCGGTCTGGTGCTTCGCCTCGAGCACGAGCGCGAGCGCGACGTCGTCTTTGGGGACGTCGATCGTCGCGCGCAGGCGCTTCCACATGAATTTGCCGCGTCGGCGCAGCGCGTGGTCCTCGCGATCCGCGCGGATCTCGTCGTCCTTGGGGTACCAGGGCGTCTCTACGGCTGTTTGGGGCTTTGACCCGCGGTGCGAACCTGACGACGCGCCGAAGGGCTCGAGCACCAGGCGGCCCTGGTCGGAGACCAAGTGCTCCCCCTCAGGCTTGTGGATCGTGCGGACATTGACCGAGGCGTGCACGCGCAGCGTTTGACCCTGCCCGCGGAGCTTCGCTACCTCGGTGAGATCAATCCACTGGTACAGGGCGACTTCATCCCCGCGGGCTGGGGCGTCGGAGTAGAGGGCTGGCGAGCCGTCGGCGGGCGGACCGTTGCGTCCTGCCCTCCACGGCTCGGCGTTACGCGCGGCGAAGAAGTAGTCCCCGGACGAGGCCTCACCCGGCGAGTCAACGCCGCCGTCGTAACGCTCAGTGGTGTCGGAATTAGCGACCGAGACGGACGTGGCGAGGCGGCGCGAGCGCAGCGCCACGAAGCCCGCGTCGGTGTACAGCCACCCCCGCTTGCGCACCGCGTCGCGCGCCTGCCCGAGCTTCGTGCCGGGGATGTAGTAGGTGTAGCCAATGGGGCTCGTCAGGATCTCAGCGCCCTCGTCCTCTGGGTGATCGGCGTCGCCGTTGACGAGCGGCAGCTCGCCGGCGCGCACGATCGTGACAGGCAGGCGCTCGGGATCGTGCGGCTTGGCCCGACAGAGGTTCTGCCCGCGGAGGTCGAGGTTGAGCAGCCGGTTGATCGTGTCGTTGTCGAGCCGGCCCGTCACCGGCAGCTCGTTAATGAACTGGAACTCGCGCAGCCGCTCGCGCAGCTTCGCGTCGAAGGCGACAGCGCTCGCGTCGGCCGGCTTGGACCCGTAGCCGAGCGCGCCGAGCAGCGCGTGCAGCTCGCGGATATCCGTCGTCTGGGCCTCCGCGGCGAACGAGAGGTCAAAGATCGTGTCAGTGATGTCGTCGTCGTGCTCGCGTGTTGCGACCGACTTCGTGGCGAAGCGATCGGCGCTCGCCTCCCACAGCCGGCGCGCGCCGAACCGCGAGACCGAGACCCTCTCGTTCTCGGCGTTGTCCTTGGCCCCGAGGCCCTGGACGTCGAAGGGCAGGCCGTAGGCCCACTGGATCAGGCGCAGCTTGCCGGTGCTCACGATGTCGACGTGCGTCTTGGTCCCTGCGGTGAGCTGATCCTCGTCGACGCTGTAGAGGTCGTCCTTCAGCGGGTGCGCCTCCTGGACCACGCACAGCAGGCGGAACAGCTCGTGGCCGACGCAGCGCACGTCCTCGGGCTCGGGAATGAACGCGGCCTTCTTCTTGATCGCCTCGAAGGCGTCGTTGACCGCGCCGAGCGGGTTCTCAGCGGATTTCTCGCCGCCGACGATCTCGGAGACCATGCCGACGAACTCGTCGCTCGTGACGGCCTTGAGCAGGTCCGCCGAGACCTCGAAGAGCGCCTTGGCGGCGTCGGTCTGCACGAGCAGCTCCTGAATGTCGAGGACGAGCTCGGCGATGTACGAGAACGCGAGCAACATCTTCTCGAGCACGACCTTCACCGCCTTGCCGACGATGTCGCCGCTGCCCTGTGCCTCGCGCGCGCGCACGATCCGGACCCAGCGCGGCGCGCGACGGGGCTCCTCCTCCTCGAGCGACTGGCGAACCTTGTAGAAAACGAAGGCCAGCAGCTGGAACGGGTTCTTGCCCTCGTGCTCGGGCGCTTGCTCAGTGTTGGTCATACTCTCTCCCTCTGAGTGCTCTGGGTGCTCTGCGTGCTCTGCGTGCTCGCGCGCGCCTCACCGTCGCGCGGAGTCGTTGAACGTGTGGGATCGATCGCGCGGACGATCGCGATCAGTGAGCCGGGCGTCTCCGCGGCCTCGTCCTCGGGGCTACAGATCAAGCGCGCGAGCTCGGCTTGCGCGGCCACGATGTCGTGGACCCGCGGCAGCGCGTCCGCGACCACGCAGCTCTTGACCAGACCGCTGACCTGCGGGAACGCCGGACGAAGCTCACCGATCACCACGGGCGCGGTCGCCTTCGTCGGGTCGTCTGGCTCCTTGAACAGCTCGGACGCGCCCGCGAGCGCGACGCCGAGGGCGTCTACCGTCTCGAGCAGGACATCGGCGAGCGCGAGCGCGGCGTCGGTCCCTCGCACGACGTTCTCCGCCGTAGCGAGCGCCTCCGCGAGTACTCCCAGGAGCGTGACGATCATCGAGAGCACGCGCCGTACCGCGCTCGCCACCACGCCGTGGCGTCCCTCGAGGCTCTTCACGCGCGCTCCGCTCTCGCCGAGCGCGGCCTCATGCAGCTCGCGCAGCGAGCTCTGGAGCGCCCGCATCACGCCCGCGCCGTCACGTTTCCGCTCGGAGTCAACGTCCGCGATCGCCGTCGTCACGCGGCACCTTCCTTCAGCGCCGCCATATCGCCGCCCGTCGCCACCACGTGATGAACGGTCGCGCGGAGCTTCTCGATACGCTCGATGACGCTTGTGACCGCCTCGCTGAGGCGCTTCATCTGCTCGGCGTCTGGGAGTTGTTGCAGCGCCGCGTCGGCGCCCTTCAGCACGCGCTGCCCGACCTCGCCGAGCGACCGCGCAGGCTCGACCGCGGGCTCCAGCGCGCCGAGACCCATGTCCCCGAGGCCAACTACCGCAGCCTTCGAAATTTCCTCGACCCCGCGCAGTATCGGCGTCAACAGCCCGACGAGACCTCGCAGCGCGTCGGTCTGGGACGTGCTCTCGCGCAGCTCGCCGACCCAGACCAGGCCCTTGCGCAGGGCTCTCTCGATCAGGTCGGCGCCCTTCAGCAGCAGGTTCCCGATCCCCAGCGCAGCGACCAGCTGCGTGATCGTGTCCATCGAATTCCCCGCGAGCAGCGCGTCGACGGCGTCGACGAGCTCGCTAAAGCGGGTAACCACGCTCTTGATCGTCACGCTCATCCGTCGCTCTCCGCGGCCCCTGGGGCGCCCTCGATGAGCGCGGCGAACGGCCCGAGCGGATCGAGCGCGGCCAGCTCACGCCCAAACGCCTCGGCCTTGGTGACGACCGCCTTGAACTCCGCGACCAAGCCCGTCCCCGAGGTGATGCTCATGACGAGGCCGGCGAGGCCGGCGAGATCAACCCGCGAGAGGCGGTCCTTGAGCTTGACCCCCTCGGCGGCGAGCTTCTCGATGAACTGCGCCAGCGAGCCCTTCTTCTGCAGCCCCCTGAGCACGCCGCCGAGCTTGTTCGGATCGGCCTCTCCCACCGACGCGAGCACGTCGCCGAACTGCCGCCCACCGATCGAGGCGGCCCCGTCTCCGAGAACACCCGTGAGCTCATCCGCGCTCATCTGCTCTAGCAGCGCCGGGTTGTCCGCGACCTTGTCGGGCAAGCTCGCCGGGTCCTGCAGCACCGCGCTCGCGTCGGTCGTATCGTTGGCCCAGGCGTCGGCGTCGGCGGCGACCGCGTCGTCTACGGCCGCGTCCGCGCGCCCTGGCGACTCGGGCGGCTCGGTGTACTCCCGCACGCGCAGGCTGAACCAGTAGTGCCCGCGGTAGCCCGCGCGCTGCCGGACCTTGAAGTCGAGGATCAAGACGTCGGTGAACTCGACGCCCGCGATCACGTCGGCCGCGAAGGCGAGCGGCTTGGCGCCCTGCTGGGCCTCGCGCAGCTGCTCGAGCGCCGCGCCGGTGTCGTCACCGAGTAAGAAGCCCTCGAGCACGATCGTGACCGGCTCGCGCCCGAGGTCCTGAAACTGCCCGCCGAGCTGCCCTGGTCCACGAAGCGGCACGAGGGCGCGAGTGTCCTCGGTGTGGACGCGCTGCAGCCCGAGCAGCTCGATCTCGCCGATGCGCACGCTCATTGGGCAAACTCCACGCGCGTGACGAAGCCCCGTGCTCCGAGCGCGTGCTCGACCCTGCGCGCTCGAAGCTCGGCGCCGTCCAACAAGTCGATCGCGGGGTGCTCTCGCGGCAAGCCCTCGAGCACGATCGCGTCGCCCGGGACGACCTTCGGCGCGCCACTCACCGTGACCGCGCCGCGCACAGCACGGGCCGCGCGCGCTCGCGCCTGGGCCTTCGCGATCGACTCGGCGACCTCGCCGGTCCGCACCGCGCCGTCGGACACCCAGGCGGAGCGCGCCTCTCTTGACATGGTCCTTGAACCAGGCTCCTTGGAATTCTCGACGGCCGAGACCGACGCGAGATCCTTCGGGAGCCAGTGGGCGCGCTCGGATCCCTTCGTGCTCGCCGCGCCCTCGCCCCACACAGTCGCCCCCGCGCGCGACGGCAGCGCGCGCGCGGCCGTCAGCTCGAGCACGTGCTCGCGCACGTTAAACGTGTGTCGAGTGCCCTTCGACTCGGGGCCCGCGAAGTGCACCTTGCCCTCGCCGTCTTCAAACACGTCGACGCCGCAGAGCCGCGCGAGCCGCCTGAGGTGCTCCAGCGCGCTGGGGCCTCGGTGCAGCACGTAGCTGGGGAAGCGGGGACCGGCCTCGATCGTCCCGGCGGTCGCGCCCGCGTCGTCGACCAGCGCGCGCGCGATGTCGCCGGCCTTCGCGTGCTCAAAGGCCCTCGAGCACTCGATCCACGCGAGCGCGCCCAGGCCCCCGCAGACCGCGACGCGCAGCTCGAGCGCGGCGCAGTCGAGCTCGCGCACGTCACCGCGAAACACATTCGTCGCGCCCCCCCCGTTATCGAGGACAATCGAGACCTCCTCGCCGATCACTGGGAGCGCGTAGTCACCGGGCGCGAGCACGACGTGCGCGACGCCGACGCCGTCCATCGTCAGCTCACTGCGCAGCCGCAGTAGATGCGCGTCAACGCGATCGCTCGTGTTGCTGATTCGGAGCGCTCCCAAGCGAATGTCGTGGGTTACGGCGGACACGAGAACTAGACCTCCAGGCCATGTCGGCGAGCGCACGCGCGCATCGCCGTGGCGACCTCCTGCTCCGAGAGTTCTGGGGCGCGCGCTGTGCCTGTCGGCTCCGCGCGACCCGATTCGTGAGTGTCGTGAAGGGATGAACCCGCGCGCGCTCGCGGGGTGTCGTCGAGCGCTCCTAGAAGGCTCCCTACGCCGTTGAAGCCGCTCCGCCCCTCCAGGGACGCGTCGAGACGCGGCGACGCGCTCAGCGCCTCCTGAGCGCCCATCGTGGACGCAGCGGGTATTCGCGACCGTTCGCGCGTACCGCCCCATCGTCGAGCTGCGGGTGTTCGCGGAATTTCGCCCGCGCCGCCCGCTCGCTGAGCTGCGGGCTCATGCGCCGTCGGACCGGTAGCGATGCTCGGGAACGACTCCAGGGCCCTCCCCGATGCCCCGGGGAATCGTGGCGGCGCCGGTCGTGACTCCAGACGCTCAGCTGTCGCCGCGCCCGAACGCGCGAGCTGGTCAACGGACGTTGCGGCCGTCGAACGCGCCGGCGCACGCAATCCACGCGAGTCAATCACGGCCGACTCCGACTCCGGCTCCACGACATCGGGCGTAGTCCCGGTCGACACACCGCGCGCCAATGCGGGTCGCTCCGCCGCTTCGACCTCAACGCGTCGGTTCGGGTTTGAGCGCGGACGAATTCGCAGGAGCGGCCGGGGCCTACGCGAACCCGCAGCACGCTCCGCGTCGCCCAGCGATCCAACGTCCGTCCGCAACGGCGCTCCGCTCCTCCGTGTCATCGGAGCGATCTGGCCTACGGCGCCACGAGTCTCTGTCGACGACGCCATACGCTCCGTCGCAGCGCGCCGCGGCTGCTCCTCTGGGCTCGCCTCACGAACGCTCGACTCCAGCGTTCGCACGCCGTCGCGCACACGTAGCGGCGCCGCCGACACCGGCGAGGCCACGTCAAGCACGTCTCCGTCTGGCTCGCTCGCGCCACGACTCGCCAGCTCGCCGCGAGCACCCATGACGCGGTCTAGCGGTCCCCGAAGCAAGGCCGCCAGCTCGGCGCGAGTCCACTCCCTCACGAGCCCTCCACCTCGATCACGACCGCGTCCGGATGACGCGCGAGCGCGCTCTGCGTCGACGCGGCGCGGGACCTACGGTCCACGGGCTTCGTCCGCTCCCGCAAGCGAAGCAGGCGCTCGATCTCGATCGCCGGCGCGCTCCAAACCTGCCCGGGAGTCCATCCGAGGGTCGAGCACAACCACAGGGTCTGCTCCGCGCGAGCGTGGTCATCCAGCATGCGCGCGTCGAGTTCTTCGTCCTCCTCGCCGGTGTTGAGCGCGACGACCTCGTCGAGCAAGCGCGCGCCGCCACGGCCAGCGAAGGCGCCCAAGCCCTCGCCGGACTCGGCGACGCTCGCGTGGACCATCTCGCGTAAGTAGAGCGCCGGTCGCCCGACGGTCTCGAGGCTGCGCTCCCGCGCCGTGACCTCCTCACGCCATGACCAACGCCGCAGCGTCACACCGACCGGCGCGTCATCGTCATTGAGGTCGACACCGCCGAGCGCCCACCACAGCGCGACGGCCTCAAACGAGCTGGCAGCCGGACCGCGAGCCGCCCGCCGCAGGACCTCTCGCGCGAACTCACCGTCGTCGAAGCGCACAACGCCGTCGCGCCAATAGCTCGCCCGCTCGAGCACATCGAGGTGCTCGGCGAGCGTCCAGTCCCGCAGCGAGACGCGCGCCCCGGACTCGGACTCAACGTGCGTCCAGACGCCATCGGGGTCCGGCGCAACGCGATACCGACACCCGTCGATGCTGATGACTCGCTCGCGCTCTTCCACGCGCCGCTACTCCTCGCGCACGCGCGTCGCCGTGAAGCCGTAGGTCGTCGCCACCGACTCCCCCGCGCCCATGGAGAACGCCTTGGTCTCGACGAAGCAGTCGTCGAACGAGAGCGTGCGCTTGGGACCGTCCTCGCTGCTGTCGCGCTTGAGGCTGGCGACGAGCTGAAACTTCCCGCGCGTGTCCAACAGCGCGTCGAGCTCGTGACTCGCCGAGCGAACTACCAGCTCGCCATGGACTTTTCTGAGACCGAAGATCACGTCCACGCGCTCGTCGGTCCCGACCGCGCGGACGTCCTCGCGCTCGGTCACGACCCTGAACACCAGCGACTGGAGTCCTTCGATCGGCTTTCCATCAACAAGCACGTTGCTGCGATTCGCGGAGTACACGCTCGGCATCCCTCACCTCCCCTCAGACCTGGACCAGCACGGTCGCGTAGATGTAATCGATCGCGCGAACGGGTCGCACGGCCATATCGACCCGGACGATCCCCAGCGCGAAGTCTTGCTGCGACGAGTAGACGTCGACCTTGAACGCCGGGTCGCTCCCGTCGGTCGACGGGACGATCGCGCCCTCGCGCTCCATCTGTAGCAACGCCTCGATCAGCTTCTGCTTGAGCGCCCCCCGGCCGTCCGCGTTGTTGAGGCGGCCGATGAACAGCTCGCCGATCATCTTCATGGTTCGGACCGCCCGATCCGCGACGCGTCGGACGTTGATCTGGTCGCCGTCCGTCGTGATCCCGCGCAAGCAGATCACGCCGCGGTCACGGACCCGAACGACCGGCACGACTCCTCCTTGCAGGAGTTGCTTCTGCTCGTCGACGCCAAGTCGCGGACGCAGGCTATTGAGACCAGCGACGGTCTTGAAGGTCGGAGACTCGTAGTACGCCAGCTGCCCGATCATCCCAGCGACCGCACCGGCCGCGCCGCGGGGTGCGACGAGCACGAAGCGATCGCTGCGGAGCCCCTCGGCCAACTTCGCTAGGGTGGCTGCTGAATCCCCCCGCGCCCCCTGACCAATGCCGATCCGGCCGCACGACGCAGCCGCCATTCGCTCGCAGTGCGCGATCACGTCACCGTGCACCTGAGCGACGACCTCCGCGTCGGCGTCACCTTGCAGCGAGACCATCACCATGTCGACGTCGGGCTCGTTCTCGAGCCGAGCGAGCGCGTCGCGGTACTGCTCGCGCGTCGCGTCACGACCTCCGTCAAAGCTGTATTCGCCCGGCTCAGGAAGGTTCTCGCTGGCGTCCGCCAGACGAACGACCGCGGACCGCTCCAGCGCCCCCTCTTGTTTCAAAGAGACGTCTCGGTGACGCTCGAGCTCGTCGCCGCCGGGCCACGAGAGCGCGAGCTCAAGCACGTCTCCACGGCGCGCGTCGCTTCGGAGCTTGACGCTGAGCTTCAGCCCGTTCGCCCACGTCCCCGGCACCTTCGCCACGAGCCTGAACGCGGCGCCCTCGCCTTCATCACCCGCCGGCACGGTGACGCTCGCGCGAGCGCCTGCGTCGTCAGGGAGCGGCGAGATGACGAGCTGCGAGACGCCGTTGTCGAGAGCCTGCCGCGCCTCGGGGATGCTCATGGCCGTCGCGGTCCCGAAGACCTCTCGCAAGCGGCTCCACGAGCTCGCTCGCGCGAGCTCGTCCGCGGGCGCGCGCTCCGTGAAGCCCACGAGTCCCAACACTCCCGATGGAGCGAGCTGCCGAGGCAGCACCTCCTTGACGACCGCAACCTGAACCCCGGGGATCACTAATCCACCCATGCGCGCTCCAGCCCAATACAACCGATCCGCCAGCGCGCGACGACATTCGCCGCGCGCTCCAACCGGGAGAAATCCTATACTCGGCTCTTTGAATTAAGCAAGACGATTTAATCTTAGGCGCGATGTTCAGCGATGCAATTGCACGGAGTTCGACTGACCTGATTTGAAAAAATGAGGCGATCCGCGCACGCCGGCGCGCCGCCGCACACGCCCCCGCGGTGTACCGCCTCACCACGGCCGCCTCGCGTGAAATATGCCGGATCTTTTCCGTTGAGAGGCCCTCGAACCTCCTCACCTGCGGACGCCGAAGGAGCGCTCGCGCGCGTTGTCACGAGTGGCAATGCGCGGGAACACCGAGCCCTCACGGCCGGGCCCTCCCCCGAATATCGCCAACACGACGATCGGCGCCATCATGACGCGTCCATAATTACGAGACAGAGACGACGACACAAGCGCAATGGAACGTCGTTTATCCTGACGCCAACAAAACACCGCGACCCGCACTCTGCAAACATTACATGTACGACGTTCACCCGCGCGCGGCGAATCGTCAAACTGTCACTATCACTGACAACTCAAGCTCGTTCAACCGCGATAACACAACATCAAGTATGTAGAGACGATCCGGAGAGCTTAGAGATGACGCAATATAGACAGTTGTGGGCCTTGTCGCCTTGTGCGCGACGAGCGAGGTCCAGACCCGGCCGAGCCACTCTTCCCATGGGTCAGTCGGGGGAAACGGTATCAGCCCGATCAGCACGGCCGCGGTGACCGCCTCGATGAGCTTCTCCTCAAAATGCTCGAGCCGACGCGCGGCCCGTTGGTGCTGCTCGCGGAGCAGCTCCTCGGCGCGCTCGATCGACTTCGCCGCCGCGACGTTTGCAGCGCGCCGCCTCGTAGCGCGGGTCTCATCCCCCCGCGCCTGCTCACCCGCCGCGATGATCGACGCCCTCAAGGCCGGCAGCTCGGCGCCCTCGGGCGTCCGATGCATCGCCAACACCCGCTCCGCCCCGCGCAGCCACTCCGCGGTCGCGCGCGGGAACTCGAGGTCGCCAGCCTCGTAGCGATCCACGAGCGGCGCGAGCCCCCGGAGTTGCTCATGGATCATCTCGATCTGCGCGAAGAGGGGCATCCCTCACTCCGGCATGAGCTTCCAGCGCGCGCCGCCGTCGCTGCCCTGCTCCGAGCTCCACTCGAGGCCCTCCTCGGTCAGGACCATCCGTACGCGGGTCACGGCGCCTGGCGTCCCGGCGTTCTTGATCGCCTCGGTGTTGACGCGTACCTCGAAGTCTGCGGGTCGGGTGCTCTGCAGGATCGCGGCATTCTCCGCGGTGTTTCGCACGATCAGCACGAGCTCGCTGACCGCGTCCGCGAACAGCGTCTCGTCGATCACCTGCTCCTCCTGCGCCTTCGTCCACTTCGACTCGGGCTCGTACTCGTCGCCGAAGGCGACCGGCCCGTCCTCGTCGTCCTCCTCAGGCGGGTGCTCGCGCTCGTGCTGCTCCTTGGCCTGCTCAGCGACGATCCGCGCGAACATGTCCCGCAGCATCCGCTCGACGATGATGCCGACCTCGTCGCGCACGAACACGTCTGACAGCGCGGGCCCTCCCGGCGGCTGCGACTCGAGCACCGCGCGGAGCTTTCGCAGTCGCACGAGCAGCGTCTCCTGGAGCTGGTCAAGCAGCTCCTCGGTCTCAAAACGCCGCAGCAGCGCCTGCGCGCGCTCCATGACCTCAGGTGTCATCTTGTGCTGGGTCATCTCGATGTAGCGCACGATGTCGGCCGCCCCCTCCGCGAGCGCCTCACGAGCGCGCGCGGCGACGTGCTCAGGGCTGTTGAGGCGCGCGCTCGCGGCTGGGATGACCCGCTCGAGCAGGACCGGGAGCTCGAGCACGACCTTGTTGACGCGCAGTCGCGGGACGGAGAGATGTCGGAGGTACTCGTGGCGACGATAGGTCCGCGCGATGTTCATGACCTCGGTATCGGCGACGCTTCGAGCGTGCGCGACCCCGGAGACCAAAGCGCCGAGAACATCGGTCAAGCGCGGCACGGAGAGTTCATCATCGTCGTTCATCGTCGCCGCTCGTCTTCACGCGTCGCCTACGGGCGCCGACCACGATACCGCGGATCCATCCGAACGCGATCGGGCGAATATGCCCGCGCTGACTCGCGTATGCTCGTCATGTGCACGCCCGTCGCCTTCAGACCATTCAGCGCTTGCGCATGCACGCGGCGCGTATTCGACGAGGATCAGACGACGCGCGCTTGGTGGTCGAGACGCGTCGATGGTTGAGGCGAGTCGAGCGCGAGCTCGAGCAGCTCGAACTCCCCAGCTCATTTCCGGCTGTCTTGAGGGCTCGGCTGGAGTCGATCGAAGATCGCCTCTGGACCTGCGCGCCATTCCAACGCCCGAGCAGGGCCCAGCTCCGCGCGACGTGGCGCGCGACGTCGCTCGAGGCGCTCGAGGAGGCAAGCCGATGGCTCGATGACCACGCTGATCGTTCGAGGGTCAAACTCGAAGATCTCATCCGCCGGTTCGCAATGTCCCAACCTGAGCACGACAGCGATGGTGGCTCAACGCGGCGCGCGGGCGTGTCAAGCACAGACCGCGCTCAGTTCCTCCGAGCTGCGCTTCGCGTCCGGCGAGAAGACTGCGATCACGCGCTCGAACTCGCGCGCGGGCGGAGTTCTCCCTCCTCCTAGGAGGGCTGGCGCGCAGATACGTGCTCCGGGTCCTCCGGCTCGACCACGACAACCCCAGAGCCCGCTGAGAAGCCAGCACGAGCCCGAACGAAACGTCCTCGTGTGCCGGCCTCATTCAAATCGAAGATGGATCGGGCGCGTCCCGCGATGGCGGCCTGCTTTCGCTTCCTCGCTACCCGGGGCCAGCGAGCCCGGCTACGCTGCATCACGTCTGCTCGATGTTCCACCTATGTGCCAAAATCCCCGCAGAACCCCGCGTCCTCACGCCCTCTCACGCGTACTGAGTTCCAAGTGAAAAGCCCTGATCCCGCGGTCGGGAGCGACCGAGACGGCGTACGGCCAAGAGGTGACCGCGGGACCAGGTTATGGTCGCGGAGTCCTTCTGGTACTCCACCGAGCCCGCGGACGCCAAGGCCGTGCACAACACCAGCGCGCTGATCGCCATGGCCTCGCGGCTGCACTTTGAGGCGACCGGCGACGCCAGCTTCGCCGGCCGCCCGGAGGCCTGCGCTCGGCTGCTGCGCAAGCGCGCGACGACGACGCCCGCCGGCGGCTACACGTGGAACTACGTCGACGATGGCTGGCCGATCGATCAGCGCGCGCCCGAGGATGTCAGCCACGCGCTCGTCACCCTGCAGTTTATCCGCTTCGCCCACGCCCGCGGCTGGTGGAGCGACGCGGACATGGCGAAGATCGTCAAGACCCTGCGGCTGCAGATGTGGAGCGGCAACCCAGCGCGGCTGCGTGGGCGCGTCGACGGCTCGAGCGGGGGCGAGAGCGAGTGGAGCTGGTCGCGCGCGGCGGTGATCGGCTACGCGGTCCACGGCGACGCGCCGGGGGGCGACCCGGTGGCCTTCGAGCTCGCGCGATCGCTGCTGGTCTCGAGCTACATGACGCCCTACGAGCGCCCGCTCATGGGCGCGACCGTCGACTCGGCGCGCGCGCTGGCGATCGCGCGGCTGTTCGAGCACCGCCCGAGCAGCCACGACCCGGACTCGCGGTGGCTGATGGTCGCGGGCCCCGACGACGACGCGCTCCCGCAGGTCGCCGGCGGCGTGCGCTTCTACACCGTGGACTGGGGCGCGCCGGCCGAGCTCGAGATCGGCGCGCTGACCCTGCCCGCCCGCTCCGCGAGCGAGATCAACGCAAACTTCCTGGTCGACCTCGAGGGCGGCGATGAGCGCCCCGTCGTCGTCTCTCTGACCTACGCGGCGACGAGCGCGGGCGTCGTGCAGGAGTGGGACGGCGCCGAGTACCACCCGCTCGCGCCGCTGCCGGCGACGCTCGACCAAGACGGGCAGCTCCGCTGGATGCGGACCAGCTTCCTGCTCGACCCCGCGATCCGCCACGACTATCAGGAGGGCGTCGTCGGGACCAACGTCCTGCTACAAACGACCTCCCGGATCGACGTGAACCGGATCGAGGCGACGCCGTGGCCGTGAGCAACGAAGAGGAGAAGCGACGAGAACAGCGAGACGACGCGCGCGACGTCCACGAAGCGTCGCTCGACTGGCGCGTGGTCGCTGAGCACCCGCCGGATGACTACCGCGTGTTCACGGTCCAGCGGCATGAGGCGCTGCACCCCCTCGACGGCTCGCGGCGGACCTTCAGCGTGCTGCGGGCGCCGGACTGGGTCAACGTCGTCGCGCTCACGCCCGACGACGCGCTGATCCTGGTCCGTCAATTCCGCCACGGCACGCGCGCGCGGACCCTCGAGATCCCCGGCGGGATGGTCGACCCCGGCGAGTCGCCCGTGGACGCGGCCGTCCGAGAGCTGCGCGAAGAGACAGGATACGAAGCGCGCGCCTGGTACCCGCTCGGCGTCGTCGAGCCCAACCCCGCGATCCAGAGCAACCGCCTGCACACCTTCCTCGCGCTCGACGCCCGCCCCGCGGGCGCGACCCGCTTCGACGCCGGCGAGGTCATCGCGCGCGCCCAGCTCCCGATCGCGGAGGCCGGCGCGCGCGTGGTCGACGGGACCATCCGCCACGCGCTCGTGATCGCCGGCCTGTTTCACCTGCGCGAGCTCGCCGGCGCCTGGCGCCGCCCCTCGGCCGCGCGGCTCGCCGCGCTCCCAGGCCCGCTCGCGCCGCCCTGAGACCGCTTAGGCGCGCGAGCGGACCGCTCGCGCGCGCCGTCCTTGCTCCGATCTTCTCCAAGGGGCAGGCTGCCTTGGTGGTGGTCGCGTCGCGCCTCGCCCGATCCCTCGTGATCGCGCTCGTCCTGCTCGTCTCGCTGCGCGCGCTGCCCTCGGCCTGGTGCGCGCGCGAGGCCGACGCGCTGCTGCGAGACGAGCTGGCGAGCCAGCGCGCGCTCGCGCGCGGGATGGATCGCTGGCTCGCGGAGGATCTGAATCAAGACGACTTCCTGACGGGCAGCGCGCGCTTCGACGGCGAGTGGCTGTTCGGCACCTACATGATGGGCGCGCTCGGCTACGGGCAGACCGCGCTCGCCCACCCGGAGCTCGAGCAGCATCACGCCGAGCTGATGGCGCGCTGCCTCGACCGACTGCGCTCCGAGCCCGCGCGCGCCTTCGATCGCGCGGCGTGGGGCCACGACCCGATCGAGGATCTGGGCTCGTCGCGGGCCCACGCGGCCTACCTCGGCTACCTCAACCTCGCGCTCTCGCTGCACCGCGCGCTCGCGCCGGACTCTCGACACGCCCAGCTCAACGACCGCGTCAGCGCGCATCTCGATCGCCTGCTGCGCGCCAGCCCGAAGGGCCTGCTCGAGACCTACCCGCGCGAGACCTACCCGGTCGACAACGCCGCCGTGGTCGCCTCGCTCGCGCTGCACGAGCGCGCGACCGGGCGCTCGCACGCGGCCGCGCTCGCGCGCTGGCGCGCGAGCTTTGAGGCGCTGCGAGACCCCGCGACCGGCCTGCTGCACCAGCGCGTCAGCGCCCAGAGTCTGCGCCCGTACGACCAGCCGCGCGGCTCCGGCAGCGCGCTCGCGGTTTACTTCCTGTCCTTCGGGCTCCCCGAGCAGTCCGCCGCGCTCTACGAGTCGGTCCACGAGCACCTGCAGCGCCCCGGCGCGCTGCTCGGCTTCGCTGCGACCCGCGAGTACCCGGTCGGCGCGCCTGGCCGGGGCGACATCGACTCGGGCCCCGTGCTGCTCGGCGTCAGCGTCTCCGCGACCGGCTTCGCGCTCGGGGCCAGCCGGGCCCACGAGGACGCCGCGAGCTTCACGGGCAACTGGGCGACCGCCTACCTGTTCGGGGCCCCCGTCGACCAGGGCGGCGCCCGCAACTTCGCGCTCGGCGGGCCCATCGGCGACGCGATCATGTTCGCCATGCTGACGGCGCGCCCCGTGAAGAGCTGGCCCAAAACACAGGTGAGACAATGACGGGAGGCTCGCGCCACCCGCTCCGCCGCGCGGCCCCGCCGCTGCTGCTCGCGGCCGCCGTCTGCCTCGCGCACGCGCTCGCCGGGCCGCGGATGATCGACCACGGCGTCGCGCCGGCGCTGCTCTCGGGTCACGGCGGGCTGACGCCCGTCCTGCTCGCGCTCGCGTTCCTGCTGACGCGCCTGTTCGCCGCGCTGCTGCTCGCCTGCCTGCCCGCGGCGCTGCTCTGGGCGCTCTGGCGACGCTGACGCGCGCCGCCACGCGGTCGCGCGCGCTGACGCGCCTCGTGGAGTTTAAACAGTTTAGTCTTGACTAAACTGTACGAACTGATTAACCAAACTAGCAGTGGCGAGACGAGTTCGTGAACAGGACGTTCAGGCCTTCGCCGAGGAGGTCGCGCTCTACTACGAGTCCGGCGGCCTGCCGCGGATCCCCGCGCGCGTGCTCGGCTGGCTCATGGTCTGCGACCCGCCCCAGCAGACCGCCGCCGAGCTCGTCGAGGCGCTCTCGATCAGCAAGGCCTCGGCGAGCAACACCCTGCGCCTCTTGCAGTCGCTGCGCCTGATCGAGCGCGCGCCGAGCGGCAGCGGCCGCGCGGCCGCCTACCGGCTGTGCGACGACGGCTTCACCGGCCTGTTCGAGCGCAAGCTGCAGGCGCTGACCGCGTTCCGACCGCTCGCGGACCGCGGCCTCGCGCTGCTCGGCGCCGACTCCGAGCGCGCGCGCCGGCTCCGAGAGTCCCGCGCGCTCAACCGGTTTTGGGAGCGCGAGCTCCCCAGGCTGACCGCCAAGTGGCGGCGCCAGCGAAGACGCCTCGCCAAGGACGGCTTCCCTGTCGAGGAGGATGACGCGTGATCGACGTCGAGGAGCTCATCTACACCTACCCCGGCGCGCCGGCGCCGACCGTCCGGGGCATCTCGTTCACGATCGCCGACGGCGAGGTCTTCGGCTTCCTCGGCCCCAGCGGGGCCGGGAAGTCGACGACGCAGAAAGTGCTCACGCGGCTGCTCCCGGGCTTTCAGGGCCGCGTCGAGGTCATGGGTAAGCCGCTGAGCTCGTGGGGCGCCGACTACTTCACGCGCATCGGCGTCAGCTTCGAGTCGCCCAACCACTACCTCAAGCTGACCGCGCGCGAGAACCTCCGCTACTTCCGCAGCCTGTACGAAGGGCCCTGTGAGGAGGTCGAGACCGTGCTCGACTGGGTCGACCTGGGCGC
This sequence comes from Polyangia bacterium, assembly GCA_030430565.1. GTDB lineage: Bacteria > Myxococcota_A > Polyangia > Nannocystales > Nannocystaceae > JACKDW01. Next base: position 62,428 of record JAUIKS010000029.1, read on the forward strand.
GCACATCGACAAGCGCGTCAGCGACTTCTCGAAGGGCATGAAGAACCGCCTCAACTTCGCGCGCAGCCTGCTGCACCGCCCGCGGCTGTGGTTCCTCGACGAGCCGACCGCCGGCCTCGACCCGGTCAACGCGCGGCGCGTGCAGGAGCTGGTGCGCCAGCGCCAGCGCGAGGGCATCACGACCTTCTTGACGACCCACGACATGCACATCGCCAGCGAGCTCTGCGACCGCGTCGCGTTCATCGTCGACGGTCAGCTCGAGGTCATCGACGCCCCCGCGGCGCTGCGCAAGGCCTACGGCCGACGCGAGGTCGAGCTGACCTACACGACAGGTGATCCCCAGGACCCCGCGCGCGCGATCGAGTCGCGGCGCTTCCCGCTCGACGGCCTCGCCGACGCGGCCGAGTTCCAGCGCCTGCTCCGCGAGACCCGGGTCGAGACCCTGCACAGCCAGGAGACCACGCTCGAGGACGTGTTCATCCAGGTCACCGGCAGGAGCCTGCAGGCGTGAGCGTCTCGACGCGCCGCCTGGCCGCCAGCCTCGCGCTCGACGTGCGCCTCCAGGCGCAGAGCAAGCTCTACGCGATCGGGCTGTTCGCCGCGGTCCTGCTCGGCCTCGGCACGCGCTGGCTGCTCAGCGTCAGCGAGCACCCCGACGCCTACGTCGCGCCCGCGCTCGCGGCCTTCTACGTGCTCGGGGTCGGCGGCACGACCTACATGTTCGGGGCCGCGACGATCCTCATGGAGAAGGGCGAGGGCACCCTGCACGCGCTGCGCGTCAGCCCGCTGCGCCGGCGCGAGTACGTGCTCTCGAAGATCATCACGCTCACCGCCTTCGCCACGGTCGAGAGCGCGGTCATCTACCTGATCGCCGGGGGGCTCGGCGTCCCCCCGCTCCCGCTGCTCGCGGGCGTGCTCATGCTCGGCGTGCTCTACACGCTCATCGGCCTCGGGCAGTCGGCGGCGCACGACTCGATGACGTCGTTCTTGTTCCCCTGGGCGGTGCTGAGCTCGCTGATCATCCAGCTCCCGGTGCTCTCCATCGTCGACCTCGGCCCGTCCTGGCTGTGGCACCTGATCCCGACCCAGGCGCCGATCCTCGTCATGCTCTCCGCGGCGCGACCGCTCTCCGTCGGGCAGTGGGTGTACGTCGCGCTGATGGGCGCCGCGTCCATCACGGTCGCGGCGCTGTGGTGCCGCGCCCGCTTCCGCCGTTACCTCGGGCTCACGGAGGACCGCTGATGCTCACCGTGCTGATCAACGACCTCCGCCGGCTGGTGCGCGACCAGTTCATGGTCGGCGCCGCGCTCTTCATCGTGCTCATCAGCGTCGCCATGCGCTTCGCGCTGCCGGCCGTCGCGACGGCCCTGCGCGAGGGCGGCGGCTTCGAGCTCGAGGCCTACTTCCCGCTGTTCGCGAGCTACAACGCCTTCGCTATCGGGAGCGTGCTGACCGGGCTCATCCTCGGCGTCCTGCTGCTCGAGAACCGCGAGCAGGGCACGATCTCCGCGCTGCGGGTCTCGCCCCTCTCGATCCGGAGGTTCCTCGTCATCGAGTCCGTGTTCGCCTACGTGGCGGCCGTGCCGGTGATCCTCGGCACCACGCTCGTCGTCGGGATCGGCCTCCCGAGCCCCGGCGAGCTGCTGCTCTTCACGCTGATCGCGGCCCTGTTCGCGCCGCTGATGATGCTCGCGCTCGCGACCTTCGCGTCGAACAAGCTCGAGGCCTTCGCGCTGCTCAAGGTCCTCAACCTGCTCGTCGTCGGCCCGCTCGCGGCGTACTTCGTGCCGGCGCCGTGGCAGTACGTCGCGCTCGTGTTCCCCCCCTACAGCGGGATGAAGGCCTGGTGGATCGCCACCGCCGGCGCCGGCCCGTACTGGCACTGGGTATTGATCTGTCTGCTCGTGCAGGTGGCGTGCATCGCCTGGCTCGGTCGCCGCTTCATCAAGACCGCGCGCGAGTAGCCGCCGCACACCGGGGCGATCGCTGCGGCCCTAGCGATCGAGCTCGATCATCGCGCTCGTCACGAGGCCCGCGAGCGTGCCGGTGATCAGCAGCGTGATGACGCTGCCGGAGAGCAGCGCCGGCATCACCCCGAGCGCCAGGAACACGCACAGCGTCCCCGAGAAGCCGCCCGCGAGCGCGAGCCCCCGTCGCAGCGAGACGCAGGCCGCAGCGAGCCCGCCGGGCACCGCCGCGACCGGGACCAGCCAGGCCCACGAGTCAGGCAGCGCGCCGCAGCAGCGCGTCGACGCGTACATCAGCGCCAGCGACGAGACGCACGCGAGCGCGGCGCCCAGCGCCCCCGCGGCCACGCGCGCCGGCCAGCGCCGCGGGTCTGGGTGCAGCGTCGCGACCAGCGCGAGGGTGATGATGGGGACGGACATCAGGATCAGCTGCGCCGCGCCGAGCTCGGGGGCCGCCATCGCGGCGCCGATCAGCCAGAGCGCCGCGCCGGTGCCGATACACAGGAATTCTATCGTCCGCGTCATCCCCCTGATCATAGCCGCTGGCGCGCGGGCCCGGGGTCTTGATGCCGGCGCGCGCAAATCGGGCGTGCGCTCGTTCGTGCGCCGCGACGCGGCGCGGGGGCGCGCGGACAACTTGTCTCTATGGACATGTCTCTAGAGAAATGAGTCGCTCGGGGGCGCGCGGGCGCGCCCCCGAGCTCGGGAACTTCCGCGCGCGCGCGCTGTCCAAGTCTGGCGATGCCCCGCACGTGTCAACGCGCAGCCCTCCTCCGCCCCGCCCGCCCGCGCCGCGCTCGTCGACGCGCCGCGCTCGCCCTCGCGCTCCTGAGCGCGACGCCGCTGTCCGTCGGCCTGGGCGTCGGCGTGACGCTCGCGCCCCAGACCGCGCGCGCCGACGCGGCCTACATGCGCCTCCCGGAGCTGGTCGAGCACGCCGAGGTGATCGCGGTGGTCCAGACGGCGTGGGTCGAGGAGACCGACGTCAAGGGTGACCACTGGACCTACCGTCAGCGCGCGCGGGTCGTCCGCGAGCTGCTGATCAAGGGTCACATGCGGCGCGTCGACCGGATCCTCGCGGAGAAGGACTTCGAGTGCGCGCGCGCGAGCTACCAGCCGGCGACGCGCTACCTCGTGTTCCTCGCGCGGGACGAGAAGACCGGCGAGCTCGTGACGCTGAACCACGGGGCCGGCAACATCCTGGTTGACGACGAGGGCGCGCTGGAGTGGAGCTACGGGGACGAGCGCGGCCACCGGTCGCTCGAGGACGTGGTCGCGGAGCTGCGCGGCATGGTCCCGCCGCCCCCTCCGCTCGACGCGTCACGCTACGCGGCGCCGCCCGCCGCCGCGCCCGCGCCCGCGACGGACCAAGCGATCGCCGCCTGTGAGTGCGCGGAGCCGACGAGTTCGTGGGGCCCGAGCCCGCTGCTGGCCGTCGGCGCGCTCTCGGTGATGCTCGGATTCGCGGCTGGATCCGCGCTCGGTCGCCGTCGCAAGCGGACCGCGCCCCCCCGCTGAGCGCGGGCACCCGCGCGTGCGCCCGCCCGCGAGCCCCTCACGGCGCCCGCGGTCCTGATACAGTCACCGCGTGAACATCACGTTCCGCCCCCCGGGAGAAGACCCTCCGGCGGCCCCTCCGGCCGAGCAGCAGGAGACGCGACAGCAGCCGCAACAGCAGCCGCAGCCGCAGCCCGAGCCACAGCCCGAGCCACAGCCCGAGCCACAGCCCGAGCGTTGGCAGCAGCCCCAGCTCCAGTCCCCGCCGAACGCGCTGCCGCTCTCCCACCAAGCGCCGCTGTACCAGACGTACCCGCACTATCCACAGGCGGGGGAGACGACGTCACAGCCCCCGCAGCCCCGACCTCAGCCGGCGCAGCCTGAGCCCGAGCTCGCCGCGTCGCCCCCTCAGCCCGCGCCGCCCGAGCAGGCGCCCGTGTCGGGGCAGATCGACGCGGCGCCGCGCGCTGACGAGGCGCGCGAGCCTCCCCCCAAGGCCGCCCCGCCGCGCGCTGAGAAAGCCGCGGCGCGCCCCGCCCCGCTCCCGGATCCGCCGCGGCTCGAGCCGCTCTCGCGGCCGATGCGGCTTATCCTGTGGATCACGAGCCCCTCGCTGATCAAGGGCATGGCGCTGGGCGTCGCGCTCGCGCTGATCGGCTCGTTGACGCTGACCCTCGACGCGCTGTGGTACGTCGCCAGCGGGTTGATGATGATCGGGGTCGCGCTGCTCGTCGGCGCGGTGGTCGGCAACTACATCTACGAGAGCCAGAAGCGGAAGCTGGTCGATCAGTCCGGTGACTACCTGCGCAACGCCGGCGCCGCGCTCACGCACATCAGCGACGATGTGGTCACGGCGATCGTCAAGAAGGACCGCAGCCACCTCGCCAACATCCGCTACCAGCTCGAGCGCCTCGGGCCGATCGCGCAGCGCGTCTCGCAGCTGACGATCGCGTTCATCTTCAGGGCCATGGCCATGAGCACGCTGTTCGCGGTGCTCGGCGGCGTGGTCAGCTTCGCGGTGTTCCTCGCCGCGTACATGCAGGTCGAGCGCATGACCGAGCAGAACGCGCTGATCACCAAGCAGAACGAGAAGCTCGCCGAGCAGACCAACCTGATCAAGGCGCAGAACAAGAAGATCGACGAGGAGGTCGCCGAGCGGAAGCGGGCGAACGACATCCGCATCGCCATCAGCCTCGCCGAGCAGCGCCGCAAGCCGATGATCGACCTGCTCGGCGAGATCGCGCCGGAGGTCACCGACGCCGCGATCCCGATCGACCTGGTCGGCGCGCGCGAGAAAGCGTGCGGCAACCACCGCATCGAGCTCTCCCCGCGGATCTATCGCCGGATCCGCACCACGCTGCCCTACCTCGCGCCCTACCGCAGCATCGACCTGAGCACGCTCGACCTCACCGACGAGCTGCGCAGCCCGGAGCAGGAGGAGCTGCTGTACTACCTCTACGACGCGAACGTCGATCTCGGCGGAGGCGGCGCGTTCCGCTTCGACGTCCCCAAGGCCGCGCTCGCGGGCTTCAACTTCTCGACCTCGCGCCCCAACCTCCAGGGCTCCCGGTTCCCCGGCGCCGATCTCCGCGCGGCGGATCTTCACTGCGCCGTGCTCACCGGCGCTGACCTCGAGGGCGCGAACCTGCGAGGCGCGACGCTCGCCGGCGTCGACCTCACCGGCGCGAACCTGAAGGACGCCGATCTCACGCTCGCGCGGCTGCGGGGCGCCCGCGGGCTCACCCCCGAGCAGGTCAAGCGCGCGCGCTTCTGGTGGCTCGCGGTCTTCGACGCGAAGCTCGCCGGGCAGCTCGGGATCAGCGAGGACGCGCGCAAGAACCTCTCGACCCACGCCGCGAGCCTGCCCCGCTTCAGCGAGCGCGGCCGCGAGCTCGACGCCTACGTCGAGAAGCTGCAAGACGCGGCGCCCGTGCCCCCCGGCGGCCCCTGATCGATCGATCGCTCGCGCCGCGCGAGACCACCGCGAATCGTGCGCGCATCGTGATTCAGCAGACCTCGCGCGCCGACGAGCGCGCGGCGTCACGAGAGGCGCGCCCGCGCCCGCGCCCGCGCAAACGCGCTCGCCGCCCGTCGTCTCCGCGCGCGCGCAATACATGTCGTTATAGACAGGTAATTGCGCTCACCGTCGCAAGACGCCACAGCTTCGGTGTATCGTCAGCGAGGCCGCGCGAGCGGTCGGAGAGCCCGCTGAAGTGATACCCGGCCCACGCAGCCGGCGGCCCGACCAGGTCGCGCGCCAGCTGATCGCCTACGCGACCCCGATCGCGCTGCTCGCCGTGACGCCGGTCGTCACGCTGCTCGCCGCGTCGGCGAGCGCGGCCCTCGGCGTCTGCGCGGCGCTGATCGTCGTCCACGCGGGCGTGAACCTGCTCGGCGACAGGCTCCCGAGGCCCGCGCGCCTAGCCGCCGAGCTCGTCCGCCACGCGCTGACGATCGCCGTGCTCGCGCTCGCGCCGGGCTGGGTCGGGGCCGCCACCCCGATCTGGCTCTTGGGACTAGCCGCCGCCGCGACCGTCGCCCTCGAGCTCCGCAGCGTCGGCCTCGCCGCCGGCGCGCTGCTCGGCTACGGCGCCGCGGCCTTCGCCGGCTCGCTCGCCGCCGGGCTCGCGCCGCTGCCCGCCGCCGTCGCCGGGCTCGCGGTGCTCGTCGCGGGCGCGCTCAGCGGCCTCTCGACGGTGTACATCGCGCGCAGCGGCGCGGTGCTCTTCGACGCGATCGAGCGCATGCAGAACGAGGCTGACGAGCGCAGCCAGGCCGAGCGCGACATGCAGCTCGCGCGCGAGGACCTCGAGCGTCACATCGAGGAGCGGACCATCGCGCTCACCCGCGCGAACCGTGCGCTGCAGCGCGAGGTCCAGGAGCGGCGCGTCGCCGAGGAGCAGGCCCTCGAGGCCAGCCGGATCAAGGGCTCCTTCCTCGCCAACATGAGCCACGAGCTGCGCACGCCGCTCAACGCGATCATCGGCTACTCCGAGATGATGCTCGAGGACGTCGAGGACCTCGAGGCCGGGCGCGCGCGCGACGACCTCACCGGCATCCGCACCGCCGCCTCGAGCCTGCTCGAGATCATCGCCGGCGTCCTCGACCTCGAGAAGATCGAGGCCGGCAAGCTCGAGCTGCGCGTCGAGACCTTCCCGATCAGCGAGCTGCTCGAGAGCCTCGCGACCGCGACCGCGCCGCTCGCCCGCAAGCAGGGCAACACGCTCAAGCTCAAGCACGCGCGCGAGCTCGGGAGCATCACCACCGACCGCACCCGGCTCCACCAGATCCTGACGAACCTGCTGAGCAACGCCTGCAAGTTCACCCACGACGGGCGCGTCGAGCTGCGCGTCGGCCTGACCGTCGAGAACCAGCGGCCGTGGTACGCGTTCTCGGTCGCCGACACCGGGATCGGGATCCCGCGGCACATGTTCGATCGGCTGTTCCAGCCCTTCACGCAGGCCGACGAGTCGCCGACCCGCGAGTACGGCGGCGCCGGCCTCGGGCTCTCGCTCGCCAAGCACTACTGCCAGCTGCTCGGCGGCGACATCTCGGTCGAGAGCGCGCCCGGCGAGGGCTCGACCTTCACGGTCAGGATCCCGCGTGAGCCGCTCGACTACAAGAAAGACGGCCTCGTGCTCGTCTCGCTGTACTAGCGAGGTGCTCGCCGCGAAGACTCGAACCTGACCGTACGAACATGTTCTTCGTGATCGCGCCGTGGCCGCGAAGGGCCGCTACGGACGACGTCCGAGCTGCTCGCGCCGCTCGGCTCGCCACGCGCGGGCCTCGGCGCCGAGCGGCTCGCCGTGGGCTCCCGCCGCCGCGAAGCCCTCGATCGCCGCGTCCGCCAGCCGCCCGGCCCGCGCGCGTATCGTCGCTGACTCGCTCGATCGCCACAGCGCCTGCGCGAGCGCGAAGTCGGTGTGGGCGCGCTCGAACGGCCCCGCGCTGTCTCCCCGCAGCCGCTTCGCGCGCTCGAGCGACGCGAGCGCGCCCGCGACATCGCCCTGCTTGAGCAGCGACTCGCCGATGCCCGTGAGCGGGAACGCGGCCTGCTCGGAGTCCGCGCCGAGCTTGTCCTCAAAGATCAGCAGCGCCAGCCGGAACTCCTGGAGCGCCGGCGCGGGCTCGTCGCGCTTGAGCATGATGTCGCCGAGGTTGTTGTGCACGACCCCGACGTTGATGTGCCGCTCGCCGACCGTCTCGACGAGGATCTTCAGCGCGCTGCGATAGCGCTGCTCCGCCTGCGCGTACTCGAGCTGGTGCGCGTAGGCCTCGCCGAGGTTGTTGAGCGCGACGGCCACGCTGGGGTGCCCCGGGCCCAGCTCGCGCTCGTAGATCCGTCGCGCGGATTCAAAGTGCTCGATCGCCGGCTCGAAGCTGCGCGCGCGCGAGAGCGTGTTCCCCAGGTTGTTGTGCACGCCCGCGACCATGAGGTCGTCCGCTCCGCGCGTCTCGACGAAGCCCGCGAGCGCCTCCCGGTACGCCGCGATCGCCTCCTCGAGCTTGCCCTCGTGCACCCACGCCGTCGCCCGGTGATTCGCCAGGCCGGCGCGGTGATCCGTGCCCGCGTCCGCCTGCGCCCGCTCGAGACGGTCGATCACCGCGCTCGCGTGCCGCGACCACACGCGCGCCTCGACCGGCTGCCCCTGCATCACCATCACGTGGACGAGCACGGACGCGCAGCGCGCCGCGCGGTTGTCATCGCCGATCGCCAGCGAGTGCCAGTAGGCCTCGCGCCACGCGTCAGCGGAGCGCGCGTACTCGCCGAGGCCCTCCGCGGTGTCCCCGACCAGCAGCAGCGACTCGGCGAGGAGCGGGCGATAGTCGAGCGCCTTCGCCTGCGCGAGCGCGCCCTCAGCCCGGGCGAGCGACTCGAGCAGCTGCCCCGCGCGACCGCGGGCCGCCGCGTCCGCGAGCCGCCCGCGCACCAGCTCCACGGCCTCCGCCTTCGCCGGGTCCTCCGGCGGCGCGACCCGCTCGAGCAGCCCCCGCGCCTCCGCGCAGCGATCCACGCTCGGGAGGCCTGCGGCCGCCTGCACCGCGTTCTCGACCACCGTCGCGTCCGCGTGCGCGAACACCTCGACGAGCGCCGAGAACTCCTTCAACCGGCCCTCGAGACAGGCGACGCGCAGATCGAGCAGCTCCGTCGACTGCGTGCCGTCGACGTGCGTGGCCTCGCACGCGCGCGTGTGCATCGTCGCCCACCTCGCCGCGAACTCGTCGAGGCGCGCCTCGACGCGCTCCCACACGCCGCCGGCGAACGACAGCCCCGTCGCCAGGATCGCCTCGCGCAGCTGCCCGCGCCGCGCGTCGCCCCAGACCTCCTCGACCCGCGCCGCCGCGCCCGTGCAGGGCGTCCGCTCCGACGCCTCCTCGACCTGCCGCTCGAAGCTCTGGATCAGCGCGCGGCGGTAGAGCAGCGCCGCGCTGATCGCCATGAGCGCGATGGCGCCGCCGAGCACGAGTCGAACCCGGGCGCTGCGCGGCGCCGGATCGAGGACCTCGAGCAGCTCGTCCATGCTTTCGAACCGGTCGGCCGGGTCGACGCTCAGCCCGCGCTCGATGGCGCGGCGAACCCAGGTCGGCACGCGCGTCTCGGCCGGCGGCTCCCGCATGCGCCGCGCGAGCACCGAGCGACGGATCTCACCGACCGCGCGCCCGGGGAATGGCCGCGCGCTGTAGAGCGCCTCAAACAGCGCGATGCAGAAGCTAAATTGGTCGCTCTTCGCGTCGGTCGGCTCCCCCAGATGTTGCTCTGGGGACATGTAGGCCGGCGTGCCCGTGAGCACGCCGTCCGGCGTGATCCGGATGTTCGAGCGACGCGCGCCGCTCGACTCGATCACCGCGTCTTCCGTATCGTCCTCGAGCGCGCTCTCGCTGGTCGCCGCCAAGCCGAAGTCGAGCACGCGGACGCGCCCGTCCTCGCCGAGCAAGACGTTCTCGGGCTTAAAGTCCCGATGAATGATCCCCAGGTCTCGACCTACCACCGGCAGCGCGCCGTTCTTCGCGCTCTAGCGGTCGATTCCTGGGATTTCGCTATCGCCCGCGAGTACGCAGGGACACGCGCGAGCGGGCAGGTCTGTGCGGCTCCCGTGTCACACGGCGGGCACACGCGCGCCCCGCCGCCTGCGTAGGCGTGAGATCGACGAGGGACCCGATGGGATCGAGATGTTCGAAGTAGCGCGACATGTGGGTCTTCCATGAATGGGGCGCGCGTCACGGACAATTGCGCTGCGCGGCGCGCTTCACCAACACGCTGTCGACATCGACGATCTCCCCGTCCGCGCCGACGAAGACCTGGTGCTCGCGGATGTCCTCCATGCAGCCGTTGCCCGTGCGCGTGAGGACGAAGAAGCCGCCGTCGGCGGCGCCCACGTTGTCGCGCCCGTCGCAGACGAGCTCGTGTTGGCGGTCGAGCTCCGCCCACAGCGCGGCCTCGCCCGGCGTGTCGATGACGTCGAGGAGCTGGAGCACCTCGGGCTGCGAGCTCGCCACGCGCGCCTCATCGCCGCGCGTCCAGGCTAGCGAGACCTCGGAGATGCTGAAGAACTCCCCCCGGCTGATGAGCGAATCGAGCGGCAGCGCGTCGAAGGCGTCAGCGCAGGCCTCCGGATCACTCGCCGACGCACACCGCACGCCGTGGACGTCGAGCACCTCCCGATCGGGCGGGCTCGAATCCACGCCCATCGGGACGGCGCGGAGCTCGACATAGTCGACCGGCGTCGCGGGGGAGATGTCGTCGAGCAGCTGCAGCTCGCCGCCGTCGCAGCGCCGCTGGTCGAAGCTGGACGAGTCGACGCCGCAGCCGCAGGCCAGCGCGGCGATGAGGAGGATCCGACGTTGAGGTCTGCAGCGCGACAAGCCACGAGCACGATACCGCTAATCGCCGGCGTGTGCACCGGCGTCGAGCACCTGCTTCAGCCGCCAGCTCAGGCCGGATCCGGTGAGCCGTGGACCGACTCGCCACGCGCCCGCCTACCGCCATCAGCGACGAGCGCGGGCGCCGGCGTCACCCGGCGCTGACGCCGGTGATCATGCCGACGAGCTCGCCGTCACGCTCGACGTCCCAGTTCCCCTGACACACGCTCCCGGAGGCGTAGGTCGTGATGCCCACGTTCTCGACGCAGGTCGGCGCGCCCGAGCGCGTGAAGCCCTGGGAACCAGCGCCCCCGCCTCACCCAATTGCTGCTCGCTGTAACCACGATTGTCTCGCCAGCGCGCGCGCGACGACGCGGTTCCTATGGGACATGTCCAATAAGACACTCAAAACAAACACTGCCAACTCGGGCGCCGGCTCCCCGCTCCTGGCCGCGCCGCGCCGGCCCCACCGCGACGCGGCGCCCGGGCCCCCGCCGCCGCCGATGCCGACCCGACACCGAGCGACTCGATCGCGCGGGCCGACCTCGCCGCCCCGCGCCGAAACCACCGTTCTCGACGTTCTCAGCGCGATTTTCTGCTTGCTGGCGCGTCGTCGAGGGCCCCATGATGCACCCGCCCATGATCGTGACGACCCCCTCGGCCTTCCTGAGCGCGCTCGACGAGCGCGAGCGTCAAGCGACGACGCGCGCCGCGCCGACCACGATGGCGGCGGCGCTGCTCGTGCACCCGCGCGGCTTTAGAGTCTCCGGTCAGTCGGTCGATAACGTCTACATGACCGTTGGGCCCGTCGACAGCGCGCGCGCCGTCGACCAGCACCACGCGCTGATCGGCGCGCTCGAGCGCTGCGGGCTCCCGGTGCTCGTGTTCCCCGGCCGACCCGATCTCGAGGACGGCGTGTTCCCCAACAACGCCTTCGCCACCCGCCCCGGACGCCTGATCGTCGGCTCGATGTGCCACCCGATCCGCCAGGGCGAGACGCGGCGCGAGGACATCCGCCGGTTCTTCCGCGACGTCGCAAGGCGAACGATCGTCGACCTCTCGACGCGCGCGCTGGTCGCTGAGCTGACGGGGCCGCTGATCATCGATCACCGGCGCTCGATCGGCTACTGCGGCATGTCCCAGCGCGTCGACGAGGCCGGCTGCGCGGCGATGCACGAGGCCTTCGAACTCGCGCTGACCTACCGCTTCGACCTGAAGCCGGACGAGTATCACACCAACGTCGTGATGTCGGTGCTCGCCGGTCGGGCGCTCGTGATCCACCCGGGCAGCTTCGCCGACCCGGCGGTCCCAGAGGCGATCGCCAAGGCCTACCCCGACCGCGTGCTCACGCTGAGCGACGAGGAGAAGCTCGGCTTCGCGGGCAACTGCATCGCGCTCACCGAGCGAGACGTGCTGCTGAGCAAGACCGCCTTCGACACCCTGCGCCCCGCCTCCCGCGCGGCCCTCGAGGGCTGGGGTTTCACGCTTCACCCGGTCGACGTCAGCGAATTCGAGAAGGCCGGCGGCAGCGTCCGCTGCATGGTCTGCGAGGTCTTTTGATGGAGGCCGCCTCGACGCGCGGCGCGAGGTAGCGCGAGGACTAGCGACAGGGCGCCAGCGCCAGCGCGGCGCCGTCGTGCAGGACCCGCGTCTCGGTGTAGGGGTCGCAGCCCTGCCCGCGCGGGACGTTGTCACAGCCGCCCCCGCCGGTGACGCGCTCGCCGCCCCAGATCACGAGATGCGCGCGCGTCAGCAGCTCGACGCGACGGTCGCGGCCCTGCACTGAGCGCGGCAGCGCGTGCTCGCGCCAGCGCAGCCCGTCCGCCGCGGGGTCGAGCACGAACGCCCGCGTGTCGGTGATGACCGCGACGCGCCCGTGGCCGGCGAGACGACGCTGCGCCGGCACCTTCGCCGGCACCCCGAACAGCTGCCAGCGCTCACGCTGCAGGTCGTAGGCGCCGCCGCGCTCGGCGTCCCACAGGTACACGACGCCGCCCTGCGCCACGCCCTGCACGGGCCCCGCGAAGCCAGGACCCGGGGCGACGGCGCGCCAGACGTCGCGCGCGGGATCGTAGCGCCCGCCGTCGATCAGCGTGCCCGCGCCGCGCCCGTCGACCACCGCCTCGCCGCCGTAGACAAAGAACTCGCCGCCGGTCCACACCGCGACCGCGTCGCGTCGCGGGCTCGGGGCCCCTGCGGTCGCGACTAGGCGCCAGCGATCGCGGCGCGCCTCGAACACGGCGCCGCCGGGGTACAGCTCGTAGGGTCCGCCGCTCGCTCGACCGCCGCCCCAGCTCAGGAAGAAGTCACCTCCGCTCGCGACCGCGGAGCTCTGCTGGGCGACCGCAGGGAAGATCGTCTCGTCGTAGGGCATGGTCACCCAGCGCCCGCGCGAGACGTGCAGGCGCTTGTCGGTCGGGATCAGCAAGCCGTCGGGCAGCGCCTGCTTGTGGCGCCCTGGGTACGGCGTCTTCGGCGTCGGCGGGATGCGCCGACCCGCGCGCTGTCTGGGGTCCACGAGCAGGCCCGAGCGATCCGGCGGAGCGCAGCAGAACGCCGCCTGCGCGTCATCGATCGCGACCGGCTGCGCGCGCGCGAGCTCGCTACGGATCGGATCGTGGGCGCGCCAGCGCGCCGCGCAGGGGTCGTAGCTCGCCGCCCAGCCGGTGTCGCGCTGATACGCGAGCGCGTGGCGACCGACCGCGAGCCCGACGGCTGGTTGCCGGCTCGAGCGTGGGTCGGGCGCCTTCGGGATGGGGCGCCAGCGGCCGCGACCGGGCGCGATCGATGCCGGCGGCGCCGGGGATACCTGTCCCACGAGACCTATTGATCGAGTCGCGGTCTGGGCGCCCGTCGCCGATCCCGTCGTCGACGATCCACCATCGCGCGCGCGCTCCCGCGAGGCGTCGCGCGGCGCGGCCCCGTCCCCCGCGGGCGCCGGCGTCGGGGCCGGCCTCGCTCCGCGGGCGTGACCGCCCGGGAACGGCGACGGACCGGCCTCGCGCTCCCGTGACGACGCGCAGCGCGTCACCGAAACCGCGAGCCCCAGCGCGGTGACCATCACGAGCGCGCGTCGAAGGGGGGGCGAGGGCGACTCGAGCATCGGGGGCCCATGGTACCGCGCGAGGTCAGCGCGCGGACGCTCGTCGCGTTGCGCCGCGATCCGGCGGCGCTATGGTGTATCGGTGCGTCTCGAGCCGCTGCCCTTCCCCTTCGGCGCGGGCCCCTTCCGCGGTCGCGGCATCGTCTTCAAGGGCTACTTCGAGTATGTCTCTCGAGCCATTCCCGACGGCGCGCGCCGGGTGCTCGCGACCTGCCGAGATCCGCGCGTGGGCGAGTTCTTCACGCAGATCTTCCTGGCGACCGCGTACTACGACCTCTCGCCGCTGATCCTGCTCGCGCGCGCCGCCGCGCGCGTCGAGGGCGTGCGCGTCGATCAGCTCGTGCGCCAGCGCGCCCGGACCTCGGCAGACAGCGTAGTCCGCGGCCTCTACCGCAACCTCCTCACCGCGGAGACCGGCGCCGAGATGGCGGGTCGCCTGCCCCGCGTGTTCGCGCGCTATTTCGACCCGTGTCACGCCGAGCTCGAGGCCGTCGACGACGCGTCGCTGCGCGTGCGCTTCCGCGGGCTCCCAGCGCCCGCGCTCGGCTGGTACGTGTGGTCCAACGAGGGCTTCGTCGGTCGCGCGCTCGAGATCGCCGGCGCCGCGCAGCCGCGGTTTCGCTGGTCGACGCCGATGGATGACGGCGCGCTCCAGGGCGTCACGCAGCAGTCCGTCGAGCTCGAGGTGCGATGGCGCTGAGCGCCGTTGAACGACGCCGTCGCTCGGTGTAGGGTTTTGAAAATGGTTTTCAACTATCGTCTCGGCGCCTCGCTCGGAGGTCTCTGTCTCGCGGGCCTGCTGACGCTCGGCTGCGGCCCCGGAGAGGACTTCTCGCTGCCCGAGTGCATGTCGGACTGGTGCACGAGCGAGGATGAGCCCGAGGGCTACTACAACACCACCGTGCACGCGCCCGAGTCCGAGGAGTTCGTGTTCTTCTCGTTCGCGGACCCAGGCGAGCCGGTCACGCAGAAGCGCGTCGACAAGGGCGAGTGGGACCTCGGCTTCGCGCGGACCACGATCATCGTCAACGGGGGGATCAGCGGCGACGGGGGCGTCGAGGTCGCGCTGCTCGACGAGGCCGCGCTCGACGATGTCACGCCGGCGGACGTGCCCCAGGAGGGCTGGTTCACCGACGCCGACGGGAACAACGGCCTCGCGTTTGAGCGCGAGAGCAAGTGGTACAACTACAACCTCGCGCGTCACGTCGTCGAGGTGCGCCCGCGGGTCTACCTCGTGCGCGCCGCCAGCGGGCGCGTCTACGGCCTCGAGATGCTCAGCTACTACAGCCAGACGGGCGAGTCGCGGTTCCCGACCTTTCGCTGGACCGCGCTCGACGAGCTCTGATCGACCGCTCGATCGCGCGTGCGGTCGCGCGCTCGCTCAGCGCCGACGCGGGCGCCCCAGCGGCTCGTCGAGCCAGTAGCGCAGCGTCACGCCGCCGTAGAAGCTGCGCGGCACGATCGGCAGGAAGTTCGGGTCGCCGGCGTTCGCCAGGTTGTCGGCGCCGACGAACACGGTGAAGTGCTTCAAGAAGCTCTGCGACACGCGGACATCGAGCGAGAGGTAGGGGTCCAGGTACACGGTGTCGGTGTCGCCCTCGACGAGCGTCGCGGTGTCGAAGGGCTGGCGACCGAAGACCGCGCCGCGCAGCTGCGCGCGGGTCCCCCACTCCTGGTGGTGAAACGAGAGCCGAAACGCGCCCTGGTGCCGCGGGCGCTGCGGGAGCGGGCGCTCTTGGAGCACGCCGTCCTCGTCGGGGGAGCGATCGCGGGCGTCCATGAACGTGTAGGAGCCGTCGAGCGCGAAGTGCTTGAGGAAGCGCAGCGCGGCGCGGGTCTCGACGCCGCGGGTCTGCGCCTCGCTGATGTTGATGTACTGAAACACCGTCGTGCCGTTCTCGAACAGCGCGAGGCTCGTGGGCGTGGCGATCAGGTTGTCGATCTGGTTGTGGAAGTACGCGACCGAGAGCTGCCCCCACTCGCGCGCGCGCAGCTCCGCGCCGCCGTTGAAGCCGCGGGAGTACTCGGGCTTGAGCTCGGGGTTGCCGATCACGACGTAGCCGACCGACTGATTGGCGAACTGCAGGTACAGCTCCTTGAAGTCCGGCGCGCGAAAGCCCAGGCCGTAGCTCGCGCGCAGCGTCAGCCACCGCAGCGGGTCGACGCGCCCGGCGATCTTCGGCGTGACCACGCCGCCGAACTGACTGTCGAGGTCGAGGCGCGCGCTCGGCACGAGCATGACCCACGGCTCCCGGGCGATCAGCCACTCGTCCTGGGCGTAGAGCGCGTAGCGGTAGCGACGGCGGTTGTCGCCCGTCACGCGCGCGGCCTCGATCTGCTCAAACGAGGTCTGCGCGCCCGTCGTGATCGTGTGCGAGGTCAGCGGGCCGTCCAGCGTGTGATCGTACTGGGTCGTGAGCTCGGCGATCTGGTCGATCGTGCGCTCGCGGCTGTCCATCGCGTCCGAGCCGCGCTGATCCGAGGTGAGCAGGTCGTTGAAGTAGGCGTAGCGCGCGATGAAGCGCAGCCGCGCCGGCGCGGACCAGCGGATCTCGGGCGTCACGGTCGCGTTGACGATCCGCGTCAGGTTGCGGCGATCGTAGTTGGCCCGCGGCGCCGAGAACAGCACCCCGCGGACGTCGCGGTGCTGAAAGTCGACACGTGTCCCGACGCGCAGGTCCACCGGGACATCCGGGCTGTAGTCGGCCGCGAGCGCGACGTTCGCGTTGTTCTGGGCGTTGCCGGAGGTCGACTGGTCCGCCTCGAGGCGCTCGGGGTCCGGCAGCGTGAAGCCGTCGGTGTGGTGCCAGCCGCCCGTGAGCGAGAGGCCCCAGCGCTCGCGCCGGAGGCCGGTGCGCGCGCTCAGGTCCGCGGTGTTGAAGCTCCCGTAGGACGCGTGCAGCTCGCTCTCGTAGGGCTTCTTGGACTTGCGCGTGATGATGTTGATGACGCCGCCCATCGCGTCCGAGCCGTAGAGCGAGGAGCTGGGGCCCTGCACGATCTCGACCTGCTCGATGTCCTCGGCCTGGAAGCGCGTGAGGTCGATGACGCCGTTGATCCGCCCGGTGACGCGCTGCCCGTCGACCAGGATCAGCGTGTAGCGCGGGTCGAGGCCCTGCAGCTGGACCCCCGCCCCGCCCGCGCCGGCGAAGCCGCGCTGGACCTGAAGGCCAGGTTGCTCCTCGAGCAGCTCGGCGAGGTTCTCGGCGCCCGAGGCCTCGATCTTGTCGCGCCCGAGCACCTGGGTGGTCACCGCGGTGTCGCCGATCGCCTGCGAGGTCCGCGACGCCGTAGAGACATAGACCTCGCGCGCGTCGATCGTGAAGGGGAGCGGCGCGTCCTCGGCCTCCGCGGGCGCGTCGACCTCCGCGGGCGCGTCGGCGGGCGCCTCGGGCCCCTCCGCGGGAGCCGGCTCCGCGCGCGCCGCCACGCAGCACAGCGCCATCGCGGCCGAGACGCCTCCGCGCGCCGAGATCAGACTGTGGGGGCGGAGCCGTCGCACGCGCGCGCTGTCACGTCGGCGGGTCGACCGCGGCGATCCGCGAGGTCACGTACCCGGCCGTGCCGGCCTGATCGTAGTAGTCGAGGACCTCGACCTTGTAGTAGTTCTGCTCGACCGTGCGCACCACGTACACGCGCCCCGTGGGCGAGAGCGTGTGCTCGTCCATGTCGTAGTCAAACCACAGGTCGAAGGCGTAGCCCGGCTCCACGTCCTCCATGCCGCCGACCGGGTCGACGACGTTGTCGGTGACGTAGCCGTCCGCGGGCGCGACGGTCACGTCCTCGTAGACCGCGTCGTCGAGGCGCGCGACCGCGACCTCGCCCGTCCCCGAGGTCCCGCCGTTGACCGCGATGTTGAAGCGCTGAAACGCCATGTCCCACTCGGCCGAGTCCTCGGGCGTCGCGGGCGTGACGAGCTCGTCTGTCTCGAGGTCCAGGTAGACCCAGCGGTCGTAGTCCGTCGCGTCGAAGGTCTGGGCGTCGTCGGGGTAGACGACGGGCTCGCCGCCCGTCTCACCCTCGCTCGTCTCGCCGCCCGAGCCGTCGCAGGCGACGGGCCCGAGACCGACGAGCGCCGCGAGGGCTACCGCTACGCTGAGTGTCGACGCAGTGCTCGTGAACCGCACGGGCGCGATTCTTACATGAAACTGAAGACTGCTCTCCGACACGCTCACGCCGTCGGCGCGTTCGCGCCGCTCCACCCTCGACAGAAGCACAGTTGATAATGGTTTTCAACTTCACAAATACGAATCAGCTGAGCGCGTGAATCCGCGCGTCGCCGAGCGCCTCACGCCGCGCGCGGACGCGGCGTGATGAAGCGCTCCCAGGGCGCGAAGGTGTAAACCGCGATCAGGGCGACCTGACTCAAGAAGTCGATGTGCAGCGTGACGTGGATCGCCAGGTGCATCCCCAAAAGCGCCGCGCCCACGATCCGCCGGGCGCGGCGCCCCAGCAGCATCAGCGGCGCCAGCAGCTCGATCACCAGCACCGAGGCCTGGGCCGCGCGCGCGAACAGGCGATCGGAGAGCAGCAGCCGGGTGATGAAGGAGCCCTCGTCGCCGAGCCAGTCGAGCCAGAGCTGCAGCGAGAGGCCGTCGCCCCAGGACGGCCCGACGAGGAGGAGCTTGGCGAGCCCCGCCTGGGCGTAGAATTGCGCGATCAGGAAGAGGCAGAGCCGCATCGTCCAGGCGGGCGCGCGCGCGCGCGGCGAGTCGCGGCGCAGGTGCGCCTGGCTCCACAGCGCGTGCGCGCACAGCAGCAGCGCCGGGACGACGTACTTGTGGCGAAACCACGGCAGGTTCTCCCAGTACAGCGATCCGACCGCGATGAAGCCGAGCGTCGCGGCCCAGGCCGAGTACGGCAGCGCGCGTCGCAGCGCCCACAGAGCACCTGCCCCAATGAACAGGATCTTGCAGGCCCGAAGCAGCGTCGGGCTGGTGAGCGCGCGCGCGGGCAGCAGGTAGCCGAGCAGCGAGACCGGCCCTCCGCGCGGGTAGCCGGGGTAATTGAGCTCGGCCTCGAGCGTCAGCCAGGCGCAGATCAGCAGCAGCGCCCACAGGATCAAGAGCGGCCAGCGGGAGCTCTCCGCGTCAGCCATCGTCGCCTCGCCACGCGGGGTTGTGCACCCGCAGTCGCGCGCGACGGAGCTCGCCGACGCGTCGATCATCGACCGGGCCGATCAGCCGCTGCGTCACGTCGACGTAGGCGAGCGCGGGGCGCCGCGCGAGCTGCCGCGCGAGATGTTGGCGCAGCGCGTCCATCGACAGCACCCGCCCCGGATCGTGGACCGACGGCGGGCTGCGCCGCCCGTAGCCGTGACGCCCGAGGGTCGTCACGGGCGGGTCGTGGGGGTTATTGAGCTGAAGTTCGAAGTCCTCGAGCCGGAGCCGTCGCCCGTCGGGCGCGCGCAGCTCGTAGCGCGCGCGCTGGCGCAGCGGGTAGGCGAACATGGTCGGTGACGAGAGCGGGTACAGCTCGCGGACCAGCGGCGCGGCGATCGTGACGAGCGCCGCGAGCGCGATCCCGGCGCGACGCGCTCGCGCGTCGCGCTCGGTCAGCGACATGCTCACTGGAGCAGCTCGGTGACCGCGGCGGCCATCGCCCGCTCGTCGCCGACCTGAAAGCCGGTGAACACCCGCGCGACCCTCCCCGCGCGATCGATGATGTACGAGCTCGGCATCTTGGGCGGCTCCCAGCGGGTCGCGACCGGGCCCTGCTCCCCGTCGAACGCGATCGGGAAGCTGACCTTGACCTGCTCGAGGAAGCGCTCGGCGTCGACGCGCTCGGCGTCGATGTTGACGCCGACGATCACCAGGCCCGCGGCCTCGTGCTCGCGGTAGAGCGCCTCGAGGTGCGGCATCGCGTCCTTGCACGGGGCGCACCAAGAGGCCCAGAAGTCGACGATCACGACCTTCCCCTTAAACGCCGAGAGCGTGATCGGCCGGCCGTCACGGCCGTCGAGGGTGAAGTCGGGCGCCGCGACGCCGTCGGCGAGCGCGGGCGAGCGGCTGTCGGCTTGGGTCGCGCGATCACAGGCGAGGGCGCCGCACAGCGACGCGCCGAGCAGCGCGGTGAGGATGAGTGGCTTGTTGGTCATAGGCTCCTTGGTCTCGGGGACGGGTCTCGACCGACGCGCAGGCGCACCGTCACGAAGCGCTCGCGGTCGGTCACGAAGATCGGGTCGACGGCGTCGAAGAGGGAGTAGGCCTCGCGGTACGCCAGGCCGATCGAGATCCAGCGGTGCACGCGGAGCTCGACGGTGAGCGTCCCGCCGACCCCGAGCCCGTAGCTTCGGACCTGGTCATTGGGATAGCCGCCGAGGCGCGCGTGCACGGCGACCTCGGGGATCAGCGCGAGCTCGAGTGGGAGCGCGAGCCCCGGGACGCGCGCGCGCGCGGGCACGCCGAGGTAGGGCCCGTGGATCATGCTCTCCGCGGGGCTGGCGAGCGCGGCCTCAGCCGTGAACGGGCGCAGCGCGTAGCCCAGCTCCGCGCCGACGCGGATGACGCTGTCGACGCGCCGGGCCGCGAGCACGCCGACCCCGAGCGCGACCCGCTGCGTCCGCCCGCGCGTGACGGGCCGCGAGCCGTCGGTTCGCGTCTCCTCGAGGCGCATGCCGACCGAGCTCAGGTACAGGAGCTGTCCGTACAGCCAGACCGGTCGCGGCTCGAGGAGGCTCGAGACCCGCAGCGTCCCGCCGAGCGCGACCGCTGCGCGCGCGCGCGCGCGCACCATCGGATCCGCAGTGACCGGCAAGCGCCGCGAGGTGACGCCGAAGGCCGGGGCGATCGAGAGCGTCAGCGGCGGCGCGGACGGCTCGCGCGCCTCGGGCTCGACGGGAGGCGAAGGCGTCACGACCGGCGCGACGGGCTCACGGGCCTCGGCGAGCTGCAGCGCGTTGCCGGCCGCGCTCACCTCCGCGCCGATGCGCTCGGTCGGCGCGCTCGTCGGCCAGACCGGCCCCCACGTCTTGTGGTTCACGATCCGCTTGCTCGGCGCGCTCGTCGGCCAGCTCGGGTCGCTCTCCAGCTTCGGCTGGGCCTGGGGCTCAACGGGCGCGGACAGCAGCGACGCGGACAGCAGCGCACGAGCGATTGTGATGCTCACCGACGCCGCTCCTCAGAAGCTCAGGCCGAGCTGGGTCGAGAGCTCGAGCGCGTACACGCGATCGAGCCCGATGAAGTCGTCGTAGCCGAACATCGCGCCGCCGATCAGCGCGCCAACCGAGAGCGACTGCTGCCCGCGCTCCCCGAGCGCGCGCTCGTAGCGGAGCATGAGCTCGGCGCGGTGCGAGAACATCGACGAGAGCTCGCGGTCGCGCGTGACGAAGCGCAGGTCGTCCCCCGAGAGGTACTGCGCGCGGTAGAAGCTCGCGCCGGACTGCACGTAGCCGCGGTAGCGCAGCCACAGCCACAGATCCCGAGATGGCGAAACGGCCAGGTCGACGAGGGGCGTGTGCGAGCGGATCTTCCAGGTGTCGAGGTAGAAGCGGTAGCCCGCGCCGACCGAGACTCGGCGGTGCAGCGCGCGACGCAGCCGCGCGACCCAGGCGTTGCGGTAGCGCGAGCGCGGCAGCACCTCGGGGAGGCACAGCGCCGCCTCGTGCCCGCACAGCTGGGGCGAGTCGATCGCGACGAATCGGTACGGGCTCGCCTGGTAGCCGAGCTTCGCGCGCAGCTCGTAGGCGATCTGGAAGATCGTGAAGCGGTCGAGCAGCCGCGAGAGCCCGAGCCAGCCGCCGACGCCGCGACCCCGCTCTTTGAACAGGGTGTCCTCAGCCCGCCCGATCGTGTCGAAGCTGAAGAACGCGCGCGCGCCGAGGGTCGTCTCGCGCGAGCGCGTCTCGTAGGAGCCGTTGAGCGAGACCGCGTGCGACACGAAGTCGGGCTCGTGCGAGAACCGGTAGCCGACGCCGAGCCGCGCGTGATCGTCCGCGAGCGCGCGGTCGAGGCCGAGGTCGAGCTCGTCGCGCTGCTCGGTCACGCGCCCGGTCGCGGCCGTGCGGATGTCGACGGAGGCGCTCGTCCAGACATCCGCCGTGTAGACCACGTCGATCCCGGTCTTGGCGCCCGCGGTCTGATGCCGGACGTGGGCCCGCGGCGCGATGACGGTCGTCGAGTCTGTGTCCGTTCGGACATAGAGCGCGCCGTCGGCCGTGGTCTCCCCAGGCTGACCGCGCACGCCCGCAGGGCCCATCAGCGCGCAGGCCGACGACACCACCCAGCAGACGATC
Source organism: Polyangia bacterium (assembly GCA_030430565.1). Taxonomy (GTDB): domain Bacteria; phylum Myxococcota_A; class Polyangia; order Nannocystales; family Nannocystaceae; genus JACKDW01. The sequence continues at coordinate 84,089 of JAUIKS010000029.1, forward strand.
CGCGCCCGCGCCCCGCCCCGCTCACCGGCTCCGCAGCCTGTGAAAATACGTTTCAATGAGATCTCTTTTTCGCGAAATAACGCGATTCAGTCACCATTGCAGGCCCCCATTTAATGAACTTGAAAATTAATTTCAATTAATAAACACTCCGACTCAACATGACGCGCGACGACTCTTCCCCCAAGGGCCCGCCCTCTCCGCGACCACCACGGCGCGCCGGCGCGGTCGCGTCGCCGCTCACCGTCGCGCTCCTGACCGGAGCCTGCGGCGGCCTCGGCAACCCCGACGGCGGCGGCAACCCCTACTCGACCAGCGCGACCGACGGCTGGTCGACACAGGCCGGCACCGTCGCGTCGACGCAGGCCGGAGGATCCGACGGCGCGAGCGCGGGCACGACCGCGGGGCCCGGTGGTTCAGGCTCCGAGTCGGACAGCAACGCGACGACCTCGACCTCGACCTCGACCTCGACGACCACGTCGTCGAGCACGAGCTCCGACTCTACTACCGACTCGACCCCGCCCTTGCCCAAGCTCGACCTCGGCGTCCCCGAGACGACCGGCACGGACACCGACAAAGACAAGGACAAGGACGACGACGACGACAAGGACAAAGACGACGACGATAAAGACAAGGACGACGACTAGCCGCGGCGGGCTCGCCTCGCGGCACGACGCGTCATGGATGACACCGCGACAGCGCCCCCCGTGGTCACGACCCGCGAGCTGGGGACGCTCGCGTGCGTCGGGGTCGCCATCAGCGTCTCTCAGTTCCTGCTCATCCGCGAGTTCGCCAGCCTGCTCTACGGCGAGGAGGTCGTGCTCGTCACGGTCACGACCAGCTTCTTCGCCGCGCTCTCGATCGGCTACCGGCTCGCGTCGCGCCGCTCGATCACCTGGCTGCGGCGAGCGCTCGTCGCGTCTGTCTTGACGCAGCTCGCGTTCCCCCACGGGACGCGGATCGCCGCGGCCGCGCTCAGCGAGCAGCGCTTCGCCGGCGTGTGGCTCTTGGGTCTGCTCGCCGTGCACGCGCTCGTGTTCGCGGCGCCGCTCGCCGTGCTGCTGCCGGCGCTGCTCGACCGAGCGCGAGCCCCGGCCGCGCGCGAGGCCTCGCGCCGCGTCGCCCGGCTGCGGCGCTGCTACACGGCCGAGCTGCTGGGCTTCGTCGCCGGCCTGCTGCTGCTGACGGCCTGCTTCAACCGCGACCCGGCGCTGCTGCTCTCGATCTACTGGGCGCTCTTGGTAGTCCTGCTCGGCCTCGTCGGCGCGCGCGCGCGCGCGGTGATCGGCGTCGGGCTCACCGCGCTCGCGGCCGCCTGCGCCCTGCCCCAGCTGCTGCCCGCGAGCGCGCGCGCCGTCTACAACTTCAAGCACGGCTTCGGCGAGTCCGAGGTGCTGCTCTCCATCGACTCCCCCTATCAGCGCGTCGAGGTCGTCGACCGCCCCGGCCGCGGTCGCTACCTCTACCTCGACGGGCTGCAGAACCTCAACGCGCGCGACCTCGCGGCGCTCAACCACTACATCACGCGCGTGCCGGCCACGCTGCTGCGCCCGCGCGAGGCGCTGATCATCGGTAACGGCACGATGTCCTCGGTCGAGCTGCTCGCCGGGCTCTCGGGCCAGGTTACGTCGGTCGAGCTCGACCCCGGCGTGCTGCGGGCCGGCGAGCGCTTCTTCGTCGATCCGCGCCGCCTCGGTCGACTGCGCAATTGGTCGCTGCACGTCGAGGACGCCAAGCAATTCCTCGCGCGCGTCGACCGGCGCTTCGAGCTCATCGTCGTCGACGTCCCCTCCCCCTTGACCGTGCAGGAGGCGTTTCTGCACACGCGCGAGTTCTACGCGCTCGCGCGCGCCCGGCTCGCCCCCGGCGGCGTGCTCTCGGTTCAGCTCAGCGGCGAGCTCGCGGCCAACAACCGCACGCCGGCGCGCGTCGTCGCGGCCCTGCGCGCCGTGTTCCCCGAGCTGCTGGTGGTCCACAGCGAGACGGCCGACCGCGGCTTCGCCTACGCCTCGGACGCGCTGCCCTTCACCGCGGAGCAGGTGCGCGCGCGCGCGCTGCCGAGCGAGCGCGGGCTCGAGCTGATCGAGGGCGCCGCGCTGGCGCGGCGCACCCAGCACGCGACGCCGCTCTCGCTCGACGCGCTCGACGTGGTGCTGCGCCGCGGCCTCGAGCGCGCGCTCGGCCGCTACTTCGAAGACGCGTGGAGGAGGGGCCGCGGGTGACGAGCTCGTCCTCCACCGCGCGCGCGATCGCCTGGCTGACGGGCCTGCACCTCGCGCTGCTGCAGTTCGGCTACCTGCTCACCGGGCAGATGCACCTGTCCTCGGGGTACTTGACCTACGCGGTCGTCACCTTCCTGTGGATCCTCGGCTGCGTCGCCGGCCTCTGGCTCGCGGTCCCGACGACCCCCGCGGTCGCGCTCGGCGTGATCAGCTACGCGCTCGTGTTCGCGGTCTTCAACCTCGAGCCCTTCGCGCCCTGGCTGCCCTGGCTCGCCGCGCCCTGCGTGCTCGTCAGCGGGCTGTGGGCGGGGCGCTTCTTCGCGGTCGCGCTCGCGCGCGCGGGTGAGGACGACGCGAGCGGCCCCGTGTTCGCGCGCGAGAACACCGGCTTCACCCTCGGGATCGTCGCTACCTTCCTCGGCTACGTCCTCTGCGGACGGTGGTTCTTGCTGCTCGCGCCGGCGATCACGGGCGCGCTGCTGCTCGTGCTGCTGCGACGCTGGCGAGCGCCGCGCTCGACCACCGCGCTCGGCCTGCTCGCGCTCACGCTGCTCTCGAGCGCCTGCGACGAGCCCGCGGACACGACCCTGCCCGCGCCCGACCGCGCGCTGTTTGAGCGCCAGGCCTACCCGGTGCTGCTGCGCGACTGCGGCTTCGGCGGCTGCCACGGCGATCCCGATCGCTACTTCCAGGTCTTTGGGCCAGGTCGAACACGCCTGACGCCGCCCGGCGAGCCAGAGCTGCCGGGGCACTTCGACCCCCCCAACGAGGTCGAGCGGACCCGCAGCTACGACCGCGCGCGCGCCATGCTCACCGCGGGCGCGGACCCGCTGCAGTCGCCGCTGCTGCGCAAGCCGCTCGAGGACGCCGGCCACCGCGGCCGCGACGTCCAGGGCCGCAACGTCTACAGGAGCCGCAGCGACCCGGGCTACCTCGCGCTCGAGGGCTGGGCGCGCGGCGTCGCGATCGACGCGGAGGAGGAGGCGCCGTGATTCAACGCTGCGCGTGTGCGGCGTTGTGGACGCTCGTGACGCTGGGCGCGGGCGGGTCTGTGCTCGGTCGCAGCGCCCCCGCGGCGGCCTACTCGGAGCCCGCGCTCTTCGAAGCGGACGCGGTGGTCTACGGCGGCGGCGGCGGGCGCTTCTTCACCGGCTCGCCCCGCGACGGCTTCACCTGCGAGGTCTGCCACACCGACGCGTCGCCCCTCGAGCTCCAGCTCGACGGCCTGCCGCCGCGACGCTACGAACCTGGCGCTTTCTACATCTTCGAAGTCAGCTGGCCGCAGGACCAGCGCGCGACGATCGTCAGCGAGATGGTCGGTCCCGAGGGTGACGCGATCGGCGAGCTCACGGTGCCGCCGCCCGAGAGCCGAACGCCCGCGGATCTGTGCCTGGGCGGCGGCTTCGCGCCCACGATCACCGAGACGCCGGACGGCCGCGTCGTCGCCAGCACCCCCGCCTGCGGCGCCTCGCGCATGCGGCTCGGCTGGCGCGCGCCGGACGAGGTGATCGAGGACGCGTGGCTGCACGTCGCCGCGGTCGCGGGCGACGGCTCCGAGGACCCCTACGGCGACGCGATCGACGTGATCGCGCGGCCGCTCTCGCGGCGCTCGGAGGCCACGAGCGGCTGCCGGCTCGGCGACGCCGATCGCGCCCACCCGCTGCTCGCGCTCGCGCTGCTGCTCGCCCTCGTCGGCGCGCGGAGGAGGAGAAGAACGTGATGTCTCGAGGACCTTGTCTCAGCGGCCGCCGAGGCCGGCTCGCGCTGATCGCCGCGTCGCTCTTGCTCGCTAGCTGCGCGCGCGTCAAGCCGCACCAGCGCGGGCGGCTCGCGAAGCCCGACATGGAGCTGACCGGCGAGGCCGACCTCGAGGCGGGCGCCGAGCACACGCTCGAGTATCGCGAGGGCTCGGCGGGCGGCTTCGGCGGCGGAGGAGGCGGCTGTGGCTGCAACTGATCGACGCCTCGCCTGCACGGTCAGCGCGGCGCTGCTGCTGCCGCTCGCGAGCGGGTGCGAGCTCAGCGGCGGACTCACGGTCGAGGACACGCCGCCCGCAGTCGTCACCGACGGCCTCGAGACCACGGGCGACGGCGAGCTCAGCGGAGACCCCGGCGTCTCCTCGCTGCCAGGCCCGCCGACCTCGGGCGCGCCCGCGACCGGCGGCGAGACCGCGAGCGAGACCGGCGGCGCCGGAGGTGGTCAAGCGGTCATCCCGGCGGGCTCCACGTGGCGGTATCAGGTCGGTGACGCGCCCGCAGGCTGGCGCGAGCTCGACTTCGACGACAGCGCGTGGGGCGAGGGACCGGCGCCGCTCGGCTTCGGCCTCGAGGTCGCCACGCCGCTCGCTCCCGGCGCGATCACGCACTACTTCCGGCGCCGCTTCACGGCCTCCGAGGTCGCGGGGGTCAGCGACCTGCTGCTGCACCTGCGGCGTGACGACGGCGCGGTCGTCTACCTCAACGGCGCCGAGCTGACGCGCTCCAACATGCCGGCGGGCGCCGTGAGCGGTGTGACGCCGGCCGACAGCGCCGCAGGCGGCGTCGATCCGCTGCGGTACTACAAAGCGCCGGTGCCCGGCGACGCGCTGCTCGAGGGCGACAACGTGCTCGCGGTCGAGGTCCACCAGCGCGCCGCCGACAGCGACGACCTCGTCTTCGATCTGGACATGCGCCCCTTCGACCCGAGCGCCCCGCTGCCGACCCTGCACGCGAGCGTCCGCACCGTGACCTGGGGCGGTAAGTACGGCCCGAGCAACGTCGGCGTGATCTGGATCGAGCGCGAGGACGGGAGCTTCGTGCGGACCCTCGAGCGCTGGGCCGCGGTCCGCAAGCAGCACCTCGTGCAGTGGAACGCGTCCTCCGGCGGCAACGAGGTCGACGCGATCACGGCCGCGACCTCGGGGGGCCACCGCGCGCGCGCCGTCGACTGGGACCTGCTCGACGCCAGCGGCCAGGCCGTCGCGCCCGGGAATTACCGCCTGCGCGTCGAGTTCACCGAGGACAACTCCAACAGCGGCGGCGCGTCGAGTCGCAACATCGCGATCCCCTTCACGCTCGGGCAGCCGACCACGCTCACGCCGGCCGACGACAGCAGCTTCCGCGACATGCTGCTGATGGTCCCTTGACCCGATCGCGCGCCCGCCGAGGGCGCAGATCTCGACGCGCGCGCGTGCCCCCCGAAGCGCGCGCGCACTCGATCCACAAGTCCTCGCCGCGCGCGTGCGCGCCGCACGAGCGCGACCGTACGGGCAGACCGCGACGCGAGGCGAGCGCCCCGCCGGCGCGCTCGCCTCGCGTGAGTACGCGGGGCTCCGCAGGCGCGACCGCCCCTCCTGGACCCCGCGGCGGCGGCCTCGCGCGCCGCGCTCGCGCGCCCTAAACAATATGCATTTTCATACATGCCTCTTACGACATACACATATTCGACGGACGGCGCGCACACGCCCTCGGGATTCGGAGATACTCGCGGCACGTCCCGGCGCGCGGGTGACCGCGCCGGCGGAGGCCCGCGATGACCATCAAGATACGCCAACGGACGTCCTCGAGCGGCAAGACGCACTGGCAGGCCGACATCCACGTGACGCTGCCCAACGGCAAGCTGCTGCGCGAGCGCCGGATGGCGCAGGGCCGCTCCAAGGCGGCCGCGATGCGCTGGGCCAAGGCCCGCGAGGCCCACCTGCTGCGCTACGGCAAGAAGACGCGCGAGCGCGACGAGGACAAGCCGCCCAAGCTCATCGACTTCGTCGAGCAGTTTCGCCGCGACTACCTGATCGCCAACCGCCTGCGCCCCTCGACGATCCAGAGCTGGAACTCGGTGCTCTCGCAGCACCTGCTGCCGGTCCTGGGCGATCTGCGGCTCAACGAGATCGGCCCGCGCGAGGTCCAGCTGCTGAAGCAGCGCCCGCTCGCCGCGAGCACCACCAACTTCGTGCTCGCCAAGCTCGGCGCGATGCTGCGCCAGGCCAACGAGTGGGGGATCATCGCGCAGGTCCCCAAGATCACGAGCGTCAAGCAGGTCAGCTCGACGCCGGACTACTTCTCGTTCGCCGACTACGAGCGCCTGATCCAGGTCGCCGACGATCCGCTGACGCGCGTGATCGTGCTGCTCGGCGGCGACGCGGGTCTGCGCTGCGGCGAGATCATCGCGCTGCGCTGGTGCAACGTCTTCCCCGATCGCAACCGCATCCACGTGTCCGAGAACGACGTGCGCGGCCACGTCGGGCCGCCCAAGGGAGGGCGCGATCGCTGGGTGCCGATGACCAAGCAGCTGCGCGCCGAGCTCGAGTCGCTCGATCGCCAGAGCGAGCGCGTGCTGTGGCGCGGTGACGGCGAGCCCATGAGTCACTCGGCGGTGACCTTTCGCCTGCACAAGGCGCTCAAGCGCGCGGGCATCAAGAAGACCGGGCCGCACACGCTGCGCCACACGTTCTGCTCGCATCTCGCCATGCGCGGGGTCTCGGCCGTCAAGATCCAGCGGCTCGCCGGCCACGCGAAGCTGGCGACGACGCAGATCTACATGCACCTCGCGCCCAGCTCGCTCGACGACGCGATCGAGGCGCTCGGGCGCTGAGCCCTCGGTCTATCCGCGCGCCATGATCTCGATCAAGCTCACGGAGCTCGCGCAGTGGGAGCGACGGTGCGACGACGAGCTCGCCGAGCTCGAGCTGGTCGAGCTCGACGCGGACGGGGCCGATGACGCGGCGCTCCCCCGCGCGCTCGAGCTGCTCGAGACGCGCCTGCCCGCGCTGCGCGGCCTCGGCGTGGGCGCGGGGCTGCACGCGGCCGTCGCCGCCGGCCTCGGCGCCCGGCCGCAGCTCGCCGCGCGCGTCGAGACGCTCGTGCTGCGCGCGTTCAGCTTCGGACTCACGCCGCGCGGGACCTACGACAACCTGTATGTAGAGGCAGATGAATGGCTCGCGCTGCTGCGCGCGCTCCCCGGGATCCGAGCGCTCGACCTGCGCCGCCCCGACCTCTCGTCCGCGGCCGCGCGCGCGGGCCTGCTGGACGCGATCGCGGGTATGACGACGCTCGAGGACGTCTCGCTTGATCTGCACGGCTGCCCGAAGACCTCGCTCGGCGCGCTCGCGCTGCTCGAGCGCCTGCCCCCAGAGAGCGTGCGGCGCCTGCGGGTCCGCGACGGGATCATCGGCGCCGACGCGATCGAGGCGCGCGAGCGCCCGCGCCTCGCGACCCTCGAGCTGCTCGTCGACACGATCACCGAGGACGACGCCGAGCGGCTGCTGACGGCGATCGGCCCCGCGCCGCTGCGGCGCCTGCAGCTTTGGGGCGCGACGCCCGAGGCCCTCTCCATGCTCGTCTCAGCGCGCGCCTGCGCGGAGCTGCATGAATTCGACCACGGCCGCCTCGATGAGCGCTGCGCCGCGATCGTGGGCGGCGCGCGCTTCCTCCCGGGCCTGCGACGCCTCGCGCTCCCCCTCGGGCGCTTCGATTTCGCGGGCGTCCGCGCCATCTTCAGTTCGCGCCAGAAGTACGCGCTCGCGGAGCTCGAGCTCACCTACGGCCAGATCGGTGACGACGCGCTCGAGCTGCTCGCCGAGAGCCCGGCGCTGCCTGGGATCGAGCGCCTCGAGCTCGGCAGCTGTCGAGTCAAGGGCAAGGGCGTTAAGGCGCTGTGCGGAGCCGCGGGGCCGCTGCGCCTGCGCGAGCTCGACCTCAGCCGCAACAAGCTCGGCATGACGGGCGCCCGCGCCCTCGCGAGCTGGCATCACGCGGCCCAGCTCGAGCATCTGAACCTACGTAGCGCCGGCGTGCCGCCCAAGGGTCGCGCGCTGCTCCGCGGGTCACCGCTCGCAGGCGCGCTCGTGCTCTAAGCACGCGGCGGAGCGACCTACCGAGGCGCGCTCCTCGGAGCCCATGACACGGGCGCTCGGGCTACCATCACGCCGTGCTCCCGATCAAGCTCACCAACCTCGCCAAGTGGGAGCCCCGCGCGCTAAAGAGCGACCGTCTGTTTGTGTTCGTGATCCGTGACCTCGACACGGGCGCGGCGCTGTATCTCGACCGCGTGAAGGACCGGCGGGGCTGAGCCCGCGCGCGCACCATGCACCGCCGTCGCCCATACGCCGCGATCGCTGCGCTCACGGCGACGCTCGCGCTCGCCGGGACCTCCGCGCTCCCGACGGTGGCGCGCGCCTGCAAGTGCGCGCCGCCGTCGGCCTCCGCGGTCACGCGACCGTTCATCGTCGAGGGGGCCGCGGCGCTGCGCGCCGGCCCCGACGAGGTCGCGCTGGCTTGCCGAGGGACGCGCGCGATCGCGTGCACCTGGCGCAGTGAGCATGTGTACCGCAACCCGAGCGACGCGCCCGCGCCCGTCGTGCTGATCGTCGCCACGACCGACGCGCGCGAGCTCGCCGTGACGATCAACGGCGCCGCCGCTTCGCCGCGCGAGACCGCGGGCGAGTCGCGTCAACAATTGGCCGGTCGCCTCGCGGACGTGCGCTACGCCGATCCCGACGCGTACCGGCACATCTCGACCGTCGCCGCGACGCTGCCCCCAGGCGCGTCGAGGGTCACGCTCGAGGCCATGCTCGAGCCCGAGGCGCACCGCTGCGCCTGCGGGTTCTCGGGGTCCGAGGCGCGACACCCGGTCGTCACGGGGCTCTCCGACATCTCGACGCGCGTCCGGCTCGACCGCGTCCTCGGGGCGCCCCGCGATCCCGACGCGACCGTGACGATGCGGGTCACGGCGCCCGCCTGGTGGTCGGGCTTCGCGCGCACCGAAGACGCCCGCTACGAGGACCTCACGCGGCGGCGCGCCACGATCACGCGCGGGGTCGAGAGCGACGCGATCGAGCTCGGCTGGGAGCTCCGCCGGTGGGTGCTCCCGGGCGGACCGCTGATAGGCGTGGGCGGCGGCCTCGGCGATGGCTCGGGCCTGCGCCTTCGAGCAGGCTACGAGTTCGCGGCCCCGCGCTACGTCGTCTACTCGCTGGCCGTCGAGTCCGACGCCAAGAGCCACGTCGAGCTCATCCCGGCGATCGAGGGGGTGCCGCCGTGGGGCGCCGTGCTCTCGCTGTTCCCCATGCCGAGCCTGGGCGTCGGCGCGCCGATCCAGGTCTGGCCCGAGACGCGCGCGGGCGTGCGCGCGCAGCTCGGGCTCGGGTGGTACGTGGTGACGCTGCTGCTCGCGCTCGACGTGTTCCCGGCGGTGGCGACCGGGCCCCGGCTGCTGCGCGGCGGGATCATGGCGCAGTTCTCGATGTAGACCGCAGCGCCAGGGATCAAAGTCCTCGTAGCTCGACGCGCGCCGTCCCCATTGAGGTCGACCTCAGCGACGACCACCGCGCCCTCCGCAACCCCGCTGGCGGGCGCGCCGTGAGCTCAACGAGCGCTCACGTACATAAAATTGAAGCACATCTCATCTTGAGTGCCGAGGCCGAATTGTGCGCTCGTCCCCGTGTCGTTGCGGTAGCCGCACCAGGTGTGCAGCCGATCACCTGGCTCAAGGGTCTCATCGAAGCGATAGACGTGCTGCGCCTCGAAGTTCCAGCCCGTGAGGTTGATGAGCGGATCTTCGCTGCCGTCGGCGCGAAGGATCGTGCTGTGGAATTCGGCGCCGAGCTCGTGCATGTGCGGCATCCCGGCCAAGACGCGCAGCGGGACCACGATGTTGTCTGTGCCACAGAACGCGCTCTCCCCCTCGGGGATCGTTCCGCCGGTGGCCCCGGGCGAGATCATCCTCCACCTCGTCCCCTCGGCAGGTCCGTGGAAGACGCGTACGCCGCTGCTGTCGACGACCCCGTCGAGCCCGGCCCCGTTGTTGTAGTGAACCTGCACGATCATCCGATCGCCGGGCTCTAGCAGCAAGCCGCCCTCTTCGAAGTCGAACGCGCCGCTGCCAGGGGCCCACGCCCACAGATACGGCGTGTTGCCCTGCGGCCCGCCATCAGCGCACTCAAATGAGTCATAGCCCTCGGTCGCGCGTCGCGGGTCATGGGATACGACTACGTGATGCAGCACCCGCGCCTCGTCGAGGGAGACCTGCAGCCGCTTGAGATACCGCGGCTCCTCGATCGGAACGTCAACGGCGAAGCACTGGTACAGGTCGAGGGTGTCGCGCCCGACGGGGAAGTCACTCGCGCGCACGTCAAAGGTGGGCAGCTCGACGTTCGCCGGGACGTGCGGAGCGTAGCGCGCCCGGTCGACCACGATCCCGACGGAGTGATCAGGATGAACCGCGCCGCACGTAGCCCACTCGACCAACGAATCCAGCGCGTCGTGATCGAGCTGAGGGCTGCTCGGCGGCGGCATCGAGCGCGCGCCGGCGCGAAGCGCCATCCTGTCGACCAGCCGGTTCCCGGGCGCGCCGGTCAGCAGCGCTGGATACTCCAGCAACGACTGGGGCGCGCCGAAGGCAGGCTCCGCGCCGTGGCACGCGCCGCAGCGCGCCTGCACGATCGGGAGCACAAGCTCATCCCACGCGCGCTCGTCCGGGACGCAGTCGCTCGGATCGTATTCCGCGAACGCCTCGCCCGCCATCCCCTGGAGCTCAGACTCGGGGCTCAGCTGGTGCTCGCACGGCGGCTCCTGCTCGCCGCCGCACCCGAGCAGCGCGACGTTGACCAGCATGATCAAGCCCTCGCGGGTTCGCGTCCTGATGACCCGATGTGCACACGCGCGACCGAGCGCGCGAGATGAGGAGCGCGAGCGGTGTCGGATTAAGCGGTGACTCCTCGCGCGGTCGAGACGTCGCTCAGGGCGCGCAGACACAGCTGTCTCCCGTGACAGAAGCGCCCGCTGCCGGGTAGTCCGTGGCCTCGCAGTAGGCCCCGCAGTCGTCGAGCGGGATCCCGACGCCGAGCCCGCCGCAGGCACACTCCAGGCTCCCGTCCCCGTAGCCCTGCTCCTCGGCGTTCTCGTTGTAGCCCGCGCCCTGGCATAGATCATCACAGGTGAATTCGCCCTGCGCGCACGCGGGTGCGAGCGCGCCGGCGACGAGCGCGAGCGCGAGCAGCACCACGTGGACGAGCGCGTCCGCGTGACGTGGGTGGACAGTCGATCTGGTTTGCGTCGAGGGGAGCTCGTCAGGAAGATTCACAATAAGCTAGACACTCGAGCTCGCCGAGCTGGCTCACTGAGCTCGTCCGGCGTCGGAGCTCAAGGACACGGCGTGACGTCATCAAGCGCTCGTGTCGGATCCGGCAGCTCCAAGAACGAGGCGTGCTCGGCGTCATGGTGAACCGTGACCGTGACGACCTTCGCCGGGCCGTCAACGGACTGCGGATAGGGCAGCCCGTTGTTGCGATTGACCGCGAAGCGCGGCCAATTCGACGAGGTTATCGAGACGCGGAGCTTATGGCCGGCGTTGACGATGATCGAGGTACTCCACAGATCGACCACGGCCGGCACGATCTCGCCGGCTGACAGCGGCGTGAGCTCGGTCTGCGATCCGCGCGTCGCGATCCGAAGCGCCCCGTCCGAGATCAGCATGGAGCGGCCGTCAGGGTGCACATCGGTCATGCGCACCATCAGGTCCGCGTCTGGCTGGTCGAGCTCGACGAAGAGCGTGGCGTGAACACGCCCCGTGATCTCCATCGGCGCCTGCAGCTCGGGCGTCTCGAACACGACGACATCAGCGCGTGACTCGATCGCGCGCTGGTCACAGGGGCCCGCGTCGATCGTGAGGTTATTGCCGCACACCGTGGGCGACGGGTCCTCCGGGTCGAACACGTAGCTGATCTGTCCGCCGCTCGCCGGCGGACACGCCTCCACGAGCCCGCCCCCCTCGTGCAGGTACCAACGAACCGGGGCCGCGGGGGGCGGCCAGTCCTCGGCGATCCTCCACTCGTTGCCGGGCGCCGCGGGGTCGTCGGTATCACCCATCACGTAGTACTGAACGGCGGGCAGGTCGGCGGGCAGCTCCTCGATCTCCGGGTGCTCGAGCTCGAGCCAGTGATTGAACAGGACGTCGAAGGCGTTGTCGTGGGGGGGCGCCTCGGCGTTGCTCGGGAACACGAGCTCGCCCTGCTCCGCGCGCCACGCCGCGTAGTGATGCCACGGCCCCATCACCAGCTTCTGCTGACCGCGCGCGCTAGGCCCCCCCCCGTGCTGGTAGCCCACGAACGCGTCGAGGGTGCCCTGCGAGAACACGTCGAACCAACCGCCGACGTGATAGCCCGGCGTGTTCACGGCCGCGTACTGATCGCGCGTCTCGGCGGATCCCCAGAACTCGTCTAGGTAGGGGTGCGCGTCGACGCGCTCGAGGAAGTCGAGGCTCCCCTGCTCTTCGAGCCAGTTTTGGGTCAGCGCGTAGCGCCGCGCGCCGCCCTGAAAGAAGGCGTCGGAGTAGAGGTTGGGCGTGGCGAACTCGGCGTCGAGCATGACCTGCCAGGGCGCGCCCGCTGACGCGGCCATGTACTGGGTGATCCCGAGCGCCGACTCTCCAGAGGTGCCGATCTTGCCGTTGCTCCACGGCTGCGCCGCGATCCACTCCATCGTGTCGTAGCCGTCCGCGAGCGCGCCGTCGCCGTCGGTCGTGAACACGCCGTCGACGCCCTCGGACGCGAAGCGCCCGCGGGTGTCCTGGGCGACCACGGCGACCCCGTTGCGCGTGAGGCCGACCGCGGTCCACTGATCGCCCGTCTTGTCGTAGGGTGTTCGCCAGAGGATGACCGGGAAGGGTCCTGCACCTTCGGGCAGATACACGTCCGTAGCCAACGCCACGCCGTCGCGCATCTCGACCATGTAGGTCGTCGGCTCAGGCGCGGGCGAGATGCACCCGACCAGCAGCAGCGCGCCCCCCAGGAGCCGGCGCCGGCGCGTCACTTCGTCCCTCTCAAGATCGACGGCGGGCCCGGCACGGTGGGCGTCGCGTCCCCGCAGCACTTGACCTCACAGACCTCCGGCTCATAGGACTCCAGGTCGTAGAGACAGCTCTCCCCCTCGTTGGACCCTGCCGCGCACCAGCAGTCGTCGAGCCCGTCACACTGGACCTGGATCTCTCCCCGGCACTGCCCGCCCGCGTCGTCGCAGGCGACGAGCCCGATCGTGATCAGCAGGGTTGCGCCCGTCAGGACCCAGAGGGCCGAGGCGCCTCGTCGAGGCGTCGAAGCGTCCGTCATGTACTTCAAGACACCCAAGCCGGCGCGGGCGGCTCACGGTCGAGGTGAGGCGCGGGACAGGTCGAAGCGAAAGGCCACGGAGCCGGCGAGAAACCAAGGTCGCCAGGCGTAGCTGCGCCCGTCCGCCAGGGGGAGCTCGGCGAGTTCGAACAGCGGCCCTCCCCGGAGCGCCAAGACGAGCGCGAGCCGCGGCTGAAGCTCGACCGAGAGCCCAAGCTCGCCGACGGGCGCCAGCGCGAGCCCGTACTCGAGCCCGTCGACGAGCACGCCGTCCCCCTCGAAGCGGCTGCGCAAGAGCGGTACCGCGAGCTCGATCCCCCCGCCGAGGTGCGGTCGCGCGCGAGACCCAGATCGGAACACGTAGGCTCCGCTGACTCGGCCGCGGACGAAGCCGCCGCTCCCGGTCGAGAGGTTGCCGATGGCCGTCGACTCCGTGACGGCGACCGCGAGGAAGCCCCCCTCGAGACCTAGACCGAACGCGGCGCGCGGCCACCGTCGCTGCAGGTTGATCATCAGCCCCACAACACCGAGGCTGGCACCGACCACGCCGGCCTCCAACGCCCAGGCCCGCGCGCGCGGCTCGGGCGTCACGCTGGCGGGAGGGTCATCGGCCCCACGCGCTGGTGACGGCGCGGTGTCCGGTGGCGACGTGTCGGGCGGGCCGCTTGCAGCCGGCTCCGGAGCCAACTCGGGCTCCGTTGACTCGACGCGCGGCTCAACGCTCGACTCGACGCTCGACTCGACGAGGAGCTCCACCGCGACCAGCCCGATGGTCCCCGGCGAATCAGCGGAGGCGCCCTCAGCGTGGAGCTGAACATTGTTTGTGGAGTCGTTGACGTCCAGCCGCCACCGCTCATCGTCCACGGTGATGACGATCGTCACCGCGACGGAGCCCGGCTCATCCGCCGCGTCGTAGCCGGCCTGGTCGAGCTCGAAGCGCAGCGCGTCGAGCACCTCTCGGGGGACACGGGCGTCGCTAGGGACGACGGCGACTCTCGGTCGCGCTGGAGGACCCGCAGCGACCCACGTCGGGGCGAGCATCGACGCGAGCATCACCGCGCGCCTCAACCTCGTTGACCCGGTAGCCACCGGGAAGATGCGCATCGCGGCGATGGTAGGGGCACGCGAACGCGCGCGCAACGCTGCTCGAACTCACGCCGCCGAGTGAGCCACCTCGAGGGGCTGACGTGTCTTGCTACAAGCAAGAGTCGAGCCCTTCCACGTGATGAACAGCCGCACGACAACGATGCGCGATCCCGTTCGGTCCAGCGCGATGGAGCGAGCAGAAAGTTCCGCGAGCACAGACCGCGCCCACGCCCTGTTCGTACGCCACCGCGCCCACGTCAACCGGCTCGTCTATCGCCTTCTGGGCCCGGACGTCGATCACGACGACATCGTGCAAGACGTGTTCGTGCGGGTGATTACGCGGGCCGGAGGGCTCCGCGACCCCACGCGGGAGGCGGCGTGGGTCGCCCGCGTCACCGTGAACGTGGTGCGCAACAAGTTGCGTTGGCGACGGGTTCGCCGAATCGTCGAGCTCTGGCCGCGGATCCCGGAGCGCGCGTTCGACCCGGAACCGCAGCTGCTCGATCGAGACCTCGCGCGTCGAGGTTACCGCCTCCTCGACGAGCTCGACCCACAAGAGCGGATCACGCTGCTGCTGCGCCGCGTCGAGGAGCGCTCGATCGAAGAGACCGCCACGATCTGCGGCTGTTCGCGGGCGACCGTGAAGCGCCGCCTCGCGCGAGCGGAGCGCGCGTTGAGCAAGCTGCTCGAGCGACAGCCGGAGTTGTTCGCGTGTCTGCGTCGCGTCAGCGACGAGGGGGGGGCGAGATGAACGCGGGACGAGATCCGACCGAATGGCTTCGCGGTCTGCTGCGCGCCGCCGGTGAAGCGCCCGGTGAGCCGCAGCGCTTCGCGAGGCAGCTCGCCGGGGTCGAGGCGGCCCTTCGGCGTCGACGCGCGCGCCACACCGCGGCGATCGTGACGGGTAGTGCGCTCGCGGCGGCCGCCAGCCTGGCGCTGCTGTTCTGGGGACGACTGGACGCGCGCACCGACGTCAACGCCGAGCACTACTACGAAGCGCCAGCCGCGACCGAGCTCGAGACGCCCGGCCAGGCACACCGAGTCGAGTTCGCGCCGGCGCGCTCCGTTCCCCGCTATCCAAGCGAGACCCGCGCGCTCACGAGCCCCTCGGAGCCCGACCCGATCGCCGAGTTCGAAGGGCCCCCGGATCCCGCGTCCGCCGTTGATGCGCACGAGCAGCGAGCGGCCGAACCTGCTCACCTTCTCGTCGGGGCGGACACGAGCGCCACGCGTCGCCGCGCCTCTACGACAAACCGCGCGCGGCCGGCTCCTGCGCCGACGCTCACGGCGGGCGCCCTCCTGAAACGCGCGAACGAGGCCCGCGCGCATCGTCGAGTCGATGACGCCCGCGCCGCGCTGCTCGAGTTGCGACGGCAGTTTCCGGAGAGTCCCGCGGCCGAGCACGCGAGCTTCCTGCTCGGCCGTGTCGAGAGCGAGCTCGCCGGGGATCAAGCGGCCGCGATCGCCTGGTTCTCACGCTACGTGCAGGACTACCCCGATGGTCGCTTCGCGCCGGGAGCTCGCGGCCGACTCCTGCGCTCGCTCTCGGAACGCGAGACGGACTCCGCTGCTGCCGAGGACGCCGCGCGTGAGTACCTCGCCCACCACCCGAAGGGCCCCTACGCCGAGCTAGCGAGACGGACGCTGTCCTCCGCTGAGTGACGGCGCGCGTCGATGCCCGACGACCGCCCCCGCGAGCACGACGAGGGCGCCCGCGACAACGCGCGAGCGCCCTGCGTGTACCAGCGACGCGACGCTACTCGGTCGGGTTCGAAATCGTCAGGCTCCAGTCCGCCTCGAGCGGCGCCTCGGCGGCGGCGCTGGTGTGGGCGAGCGTGCCCGACCAGCTGTCGTCGAGCGCGTCGAAGTCGAGGTACCACTTGCCGTCGCTGCGCTGGTAGACCGAGAAGGTGTAGCCGCTGGACTGGCGCTGGTACACCGGCTTGCCGTTGTGGCTCTCGCCGCTGAGGGCGTAGACGCCCGAGGTCAGCGAGCTGTACGGCGCGTCCGCGATCTCGACGGCGGTGGTCGGCGAGACGATCGCGCCGTTGAAGGTCCCGTGCCACGGGTGCTCGGCGGCCGCGTGGCCGTGGGCGAGCGTGCCCGACCAGCTGTCGTCGAGCGCGTCGAAGTCGAGGTACCAGACGCCGTTGCTGCGCTGGTAGACCGAGAAGGTGTAACCGCCGGACTGGCGCTGATACACGGGCTTGCCGTTGTGGAGCGTGTCGCTGAGCGTGTAGGTGCCCGCGGTCAAGCTCGTGTAGGGCGTGCCGGAGAGCTCGATGGCGTCGGTCGGCGCCGCCCCCTGCTCGCTCTTGTCCCAGAGGCCGTCGTAGGGCGTCGCCGCGTTCGGGCCGATCGCGATCGTGCCCGACCACTGCTCGTCGAGCTCGTTGAAGTCGATGTACCAGGTGCCGTTTTGCCGGCGGTAGAGACGGAAGGTCGCGTCGGTCTCGAGCACGTAGACCGGGTTGCCCTCGTAGTAGGTCTCGGTGAACACGTAGTCACCGCTGGCGCCGTAGGCGATGTTGCCGACCACGTGCACGCGCTCCTCGAGCGCGGCGGCCGAGGCGGTCGTGGCCGCGAGCAGCGTGCCGGTGATGAGGGTCGCGGGGATGAGCTTGGAGATGAGCGTGCGGATCATAGTTTGGTTCCTCGTGGTGAGAGCGTCGAGATAGGGTTCGTTCGGGTTCGTTCGAGTTCGAGTTCGGGTTCAAGTTCGATGCAGATAGGTAGAGACAGAGGCGCGTGACCCCGCCGACGTGCACACGGCGACGGGGCGCGGCGCGGTCCCGGAGTCGCCCGGCGAACGCGCCGCGTGACCCATCGCGTTCGACTGGAGTCACCGGCGCGGCCGCGTCGGACCACGCATCGGGAGTAGCCACGGGGGTGGGTTTTCTTCAGCTCGGCGAGAAAAAATCTGGGCGCGATGACGGCGTCCGCGCGCCTGCGGCTCATGTGCGGGGGGTCGGCGTCGGCGGGTTCGCCCGTCATGCCCCGAGAGCACGGCGCTGACGCCCGCGGGGTGTCGCCGGTTCAACCAACGAATACTTGTACAGTTGTTCAAGCGCTCCCACGTGCACAGAGAATCGCCGTGGCGCTAACGCAACACGATTGCAGAGGGGCGAAGGCGCGTGGTACCGACGATCCTCGTGACGCGTCGGTGCATGGGCGCGCTCGTCCGGGCGAGCGCGTACGCGGCTGTGGTCTCGGCGCTGATCGTCGCGCCAGCGCTCGCGCGCGCCGAGCCCCCGACCGCGATGGACGCGATCCGCCCGCCCGTGCTGCTCGAGCAGACGCCGGCGGTCTACCCCGAGGAGGCGCGCGACGACGGAGCCGAGGAGCGCGAGGTCGCGCTGCTGATCACCATCCAGTCCGACGGCGACGTCGGCGAGGACATCGAGGTCGCCAGCTCGGGCGGCGCGGCCTTCGACGCCGCCGCGATCACGGCGGTCCGCGCGTGGAGGTTCGCGCCGGCGCGACGCGGCGAGCAGGCGATCGCCAGCCGCATCCGCGTGTCCGTTCGCTTCACCCCGCCGGCGCCGCCCGAGCCGCCCGCGCCGAGCCGCCCGACGACGACGGATCGACCGATCCCCGAGGACACGTCGACGCCCGCGGAGACGAGCGCGCCCGGCCCCGGCGACGCGGCGAGCGAGGCCCCCGGGGACGAGGCGATCGACGTCACCGTCCGCGGCGAGCGGGAGCTGCGTGAGCAAGAGCGCGGCGCGAGCAGCTTCACGGTCGACCGCGAGCTGCTCGAGGCGGCCCCGCGCTCGGAGGGCGCCGAGGTCCTGCGCAGCGCCCCGGGCGTGTTCATCGGGCGCGGCGAGGGCATGGCGGTGGCGCACCGCTACATGCTGCGGGGATTCGACGCCGACCACGGTCAGGACATCGAGATGCGTGTCGGCGGGCTGCCGATCAACCTGCCCTCGCACATCCACGGGCAGGGCTACGCCGACCTCGGCTTTCTGATCGGCGAGACCGTCGACGAGCTGCACGCGATGGAGGGCGTCTACGATCCGCGACAGGGTGACTTCGCGGTCGCCGGCAGCTTCGACATTCGCCTCGGCGTGCGCGAGCGCGGCTGGCGGGCGGCCTCGAGCTACGGGCGCTTTAACACCTTCCGCCAGCTCGCCCTGTGGGCGCCCGAGGACCAGCCCGACGAGACCTTCGCCGCGGTCCAGTACCAGCGCTCCGACGGCTTCGGCGACAACCGCGAGGGGCAGCAGGCCTCGGGGATCGTGCAGGCGCGCTTCGGCAAGCCCGAGGGGCCCTGGCGCCACCGCGTCATCGGCTTTATGCACGGCGCGCGGGCGGGCCTCGCGGGCGTGCTGCGCCAGGACGACATCGACGCCGGCCTCGTCGACTACCACGGGGTGTACCCCTACCCGACCGCGCTCGCCCAGAGCGCGCTCGCGGGCCGCGTGATGGCGGGCCTGTTCCCCGAGTACCGCGGCGCGAGGGGGGACAACGCGGGCGTCGGGCTGTGGCTCGGCTACGACAGCTTCCGCCTGCAGTCTAACTTCACCGGCTTCACCCAGAAGTCCCAGAGCCTCGAGTCCGTCGGCGGTCGCGGCGACCTCTTCGAGCTGCAAAACCGCACCGTCTCCGCCGGCCTCTCGGGCCGCTACCGCACCCGCCCCTACCGCCCGGCGTGGTGGGCGATCGGCACGGTCGAGCTGGGCCTCGACGGTCGCCTCGATCGCGTGGAGCAGGCCCAGTACCTGCTCGACGCCGCGGTCCGCAACCAGAGCTGGGACCACCGCGTCGACGCCGTGATCCACGGCCTCGACCTCGGGCTGTGGGGCGACCTCGACTGGCGCTTCACCCAGTACCTGCGCCTTCGCGCGGGTGTTCGCATGGACGCGCTGTTCTACGACGTCGACGATCGCCTGGGGAACTTCGCGCCGACCACCCGCCCCGACGACAGCTTCTTGCCGGGCTTTCGCCGCAGCGCCCAGGGCCTCGCCGCCGGGCCGCGCGCGAGCGCTGAGGTCACGCCGCTCGACTGGCTGGCGATCCGGGCGGCCTACGGCGAGGGCTACCGCTCGCCCCAGGCGCGCACGCTCGCGGACGGCGAGCGCGCGCCCTTCACCAAGGTCCGCTCGGCCGACCTCGGGCTGCGCCTCGGTCGCGACGAGCGCCTCGAGCTCACGACCGCCGGCTACTTCACGCAGCTCTCCGACGACGTGGCCTTTGAACCACGTGAGGGGCGACTCGAGCGCATCGGCGCGACCCGCCGCCTGGGCGCCGTCGTGACCGCGCAGACCCGGCCGCTGCCGTGGCTGCTGGGCGCGCTCTCGGTGACCTACGTCGACGCGACCCTGCTCGAGCCGCCGCCCGCCACGGCCGAGGATCCGCAGCCCCCGTTTACGCAGGGTCAGAAGCTGCCCTTCGTCGCCCCGGTGGTCGCGCGCGCCGACCTCGGCGTCCATGGCCCGCTCGCCCGCGCCGGCGCCAAGTGGCCGCTCTCCGGTCGCCTGGGCGCGGGCTTTTCGTACCTCTCGCCGCGCCCGCTGCCCTACGGCGCGCGCGCCGATCACGTGCCGCTGCTGGACCTCTCGGGCGGCCTGCGCTTCGGGCCGCTCGACCTGGGCGCCGCGTTCTTCAACGTGCTCAACCGCGACTACGCGGCGGTCGAGTACAACTTCGCCTCGCACTGGAACCCCGCGCGGCCGCGCCCGCGCACGCCCGCGCGGCACATCTCCGCGGGCGCGCCGTTCTCGTTCTTGATCACGCTGGGGGTCACGCTGTGAACCACGCAACGCTCGGCGCCCGGCGCTCGCTCGCGCTCGTCTCGCTCGTCACGCTCGCGCCGCTCGTCGCCTGCGACACCGGTCAGGAGCCGACGAGCGCGGCGCTGCGGGTCGCGGGCGCCGAGCTGCCCGACGCGCCGTTTGAGGGTAAAGGCGGCGCCATGATCACGCTCAACGCCGCCGAGCTGGCCTTCGGGCCGCTGTACCTCTGCGCGGGCGCGCAGGCCGGCGAGCTGTGCGAGACGGCGCGCCTCGAGTGGCTCGACAGCGCGGTGATCGACGCCCTCGATCCCGAGCCCGTCGAGGTCGGCGCGCTCACGGGCGTCACCGGCGTCGTCCGCTCGTGGATGTTCGACCTCGGGCTGGCGTCCACGCTCACGCAGCAGGAGCCGCTGATCCTCGACGCCGCCGAGGCCCTGGGCGACAGCTCCGTGCGCCTGGCCGGGCAGGCCCAGCTCGGCGAGCGCGCGATCCCCTTCATCGCGAACGTGGCGATCCGGCAGGAGGAAGAGACCGAGCAGGGCGTCTCGGTGATCCGCAAGAGCGCGAGCGAGGCCTTCGAGCACGAGCTGCGCGCGGACGTCGAGAGCGCGCTGCTGATCCGCTTCGACCCGCGCCCGTGGGTCCTGCAGATCGACTTCTCCGCCCTCCTGGTTGAAGAGACATGCGCTGCGGACGGCCCGCCGCTGGTCTGCGCTGGCGCGCTCGAGCGAGTGTGCGGCCCAGACGGTCAGGTCGTGATGGAGCGCGACTGCGAGGCGGACGGCGCTCGCTGCTACCGCGGGATCGGCTGCGCCGCGCGCGTCGAGTTCACGGCCGGCAGCCAGGGCTACAAGGCGATCCGCGATCAGGTCGTCTCCGGCCCCCGACCCAGCTTCACGTGGAGCGAGGAGAGCTGAAGCGATGGACACGGTCGAGCGCGTCTCTCACCTCCTCCTGCAGGCCGGCACGGCGTGGATCTTGTGGCTCTTGGCGGCGCTCTCGCTCGCCAGCGTCATCGTCTTCGTCGAGCGCCTGCTCACCTACCGCGCCGTCTCGGTCGACCTCGAGGCGCTCTCGCGCGCGCTCTCGCAGGCGCTCGTGGAGGGCCGCCGGCGCGAGGCCATCGAGACCCTGCGGGCGACCGGCGCGGTCGCCCCCCGGATCGCCGCGGCCGGCCTCGAGCTCGCGCCCCGGGGGGCGCGCGCGGCCGACAACGCGATGCAGAGCGCGACCGCGCTCGAGCGCATGCGCCTCGAGCGACGGCTCGCGTTCCTGGCGACGCTCGGCAACAACGCGCCCTTCATCGGCCTGCTCGGCACGGTCATCGGCGTGATCCAGGCCTTCGAGGCCCTCGGTCACGGCGCGCCCGAGGGCGCGGGCGAGCCCGTGGGCGCCGTCGCCTCGCAGGCGGTGATGGCCGCCGTCGCCGAGGCGCTCGTCGCCACCGCCGTCGGCATCCTGGTCGCGCTGCCGGCGATCGCCGCCTACAACTACCTGCAGCGCCGCGTCGCCACCCTGCTCGAGGGCAGCGAGGTGCTCTCGCGGCTGGTGCTCGCCTACGTCGGCGCGCGCGACGACGAGGAGCCGCGCGATGGCTAGCGCCGGCTCCGGTCGCGGGCCGATCACGGGGATCAACGTCACCCCGCTGGTCGACATCACGCTCGTCCTGCTGATCATCCTCATGGTCACGGCGAAGGTCGTCGCCACGCCGGCGGTCCCCCTCGACCTGCCCCACGCGACCAACACCAAAGACATCCAGGTGGTGCTCTCGGTGATCGTGCCGGCGCGCGGCCAGGTGCTGATCAACGGCGACCCCGCCGGCGACGACGACGCGCTGCGGCTGCTCGTCGCGGCCACGCTCGAGCGCAGCCCGGGCGCGCGCGCGGTGATCCACGCCGAGGGCAGCGCCGCCCACGAGCGCGTGCTGCACGTGCTCGACCGCCTGCGCAGCGCCGGGCTCGACAAGGTGGCCTTCGCCGCCGACCCGCTCCCGCCCGAGGGAGGTCATCCGTGAGCCAGGCGCCCTCGATCGTCGACGCGATCTGGGAGACGCGCCCGCAGCCGCGCGCGCGCCCGCTCACGGTCGCGCTGCTGGTCGCGGCCTGCCTGTACAGCGCCATCGTCGTCGCTACCTGGCGCTCGGGCCCGCCGCTCGACGGCTGGGCGATCCTGCTGGCCGGCAAGATCCACCGCGACCTCGCGCGCCTCGAGGGCGTCACGACCGCGCCGCCCGAGCCCGAGCCCGAGCCCGAGCGACCGCCGCCGCCCGAACCGGTCCCCGAGGACATCCCGCCGCCGTCCGAGCCTGCCCCCGAGACCAGCCCTCCCAAGCTCGCCAAGGCCGAGCCCTCGACGCGCCGTCAGCCCGCCCGCCCGCGCACGCCCCCCGCCCAAGCCGGGCGCGCGCTCACGAGCGAGGGCGAGGCGCCGGTCGACCTCACCGGCATCGTCACCGGCGACGGGGCGCTCTACGCCGGCGGCAGCACGGCCCAGGGCGGCGGCGCGAAGACGCCGGTCAAAGACGCCTCGCCCACCCCGCCCAGCGCGCCGCCACCGACGCCGAAGACCAAGCCCGCGCGCAGCCGCGCGCGGGCGCCCGCGCCGGTCGCCGGCGACTGGGACTGCGCGTGGCCGGCGGCCGCGGACCGCCTCGAGATCAACGAGGCCTCCGCGACCGTGCGCGTCACCGTCGACCGGCGCGGGCGCCCGCTCAAGGTCAAGGTCGTGCGCGACCCAGGCCACGGCTTCGGCGAGGCCGCGATCCGCTGCGCCGCGCGGGCCCGCTTCACCCCGGCGCTGGACGACGACGGCGCGCGCACCCAGGCGACCTCGCCGCCGATCCGTGTACGGTTTACCCGATGAAGCGCGCCCTCACCGTCGCCCTCGCCGCCGCGCTCACGGGCGGGTGCAACGACACGCGCGCGACGCCCGAGGACTGCGGCCGGATCCTCGATCGCATGGTCGAGATCGAGCTGACGAGCCAGGGCTACAACGACCCTGTGCTGCTGGGGCGTATGCGCGCCGAGCTGCGCGACCGTTACCAGCCCGACCTCGAGGCCTGCGTCGGCCGGCTGCTGCACGACGGCGCGATGGAGTGCGTCGAGCGGGCCCGGGACATCGAGACGCTGATCCACACCTGCCTGCACCACCGCTAGCGCTCGGTTGCACAGTTGTTCAATTCTGCAAAACGCAACACGATTGCAAAAGCAACCCGCGCGCGCTACTGACAGCGCGTCATGGTCTTCGCGCATCGTCCTCGCCTCATCATCCTCACCGCGCTCGCGGCCGCCGCGCCGCTCACGCTCGCCTGTGAAGGCGCCGGCGGAGACGCCGAGCTCGACGTCCTGCTCGAGGCCGAGAGCGTGATCATCGACGGCCTGTCCCCAGGGGAAGGCGTCGAGAACATCCGCGACGGCTGGACCGTCGACTTCTCGCAGTACGTCGCCGTGGTGGGCGAGATCGACATCCACCTCTCGACCGACGAGGAGATCGAGGGCGAGGCGCCCGAGGCCTACGCCATCGACCTCACCACCATCCCGCCCGCGGGCGTCTCGAAGTGGCGAATCACCGAGCTGGCGGAGGGCACCTACGAGTTCTTCTACGGGACCCACGGCGCCGGCGAGGCGAGCCGCGACGACTCGGTCAGCGAGGCCGACTTCGCCGAGATGCAGGCCAGCGATTGGACCTACCTCATCAACGGCACCCTCACCAAGGCGGACGGGATCTCGTGCCCGCCGGCGAGCCTCGCCACCCCGGGGGGCGCGGCGGTCGACGCCGGCACCACCAACAGCGCGGGTGACCCCTGCTACGTCAACACGAACATCAGCTTCCGCATCGGCGCCGAGGCCGAGACCGTCTTCGGCCCCTGCGAGATCGACGGCACCCCCGGCGTCGTGGTCACCTCGGGCGCGACCCAGACGGCCGCGATCACGATCCACGGCGACCACATCTTCTTCAACGGCTTCCCGGAGGGCAGCGAGGGCGGCACGCTGCGGCTCGCGCAGTGGCTCGCCGACAGCGACCTCGACCTCGACGGCGCCGTGACGCAGGCGGAGCTCGAGGCCATCAGCCCCAGCGACCTGGTCGAGCTCGACGACCGCTACCAGCTGGGCGGCTCGCCGATCACCCCGCTCAACACCATGTGGGACTACGTCCGCGCGCAGCTCAAGACCCAGGGGCACTTCCAGGGCGAGGGCGAGTGCCCGGCCGACGGAGTCGGCCACTCGCACGACGACCACGACCACGACCACGGCTGAGGCCGCCCGAAAAACCTGCATCTAGAGACATGTAACCGCGCGCTGGCGCGGTTCCGGCCGCGCGGTTGCGAGACCGCGCGTGCTTTGTGCTCGTGATCCGCCGCGGAGCACGGGTCTCGGTCATACTCGAAATACTCCCGAGCCACGCCGGAGTAGAGCGAGTGATGACAGCCGAGAGCAGCCGCGCAGCGACCGAAGCACCCGATCGACTCGAGATCGACACCGCCATCATCGGCGGCGGCGTCTCCGGGCTCTACACCGCGTGGCGCCTGCTGACGGCCGATCCGACGCGGACCGTCGCGGTGTTCGAATCCAGCGAGCGGCTCGGCGGCAGGCTGTTCTCGCGCGCGCTCCCGGGTATGCCCCACGTCAACGCCGAGCTGGGCGGGATGCGCTACCTGCCCAACCAGCAGCGGCTCGTGCACGGCGTCGTCGAGGAGCTCGGCCTGGCGACGCGACCGTTCTTGGTCGCCGACCCGCGGCCGCTCGGCGGCCGCGCGGGCGCGCCCCCGACCGGCACGCGCGACAACCTGGTGTACCTGCGGCGCAAGCTGATGCGCCAGCACGAGCTCGCGGCCGCGGCCGGCGAGCGCTTCTTCTTGGGGCCGCACGAGCGCGGCAAGACCCCCGACGAGCTGCTCGCGCAGGTCATGGCGACCTACACGCCCTTCGTCGCGGGGCAGGACGTCTCGGTGTTCGGCGAGCGCGAGGTGCTGGGCGAGCCGCTGTACTGCACGGGCTACTGGAACCTGCTCGCCAAGGCGCTGACCAGCGAGGGCTACCGCTACGTGCGCGACGCCGGCGGCTACGACACCAACGTCTCCAACGCCAACGCCGCGGCCGCGCTGCAGATCGACGAGTTCGGCGGCGAGGTCATCTACCGCACGCTCAAGCGCGGCATGCAGGAGCTGCCGCTCGCGCTCGCGCGGGCCTGCGACCGGATCTCCCGGGCCCAGCGCGGCGCGGACACGGTAAGGCGAAACCTCCGCCTCGACGGCTTCACGCGCGCGGGCGAGGGCGCGCGTCCATATCGCCTGCGCATGGTCCGAACCGACACGCGGCTCGGGAAGACCCGTGACCTCGAGGGCGCGCCGCCGCTGACGGTGCACGCGGACCACGTGGTGCTGGCGATGCCGCGCCGCGCCCTCGAGCTGCTCGACCGCGACACGCTGCTGTTCGCCGATCCGTGGTTTCGCGCGCACCTGAAGTCGGTGGTGAGCCAGGCGGCCTTCAAGTTCTTCCTCGGCTTCGAGCAGCCGTGGTGGCGCGGCCTCGGGCTCTACGCGGGGCGCTCGATCTGCGATCTGCCGATCCGCCAGACCTACTACTTCGAGACCGAGGGCGAGCAGCCAGGCGGCGACCCGGCGAACACGAACTCGCTGATGATGGCGAGCTACAGCGACGACGTCTCGGTGGCGTTCTGGAAGGGCTTCGAGAACGGGCGCGCGTTCACGGGCGCGACGAACCGATACGTGTCAGGCCCGCCGGTCGAGCCGGACCTGGTCCGCGACGTGACCCAAGAGATGGTCGAGATGTGCGCGCGCCTGGTCGCGGAGGCCCACGGGCTGCGCTCGATCCCGCGGCCGTATACGGCTGTCTTTCAGGACTGGTCGGTGGATCCCTTCGGGGGCGGCTGGCACGCGTGGAAGGCCGGCTTCCGCTACTGGACGGTGATGGCGCGGATGCGCCGGCCGCTGCCGCGCGAGCGGGTCTATATCTGCGGCGAGGCGTACTCGAACAAGCAGGGCTGGATCGAGGGCGCGCTGCAGACGGCGGAGCACGTGCTCGAGCGGGAGTTCGGGCTGGACCGGCCGCCGTGGCTGCCTCCGGCGTACAGCTTGGGTCCGTAGCGACCAGCCTCGAGTCTCAAACCCGGGCGCGTAGTCTCGAGGGGCGCTGCGTAGACCTGGCCCACGACGGCACGCGCTGGGAGTGCGCGGCGTAGCGCCGATCGCGTCAGCCCGGGCGACGACGCGATCGCGAAGATTGTTCTCGCTCGCGCGCTGAGGCATGGTTGCGGCGATTGGAGGCACCACGGATGGAGCGCGTACTCGGAATTGGTGGACTGTTTTTTAAGGCGAAGGACAAGGCGGCGCTCGCCGCTTGGTACCAAGAACACCTCGGGGTGCCGCTCGAGAGCTGGGGCGGCGCGGTTTTTAAGTGGCGCGAGGACGACCCCGAGGGGCGCGCGTTCACGGTGTGGAACGCGTTCTCGGACGACACGGAGTACTTCGCGCCGAGCACGAGCTCGTTCATGGTGAACTTCCGCGTGCGCGACCTCGACGCGATGCTCGCCCAGCTCCGCGCCGCGAGCTGCGAGGTCGTCGATAAGGTCGAGGACAGCGAGTTCGGCCGCTTCGGGTGGGTCATCGACCCCGAGGGCAATAAGGTCGAGCTGTGGCAGCCGCCCGCGGGCTGACCGCGCGGGGCCGCGCGGATTAATCGGCGGCGCTCCTCGCCTTCGCTACGCGCAGGTGGAGCGTCGCCCACTCGTAGAGCGGCGTGGCCTCCCCGCCGCCGCCGCCGGTCTCGTCGATGAACACCCACTTCACGAGCTGCCCGTCGAGCGTGACCGCGAAGGTGTCCTCGCCGCTCGAGAATTGCGTCTCATACCGGAGGTCTCCGCGGGCGTGCAGCCGGGCGGCGATGGCTCGCACACGGCGGGCCTCGTCGCGTGTGATGTGGTCACGCCGGATCGTCTCGCGCCCGACCGTGACCGTGAGCGCGCGCGTGTCGAGCTCGAGCGTGACGGACCACGCTCCAGACACGCTCTGCGAGATCACGCTGACCCGATCGCCCACTCGTCGCCCCGGTGTTGATTGTACCCGAGCGCCGGCGCGTCGACGTGATCGTTAAGACAGACGCGTCGCCGACATGATCAGCGTCAGCCCGAGCGGCGGGCGGATGTTGTTCTCGACCAGCCGGAACCAGGTCGAGAGCCCCGAGCGCAGCATCCGCGCGCCGAGGCTCTGCTTGCCGTAGCGGAACGACTCGTCGAGCGCCTTGCGCGAGAGCTTCTGCTTGAGGTAGGTCGGCGGCGCGCCGAGCATGTTCCAGTAGCGCAGCTCCTCGATCCTCAGCGGGTGCCGCTCGGCGAGCGCGCGCAGCTCGGCGGGCGCGTAGCGGCGGTAGTGCTTCATCGCCACGTCGCGCTCGCTCCACAGCGCCATCATCGCCGGCACCGTGATCACGAGCCGGCCGCCGACCCGCGTCAGCTCGACGAGCTTGGCGAAGGCCCCCACGTCGTCCTCGATGTGCTCGATTACGTCCATGCTGACGACGTTGTCGCAGTGCTGCCCGTCGGCGATGAGCTCCTCCAGCGCGACGTTCTCGATCCGCGACCCGTCGAGGCCGCGGCCCTCGAGGAAGCGCTGGGCCGCGCGCACCGTCGACGCGGACATGTCGATCCCGCGCGCGTCGTGCCCATGCTCCAAGAGCCAGGCGACCATGCCGCCGCCGCCGCAGCCCACGTCGATGACGCTCCCGGGGATCACCCGGGCCGCGACCATGCGGAACAGGTTCATCGCGCGAAAGTCGGTGAGCTGATGCTGCGCGAGCGAGACCTCGTGACGCTCGAGATCGGTGAGCGGGCTGTGTTCGTTCAAGGCGCCGGGATGGTAGCACGCGACCCGCAGCGCGCGAGGGAGCGGCGCGGTCACGGATCGGCCGCGTCGTCGCGCCCGCCGCCCGCGTCCGCGTTGGCGCGGTCGAGCAGTCGCGCGGCGTCGCGGGCCAGCGTGACCTGCTGCATGTGGAGGTAAGCCTGGGTCGTCTCCAGCCGCGAGTGGCGGGCGACCGCCTGAACCTCGTAGATGCTCGCGCCCAGCCGCGCCAGGCGCGTGAGCGCGGTGTGCCGCAGCAGGTGAGGCCCGCTGCGCGCGAGCCCGGCCGCGTCCTGCAGCTTGTTGAGCAGGTAGCGGATCGAGTGATCGGTGTGCGCGGCCGGCCGCATCCCGGTGTGCGAGGTCTGCCGGTAGAGGACCAGCGCTCCCGGCGGCGCGACGTCGCGGTAGGCGAGCAGCGCCCGCCGCAGGCGCGCGGTCATCACGAGCGTCCCGATGACCCCCTTGGGCGTCTGCTTCTTCCCCCGGTAGGTGTTGTTCTGCACGGTGATCGCCCCGCGCTCGAGGTCGATGTCGGCCCACTCGAGCGCGCAGATCTCGCAGACCCGCAGCCCCATGTCGACGGCGAGCAGGCAGACCACGGCGGCCTCGGAGCCGCTGGCCTCGGCGGCCTCGACCAGCCCCTGGATCTCGACGTCCGAGTACACGCGCTTCGGTCGCTTGCGCGGCGTCGGCAGCGGGCGCAGCTCGGGGGTGCTGGAGATCAGCTTCGCCTTGCGAGCGAAGCGCAGCATCGCGTTGAGCTTGCCGATCACGGTGTTGGCGCTGCTCGCCCTCATGCGCCCGTGCAGCTGGGCGCGAAACCACATCGCGCGCTCGTCGTCGATCGCCGCCAGCGGCAATTCACCGAGCAGCGGGCCGATGTGGCCGCGGAACACCGAGCTGTAGCCGTCCTGCGTCGCCGGCTTCTGCAGCCGGACGTGCTCGGGCTCGAAGCGCTGCTCGTAGAACTCCGCGAGCGTCACCCCGGCCTGGCGCGCGCGCCGGCTTCGCGGGTCTCGGCGCGGGAGCTCGACGCGCTCGTCGCCGTCCTCGCGGGCCTCGTGGAGCTTGGCGACCTGCTCCTTCCCCCAGGCGCGCGCCTCCGCCTCGCTCATGCCGGGCGGCGCGACGATCCGCCTGCGCCGCTCTCGCCCCTCGTCCTCCGGGTCGCGGTAGCGGAGGTCGACGTGCCAGCGCGCGCGGTCGTTCGCGTATGGACGAAGGGTCATCTTGACGGGCACGCGCGCGACCCCGCGGTCGCACTCCTGCAGCCACCGCGTCACCGCCTCGCGCGTCCACGCGAGCGCGCGCCCGAGGCGGAACGGCGGCGGCACCTGACCGCGCGCGACTCGGTGCCGCAGCGCCTTGGGGCTGATCCGCAGGAGCCCGGCGAAGTCGCGCACGTAGAGCACGCGCGGCAGCGTCTCGCCGTCGTCCTCCGCGAGCGCGGCGTCTCCCGAGCGGTCCTCGGCGCGCGCGCCCCGCTCACGGGAGCGTCGCGGCAACGGGCCTCCTCCTGCGCATACAACGATGCTAGCGAAGCTGACTACGTGACCCGCCGCGCGAGAACGCGTCGCCCAGCTCGCCCGAGTACGCGCCAGTCCGCCGCGCGCCGCTCACGTCGCGCCGGCCCGGCAGCAGATCTCCGCGCCGCCGCCGCGCGACCGCGCGCCTGCCTGATCAAGCAGGCGACCGCGGAAGCGCGCTAGAGCAGATGAAACAGCTGCCGCACCAGCACCTCGCCGGTCGCCGGGTCGAGCACGTTGATGTAGTCGACGTAGCCGTAATTGTAGAACACCAGCCGCTCCCCCTTCAGCTCGAGCATGAACTCGGGGGGCGACCCGCCGCCGCGCCCGAACAGCGCGAGGCCTGTCGCGTGGCGCCTGCGCTCGTAGTCGTAGCCGCCGATCTCCGCGGTCCAGCGGTGCTCGCCGGTCTCGCGCTCAAACGCGACCACGTGCGCGTCTCGCCCCTGATCGAGCGTCGCCACGATCACGAGCTCGCCGTGCTCGAGCAGCTCAATCGGCTCGACCCGGCGCTGGCCGAGGAGGTAGGTGAAGCGCCCGTCGCTCGGCTGCAAGCGCAAGGGGTCGCGCGTCTTCTCCGAGCCCTTCGCGCCGCCCTTAAACGAGTAGCGCTCGCGCGTCTCCCCGATCATGACATCGGGCCGCTCGCTAAACACCGCGAACGCCGGCATCGTCTGCCGCAGCGCGCCGTCGAGGGTCCGCGCCGACCGACCGCGTCCCTCCCCGTCGATCAGCTCGACGACGAGCCGATCGCTCTCGCCGCGCGTGTACCTCGAGAACACCCGGATCCCGCCCGCGCGGTTGCAGCGGACCTGCAGCGCCCGCGCGTCGACGCGCTCGCCGTCGCCGCGCCGCTCGCTGACGCCGAGGCGCTCGCCGGTCTTGGGCTCGAAGCGCCACACTCGGTAGCCCGCCGCTCCGAGCGGGCCAGCGACCGCGAACACGACCCGGTCCGGGTAATCCCCCGCGACGAGCTGGTCGTCGAACTCCATCCGCGGCCCGTCCAGGCACTCGATGATCCGCCCGACGTGCTCGCCGGTGATCTCGAGCTTCTGGCTCCACCCGCGATCGCTGGCGCCCGCGTCGGTGCGCACCGCCGTGAGCGGCTCGCCCTTGCTGGCCCGCAGCCCGAAGCTGCCCGGGCGCTCCTCGACGCCCTCGCAGCCGGCGAAGCAGTCGCGCGCCAGCTCGCCCTCGACCCACACGAAGGGCTCCTGCGTGACGTCCTTGAACTCGAGGACGAGGGATGGGCCCGCGATCGGGAGCAATCCGTCGGGCGCGGGCGCGGGCGCGGGCGACGACGGCGTCTCCACCGCGGGCGCGTCGTTCGACCGCGCGCGCTCGGCCGGTGAGTCACCGGAGGCGGTGCAGGTCGTCAGCGCGAGCGCGACAGCGGCGATCCAAGCGCGTTTCACCTCGGCGGGAGCGTATCACGGCCGCCGCGATCAGCTTCGGGCGCCCGAAGGGCAGCGCGGGAGCTGATCGACGGAGGGATCGACGGGCGCGAGCGTGCTCGAGACGCCGCCGCCCTCCCCCGTCGTCGTCGGCACCGCAGGCGCGCACGCGCACAGCGTGAACATGACGAGCCAGCCGGCCGGTCCTCGTGTGCGCATACACGCAGTCTACCGGACGCCGAGTTCGACGACGCGCGCTCACGCGCGCGCCGAGCGTGCAACACTCGTCGCGGCGAAGATGTCCGCGCCGTCCACCCACGACCCCATCGCGGGGCGCCTCGAGGCCTACTGGGAGCAGGGCTGGGAGGGGCGCATCGAGTACGCGTTCACGCCACGCGACGGCGCGGGGCTGGCCGCGCTCGTGTTCCTCGCGCGCGGCCACCATCTCACGATCCACGATCCGGCGGGTGGCGTACGCTGGTCAGGCGCGATCGACCTGGTCCGCCGCGGCTGGCTGTCGAGGGCGCCGCGCGGGCTCACGATGTGGGCCTACCAAACCCAGCGCGGTGTCCCCTACGCCACCTGGCTCCGTTGGTTCTGCCACCGCCCGCCGTTGCCGGCCACGCTGCGTCGCCCGTGAACACGGCGCCGGAGACGACGCGCGCGGCCCCACCCGCGGTGCTTCGCGTCGCGGGGCTTGCTCGGCCCCGCTCCTCGCATCACGTCCTCAACCGCCTCGCAGAGCGCCGACTGCCTGAATGGTCTCTGCATGACCCGCCGGACACCTTCGTCGACGAGCGCTCGGAGCGCTCGCCACCTCTCCTCGTAGCGCCTCGCCGCCGCGGCGCCCAATGAGCGAGCGCGCCCCCGGTCTGGCCCGCGTCGCCCGCTATTGATTCGCGCGCTCGCGGGCTAGCGATAGTCGTCGCGCGGCATGCCGAAGATCGCCCCGTAGAGCTCGCGCTCGTCGAGCTGCTCGGGCAGCCCCGAGATCCCGCCGTCGTTCAGCTCGACGACGATCCAGCCGCCCGCCTGCAAGAACGCGATGTCGACCGTGAAGAACGGCGAGTCGACGCGACGCCCGAGCGCCTCGAAGGGCGCGGTGTCGGTCAGCGGCTCGCCGTAGTCGAGGTAGGGCGCGTGCGCGACGAGCTGACCTTGCCAAAAGAACAGCCGGTGCTCGTCGGGGATCCGCCGCGCGGCGGTGCGCGCCCCCGTGGCCGCGAGCTGCAGAAATTCGCGGATCACGAAGCCGCGCGCGAAGCGATCGGCGTGGAGCTCCAGGAGCCTGCTGGCGATCCGATCGAAGTCCTCACGGCCCGCGCCCTCGGGCACGTAGCAGGCCTCGAGCCAGTGCTCTTTGGCCGACTTGATGTGGTCCTTGATCAACCACGGCGGCGGCCCGAGCTCGAGCGCCGCCTCCCACGCCTCGTCCAGCGAGTCGCTGTACGTCCAGCGCGTTCGCGGGGAGACATCCGCGTACACCGGGTAATACTCCGGCAGGTACAGCGCGCGCTCGTACTGCGCCGGGTCCGTCACGAGCGTGTACCCGCGGTCCATCGCCGCCTCGTAGAGGCCCTCGTACTGCTCCGCGCTCAAGATGACGCCGCGGTAGAGCAGCGAGCGCCCGCGCCCCTCGGGGAGGTGCTCGAGCGCGCGCTCGGCCTCCTCCTCGACGATCAGCTCGGCCGCGGCGCAGTGGACGTCGAGCTCCATCCACTCGACGATGTCGGCGTCCCGCGTGAACGGGTCGTCGACCCCGCTGTGGCGGTACATGGGGCGGCAGAACAACACTCCGAGCGCGTGCATCGCTGCGAAGTGTGGAGCACGCGGCGCGACCGGGCCACGCCTCGCCGCGTGCGCGCGCGCGCCTCGCCTCGGTGAGATCGCCGCTAGTTTTTTCAACCTGCTCGTGAGAACATGTCATCGAGTTGTCGCGGGCGCGCACCGTGAGCGCGCGCCACGGCGCCGGGCGAGCGATCGCCGCGAGCACGCGGGAGTCCGCGCCCGTCGAGCGCAGATGCATACGCACGGGCCCGCCGCGCGCACTCGCCCGCGCGTCGACGCTACGATCATCGCAGGAGCGCACGCGATGGCGGTCAACGTACGAGAACGAAGACTCCCCGGCGGCGGAGCCCACTGGCAGACAGACATCCGGGTGCGCCTGCCGAATGGGAGGCTGTACCGCGAGCGGCTCAAGGCCCCCGCCAGCACGCGCGCCCAGGCCCTGCGGTGGGCTCGCCAGCGCGAGGCCTACATCCTGCGCAACGGCCTCGAGGAGCCGCCGGGCGCGTCGAAGCGCGCGACCTGCCCGACCCTCAAAGAATTTATGCCGCGCTTCATGAGCGACTACGTCGCCGCCAACCGCCTCAAGCCGGCGACGCGCCGCAACTGGGAGCAGGCCTGGACCCACCATCTGCTCCCGCTGTTCGGCCGCAGCCGGCTCGATCAGATCGGCGCCGCCGACATCCAGCGGCTGAAGCGGCAGCCGGTCGCGCCCGGCACCGTCAACCTCTTGCTCGGCAAGCTCGGCACGGTGCTGCGCGTCGCGCGGGAGTGGGAGCTCATCGCCGAGGTCCCGCGGATCACGAAGGTCAAGGATCCGCCGAGGCGACCGCGCTTTTACGACGAGGACGAGTATCGCCGACTCATCGCGGCCGCGCGCGACCGCGACCCCCGAGCCCTCGCCATCATCCTGCTCGCCGGCGACGCGGGCCTGCGCACCGGCGAGATCATCGCGCTGCGCTGGCGCGACGTCGACGCGCGGCGAGGGGTCATCACGGTCGCGCGCAACGTCTGCCGCGGGCACGAGGGCTCGCCCAAGGGCGGCCGCGTCCGTCAGGTCCCCATGACGCCGCGACTCAAGCAGGCGCTCGCGGACCTCGAGCGCGTCGGCGAGCGCGTGCTGGTCCGCGAGGGCGGCGAGCTGATCACCACCGGCGTGATCACGAGCGCGATGTACCGGGCCCAGCGCGTCGCGGGGCTGCCGAAGACCGGCGCGCATATCCTCCGCCATACTTTCTGCTCGCACCTCGCCATGAAGGGCGCGGCGCCGCGGGCGATTCAGGGCCTCGCGGGCCACGCGAAGTCGGCGACGACCGACAAGTACATGCACCTCGCCCCGCGAGCGCTGCGCTCGGCGATCGATCTGCTCGACGCTGACATCCTCGAGCCCGTGTAATCGCACCCGCTCGATGGTTAAGCTGACGGCGTCCGGTGTCGAGAATTTCCCCGCGTGGGCATGTTTCTCACCGTGGTCGCGAGGCGTCGCGCCCGCTCAGTACAGCACGAGGTTCGGGCAGTCGCGCTCGAGCTCGTCGCTGAGCTGACAGCGCGCCCGCACCGTCCCCGCGTCCCCCGGGACGCCGACCACGAAGAGCTGCAGGTTCCAGCCGACCGACGCGCACTCCGGCGCGAGGTCGTCAAACAGCTCCGGCGTCGCGCCGCCGCTGTCGTTGAAGAAGCCGAAGCAGCCGCTCGCGCCGGCCGGGGGCGCGGCGTCCCCCGTCGCGGGGTCCCGCTCACAGAGCGGGAGCTCGAGGGGACCCTCCTCGCGATGCTCAACAACCGCCGTGCACGAGGCGTCGATGACCGCCGTCTCCGGATCGAGATCAAGCGCGCAGCCCTCGTAGCATATGGACACGAGTTCATCTCGCGCGCCGTCGAGGAGCCGCGTGAGCGCCGGGCTGTAGTCGTCGTCGCAGACCGAGTGCATCCCGCGACGCCCCTCCGGCGCCGTGGGCGTGAGCCCGATCTCCCGCAACCGCACAGGCGGCCGCGCGCTGTTGCCTTCACTGTCCGTACAGCCAGGTCCGACACCGAACTCGATCTGCTGCACCGGATCTTGATCGTCGAGATACTCGATCTCGATCCCGCCCTCGTGGTAGCCGCGCGGCACGCCGACGATGAGCGACACGACGGGGTCGTTCCAGAGCTCGAACTCGCCCAACGCCCTAAAGTCGTCGACATAGCGCGTGAGGGGGTACAGGACCGCGGCGGGGTCCTCGTCGTTGACGATGTTCCCGTCGAGGTTCCGCTGCACCGGGCTGCAGCTGTACGGACCAGGCTCGGGCCCATCGCAGGCCACGCCGGCGTTCCAGCACACCGCGCTCGTCGGCGTCGCCGCGCCTGGCTCCCAGCTCCAGCTGTCCTCTTCGCTGAACAGCGCGACCTGCTCTGGGTTCCACGAGCAGTCGAGCTCGTCGGTGATCATCACGATCGCGCGATGCGCCCCGTCGCGGAAGAAGCCGAAGTTCGACTCTGTCGGCTCCGCGGCGCGCGAGATCGCGAAGCGCAGCGACTCGAGGGGAGCCTCGAAGCCGCAGCCGGTGACGCCGGGGGGGAGCACGCAGCGCAGCGCGGCGGTCAGCGCGTCGACGTCGTTGCCCGGGTCCGCGTCCGTGTTGACGGGGAGCGCGGCGACGGCCCCGAGCACCGCGTCCGGCAGGTTGGTCCGAGGTCCCTGTCCCTGCAGCCAGGGGCGCGCGCGCGACTGGTTGTCGCCCGCGACGAAGGTCGGCTTCACGCCCCCGGCGAGCGCGGCGTGGACGCTGGGTTCACACCAATCGCTGCACACCGCGCGCGCGTCGACGGCCGCCGGGCCCTCGAACAGGAAGTCATCACGGGCGCCGCCGTCCCCCAAGCGCGCGCGACAGCTCTCGAGCGCGAAGCTCCCCCGATCCGGCGGCCGGGTGAACACGGGGCCGGCGCAGCCGGGGTGACCCATGTCGGTCGTCGTCATCGCTATTCGGTAGTCGACGCCGAGCGCGGGCGCCCGCAGCGACGAGACGAGCGCCTCGACGCTCGCCTGCAGCCGCGCCTGCGCGACCCCCATGGACGACGAGTTGTCGATCACGAACACGATGTCGAGCATGGGCGAGCTCGGGAGGCGCTGACCGTACTCCGAGAGCGCGCCGAGGCCGTCATCGAGCGGACCATCGGAGTCGCTGGCGCCGACCGCCGGCCCGCTGTCGCCGCAGGCGACGCACACGATCATCACCCCGCAGCACAGCAGCCCCCGCGCGCTCATGCCCCGACCTCGTAGCGACTCACCCAGGCCCAGCCGGACCCGCCGCCGATGAAGACCGCGCCGGCGTCATCGAGCGCGACCCAGCGCGGCACCGCCGTGACGAGCTCCCCCGTCTGCGGGTGGAGCCGCTGCGGGAAGGCCTCCCACGCGAGCGCGCCGTCCGGGCTGAACACGCCGATCCAGCCGTCTCCGGTCGGGCTCGGGGGTTCACCGCGGTCCTCGACGCCGACCGCGATCGTGTAGTCACCTGGCGCGATCGCAATATCCGTGATCTCCGACCTTCGAAAGCCCCCCTCGCCGCGGAACCACTGCTCCCACTGCAGGCTCCCCTCCGCGTCGAGCGAGCCGATCCAGCGATCTCGCTCTAGGACCCCCTCGCCGGGCTGCTCGACCGCGCCCGCGAGCACGAGGCTGCCGTCGCTGCGCTCCGCGATCGCGCGGATGATGCTCCCGGTGGTGGGGACGGTCTGGAGCACCTCGCCCTCGGGGCTGAGGAAGACGACCTCGGAGCGCCCCTGATCGTCCGCCATCACGATGACGCGGGAGCCGTCGCCGCGCAGCACGGCGCCGCCGCGGTCCCACAAGCCGTTCTGAGGGAGCGCTGCCGGAATCCGCGCCTCCGCGGCGCCATCCGCTGCGTAGCGCAGCCACGCGCCGTGGCCGTCGACCAGCGCCACTCCGCCGCCGGGGAATTCCTGCATCTCGAGCACCCCGTGAAAGCACCCCTCGGCGGTCGAGTCATAGTCGCGCGACCACTCCGGCGCCCCGTTGGCGCGCAGGCGCGCGAGCGCGGAGCAGGTCGTCTGTTGCCCGAGAATCTGCCACTTTGGCTCGCTCGCTACATACAGCTCGCCGTGTGCCGTCACCCTGACATCGAGGATCTCGGTCACGGCGCTGTACCAACGCGTCCAGCGCTCCTCGCCCGCCGCGTTCACCCGCGAGATCCACGGGAGGCTGACGTCCGAGTTCTCAACCCACTGCGTACCGAACACCACGACTTCACCCTCGCTCGACACCGTCATGCCGTCCGCGTCGCGCTCGACGGAGTAGGTCCACTGCTCGGTGAGGCCACCGGCGTACGACTCCTGGAGGCAACCGGTCGTAGCGAGCACGAGCACGAGCCCTAGATGGCCCCGACGCCAGTCGTGACTCGAGCCGCGCACAGGATCATCGTAGGCGCAGCGTTCGCCCGAAGTCCAGCGCCAGCGTTCGCGCGCGAGCGACGACGGATCGCCGCCGCGACCGCGCACGAACGAGCCCGCGACCCGCCACCGCGAGCGCCACAGCAAACACGCTCGACGGGACGGCGTCGACCCCAGAGCGATGTTCCTCGGCCCCGGGGAGTCGAAGCGGGCGCGCTCGTAGTGCACGGCCCGCGACCGCGGCGACGTTCGAGACATGCACCTTTAAGCAGCTCACCGACCGCCGCGCGCGGGCGCGCGGCGGTCGATCGTCGACGCGACGAGGCCCGACGATGTGGGCACGTCGTCGACGACGCGCGCGACGAGAGCCAGCTCGATCGGCCGCGGGGAGCACACGGCAGGTCTGCATACGCGCCCCCGCCGTCGCTCGAGAATCGACCCTTCTCGCGGCGTGAGTGCGCTACAAGATAACGACTGGCTTCGCCCTATCGCGTGAACCGAGCGCTCGGTCCGCGGGCGCGGGATACTCGACGATGAACACATTTCTTAAGATCGCCCCCCCTCCCGCGAGCGCGGCGCTCCGCCTGCTCGCCCTCGCCTCGCTCGTGATGACCGGCGCCGCGTGCAGCGGCGACGACGGCGACAGCGCGGCGACCACCGACGGGGGGAGCGACACGCAGCCGGGCATGAGCTCGACGACCGCGGACGCCGAGACGGACGCCGAGACCAGCACGACCGCCGGCGGCGGATCTACGTCTCCAGGCACGACCCCCTGGCCCGGCGCGTGCGAGGACGAGCCTGGCCCCCCCTGCGGCGAGGAGTGGACGAAGTGCAAGGAGGACAGGGACCGCGACAAGGTCCCGTTCTCTTGCGACAACGCGCCCGACATCACCAACCCCGACCAGCTCGACATGGACAAGGACAGCTTCGGCGACATCGCCGACCTGTGCCCGACGGTCCAGTCGCAGACCAACACCCTCGACAGCGACCGCGACGGCGTGGGCAACGACTGCGACTTCTGCAAGGAGCGCCCCTCGAACGTCTACAACAAGGACGCCGTCGGGATCCCGGCCTACATGCTCGTGCGCAACGTGCCCCTGCAGACAGACTCGGACCGCGACGGCATCGGCGACGTCTGCGACAACTGCGTGCGCGTGCCCAACTGCCAGGGCTACGGGGACGAGGACGGGCAGTCGCCCTACGTCGTCGGCATGACGATCGACACGGAGGCCGCCGACTGTCAGGCCGACGCCGATGACGACAAGATCGGGGACGCCTGCGCCGGCGCGATGGCGCCGGGCGCCGCCGGCCCGGTCGGCTTCGCCAACGACGACGACTTTGATCAAGACGGCATCACGAACATCCTGGATCTGTGCCCGCGGCAGCCGATCGAGTCGGTCGCGTGCGCGAGCGACGGAGACTGCCCGAGCGGGGCGAGCTGCGCCGACGCGGGCGTCTGCAACCACGCCGATCATGACGGCGACGGCGTCGGCGACATCTGCGACACCTGCCCCGGCGCGGCGAACCCGATGCAGCTCGTCGACGGCGGCATGCAGGAGGACGACGAGGACGAGGACTTCATCGGCGCGGCCTGCGAGCTGAACGCGGCCTGCGAGCAGCGCCCAGACCCCCGCGCGTTCGGCTTCTACGACATCAGCGTCAACGGCTACTGCTGCGTGACCCGCTACGAGGGGCAGGACCTGCGCGACCCGGACGGCTTCGCGATCGATATCAACGAGCTCGGCCCGCGCCCGCCCGGCTTCGTCGAGCTCCCCGCGGGCTGCGAGGAGGCGCTCGCGGCCAGCCCTGACGGGAAGGCTCACCGCATGCAGGCGTGCCACGTCGACGAGCTCAGCGAGCTGTGGGAGTACTTCTGCCTGCTGCCGCAGTGGGACCAAGACTTCGACATGATCGGCGACGTCTGCGACAAGTGCCCCTACGCCTACGACCCCACCAACGAGAGCTACGTCGACGCCAACGACATGGTGTGGGAGGACCTCGGCGCCGCCTGCCACGGCGAGTACGACTCGGAGGTCTGGGGGCTCGAGAACGACTGCATGGCGCCGCCGCAGCCGTGACGAGCGACGCAACGTTTGATGAACTCGCGTGACCGCGCGGGCCCTCGATCGGGGCCCGCGCGTCGCCTCGCCCCGTGGAGCACTCAATGCCGCGACCCAGCAAGACCCCCACCCGCGCCTCGCTCGCCACCGCGCTCGCCGCCGCGCTCGTCATCCCGCTCGCCTGCCAGCCAGGCGACGGCGGCACCGAGACCGACGCGGACACCACCTCCAGCTCCGGCGAGACGACCGCCGGTCCGGCCACGTCGACGAGCGCGACCGAGGCGTCGAGCACCGCGAGCGCGACGACTGCCGGCGACAGCGAGACCGGGGACACGGGCACCGAGCCGCCCGAGGTCGGCGTCGCGGTCGCGCCGGGCGGCGGCTTCTCGTGCATGCTCGATGGGACAGGTACGATCCATTGCTTCGGGTCTAACAGCCACGGTCAGCTCGGTGACGGCACCATGCTCAGCTCGAGCGGCACACAGACCGCGCACGAAGAAGCCTGGGTGACGCTCGACGCCGGCGCCCTCCACGTGTGCGCCATCGACACGCTGGGGGCGCTGTACTGCTGGGGCGACCAGCACCTCGGCGCGGTCGGGGACGGGACGATGCCCGACTTCATCAACGAGGAGACCGGGCGCCCGCTGCCCGTCAAGGTCGGGCACGACGGGCCGTGGCTCGCGGTCTCGGCCGGTCGAGACAACTCCTGCGCCATCGACGGGGAGAACGCGCTGTGGTGCTGGGGACCCAACGAGGAGGGGCAGCTCGGCAACGGCGGCGTCGGCGACTCATGGGCCGCCTACGCGCCCGGCGAGGTGACCGGCGGCGCGAGCTGGCGCGCGGTCGCGACGACCTCCGGGCACACCTGCGGCGTGCAGACCGACGGCACGCTGTGGTGCTGGGGTGACAACAAAGACGGCCAGCTCGGCGACGGGACCACCGACTTCACGTCGACGCCGATCCAGGTCGGGGGCGACGCCGACTGGGACCAGGTCACCGTGTCCGCGAGCCTCTACCACAACCACACCTGCGCGATTAAGCAGGACGGATCGCTGTGGTGCTGGGGCGCCAACGACTTCGGCGGGCTCGGGGTCGGCGACGAGGAGCCCCGGCTCACGCCGACGGAGGTGATGGGCGGCGGCGTCTGGACCAGCGTCGCCGCGCTGTTCCACTCGACCTGCGCGACCCGGGACGACGGCACGCTGTGGTGCTGGGGCGGCAACACCTCGAGCGGCGTCCTCGCCAACGGGGGCGCCGGCGTCGAGGACTCGTACAGCGCGCCGCAGCAGGTCGGCGCCGAGACCGGCTGGCGCGGGGTCCAGCTCGAGGGCTCGAACGGCTGCGCGGTCCAGGACGAAGAGCGCGGCTTCTGCTGGGGCGACAACGGCCTCGGCGCGCTGGGCGTCATGACCTCAGGGCCATACGAGGATCACTACTCGCCCGTCGAGCTCGGGACCGATCTGCGCAACCCGCCCGCCGCCGACTGGGCCCAGGTCTCGGTTGGTGGAGGGCACACCTGCGGGCGCACGACGAGCGACGAGCTGTGGTGCTGGGGCAACGGCGCGGGCGGAGACCTGGGCTCTGGTTTTGACGATGTCGAGTGCAACATGGCGAACCCCGGCGAGTGCCGGCGCACCGCGCCGCGCAAGGTCGTGGGCGGCGGCGCGTGGGCTGGGCTCTCGGCCGGCGGCGCGGGCGCCTGCGGCCTCCGCCCCGACGGCACGCTGTGGTGCTGGGGCGGCGGCGAGCTCAACGACGAGGCCGCCTACTCGCCGGCGCAGGTCGGGGTCGCCAGCGACTGGAGCGCGATCGAGCTCTCGGACGGCCACTACTGCGGTCTGCGCGATCCTGGCACGCTGTGGTGCTGGGGCTCCAACAGCCGCGGACAGATCGGCAACGGTCAGGGCGGTCAAGGGATGATCGTCGACGCCCCGACGCAGGTCGGCGCCGCCGAGGACTGGCTCGCGGTCTCCCGCGGGTTCTTGCAGACCTGCGCGATCAGGCAGCCTGGCACGCTGTGGTGCTGGGGCGCCAATGATCGCGGCCAACTCGGCGTCGGCAGCTCGGGCATGGACTACAACGACGCGAGCGCCGACGAGCCGCTCCCGGTCCAGGTCGGCGCGGCCGACGACTGGGCGCAGGTCTGCGGCGGCCGCTACCACTCCTGCGGCGTTCGTGGGGACGGCACGCTGTGGTGCTGGGGCCTCAACAGCGGGGGGATGCTGGGCGAGGGGCCGATCGACGACGCGGTCGTGAGCGACCCGCAGCAGGTCGGCGGCGACACCGACTGGCAAGAGGTCGCCTGCGGCGAGACGATCGCCTGCGGGCGCAAGGCCGACGGCGCGGTCCACTGCTGGGGCTCGAGCTCCCAAGGGGCGCTCGGGACAGGTGACCCGGAGCTCGTAGAGTCCGGCGCGCCGATCATGGTCGAGCCGCTCGGCGCGGCGCAGCAGCTCTCCTCGGGCCGCGTCAATCAGGTCTGCGCGCGCCTCGAGGACCACAGCGCGTGGTGCTGGGGCGCCGGTCCGCTCGGCGATCACAACGTGTTCTCGTCCCCGACGCCGCGGCAGGTCGTCGAGGGCGACGAGCTGCCCTGAGCCCTCGCGCCGCCGCCCACGAGATGCGCGCCACGACCCATCAGCGACCCCTCGCCGAGCGCGCGCGCGAGGCCGTCGCGCTGCTGCTCGCGGGCCTCGAGCGCGCCGCAGCGCGCGACGTGAACCGCGGGCGCGCCGACTGGCTGTCTGCGGCGTACGAGGCGGGTGACGGGCAGCTCTACGCCGGACTCGTGACCGTCATCCTCCGCGTCGTCTTCGTCCGCTGCGCCGAGGAGCGCGCGCTGCTCCCGACCGGCCTCCTCGCGCTGCGCAGCGAGCTCACCGCGAGCCACCGGTCGCGTCGTGATCGCCACGACGCCTACCCGCGGCTGCTCGCGCTGTTTCGCGCGCTCCACCGCGAGCGCGGCGGCGCGCTCTTCGACCCCGCGCCCTACCCCTTCCTCGAGGGCCGCGCCCCGGGCGAGGATGTCCAGCAGCCCGCGCGTCCCCCCGAGCTCGAAGACGAGGTGGTGCTCTCGCTGCTGCGTCTGCTCATCACCCCGCCGCGCGCTGAGGAGCTCGAGGTCGAGCTGCTCGGCTCGATCTACGAGTCGCTCATCGACGACCGCGTCGTCCGCGACGGCGCCGGCTACAGGATCATCCAGACAGGTGATGCCCGTCGCCGCGCCGGCAGTCACTACACGCCACAATCGCTGAGCCGACGGATCGTCACCCGCGCCCTCGCGCCGCTGCTCGCGTGCCTCGGCGAGACGCCGACGGCCGCGCAGCTGCTCGAGCTGAAGATCTGCGACCCGGCGATGGGCTCGGGCGCGTTCCTGCTCGAGGCCTGCCGCCAGCTCGCCGCGCGCGTGGTCACGGCCTGGCGAGGCGCGGGTGATGAGACGCGCGACGCGATCGCGTCGCGCCGCGGCGACCCCGACGTCTACGCGCGCCAGCTCGTCGCGCGACGCTGCCTCTACGGCGTCGACAAAGACGCGCGCGCGGTCGAGCTCGCCAAGCTCTCGCTGTGGCTCGAGACGCGCGCGCGCGCGCTCCCGTTTCGCTTCGTCGACCACGCGCTGCGCTGCGGCGACTCCCTCGTCGGCCTCGAGCTCGACTCGCTCGCGCGCTTCTCGTGGCGCGAGGGCGCCGAGGAGCTCCCGGGGTTGCGACGCGCGATCCAGGCCACGCTCGCGCGAGCGACCGAGCTCCGCGACGCGCTCCGTCGCCCCGAAGGACACGCGTCTGACCAGGCGCGCGCGCTGCTCGATCGGACCGAGCGCGTGACCGCGCGCCTGCGGCTGATCGCCGACCTGTGCGTCGGCGCGTTCTTTCACGGCCGCACGACCAGCGAGCGCGAGCGCGAGCGGACGCGGAGGCGGCGGATGGTCATCACGTGGCTCGCCGGCGACGACACGCCCGCGCCTGAGCTGCGCCGCCTCGCCGCCGAGTGTCGCGCGCGCCGAGCCCCGTTTCACTGGTGGCTCGAGCTCCCCGAGCTCGCGGGCGCCGGGCCGCTCGCCCCACGCCAGCAGCTGCGCGCGATGATCGGCAACCCGCCGTTCATGGGTCAGTCACGGCTCTCCGGCGAGCTCGGCGACGGCTACCGCGACTGGCTGTTCCAGCTCCACCCCGGGAGCCTCGGCAAGTCCGACCTCTCCCCGCACTTCCTCCGACGCGCCGCGCGGCTGCTCGGTGACAGCGGCGCCCTGGGCTTCGTCACGACCAACACGATCGGCGAGGGGGACACCCGGCGCAGCGGCCTCAAGGCGCTGCTCGAGCGCGGCTGGGGCATCTACGCGGCGACCCGCGCGCTCCGCTGGCCCGGCGACGCCGTCGTCGTGGTCAGCGTCGTCCACCTCGCCAAGGGGACGCCGCTGACGAAGATCACGACGAAGCTCCCGCCGACGCTCGACGGGCGACCTGTCCCCGCGATCAACTCGCGCCTGCGCCCCCGCCCCGAGCGCGCTGAGGCGGTCACGCTCGCCGCGAACGCGCGGCTCGCCTTCCTCGGCTGCTGGATCGGCGGACAGGGCTTCACGCTCCGGCCCGACGAGGCGCGCGCGCTGCCGAGCCCGCTCGTCAAGCCCTACATCGGCGGCGCGGAGATCAACAAGAGCCCCACCCAAGCGCACAAGCGCTACGTCATCGACTTCGCGCAGCGCGACCTCGAGGACGCCGCGCGGCACCCCGCGCTGCTCGAGCGCGTGCGCGCGCGCGTCAAGCCCGAGCGCGACAACCAGCGGCGCAAGGCCGTGCGCGAGCGCTGGTGGCAATTCGGCG
The DNA here is from genome assembly GCA_030430565.1 of Polyangia bacterium. GTDB lineage: Bacteria > Myxococcota_A > Polyangia > Nannocystales > Nannocystaceae > JACKDW01. Next base: position 128,044 of record JAUIKS010000029.1, read on the forward strand.
ACGTCCGCCCGGGGCTGCGCGACGCCCTCGCCGAGCTCGGCGTCTGCCTCGTGAACTCGCAGGTCACCAAGCACCTCGTGTTCGCCCGGCAGCCCACCGACCGCGTCTTCGCCCACACGCTCTACGTCTACCCGCTCCCCAGCTACACCGCCTTCGCCGTCCTCCAGTCCCGCGCGCACGAGCCCTGGGCGCGCCTGCACGCGTCGACGATGAAGACCGACCTCCGCTACACGGCCACGAATTGCTTCGATACCTTCGCGTTCCCGCGACCTGACCCGCGCGCCGTGATCCCGACGGTCGAGGCCGCGGGCGAGCGCTTTTACGGCGCGCGCGCCCGCTTTATGGCCGCGCGCGCCCGCGGCCTGACCAAGACCTACAACGCGCTGAAAGATCCTACCTGCCGCGCGCCGGCGATCCTCGAGCTCCGCCGCCTCAGCGAGGCGATGGACCGCGCGGTGCTCGACGCCTACGGCTGGCGCGAGCTGGAGGTCCCCCCGCTCTGCCCCTCAACAGCGGCGGAGCGCGCGGCCGTCCGCGCCTTCGAGGACGAGATCATCGACCGCCTCTACCTCCTCAACGAGGCGCGCACGCGCAGCAGTGAGCTGCCCCCACGAGCAGATTCTGTCTCGCGCTGAGACAGACACCGCCGGCGTGATAGCGTGTCGGCGCAGGAGGCCCCGTGGATCCAGAGCTCGAGACCCGACGTTCCGCGCGCCTCGTGATCATCGACGGGCGCGACCGGCTGCTGCTGTTTCGCTACGAGGACGAGCACCGGGCGCCGTTTTGGTCGACCGTCGGCGGTGAGCTGCGCGCGGGCGAGGACTACGTGGCCGCGGCGCGACGCGAGTTCGCCGAGGAGACAGGCTTCGACGCGCCGATCGGCGAGCTGCTGCATCGACGCGAGGCGGTGTTCGCGGTCGCCCGCTCCACGCCCGCGCGCTGGATCGAGCGCTACTATCTCGTCGAGTGCCGACGACCCGGCGCCCTCTCCGACGCGGCATGGACCGACGAGGAGCGCGCGACGATCCAGGCCTGGCGCTGGTGGACCCTCGAGGAGATGCGCGCGGCGCCCAGCGCCTTCTTGCCGTCGTGCCTGCCCGCGCTGCTCGAGTCGGCGCTTCGCCGCAGAGCCGCGCGCGCGGGCTGACGCGGAGCGCGAGAACGACGGAGGGTCGCGGTCACTTCGCGGTCACGCCGATTCCGCGCCTCAGATTTACGCAGCTAGATCAAGCGCTTGGGCGGCGGGGTATGACTCGGGCTTAAAGTCCCGATGAATGATCCCCTGGCGGTGCGCCGCCGCCAGCCCCCGGCCCGCTTGCATGTACGCGTCGAGCGTCGCGCGCCACGGCCTGTTGTGATCGCTGCGGCACCACTCGAGCATCGTGGTGCCGCGGACGAACTCCATCGCGATGAAGACCTGGCCGTCGTGCTCGCCGACGTCGTGCACCGTCACCACGTTCGGGTGAGACAGCCGCGCCATCGCCTGGGCCTCGCGCAGCAGCCGCTCGCGGGCCCGCTTGGCGCGCTTGCTGCTGACGACCGAGGCGCGGACGAGCTTCACCGCGACCTTGCGATCGAGCTCGGGGTCGTAGGCCGCGTAGACCACGCCCATGCCGCCCGAGCCGAGCACGTTGATGACCGTGAAGCGCCCGATCGCCATGCGCGCGGGGCGAGCGTCGAGGCTCGCGTTTTCGCTACGGTGCCGGCCCATCTCCAGGGATTATGGTCGCAACCCCTACCCTTGGGTACAAGAGGGCGTAGATCGTCGGGCTCGCGAGTGCTTGAATGGCACCGGTGCGGAAGCTCGTTCTTACGCGGGGGCCCCAGGGCGCGGGCAAGTCGACGGCGCTGGTCGAGTGCGGCCTCGAGCCTTACACGCTCTCGGGCGACCTGCTGCGGCGCGTGTACGCGTCGCCGATCATGAACCGCCGCGGCCGGATCGGGCTCTCGCAGGAGCATGACCGAAGGGTCTGGTCGCAGCTGATGGCGCTGCTGGACGAGCGGATGGCCCGCGGCGAGCTGCTGGCGGTCGACGCGACGCACCCCAACGGCTCGGCGCTCGCGCCGTACCGCAAGCTCGCGGCCAAGCACCGCTACGCGCTGGCCTGCGTCGACTTCTCGGGCATCCCGCTGGAGCTGACGCTCGCGCGCAACCGCGCGCGCCCGGAGCACAAGGTCGTGCCGGAGGCGAGCGTTCGCAGGACCCATGACGCCTGCCTTCGCGGACAGATCCCCGAGGGCGTCCACGTGATCCCGTGGCGCGAGGACGGCGGGCACGTCGCCGCGCTCGACGCCTGGCTGGAGGAGCCGGTGCTCGATCTGAGCGGCTACCGCCGCGTCGTGCACATCGGCGACCTCCAGGGCTGCCTGACGCCGCTGTCCGGGCCCGGCGGCCTGCTCGCCGAGGGCCTGCAGGAGGACGAGTTCTACCTGTTCATCGGCGACCTCTGCGATCGCGGGCCCGAGAGCGGGGAGGTGCTGCGCTGGTTCCTCGACGGCGTGATGGAGCGGCCCAACGTCCGCGTGCACTGGGGCAATCACGAGGACTTCTTGCACCGCTGGTCGCGGGGCCAGGAGGTCAAGAGCGTCGAGTTTATGGCGCGTACGCTGCCGCTGCTGGAGGCCGCCGGGGTCACGGCCGAGGAGGTCGACGCGCTCTGCGATCGGCTGGTCGACTGCACGCGCTACACCTTCGGCGAGCGGCGCGTGCTGGTGACCCACGCGGGGCTGCCGGGGGTGCCGGAGCGCCCCGAGCGGATCTCGACCCGGCAGTACGCCCACGGGACCGGCTACTACGCCGACCCGATCGACGCGGTGTTCAGCGAGCGGGCGCCGGCGGGCTGGGTCCAGGTCCACGGGCACCGCAACCCGGAGTGCCTGCCCGTTCAGGCAGGTCCGCGCAGCTACAACCTCGAGGGCCAGGTCGAGTTCGGGGGGACGCTGCGCGCGGTCACGCTCGACGCGCGCGGCTTCACGACGCGCGAGGTGAGGAGCCGGCGCTATCGCGACATGGCGACGCGCCTGCGGCTCGAGGACCCGATCGTCCAGCGTCAGCTGCTGCCGCGCTGGGTCACGACCACCCCCCCGTCCTCGCGCCTCGAGCCGGCGGAGATCGAGGCCTTGCGCGCGCACCCGCTCATCCAGGAGAAGCCCTCGACGACGCGGCCGCACATCTCGTCGTTCAATTTCACGCGCGACGCGTTCTTTCGCCGCGAGTGGGACGCGCTCAACGTGACCGCGCGCGGGCTGTTCGTGCACACGCCGGACGGCGAGATCGCGGCGCGCAGCTACGACAAGTTCTTCAACCTCGGCGAGCGCCCCGAGACGCAGCCGGCCGCGCTCGCCGAGCGCCTCGTGTTCCCGGTCACCGCCTACGTCAAGGACAACGGCTACCTCGGGATCTTGGGCTACGACCCCGCGCGCGAGGACCTGCTGTTTTGCTCGAAGAGCAGCCCCGACAGCGACTTCGCGGCGTGGTTTCGGGAGCTGACCGTGGCCGCGCTGCCGCCGGGCGGCGAGGAGCGCCTGCGGCGATACCTTCGCGACACGCGCGCGTCGATGGTCTTCGAGGTCGTCGACCCGGTCCGCGACCCGCACATCATCGAGTACGCGGAGGCGGGCGTGACGCTGCTCGACGTGATCCAGCGCGCCCGCGACTTCGCCCGCGTCGACTACAAGCGCCTGCAGAAGATCGGCGCGCACTTCGGGCTCACGGTCAAGCAGCGCGCCATGGGCTTCGACGACTGGCGCGGGCTCTCGCGCTGGCTCGAGCTGGCGACGGCGCCCGACTACCTGTGGCGTGGGCGCCCGCTGGAGGGCTTCGTGCTCGAGGACAGCGCGGGCTTCTTGACCAAGATCAAGCTCGACTTCTACAACTTCTGGAAGCGCATGCGGTCGCTGAAGGACCGCGTCGTCAAGACGCGCGCGCAGGGCAAGCCGCTGGGGCGCGACGTCTCTGAGCCGCGCGTGGCCGCGTTCTACGAGTGGTGCACGCGGCAGCCCGACGAGCTGCTGACGCGCGACCTGATCAGCGTGCGCGCGGCCTACCTGGCGGGGCACGGCGCGGACGCGCCGATCTACGCGCCGCCGAGCGCCGCGCCCGAGCCCGAGGACAAGGACATGGTCGGCTTCCGCCGAATGCTTAAGTCGCTCTCGAGCAAGGGGCCCGAGTACGCGATCAAGCAGAAGACCGCCGATCGGGTGGTCACGCTCGCGCTCGCCGACAACCGCAAGCTCGAGCTGCTGCGGGCCTCGCCGCTGCGGCCGCGGGTCGTGCTGGCGGCGAGCGAGGGCGAGGACCGCGACGACATCGCCGAGCAGCTCGGCGTCGACATCGCGTGAGTCGCCCGCGCCCGGCTCAGCGGTTGCTCGACGGCGGCGGGTTCGGGCTCCAGGCGCCGCCGTAGGCGCTCTGGGGGAGCCCGAACAGACGTCCGCGCGGCGCGGCCTCGTGGCAGCCCATGCAGCTCTCGACGCGCCCGGCGGCCGTGACCGTCTCGCGGTCCGCCGCGATCGTCCCGTAGACCCAGCCGCGATCGGTCCCGGGCGTCTCGTCGGGCAGCTTGAACATGACGTAGAGGCCGGCGCGATCACCTGGCCCATAGAGCTTATCGCCGCGGCGCGCGGGCCGGAGCTGATGCGCCCCGAACGGCGCGCCTTGCCCGCTCGCCTCGATCAGCTGCGGCCTCCAGGCCTCCTTGACCACGACCTGCTCGCAGTCGTCGAGCGCGGGCGCGGGCTTCACCGCGATCAAGCCGGCCGGCGCCCCGTAGGCCGCGGGGTCCTTGGCGTAGAGGGTGTAGAGCTTGCGCCCGTGCGGGCTGTCCTCCTCGGCCTCGCTGAGCCGGGCCTGGGCCGGCGTCGGCATGCGGCACAGCCCCGGCGCCCAGCGAAACTCGTCGTCGACCCGGCCCCAGCTCTCGTAGACCCCCGCGACGGCGCGCAGCCGATCGTGCCAGCGCGGGTCGTTCTCCTCCCCCGCGGTGGACGGCGGCTCCGCGCGCGCCGGCTGCTCACGCGGGCGCGCGGGCTCGCGCGGCTCGGCCGGCGCCTCCTCGTCCGCGATCGTGCGCCCGCCGGCGCAGGCGAAGACCATGAGCGGGGACGTGAGCGTGAGCGCGAGCGCGAGCGGGGCGTGACGACGGAGCATGCAGCGACGCTACCGCGCCCGCGCGTCAACGGCTGTCATAGACGTGTAAAAAGACGGCTGTCCCTTCGCGCACGTCTAGCCCGGCGGCTCGGGCATGCACAGGCCGCCGCCCTCGATCTGCGCGTTGGTCCGGTAGGTGTTGAGGCCCTGCCAGCTGGGCGGCTCGAACTGCGGGATCGTGCCGTCCTCGCGCACGTTGCTGACGTGATAGGTGTGCTGGTTCCAGATCCGCCGCGCCTGCACCCAGCGATCCTCGATGTCGCGCACCGCCTGGATCGTGAACTCGAGCGGGCCGCCGACCAGCAGCGTGTTGGAGACGACCAGGATCTCGGCGGAGCCGTCGTTGTCGATGTCCGCGACGACCGGGTACTCGAGCACGGTGCCGCTGCGCCGGGCGGTGCTCATGAGCGTGTTGCCGAGGTCGTCGTAGACGTAGGAGGTGAACTCGTCCGCGTAGACGGTCTGCGCGATCCCGGCGCCGAGGAAGTCGAAGGCGGTCCCGCCCGCCTGGCCGCTGTTGTCGACGACGTCGACGACCCAGAGCGGCGCGACATCGAGGGGCTCGTAGACGCCGTAGCTGCCCGGGGAGCTCGCGCCCATCTCCGGCTCGCCGTCGCCGTCGAGGTCGTGGATGTTGAGCGGGCGGTTCCAGTCAAAGGTGTCGTCGGTGGGCTGCGCGTTGGCGTAGATGGTCTGGCCGTCGTGGGTGAGCAGATGGATGCCGTTGGTCGACGTGACCAGCACCTCGGGGTCACCATCGAGATCGATGTCGGCGACCTGCGGGTGCGCCCAGGTGTTCGACGCCTTGACCGCCGCGTTCTCCCAGTAGAGCGTGCCGTCGGCGCGGTACGCGGCGGCGCCGGTCAAGATCTCCTGCTCGCCGTCGCCGTCGAGGTCGGCGACCGCGGAGGCGCTGTAGATGTTGTCGCCTGGCTGCGACCACAGGTGCGCGCCCTCGTGGTCGTAGAGGTTGGCGCCGGCGATGATCTCGACGTCCCCGTCGGCGTCGACGTCGGCGAGCGCGATCGCGCTGCTCTGGGCGGAGCTCCACTGCACGGCGGCCATCCACTTGTGCGTCAGGTCGTGCTCGAGCGCGTGCAGGATCCGGTTGCTGTCGACGACCACGATCTCGGGCAGCCCGTCGCCGTCGATGTCGCCCAGCGCGGGCGTGTGCGCGAACTGGACCAGCTGCTCCGCGTAGCCGTGCGGCTCGCCGGTCTCGCCGTCGAGCATGTACAGCCGGCTCGGCGGCGTGTCCCCTCCGCCAGGTCCGGCGATGACGAGGACATCGGGCACGTCGCAGAGGTCGATCTCGCCGTCCTCGTTGTCGTCGGTGAGGTTGGCGACGAGCGGCGTGCTGATGCTCTCGTCGAAGCCCGGCGGGCCGAAGAAGCTCCACTGCACCTCGGGCTCGAAGCTGTCCGGCGGCGCGCTCTGCTCGCAGTCGCCGATCGCGTCCATGTCGTCCACGACCTTGCACGAGGGCGGCGGCGGCGGCGGGTCGTCGGTCTCGCCCGAGTCCGAGTCGTTGCCGACGTCGAATTTGGGCTCGACCGACTCGGTGCTCGACCCGCTCATGCCCGTGGTGCCCGTCGTCATCACGCCGGTCATGGAGGCGCCGCCGGTACCCGTGGCGCCGGTTCCCCCCGCGGAGCTAGACGCGGTCGAATTCGCCGGGTCGGAGCTCGAGCCCGCGGTGGCGGTGGCGGCGTCGCTGTTGCTGTCACTCTCGCCCGAGAGGCTGTCACCACAGCCGGCGACACCGAGCAGGCCCGCCGCCGCCAACGCCGTGATCGAGCCCTGAACAGCGAAGACACCGAGATCAAGAAATCGCGACATGGCGGCATCCTACCGCCAAGCGCGACGGGCAACGCCAGCGAGCTTGGTAGCCAACCCCACGAAGAAAACTTCATATACAACGATCATTTGCAGGCCGAGCTCGCCGTGGTGTCGCTATGCGAGCGCGCAGTGACGGCGCGCAGCGGCGAGGCGGCGCGCGAGCTCTCGACACGCGCGACCGGCCGCAGGACCGGCGAAGAAACTCAATGGTTCGCGCGCATCCGCGCCCGTCGGTCGGTTTTTACCGGCACAGATCGCCCGCGGGTCTGGCACGTTGAGTGTTGTGAGGAGTCTTCAATAACGATGCGCAGCGCGGCCCGACCCCACGACCTCTCCCTCTTCCGCTCCGCCCTGCTCGCTCGACTCGGCGTCGCGCTGACCGCTGGCGCGCTCGCGCTGCCGCTCGCGCTCTCCGGCTGCGCGCACTCGAGCGCGCAGGAGCAGGGCAACTCGGTCGAGGCGATCCTCGGGCCCGTCGATCTCAACGATGAGATGGGCCCGGTCGTCAACGAGCCGCAGCCCGAGCCCGCGCCCCAAGAAGAGCTCGCCGCCGCCGAGCCCGAGCCCGAGCCCGAGCCCGTCGCCGCGGTCGATCCCGCTGCGGAGGGCGCCACGCAGGCGATCTCCTTCGACGGCCCCGATGGCGAGGCCGGCATGGCCGACGAGGTCAAGCCGCCGCCCAAGCGCCCCACGCTGCCCGCGCTCGAGCTGTTCGGCTCGGGCGGCAAGGGCGGCCCTGGCTGAGCCCGCGAGCGACGCCCGCCCCTACATGATTGTAGGGCCATCTTCGAAACAATCAGCGCCGCGCCCGAGAGCTCGGGACGCGGCGCTTCTTCATGACGCGCGCGCGCTCAGTCGTGCTTGAGCTCGAGCCCCGCGGGCGCGCCCTCGAGCGGGCTCGAGACGCGATCGCCGGCGCACCCCTCGGGCGCCTCGATCAGCTCGGCGTTTTGATCGTCCTCGGCGATCTCCGCGGTGTAGTACATCGCCTCGCCGGTCAGCAGCTCGCCGTCCTCCTCGACCTCGACGAACACCGCGAAGCAGTTGTCGGTGAGATCGACGGTGACCGCGGCGAAGTCGAAGCGCCCGTCCTCCGCGATGTCTGCGGAGTACTCGAGCTCGCCGCGCAGCTCTTGGAGGATGACGCGCGCGCCGGCGGACTCTCCCGTGATGTCGCCGAACAGGTCGACGTCCTGCACAGGCGCGGACGTCAGGCTCGGCGGCGGGATCGGGATCGAGATGCCCACCATGTCGACGACGACCGAGAGCTCGACCGGCTTCGGATCGTGGGCGTTGCAGGCCATGCTCGCGGTGATCCCGAGCAGCCCCAGGAGCGCTCCGAGGACGCGCGCGGGCCGGGCGAAGAGCGGTCGCTTGTCAGTCTTTCTCGGCATGTTCGACATCTCCTGCGGGCCGCGGATGGCGGCACGCTTGATTCTAAAGCAAGTTCCGTACCTCGGAGAGAGTCAACGATTTTCACGCTGTTGACGGTCTACAATTTCTCTACCGCCAACCTCCCCGTGACGCCAGCGAGAATTCGCCAACTAGGTTGGCGACCCGCTCTCGCAATCGCGCGAGCTACTCGCCGTACACACAGCTCAACACCTCGCGGCCGAGCAGCACACGCCGGACCTCAACGCCGTTCATCCAGCGAATCGTTACCGCCGCGACCTGGTCATATCGCCCGTCGCGGGTCGGCTGGAATTCGCGGCCCTCGTGATCCTCCGCGATGACCGAATAGGTCGGGGTGATGCCGTCGTGGACCCAGTGGTTGGCGCGGCAGAGCGCGGCGAGCTCCTCGGCCTCGGTCGAGGCTCGCTCGATGTCATGCTTCAGGTAGCGCACCGCGGCCCGCGGGAGCAACAAGCGGCCGGCGAGGATCAGCGCGATGATCCCCAGGATGATGAGCACATGTCGAAGCTTCGGCACTCGCGGACCTCACCGTCGCGTCGACCCTACCTCGTCGTATCCGACCTCCAACAGCCCGCGCGGCGCCCTTGGCTTCTCGTCGCGCTCGTGTGAAAAAGGACGGGATGCCGAAGCTCCCTCGCCCCAGGCGCTGCCTGTCACTCGTCGGGCTCGCGACCGCCGGCCTGCTCGCGTGCGGCGGACAATCTCCCGAGCCCGGGGAGAAGTCCCAGTCGGCCGTGAAGCCCGCAGCGGCCGAGGTGAACGCGCAGGACGAGAACGCGGCCGCGCCGGCGAAGCGAGAGGGGGCGAAGCGGCCGGGGAAGCGCACGAGCCCGGGGATGGTCAAGGCGGCCGAGGGCGCGCTCGCGCTGGGCGCGAAGGCGCCGAGCTTCACGCTCCCGAGCGACCTCGGCGACGCGGTGAGCCTGGCGTCGCTGATCGAGAAAGGCGCCGTCGTGCTCGTGTTCTACCGGGGTCACTGGTGACCCTTCTGCGTCAAGCAGCTCGGCGAGCTGCAGGCGAAGCGCGGAGAGCTGCGCGAGCGCGGGGTCGAGATCGCGGCGATCAGCGTGGATGACCCAAAGGACAGCAAGAAGCTGCGCGACAAGGTGGCGCTCGAGTTCCCGCTGCTGCGCGACGCGGAGCTCGAGACGATCCGCGCCTACGGTCTGGAGCATGTCGGGAAAGACATGTCGATCCCGGCGACCTACGTGATCGATCAGCAAGGCGTCGTGCGCTACCGCTACCTGGGCGAGTCCGCGCCCGACCGACCGATCCTCGAGGACGTGATCGCCGCGCTCTAGGCCGGCGCGCGCGCTGCGCCGGCATTGACACGATTCGCGTCGTCGCTGCGCAGAATCGTATCGTTGACCTGGGCACAACCGCGCCGAGGCCAGATTTTCGATGGTTTCCGCGTCATTCGCCCGTCGTGTGGTGATGGCACGCGACGTGCTCTCTCCCAGGGCGAGCCCCGACCATGACCACCGCAAGCCACACGATCCCGACCCCCCTGGACGCGCGCGAACGAGGCCAGAAGCTGTTCTTTTGGACCAATATGGTGTTCCTCTGCGGGACGATGGGCCTCGGCCTGCTGCGCTTGGTGACGCTGTGAGGTGAAGGCGAGCGAGCGCGCGATCGCTCACGTCGAGAGCCCGCGTCAACGGTCGCTACGGGCAATCCTCTGGGGGCGCTCGGTCACTCCCCGTCCATGTGCGCTGAACACCCGCTCGCGTGGATCACCTTCGTCAACTTCTGGCCGCTGTGCTGCGTGATCGTGATCGCGGTCGCGTACCCGCTCTGGCGGGCGCTACAGGCACGCGAGCGCGAGCTCGACGCCAGCCGGCTCGTCGCGCTCGGCTGCCTGCTGACCTGCGGGCTGATCGGCTGGCTGCGCTGGAGCGACGTGCTCTGCTGAGAGCGCGGACGCGCCCGTCAGTCTTCGACGCGGCCGAGCCACCGCTCGACGTCCTCGTGGTGCTCCTCAAACTTCGCGCCGGCGGCCGCGAAGCCCTCGGCGGCGGCCTCGGCGAGCGCGCGCGCGCGCGCTCGATCGGCGGTCTCTTCGGCCGCGTCCCACAGCGCGCGCGCGAGCAGGAAGCGGTGCGCGGCGAGCTCTTCGGGCGCGGTCTTGCGACCTTCCTTGAGGGCCAGGGCCTGCTCGAGCGGCTCGATCGCCTGATCCGGTCGGCCGCGGGCGACCAGCAGCTTGCCTAGGGTGCTGAGGTTCTTGATCACGAGCGGGTGATCGGGGCGCAGCGCCTGCTCGCGGATCGCGAGCGCGTGGCGGTAGTGGGCCTCGGCGGCGCCGAGCCGGCCGAGGTCTTTGTGGATGTTGCCGAGGTTGAACAGCGCGACCGCGACCTCGGGGTGCTCGTCGCCGAAGTGCGCGCGCATCAGCCCGAGCGCGCGCTCGTAGCGTTCGCGGGCCTGCTCGAGCGCGCCGCGATCCCGCGCGACGTTGCCCAGGCCGATCAGCGGCCCCTTCAGGTCCGGGTGCTCCGGCCCGAGCGCGCGCTCCAGCAGCTCGAGCGCGCGGGCGAAGTGCTGCTCGGCCTGCTCGAGCTGACCCATGCGCCCGTGCACGTTGGCGAGGTCGTGCAGCGCGTGGGCCAGCGCGCGATCGTCGTCGCCCTGGGCCTCCTGGATCTCGAGCGCGCGCGCCAGGTGCTCGCGCGCCCGCTCGAAGAGACCGCGCTCGCGGGCGATGTTCCCGAGGTTCGCGAGCGGCGAGACGAGGCGCAGGCTGTCGGGGCCGTAGCTGCGGCTGTAGAGGTCGAGCGCGCGCTCCGAGCAGTCGCGCGCGCGCGTGAAGCTGCCGAGCTTGCGCGCGACGAGGCCGAGGTTGTCGAGCGTCGGCGCGAGCCGGGGATCGGCGGGGCCGAGGCGCTGCTCCTGCAGCTCCAGCGCGTGCTCGAGCTCGGCCTGGGCCTCGACGTACTGGCCTTGGCGCTGGTGCGCGAGGCCGAGGTTGTTGAGCGGCAGCGCCAGCACGGGGTGCTCGCCGCCGTAGTCCATGCGATAGCGATCGCGCGCGCGCTCGAGCAGCGCCACCGCGTCCTCGTAGCGCCCGAGCCGGATCAAGACGGTCCCGAGGTGGTTCATGACCGCAGAGACAGCCGGGGTCGTGAGCCCGTCAGCCCGCGGCCTGCGGTGGAGCTCGAGCGCGGCGCGATAGGCCGCCTCCGCCGCCTCGTCCTCGCCGGCCATCTCGAGCAGCAGCGCGCGGGTCTCGAGCAGCATGGCCCGCTCTGGGAGCGCCGCCTCGCCCAGCTCGCGGGTCTCGGCGAGCGCGGCGTCGACCAGCGCCCGCGCGGCGCCGACCTGCCCCTTGTGGAGCCCGACGACGCGGGCCCGCGCGTTCTTGAGCGCGATGATCCGGTAGCGATCGGCCAGCGCCCACGCGCGCTGCTCGGCGCGGTCGAGCTGCTCGAGGCCCGCGTCCGCGTCGCCGGTGTCCGCGAGCAGCCCGCCGAGCAGCGCGTGCACGTCGACCGCGAGCGCCGACGCGTGCTGCTCGGCGCGCGGGAGCCCGGCCTCGGCGGCGCCCGCCGACTCCTCCCGCTGCTGCGGGAGCGCCTCGATGGCCGACGCGGCCGCGCGCGCGCGATCGATGCCCGCCCACACCTGCCCGGTGAGCGCGAGCGCGCGGGCGTCTTCGATCTGCGCGCGCAGCTCGTCGTGGGCCGGCGACGGCCGCCCGGCGAGCGCGCCGTGGGCCCGCGCGCAGTCGCTGACGGGATCCAGGGCCGCCGCGGCGTCGACCGCGAAGTCGACGGTCTCCTCATCTAGCTCGCCGAGCGCCGCGAGGATTGAGCGTGAGCTCTGGACGCGAGTGGCCGCGCACGCGCGCACGGCCGGCTGCGGATCGCAGACCAGCGCGCGCGCGCGCTGCCAGTCGTCGACGAAGGCGTTCACGCGCAGCTCGACCCGCGTCCACAGATCGCCCGCGTGCGCGTGGCCTGTGGCCGTGAAGACCTCGCGCAGCGCCGCGCGGTCGCTGGGGCCCCAGGGTCCGGGCTGGGGTCGCGCCGCGGGGTCGCAGCTCGCGGCCGCGCGCGTCACCGAGTCACGGGTCGAGCCGCCGCAGGCGATGACGGCGAGCATGAACGAAGAGACACCCACGAAGGCGGGCGCACGATCTCGAGAGCGACGGGGCACGGGCGCCCGTTGACCGTAGCCCGGAACGCCGCGCGCGTCAGCGTGCTCCGAGGCCCCCCTCGTCTCCGCCGCGCGATTCCGCCTCGTTGACCGGCCCCCCGGCTGGCGGTAGCGTTTTGGCGTGTGGGGCTCCATGCGAGATAGCGTCGCGTTGTTCGGCCGGTGGGTGTTGATGAGTACGTTGTTCACGGGCGCGACCTCCGTCGGCTGCGCGACCGCGCCCCCGAAGGCCAAGGACTGCCCCGCGCTGACGACCTGCGGGGCGTGCACCTCGAATTTGGCCTGCGGCTGGTGCGGCGACGCCTGCGTCGCCGTGAGCGGCGAGGGTGCGCGCGAGTCCGCCCCGGCGACCTGCAGCGACTCGTGGGCGTGGCGGGTCGACATGTGCCCCGGCGCGGACGTCTCGGGGAGCGAGGCCGCCCCGGCGCCCGAGTCGACACCGTAGCCGCTGGAGGACCGCGACATGGCCCCGACGACAGATGACTCCACGCCCGCGCTCGATCCCGACGAGCTCCGCGAGGCGCTCGCGTTCTCCTTCCCCGACTCAGAGCACGACGACGCGCTCGTCGCCTCGGTGCTCGAGACCGTGCGCACGGGTCAGGAGCCCGCGCCCGACGACGAGCCCGACGGACCGCTCTCCTTCGGCGAGGACGAGGAGGACTTCGTCAGCGGCTACTACATCGCGCACGCCGAGCACGACCGCCTGCTCCCGATCCGCTCGACCTTCGTCGGCCACCTGCCCCAGGCGCGCCTCGTGCTCCCCAAGCGCGACGCGGACAAGCGCGCGCGAACGCCGATGGGCGTCGCGCTGCGGAGCGATCGCAAGCTGCCCTCGGTCGCGGCGGTGAACCGCTACCTCGGGCGCCAGGCGGCCGAGCGCGTCGAGCTGATCACCGCCGTGCGACGCGGCGGCGCGCGCTTCGGCGCCATCGCGCTGTACCTCTGCTACCGCGAGGAGGGCGACGCGGCGCCGAGCTTCTACTTCCTCGAGGCCGGGACCGCGACGGGGCTGCCGAAGGTGCTCTACTACGCGCCCTCGCTGAGCGCCGAGGTCCAGTACCACACGGGCTACAAGCCGACGCCCTTCTCGAGCGATCAGTACTTCTATCGCGGCGCGCTGACGATGCGCGCGGACGATCCGAACGAGCCGAAGGAGCTCGTCGTCAGCGTCAGCGAGCGCGAGCGCGGCGCCCCCTACGCGAAGATCACGGTCGACTACGAGCGCAGGGCCGAGCGCCCGAAGTATCGACCGCTGCGCCTGATCGTCGAGGCGGTCGCGCGGATCGTCGCGATCGGCCGGGCCATGGACGTGAAGGTCGGCGGGACGGAGAAGTTCGCCGCCGGGCTGCGCAAGCGCCCGCTCGAGTGGATCCATAAGCCAGGTTCGTAGCCTGGCCTGCTGCGCGCAGACCTCCTACTCTCTCCGCGTGATGCGTTTGTGTGGCCGGGTGCTGATCGCGTCGATCCTCGCGGTCGGCTGCGCCTCGACGTCGAGGCCGCCCCCGCTCGAGGAGGACGCCCCGCCCGCGCCCCCACAGACCGAGGCGCCCCCGCCCGTCGAGACGCCCGTCGACCCGCGTCGCTGGATCGACCTCGACATCGCCGACGACGTCATCGCCGCCCGCGGGTGCGCGGTGGAGCGCGGCGGCGCGCTGTGGTGCTGGGGGAGCCGGCGGCCCTTCCTCGCGGGCGCGGGTCCGGGGCCGAGCCTCGTCGTGGGCGCCCGCGACGCGCGGGCGGTCGCGGTCGGCCGGTCGCTGCTCTGCTACGCCGACGACGACGGCGCGGTCCGCTGCCGCTTTGATGACCGCCACGGCTGGGGCGAGATCGCGGGCGTCAAAAATGCGGTCGCGCTCGAGGTCGGCGAGCAGCGCGGCTGCGCCCTCGACGAGCGCGGCGAGCTCCGCTGCTGGGAGTTGGACGGCGCGGCCACATGGATCGCCGGCGCGGTGGTCGACTTCGACGTCGGCGAGCACGGCGGCTGCGCGCTGCTCTCGAGCGGACTCCTAGGCTGCTGGCGGCAAGCCATCCATCGCGGGTCACCGCCCGGCCCGTTCAACGAGCGCGCCCGCGTGCGCGCCCGCGACATCGCCATCGCCGGCAACCGCTGGCTGTGGATGCTCGAGGACGACGGCCGAGTGCTCCGCGCCGACCTCGCCTCGGATGAAGCGGAGCTCGAGTGGCAGGAGTTCGGCGTGGTCGCGGACGGCGTCGAGCTCGCGGCCGCGCACGATCACGTCTGCGTGCGCACGGCCCAGGGCGCGGCGCTGTGCCGCGGTCACAACACCCACGGGCAGCTCGGCGACGGCGCCAGCGATCGCCGCGACGCGTTCGTGACGACGGCCGACAGCGGGGTCTCTGCGCTGGCGCTCGCTGAGCTGCGAACCTGCGCGCTGGTGGCCGACGAGGTCGCCTGCGCCGGCCTCGCGCGCGAGGAGAGGAGCAAGCCGGAGCAGGATCCGCGCGCGCCGCTGCGACAGCACACGCTGCCGAACCTGCAGGCGCGCGCGCTGGCGGCCAGCGGGGACACGACCTGCGCCCTCGACCAGGCCGGGGCGGTCCGCTGCTGGGGGCTCGCGGCGGTCAACTGGATGGAGACCCCGCGCGACCGCCTCGGGATCGTCGCGATCAGCACGCCGACGATCGTCAGCGAGCGGGAGGATGACCTGCGCGGCGTGTGGGCCCAGGATCAATTCATCGACTGGCTCGACGGTCAGGGCCGGCTGCGCCGCAGCTTCTGGGTCCTGTCGGACACGGCGCGCCCGCCCTACCTCGAGACGAAGGTACCCAGCGGCGGCGTCGAGGCGCCGCTCGAGCGCCTCGTCGGCCACAGCTTCGCCTGCACCACCGAGGTCGGCACGCGCGCGTTCGCCTGCGGCGTCGCCCACCGCCAGCGCGCGCCCGTCCCGGGGATCAAGCGCGCGACGGCGGTGGCGCTCGGCCACCGTGAGGCCTGCGCGATCACCCCGCAACGTCGGGTGCGCTGCGCGTACCTCCCGGACCTCTACGAGGAGTCCGCCGTCGTCGTCTCGTCCGCGCTCCCGGGGCTCAAGAACGCCGTCGACATCGCCTCCTCCGCTCGGACGTTCTGCGCGCTCGCCCGCGACGGCGGCGTGCGCTGCTGGAACGCCAGGGGGAAGGAGAGCTTCGACGCGCGCGAGCGGCTTCGGCTCGCGATCGAGCTCAGCGAGCTCGAGGAGACGAAGCTCACCGGCGTCACCGCGCTCGTCGGCAACGCCCTGGGCTTCGCCAGCCTCGACGCGGACGGCCGGATCCGCCGCTGGGCCCCCCCCTTTGAGGGCGAGGTCGACGAGGAGCGCGCGCCGAAGCTCGAGGCCGCGGCGGTCGAGCTCATCGCGGGCGAGTCCCACTTCTGCGCCCGCGACACGAACGACGCGGTCACCTGCTGGGGCGCCGAGGATCGCGGGCAGCTCGGCCGCCTCCCGCCGGAGGTTCACCTCGAGCTGACGCCGCTCGAATTCCCGGATCCCGAGGCCGAGGCCGAGGCCGCTACTCGGGCGTCTTCATCCCTTTGATCAGGGCCTTGTGCGCGTCGCTCAGGCACTCGCCGCACTTGATCGACTTCTTGTCCTGCTTGCACTTGCGGCTGTCGGCCGAGAGCCGCTTGAGCACCGGGACGCCGCGCTCGTCGCCGAGCTTGATCAGCAGGTCGACTTTCTCCTCGAGCTCCTCGCAATTCTCGGAGATGACGATCGACGCGCCGTAGCGGGCGAAGCTCGGCACCTCGTCGACTGGCTCATGGGCCAGGATAGACTTCGCGGCCTTCTCGCGATCGGCGTACTTCGTGCCGGTCGCCAGGGTCGCCACGTCCTCGCTGAGCCCGTCGGGCACCGGCTCGCCGCCCTCCCCGCCGCCGCACTGCAGCGCGACGCCGAGGCTGAGCGGCACGATCAGCAAGGTCGCGATGAGCAGGTAGGTCAGGAACTTGCGCGCCGCCGGGTCGCTGCGGATCTGCTCGGCCGCGAGCGCGAGCGTGCCCTGCTGCGGCGCCTGCGGGAGCGCGGCGCCGGTCATCGAGGTCAGCGGCTTGATCCCGGTGGTCGCCGCGATCTGTGAGCCGACGCCGCCGCTGAGCGCGAGCTCCTCGAGCAGCTTGCGGACCGGCTCGGCGCTGGGCGGGCGGTCGTCGGCCTTCTGCGCCACGAGCTTCGACACCAGCTGCACCATCGCCTCGGGCACTTGGTTCGCCTGCTCGCCGTGCAGCGAGGGCACGGCCTGCCCGAGCTGCTTCGAAAACAGCTCGGTGTAGCTGCCCGCGCGCCACAGCGGGCGGCCGGTGACGCACTCCCACAGGATCACGCCGAGCGCGTAGAGGTCCGCGCGCGCGTCCACGGTCCCGCCGGTGATCTGCTCGGGCGCCATGTAGCCGGGCGTGCCGACGAGCGCGCCCTGGCGCGTCAGCGCCTCGATGCTGATGCCCTTGTCCTCGAGGCGCTCGCCCTGAATGATCCGCGCGAGCCCGAAGTCGAGGACGCGCGCGTGCAGCCGTCCGCTCGAGCGCACCTCGACCAGGATGTTGTCGGGCTTGAGGTCGCGGTGAACGATGCCGATGGCGTGGGCGGCGACCATCGCGTCGGCGAGCTGCGCCCCGAGCGAGCAGACCTGCGGCCACGGCAGCGCGCCGTGCTGCTCCATGACCGTCGCCAGGCTCTGACCCGGCGCGAGCTGGAGCACCAAGTAGGCGCCGCCCTCGGGCAGCAGGCCGTAGTCGATCGCGCTGACGATGTGCGGGTTCTCGAGCTGCGCCGTCGTCATCGCCTCGCGCTCGAACCTCGACGCGAACACGCTCTCGTCGGCGAACTCCTTGCGGATGATCTTGAACGCGACGTCTTTTTTGAGCTTGAGCTGCTCGGCGACGAAGACCGCCCCCATCCCGCCGGCGCCGAGCAGCCGCGTGACGCGGTAGCGGTCGTCGACGACGCGCCCGATCCACGCGTCGAGGACCTCTTGCGACAGCGCCTGCACGTGCATCGCCTGGGCCTTGGCGACCTTCGCGGGCTTCGCGGGCGAGTTTTGCTCCGGCTGCGCGGACATGACCACGGGTCCGGGGTGAGTGTACCGCAAGCGGCGACGCGAGGAGCGTCGTGTTGGGCGGCTTCGCGCGCCGGATCCCAGAAGCGATCGTCGCGAACACTCTCGAGCACTCTAGTTGTGGGGTCGGCGCGGGCTGTATACGCGCGGCTCCGAGAGTGCGCGCGTGCAGCCCGAGCAGCTCCATTTAGGGTCGTCGGGCCGCTTCACGATCGCGCGAAGAGTCGCCAGCGGATCCCACGCCGAGCTCCTGCTCGCCAGGGCCTGGCCGTCGACGCGCGCGCCGATCTCTTCACGGTCGGCGTGATGTTGTGTGAGCTGCTGACGACGCGGCACCCCTTCGCCGGCGGCAGCCGGTTCCAGACGGTCCAGGCGATCGTGAGCGACGATCGCCCGCCGCTGCGATCGCTGCGGCCCGCGCTGCCCGCCACGCTCATCAGGCAGGTCGAGCGCATGCTCGCGCCCGGCCCCGCCGATCGACCGCAGACCGCCGCGAGCGCGCTCACCGAGCTGCGCGCCGCGTTCCCCGAGCGAGACGGCGCGGGCCTCCTCGCCGAAGCTGTCTGCGCGGCCAGCTCGTAGTCAGGGCGTCGCCGCGAGCTGGACGCGGCGGCCGTCCCTCCACAGGCCCTGGATCCGCGTGAGCGCCGTGAGATCGGCGATCGGGTCGCCCTCGACGAGCAGCAGGTCCGCGCGCATGCCGACCTCGACCGCGCCAAACTCGGGGGCGTCATCCAGCAGCCGCGCGGCGCTCCAGGTCGCCGCCTGCAGCAGCTCGGCGCTCGGGATCCCGACCTCGTGCAGGGCCTGGAGCTCCTCGTGCATCGCCGCGCCCGGCAGCACCCCCGGCAGCGGCGCGTCGGTGCCCACGAGGATCGGCACGCCGGCGGCGTGCAGCCTCCGCAGGTTCTCGCCCCAGCGCTCGCGCTCGCGGAGCAGCGTCTGGGCGAACTCGCCGAGCACCGGCAGCTCGGCGAACGCCTGGCCGGCGGCGCCCGTGACCGGATCGACGAGCGCGGGGTCGTGCAGGCGGCGCGCCAGCTCGCTGGGATCATAGGTTCCTTCGGCCAGCTCGGCCGTGGCCGCGAAGCCGTGCAGCGTCGCGATCACGGGCGTGCGCGCGTCGGCGAGCAGCCGCACCGTCTCGTCGTCCAGCGTCCCCCGGTGGATCATGTGCGCGATCACGTCGGCGCCGGCCTCCGCGGCCGCGCGCGCGTCCCCGGGGCCGCCGACGTGCACGAAGGCCTTGAGCTCGCGCCGGTGCGCCTCGGCGACGATCTCGGCGAGCAGCGCGGGCGAGAGCCTGGGTGACCCTTCGGGCAGCTCATCGACGATCACCTTGACGTAGGGGAGGCGCCCGTCGTCGACCGAGGCCACGGCGCGGCGCGCGTCCTCCTCGTCGTGGATCGTGTACACGGTCGCCGAGATGAACATGCTCAAGGGCCACGGCGCGAGCGCGCGACCAGCCGGCAGCGGGTGACTCTCGGGCGCCGTCATCGGGTAGCCCCCGTGGATGACGCGCGGCCCCGGCAGCTCCCCCTCCTCGACGCGGCGCGCCAGGTCCGAGAGCCAGGGCGGCGGCCCGCCGAGGTCGTAGACGGTCGTCACGCCGGCGGCGAGCCAGGCCTCGAGGTTGTGCTCAGGGCTCGGCGCGACCGGTCGCCAGGGGACGCCGCCCGGCGCCATCACGTGGACGTGGGCGTTGACCAGGCCCGGCAGCAGCGTGAAGCCGCGGCCCTCGATGACCGTCGCGTCGCCGGCCTCGACGGTGCCCGTCGGCCCGAGCGCCGCGATCCGCCCGTCGCGGAGCAGCACATCCTGGGCGTCGCGCGGCGCTAACTCGCGACCGGTGAAGACCCGGACGTCACGGATCAGGGTCGGCGCGCGCGGCTCCATCGACGCGATCAGCGGCGCGTGCTCGATCCGCTCCCCGAGCGCGCGCATGACCAGCAGCGCGAACACCAGCGCGAGCAGCAGCAGCGCGCCCACGACCATCAGCACGATCCTCAACCATCGCCGTCGCGTCGCCACGACGCGAGCATACACGCCCGCGCGCCGACGTAGCTGACGGAGCCGACGGAGCCGACGGAGCCGACTTAGTCGAGGCCGGCCGTGCCCGCGCCGCAGATCAGCGCGCAGACCCGCTCGCCCGGTCGCGTCGCGATCGCGCCGGCCATCAGCGCCGCGACCCCGGCGGCCGCCGAGAGCTCCGCCGCCACGCCCAGCTCGTCCCACAGCCAGCGGGCGGCGGCGGTCATCTGCGCGTCAGAGACGAGCGCGATGTCGTCGACGTGTCGGCGGATCAGCTCGAGGTTCAGCGCCTCGCTGCGCCGCGGCGCCAGCGTCCCCGCGCGCGTCTCGATCGCCGCGAGCTCGACCAGCGCCCCCGCCTCGAGCGATCGCGTGAGCGTCGCCGCGCCCGTCGGCTCGACCCCGATCACGCGCAGCTCGGGGCGCAGCGCCTTCGCGGCCGTGGCGACCCCGGCGATCAGCCCGCCGCCGCCGATCGCGATGACCAGGGTCTCGACCTCGGGCGCGTCCTCGAGGATCTCGAGCGCGATCGTGCCCTGCCCCGCGATCACCCGCGGCGGCGCGAACGGGTGGATGTACGTGAGGCCGAGGCGCGCGGCGTCCTGCAGCGCCGTGGCGTTGGCGTCGTCCCAGACCTCGCCGTGAACCTCGACGCGCGCGCCCCAGCGGCGCAGCTTCGCGATCTTCGCGGCGTCGGTGCTGCGCGGCACGTAGATCGTCGCCGGCACGTTCGCGACGCGCCCGACCGCCGCGACCCCGAGGCCGTGGTTGCCGCCGGAGGCCGTGATCAACCCGCGCTGGAGCTCCGCGGGCGCCAGGCCGCGCGCGTGATTGAGCGCGCCGCGGACCTTAAACGAGCCCGCGAGCTGCAGGTTCTCGAGCTTGAGCAGCAGCTCCACGCCCGACCGCTCGCGCGCGTCCGCGCGCAGCGGCGCGCGCGTCGGCCCCACGCGGATCGTCGGCGTCCGCCGGATCGAGCCCTCGAGCGCGCGCGCGGCCTCCTCGATGGTTGCGAGCGACACGAGCTCGGTAGCGTCGGCGCGCCGCGGCACGCCTCGCTGCATACCCAAGCGGCCCCGCTCGAGCAAGCGTTTCGTGCCACAGTCAGCCCTCGCTTTCGTCATGCCGCGCGACCCGAGCCAACCAAGCGGCGAGCTGCTCGAGCTCCTGCGGGCCAACGCCCCGTGCACGCGCCGCGCGCTCGCGGCCGGCGTCATCACGGCTGACGGCTGGCTCGCGCCGCGTCCGTCCGCCGGCTCCCCACGCGCGCTCCTGCGATCGCTGCGCGACAACACGCGGGTTACCGGGCTCTCGCTCGCCGGCCTCAGCTTGGACGACGAGACGCGCGCTGAGCTCCGCGAGCTGCTCCGCGTCACCACGGCGCTTACGCGCCTCGACCTGCGCGCCGTCGACGACATCGCCGCGCTGCTCGACACGCTGCGCGAGCGCCCTCGCGGACCGCCGCTCCGAGCGCTCTGGCTCGGGGACCGGCGATTCAGCGGCGCCGAGGCCCAGGCTATGGTCTCGCTGCTGCGCGGACCTGCAGGCGTCGCGCTCGAGCGCCTCGGGCTCGCGAACGCGGGCCTCGACCCTGGCGACCTCGAGGGGATCCTCCCCGCGCTCGCCGAGGCGCCCGCGCTCACGCGGCTCGACCTCCGCGCCTGCCAGCTCGACGCCGCGTCGACGCTGCTCACGCCGCTCACGCTGCTGCCGGGACGACTGCGCGCGCTGGCGCTGACCGGCAACCCGCTCGGGGACCTCGGCGCCCAGCGAGTCGCCGAGGCGGTCCAGCATAGCGAGATGATCGAGCGCCTCGAGCTCGGCGCCGCCGGGCTCACGGCCAACGGCGCGAGCGCCCTCGCCACGGCCGCGCGCGGGCACCCGAGCCTGCGCCGGCTAGCGCTCGACGACAACCCGATCGGGGACCTCGGCGCGCGCCTGCTGGCCGACTCGCTGCCGCGCTGCGCCGCGCTCGAGCGCCTGGGGCTGCGCGGCTGCCAGCTCACGGTCGACGGCGCCGCGGCGCTGATCCACGCGCTCGAGCCCGCGACCTCGCTGACGCGCCTGGACCTCGACCCCGACCTCGAGCTGCCGCCGCCGCTGCGCGCGGCCAAGCTCGCGCGCCTGTGTCGCAACGCCAACCTGCAAGCCCGGCGCCCCCCCGCTGCCGCTGCCGCGGAGCTCGAGCTGCTCCCCCCGCTCGACCCCCGCCAGCTCGAGCGACCGACGCGGACCCCTGCCCAGCCGACCGACGAGCGCGAGGGCGTAGCGCTCCCAGCTCAACTCGACGCCGACGCCGTCGCGGCGTGTCAGCGCGTGCTCACGACCCTCGCCGCGGACCCATCGCTGCTGCGCGCGCCCGGCCTCGCCCCGCTGCGCCGCGCGCTCGCCCGGCTCCAGCGAGTCGATCCAAACCTGTCCCGAAGCACAAAATCGCTCGCGCGCGAGCAAGCGCGACGCGCCCGCGACCGCGCCGCTCGCCGCGCGACCGGGATCCAGCGTCAGCGCGCGGCCATGCGCGACGGCGCCATCCCGATCCCGCGACCCGCCGCGCCCAAGACCCCGCGCGACCTCGAAGACGACTTCGAAACCGACTTCAACGTTGACCTCGAAGCGGACCTCGAAGATGACCTCGAAGATGACCATGAGAACAGGCGCGAGCCCGCGACGCTCACCCGCGCCCGCCGCTGCTACATCTGCAAGGCCGCCTACCGCCAGCTGCACTTCTTCTACGACTGCCTGTGTCCGCCCTGCGCGGCGCTCAACTTCGAAAAACGCTGCGCCCGCGCCGATCTCCGCGGTCGCGTCGCGCTCGTCACGGGAGGGCGCATCAAGATCGGCCTGCAGCTCGGGCTCGCGCTGCTGCGCTGCGGCGCGCGCGTGATCGTCACGACCCGCTTCCCGCGGGACGCGGCCCGCCGCTACGCGCGCGAGCCCGACTTCGACGCGCTCCGCGAGCGCCTGCACATCCACGCGCTCGACCTCCGCTACGCGCCCATGGTCGAGCGCTTCGCCGAGCACGTCACGCGCAACTACCCGCGGCTCGACCTCCTGATCAACAACGCCGCGCAGACCGTGCAGAAGCCGGCAGGCTTCCACGCCGAGCTCGCGGCGCTCGAGCGCGCGCCGGCGAGCGCGCTGCCGCCTGCGACGAGGGCGCTCGTCGGCGCGGGCTTCGTCGATCCACGGGCCGCGCAGGCTTCGCTCCCCGCGACCGCCGAGTCACTCGTGAGCGGCCTCGACGCCCGGCTGTTCCCGACCGCGGAGCGCGACGAGCACGGGCAGCCCCTGGACCTGCGGATCCGCAACAGCTGGCGCCTGCGCGTGCACGAGGTCGAGACCCTCGAGCTGCTCGAGGTTCAGCTCGTCAACGCGATCGCGCCCTACCTGCTCATCGCGCGACTGCGCGGCTTCATGGCCCGCGCGGGCGGCCCCGCCGATCGCTTCATCGTCAACGTCTCGGCGGTCGAGGGCCAGTTTCAGCGCGTGTTCAAGAGCGAGTTCCACCCGCACACGAACATGGCGAAGGCCGGCCTCAACATGCTCACGCGGACATCCGCGGCCGACCTGGCGCGCCAGCGGATCTTCATGAACAGCGTCGACACGGGCTGGGTCACCAACGAGAACCCGCACCCGCTCAGCGAGCGCATGGCGGAGGACGGCTTCTCGGCGCCGCTGGACGAGCTCGACGGGGCGGCGCGCGTGCTCGATCCGGTGTTCACGGGGATCACCAGCGGCGCGCCGGACTTCGGCCGGTTTTTTAAAGACTACGCGCCCGCCCCATGGTGAGGGACTCGATCGAGTTCTTGAGCTTTGAGGTTATGATCTTTCGAACATCTATGTATCGCGGGCATCGGGCCGCTGCTTAACGCCAGGGGACCCTCCGACTTCCGGGCGACGAGCGTCTGGGCGGGTCAAGCGGACGAGCGCCACCGCGCTCGCCGTCCTCAGTCGGCCCCTCCCTGGCTCGCGCGCGGCCCTACAGCTTCGATGATCCGGTACGCCCGACCGCGCAGACTCGATCGAGTTGGGAGCGCGACATCCCCCGACTTCCGGGCGACGAGCGTCTGCACGAATCAAGCGGACGAAGCCCTCCGCGCTCGCCGTCCTCAGTCGGCCCCTCCCTGGCTCGCGCGCGGCCCTACAGCTT
>JAUIKS010000030.1 GCA_030430565.1 Polyangia bacterium
GACCCATGGCGTATTTCACTATCGAGGACGCGGTCTGGGCTCCCCCGCGGTCGCGGGGATGGACCGGTGTCGACGGCGATCACGAGTTCCGGGCCGACGGCTCCCCCGCGGTCGCGGGGATGGACCGCCCCGGTCCTCACCGGTCCCGAGCTCAGCGAGGGCTCCCCCGCGGTCGCGGGGATGGACCCCTGCATTCCTACGACCTCGCGACCGTGCGCTTGGCTCCCCCGCGGTCGCGGGGATGGACCCGCTGGGAACAGCGGCTTCCCCTCGCGCTTCTGGGCTCCCCCGCGGTCGCGGGGATGGACCCCCATGTTCCACCGGCTCGTGAGCACGAGCGAGGGCTCCCCCGCGGTCGCGGGGATGGACCCGAGGTCGGCCCTGTTGAGATCGAGCGCGCGACGGCTCCCCCGCGGTCGCGGGGATGGACCCCGCTTCCCGGCGAACGCGAACGGCGGCTACGGGGCTCCCCCGCGGTCGCGGGGATGGACCCGTCCCCGCTACTTCCTCGCCTACCTCCATGAAGGCTCCCCCGCGGTCGCGGGGATGGACCCTTGAGCAATAATGCCGTCAAAAAAGAGCAACGGGCTCCCCCGCGGTCGCGGGGATGGACCCCGCCAGCAGCGGGAGCCCCTCGCCGCCGCCCCGGCTCCCCCGCGGTCGCGGGGATGGACCCGCGGCGTATCGCGAGGGCTTCGACTCCGTACTGGCTCCCCCGCGGTCGCGGGGATGGACCCAGACGAGCAGCGGCGGCGGCGGCGGCGGTGGCGGCTCCCCCGCGGTCGCGGGGATGGACCCTCTTCCACCATCGCGTCCTCCGTGACTTCGTGGGCTCCCCCGCGGTCGCGGGGATGGACCCATCTTGTCGCCCCAGCGCTCGAGCGCCCGCGTGGCTCCCCCGCGGTCGCGGGGATGGACCCCTCGGCTCGCTCGCTCGCGAGGTCGTGAACCTGGCTCCCCCGCGGTCGCGGGGATGGACCCACGAGATCGTTGCGGCCCGCGCTGAACCCGAGGGCTCCCCCGCGGTCGCGGGGATGGACCCGGCGCATCCGCTCGCGCTGTGCGTGCCCCCCGGGCTCCCCCGCGGTCGCGGGGATGGACCCTACGGCCCGAAGGCCAAGCGCGGTGGCGAGGAGGCTCCCCCGCGGTCGCGGGGATGGACCCGCCTTCTTCAGGTAGTCGAGGATCGACTTGTCGGCTCCCCCGCGGTCGCGGGGATGGACCCGCGCCGCGCATTTCGTCGACGAGATCATTACAGGCTCCCCCGCGGTCGCGGGGATGGACCGTATCCGACTGTTCGAGCCAACGTGCTGAAGGGGGCTCCCCCGCGGTCGCGGGGATGGACCCGCATGGCCGAGCACCGGCGTTGGTGCGGTCGTGGCTCCCCCGCGGTCGCGGGGATGGACCCATCTACCAGCAGTTCCACGCCAAGGCCGCGTCGGCTCCCCCGCGGTCGCGGGGATGGACCCGTGTCGATCGTCGGCACGTCGTGGACCAGGCCGGCTCCCCCGCGGTCGCGGGGATGGACCGCGCCGACGCGCCATCCGATGCGCCGCGCGCTGGGCTCCCCCGCGGTCGCGGGGATGGACCCGTTAAGCAGATGTGGGCGTACCTGACGAATAAGGCTCCCCCGCGGTCGCGGGGATGGACCCCATGCAGCATCTTGGTACGCCGGAGTTCGAAAGGCTCCCCCGCGGTCGCGGGGATGGACCCCTGATGGCGACGCTAGACGGCCTCGTGTACGCGGCTCCCCCGCGGTCGCGGGGATGGACCCGGCGGCGGCTCGTATCTCGCAATCTCGCTCGCGGCTCCCCCGCGGTCGCGGGGATGGACCGTTCACCGAGCCTGTGCTCGAGTACCTCGATGCGGCTCCCCCGCGGTCGCGGGGATGGACCCCAACGCGTGACGACGTATTTGCCGTCGCGGCCGGCTCCCCCGCGGTCGCGGGGATGGACCCGAGACGTTCAGCTTCGGATAGCCGTCGCGCGTGGCTCCCCCGCGGTCGCGGGGATGGACCGCGCGCGCTGGCCCCGGAGGTGGCGTAACGCCAGGCTCCCCCGCGGTCGCGGGGATGGACCCACGCAGGGCGGCGGCATCAGCGAGGTAGTCGGGGCTCCCCCGCGGTCGCGGGGATGGACCGCAGCTCGAAGAGCGACTGCGGAGGGCGTCATGGGCTCCCCCGCGGTCGCGGGGATGGACCCCCTCCCCACAACCGCGCACGCGGACGCCATGAGGCTCCCCCGCGGTCGCGGGGATGGACCCGCCGACGCCGTATTTCTTCGCCGTCTTGGCGAGGCTCCCCCGCGGTCGCGGGGATGGACCCGAGACATTTGAGTCCTACACGCTGGTGGTGATGGCTCCCCCGCGGTCACGGCGATGCTCGTGAGGACTGAATTGATGGCGGCTCCCCCGCGGTCGCGGGGATGGACCCTCCCACAGAGGATCAGAGGATCAGAGGATCAGGGCTCCCCCGCGGTCGCGGGGATGGACCGGTCGATACGTCGATCCACGGGGGCACCCGGACGGCTCCCCCGCGGTCGCGGGGATGGACCGTTCGGACCCGTCGCGATTCGTCCACCTGTTCAGGCTCCCCCGCGGTCGCGGGGATGGACCCCACCGTCATCACGACCTCGCCCGCCTCGAGCGGGCTCCCCCGCGGTCGCGGGGATGGACCCGTCTGGCTGACCGAGGAGAGCGTGCGCGCCGAGGCTCCCCCGCGGTCGCGGGGATGGACCTCCCGAAGACCGCAGCCCTGTACTCGTTCGGGAGGCTCCCCCGCGGTCGCGGGGATGGACCCTACGACGGCTGGGCACCCTACGCCCAGGAGCTGGCTCCCCCGCGGTCGCGGGGATGGACCCGATGACCCCCGACGATCACTGTTGACCGAGGAGGCTCCCCCGCGGTCGCGGGGATGGACCGGACGTCACCCGCGCGGCGATCCGGCACTTCTTGGCTCCCCCGCGGTCGCGGGGATGGACCGGGCGAGTGGGATCGCGGCCGAGGCCTCGTCGCGGCTCCCCCGCGGTCGCGGGGATGGACCCATGCGCACGAGCAGGGCCGTCG
Source organism: Polyangia bacterium (assembly GCA_030430565.1). Taxonomy (GTDB): domain Bacteria; phylum Myxococcota_A; class Polyangia; order Nannocystales; family Nannocystaceae; genus JACKDW01. The sequence goes on from JAUIKS010000030.1 coordinate 3,064, forward strand.
GATCGTGGCGGGCTCCCCCGCGGTCGCGGGGATGGACCCATCACACTGGCCGTGGACACCGCCAACGTCGGGGCTCCCCCGCGGTCGCGGGGATGGACCCGGGCTTGCGGAGACGCGTGTTCACCTGCGATCGGCTCGCCCGCGGTCGCGGGGATGGACCCGGCGGATGCTGGGTGTAGGGCTCCGCGGTCGCGGGGATGGACCCGTGTGAGGGCCGCGCGCTGTCTTGGAGCGTCGGGCTCCCCCGCGGTCGCGGGGATGGACCCGTGTACGACGGATCTCGGCCGCCTCTGCGCGGGGCTCCCCCGCGGTCGCGGGGATGGACCACGCTCTACGTCCAGACGCCGTGAGCCGGCGTTGGCTCCCCCGCGGTCGCGGGGATGGACCCTTGCGGGACATGTCCGGAAACACACCCAGCCAGGCTCCCCCGCGGTCGCGGCCCCAACATGGGGCTCCCCCGCGGTCGCGGGGATGGACCGGATGACGCGTCGGGCCGGAAGTGGATTTGCCTGGCTCCCCCGCGGTCGCGGGGATGGACCCTCGTATTTCTCAGCGTCAATGGCACGCAGTGGGGCTCCCCCGCGGTCGCGGGGATGGACCCGCGTCGAGCACGACCGCTTGCGGCACAGAGCAGGCTCCCCCGCGGTCGCGGGGATGGACCCGAAGAACACGCACGGCCTGCGCTTTAGGCCAGGGCTCCCCCGCGGTCGCGGGGATGGACCCATCGCCGCGCTGCTGGAGTTCGCGTTCTCACTGGCTCCCCCGCGGTCGCGGGGATGGACCCCCCAAGAGAAGCTGCAGCAGCAGGGGCCCCACGGCTCCCCCGCGGTCGCGGGGATGGACCCTCTCGATCTGTGGCCAGCGCGGCGGGAGCGGTGGCTCCCCCGCGGTCGCGGGGATGGACCCTCGTAGCCCTCGGGCATCAGATCGGCGGCGTCGGCTCCCCCGCGGTCGCGGGGATGGACCCGGCCATGACCCTGCTGCAGGCGGGCGTGGCCTGGCTCCCCCGCGGTCGCGGGGATGGACCGGTGCTCGTCTACAGCCGTTTCACCGTGCTCTTGGCTCCCCCGCGGTCGCGGGGATGGACCCGCCGCCGAGGCTCCCCCGCGGTCGCGGGGATGGACCCGAACAGACATGCGCGAAAATACATGTTGACGGGGCTCCCCCGCGGTCGCGGGGATGGACCGCGCGTCGGCGCCGGCGACGGCTCGTCGGGCGTGGCTCCCCCGCGGTCGCGGGGATGGACCCGATCGCGCAACGCGAGCTGCACGTCCTCGTTCGCCTCCAGCGCGTTGATCGCCGCGAGCACTCCGCCGCCGTCTGCCCACTACGTCAGGTCGCTACCCGCCGCACCCACTCGCTTCGGTCCGCCATGCAGCGAAGGCTGTACTCGACGCGACCGCGCGGCTCTGCGCAGCGGATACGGAGGGCGCTCGCCAGGGGAACGCGGGGAGCTGCTATCTTCATTTTGATGCGAAGCGCGGACACCTCCCGGACCGTGGCGTCCGAGCGTTACGCCTCACTTCCCTGTCGTGTCCCGGCCGGGCTGACGGCGCTGCTGCGGAGCCTCGACCTCGACGACCTGATGGAGCCCCACGTGTTGTGGCCGTGGCTCGGTATCGAGAGCTATTTCGCGGTGTGGGAGGCCATGGAGGCGCGCCTTGACGACGAGACGCACGCCGTCGCTATGGGCCGCGGGGCCGCGAATCACGGCCTCTTGGAGCCGGTCTTTCTGGTGTGCCTCAGCGCTCGCCATCTCGGCGAGGCGCTCGCGCACCTGGCTCGCTACAAGTCTGTGCTGTGTCCGGAGCGGCTCGTCGTGGGGCGGGAGAGCGGCGCGCTCGAGATCGCGTACGACTGGCCGACCGCGCAGCGTCCTCCGCCCCACAACCTCGTCGAAGCGGAGCTCTCGTTCCTGCTCTCGCTCGCGCGGCGGGCGACCGGGCTCGCGCTCGACGACGCGCGCGTGACGCTCACCCGATCGGAGGGCGATCCTCACGCGTGGGCGGAGGCCTTCGGCGCACCGGTGGCGATGGGGTCGCGCCGGGCGACGCTGCGGTTGGACGCGCGGGTGGAAGAGGTGCGCTTCGAGACACACAACTCGGTCCTGTTCAGCGCTCTCCAGCCCGCGCTCGAGGCGGAGCGTTCGCGCCGGCCGACCACGGCGGCGGCGAGGGTGCGCCACGTCATCCAGACCAGGGTGAGCGCCGGGGAGCTGACCGTGCAGGCGGTCGCGCGCGAGCTCGGGATGAGCGCGCGTACGATGCAGCGAAGGCTGCGCAACGCGGGCACCAGCTTCGGCGACCTCGTCGCCGAAGCTCGTTGTGATCGCGCGACCTACCTGCTCCGAGAGTCCGATCTCTCGTTGGCGGAGATCTCCTACCTGGTCGGCTACGAGAGCCCCCCGTCGTTCTTCCGCGCGTTCTACCGCTGGACGGGGAAGACGCCGACCGACTACCGGCGCGACGCGATCGGGTAGGACATTGGCGCGTCGAGTGAGTGCCAACCGCGACCGGGATCTCTAGGGTCGGGCGGTCCCCGCAAAGGAGCCCCGATGAGCAGCCACGGTCTCTTCTCTCACTCCCATCGCCAGCGTCGCGAGCAGCTCGCGGACCGCCCGCGACTCGTAGGGTTCGGTGACATCACGCAGCTCAGCGTGATCACTCGTGACCTCGAGGGCACCACCGCCGGCCTCGCCCGCGCGCTCGGCGTCGGTCACTTCAAGATCGCCTCGCTCGACGAGCCCGCGCTCTTCAATCGGACCTATCGATCCGAGCCCAGCCCCTGGTCTGCGCGCGCGGCGATCACCTGGGTCGGGCAGACGCAGCTGGAGGTCATTCAGCCCGTGGGCGGTCGCAGCGTGTTCGACGATTTCCTCCGTCGGCGAGCTGACCGGCACGGTGTCCAGCACGTCTACCTCGAGCTCGACGGAGCGAGCTACGAGGCCACGCTCGACCGGCTGTCGGACGCGGGCTACCCGCTCGCGCAGCACGCCCAGATGAACGCAGCCGGCAAGCTGGGGATCCTCCCGATGCCCGCGCTGCCGCGCTGCATGGCCGAGAAGCACGCGACGCGGTTCGGCTACACCAGCACCTGTGAACCCCTGAAGGTCGACCTCGAGGTGGCTCAATTCCCGCCGGGCGTCTCCCAGCGGCTCGCGCTCCGCGCGATGATCCCGGAGCGCTGGATGCCGGACGACGGCGCGTCGCGCCCGGATTTCGAGACACTGCCGAAAAGCGCGCCGGTGATCGACCTCGACGGGCTGGTCGTCGTCGCACGGGACATCGAGCAGGTCGCCGCGGCCTACGGGAAGCTCACCGATCGACCGGTCCAGATCGAGGCCAATGACGGCGAGCTGCTCCCGGGGTCGGGGCCGATCGCGCAGATCGCCGCAGGCAGCCTGCTGCTCGTGCTGGCGCAGCCAACGGGCGGTCCGCTCGCCGCGCGTCTCTCCGAGCACGGTGAAGGGATTCAGGTCGTCCGCGCGCGCACCGGCGCTGGGCTGGCCGAAGCGCGCGAGGCCCTGAGCGCGCTCGGCTGGAGCTTCTCTCTGCCGAACCTGGCCGACCACCCGGACGTGCCGTTCGCGCTGTGGATCTCGCCCCGGGGCCCGCGGTGAGCGGTCACCGGAGCACGGCTCCGGTCGTCGAGACCTTCGCTGCACCGCTCAAATTCGCGCTCGCGTCGTGACCCCCGCCCCGGGGGAGGCTGGCGATCATCGACGATACGTAGGCCCGCGGTATGATCGGGATCGAGGCCGCGCCCGTGCAGGAAGCCGATCACGATCTCGAGCTCGCGACGCGCTGGAGCGCCGGTGACCGCGAGGCCGGCGAGCGGCTATTCGAACGCCACTACGCCGCCGTCGCCCGCTTCTTCAGCAACAAGGTCGGGCTCGGCGCGACCGCGAGCGACCTCGTGCAGAAGACCTTCTTGGCCTGTCTCGAGGGGCTCTCGCGCTTCCGCGGCGACGGGAGCTTTCGCAGCTACCTGTTCTCGATCGCCTACCGCGTGCTCTGCCGCCACTACCGCGCGCGCCGGCGCAAGCCCCAGCACTTCGACTTCACCGCGGTCTCGGTCCACGATCTCGATCCCTCGCCGAGCCGCGTGGTCGCCCAGCGCGAGGAGCAGCGGGTCCTGCTCGAGGGCCTGCGCCGCCTGCCGCTCGACGACCAGGTCCTGCTCGAGCTGATCTATTGGGAGTCCATCACGGTCGCGCAGGCCGCCGTGATCCTCGAGACGCCGCTGGGGACGACCAAGTCCCGGCTGCTGCGCGCGCGTCGACGGCTCGAGCGCGCGCTCGAGGAGCTGGCCCACGGGTCGCTGCTCGCCAGCACCCGCAGCGCGCTCGACGACTGGGCCCGCGGGATCCGGGAGCAGGCGCTGGGCGGGGATGACTCAACGTGAGCGGAGGTCGCGCGCGCCGGCGCGCGAGCACGCGCTGGGCGCTGGTCTGCGCGCTCGCGGGATGCGGTCCGCAGGTCGAGCCGGCCGCGCCGCCCGGCCGCGCGCGCGAGCGGCCGCCGCCCCCGCGATCCCGATGCGCTATTGAGACATGTTCTTGCGAGCATCTTCAAACTTCGCGCCTGAGACCGGCTGACGCGACCGACGCGGGTGAGGAGGCCGCGCGCGACGAGGCTCGGCTGGCGGCGGCGATCCGCTGCCGACGCGTCGACGCCGCGCTGGCGCTCGCCGGCGCGCGCCTGCTCGCGCAGCCCGGGTCCTCCGAGCGCGCTGCGGAGTACGTCCGCGTAGCGATCGAATTCGAACGGGAGTCGGAGGCCCGCAGCGTGCTGACGCGGCTCGACCGTGCGGAGGCCGGCGTCGGCGTGACCGTCGGCCTCGGCGCGCTCGAGCTCGCCAGCTACGAGCGCGACCCGACCCCCGAGGGCTTCGCCGAGGTCGAGGCGCTGCTGCGGCGCGCGCTCTCCCGCGCGCCGCTCGAGGGCCACGCGCTCGCCGGCCTCGTGCTCCTTCACAGCGGCCGGCGAGCAGGTGCGCTCGCGGCCGGTCCCGACTCGCTCGCGCGTCAGCTCTGCAGCGAGCACGCCGAGCGCTCGCGTGACGCCGCGCTCGCGGCCAGCTGCGCCGCCGTGTTCTTCGCCGAGGCCCAGCCGGATCGCGGGCGCGCGCTCTACCGACGGGCGACCGAGGCGCGACCGGGCTACCACGCCGCGTGGCTGACCTGGGGCGACGACGAGCTCGCGGCGGGGAACCACGCGATCGCGGCGCGTCGCTACCAGAGCGCGGCCGACTCGCCCTACCCGTCCATGCGCTACGCCGCGCTGCTCGGGCTCGGGGTCACGCGCGAGCGCGCGGGGGATCGCGCGGGCGCCGAGCGAGCCTACCGCGAGGCGAGCGAGTCGCTGTCGACCGAGTCGACGCCGCCGCCGCCGCACGAGTGGCCCGAGGAGCTGCTCTACAACCTCGGCGCGCTCCTCAGCGAGTCGGACGACTGGGCGCGGCGCGCCAAGGGCTTCGCGCTGCTCGACGCCTACTTGCAGCTCGTGCCCGGGCTCGACGACGCGCGCGTCCTGCGGGCGCGGCAGCTCACGGTGGAGTTCCAGCGCGGCTGCGAGGTAGCGTCGGACCAGACAGGAGCACACCTCTGCGCGCGGGTTGGTGCATCGCCGGCGCCCCCCGCCGACGCCCCGTGAGCCGCTGGATCCCGGCCTGACAGCGCGCGACGAGCCCGCCCGGGTCATGACCCCAGGCCGCGACGCGCTCGAGGCAGGCGTTGTACTCGTACAGCGCCGCGCGCCGGTGCTCACGGCCCAGCTCCTCGAGGCGCGCGAGCAGCTGCTCGATCGCCGCGCGCTCCACCGCGCGCGCCCGCGCCGAGCGCGTGGCGAGCCGCCGGCGTAGCCCTTCAGATGTCTTTGAGAACAGGCTCGATCCTGCCTCGTAGGACTGCGCGCTGCGGGCCGCGACCGTCGCCGCGTACCACCCGGGCGTGCGCCGGTTCTCGAGGGCGTCGAGCGCCGGCGCGACCGTGCCGTAGCTCTCGAGCATGGCGTCGAGCGCGGCCGTGCGCGCGTCGAGCCACTCCCGGGTCTTCGCCGGCTCGTAGCTCGCGGGCGGCATCACCGAGAGGTGCGCCTCAGCCTCCAGATCGCCGCGCAGCAGCTCGAGGGTCACCCGCGCGTCCGCGAGCTCCTGCTCGCGCAGCGCGACGGGATCCAGGAGCTCGGGCTCCGCGAGCGCGCCGCGACCCGAGCCCGAAGCGAACAGCTTCTCGGCCGCGCGCGCGTGTCGTAGCGCGGCGCGCCGGAGGCTCGGTCTGCGCGCCTTCGGTAGCGTAAGCGTCCCGGCCGCGCTCGGCTCGACGCACAGACCGCTGACGAGCGCGAGCGGGCACGAGCGCCGCATCATCCGCGCGGCGAGCTCGACGTGGACGATCGCGCGGCGAGCCGCGCCGGCGTGCGCCCCGTGGCGCTTCAGGTACTCGGCGAGCGCGGCCTCGAGCGCGAGGCTCTCGCTCTCGGTCCGCGGGCGCGCGCGGGCCAGCACGCGGAAGGCCGCCGCCGCGAGGAAGCGCTGGTTGTCCGCGCCGCCGCGCGCGAGCCCGCCGAACAGCTCGCGGTAGCGCCGGTAGAGCGCCTCGACCGAGTCGCCGCGCAGGAGCGCGAAGCGGACCAGGCGAACGCGCGCCTCGGCGATCCGCGGATCCCCCTCCGACGCCCGCTCGAGGAAGCGCTCCGTAACCTCGACCGCGCGCGTAAGCTCGAGCTGGCGCTCATAGGCCGCGGAGATGATCCACAGCAGCTCGAGCGCCACGCCTCTGGCGTCATGGCGCGCTAGGAGTCGCCCGGCGGCCGAGCTGACCCAGGCGCTCGCGCCCGCTTCGTCGTAGCCGACGATCGCGCGCTCGATCAGCGCGCGCGCGAGCTCGGGCTGCGTCGCGTAGAGCTCATCGTGCAGCGTGAGCAGGCGCTCGTGGTCACGCTGGGTGAGCGCGCGCGCGGAGTCGCGGGCCGCGTTGATCCGCGCGACCGCCAGCGCGACGCGGACCGTGTGGACTAGCTCCTCAAGCCAGGCGCCGCTCGGGCTAACCTCCGAGATCCGCGCCTGCAGTCGCTCGTCGAGCGCGACCCGCCCCGCGCCGCTCGCCCGCTCGCGCAGCGCGATCAGCGTGGCGACGCGGTCGAGGAGCAGCCGCCGATCGTAGCCCAGCGCGTCCGGGATTCGCGGCAGGCGATCGAGCAGCGCCTGCGCGTCTTCGAAGCGGTGCCGTCGCTGCAGCGCGCCGACCAGGCTCAGGACGACGCGCAGCTGCACGCGCGCGGGGGTGTACGACTCGCGGCGCAGGAGCTCCTCGACGCACGCGCGCTGGAGCTCGCTGAGCGGCGTATCCTCGAGATCAGGCGGCGCAAACTCGAGCCGCCCCTCGAGGCAGCTGTCCGCTCGCGCGGCGCAGCGCGCCAGCGATGGATACCAGCTCAGCTCGATGCTGAACTCAGACTCCGTGCTCCCGAGCATCACCAGCCGGACGCGAAGCTGCTCGTCGCGCGCGCGCGCGGCCGCCTCGGGGTCCATCGCCTCGAGCCCGCCCTCGAGCGCCCGCTCGTACTGCGCGACCGCGATCTCGTAGGTAGCGAGCCGCGACTCGAGCGCCCCGCCCGCCGAGGCGTCTCCGACCGCCGTCGCGAAGCGGGCGTACGCCTCGAGATCGCGGACCAGCTCAGGCTCCGCGGCGAACGGCCCGACGCGCAGCGCGTGCGCCCGCAGCAGCAGCGCGCGGGTGTCGTCGTTGAGCTCCGTCTGCGAAAATTGTTCCCATCGGCGCAGCAGCTCCTGCACGCCCGCGCGCCCGCTCGCGCGGCAGCGCGGGGGCGCGTCGCCGCCCTCCGACACCTCCGCGGCCAGCCGCTCGAGGCTGGCGAGCAACGGCGCGTCGGCGACCTCCTGGGTCGCGCGCTCGACCGCGACGATCCTGTCCTCGCAGACAGCCTTCGCGGGCGCCGGCCGTGGCGCCTCGAGGGCTCCTCGCGCGCAGCCGGTCAGCGACGCAGCGAGCATCGCGCCCGCCGCCGCCCGCCTCGACGCGCGTCTCCAGCTCCGCTCAGCGCGCGCCATCGCAGCGCCATCGCCCCTTCCCGTACCACTCGCGCATCTCTCGCTCGCAGCGCGCGCGACTCGCCCAGCACCTCACGCGCCCCTTCATCTTGCGGTTCTTGAAGCACCAGCTCGTGTACTGGGCCTCCTCGATCGCGGCCAGCAGCGGCGCGGTCGGTGAGCGCGAGCCGAGCAGCAGCATGTGCGGCGCGTCCTCGCGGCCCGAGAGCTCGGCCCGGATGTCGAGCTTCGCCCGAAACGGCGCGAACGCCAGCGCGCCGACGCGCACGAGCACCAGTGGTTCGTCGTGAGGCCCCGCGAGGCGAGCGTGGGCCGGCTCGTTCCAGGTGTCTTTTTGAACATCTACAAACTCGAGACCCTCGCGCAGCTGCGAGAGCTGTCGATCGAGCGGCGCCCCGGCGCGCTCCGGCGCCGTGAGCCGCAGCCCGGACCCTGCGCGCGAGAGCGAGACTGGATCGGCGACCAGCGGCGCGAGCAGGTGCGCGCAGTCCTCGGCGGCGATGTGCTCCGGCGACCCGAGGTCGCGCACGAGCAGCGTCGACTCAGGCTGCGGCTCAGGATCTGGCCCGGGCTCCGCCGACAACGCCGCCCCGGACGACCCCGCGCCCGACGCAGGACCACGCTCGAGGACAGGCTGCCCGGCGCTTCGCGAGCCGAGCAGGCCCCGCGCGGCGATCGCCCCGCCGGCCGCCACCACCGCGATCGCGACCGCGACGATCCAGGGGCTGTGCGCGCGGCTAGCCTCCTGCGGCGCCGCGACGATCGCCCGCAGCGCCGCGAGCAGCTCGTTGATCGACGCGAAGCGATCCTCGGGCGCCGCGCTCAGCCCGCGATCCAGCGCCGCCACCAGCTCGCGCGGCAGCGCCCGCGGCGGCGCCGAGGTACGTGTCCCCTCGGTCACGTTCCTCGCGAGCTCGGCGACCGTCTGCCCGGCGAACGGTCGGCGCCCGTGCAGCCCCTCGTAGAGCGCGACGCAGAAGCTGAATTGGTCGCTCGCCGCGGTCACGCGTCGCCCCTCAAACTGCTCTGGGGACATATAGGCGGGCGTGCCCGCGATCGTCCCGGTCTCGGTGAGGCCGAGCGCCGCTCGGGCCCCCGAGCTCGCCTGCGGGGCGACGTAGCCGTGGTGACCCGCGTCGGCGCGTTGGGCTCTTGGTCCGCGCGCGAGACCGAAGTCGAGGACCACCACGCGCCCGTCTCCGCGCACCATGACGTTCGCGGGCTTAAAGTCGCGGTGGACGACGCCCTCGGCGTGCGCGGCCGCGAGGCCCTCGCCCGCGCCGAGGTACACGGACACGACCTCTCGCCAGCTCCGGCCCTCGCCGGGTCCCGCGCGAAGCCACGCGTCGAGCGTCTCCCCGTCGACGAGCTCCATCGCCAGGAAGGTGTGCCCCTCGTGGACCCCGACATCGTGCACGGTGACGACCGCCGGGTGCGAGAGCCGGGCGAGCGCCTTGGCCTCGCGCAGCAGCCGACGCCGCTCACCTTCGCTGTCGCCCCCGTCGTCGCGCAGCAGCTTGATGGCGACGACGCGCTCGAGCTCCTCATCGCGGGCGGCGTAGACCACCCCCATCCCGCCCTCGCCGAGCGTCCGCAGGACCGTGAACCGACCGATTCGCGCGCGCTCGGCCGGCGGTGCCCCGTTCGAAGCCGGCGGGCCGAACAGCTTGCCGCGCACGTCGGCCTTCATGAGCGCGTGCCCGAGGTCCCCCTCGGCGTCGATCTCCGGGCGCGCGCGCGCGAGCGCCGACGAGCGATCACGGAGCGTCGGGAGCAGACCCAACTCTGACTCGACCTCCGGCGCGGTCTTTGGCGTCCGCGCGCGCGCGCGCGCTCGATCGTCCACGCGAACGGTCGGCAGCCGCCGCGGCTCGACGTCGTCGCCCATCGTCGACGACGATTGCCGATTCACGCGATGGAGACAAGCGAGACCGCCGCGCGCCCCGAGGTGCTCGCAAGCGCGCGCAGAAGCGACGAGAGACGAGCCGCACACTTGGCGCTACGGTGAGCAGCATCCCCCGACAGCCTCGATCACCTCGGCGCCTACCTGTTGTGAAGGTCATCCTCCGCGCGCGCCGACTCGAAACACGAAGCGGTGTCCATCGCCCTCGCCCGCGCTCGCGCTCGACGGCGGCAGCCTCCACGCGCCCACGACCCGACGCAGACACTCCCCGAGCGCCTCCGGCCCGAGCGAGTTGTCGGTGACGCGCGCGCGCTCGACCCCGCCGTCGCCGGCGACGCTGAACTCGAGGGTGACCGCGCCCTGGAGCGCGAGCCGATGCCCGCGCGCGTCGCGATAGCAGCGCTCGATGCCCGGCGCGTCGCGGCGCGCCAGCGCGTTGAGCACGTCTACTCGCGCCCGCTGGCGCGAACGTGCGCGCGCTGGCGACGAGGACGCCATCGACGACGCGCCGCCTGACCGATCAGACCAGTCCTGACCACCGTCGCCCGCCCAGTCGCGCTCATCACCGCGGGACCGGGCGGCCACTCGCAGGGCTTCCTCCGGCGGGACGAAGCCCTCGGCCGCGCCCCCCACCGGTCGACCGGTCAGCGTGAGCTCGAAGGGCAGCAGCGGCGCCATCGGGGCCTCGGCGAGCCCGACCCAGATCTCCAGCGGACGCGTGAGCTCATCCGCGCGATAGGCCATGAGGCTCGCGCCCTGGGGGCCCGAGAAGCGCTTGATCGCGCGCTTCATCAGGCGTGGGCTCGCGTGTGAGACCCGACGACGACGACGCTTCGGCTTCGCGGCGGGCGAGCTCGCCGGGGGCCTCGACTCCGCGCTCGCCAGGACCGGCGTCGCCGCCCGCTCCGGCGCCGGCTCCTCGGGAATCTCGGCGAGCTCCTGGCTGGCGAGCGCCGACGAGCTGAGCGCGGGCGCCGACGACGGTGACGAGCGCGACGGGGGCGCCGACGCGGGCGCGGGCGACGAGAGCAGCGGCGCGCTCGCCAACGAGCCGAGCGCGAGCGCGGCGAGCAGGGCGCGAGAGCGGAGGACACGAAGCAAGAGCGATGTCGGAGTGGTGCGTACAGGTGCCATGGTGGTGGGCGCTTCCTCGAGACGCGGCGCGCGGCGTCGCGGCCTCGTTGGGGCAGTGCCCAGGCGCCTGGTCTTGGATGAAGTCGCGATGAAGTTTTTGATTTTTTGTACGCCGGGTGAGGCGCGAGTGAGGGGCGATCTCAACGAGCCCCCGCGCCCCGGCGAGCTCGCGTCGCCTTCGAGTGAAGGCGGGCGTGTTACGATGCCGTACCTATGACATGTCGAATTAGACATATCGCTCTCGGGCTCGCGCTCGCCCCGCTGGCCTGCGGCGGCGACGACGCGAGCGCGACCGCGGGCACGGAGAGCTCGTCACCGACCGGCGAGCCCACGAGCGACGGCTCGACGGGGACGAGCGCTGGCACCGGCGGCGCGACGATGTCCAGCACGGACAGCTCGGGGACGATGACGGGCACCACCGCGAGCCCGACGACGACCACCGCGACGACCGACGCGACGACCGGCACCACCGGCACCACCGAGCCGACGGAGCCCGACGACAGCATGTCGTGGTCGCCTGTGGGGCCCGATGGGTGGTCTGACTACGAGCCCCACGAGGACACCGAGATCATCTACGTCAGCAGCTCGCTGGGCGACGACGCCAACGACGGCCTGAGCGAGGCGACGCCGGTGCAGACGGTCGCGCGCGCGCTCGACATCCTCAAGACGCGCTCGCAGGACGCGACCGTCGCCCGACCTGACTGGGTGCTGTTTCGCGCTGGCGACACGTGGACCGAGAGCTTTCAGTTCCGCGCCGACACCGTTAAAGGCGGGCTCTCGATCGAGCATCCGCTGCTCCTCGGGAGCTACGACGAAGGCCCGCGCCCGCGCTTCATCTGGCCGGGCAGCGGCCCGCTGTGGTCCTACGGCTGGTACGGCGGCGACTTCCCCACCGGCGACGACGCCCCGGCGTACTGGGCGATCCTCGGGCTCGAGTTCTACACCGCGAGCAAGGACCCGAGCTCCCCCGACTACAACCCGCAGTGGATCTACGACGGCTCGAACCCAGCCGCGGTGATGTTCCAACGGGAAGGTCACCACGTCCTGTTCGAGGACTGCCGGTTTCACTACACCCCGCTGGTGGTGCAGAACGGGTGGCCGCATCACGTCGCGGTCCGGCGCAGCCTGTTCCTCGACAACTACGGCTACCACGACCACTTCGAGACCGACTCGGTGTACCACCACGCCCAGGGGATCTACATGAACGAGGTCGACCAGATCCTGATCGAGGACAACGTCCTCGACCACAACGGCTGGCTGTCCGACGGCATGGATTACCCGACCACCGCGCCGACGATCTACAACCACAACGTGTACCTCAACTCGGACACGACGAACGTCGTGATCCACAAGAACATCTCCGCGCGCGGCTCGGCCGACGGCTTCAAGGCGCGCGGCGGCGCCTACGTGCTCGACAACCTCCTGCTCGCCAACGGCATCAACATCAACATCAACGGCTACAACCTCCCCGACGTCGACCAGACCGCGCGCGACAACGTGGTGATGGGGTCGCACAACCGCCCGCTCCACGGCCCGCCCGAGGCCTCGGGGCACCAGCCGCGCGACTGGGGCGTGCACTACGGCGACATCACCGAGGCGCTGCTCGACGTCACGGGCAACATCGTGGCCCACAGCCCCGACGGCAAGCGCTCGGTCGCCAACGGCTGCGAGCAGCTTCCAGCGTGTCTATCCGGACATATTGTTTACAAGTGGGGAAGCGATCCCGACACGCCGGGTGACTACCCCGACCCCGAGCGCACGATCGAGAGCTACATGACGACGCTCGGCGAGACGCCGACGCTCGAGGCGTTCTTGGCCGGCGCGCGCGCGCAGTCGCGGGCGAGCTGGAACCCGGACTACACGGCTCAAGCCGTGAACGAGTACATCCGCGAGGGCTTCGGGGTCGCCGTCGATCCATGAACGACGCCTCGCACCCCGCTGGAGCGATGAAGACGAAGCGCATCACGGAGAGAGTTGTCGCCAGGGCCAGGTCACGCGCCGCGAGGTACGAGATCACCTGCGGCGCGCTGCCCGGCTTCATCCTGCGCGTGCTCCCGAGCGGGAAGAAGGTCTACTACGTGCGCTACCGGGCGAGCGGGCGAGACACGCGCGAGCGCATCGGGCTCACGACGGAGTGGTCGCTGCGCGACGCGCGTCAGCGGGCGCTCGAGCGCCTGATGTCCTCGAGGGCGGGCTCCCTGCCCTCGCCACGCGCGGGCGCCCGCGGAGCCGTCGCGCCGACACGACGCGCGCTACCCGACGAGGAGGCGCCGGCCTCGCCGCTCCTGCGGGAGTTCGCCGCGCGGTTCTTGAGCGAGCACGTCGACCGCCGCCTCAAGCCCGCGTCGCGCTACAAGTATCGTCAGCTGCTCCGCACGATGATCCTCCCCAGCTTCGGCGCTCGGCGTCTGCACGAGCTCGAGCGCGCGGAGGTGATCCAGTGGCACGGGGCGAGGGCGAGGACGCCGAGCGAGGCGAACAACGGCCTCGTCGTCCTCAAGAGCCTCTACTCCCGCGCGATCGAGTGGGGCGTGCTGCCGTCGAGCTTCACCTCGCCCGCGACACGCGTGAAGCGCTTCCCGGAGACGCCGCGTGAGCGGTTCTTGACGCCCGAGGAGCGCGCGCGCCTCGAGGAGTGCTTCGCGGCGGTCTTGAAGATCCCCTTCGGCAACAAGGGCGGGTTTCGATGGGAGACCATCGGCGCGCTCCGCCTGCTCTCCCACACCGGGATGCGCCGCGGCGAGGCCCTTCGCCTCCAGTGGTCGATGATCGACTGGAACCATCGCGTGATCTATCTACCCGACAGCAAGACGGGGCGGCGGGCGATCCCGCTGTCGTCGGCGGCGCTCGAGATCCTCGAAGAGGCGCGCGCGCGCGGGAACCCGAGCCCCTTCGTGTTCCCGTCATCGAAGGGGACCGCGATCCAAGGCGTCACGCTCTCGAAGTCGTGGATGCGCGTCCGCGCTCGCGTGGGGCTGGAGGACGTGCGGCTCCACGACCTTCGCCACTCCGCGGCGAGCGACGCGATCTGCTCGGGCGTCCCGCTCGCGATCGTGGGCAAGATCCTCGGTCATCGCAAGGCGAGCACCACGCAGCGGTATGCGCACCTGAGCGACGAGGCCCTCCACGCGGGCGTCGAGCAGATGGGGCGCGCGATCACGAGAAACAGCAGGCGCGGGAAGAGCCCCAGGCCGAAAAAGAAGAAAACGACGACGACGACGACGACGACGAAGTAGTAGTCGCGCGGGTCCCTACAAGCAGAGCAGGTAGGCGACGAGGTCCTGCTTCTCCTGCCACGTGAGCTGCAGGCTGAGCACGAGGTTGAAGAACTCCACGGCGTCGTGCAGCGTCGGCAGGCGACCGTCGTGCAGGTACGGCGGCGAGTCCTTGATCCCGCGCAGCGGGAAGGTCTTGATCGGGCCCTCGGGTCGCCCGACGTAGAACCGCTCGACCTGGAGGTCGTGCATGTAGTCGTCGACGAACGCGGGGCCGTAGTGGCACTGGTAGCACTGCGCCTTGCCGTAAAACAGCTGCTCGCCGCGCAGCTCCTGCTCGGTCGCCAGCGAGGGGATCAGGCGCATCAGCGGGTCGAGCTTGGGCGCGGGCGGGACGTCGAGGATCGAGTTCATGTCGCCCATGCGGTTGGTGACCTCGCGCTTGACGGCGCGCGGCCCGATCGCCTGCTGCATCCCGGGGTCGCCGTCGAAGTACTCCTCGACCTCGGCGAAGTGGTCCATGCTGCGGATCGAGCGCTTGGACGAGAGCTGCATCAGGTTAAAGTTGCCGCGCATGGTCGGCGTGTCCGTGCGCAGGCGACCCATGTTGGGGCGCGAGTCCGGCCCGAGCTCGATGGCGCCGTTGGTGTGCCCGTTGACGTGGCAGTCGAAGCAGGCGACGCCCTCGGAGGGCTGCTCGGTGACGCGGTGGCTGGTGTGGTTGAACCAGGTCGTCGGCGAGGGCCGCAGCAGCTCCTTGAGCCCCTCCATCTGCTCGGGCGTCAGCAGCCCGTCGAAGATGTCGTAGTAGTTCTCGAGCGTGATCTCGCGACCGCCCGTGACGTCGCCGAGCTCCTTGTGCGTGGTGAGGAACATCGGCGGCGGGAACTCGGGCAGGTAGGCCTCGGGGATGTCCATGTCGACGTCGATGCGCTCGTGCTCGGGGTGCGCCGCGATCCACGAGCGCGGGAACACCATGTGCGCCGTCGACTGCAGCGGGTGCGCGAGCGGCTTGAAGGGGAACAGGTCGCGCGCCTTGATGTCGGCCGGCGTGAACGCGGCGAGCTGCTCGTAGGATTCGACGCCTCCGGGCAGGCGCGCGACCGGCCCAGCCATGATCGGCTTGCCGCCCGACATCGTGTAGCCAGGCAGCGCGCGGGCGGAGAAGTCATAGCGCGTCGCCATGTACGCGTGGACATCTTGCATGAGCGCCGGCTTCTGCTTGCGGTGAAACTCGAGCCACTGCTCGAAGCGCATCGGCAGCTCGGGCGACGTGAACGACGAATTCCCGCGGCCGTAGTAGCGCCACAGATCGAAGGGCGTGCGCGTGCCCTTGGTGATCTTGGGGTACAGGCTCAACCCCCCGAGCTCGGGGCGCAGCGCCGGCGGCCGGGGCGTCGGCGCCGACGCGCCCGCGCTCGCGCCCGTGATGTCGGCGAGCTGCCCTGCGGCCACCTCGACGGGCGGGACCGGTAGCTCGCTGCGCTCCGTGCCGCGGTACTTGCCGTAGGTCACGCCCACGCCGAAGGTCAACGCGAGCGCGCCGACCGAGACCGCAATTCGCTCGTAGCTTCGTTTCATGATTTCACCTCGCGCCCGGCTCCGGGCGCTAGCAGTCCGTGACGAACGTCCGCGTGTCGGCTCGCGCGACCCTCGCCACGGGCTGCGAACTCTGGCGCGAGCACGGCCCACCCGGCCGCGAGCAAGACGAGGTTCTTGAGGATGTACTGCCCGTCGAGGGTGGGCGCGAGCGGGGCGACCTTGAAGGTCAGCTCGGGGAGGTAGAGCAGCGGCAGCAGCGTGCCGGAGATGTGGAACACGAACAGGTAGAACACGCCGCGGCGGAAGAAGTTGAAGAGCATGCCGAGCCCGATGGCGCACTCGAGCACCGCGAGCCAGGTCATCGCGGCGCGCAGCCCGATCCAGTCGAGCGAGAGACGCGCCACGGTCTGCCCCGCGATCAGCTCGGCCGGGCTCAGGTCGGGGAAGAACTTCAGCAGGCCGAAGTGGAGGTACAGAAACCCCAGCGTTAACCGAATGGCCAGGTGCGCGCCCGGCTCGACGCCACGCTTCGCGCTCACGGGGACCCCAGGAATTCGATCATGAGGGGCCGCTCGGTGACGATGCGCGCTATCAGGTTCGTACGAGTCACGGCGATCTTGCTTCCGGGCTCCTGGCGTTCACATGTCCGAATAGACAGGACGACAGACCCAGTATGAGAGCCCTCCCCGCGCGTGTCTGTCGTGCGCCGTGGCGATCTGCTGTAGCGCTTTTCCGACAAGCGGGCGCCGCGCCACCTCAGCCCGTGATGTCGTGATCGAGCGCGAAGCGGATCAGCTCGGCGGTGCTAGCGAGGCTGAGCTTCTCCAGCACGCGCGCGCGGTAGGTCGAGACGGTGCTGGTGCTCACGTTCATCCGCCGCGCGCACTCTCGCAGGCTCTTGCCCGAGCCGATGAGGCGCACGAAATCGAACTCGCGTTGCGACAGCGCGCCCAGACCGGTCCTCGTCCGCCGTGGCCGGCGCATTTGTTGCAAAATCTGCTGCGAGACCTTGGGCGAGATGTAGACGTCGCCTCGATGGACTGACTTGATCGCGGTGACGAGCTCGTCGACGGCGGCCGACTTGATGAGGTAGCCGTGCGCCCCGCTCTCGAGCGCGCGGACGGCGTAGTGGGTGTTCTCGTGCACCGTGAGGACGAGGATCTTGGCGCGCGGGTGATCGCGCAGCAGCGCCTTGATGACCGCCGGCGCGTCGAGCTCGGGCATCGAGTAGTCGAGCACGATGCAGTCGGGCTGCGCTCGCTCGACGACGCGCAGGACCCCACGGCCGTCACGCGCCTGACCGACGACGCGGATCGAGCCGCTGTCGTCGAGGACGCGCGCGAGCGCCTCGCGCACCATGGAGTGGTCATCCGCCAGCACGACGGTGATACGACCCCGGTCTTCGGCGCTCTGGTCGCTCATGTTCGCTCCGCGGCGGTCCCGATCGTCGCCGTGATCCGGGTGCCGCGGCCCGGGCTCGAGTCGAGGCGGAACGCGCCGCCAAGCAGCTCGACGCGCTCGCGCATGCCGAGGAGCCCGAGGCGCGAGCGGTCAGCGCGCTCCGGGTCGAAGCCGACTCCTTCGTCCTCGATGCGGACGTGCACCGCGTCGTTCATATCTTCGATTATCACCGACGCGTCCTGCGTCTCGGCGTGCTTCGCCGCGTTCGCGAGCCCCTCGTGCACGACGCGGTAGATGTTCTCGCGGATCCGCGTGGACAGCCGCCGCTCGTCGAAGGACAGCGAGAGCCCCACGCGCAGCCCAGCCCGGCGCGAGAACTCCTCCGCCAGACTCTCCAGCGCGTCGCGCAGGCCGAGATCGTCGAGCACCGGGGGGCGCACGCGCGAGGCGATTTCGTGCAGGCTCTGCAGCAGGTGCTCGGTCTCGCGCACCGCGTGCTGGAGCAGCTCGCGCGCGCGCGCGCTGTCCTCCTGGCGCGCCGCGAGCTGCAGATCGAGGCTGATCGCGGTGACCTGCTGCCCGAGCTCGTCGTGCAGCTCGCGGGAGATGCGACGACGCTCTGTCTCCTGGACCGTGAGCAGCTGACTCGAGAGCGCGCGCAGCCGCGCCTCCGAGGCGACGATCGACTGGGCTTGACGAGCTCGCACGACCGCGGACCAGGCCCAGTACCAGCCGAGGGTCACGATCAACACCATGGCGCCAGCGTACAGCAGCAGCAGCTGGCGCAGCAGCTCGTTCGATCGGGCGAACAGCGCGTCCTCGGGCACGCGCGCGACGAGCAGGAGCGGCCCCCCGCCGCGGCTCCCCGAGAGCGACACGCGGCGGAAGGTGAACAGCCCGCGCTCGCCCGCGAACTGCCCCGAGCGCTCGTCCCGGATCTTCTCCCACGCCTCGGGGAACTGCGCGGGGAAGGTGCGATCGTGCCCGAGCATCCACCCCCACGCGTCCTGCTCTTCGGGACCGTGGATGTACTCGCCGCGGGCGTCGATCAGGAGCGTCGAGCCCGGGAGCGAGACCTCCCCCAGCCTCCCCAGCAGGTGCTTTCCGGAGTAGTTGAGCGCCAGCAGGCCCCGCGTCTGCCCAGCTCGGTCCACGGCCGGCGTCACGAAGCGAACAACCGGCTCGAGCGGGCGCTGAATCTCGCCGCGCTCGACGTTGAGGTCGAACCTCGAGACAAACACCTCGCCGGGGCCGAGCTTTTGTGACTCGCGGACGTAGTAGCGACCGGCTTTGTGCTGGAGCTCCTCGGGCGGGATGACGCGGACCTCCTCACCGCGGAAGTCGACCCGAACGATCTCTCTCCCGGACCCATCCAGGCAGCGGATCTGATCGTACACGCCGCGCCGGCGGGCGAAGTTGGCGTACTCGCGCTCGAGCTGCGAGCGGACGTCACGCTCACCCGACAAGAACCGATGCAGCGTCTCCTGCTCCGCGAGGTAGAGCACGTCGGCCTGAACGGCGTGGACCTCGCGAGAGAGGAAGTCGTGCTCTCGATCGATCCGCTGGTGCCCCTGCTGCTCATGCAGCGCGCGCTCGTGCGCGCGGGCTTGCCCCAGCAGGATCATCACGACGACCGCGAGCGCGGCCGCGGCGACCCCGGCCAGCGCCACCACGCGACCGAGCACCGCCAGCGACCTCGGCGACGGGAGTTCGATCGGCGACATAGACAAGAGGTACCACTCTGTCGTCTCGGCGCGCTCGACCGCGCGCGCGAGCGGGTGGATGTCGTTTGGGTCATCGGCCCGCGGGCCTGTTGGGTCGTCCGGCCACAACGCCGGCGCCTCCGATGCACAGACGGCGCCCGGAGTGGCTGACGCGCGGAAGCGAGCTCATCATTTTCGGTTCAAGCTTCGCGCGCCGCCGGGCTCGATCTCTCAAAACCGGCCATAACCCACGAATTTCGCGGCTTCGCGCGCGGGTGCAATGAAGTCGATACGGACATGTGCACCAGCGCCTGCGAGGAGGCGGCCTGCGGCGACGGCATCGTCTACGAGGGCGTCGAGGCCTGCGACGACGGCAACGACGTCGACGAGGACGCCTGCACCAACGCCTGCGCGGAGGCGATCTGCGGCGACGGCATCGTCCAGGACGGCGTCGAGGCCTGCGACGACGGCAACGACATCGATGACGACTCCTGCAGCAACGCGTGCGCCCCCGCGAGCTGCGGCGACGGCGTGCTGCAGCCGGGCGCCGGCGAAGAGTGCGACGACGGCAACGACGTCGAGGACGACGCCTGCCCGAACACCTGCCTCAGCCCGGCCTGCGGCGACGGCATCATCCAGGACGGCGAGGCCTGCGACGACGGCAACGAGGTCGACGACGACGCCTGCAGCAACACCTGCGTGGCGGCGAGCTGCGGCGACGGCGTCGTCCAGGACGGCGAGGAGTGCGACGACGGCAACGACGACGACGCCGACGCGTGCACGAGCGCCTGCACAGCGGCGGCCTGCGGCGACGGCATCGTCCAGGACGGGGAGCAGTGCGACGACGGCGACGACGTCGAGACCGACGCCTGCACGAACGAGTGCGAGGACGCGGTTTGTGGCGACGGCATCATCTGGGAGGGCGTCGAGCAGTGCGACGCGGGGGCCGACAACGGCGCGTGCCACGACTGCATGGTGATCGAGAACGAGACCGGTGAGTCTGACTCGGGCACGGGCTCGATGGACACCGACTCAGGCACCGGCGGCTCGACCAGCGCGGGTCCAGACGAGGAGACGGAGGGAGACACCGACACCCTCAGCGGCAGCGGCAGCGGCACCGGCACCGACAGCGACGGCGTGGCCGAGGATGGCTGCGGCTGCGCGGTCGAGGACGAGCGCCCGTGGGGCCTGACCCTGCTCGGCTTGCTGACGCTGCTCGGCGCGCGTCGCCGCCGATCGGCGCGCTGATCGACGCACGGACCGCGCACCTCGCTGCGCACCCGCATTCGAGAACAGACACGCCGACGTCGAGATTTTTTTCGCGTGACGTGTAACGTCGACGCGCGCGGCGGGGTTACACGGGCGGCGGTTGACCGCGTCTTGGTTTCGAAATTCGCGCGCCCGCCCCACAAGGAACACCCCCATGCTTAAAGATCTCGACGCGGTGTTGGCCGCGGCTGCCCTGACCACCGCGACGCTCGTCGCGCCCGCCTGCGGCGACAGCGGGACTGACACCGAGACGACCGCCTCGACCTCGGACGCTGGCTGCCCCGGCGCCACAAACGGATGCCCGAGCGCCTCGGGCTCGACGAGCCCGACCAGCTCGACGAGCGGCACCGCCGGCTGCCCGAGCGCCACCGCTGGTTGCCCCACCGCCGGCTGTCCGTCAGCGACCACCGGCTGCCCCGGCGCCACCACCGGCTGCCCCGGCGCCACCACCGGCTGCCCCGGCGCCACCACCGGCTGCCCCGGCGCCACCACCGGCTGCGGCGCCAGCTCCGACATCCCGACCAACAGCGACGAGCTGCTGCCCTGGCTCGAGGACGGGATGTACCTCGACTGGCCGTCCGAGAGCGGGATCCACGACGCGACCAACGGCAGCCCGCACGGGCGCGTGCGCGTGTTCATCAACGGCGCCCTCGACGACTCGCTCACCAACGCCCAGCCCGCGCACCCGATGGGCGCGGCCGCGGTCAAGGAGCTCTACGACGGCAACGACGGCTTCTTGGGCTGGGCGGTCGCGGTGAAGACCGACGCCGACAGCATGGGCGGCGAGGGCTGGTACTGGTACGAGAAGATCGGCGACAACGTGGTCGCCGACGGCAACGGCGTCGGCCTCTGCACGGGCTGCCACAGCAACGGCGTCGACTACTTCACGACGACCTACCCGCTGCAGTGATACCCCCTCGCGGACGCGAGCGCGCTCGATCTACGAGCGCGCGTGTTTGATCCGTGAGTGAGCGCGCGCGCTCGATCCGCGAGCGCGCGTAACCTGCCCGTAGGCGCAGCTCTCGGGCTCCCCGCGGTACCATGGACGACGGAACGCGGCTCGGCGCCCGAGCTCGCGCGCTGGACCGTGGAACCACCGAGCGCCATCGAAGAGACCCTCGCCGCGCCAGACGCCCTCGCCAGCACGCGCCATCCGGTTCTGGCGACCGAAGACACGGCGGTGCCGAGCGAGCGAAGCGATCCGGCGCTCCGCCGAACGCAGCAGGCGAGCGCGTCACAGCTCCGACGCGCGCGCGTCGATGAGCGCGCGCTCAAGCGGGGCGACGTCGTCGGTCGCATGGTCATCGTCGCCACGCTCGGCGCCGGCGGCATGGGGGTGGTCTACTCGGCCTACGACCCCAAGCTCGATCGCAAGATCGCGCTGAAGATGATCCGCGCGGAGCACAGCGCCCGCGGCGACGCGCACGCGCGACTCCTCCGCGAGGCGCAGGCGCTCGCCAAGCTCGCGCACCCGAACGTCGTCGCGGTCCACGATGTCGGCGCGCACGGGGACAACGTGTGGATCGCGATGGAATTCGTCGAGGGCGAGACCGTCGAGGACTGGCTCGCGGCGCGCCCGCGCGGCTGGCGAGAGGTGCTCGGCGTGTTCCGTCAGGCGCTCGACGGGCTCGCGGCGGCGCACGCGGCGGGGCTGCTGCACCGCGACATCAAGCCCGCGAACATCATGATCGGCGCCGACGGTCGCGCCCGCGTCATGGACTTCGGCCTGGCGCGCGTGGGCGACGACGATCGCGAGCGCAGCGCGCCGGTCAGCGGCGTCGCGCTGCAGAACGCGTTCTCGCTCGAGCTGACCCAGGCCGGCGCGCTCATGGGGACCCCGGCCTATATGGCGCCCGAGCAGCTGCAGGGCGCGTCGCCCGACGAGCGCACCGATCTGTTCTCGCTCTGCGTCGCGCTGTGGGAGGCGCTGTACGGGGAGCGGCCCTTCGCGGGCGCGACGCTCGCGGAGCTGGTCCACTCGGTGACGACGGGCTCGCTCGAGACCCCGCCGACGACCCGCCGCGTCCCTCGCTGGCTGCACCGCGTCGTCGCGCGGGGTCTCGAGGTCGAGCGCGACAGCCGATGGCGATCGGCGGCGGCGCTGCGCGCCGCGTTGACGCGGGATCCAACGGGCCGCGCTCGCGCGGCGCTCCTGCTCGGCGCGTTGACGCTCGGCCTCGCGGGCGCGCTCGCGCTCGCGCTCTCGTCGCGACCCGAGGCGCCCCCGCCCTGCGAGCGCGCCGGTGACGAGCTGCTCGAGGTCTGGGACCCCGCGCGCCGCGACGCGGTCGAGCGCGCGCTGCTCGCGACCGAGGCCGCGTACGCGCGCGACACCTGGGAACGGATCGCGCCGAAGCTCGAGCGCTACGCCGAGTCTTGGCGCGAGCAGCGAGTCGCCGCGTGCGCGGCTCACCGCGCCAAGACTCGCTCTGACCAGGCGCAGCTCGTGCAGCTGGCGTGTCTCGCCGAGCGCCGCGCGAGCCTCGAGGCGATGGTCCAGCTGCTCTCGCGGGCCGACGCCTCGGTGGTCGCGCAGGCGGTGCAGGCGACCGCCTCGCTGCCGCCGCTCGAGCGCTGCAGCGACTTGAAGGCGCTGCGCTCGGGCGCCCCGCCGCCCGAGGACCCGGAGACGGCGGTCGCGGTTCAGCGAGTTCGCGAGCAGCTCGCGCGGGCGCGCGCGTCTCAAGACGCGGGCCGCTTCGCCGACGCGCTCGCGCTGCTCGACTCGGTCGCCGACGAGGTCGACGCGCTCGAGTACCCGCCGCTGCGCGCCGAGCTCGCGCTGCGCCGCGGCGACACGCACCTGATGGGGCACGAGACCGCCAAGGCGCGAGACCAGCTCAGCCGGGCGATCCAGCTCGCGATCGAGCACGACCACGACGAGGTCGCCGCGCACGCGCTGGTCCGTCGCGTGTTCGTGACCTGCGAGCACGAGAGCGAGCCGCGGCGGGCGCACGGGGACCTCGAGTTCCTCGAGAGCTTCGCGGCGCGCTTCTCCGGCGACCGCGAGCTGCTGTGGCTGGTCGCCAACAATTCCGCGGTCATCTACCAGCGGCTCGGCGAGCTCGACCGCGCGAACGAGCGCTACACCCAGGCGCTCGCGGCCAGCCGCGCGCCGTCCGGCGCCGAGACGTACCGGACCGCGTTCACGCTCAACAACCTCGCGAGCTTCCATCTCGACCGCGGTGATCTTCGCCAAGGGATCGAGCACTACGAGCTGGCGATCGAGGCGCTCGAGCGGACCCTGGGCGCGCGGCACCCCTACGTCAGGATCACCGTCATCGGCCTCGCGCTCGCCCGCGCGGCGCAGCGCCGCCCGAGGCTGGCCCGCGCGTCGCTCGAGCGCGCCCGCGAGCTCGGCGAGCGCGACCCGACGTCGATGCACGCCGAGGCCCAGCTCGCGTTTCTCGAGCGCGACTGGAGTCGTCACGCCGAGGTGCTGGAGGAGCTGCTCGCGCAGGAGGCGTGGCGCGAGCACCCGCTGCGCGCGGCCGCGATGATCGATCGCGGTCGCTCGCTGCTGCGGCTCGGCGACGAGGCCGGCGCGCGCGTGATGCTGAGCGCCGGCGAGGCGCTGCTCGAGCGCGGCGCCGAGACCTCGGTTCACGCCGACGGCCTGCTGCAAGCCGGCATCCTGCGGCTGGAGCTCGGCGATCCCGAGGGCGGGCGCGCGGCCGCCGAGGCCGCGATCGAGCGGCTGATCGCCGAGTACGGCGCGAGCGCCCCCAGCGTCGCGACCGCGCGGCTCTACCTGGCGGACGCGCTCTCGTCGAAGCGACCGCCCGCGCCCGAGGACGACGCGCGGATCGAGTCGCTGCTGCGCGCGGCCGAGGCGAGCTTCGCGGAGCGCTACCCGCCGCTTCACCCGATGCTCGCCGAGCTCAACGCGACGCGCGGGGAGTGGCAGCTCGCGCGCGGACGCGTCGACGAGGCCCGGCAGAGCCTCCGCGCGGCCCAGCGAGTCCGAGGCGAGACGCTGCCGGAGACCAACCCGCACCGCGCCCATCTCGAGATCCTGCTCGCGCGCGCCGACGCGGCCGCGGGCGTGGAGCTCGGTGAGCGCGTCGCGAGCCTGCGCGCCGCGCTGCGCGACCTCGAGGAGCTCTCGCCGGGCTTCGCCGACTGGGCGCGCGCTGATAAAAAATGGCTCAAAGAACATCTTATTAAAAACGCGGCGGCGCCTTGACGCGCTCGCCCGCGACCCCATGAAGAGGGAGGTGCGCAGCCGCGGAGCACAGACTCGCTCGGACGTCCTGACCGGCGCGTGGTCGAGCGTCGACTCGAGCTTTCTGTGGCATCGCGCGCAGCTGCTGCCCCGGTCGTCGTCAACGCACCCCTGCGACTACTGGCTCGTGCACGCCTCGGGCGCCTGCCTCGCGAGCAGCGCCTGCTCGACCCCCGCGCGCTTCGACCCCCGCGCCGGCGCGCTGCGCTTCACGGCCTGCGCCCGCGCCCTGCTCAACGGGCCGTGGCTGCGGCTCGCGCCGCCCGGTCTCACGCCGATCCTCGTCACGCGCCGCGGGCTCGAGCAGGCCGCCGCGCGCGGGCTGCTCGGCGCGCGCGGCTGGACGCGCCCCGGCGCCGCCCACCGCTGGCTGACGAGCCGCGCGGGCGACTTGGGCGAGGTCGTGATGCTCGAGCGCGCGGGTCTCGACGCCGCGCTGGAGGAGTGGACTTTGCCCCATGGCGGCCGGGTCCGCCCCGCGCTGCTGCGCGAGCGCGAGGCCGCGGAGCAGGCCCGCGCCCGCGCCGCCCGAGGCTCGCCACAGCGAGCGCTCGGCCCCGCGAGGCCGATCCCGAAGCTCGCCGGGCCGCGCCCGCGCCCGGCATTACCTGGTCAAAAAATCATCTTCGAGCTGACGGCCCCGCGCTGACGACGGAGGCGCGCCCGCAGGCTGTGATACAACGAACGGGTGCGATACGCGCTCTTAGCCCTCACGGTCGCGACCTGCGGCACCTCGCGCGCGCAGCTGCCGGAGCCGCCGCCGCCCGAGCCCGCGGGCGCGGTCGTCTCGGCGCCCGCGATCGCGGTCGCTAGCCCAGAGCCCGCCCCTGACCCCGACGGCGACGGCTTCGTCGGCGCGGACGATGTCTGTCCCAATGAGCAGGGTATTGAGCCCGATGGCTGCCCGCTGGTCGACGGCGACGGCGACGGCATCCTGGACCCCGACGATCAGTGCCTCGAGGCCTGCGAGGTCTACAACGGCGTCGACGACGAAGACGGCTGCCCGGACGAGCCTGTTCGAACCATCGCGCAGCTAGAGGGGATCCTCGGCAGGATCCCCGACCTGCGCTTTGAATTCAACAAGTACGTGATCCACTCGAGCTCGTACCCCAGCCTCGATCACATCGCCGAGGTCATGGCGCTGTTCCCCAAGACCAAGTTCTTCGTCGACGGGCACCGCGACTCGAAGGGCAGCAAGTACGTGTCGCGCATGAAGCTCACGCAGCGACGCGCCGACGCGGTGGTCCGCTACCTCGTCGAGAAGGGGATCGCGCGCGACCGCCTCATCTCGCGGGGCTTCGGCGAGGAGGTCCCGATCGCGAACAACAAGACCGCCGAGGGGCGCGCGCTGAACCGACGCGTCGAGATCAACCTCGACGGCCAGATGCCGCAGATGCTCGCCCGCTGCACGCTCCGCCCCGCAGAGCAGGCGCTCGCCGCGAACGAGACCGGGAGCTAGTCGGTCGAGCGGCGCGGGTCGAATTCGCCGAGCGCGTCGCGGCCGAAGAGCTCGAGCTCGAGCGCGAGGTCACCGGCGACCTTCGCCGTCGAGGCGCTGCCGCGCGCCAGCTCGAGCTGCGCCTCGACGCGCTCACGCAGCGACAGCGCGAGGCCGCCGTGGACCTGCGGCACGCTGAGCCCGAGGTAACGAGAGCGCCGCAGCGCCGTGACGTCCTCGGTCGGCAGCTCGCCCGCGAGCTCGGCCGCGTCGACCCGGCTGGCGAAGCCGCGCGATGGGCAGCGCGGGGTTGGGCCAGCGGGACACCTTCGACCCCTATCGCGTGAGCCGGCGCGGAGCAACGCGCGGCCGCGCGGCCGAGCCCGCATGGCCTCACAGACCTGTCCACATAAACACACTCGGCCCCCTGGCGCGACGGGCCGCGCGGACGGCCTCACGTGAATCGACCCGGCCGCGCGTCAGGCAGCTCGGGCGGCTGCGAGCGCGCATTTCTTACTGACGCGGGGCGTGCGCTGTGACAACATTGCGAAGGAGCTTCGCTACCGAACACCGCAATGCACGAGCGCGCCACATCGCAGCCCGGGGCACCGCCGAAGGAGCGCGCGGTCCCGTCGGCAATTCGTGCACGCAGCGCCTTCGTGCAGGAGGCGTTCTTCGCCATCAGCTTTGACGGCGCGATCCTCGAGGTCGACGCGCCGGGCGACCGATTCGCGCAGCACTCCGCGCGCGCGCTGACAGGACGGCCCGCGACGGAGCTGCTCCCCGCTGACGCGCTCCGCAGCCTCAGCCGCGCGCGCGCGAGGCTGCGCGAGCGCGGCGTGGACGAGCTCGAGCTGACCGCGCCGGTGCGACGGCGCGACGGGACAACGCGCGAGTACTCGTGCCGCGTCCGCGTCGACGACGAGCGCGGCTGCATCCTGGTCGCCGCGCGCCCGCGCGCCCACGGCGACGCCGACGACGAGCCCGCGACGCACGAGGGCCACGCGCCGCTGCCGAACCTGTCCTCGTGGTCACACCTGTTTGACCGCACCGCGGTCAGCGTGATGGTGCACGACACCGCGGGCAAGTTCTTCGAGGTCAACCGCGCGCTGTGTCGCGAGCTGGGCTACTCCCGCGAGGAGCTGCTGACGATGTCGATCGCGGACATCGACATCAAGGTCCGCCCCAACCAGCTCGAGGGCTCCGGGGTGTGGAAGAAGCTCGTCGCCGGACACCCGGTCACGGTCGAGAGCGTCCAGCGTCGACGCGACGGCTCGACCTTCCCTGTCGAGGTCCGGCTCGCGGCCTGCGAGCACCGCGGCGAGACGATGATCGTCGCCGCGAGCATCGACATCAGCGTCCGCGAGCAGGCCGAGGCCCACCTGCAGCGCCTCAACCTCCAGCTCCGCGCCGCGCGGGATCAGGCGCTCTCCGCGAGCCGGGCCAAGAGCACCTTCCTCGCCAGCATGAGCCACGAGCTGCGCACGCCGCTCAACGCGATCATGGGCTACTCCGAGCTGCTCAAAGAGGACCTCTCCGACATGGGCATGGTGACCGAGGTCCGCGACCTCGAGCGCATCCACGCGGCGGCCTCGCACCAGCTCTCGCTGATCAACGACATCCTCGACCTCTCGCGGATCGAGGCCGGCAAGACCGAGGTCCACGTCGAGGAGTGCTCGCTGCGGCGCATCGTCCACCAGTGCACCTCGACGATCGAGCCGCTGCTCAAGGGCAGCGAGCTGAAGCTCGCGCTCGACGAGTCCATCGACCGCGTCCGCACCGACGGCGTGCGCCTGCGGCAGGTGCTGATCAACCTGCTCTCGAACGCGTGCAAGTTCACCGACAAGGGCACGATCACGCTCGAGCTCTCGCGGACGCGGCGGGCCGGCGCGCCGTGGATCGAGCTCGCGGTCCGCGACACCGGCATCGGCATCCCGCCCAAGACGCTCGCGCGCCTGTTCACCCCGTTTGAGCAGGCTGACGAGGGCGTGCAGCAGAAGTACGGCGGGACCGGCCTCGGCCTCGCCATCAGCCGCAAGCTCTGTCGCCTGCTGGGCGGCGACATCGACGTCGAGAGCGTCGTCGGCCAGGGCTCGCGCTTCACCGTGCGCCTGCCGATGTCCGGCGTCGACGATCGCAAGTCGTCGGCGCGGGGCGATCAGACCACGCTCGAGCTGGGCGGCGCGGTCGAGCTCGATCCGCACGCCGACATCGCGCTCGTCATCGATGACGATCCCTCGGTGCACCAGCTCGTCCGCGAGCCGCTCGCGCGCCAGGGCTTTCAGCTCGTCTCGGCGATGGACGGCTACGAGGGGCTCTCCCGCGCCCGCGCGCTGCGGCCGAACATCATCCTGCTCGACCTCTTCATGCCCGGCCTCGACGGCTGGGAGGTGCTCAACACGCTGCGCGCCGACCCGACGATCTCGAGCATCCCGACGGTGCTCGTCTCGATCGCCGCCGAGGCGTCGCGGGGCTTCGCGCTCGGGGCGACGGACTACCTGAGCAAGCCGATCCGCATCGACGAGCTCGTCGACATCGTCGAGCGACACCGCGCCGACGGCACGGGCTCGGTGCTGGTCGTCGACGACGACCCGAGCAGCCGCGACATCATCACGCGGACCGCGACCGCCGAGGGCTGGCGGGTGCGCGCGGCGGCGGACGGCGCGGCGGCGATCGCCGCGCTCGAGGTCGAGCGCCCCTCGCTGCTGCTGCTCGACTTGATGATGCCGGAGGTCGACGGCTTCGCGGTCGTCGAGCACGTGCGCGCGACGCCCTCGCTCGCGGAGCTGCCGATCGTCGTGATCTCGGCGCTCGACCTCGATCGACGCGAGCGCGCGAAGCTCGAGGGGCGCGTGCAGGCGATGATTCACAAGGACCAGGTCTCGGTCGAGTCGCTGGTCGAGGGGCTCGTCGGGCTCTCGCGGCAGCAGGCCGCAGCGCCCGACGCTCGATGAGCGCCGGACGCTGCGGACCGACCTGATCGACTCATCCTTTTCGACGCCGACGGGCGCGCTGCACCTCGCGGTAGTGCTTGCTCAGCGCGCGCTCCCGGGCCCGCTGCTCATGCACCACCGCGCGGGCGGCCGTCGCCTCGCGCTCGCGCTCGAGCGCCCGCCACGACGCCAGGCGCTCGCCGTCGAGCTCGCCGCGGGCGATGGCCGCCTGGATCGCGCAGCCCGGCTCGCGCTCGTGGCGACAGTCCGCGAAGCGACACTCGTGGGCGCGTCGCTCGAGCTCGGGGAACACCTCGCCGAGCGCCGCCCGCGGCGCCCAGATCGCGAACTCCCGCATCCCGGGCGTGTCGATCACCGCGCCGCCGCCGGGGAGCCAGAGCAGCTCGCGGTGGCTCGTGGTGTGCTGCCCGCGCTGATCTCGGGCCCGGACATCGCCCGTCGCCATCCGAGACCGCCCGAGCAGATGGTTGACCAGCGTCGACTTGCCGACGCCCGACGAGCCGACCAGCGCCGCCGTGCGACCCGCGACGAGCCGCGCCGGGAGCCCCTCGTGAAGACCGGTGATCACGTCGAGCGCGTGCACGTCGACGCCCGGCGCGGCCGCCCGCGCCCGCGCGAGCGACTCGGCGAGCGCGTCCTCCGAGAGCGCGCCGGCCTTCGTCAGCAAGATCACCGGCTCAGCCCCGGCGGCGCGCACCGCCGAGAGGTAGCGCTCGAGCCGACGCGGGCTGAGGTCGCCGTCGAGCGAGCTGACGATGAACACGAGGTCGACGTTGGCGGCGATCCGCTGGCCCCGCGCCGCTCGCCCGGCGGCGCCGCGCTCGAGGCACGTGCGCCGGGGCAGCACGTGCGTGGCGATCGCGGGCGCGCGGGCGTCCTGGCTCGGCGCGATCACCAACCAGTCCCCGACGACAGGTCGTCGGGCGCGCCGGCGCAGGCGCTTCGGCAAGCGCGCCTCGACCTCGACGCCGTCGCGCTCGCGGTCGGGGTCGGGTAGCCACACGAGACAGCGGTCGGCGTGGACGCGCAGGGCTCGGCCCGGCGCGTCACCGGGTCTGGCGAGACAATCGAATTGAGTCTGTAGATCGGGGCCCCAGCCCCAGGATTGGATGCTTCTGTAGTCGTTCACCGGAACGCTTCACCTGACGAAGAGAACTGCCAACGCGCGTGCGCGCGCGCGATCCAGCGGCGACAGCCGAAGGGGCTGGCGCGCTTGATCGCTGCTGGTTGCTCAGCTCCGCGCGCGCGCCCCGGGGAGTGACTCCCAGCGTTCACGCGCGCGGCTTGTCAGGCGACGGTCGTCATCCGCGTGCATCCTGACGGATGCCGGGCGCGCGCGCAAGCGCGGCCCAGCGCGACCGTCCGCGTCGGGTCACAGCGCGTCGATGAAGCGGCGCATGTGCACAAACGCCGCCGGCAGCCGCGGGATGAAGCCGATGTGCGAGGTCGGGTACCAACGGATCGCCGGCGCGCCGAAGCGACGCCACATCGCGCGCACGAGCTCGGGGCGGAAGAAGCCGTCGCGCTCGGCCGCGAACAACATCATGCGCTCGCGCGGGATCGCCAGCTCGAGCTGTGACCACGCCGTCCGCGCGACGCCGCGCGCGAAGGACTCTTGGGTCCAGCCGTCCTCGCGCATGCGCCGACGCATCGCGCCGAGCACCGGCGCGTCGGCCGTCATCGCCGCGATGTCCATGTGCGCGATGCAGGGGAAGGCGAAGGCGAGCTGCGGCTCGAGGCAGGCGAGCGCGAGCGCGTGCACGCCGCCCATGCTGACCCCCGCGACCCCGATCGGGCGCGCGCTGGACTCGGCGCGGAGCCACGCGATCACGGCGCGCGCGTCGATGATGGTCTGACGCAGCGCCTCGGCGCTGCGCACCAAGTCGGAGGTCCAGTAGAGCTCGCCGCTGAGGCGCGAGCCCGGGAGCCGCCGCCGCCCGTGGTGGGGCACCTGCACGTGGATCACCTCGACGCGCAGCTGCTTCGCCATCACCGCGAGCAGCCCGAGCTCTTCGAACACGGTCTCTGGCTGCATGTAGCCGTGCAGGTAGACCAGCCGGGGCCGCTGCTGCGCGCCCGGGGGCCGGAGCCGCCGCGCGTAGACCGTGTGCAGCGCGCGGTAGTCACGGCGCGCGTGGTAGCGATCGCGAAAGCGCGGCTCGAGGGGCTCGAAGCTCGACTCGAAGATCAGCAGCTCGCGGGCGATCCGCCCGAACGAGCGGCGGCGCTTGATCATGACCCTTGGGGCAGCTGGCTGCGGGAACGCGCGCTCCAGCGGGACGTCATGGTAGACGCTGGCCTCGCGGCGCGTGTTCTCGGGGCGCCGCCGCGCGTGGTGCACGAGCGTTGCGAGGGCGCCCACGGCGGCGTCGAGCTTCGCCATCGTCGCGCTCACTATAGGACACGACACGACACGACGAGCCCGCTCACGCCGGCAGCAGGCGCGGCGACCCCGACTCGATCTCGAAGGCGCGCGCGAGCCGGGCGTCGGCGCGGCGCTCCCGGACCGTGTCGACGAAGCGCCGCTCCGCGCGGGTCCGCGCGCGTCAGCTCGACCGTCACGTAGCCGCGGTGGCGAAGCTCGACCCACTTGATGGGCTCTCGCTACGGCTGCCGGGCTACGCTCGCGCGGCCTGTGACCAGCGTCGCGGAGCGCCGCGGATGACATCCCCCCAGACATCACCCGCGGCGCGCCGCGACGCGGTCGAGCCATGCACGCCGGTCGCCCCCGCGACCGACGAGGAAGCGCGGCCGACGTGACGCGAACGTTGTCCCCCAGGGCAGCGTCCGCGACACGCCGCGCGGGCCATACACCCGCGACTGCCGCATACGGCCGACAACTCCCACACCGCTCCGCCCCGAGCGCCCGAGGCCTCCGGCCGGGAGACGCGGCACACACCGCGAATACTCCGCGATGTTCGAAGGCCAGGGCGCACATATGGACGGTGGGGACTCATCGACCGCCCCTATGACGAGAGCAATTCACGTGCCAGCCAGACGCCCCGCCCACGCGCCCACGAGCGGGCGCTCGCGGTGGCTGCGGGCGCGCTGCACATGTGCGTCGAGCTCGCTCGGGCGTGCGCACACGTCGCGACGCGGCGCCTCGCCGGGCCCCGGCGCCCCTACATCATGTCCTTAAAGACACATTACACCTCGACGCCGCGCGCGCCGGCCCGCGGCCGCGCGGAATGATCACGCGTCGTCGTCGCCAAGGCGCGCGACCCTGATAGAATTACGCGAGCTCGGACGATCCCCGTGAACGCGAACTTCTCCTACGAGATCCAGACGCCGACCGATCGTCAGGTGACGATCGGGCTCTCGGGGGAGCTGACCGCCGAGCGCGTCTCGGAGCTCGAGCCCGACATCACCGAGCTCCTCGCGGGCGCGATGCCGCATCTGCAATTTCTCTGGGACCTGCGCGGCGTTCGACGCTGCGATCTAGGCGCGCGACACGAGCTGCAAAAAATTCAGCGCGCGATCGGGCACAAGCGCTTCCGCACGGCCTTCGTCGCCTCGCGCCCGCGGATCCGCGGCGTCGCGCTCTGGGTCGCGCACACCTCGGGCGACTCGCTCGCGCGGCCCTTCGCCAGCCACGCCAAGGCCGTCGACTGGCTCGACCACGATCGCGGTCGCGTCGAGCAGATCAAGCACGACGGCGCGCGCGCGCTGCGACGGCTCGCCGGGGGGGCGCGCGCGTGAGCGAGCACCCCAGGAGCCTCAGCCTGCTCGAGCGCACCTTCGTGCGATCGCTGGTGAGCCTGATGAGCCGCGCGCTCGGCGAGAAGAACGAGCACGATCACGCGGTCGCCAGCGAGTACGTCCGGGTCATGGGGCTGCGGGGCTTCTTCCGCTACATGAAGTTCGTCACGCGCTTCATCGAGAAGATGGAGCCCGTGTTCGGCGAGGCCAACACCCAGACGCTGCTCGGGCTCTCCTCGCTGATGGCCGGCTGCGGCTACTGCGGCTACGGTCACACGCTCGCGGGCGCGCTCCTCTTGTTCCGCGACACCGCGCGGCTCCACCCGGTGCACCCGCACTCGATCGAGGCGCTCTTCGAGCTCAAGGATCACGAGATCATGTCGCGGCTCGACGCGCTGCTGAGCGCGCCTGGTCACGAGGACCTGCGCCGCCAGCTGGGCCGGATGTACAAGATCTACCTCGGCGAGCTCGCGCCCGAGACCGAGGAGGACGAGCTGCTCCAAGAGCTGATGGACTTCTGGCGCTGGACGATCGAGTGCACGATCGTCGAGGGCGTCTCGATCTCGCCCGCGGACTCGACCTCGCCCCACCCCGTCGGCGCCGACAAGCGGCTGCGCGAGCGCTACAACGAGGCCCGCGCGGCCGAGCACGCCCAGCAGCCCGTTCACTAGCCCGCGTCGCTCACCACGATTCGACGCGAGCGCGGCGAGGGTGCGGGAATACAGCTGGAGCGGACCGAAGCGCGACCGAGGCGCGCGGACGCACTAGCGCGCTCGTCTCGAGCCTCGAGTCTCGAGCGCGCGGATCCGTTCCAGCGTCTGCGCGCGGCGTCGGGCCGTCTCGCGCACCACCGCCGCGAAGCGGAGCACGCAGACCAGGCCGAACAGCACCACCGGGGTGAGCCCCCAGGCGACGCTCGCGTCGGCCACGTCGCGCGTGGACCAAGCGAGCCAGCCGACCGCCGGGAACAGCGCGAGCACGGACACGATGGTGAGGACGACTGCGGGCCGCTCCCATCGAGACGCGGCCGCGCCCGCCGCTCGCAGCTGGAGAGCCTCGCGCGCGCTGGCCTCGGCGCCCGCGCTGTCGAGCGTGGCCGTGAGCTCGCGAAACACCGTCGCGGGCGCCAGCTGAGCGCTGCGACAGTGCGCGCACGAGGACAGCGTCGCGCCGCCCTGCGCCTCCATGCACGCGCCGCAGGCACCACAGCGCGCGACCGCGACCGCGGCGAGCTCGAGCTCGTCGGGCGCGCCGAAGGCGAGGTTCATCCCGCGAGCGCAAACTTCGAACACCACGATCGTGACGAGCGCGACCGGGAGCTGGACCAGCAGCGTGAGACGCCCGAACAGGAACATCACGTACCAGCCCGTCACGAGGATCGAGCCCACGACGACGCCGATGATGACCGGCCCCGCCGCCGCCTTCTGGCGCGCGTAGAAGCCCCCGCGCCAGCGCGCCTCGAACTCGTTCACCAAGGCGCTCCGCACCGCCTCCGCGCGCTGGGCCGCGTCCGCGAGCTGCGCTCGTGGTTCGCGGAGACGCGCGCCGCAGTACGAGCAGGTCGCCGGGTCTGGGCGCCCCGGCTCCACTGCGGCCCCGCACGCTGCGCAGGAGAGGACCTTCACGAAGATCGACCCGGTAGCTCGACCGCGCGGCTCGGCCCGCTCAGCCCAGCCCGCTCAGCGGCCCGGTGCCGTCGTCGCCGAAGCTCCCGACGTTGACCCCGTACATCCCCAGCAGGCTGATGAAGAGGTTCGCGAGCGGCGGCGCGTCCGGGTAGACGACGTGGCGCCCGGTGTTGATCTGCCCGCACAGGTTGCCCGCGAGCAGCACCGGCAGGTTGTTGTGGTTGTGCGCGTTGCCGTCCGAGATCTCGCTCGAGAGGAACACGCAGGTGTTGTCGAGGATCGAGGTGTCGGGGCCGTCGGGCGCGTCCTTGAGCCGCTGCACGAGCTTGGCGAATTGCTCGATCTCCCACGTGTCGATGACCTCGAGCTTGGCGTAGTTCGCCGGGTCGTTCATGTGATGCGAGATCACGTGGTGCGACTCGCCGATGCCGAGGAAGTCGTAGGTCCGGTAGCTGCCCGCGTTCTCGAGCATGAAGGTGACCACGCGCGTCATGTCGCACTGGAACGCGAGCACCATCAGGTCGGTCATCAGGTCGACGTGGGCCTCGAAGTCGACGTAGTTGCCGTCGAAGGCCGGGAGCGCGCAGACCGGCGTCGTGTCCTCGTCCTCGACCCGCTTCTCGAGCTCGCGCACGCCCGTGAGGTACTGGTCGAGCTTGGCGCGATCGGCCTTGCCGAGCTTCGTCTCGAGCGCCTCGATGTCGGTGAGCACGTAGTCCAGCACGCTCAGGCGCCGCTCCTTGCGCTTGGCGAGCTCCTCGGCGGTCGCGCCGGGGTCGAAGCCGCCGAACAGGAGGTCGAAGATGACCTGGGGCTGCGTGACCTTGGGGACAGGAGACATCTCGTCGGCCCACGAGATGTTGCGCGTGTAGGCGCACGAGTAGCCGCTGTCGCAGCCGCCCGCGTTGCCGCCGCCCTGGGTCCCGAACTGCAGCGAGGCGTGCTTGGTCTGCGCGCCGATGTTGTTGGCGAGCAGCTGGTCGATCGAGATCGCGTTCTGGATCTCGGTCTCGGACTTCTTGACGTGCGTGCAGGTCAAGAAGCCCGCGGTGCCCGAGGCGTGATCGCCCGGCCCCTCGGGCTTCGCCGGGTCGTTCTTGAGACCCGTGAGCACCAAGATGTCGTCCTGCAGCGCCGCGAGCGGCTGCATGATCAGCGGGATGTCGAAGCCCGGCCCCTCGGCCTGCGGCGTCCACGACTGCATGTGGAGGCCGTTCGGCAGGTAGTAGCAGAGCAGGCGCAGGGCCTCGTCACCGCCCGCGGCGCGGGCGGCTCGGCCGCGGCTGGGCGTCATCGCCTCGAGCCACGGGAGCGCGACGAGGGCGCCCGCGCCTCCCAGCATGGCGCGGCGGCTGAGCTTAAATCGGCGTGGAGTGTACGGCATTGCAAAGTCTCCGAGTCGCGCGTGGGTTATTCCTGCTCGCCGCGGCGCATGCGGAAGCTGTCGCTCGTGGTCAGCGCGAGCACCAGCTCGGTGAAGGAGTAGTCCGCGAGCTCGAGCCGCGACTGGGCCTCCTGGAGGTACGGGTCGTCGGCGACTCGAACATCCCGGCCGAGCGCGTAGATGAAGGCTTTCTCGGTCAAGCAGCGCGGGAAGCCGACCTCGCCCGCGAGCGCGTCGCTGAGCTCGAGCGCGCCGTCAAACTCCGCGCCCGAGGTCAGCGTGCCGGTGGCGTCGATCGGGTAGCCGTGGTCGTCGGCGCGCCAGGCCCCGAGCGCGTCGTAGTGCTCGAGCGCGAAGCCGGGCGGATCCATGAACTGGTGGCAGCTCGCGCACACCGGGTCCGAGACGTGCTGCTCGAGCTGCTCGCGCAGCGAGCCGCCGTCCTCGACCGGCTCGAGGGGCGGGATGTCGAGGTTGTCGGGCGGCGGCGGCGGCTCCTCGCACAAGATGTTCTCCAGCACCCACTTGCCGCGCTTGACCGGCGAGTTGTGGGTCGCGTGCGAGAGCACGACGAGCAGGCCCGCCTGGGTCAGCACGCCCTGACGCGGCGCGTCGCCGAACTCGATCTCCTGGAACTGGTCGCTGCCGGTCGGCGCGAGCCCGTAGTGCTGCGCCAGCGCGTCGTCGAGGAAGCTGCTCTTGGCCAGCAGCAGCTCGGTCATCGGGCGGTCGTCGAGCAGCAGGCTCTCGGCGAACAGGCTCATCTCGGTGACCATCGACTGCCGCAGCGCGTCGTCCATCTGCGGGAACACCGAGGGGTCCTTGAACGCGTCCCAGATCGCGCGGATCAGCAGCCACTGCCCGGCGTAGTTGTCGACCAGCGCCTGCGCCTTGTCGTCGGCGAGCATGCGCGTGACCTGGGCGGTGATCTGCGCCTCGCTCTCGAGCTCGCCCGCGGCCGCGGCGTCGAGCAGCGCGTCGTCGGGCATGCTGCTCCAGATGAAGTACGGGAGCTGCGTCGCCAGCTCGAAGGGGCCGACCGGGTGCGGGGTCTCGTCCTGCGGGCTCGCGTCGAGCTCGACGCGGAACAGGAAGTGCGGCGAGACCAGCAGGGCCTTGAGCGCCGTCTTCAGCCCGGTCTCCCAGTCCGCCGCGCCCTCGGAGGAGGCGCTCAGCAGCGCCATCAGCCGATCGAGCTCGTCGGCGCTCAGCGGCCTTCGGTACGCGCGGCGCCCGAAGTACTCCAGGATCTGCCGGAGGCAGGCCTCGTCGCCGGCGGGCCCCGGGTCGCAGATCAGGATGTTGTC
The DNA here is from genome assembly GCA_030430565.1 of Polyangia bacterium. GTDB lineage: Bacteria > Myxococcota_A > Polyangia > Nannocystales > Nannocystaceae > JACKDW01. The sequence goes on from JAUIKS010000030.1 coordinate 39,939, forward strand.
GCGCAGCGGGTTCTCCTCGCCCTCGAGGCCGAAGGGGCCCTCGAGCTCGAGGTAGTCGATCAGGAGGTTGCGATCCTCCATCAGGACATCGTCGTAGTAGTCGTTCGTGAACTCGGCCGCGATCGTGTGCACCCCGGCGGTCAGCTCGACCTCGGCCTCGTACTGCTGCGGCGCCTGCTGAGTGGCCTCGACGTCGAAGCCCGCGACCTCCAGGCCGTCGACCTTAAGGAGCATGTGCGGCAGGTCAGGTCCGGCCTGCTGCCCGGCGGCGCGCGTGCGCAGCATGTACGGCCCGTCGTGCTCGACTGTCACGGTCGTCGCGACCTCGCCGTTCGACCACAGGTTCCAGTACTCGCCCGCCTCGCCGCCGGCGTCCTTGGTCGTCTCGTCGCTCTCGGCCTGGAACAGCTGCAGCTGCGGCTCGACCATCGGGCGATCCAGCGCCTCCTCGATCACGCTCTCGGCCGCCAGCTCGTAGAGCTCGGCCTGCAGCGGCGAGAGGCTCTGGACCGCCGAGATGTTGTCGAAGCCGAGGCTCACCTGATCGGCCGGGAAGCTGTCGGCCGGCGTCTGCTCGGTGCCGATCAGGTCCTGGATCGTGTTGTTGTACTCGACGTTGTTGAGGCGTCGGAGGATCACGGTCCCGGGGTCCTCCTCAGCCGCGTCGGTCCCCGTGTCCGAGGTCTCGCCGCTGCCCCCCGCCGTGGTCCCGGCGCTCTCCCCCGCCGTGGTCCCGCCCTCGCTCGTGCTCTCCCCGTCCGTCTCGCCGCCGCCGTCATCCGAGCACGCGGGCAGGCCGAGGGCGACGAGGAGCGCGACGGAGGGCGCGAGCGTGACGATACCCAGTCGCTGCGCAAGCAAATCCATCACATGAATGTTGGGACAGCAACCGCCGCAGCGTCAACGTCGATCACCGGGGGCCGCGCGCCCCGTCTCCGCGCCGGCGCGCCGCCCACCGTGGTCCACGCGCCCCAACGCGCCCGTAGGATCGCGCGAGCAGGCGAAGGCGCGCGCGAGCCGGTCACGACGACGTCACGCGGCGCGTCGGTCCGCAAACGCGCTCAGCGAGCGCAGCGCAGACTCACCAGGTGCAGCGTCACCAGCGAGAGGCCGCCCATCAGCATCAGCACGCGGCCGAGGTGCAGGCCCTCGAGCGCGTGACCGCCGAGGATCAACGCGACCGCGCCGGCGAAGCCGAGGGGGACCTGCCAGGACTGGAACCGGTGATAGGCGATGTAGCCGCTGAGCCCGGCCGCGAGCGCGGCGATCGTCAAGAGCGTGAGCTCGATCAGCTCGTGCAGCTCGCCCCGCGTCCCGAGCAGCGGGAGGGCGCCGAACAGCACCGGCGCCAGCAGGCAGTGGATGAGGCAGATCGTGCTCGCGCCCACCCCGAGTCGATCGGCGAAGCGCGAGTGCGTCGGCGTGAGCGCGGGCTCCTGCATCTCGAACGCGCGAGAGAGCTCTAGCTCGACGTCTACGGGAAGCTTGGCGGACATGGGGCGGGGGTCGAGGTGACGGTAGTCCATCGCCGGGCCTCCTGCAATACAGTTGCGTAAGCTCGCGCACGAGCGCGCACGGCGCGAGCGCTCCGCTCTCGATGCCGAGCGGCTACGCTGGCGCGCCGTGCCCTCCCCCTCCGTCGTGCTCCCTCGGCGCCTCGTCGCCCACGTCCGCCGCGGGCACCCGTGGATCTACGCCGACGCGATCCAGCCGCCCGCCGGCGCCCGCACCGGCGACATCGTGCGCCTCATCGAGCGCGAGCGGAGCCGCGGCCGCGCGCAGGACAAGCGCGTCGGCGCGGCGCTCTACGACGCCGAGTCGCCGATCGCGTTGCGCGTGCTGACGACCCAGCGCGGCGATCGCCCCGGCCCCGAGCTGTGGCGTCGGCGCGTGGACGAGGCGCTCGAGCTGCGCCGCGGCGCGCTCGACCTCGAGCGCACCGACGCGTTCCGCCTGATCAACGGCGAGGGCGACGGCCTGCCGGGCGTGCACGTCGATCACTACGCGGGCTACCTCGCGCTCAAGCTCGACACCCCCGCCTGGCACCCGCACTTGGAGGCGCTCGCCGACGCGCTGCAGCGCGCGCGCGATCTCGAGGTCCGGGGTATATGGTTTAAAGGACATCACAAGAGTAAAGCGGGGGTGCGCGCCCAGGGGCGCGACGACACGCGCCCGCCGGGGCCGCTGCGCGGCGAGGCGCCGCCCGACCCCGTGCACGTCCGCGAGCACGGGATGACGCTGGTCGCGTCGCTGCAGCGCGGGCAGAAGACGGGGCTGTTCCTCGACCAGCGGGAGAACCGCGCGCTCATCCGCAGCGTCAGCCGCGGCCGCGAGGTCCTCAACCTGTTCAGCTACAACGGCGGCTTCTCGATCGCGGCGGCGCTGGGCGGGGCGCGGCGCGTCACGAGCGTCGACAGCGCGCGCGCGGCGATCGACGACGCGCGCCTGATCTTCACGCTCAACGGGCTCGACCCCGACCGGCACCACTTCGCGGCCGAGGACGTGTTCGACTTCCTCGAGCGCGCGGCCAGCCGCCATGAGCGCTACGACCTCGTCGTCTGTGATCCGCCGTCCTTCGCCCCGCGCAAGCAGGCGGTCCCAAAGGCCAGCTCCGCCTACGCGCGCCTGCACGCCGCGGCGCTCCGGCACGTCCGCCCCGGGGGGCTCTACGCCGGCTCGTCGTGCTCGAGCCACATCACCGCCGAGATGTTCTTGGAGACGATGCGCGAGGGGGCCTCCCGCGCCCGCCGCGTGCTGCGGCTGCTCGAGCTCCGCGAGGCGCCGCTCGACCACCCGAGCCCGCTGGCGTTCCCCGAGGGTCGCTACCTCAAATTCGCGCTCGCGCGGGTCGACTGACCCGCTGCGCCGCGACCAGGCCCCGCCCCGGCGGCAGCGCACGCCGACGCTGCTTGCCAGCGTCCCCGCGCGCCGGCATGCTCCGCCGCATGGCGAAGCAGGGCAAATCCCAGGGCAAATCCAGGGGTAAAGAGGCCGCGGGGCGCATCACGCCGCGGGCCGAGGACTACCCGCAGTGGTACCAGGACGTGGTCCGCGAGGCCGGGCTCGCCGAGCCGGCCAAGGTCGTCAAGGGCTGCATGGTGATCAAGCCGCACGGCTACGCGATCTGGGAGAAGATCCAGCGCGACCTCGACGGCCGGTTTAAGGCGACCGGGCACCAGAACGCCTACTTCCCGCTGCTCGTGCCGCAGAGCTTCATCCAGAAAGAGGCCGAGCACGTCGAGGGCTTCGCGCCCGAGCTCGCGGTCGTGACCCACGCCGGCGGCGAGGCGCTCGAGGAGCCCTACGTCGTCCGCCCGACCAGCGAGACCATCATCGGCTACTACTTCTCGAAGTGGATCGACAGCTACCGCGACCTGCCGCTGCTGATCAATCAGTGGGCCAACGTCATGCGCTGGGAGAAGCGCACGCGCCTGTTTCTGCGCACGACCGAGTTCCTGTGGCAGGAGGGGCACACGGCGCACGCGAGCCATGAAGACAGCGAGCTCGAGGTCCGCCGCATGCTCGACGTCTACGGCGACCACGCGGAGGAGCTGCTCGCGGTCCCCGTGGTCCGCGGGATCAAGACCGAGAGCGAGAAGTTCGCCGGCGCCGAGCAGAGCCTGTGCATCGAGGCGATGATGCAGGACGGCAAGGCGCTGCAAGCCGGCACGAGCCACGACCTCGGCCAGAACTTCGGCAAGGCCTTCAACGTCATGTTCCAGACCGAGACCGGCGAGCGCGACTACGTCTGGCAGACCTCGTGGGGCGTGAGCACCCGCCTGATCGGCGGGCTGATCATGACGCACTCCGACGACGCCGGCCTCGTGCTCCCCCCCCGGGTCGCGCCGATCCACGTCGTCATCGTCCCGATCTTCCGCAAGGCGCACGAGCGCGAGGCCGTGCTCGAGGCGGCCGCGCGCATCAAGCAGCGCCTCGAGCAGGTCGACATCGCCCCCGAGACCAGCCGCTACCGCGACTTCCTCTCGGTCGTCGTCGACGACCGCGAGGGCATGCGCCCGGGCGCGAAGTACTACGAGTGGGAGCGTCGCGGCGTACCGCTGCGCGTCGAGCTCGGCCCGCGCGACCTCGCCAAGGGGCAGGTCTGCGTGCGCATGCGCGTCGACACGGCCGCCGGCAGCGGGAAGGAGTTCCTCCCCGAGGACGAGTTCATCGACACGATCCGCAGCCGGCTGCTCACCTTCCAAGACGAGCTGCTGTCGCGCGCGCGCGCGCGCCTCAGCGAGCGCGCCGTCACGATCGACACCTGGGACGAATTCGAGAAGACCTTCGCCGGCGACAAGAGCACCTTCGCTTGGTGCCACTGGGACGGGACCCCCGAGACCGAGGCCAAGATCAAGGAGCTGACCAAGGTCACGATCCGCTGCATCCCGCTGCCTGGGCAGGGCCCCGACCCGGAGCCCGGCGTCTGCGTCCTGACCGGCAAGCCCAGCGCCCGCCGGGTGCTGATGGCCAAGGCCTACTGAGCGACGCGAGGACGAAGGCGAGCGGCCGCGTGCAGCCCTGCGCGCGGCCGCGTTCTACTATGAACCTCAGAACATATCGCTAGGATCCGGTACGCTGGCGGTATGTCGCGCCGCCCCTCGACCCTGCTGCCGCTGCTCTGCTCGCTCGCGCTCTCGTTCGCGCTCGCCTGCGGCGACGCTGGCTCGGGGACGAACAGCGACGGCGAGACCTCAGAGACCTCGGAGACCTCAGAGAGCTCGAGCGCGCCCACCAGCGAGAGCGAGACCGGGGTCGCGGCGCGCCCCAACTGGCACGAGGACGTCGCGCCGCTCGTCGCCGAGCACTGCCAGGGCTGTCACAAGACCGGCGGGATCGCGCCGTTCTCGCTCGAGAGCTACGCGGCGGCGGGCCCGTGGGCGTCGGTCATCGCCGACGTCACTGAGGCGGGCGAGATGCCGCCGTGGCACGCGCTCGCCACGGATCAGTGCGCGCCCGCGCTGCCCTACAAGCACGACGCCCAGCTCTCGCCCGAGATCATAGCGACGCTGCGCGACTGGTCGGAGCTCGGCGCGCCCGAGGGCGACCCGGCGCTCGCCGCCCCGCTGCCGGCGCCGCCCGACCTCAACCTCGCGGACCTCACGGTCACGGACACCATGGACTCGCCGCTGACGATCGCGGCGGAGGGCAGCACGCTCGACTTCTTCCACTGCCTGAGCATCGACCCCGGGAACACCGAGACCGTGTACCTCACCGGGATCCAGACCATCCCGGGCAACCCCGCGATCGTCCACCACGTGCTGACCTACGTCGACGAGACCGCCGCCTCTGCGGACTGGCCCGGCGGCGTCAAGGAGGACTGTGGCGGCGGCGCGGGGGTCAGCGCGCCCACAACGCTGATCGGCGCGTGGGTCCCCGGCGGCCTCCCGATGGAGCCCCCGGCGAACACCGGCATCACGCTCGCGCCCGGCTCGCGCCTGATCATGAACGTGCACTACCACGCCACCGGCGGCGAGCCCGAGACCGACAGCGGGACCGGCCTCGGGCTGCGCTGGACCACCGAGACCCCGACCTACCAGTCGATCTTTCGCCTGCTCGGCGCGCCCGGCGACGGCGACTCGCTGACCGGGCCGCTGATGATCCCCGCCGGCGCTTCGGGACATGTCGAGGAGTACGAGTGGATCGTGTCCGCGAACGGCCAGCCCTTCCCCGACACCGTGGACGTGCGCATGTGGTCGATCGCGGCGCACATGCACAAGGTCGCGGTCGACATGCGCGTGTGGCTCGAGGACCGCGACACCGGCGACGAGACCTGCCTGCTGCACGTGCCCACGTGGGACTTCAACTGGCAGCGCATCTACGAGTACGACGTCGGGATCCAGGACACCGTGCGCCTGCGGGCCGGCGACAAGCTGCGGATCCGCTGCGAGTACGACAACACGCTCGCCAACCCGAGCCTCGTCGAGGCGCTCGCGGAGATCGGCGAGGACGCGCCGATCGACGTGCAGCAGGGCGAGGGCACCCTCGACGAGATGTGCGTCGCGGCGATCGGCGTCGGCTTCAACGGCCTGTAGCGCGCGAGCGCGCGTCGACGCCGAGGCGAGGCATCGCCGGTAGCGCGCGCGGATTGCCAGACGCCCGACGGCGAGAGTACGCTCGGGACATGCGCCTGCGCCCGCTCCCCCTCGCGTGCTCGATCACGGTGTACCTGGCCCTCGCACCCGGCGCGCACGCGGCGAGCGCGGGGTTCGAATCCCCGACTGGCGCGACGCCGCTGGAGCCGGCACCTGGTCCTACAGACACCTCTTCGAGCGCGCCCCCTGAGGGCCCCGTCGACGACGCGCCGCCCGCCGCGCCCGTCCGCGATCCGGACGCCGACGTCGCCGCGCCGACGCAGCGCGAGACACAGAACGGGCTCGGGCTGCTCATCACCGGCAGCGTGCTCACCGGCATCGGCGCCCCCGTCACGATCGCCGGCACCGTCGGCCTCGCCGCGATCCCCGTGCCCTACAACCTCGTCTTCGTCCCCTTCCTCGGCGCCGGCGTCGCCCACCTCGCGGTCGGGATCCCGCTGCTGGTCGTCGGGGTCAAACGCAGGAAGCGCTGGAAGGCCGCGAACGTGACGACAACCCGCCTCGTGCCCGGGCTAGGGCGCAGCCCGCAGGGGACGTGGACGCCGGGGCTGACGCTCCGATTTTGAGGGAGACGCGATGGAAGAGAACAACTACGCCAGCGCGAAGGTGTACGCGCTCGAGGCCCTCGCCGCGCGCATCGCCGAGCAGCGCGCCCGCGGCGAGCTCGTCGGGCTGTGTCACGGCTGCTTCGACATCTTGCACTTAGGACACCTTCGACACTTCATCGCGGCGCGCGAGCAGTGCGATCGACTGGTCGTGACCGTCACGCCCGACCGCTTCATCAACAAGGGGCCGGATCGACCGATCTTCGCCGCCGAGCACCGCGCCGAGCTGATCGCGGGCCTCGCGGTCGTCGACGCGGTCGGGATCAACCGCTGGGCCTCCGCGGTCGAGACCCTGCGGCTGCTCAAGCCCTCGCGCTACTTCAAGGGCCGCGAGTACGACCTGCGCCCCGAGCAGGTCAACCCCAACTTCCTGCTCGAGGCCGAGGCGGTCCGCGAGTTCGGGGGCGAGGTCGCGTTCACCGACGGCTTCGTGCTGTCGTCGAGCGCGGCGTGGAGCCGCGTCAAGAGCTCGGTGTAGCCACGGCGCGCGTCGTCCACCGGATTACCTGTAGGACAGGTTGTCCGCGACCTTGGATCCATCGGTAGACAGGCGCCCGTTGACCATGGTGGATCCTGACGCCAGCCTCGACTTCGAGCTCGTCATCGTGGACGAGCCGAGCTTGGCGTCGTGGCTCGATGCGCGAGATGGTCCCGGGCTGCGCCTGGTTGGGCGCGCTCGGGTGAATGGCGGGTCCCGGGGCCTAGTTCACGTTCTGCTCGCACCTGGCGCTCCTCGGCGTGAGCGTGCTCCAGGCCCGCCGCTTCATATGCCTCGCCTCGATCCGGCCTGGTAGGCTCGACGGTGATGCGACCTCAGCGGATCTCGCTGTGTCTGACGCTCGCGCTCGCGGCGTGCTCCTCGTCGGGTCACGGGACCGACGGCGAGCCCGAGGACGTCGCGGGCGCGCTCGAGCGCGCGGTCGACGAGCTCGAGCTGTTCGGCGCGGCGATGGCGGTCGAGTTCGAGGGCGGCGAGACGTGGCGCTTCGCCAGCGGGCTCTCGCGCGTCGAGACGATGGAGGAGTGGGAGCCGGGTCGATCGATCCGGATCGGCAGCGTCACCAAGACCTTCACGGCGGCGCTGATCTTCTTGCTGGTCGAGGACGGCGTCCTCACGCTCGATGATCCCCTCGAGGTGTGGGCCCCTGGCTACTACGACGGCCTCGGTCTCACCCTGCGGCACCTGCTCTCCAACACGAGCGGGATCGTCAGCTACAACTACGTCGGCTCGTTCGACGACACGCGCCCCTGGGCGCCGGAGGAGCTCGCGCAGTGGGCCGTCGAGCACGAGCCGGCGCTGCGCTTTGAGCCAGGTACGGAGTGGGAGTACTCCAACACCAACTTCGTGCTGCTGGGCCTCGTGATCGAGGCGGCGACCGGCACCTCCTACGAGGAGCAGTTCGAGGCGCGCCTCGCCGGGCCGCTGGGGCTGACGCGCACCTACGTCGCGGGCTCGGGCGACATGAACCCCGCGCTGGTGGACTGCTACGACCGCGACGGGAGCAACACGAGCGCGCGCGCGGATCCGTCGTTCGGCTGGGCCGCCGGCGCCGCGGTCTCGACCCCCGAGGAGCTGGCGCGGTGGACGTCCGCGCTCTACGGCGGCGAGGTGCTCAGCGCGAGCTCGCTCGAGCTCATGACCACACAGCTCGTCCTGGCCGACGGGACGACGCAGGACTACGGCCTGGGCGCGTTCGTTGAGCGCGACGGGGACGACGCGCTGTTTGGGCACGAGGGCGGCATCGGCGGCTACATCACCTACGCGTTCTACTGGGAGGCGGACGGCATCGCGCTGGTGGCCGCGACCAACACCTTCGACACCGACATGCGCGCGCTCGCGGGCTACGGCTGGAGCGCGCTGCTGGGGCTCTGACGTGGCCAGGCCGCGCGAGGGCGCGCGCGTCGCGAGCCCGCGCGTCGCGAGCCCGCGCGTCGCGAGCCCGCGCGTGCTCGCGCGCGCTGGCCCGCGCCTGCGCGCGAACATGCCCACTTGTACAGGTCGTTCGTGTTTGTACGAGAATACGCGGTGTCGCCGATGCTTCACCTGCTCCCGCTGACGCGCTCTATCCTCGATCCGATCCACGGGCTGGTTCGGCTCACGCGGGAGGAGACGCGGATCATCGACGCGCCGCTCTACCAGCGCCTCCGCTACATCAAGCAGAACGGGGTGCTGCACCTGGTGTTCCCCTCGGCGACCCACACGCGCTTCGAGCACGGGATCGGCACCGTGTTCGTCGTCAACGCGATGCTCGAGTCGCTCATCTTTAACTCGGAGGCCTCAGCGGACAAGCTCTACGCGCTGAACGAGGCGAGCCCCGGGCGCGCGCTCCAGTTTTCGAAGCTGCGGCGCGACACGCTGCGAGACGTGTTCCGCGTCGCGCGGATCGCCGCGCTGCTGCACGACATCGGCCACGGCCCGCTGTCGCACTCGTTCGATCCCTTCGCCCCGAGGCGCGCGGACATCCGGCGCTTGCTCGAGACGTCCGCAGCGCTCGCGCCGCTGCGCGAGTTCACGGAGCTGCTGGTCAACCCGAAGAACCACCGCGAGCCCGCGGACGCCGACGCGGCGCCGACGGACCACGAGGCGATCTCGTGCCTGTTCGCGTGCAAGGTGCTGCACGAGGTCGCCACCGACGGCGACGACCCGGCGCCCGAGACGGCGCGCGCGGTCGCGGCGGCGCTGGTCGGGGGCGAGGTCTTGGAGCGTGTAGCGAGCGCGCACGCGCTCGGGGGCTGGCTGCACCTGATCCACGATCTCGTCGCGTCGGCGCCGATCGACGCCGACCGAATGGACTTCGTCGAGCGCGACAGTCGCTCGTGCGGGGTGAGCTACGGCCTGTTCGACCGCAACCGGCTGCAGAAGTCGATGCTCTGCTTCCGCGCCAAAACCGAGGGCCGCGCCGCGTTCCGCCTCGGCTGGAAGCAGAGCGGCCTGCGGGCGATCGAGAACTTTATCGAGGCGCGCTTTCAGCTCTACGTGCAGATCTACTTCCACAAGACCAACGCCGCGATCAACTTGATGCTGAAGGATATCGGCGAGCGCGCGCGCGGGTCCGCGAGCCCGCTGTTCTCGGGCCGCGACACCAGCGACCTCGACGCGCTGTGCCGACGCTACGGCGAGCTCAGCGATGAGCGCTTCGTCGCCGAGCTCGAGGGCGCCCCCTATGGGAGCTTCCACGGCGCGCGCGGCGTCAACGAGCTGGCGCTGGCGATCCGGCGACGGCGGTTTTACAAGCGCGTCTACGAGGGCAAGGCCGAGGTGGTGAAGCGCGCCGTCGAGGGCGGGATCGAGCTGCCCGAGGACTTTGGCCCGCTGCGGCGGGACACGATCCCGCTGGGCGCGACCAAGGGCCTCGACGACGGCGCCAAGCTGCTGCGCCTCAACGCGAGCAACCGGTACGCGCTCGTCAACGGGCGCGCCGGCGCGAGCAGCTGGCTCAGCGCGTCGCCCCTGATCGAGATGCTGCGAAGCCGCGAGCGCGACCTGTCGCGGATCTACCGCTGCCACCCACAGCCGGAGGACTCCGCGGAGCCGCTCCAGCGACTCCGCGCGAAGCTGGCGGAGCTCGAGGCGAGCGTCGAGCGCGAGGCTCAACGACCGACGGGCTCGCGCGAGCGCGGCTGAGCAGCGGCGCGGGGCTGCTATACCGGGCTAGCGATGGATCCGTCGGCGACGATTTATTGCGACATGGACGGCGTGCTCGTGGACTTCTTCGCGGGCGCGAAGCGGGTCTTCGCGCGCTACAGCGAAGACCGGGTGCCGACGCTGTGGCTGAAGCGCTCGCGGACGATCCCGCCGGCGATCCACGAGCTGAACGCGAGGTTCGGGCGGCGCTATAAGCTGCACACGCGCGACCAGCTCGAGATCACGCCGGTGCGGCAGTTCGTGCTCTCGGCGATCTCGTTCGGCGCGGGCGACTTCTTCGCAACGCTCCCGCCGCTGCGCGACGGCGTCGAGGAGCTGTGGCCGTACCTTCACCGATCGGGTCGGCGGGTCGCGCTGCTGAGCGCGCCGATCACCAACCGCCGCGGCGTGGCGGGGCCGAGCGCCGCGGAGGGCAAGCGCAGCTGGGCGGCGCGGTGGCTGGATCCAGCGCCCGCGGAGATCGTGATCCGGCCGTCGAAGTACAAGCAGGGCGTCGCGCTCCGGGGCGGCGTCGCGAACCTGCTGATCGACGACCGCGCGAGCACGATCGAGCGCTGGAGCGCCGCGGGGGGCGTCGGCGTCCTGCACCAGCCCGGTCGCTCGTCCGAGACCATCGCACAGCTGCGCGCGCTGGGGCTCTAGCCCTGTACCTCGTCGGCCTCGACGCCCAGCGTCCACGCGCCCTCACAGCGCCACGGCGCGCTCGTCAGGGTCCAGGCGACCGCGCGGTGCAGCGCTTCGTCGTGCGCCTGCCGACGCGCGAGCCGGAGCAGCAGCTTGTGGTAGGCGGGCGCGACCTCGCGGCGTAGACACGCGGCGTAGCCGGCGAGGTCTCCGGAGAAGCGCTCGTCGACGTGCCGCGCGGCGACCTCGAGCAGCGCCTCGCGGCGCTGGTGATACGGCGCGAGCGCCCGCTCGAGGTGCGGCCGCAGGTCGGGCGGCATGAAGTCGCCAAAGCGCGCGCGCTCGTCCTTCGGCAGCCGCAGGTACGCGCGCAGGATCCTCTCGGGGTCGCGCTTGAGGCCGTTGATCACGTCGCTGGTGCGCAGGTAGGCGTGGTGCTTGAGCTTGACGCGTCGACCCTTGAAGTTGGCGACCCAGCCCTCGGCGTTGACCCAGCCGGGCGACTCGCACCACGCCACGGCCGCGTCGAAGCTGCCGTCGAAGCGTCGCGGGTAGCGGAGCCCGAGCGCCGCGGCGCGCTCGCGCACGCGCGCGTACGACGACATCTCGCCAGTGACGCGGTCGCGGATCCCGGTCAGGTACAGGGCCTCGTGCTCGTAGCGCACGCTGGTGAAGCCCCGGGGGAAGCGGCTTTGGCCGTAGACGACTTCGAAGATGTGGCTCGCGCGATCGAGCTCGAGGCGCTCGAGCGGATAGCGGCTCGCCAGGCGCTCGGCGGCGCGCACGGCCTCGCTGTCGAAGCTGCCCTTGGAGGCGAAGCGCAGCCGGCCTTCGTGGCGAAACAGCGAGACCAGCGAGCCGTCGACCTTCTCGACGATCTCGTCGGGGGTCTCGCCGCGGAGGTCGGCGCGCCGCCAGCCGTCGCGCTCGTCGAGGCGAAAGAACTTCTCGTAGGGCGTCACGAGGCAGCGCTCGGTCTGCAGGTCAATGACGACGCCGCGGCACTGCGCGGCGTAGCGCGACCAGTCCCGCGGCGTGCTGCTGCGGTAGCAGAACACGTTGAGGCCGCCGTCGCGGCGGGTGTAGGCGACCGCGAGCGCGTCGACCAGCTGGTCGCGGAGCTCGCCGAGGGCCTGCTTGTCGCGTCGCGTCGCGGGCGCCCGCGCGAGCAGCGACGCGAGCTGCGGCGCGAACGCGCTGACCTCGGCCTTGGTGTAGAGCTCGCGCCCGTCGATGAGCGCGAGCAGCTGCGCGAGCTGAAACGCGATCGTCTTCCATGCGTCCGCCGACGCCTCGAGCGCGCCGAGGTCGAGCTCGGCGAGGAGCGCGACGCGACGCTGCTGGTCGAGGCTTCGCAGCGCGGCCTTGATCTCCGCTCGCCGGGCCGTGCGCGAGAGATGCGAGAGCGTGATCCGGACGGCGCGCACGGCCTTCAGCGGCACGAGCCGAGGCAGCGCGCGCGTGAGCGGCAGCGGGTGCGCCTGCGGGTGCAGCGAGTAGGTCCGCAGCAGCGCGTTGTGGGTCTCGTCGGCGTTGCCCTTAAAGCACTCGCGGATGACGCCGTCCTCGATGACGATCAGGTTGCGGTTCTCGTGCGCCGAGCTGCACCAGCGCTTCGCGACCTCGCGGTCTGGGAGCGCGTCGACCGAGTACAGCGCGTCGCGATCGCGCGAGTCGTGGGAGCCGAACACGAAGCGCGGGCGATCGCGCAGCGCCGGCGGCAGGTCATCGGACTCTCGGGACATGTCACCCCGGCCTGGCGGATTGCCCGTCGCGCACGCCGTGGAGGAAGCTCGTCGCCATGCGCCCGAGATGCGCCGCGTAGTAGCCGCCCTCCTGGACCACGACCGTCGGCAGCCCGAGCCGGCCGAAGCGCTCGCCGATCGGGTGGTAGTCGTCGAGCACGAGCGTGAAGTCGCCCACGGGGTCCTTGGTGTAGGTGTCGAAGCCGGCGGCGATGACCAAGAAGTCAGGCGCGAAGTGGCGCACGGCGGGGAGCACGTAGTCGTCGAGGACGCGCAGGTAGTGCTGCCCGTCGACGCCTCGCTCGAGCGGGATGTTGAGGTTGAAGCCCACGCCCTTGCCCGCGCCGGTCTCGTTGGCGTAGCCGGCGAAGTAGGGGAAGACGTCGCGCGGGTCGCCGTGGACCGAGACGGTCAGCACGCTGTCGCTCTTGTAGAACAGGCTCTGGGAGCCGTTGCCGTGGTGGAAGTCGATGTCGACCACGGCCACGCGCCCGCGTCGCCGGAGGTAGCGGGCGGCGAGCGCGTTGTTGTTGAAGTAGCAGTAGCCGCCGAAGGCCTCGCGGGTCGCGTGGTGGCCCGGCGGGCGCGAGAGCGCGTAGGCGAGCTGCACGCCCTTGCGCCCGACCGCCTCGGCCGCCCCCTGGGCACAGGCGGCGCTCCAGCCCGCGGCCTCCCAGGTGTTGTGCGTGAGCGGGGTGCCCGAGTCGAAGCAGAACGCGCCCGACTGATGGAGGTTGGTCGGGTCGCCCTTCCCGTCGCGCAGGCGCGGGAAGACCATCGGGTAGAAGGTCTCCTTCGGGCCGAGCTTGGCGGCGGCGGTCGTGTAGAGCGTCAGCAGGTTGTAGTTGTGCTGGGCTCGCAGCGCGGGCAGCGGGATCTCCTTGGGGTCGACGCGACGAAACGCCGCGGCGTCGCGGTCGACCGCGGCGAGGATGCTCTCGGCCCGCGCGGTCGTCTCGGGGTGAACGATCTTCTCGCCGAAGGCCCACTCGTACATCGGCTTAAAGTCGAGCTGGGCCTCGTGGAAGAAGACTGGGATCGGCGGCGCGGCCATTCGTGTGTGCTAGCGAGCTGGGAGGTGACTGTAAAGGCGCGCGCGCGCTCAGCTCGCGAGCCGCCGGCTCCAGACGTTCATGTCCTCGAGCCCGCCGCCGATCCGGCACGATCGAGTCATGCGACCGCGGTACCCGAAGCCGAGCCGCTGAAACGCCAGGTTGACGCCAGGGACGCGCGCGCGCGCCAGCGTGAACGCGGTCGGGTAGCCGAGGTCGCGCAGGTCGCCCATGAGGTCGGTGAGGATCGCCTGCATCAGGCCGCGGCCGCGGCAGCTGGGTCGCGTCGCGCAGTCGGTGAGCTCGGCCGTCTTGGCCCCGCGGATGAGGTCCGCGCTCGCGCAGGCGATGAGCTCGTCGTCCTCGCGGACGACGCGGAACGGGACGCCCTCCTCGATCGCGCCCTCGATGTACCCAGGCACGCCGCTCGGGGTCGGGTACTGGGTGAAGGTCTCGGCGATCAGCTCGGCGATGTGCTCGGCGTCCTCCGGCGTGGCGCGCTCGGTCTCGACCGCCGGTCGTCGCCGCGCGGGGCGCTGGGGTCCCTGCTGGATCAACGCGTCGACCCGCGCGACCTCGGCCGCGAAGCCCGACTCGGCGCGCTCTTGGTCGAGGGTGTATCCGAGCACGGCGCAGTCCTGCTCGCCCTCGTAAAACCCGGGGATCAGCGCCTCGCGCTCGAAGTCGGCCCGCTCGAGCCCGCTGGCGAGCTCGGCCGGCGCGAGCACGACGATCCGCCCGCGGTCCGCCTCCTCGGCGCTCAGCTTGAGCGCCTCGCCGAGATCCTGACCGTCAGCGACCTGCGGGTGATCGCAGCGCAGCCGGTCCGAGTAGGTGTCGACGCGGGCCTCGACGACGGCCCCGGCGCCCAGCGGGACCTCGATGTCAAACCCGCGCGGGCGTGGGTCCGCCGGCGAGAGCGCTTGGATAATCGGCGTCGACAACGCCTGCAAATGAGCATGCATAACGTCGAGATATGTACCGGCGCAAACATCTCAACGCAAATGACTGCAAACGCACGAGTAGGACATGGTGCGCGTGCTCACGGGCCGCGAGCGGGTGAAATCGAGCGCGCGAGCGCGGCGACGCGACATGACCGTAGAGCCATCTAAAGATCGCGCGCGCTACTGCGGGTTCGACTCTTTGACGTCGAGGCCAGGCGTCAGGATCGGGGCGGCGTCGAGTCGACCGGCGTCCATCATCTCGACGATCCGCCGGAGCGCGTCGAGCAGCGCGCGCCGCTCCTCGTCGGGCAGCGCGCCGAGGCGCTGCAGGAATTTTTCCTGCAGCGGCATCGGCAGGGTCTGATAGCGCTCGAGGCCCGCGGGCGTCAGCGAGAGGCACACGCGGCGCCGGTCTTTCGAGCGTCGCTCGCGGGTCACGAGCCCGCCGCGCACGAGCCGATCGATGATGCGCGAGGCGGTGGCCGGCGCGAGCTGAACCCGGCGCCCGACCATGTTGACGGTGATCTCGGGCTCGTGCTCCTCCAGCTCGCCGATGGCCTTGAGGCACATCAGCTGCGGCACGGTGAGGCCGACCTCGCGCGTCAGGTACTTCGAGTGCTCCGAGATCCGCCGGACGATCTGGCGGATCGAGGTCAGCACCTCTTCGGCGATGTCGGAGCCCACGTCCACGGCGCAGCCGAGATACTAGTCCAAGCCGCGCCGCGACGACTACCCGCGCTCCCCGGGGTGGTAGCGGCGCGCGGCCCTGGCCTCGACGTCCTCGCGGTAGTACGCGACCTCCTTGAACTCACCTCGCTGGTAGCGCGCCCCCTGGTCGAAGAAGTGCGGCGAGGCCGGGTCGCCGCTCTGACCGCCCGCGAGCAGGGACTTGGCGCGCACCCGATCACCGAACTCGACGACCGCGACGAAGCTGTTGCCGCGGTAGCCGTAGATCCGGTTCGTGTCGTCACCGGCGCGGGCGCCGAAGGCCGCCAGCGCGCCCCAGCGGCCAGAGGCGAGCCCGATGGGCAGGCTGGGCGCGGCGTCGTCGAAGCCGGCATCGACGGCGCCGCTGAGCCGCTGGAGTCGATTGACCTGTCCCCAGGGGATCGCGCGCGCGCCGAAGCCCTCCTCGATCGCGACGAGCGCGTCGGCGAGCGCGCTGAGCTGATCACGCGGCGCGCCGCGGGCGAAGCGCTCGAGCCGCGCCATCCGGCTACCGGGCTGCTGCTTGACGCGCGCGAGCGCCTGCTCGCCGTAGAAGTGGGCGATCGTCATGGCGGCGGAGTCGACGTCGACGCGGTGGTCCCAGGCGCGCAGCAGCGCGATCGCCTCGCGCAGGCGCTCGTCCCCGCCCTCGCGCTCAAAGGCCTCCACCACGCCGGGGATCAGGAGCTCGAAGGCTGGCAGGGCGGGGTCGTAGGCCAGCGCGATCAAGCCGTCGAGGGTCAGCGCGCGACCTTTCTCTTGGAGCAGCCGAGTCGCGTGCACCGCCCGGAACGTCTCGGGGTCGCGGGCCATGTACGCGGGGTAGTCTTCGCGCGCGGGGCTGTGCTCGGCGGCGGCGGTGAAGGGGGTCGAGTTGCAGTTCTGCAGCCAGCCGCTGGGCGGGTTCACGAGCTGGATGATCTCGTCGACACGGTGCAGCCCCCGCCAGTCGGTGCGCGGATCGCTGCCGTCAACCGGATCGTCGTAGTCGAAGCGGGGGTCGCGGCGCGGCATGAAGTTGCCGTGGTAGTAGGCGATGGTCCCGTCGCGGTCGGCGTAGACCGTGTTGTTGGAGCTGTTGGTCCGCAGCTCCATCAACCTGCGGAACTCGGCGTGATCGCGGGTCTTGGTGCGCCGGTAGGACTGCTCGAGCGCGCGCGCCGGATCCCAGTTGAGCTTGGTCGCGACCCACTTGTCGCCCTTGAGCCCGGTGATCGGGCCGTGGTGCGTGCGGTAGGTCGGGAACTCGCGCCGCGCCAGCGCGCCGTCTGGCGCGCGGTAGCGGAGCGTGACGCGCCCGCGCTCGACCTCACGCAGCTCCTCGCCGTAGCGGTAGCGGAGCGCGCCGTCCTCCTCGACCACGTCCTCGACGAACTCGTCCATGAAGTCCGCGTAGGTCGTCGTGTGCATCCAGCCGTTGTGCTCGTTGAAGCCCTGGTAGATGAAGAACTGACCCCAGGTGACGGCGCCGTAGGCGTTGAGGCCCTGCTCGCTGACGACGTGGGCCTCGCCGCGGAAGTAGAAGCTGGTGTGCGGGTTGATCAGCAGCATCGCGCGGCCGGAGGCCGTGCGCGAGCCGGCGATAGCGAGGCCGTTGGAGCCGCGCGGCTCGTCCGCTTGACCTGACCTCGAGGACCGGCGCGGCGCCGCGCGGTGCTGACCGTAGAACGCCTCGATGCCCGCGAGCGGCACCTGCTCGATGTCGCCGCCGATGGACCCTTCGAAGAAGTACATCGGCATCCACGGCTCGAAGCGCGTGAGCAGCCGCGGCGTCACCTCGGGGTGCGTCGCCAGGTAGAAGTTGAGCCCGTCGGCGAAGGCCACGCATAGCTCCTTGAGCCAGGTCGGCGCCGACTCGTAGTGGGCGCGGGCCTCGTCGTGGGTCATGAACAGCCGCGCGCGCAGATCGCTGTACAGCGCCCGCTCGCCCTCGAGCTCCGCGAGCCGCCCGATCGCCCACACGTAGTTGCGCTCGACGCGAGGGAAGTCGTCCTCGGCCTGGGCGTACAGCAGCCCGAACACCGCGTCGGCGTCGGTCTGGCCGTAGACGTGCGGGACGCCGAAGTCATCGCGCAGGATCTCGACCGCCGCCGCGCGTCGCTGTTGACGGGCGCGCTCCTCGAGGTCGAACGCGTGATCGCGCGCCGGCTCGCCAGCCGCGGTCGCGACGGACTTCGTCGCCGTGGCGCGAGCGGGGGGCTGCGCTGTACGCGTTTGACACGCGGGGACAGTCGCGACGAGCGCCGCGAGAAGCGACAGCGAGCGCGCGAACGCTTGGAGGCGACGACGAGGCGTAGACATCAGCGATCCGGCGAAGACCGTACCACCGCGCGCCTACAGCTCCTTACCCCGCGCTACGTGAACCACGATCACTAATTGGTTTTTTCGCAATTCAGGGCACTGCGGAGACGGAGCGTGTCAAAAGCGCTGGCAATTGTCGTACATATTGCGCGCGCGCCAGGGCGCCACGGCGCCATCGCGCGCGATCGTGCCGCTAGGCTCCGCGTCGAGCGTCTCGCTCTACGCTAACAACAGACAGTACGTATCTCGATTATGTCCGCCCGTGATCACGCGCTCGACCAGACTATCGCGCGGTCGAGCTCCAGAAGCTCCTCGGATCGGCACGGAGAGACCTCCGCGACGATCCTTCAGTTAACTCCGAACTCCGCCAAGCAGGTCGCCGAGGAGCTCGATCGCGGGGACGTGGTCGGGCGCTACGTGATCATCTCCAAGCTCGGCGCCGGCGGCATGGGGATCGTCTACGCCGCCTACGACCCGGAGCTCGATCGCAAGGTCGCGCTGAAGCTGGTGCGCGCGACCAGCCGGCGGCGCGACGCGAACGCGGACGACGAGCAGCGCACCCGGCTGCTGCGCGAGGCGCAAGCGCTGGCGAAGCTCAACCACCCCAACGTCGTCTCGGTGCACGACGTCGGCACGCTCGACGGGCGCGTGTGGATCGCGATGGAGTACGTCGACGGGCAGACCCTCGAGGACTGGTCGCGGGCGGGTCCGCAGCCGTGGCGAGAGGTCGCCCGGGTCATGCGCTGCGCGGGCGAGGGGCTCGCGGCCGCCCACGACGCGGGCCTGCTGCACCGCGACTTCAAGCCCCAGAACGTAATGCTCGGGCGCGACGGTCGCGTCCGCGTGATGGACTTCGGGCTCGCGCGCTCGCGTCGCGCGGACGACGAGCTCGACGACGATTCGAATCTGGAGGAGACGATCGAGCGCGGCCGCGAAGACCCGCTCGAGTCACGCGACTCGGCGTTCTCTCGGGACGTGACGCGGGCCGGCGCGCTGATGGGCACGCCCGCGTACATGTCCCCAGAGCAATTTCGCGGCGCCGACGTGACCGCCGCGTCGGACCAGTTCGCCTTCGCCGTCTCGCTGTGGGAGCTCGTGTACGGCGAGCGCCCGTTCCGCGGGCGGACGCTGATGCAGCTCGCGCTGAGCGTCAACGCCCCGCCCCGCGCCCCGAGGCGAGCCAACGCCGCGCCGCGGTGGTTGCGGCGCGTGTGCGCGCGGGCGCTGTCACCCGACCCGCGCGCGCGCTACGAGTCGATGCAGGCGCTGCTCAAGGCGCTCGCGCTCGGGCAGCGTCGTCGTCGCGCGCGTCGGCGACTCATCGCGCTGGGCGCCGCCGGGCTCATGGCCGCGGGGGTCGTCGGGCAGCAGCGCTACGCGGAGTCGCGCGCGCGCGCGGCCTGCGTCGAGTCGGGCCGCGAGTTCGAACGCGCCTGGACGACGCGCGCGCGCGATGAGGTCCACGCGGCGATCCTCGGGACCAAGCTGAGCTACGCGGGCGCGACCGCCGATCGCGTCCTGCCCTGGCTCGACACCTACGCGCTCGAGGTGAGCGCGGCCCGCACGTCCGCCTGCCAGGCGGCGACCGTCGACGAGGTGTGGGACCAGGAGCTGTACGCGCGCGCGAGCTGGTGCCTCGACGAGCGCGCGCTCGAGTTCGACGCGCTCACCACCTCGCTCACGCGCGGCGAGGTGTCGGCGATCCAGGAGGCGATCAGCAACGCCTCGGGCCTGCCCCACGTCGCGCCGTGCCGTGACGAGGCGACGCTGCGCCGGCTCGGCCCGCCGCCGCAGGACAAGCTCACGGAGGCTCGCTCGATCCGCGCCGCGCTCTCGCGAGCCGACGCGCTCGCGAGCGCCGGCGAGTACAGCGGCGGCCTCCAGCTCGCGGAGGACGCCCTCGAGCGCGCGCGGTCGCTGGGCTGGGCTCCGCTCGTCGCGGCCGCGCAGCTCCACGTCGGCACGCTGCGCGACACCGCGGGGGATCCCGAGCGCGCGTTCGTCGAGCTCGAGGCTGCCTACGCCGCGGCGGTCCGCGCCGACGCGCGTGATCTCGCGGCGGAGGCGGCGGTGAACCTCTCGTACACCGCGAGCAACGGCGGCGGTCACCACGAGGCCGGCGAGGTCTGGGCCGAGCTCGGCGCGCTCGCGCTCGAGCAGCTCGAGATCCCCGAGGACGCCCCGCTGTGGCACTCGCTGCGCTCGGGCATGGGCTCGCGGCTGTTCGCCACCGGCGAGTACGCGAAGGCGCTGAAGCTGTTCGAACGCAACGCCGAGCTGCGCGAGTCGGCGCTCGGGGCTCACCACCCGAGGACCGCCAAGGCGCTGTACAACGTCGCGACCATCAAGACCGCGCTCGGCGAGTACGACGAAGCGCGCGCGCTGTTCGAGCGCTCGCTGGACACGAAGCGCCAGGCCTTCGGCGAGACGCACCCGGACGTCGCGAGCAGCCTCAACTCGCTCGCGGCCATCGAGCTGCGCACGAAGTCATACGAGCAGGCGCGGGCGCTGCACGAGCGCGCGCTCGCCATCCAGGAGCCGGCGCTCGGCGAAGACCACCCCGACACGCTGGTCACGCTCAACAACCTCGCGGTCGTTTACGACTACCTCGGGGACAAGGCCGAGGCGACCCGCCTGTACGAGCAGGTGCTCGCCAGCCGCGAGCGCGCGCTGGGCCCGACGAACCCGCTGATCGCCAGCAGCCTCAACAACCTCGCGCTCGCGATGATCGACACCGGAAAATTCGAGGAGGCGATCGAGCTCAACGAGCGCGCGCTCGCGATCCAGGAGGAGACCTTCGGCCCCGAGCACCCGGACGTCGCCTACAGCCTCGACGGGCTCTCGGGGGCCTACACCGCGCTCGAGCGCTACGACGAGGCCGAGGCGGCGCTCGAGCGCGCGCTCGCCGTGCGCGAGCGCGTGCTCGGCCCCGAGCACCACGAGTACGCGAACACGCTGTGCAACATCGCGGAGCTCTACACGGCCCAGGGGCGCGCCGCCGAGGCCGTGAAGACCTACGAGCGCGCGCTCGAGATCATCGGCGCCGCGCTCGGCGAGGACAGCCTCGAGGCCGCGAGCTACCAGTACGCGCTCGCCGAGGTTCACTACGGCGAAGCGCGACCGGCCGAGGCCCGCGCGCTCGCCGAGCGCGCGCTCGCGACCTTTGAACGCGACGGCGGCGCGCCTCTGGAGATCGCCGCGGCGCGCTTCCTGCTCGCGCGCGCGCTCGATCGCCTCGGCGTGGAGGCGGCGCGCGCCCACGAGCTCGCGCAGCAGGCCCGCGGCACCTATCGAGAATTTGACCACGCCCGCGACCGACTCGCGCTCGCGGAGACCTGGCTAAAAGAGCATCCGGCGCCGAGCGAGTAGCGGCCCCGAACTACATCACGCAGGCGCAGTTGACGTAGCAGGAGACGTGCGAGAACTCGCCGTCGGGCGCCTGCCCGTTGGCGCCCCAGTTGGTGTTGTTGTCGGTCGACGAGCACTCGATCGTGACCCAATTCCCGCCGTCACTCTTGTCGGGCCAGAAGTGCGTCCCGATCGCGTTGCCGCTGTGCTGCGAGGCCTCCGCCTCGAAGCCGCCGTGCGGCTCGCAGACCTCGACGCAGCTCATCCCGGGCTCGGGCGCGGTGTACCAGCAGCCCTTGACGCCGCTGCCCGGGTCGAGCAGCGCGCCCTCGCAGCCGTAGGTGCAGGTGTTGTTGCACCCGTCATCGTCGACCTCGTTGCCGTCGTCGCACTCCTCGCCCTCCTGCACGATCCCGTCGCCGCAGGTCGGCGCCGTGCAGACGTTGGAGCACTCGTCGTCGTCCTCGTCGTCGCCGTCGTCGCACTCCTCGCCCGCGAGCGTGTTGAGCACCCCGTCGCCGCACAGCGCGACCGTGCAGTCGGCGTCACACGCCTCGCTCTCCCCGCCGTCGTCACAGGCCTCGAAGCCGTCGTGCACCAGGCCGTCGCCGCAGGTCGCCGGCTCGCAGGCGCTCGTGCAGGCCTTGTCGTCGCCGTTGAGCGGCCCGTCGTCGCAGAGCTCGTGGTCGACCCAGACGTAGCCGTCGCCGCAGCTGGCGGGCGCGCAGTCCGAGAGGCACGCGTTGGTCTCGTCATCGTCGCCGTCGTCGCACTTCTCGCCCGCGGGCTCGTTCCACTCCCCGTCTCCGCACAGCGGCGCGGTGCAGTCGAGATCGCACTCCGCGGTCAGCTCGCCGCCGTCGTCGCAGTCCTCGCCGGGCTCGACGACGCCGTTACCGCATACGGCCTCGTCGCCGTCTCCATCTCCGTCGCCGTCTCCGTCTCCGTCGCCGTCGCCGTCTCCGTCCCCGTCGCCGTCTCCGTCTCCGTCTCCGTCGCCGTCTCCGTCCCCGTCTCCGGTTGAGCTGCCTTCGCTGGTCGAGCCGGTCTCGGTCCCGTCGCCGTCGCCGTCTCCGTCGCCGTCGCCGTCTCCATCCCCGTCTCCGGTCGGCGACATCGTCTCGGTCTCGCCTCCGTCGGTGCAGGCGACGAGCGCGGTCGCCAGCGGGAGCGCCAATAGAATGGCCAGGAGCCTACGCCATCGCATCGCCTCGAGATCATAGCGCTCGCCTGGCGTTTTACATGTCTAATAAGACATCTAACAACGGTCGCGCCTGCTGCCGACGATGGCCGGCCGGCCGCTTGTTCAACCTGTCCTACCATTCATGCTGCGTGGCGCCGCGCCGACGCGCGCGCGCGCGCCGGCGTGGCGACCTGCGCGCGCGGCCCCTGCCCCGCGATCGCGCGCCGGTACTGCTCGACCAGGCCGCGCGTCTCGCCGCGCCAGCCGGTGCGCTCGGCGAGCGCCCGCCCCTCGAGCACGCAGCGCTCGCGCAGCGCCGCGTCATCCAGCATCCGACGCGCGGCCGCGGCGAGCCGCGCGCCCGCGTCGCCGGCGTGCGCGTCGTAGAGCAAACCGTTGCGCTCGTGCTCGACCAGCTCAGGCAGCCCGCCCGCCCGCGCCGCGACGACCGGGAGCCCGGCGCTCATGGCCTCGAGCGCGACGAAGCCGAGGGTCTCGGTGCGCGAGGGCATGACGAACAGATCCGCGCTCGCGAAGGCGGCGCCCAGCGCCGCGCCGCGCAGGAAGCCGGTGAAGATGACAGGCCGCCCCGCGAAGTGACGCTCGAGCGCGGCCCGGCCCGGCCCGTCGCCGACGAGCGCGAGGCGGGCGTCGGGGATCGTGGTGAACACGTGCTCCAAGCTCTCGAGGTTCTTCTCGGACCCGAGGCGCCCGACGAACAGCAAGATCGGCCGGTCCTCGCGTCCGCCCGCGAGCCGTCGCCGCATCGCGCGTGAGCGCAGCGCGGGGCTGAACTGCTCGGTGTCGACGCCCCCGCGCCACAGACCAACGCGCCGGATCCCGTGGGCGATGAGCTCGTGCGCGGTCGCCCGCGAGGGGCACAGGTTGATCCGCGCCGCGTTGTGACAGGTGCGCAGCAGCGGCCACACGATCCCCAGCCCCCAGCCGAGGCCGTAGTCGGCGAGGTACTTGGGGAAGTCGGTGTGAAAGGACGACACCAGCGGGATCCCCAGCGCGCGCGCGGCCATGGTGCCCCACACGCCCATGGTCGCGGGGCCGACGACGTGCACCACCTCGGGCGCGAAGCGCATCAGCTCGCTGAGCACGCGCGGGTGCGGGAGCGTGTACTGAATCTCCGGATACGCGCGGAAGGGGACGCCCGGGATCTGCACGACGCGCACGCCGGGGTAGCGCGCGACCGCGGTCCTCGGGACGAACAGCTGGACCGTGTGGCCGTCCTCGAGCAAGCAGCGGATCGTGTGCCGAAGACGGTTCGTGATGCCGTCGATCTTCGGCAGGAACACCTCCGTGAAGATCGCAACACGCATGTCAGGCCCCAGGGCGCGAGGGAGCGCGTCGCGGCCCGTGGGCCGCGACGTCGACGAGAACGCTCAGACACGAGCCAGCGCCGCCCACGTCAACGCTCCGCGAGGATGAAGGCCATCAGCGCCATCGCGGCGGCGTTCTTTCGGATGTGCGCTGGGTCGATCTTCTCGACCGTGTCGGCCTTGGTGTGATGAATGTCGAAGTAGTGGCTGGTGTCGGGG
Organism: Polyangia bacterium; assembly: GCA_030430565.1. Classification (GTDB taxonomy): domain Bacteria; phylum Myxococcota_A; class Polyangia; order Nannocystales; family Nannocystaceae; genus JACKDW01. The sequence continues at coordinate 63,737 of JAUIKS010000030.1, forward strand.
TGTACGCCGACGCCGAGCACCCCGTCCTTCATCAAGGGCGAGATGTCGGCCCCGCCGCCGCCCTTGTGGAGGTTGCCGGCGCCCAGCGGCGCGAACAGAGGCGCGAGCCCGATGAGCTCCGAGACGACCTGCTCGTCGGGACCGGTGAGCCCGAAGCCCCAGGGCGCCCCGCAGCCGGCGTCGGACTCGATCGCGCCGACGTGCTTCTCCTGCTTGTGCGCGGCGTGGTAGGCGACGCCGCCGCGCAGCCCGTTCTCCTCGTTGGTGAACAGCACGACGCGGACCGTGCGGCGGGGGACCAGCCCGAGCTCCTTGAGCATGCGCGCGGCCTCCATCGCCATCACGCAGCCAGCCCCGTCGTCCTGGGCGCCCTCGCCGACGTCCCAGGAGTCGATGTGACAGCCGACGACCACGATCTCGTCCGGCAGCTCGCGCCCGCGCAGCTCGCCGATCGCGTTGCCGCTCTCGGCGTCGGGCAGCGTCTTCGCGCCGAGCGAGAGCTCGACCTCGACGGGTCCGCGCGCGGCCATCCGCGTCAGCATCTCGGTGTGCTCCACCGTCAGCGCGGCCGCCGGGATCTTCTCGACCCCCTCCTCATAGCGCAGCGTGCCGGTGTGCGGCGTGCTCAGGCTCGCGGCGGTGACCGAGCGGATCAGCACCGCGCGCGCGCCGAGGCGCGCCGCCTCGCTCGGGCCGTTGACGCGGATCTGCACCGTCGGCCCGTAGCCGGAGTCGTGCGTGGCGTGATCGTAGGCGGGCATCGCCTGGTTGATGACGACGATCTTCCCCTTCACCGCCTCGGCGCCGCGCTGCTTGAGCTCGTCGATGCTGTGGACGACCACGATCGGCGCGCGGATCGGCTTGCGCCCGGTGCCGACGGTGTTGCCGAGCCCGAGCAGCTCGAGCTCGCGCTCGACCGGCGCGAGCACCCGCGCGCGCTCTTTGCCGCGGACCCAGCGAGGGACCATCACTTTCTCGCGCCGGACCTCGGTCAGGCCGTCCGACCGCATCTGCTCGAGCGACCAGTCGATCGCCTGCTCCAGCGAGCGCGAGCCGCTGAGGCGGTGCCCGAAGCGATCGACCAGCTCGGCGAGTCGCTCCCACGCGCGCCGCTCGAGCTCCGGGCGACCGACGGCGACCTCGAGCTTCGCGGCCGCGTCGACGAAGACCGCGGGCAAGGCGGCGGTCGGGTCGGGCGCGGCGGCGGGCGACGAGCTGTCCGCGGACGCGGGCTCGGGCTCGACGACCGCCGGGCCCGTCGAATCACCAGGCGCGCTCGTGTCTCCCTGCGGCTTGCAGGCGAGCGCGAGCGCGAGCGCGAGCGCGCAGCCTCCTCGAGACCAGCAAAGCACTCTGGGTTCGAACACGCGCGGGGAGCTGGGAGACATGACCGTTCCCCCATACTCCCCCCGCGGTGCGCGGCGCAAGCCCGCGTCCGCGCCGCGACGACTCCGCGACGACTACGCGACGACTACGCGACGCGACTCGGCCGTGATGGAGGCGTCACGCTAGAAGCGATACGTCAGCCCGACCGAGGAGGCGCCGACGTTGAGATGCAGATCCTTGGCGACGCGCACGCCGTAGGCGGTCATGCGGGACTCACGACGGCTGCGGGAGAAGCGGACGACGCCGGCGACCCCGAGCGCGAGGCCCGTGAACTGGGTCGCGAAGGGGAACAGCAGCAAGATGCGCCCCGTCGCGGTCGTCGTCTGCGTCATCGCGCCGAACGGGCCCGCGATGGGGATCATCAACCAACTCCCGAACGCGCGACAGTCCGCGATGCCTGGGTGGTAGCCCGGGTACTTGCACGTGTCGTAGACGCCCGCGCCGACGATCGCGGTCGCCAGATAGGTCACGGCGAACATCGAGAAGCCGCCCGCCATCATGCCGATACCGCGCGGCTTCGACGAGGGCGGCGGCGGCGGCGTGGAACTCGGATCGTAGTAGGGCTGGGACACGACGGGCGGCGGCGGCTGCCCTGGCTGTCCGTACACCGGACCCGGCTGAGGCGGCGCCGCCGGTGCGACCACGGGCGCGGGCGCGGGAGCGGGCTGCGCGACCGGAGCGGGCTGCGCGACCGGAGCGGGCTGCGCGACGGGAGCGGGCTGCGCGACGGGAGCGGGCTGCGCGACGGGAGCGGGCTGCGCGACCGGAGCCGGAGCCGGAGCCGGAGCCGGAGCCGGCTGAATCACAGGCGCCGCCGGGGCGGGTTGTTGCGTGGATGCGAGCGCCGCTTGCGGGGCCACTAAGGCGAGCGCGGCGACGGCGGCGGACAGCGTGAACAGTTTGGAGGGCATCGGGAGCTAACTCCTTCGTAAGGCAGGGCAAAACGGGTGGATAAGCGTCGAGCCCGTCGAGCGGCGCGTCGACGGAATCAGTGTGCGATGGATCTCCCGGGGTGAGCAACGCCGAACTTCGTCGCCACCTCTAGGATGACGACGACGCCGGGTCGTGCGCGGAGCTCCGTGAGCTGCTTCCGTGTGTGCCCGTGCGGCCAAGACATGGCTTCAACACCGCGGCGCGGCGGAAGTGTCACCCACCGATGAAAAACCTCGCGGAGCCCGTGTTCGGCCCCAAAGCCGACACGCGCGCGATTTTGCGGCCCCGCCGCGCGGCGTCGCGGGTCGCGGGTCGCGGGTCGCGGGTCGCGCTGAGGGGCGCGAGCGCAGGACGTCGCGCGTCGATCGATGCCTGTACAACGGGTGACGGAGCTCGACCGGCGCGCCGCTACTTCGTCCGCTACTTCGGGAGCTTGCCGATGAAAGTCCGCTCGCCCGCGATCTGCTGGATCAACGCCTTGTAGCGCTCGGCCTCGTTGACGACGATGACCGCCGTGATGCGGTGACCGTTGCCGAAATTCGCGACCACGTAGATGGTCTCGAAGTCATACAGCGCGCTGCCGTCGATCGCGTTGAGCTGCCAGTGCACCCGCACTTGGTGAAGATGAGCGCTGAGGATCTCCGCCCGCAGCGCGGTGATCTCCGCCTTGCCGAAGTTGATCGCCCGGTAGCGCCCGAACAGGCCGGCGACCAGCGACTCGAGCCCGTCGCGCTCCTGCTGAACCACGATCCCCGCGTTGCCGATGAACGAGCACGGGAGCGAGTAGAACTCGGCGGTCGCCGAGACATCGAGGCGCTGCAGCGCCGCGTTGTACCGCTCGAAGAACGTACGGATCGACTCCGGTTGTGTCACGCGTCGGAATATACCGCGGATGCGCGAGCGACACGCAAGCCGGACGACGCGCGCCGCCGCGCCCTGCGGGGTGAGCCCCCAGGCCGCCGCGACGCGCCTCGCCGAGGCGTCCCCTGCAAACGCGGAAGCGCGCCCGCGGCGCTCGCCGCACGCCAGTCACATAAGACATGTCTATTTAAACATGTCTAAACGAGCTCGTCAGTCGATCACCCACGCGATGTTCTCGAGCGCGAACTCTTCGAGCGCGAGGGTCGCCTCGCTGCACATCGCCTCGCCCCACACGCGCTCGGAGGCGAGGACCCGGATCTGCCGGCTCTTCCCGCCGATGGTCACCGTCTTGTCGCTCTCGGGGCCGGGCACGAGCTCGAGGGTCTGACCGTCGAGCGTAAATCTGAGCTCGACCCGCTCGACCTCGCCGCCGCAGCACGAAGGCGAGTAGAGCCCGTCGCTGGGCTTGGAGTCGTTGCAATTCGTGCACACGTGCGTGCGCCCCTCCTCGACCGCGATGCCGGAGTCGACGAGCGGCGCGGGCGTCTCGGCGCGCCGCGAGAACACGAGCGCGGGCGGATCTCCCGGGGGGGCGTCGGGGTCCCTGACGACCGCGTACTCGGTCTCGCAGTCGCCGCTGACGAGCTCCGTCTCGTGCTCCGCGCGATAGCACTTGCCGGTGCTCAGGCTGCCGATCAGGATCGGGTGAAAGCCGCTCGTCATCGACGTCGTGACGAGACACTCCGAGTCCTCAAACAGCTCTAGCTCGTCGTCGACGGTCCGCTGGAAGTAGATCGTCTGCGCGTTCCCGCCGCAGAGGTCACCGAGCCCAGGGAAGAAGTCCGTGAGGTTCGTGTCCCATGAGAAGGTGAACAAGCAGATGCGATCCTCGAAGGGGATCTCGCCCTCGCTGTCAGAGCCGGACATGTCCTCGCCGGTCTCGCCGGAGCTCGCCCCGCTGTCGCTCTCGGTCCCGCCGAGCGAGCTCGTGCCGACGTCCGTCGCGCGCAGCCACGCCGGGTTGTCGCGTCGACAGCCGGACATTGAGGCCGCGGCGAGCAAGAGCGCCGCAATCCATACACGCATGTCCCAAAAATCATAACTGAGCGCGCCGCCGCGGGAGCGGCAAGCTGTGCGTTGCAGGTGCACGCGACTGCGCGCTCGCGACGACGCGGGCGCGACCGTCCGCCTGGCCCTGGGGCAAGACCGCCCGGCGCGCGCGCGCCCTCATCAACATGTCCAATCGGTCACTCTTGAGCGCTCGAGAGCAACATGGCCAAACAGTCATATTAATAGGCGCGAGACGACGCGCGCCGAGGCGACGCGCCACCGCGATCTCAGCGCCGGCGCCGGCGCCGCGGGCGCTGAGCAATCCGTCCAGCCTCCCGCCCGAATTCGCGCAAGATTAGCAGTCCTCTTGCGCAGGTGTGAAATTAAATTCACGGTTAAAAAACCGTGTCGTTCTCACCACTTCTATTCTTCGCCGGGATCTTCCTGTGGACCTTCGTCGAGTACTTCGTCCACGGCGTCCTCTCGCACCGGAGGCGCGGGTTCCCGGCGAGAGCGCACGCTTCACACCACCGAAACCCCCAGGGCGTGTTCACCGCGCCGCGCGCCTGGATCCCCCCCGCGCTCGCGGTCCTCGTCCTGTTCACGCTCGCGCTCGGCCTCGCCCGCGCGCTGCCCCTGTGGACCGGCCTGATCGCCGGCTTCACGCTCTATGAGCTGTTCCACTGGCACATTCACTTTCGGACACCTCGCACGCGCTGGGGCAAGCGGCTGCGCGCGCATCACCTGGCGCACCACTACGTCAACCCGCGCGCCTACTTCGGCGTGACGACGCGGCTTTGGGACCGGCTGCTGGGCTCGCTGCCGGCGAGCTGGCCCCGCGACTACGCGCGCGTCGCCGACCGACCGCCGACGCGCGGTCGCAGCAACTTCACCCGCTTCTATCTTCCGTGGCGCGTGACGCCGGCCGAGGCGAGCGCCGCGTCGAGCCAGCGCGACGCCCAGCACGACCGCCGCGTGGGGCGGTAGCCGCGGCGCGGCCACGCGCGAAACCGCGAGCGCGGGAGCCGATGTGCCGGTCGGGCGGACGGGGCGATCTCCTGATGGTCCGACGCCCGCATGGCGAAAACACTTCGTCGACACGGCCGCGTATTGGCCAGTTGCGCCGAGCCTGGACCGGCGCGCGCGCGCTCCTGCAAGGAGGCGCCGAAACCCGCTCCCTAGGGGCGGCGCCTCCCGCGAACTCTCGGCGTTCGAGCGCGCGAGCGCTACCGCGCGGGGACGCTCGAGTCCGCGCGCGCGATGTGAACCGGCCGGCCGGTCTTGTTATGATTCGCGCATGTCTCGTGGGTATCGTCGCGCGTCGCGTGCATTGTTAACCCTGGCCCTCGGGTCATCTCCGATCGGGCTGCTCGCCTGCGGGTACTACGGCGGCGCGAGTTCGGGCTCCGGCTCCGGCTCCGGCGAGTGCACGCGCGGCGAGTGCGACTCGAGCGCGGACTCGACGGGCACCGACAGCGCGGGAACAGACGGCGCGGGAACAGACGGCGCGGGAACAGACAGCGCCGGCGATCTCCCGCCGGGCTTCTGGCCCGGCGTGCAGTGCATGGGCGAGGCCGAGGAGCAGGAGGAAGCCGGGCGCGCGATCATCCACTTCGACATCGACGCCGGCCGCGTCGACGGCAAAGACTTCTTCCGCCTCCCCTTCCCCAACGACATCCGCAAGACCGCGAGCGGCATCGACCTCACCGGCTTCCCGATCCCGCCGCCGGAATTTACCGCGGCCTTCGGCGATCTCGTCGACCGCTGGATCGACGCGATCGAGGGCGACACGAGCGGCTACGCGGTCAACAGCGCCGTGCTGTTTCGAGCGACGCACGCGGTCGACCTCGGGCAGGCGGTCTCGGCGATCCGGATCATCAATATCGATCCCGATCACCCCGACTACGGCAAGCCGATCAGCGCGCTCGCGTTCCGCTCGGAGGGCGGCACCGTCAGCCGCACGAGCTACCTCTGCCAGAACTGGGTCGGGGTCGAGCCCGTCAACGGGCTCACGCTCGCGAGCGACACGACCTACGCCTACGTCGTCACCGACGGCGTCAGCCCGCTCGGCGGCGGCGCGTTCTCCCCGGATGATGACTTTGTGGTCATGTTGGGCGCGACCCCGCCGGCCGATCAGACGCGCAAGCAGGCCTGGGACGCCTACGCGCCGCTGCGCGCCTACCTCGCGTCACCGCAGAACGCGGGCGCCGACGCGATCAAGACCGATCAGCTGCTCGCGGCCGCGGTCGTGACGACCGGGGACCACCTGCGCCCGCTCGCCGAGGCGCGCGCGGCGCTCGACGAGCTGGATCCGCCCGAGCTCGTCGAGTTCAAGATCTGCAACGATCAGGGCGAGTCACCCTGCGCGGCCGGGGCGGGCCTCACGCTCGAGGAGCAGAACGAGCGACGCTGCGGCTCGAGCAACCCCGACTTCGTCGAGGTCCACGGGCGGCTGCGGCTCCCGATCTTCCAGGAGGGCGCGGCGCCCTACGCGAGCGAGGGCGGCGGGCTCGCCAGCGACCCGTCAGGTCCGGTGCCCGTCGACACCGAGGATGTCTGCTTCGCGCTGACGATCCCCAAGGGCGTCGAGGCGCCGGAGAACGGGTGGCCCGTGGTCCTGTACGGCCACGGCACCAACGGCAGCTTCCGCAGCGCGATCCCCTTCGCCGACGACGCCGCCGCGCGCGGGCTCGCCACGCTGACGCTCGAGGGGATCATGCACGGCGCGCGCCGAAACGACCTGGACGAGGTCCCGGGTGACGGGCTGGTCGAGGACCTCGACACGTCCCAGCTCGTGTTCAACTTCCTCAACCCCGAGAGCGCGCGCGACACGATGCTGCAGGCCGCGCTCGACCAGCTCTCGCTGCTGCGCTGGGCCGGCGAGGTCACCGGCGAGACGATCCCCGAGCTCGCTGAGCTGGCGACGGGCCTCGACCCTGCCAACCGCTTCTACCTGGGCCACAGCCAGGGCGCGCAGGCGGGCGTGCTCGCGCTCGCCAACGCGCCCGAGCTGCGGGTCGCGGCGCTGAGCGGCGTCGGCTCGTCGCTGGTCCACGCGCTGCTCGAGAAGCAGGAGCCCAAGGTCACGCCGCCCGGCTTCAGCGAGCCGCTGTCCGTCGCCGAGGCGCTGCACCTGGCGTTCATCGAGCGCCCTAACCGCGCGCTGTCGAGCTTTCACCCGCTGATGATCCTGATGAACACGCAGGTCAACCGCTCCGACGCGGATGTCTACGCCAAGCGCCTGTTCCGAGAGCCACCTGGGGATCTGACCGGCCGCAGCGTGCTGCTCTACGCCGGCCACGTCGACAACTACACCCCGCTGCGCTCGGCCGTCAGCCTCATGATCAACGCCGGCACGCCGCTCGCGGACGACGTGGTCGTCCCGCCGCCCTGTGACGCCTACGAGGGGGGCGCCAAGGTCGCCTGCGGGCTCATCGACCTCGGCTTCGTCCCGCGCACCACCTTGCCCGTCACCGGCAACATGACCGGCGGGATCGGCAGCGTCGCCGCCCTCACCCTGCCGGCGAGCGGCGGCGAGGACGGGCACTACGTCGCGCTGCAGCCCGCCGAGATCGACCGGATCATGGCGTTCTTCCAGTCGGCGCTGAACGACGCGACACCGCTCATCGAGTAACGCGACCTCGTGCTCACCGCGCGAGCGCGCCGAGCAGCGACAGCGCGAGCATCGTGGTCAGGACCGCGTAGGTCAGGCGCGTCATCAGCGTCGGCGTCACGCGGTCGTGCAGCCGCCGTCCGAGCGTGTTCCCGACGATCACCCCCAGCGCGACGATCGGCGCGGCGATCAAGACCTGACGTGAGAGCCATCCTCCGGCGCCGTAGACGACCACGCGCGTGATGTGCATCGAGGCCGCCAAGAGCGCCCCCGTCGCGACGAAGGTCGGTCCGCGCAGCCCGCTGGCCAGGAGCGCCGGCGCGACCAAGAGCCCGCCCGCGCCGGTCGTCGCGGTCATGAAGCCGCCGAGCCCCGCGACGGGCACGAGCGCGCGCGCGCGCGGACGCCAGCGGACCCAGCCGAGCTCGCGCGCGCCGGCGTAAGCGACCATCACGACCAACGCCCAGCGCAGCGCGCTCGCGTCGATCCGCACCGCCAAGAGCCCGCCGGCGACCGCGCCCGGGACGACGCCGAGCAGGAACAGCCCGGCGATCCGCCGGTCGAGCGAATGACGCAGCAGCGCCGCGCGGTGGAGGTTGCCGAGCAGCAGCGCCGGCGCCGTGATCGCGAGCGCGAGCTTGGGACCGCCCACGGCCGAGAGGACCACGACCATCAGCATCCCGCCGCCGACCCCCGCGACGGTGGTCAAGACGCCGGCGAGGACGGCCAGCGGGGTCAGCCAAAGGGCGCTGTGGGGCAGCGAGAGCAGCCCGGGGAGCGCCGCGCCCGTGATCTCGATCGACGCGTGCATGCCCTCACTGTGGGCGGGGGAATTTCATCTGTAAAATCGATTTATTATAAGAATACGATAAATTATATTTATATATCGGTACGGACATGTTCGACAGCCTGCGCCACTTCCTGCTGATCGCGGAGCACGGGACCTTCACGGTCGCGGCCCGGCACGCGCACCTGTCTCAGCCCGCGCTCAGCGCGTCGATCCAGCGGCTCGAGCAGGAGCTGGGCGCGCGCCTGTTCGACCGCGGCCGCGGCGGCGCGACGCTGACGGCCGCCGGCCTGGCCCTTCGGCCACACGCTCGCGCCGCGCTGACTGCGGTCGCGGAGGGTCGACGCGCCGTCTCCGAGGTCATGGGCCTCGAGGCGGGCGAGGTCCGCCTCGGCGCCGGCGCGACCGCGGTGACCTACATGCTCCCGCCCGTGCTCGCGCGCTTTCGCGAGCGCCACGACGGGATCCGCTTTCTGCTGCGCGAGCTGACGACCCACGAGTCGCGCGAGGCGCTGCACGCCGGCGAGCTCGACCTGTGCCTGCTCTCCAACGTCCGCGCCGCGCGAGCCGGCGGCGAGACGGTCGAGCCCTGGATCGAGGACGAGCTCGTGCTGGTCGCCGCGCCGGGTGCGAGGACCGCAGACCCGCCCCCGCACATCACCTTCCGGCCGGGCACGACGACGCGCGCGCTGTTCGAACGCCACTTCGCCGACGCCGAGATCGTCATGGAGCTCGGGAGCATCGCCGCGGTCAAGGGCAACGTGCGCGCGGGCATCGGCGTCGCGCTCGTCAGCCGCCACGCGATCCAGCACGACCTCGCGGAGCGGCGGCTGGTCGTGGTCCCCGACCCGCGCACGCCGATCCGGCGCGCGCTCAGCCTCGTCCACCGCGGCGTCGCCCGGCTCTCGCCCGCCGCCGCCGCCCTGCGCACGCTGCTGCTCTCCGCCGGCGGCCGCCCGAAGCTCCCGCGTCGCGGCCGCGCGCGGGGGAAGAGCCGACGCGCGCGCTGAGTCTGATACGTTCGTGGCGCATGGTCCTGACCCCCTCGCAAATGCTCCCGCTGGGCACCCTCGCCCCCGACTTCGACCTCCCCGACGCGACCGACGGCCGCCGCCGCTCGCTGTCCGGGACCGACGCGAAGGCCTACCTCGTCGCCTTCATCTGCAGCCACTGCCCCTTCGTCAAGCACATCCGCGAGGGCCTCGCCGCGCTCGGGCGCGACTGCGAGGCCCGCGGCGTCGCGATGTTCGCGATCAACAGCAACGACATCGAGCGCTACCCCAACGACGGCCCGGAGGCGATGGCCGCCGAGGCCCGGGCCCACGGCTACGTCTTCCCGTACCTGCTCGATGAGACACAATCAGTCGCGCGCGCCTATCGGGCCGCCTGCACCCCCGACTTCTACCTCTTCGACGGCGCGCGCCGGCTCGTCTACCGCGGGCAGCTCGACGGCAGCCGCCCCAGCAACAACGTGCCGGTGACCGGCGCGGACCTGCGCGCGGCGATCGACGCGACGCTCGCCGGTCAGCCCGCGCCGGAGCCCCAGCGGCCCAGCATCGGCTGTAACATCAAGTGGCGCCCGGGCCACGAGCCCGACTACTTCGGCTAGGCTAGGCTAGGAGCGCGCCTGCGTCCCGCCGCCGGCCAAGCCGAGATCACGGGGTCGTCGAGGACAACCTCTCCGAGCTGCTCAGCTGGTACGGGCTCAGCTCTACGGCTCTGCCGCAGGCCCCGAGACCGAAGCCGCTGACCCCGACTGGGAGCGCGTGGACTTGTGGGGATGACTCCGGCGCGCGGCGCTCGCGACGGCGTTCCCGGGCGCTTCTTCGAAGATGTCCTTCGAGACCGATCGCAACGGCCGCGCCAAGGTACGATCGCCGGGATGCAGAGACGCCGCACCGGCCCCCTCGCCCTCGCGCTCACGGTCGCGGTCGGCCTCGCGCCGCTCGTGACGCTCGCGCCGGGCTGCGCGTGGTTGATCGAGCAGGTCTTCGTGCCCAGCGAGCCCTTTGATCTCGAGCGCGCGCCGCCGGCCCCGGACTACGCGGAGATGAGCGCCTGGGCGGCGCGGCCCGAGCTGCTCGACCTCGCCGACGTCACGCCGCAGGGGGAGCAGGACCTCCAGGCGGACGCGCCCGCGGACGTGTTCTTCGTCCACCCGACGACCTTCTACAGCGCCGCGGGCTGGAACCAGTCGCTCGCCGACGAGGACGTCAACGAGCTGACCGACGAGGCGGTGCTGCGCAACCAGGCGAGCGTGTTTAACTCGATCGCGGCGGCCTGGGCCCCCCGCTACCGGCAGGCGACGCTCGGCGTGTTCTTGACCGACCGCCACGAGGACGCCGACGCGGCGATCGAGCTCGCCTACGGCGACGTCGAGGCCGCCTTCGACGCCTTCCTGGCCCAGCGCGACGGCGCGCGCCCCTTCATCCTGGCGAGCCACAGCCAGGGCTCGTACCACGCCTACCGCCTGCTCGCGCAGCGCGTCGACGGCGACGCGGCGCTGCGCGAGCAGCTCGTCGCCGCCTACCTCATCGGCTTCCCGCTGGCCGACGACGCGTTCACGCGCACCCTCGAGCACATCGGCCCGTGCCAGTCGGCGAGCGAGACCGGCTGCCTGATCACCTACAACTCGCTGACGGAGCAGGCCGAGCCCGAGCGCCTGTTTGAGCGCGTCTACGTCCACTACCCCGACGGTTACGAGTCGAACGCTGGCAAGACGCTGACCTGCGTCAACCCGCTGAGCTGGTCAACAGGCAGCGAGCGCGCGGAGCCCTCGCAGAACCTCGGCGGCGTCCGCTTCATCGACGACGACAACGAGCCCGCGCCCGATCCCGCGATCACCGGCGCGCGCTGCCAAGGCGGCCTGCTCGAGGTCGATGAGGTCGACGACAAAAACTACACGCGCGGCCTCGGGCTCACCGGCAACTACCACGTCGTCGACTACTCGCTCTTCTACCTCAACCTCCGGCGCAACGCCGAGCAGCGCACCCAGGCCCTGCTCGACGCCGGTGGTTGAGCTGCATTTCCGCCGCCAGGAAACACAGCCAGTCTGTCTCCAACGTCATGTTGGATCCTCCGCGAGCCCGCGTCCTACGACGCCTGCCCGAGAGCGCGCGAGTGGGCTACTCCTGCGCCGCGCAGGGGACCAAGTCGCTGGCCTGGACCGTCGTCCCGCCGATATCAAGCGAGCTCACGGGGGTCAGCTCGACGCCCTCGGCGTCGAGCGTCCACGACTGCATGTCGCCGGTCTGCGCGATCGAGAGCAGCACCGTGTCCTCCCACGCGAGGTGGAGGTGCTGGCGCTTCCCGGGGCCGGGCTCAGTCGCGTAGTACATCACCTGGTCGCCCAGGAACTCGCCTACGCGGATCTCGCCGGTGCCGGAGGTCCGCGCGTAATAGAAGTGCTCGTCGCTGCTCGGGTCCGTGCGGATGGCGATGTCGTTGCCGGCCTGCCACTCCGTGTCGTTGATGATCACCAAGTTGGCCGCCGCCGGGACCTGACCGTTGACCGGGAGGTTGTGCCACGCGAACACCCCGTTCCACGCGATGACCGCGAGCTCGTCGCCGCTGGGCGCGAGCTCGATGCCGAACAGCAGGTTGCCCAGCAGCGAGGTCACGTTGTCCGGCACGAGCCCGCCGCTGTTGCTGTAGTTGACCTTGTGGATCTCGACGTCGGAGTCGCCGGGCCCCTCGGTCTTGCCCGCCAGGTAGAGGATCCGCTGGCTCGGGTGCAGCGCCCCGTAGAGCTGCATGTTGCCGGTGTAGCTGTAGTCGAGATCGACGTTGTCGGAGGGGTCGAGCGAGCCGTCCTCGTTGATGCCGAAGCTGCGGAGCGCCGCGCTGCCGGCGTTGCGCCCGAAGGTGAACACCAGCTCGTCCTCCTGGTTGCACATCACGCCCTCGATGTTGGGGACGCTGATCTCGCTGATCACCGTCAGCTCGCCGTAGTAGCCCACGTCGATCGCCGCGACCTTGTCGTCGTCGAGCATCGCGGCGTAGACGTAGTCGCCGCAGCTCACCAGGCCGCGGCGACGGTAGTCCGTGGCCTCGGGGCTGTGGCCGCCGCCCAGCTCGACGGTCTGCGCGAGCTCGGTGAGCGTCCCGTCCTCGTCGACGCGCACGCTCGCGAGGGTCGCCGGATCGCCGCCCTGGTGCACCACGAGGCAGTACGTGTCGAGCTCGGGGGGCGGCGGCTCGCCGGTCGTCGCGCCCTCGGTCTCGGTCGCGGTCACCTCCGCCGTCGTCGCGCTCGTCGCCTCGCTCGTGCTCCCCGGGTCCGAGGTCATGGGCGTCGTCGTCGTCGTCGTCGTCGTCGTATTGTTGTTGTTGGTCGAATTCGTCGTCGGGCCCGTCGTCGGTCCCTCGGTCGTGCCGTCCGAGGCGGTGCTGGGCTGGATCGTGACGCTGGTCGGCATCGACGAGTCGCTCGACTCGCCGCTGTCGCCCGAGCAGCCCGCCGCGGCCGCGAACGCGAGCAAGCCGAGGGCGCAGGCCGTGACGACGGCGGTCGAAGGTGCATCAGACGAGGAGCCAAGCCAAACACGCAAATTCCGCATGTGCGCAGTGTCGTCGAAGTGTGCGGGCAATTCCAGACCGCGCGCGACCGCCCGCGCCGACGATGCCCCCATCCGGCCCCCGAGCCGGTACGATGTCGTGGATGGTCTGGTCACGCCTCCGCCCGCTCCGATCGCTCACGCTCGCGGCCGTGACGCTCGGCGCCGCGGCCTGCACGTTCTCCGGCGGCGTCGTCGAGGGCTCAGGGGGGAGCTCTGACGGCGCGAGCACGGGCTCGTCGGCGGACCCGTGCGAGGGGCAGGCGTGCTCGAGCCACGGCCAGTGCGCCGTCGACCCGGAGGCGCCCGACGGCGCCCGCTGCGACTGCGACGACGGCTACCGACCCGACGGCCTGTCCTGTGAGCCATGGGACCCGAGCGGCTCCGGGAGCGACGGGCTGACCGGCGCGGGCGCGTCGACCACCGGGACCGCGTCCACCGGCGCGCTGAGCTCCGGCGCGTCGACGGACGCGACCGGGGGCGCGCCGACGACCGGCACGGGCGGCCTCGGGACCGGCTCGACCGGCGCGCCGATGACCGGCGGGACCATGGAGCCGACGACCGACCCGACCGTGGATCCGGACCCGACGACGAACCCGGATCCGACGAACGACACCGGCGAGCCGAAGAAGCCCAACGGCGCGCCGTGTGAGAGCGCCGAGGAGTGCGAGGGCGGGAATTGCTGGGGGCTGTATCAAGGCCAGAACTTCCCCCCCGAGACCTGCCGCCCGATCTGCATCCCGCCCCTCGTCGACTGGGGCTGGTGCTACCAGGACGACGACTGCTGCGTCGGCTCGTGCAACGAGAACAACGGCTACTGCGGGTTCTGACGCGCGCTCACCCAGCGCCGCGCGCGACCTCGTGGTCGGAGAAAGGCGTCGTCACGCCGCGCGCGAGCTGCCCGGTCTCGTGCCCCTTGCCGGCGATCAGCACCACGTCGCGGGGTGTGGCGGAGGTGATGGCCTGCCGGATCGCGGCGGCGCGGTCGAGCTCGACGGTGACCGCCGCGCGTCCGCCCGCGCGACAGCCGGCCGCGACGGCCTCCGCGATCACGGCCGGCTCCTCGTCGCGCGGGTTGTCGGAGGTGACGATCGCCCGGTCCGCGCGCGCGCCGACGACCTCGCCCATGGGCCCGCGCTTGCCCGCGTCGGCCCCCCCGCCGGCGCCGAAGACCACGATCACGCGGCCGCCCGCGCGCGCGACCAGGGCGCGCGCGACCTCGCAGACGCGCGCGAGCGCGTCGGCGGTGTGGGCGTAGTCGATCACGACGGCCGGGCGCGCGCGCACGAGCTCGAAGCGCCCGGGGACCACCGGGCACGACGCGAGCCCGCGGCGGATCGCGTCCGCCTCGAGGCCGAGCGCGAGCCCGGCGCAGGCGGCCGCGAGCGCGTTCTCGGCGAAGATGTCGCCGATCAACGGGATCTCGAGCGGGCCCGGGCCGAGCCGCGTCGCGAGCTCGCCGCCCTCGAGCTCGACGCGGGTGCCGGCCGCGGAGACCTCGATCGCGCGGGCGCCGAGGTAGCGACCGCCGAGCCGCAGCCGCGGGCCGCGGCTCGGCGCGCCGAACCATATGACCTCGAGGTCATCTGGCAGCACGCGCTCGATCAGCAGCGCGGCCGGGTCGTGGGCGTTGAGGATCGCGGCGCCGCCGGGCGTGAGGTTGAGGAACAGCTGGGCCTTGGCCGCGAGGTAGTCCTCGAGGCCGCCGTGGGCCTGGATGTGATCTTCGGACAGGTTGGTGAAGACGCCGAGGTCGTAGCGCCAGCGCCGGGCGTAGCCGCGCGCCAGCGCCTGGCTCGTGATCTCGACGACCGCGTGCCGACAGCCGCCCCGGGCCGCGCGCGCCCCTGTCTCGAGGAAGGCCGGCCAGGTCCGGGGCGCGTCGACGCGCCGGCCGTCGATTTCGAAGTCGAGGGTGGAGACCGTGAAGACGCCGAGTCCGGCCGCCCGGATCGCCGCGCTGAGCAGCGCGGTCGTCGAGGTCTTCCCGTTGGTCCCGGTCACGCCGACGGTGCGCCAGGACGCGGCCCACGGGGCGGCGGGCTCGACCGGCCGCTGTTGGCTGGCTTGCACGGGCCCGCGAGGATAGCACCGAAGATGACCACGACGACGCCGTGGACCCAGGGAACCAGCTCGCCCGCGGGGCGCCGCGCAAAGCCGGCGCGCCGACGACGGGCGCGCGCTTGGTAGAGTGGGCGCACTCGCGGGCGCGCCCGCGGGCCCTACTCGCATTACGAGCGCGCCGCTCCCCCGAGCCGCGCGCGCCCTGGCCTGGTCTGCTGTGCTCAATTCAATTCATCGTCTCCACCCCGCTCCCTTCACAATCACCTGCCGGCCGCTCGCGCTCGCGCTCGCGCTCGCGCTCAGCGCCTGCAGCGGCTCGACCTACGTGACCGAGAGCGACGTCGGCACCGACTCCGAGTCGGGCACGACCGACGCCGAGAGCACGACCGCGGGCGGCTCCGAGAGCGACGGGGGCGGCAGCGGCAGCGGCCCTGTCCCCGCCGGCTGCGAGGGCTTCCAAAACGGGCTCGAGGGCGAGATCAACGTGCCCGAGGCGTTCAGCGCGCAGGCGCTCGAGGGCGTCGAGTGCATCGACGGCTCGCTGCTCGTCGCGAACTCGACGGACGCGGACCTGTCGTTTTTAAGCTCGCTGCGCCACGTCACGGCGGATGTCCGCGTGTTCAACAACGCGTCGCTGACCTCGCTCGCGGGCCTCGAGGCGCTCGAGTCGGTCGGCGGCAGCGTGTTGATCTGGTCCAACGCGCAGCTCACGGACCTCTCGGGCGCCGACAACCTCACGGAGGTCGGCGGGCAGATGTCGCTGGACGTGTTCGGCTCAGACCTGGGCTTCCCCGCGCTGACGCAGCTCCAGGAGCTCGACGTCTACGCCTACTCGGAGGAGCTGAACGCGGGCCTCGAGAGCCTGAGCGCGATCGCGGGCAGCGTGAACGTGCGCGGCGAGGCGCTGAAGCGCATGGTCGCGCCGGCGAACCTCTCGGAGGTCGGCGGCAGCGTGACGATCAACACGCCCGCGCTTATGGAGCTCGCGGTCTTCGACGAGCTCAGCGAGCTCGGCGGCAGCCTGCGGCTCTCCAACACGCGCGCGCTGCCTGACCTAAAGGACTTCTCCAGCCTGACGGCGATCGCCGGCTCGCTCCAGCTCGCGGGCTGGGACACCAGCAGCTACGCGCTGCGCGACCTGGCGGGCCTCGAGTCACTCGAGTCGGTCGGCTGGATCGACATCTGGGAGGTCGACGGGATCGAGAGCCTGAGCGGGCTCTCGTCTTTGCAGTCTGTCTCTGGGGACCTCCGCCTCGGGCGCATGGATGACCTGAAGAGCCTCGCGGGTCTGCCCGCCAGCACGAGCGTGACCGGCGGCCTCTACCTCGAGGAGCTGCCGGCGCTCGAGTCCTTCGCGGGCCTCGAGGGCGTGTCGCCGGCGACCACGCTGCAGGTGCGCTACGTCAACGGGCCCACGGACCTGCAGGGCCTCGCCGGCGTCACGCAGCTCTCGGGCGACCTCCTGCTCTTCGACCTCGGGACCGTCGAGACGCTCGACGGCCTCGACGGTCTCTCGAGCGTCGGCGGCCTCATCCAGATCTCGAACAACGCCGCGCTCACCGAGATCTCCGCGCTCTCGCAGCTCTCGGGCGCGACCGCCTTCGATCTGCGCGTTCAGGCGAACGCCTCGCTCACGCAGCTCGACGGCCTCGAGGGCCTGAGCGAGATCGGCGGATCCGCGTGGATCACCGACAACCCGCAGCTGAGCTCGATCGAGGGCCTCGCCGGCCTCACGCAGGTCGGCGGCGACCTCAACCTGCAGAACCTCGAGTCGCTCGAGTCGCTCGCGGGCCTCGAGGGCGTCGAGGTCGTCTCGTGGCGAGTCGCCGTCGAGAGCACCGGGGTCACCAGCCTCGCCGGCCTCGCCGGCCTCCAGTACACCGGCCACGCGGTCGTGCTGCGCGACAACCCGGCGCTCGCCGACGTCGACCTGGACTCGCTCGTGCTCGTCGGCCACGAGCTGCACATCGAGAACAACGACGTCCTGACGACGCTCTTGGGCCTCGAGCAGCTCGGCAGCGTCGGGCGCTCGGCTTACATCCGGCAGAACGACGCGCTGCTCGACGTCGACGGCCTCAGCGCGCTCACCAAGGTCCTCGACGACCTCGTGATCGACGAGAACCCGCAGCTCAGCTCGCTGGCCGGGATGACCGGGCTGATGACGATCGGCGACGATCTGCAGATCACCGACAACGTCTCGCTGGCGACCTTCGAGGCCGAGGCCTTCGCCGCGACCAAGGACGTCGGCGGGAGCACGATCATCGACGGCAACATGCCCTGAGGCGCGGATCTGAGCGACGCGTCGAGGCGGCGCGCGTCAGCGGCCGGGGCTCGCGCGCTATACTGCCGACGACCGTGTCAGAGCAGCACCTCCCGGCCACCGTCGCGCGGCGCCCCGACGCCATCACCTGGATGTTCGGCCTCGACAAGCCGACCCTCACCGATCGCCCGCAGCGGTGGGGCGTCATGCCGACCTTTCGCTTCTGGAACCGGCTCGACACCGCGAAGTACCAGATCGCGCCGCTCGCGGCGGGTCTCGCGCTCGCGGCGCTGTTTTCGAAGCTGGCGAGCCCGCTGCTCGCCGGGCTCTTGGGCGTGCTCTCGCTCGTGATCGTCCTGCCGATGATCTTCGCGCTCACGCTGCTGCCGCTCGGGCTGTTCGAGCGCTGGCTGCGACGCGAGATCAAGACGCGACGGGCGCTGCCGCCGGCCGAGTGACCGCGACGCCGCGCGGGTTACTCTAGCCCGACTCGCTGACCGCGATCTCGGTGCGCGCGCCGCGGCGCGGGCGCTCCTTCACGCGATCGACGACGCTCGGTGAGCTGTCCTCGAGAACAGGCAAGCTGACGGGCGCGTGCCGCCCGGTGGTGCCCGTGCGCTCGAGCGGCGCGCCGACGTACCAGGGCACGCCCGCCTCCTCGCTGTGCTGGAGCTCGGCGATGACCTGGGCGCCGAGCAGCAGGATCACCGCCGCGATCTCGAGCACCAAGATGACGACGATGACGGAGGTCAGCGAGCCGTAGACGACGCTGACGAGGGACATCGAGGTGAACCACCAGACGACCACGCGGCGCACGAGCTCCCACAGGGACGCGGCGATGAAGCCGCCGATCAGCGCGCGACTGTACGTGACGTGCGAGACCGGCATGATCCAGTAGATCGCGGCGAACATCATGACCTCGCCGATGAACGCGCCGACGTAGAGCGTGAGCGTCGTGAGACCGCCCAGCGGCACGCCGAAGAGCTCGAGCCCGCGGAGCATGCCCAGCGCGCCCACGACGACCGTGGTCCCGACCAGCACCGAGACGATGACGCCCGTGAAGATGTAGGGCAGGAAGGCCGACAGCCACGAGCTGCGCGCTTTCTTGCGCAGGCGCGGGCGTTCGAAGACGACCTCCATAGCGTCCTGCAGCATGCGGAACGCGAGCGAGCTGAAGAACAGCACCACCAGCAGGCCGAAGCCGCCGAGCAGCTCGGGGTGCTCGAGGAAGTTGAGGATGTCCTGCTCGACCGCGGAGGCGTCGTTGGGCACGGTGTGCTCGAGCACCGTCATGATGATGGCGAGCGCCTCCCGCTGCTCGATCACCTGGGACGCCGCCGCCAGGAACACGGCGAGCAGCGGGATGATCGAGAGGATCATGTTGTAGGCGACGCCGCCCGCGAGCAGGAAGCACTTGTTCCGCGAGAAGTGCGTGAACACCCGGAGCGTGAACCTCCAGCCATGAAGCGCCGCTTCTCGGGGTCTCAGGCGCGCGCGCGGCGTGTTGGAGTTCGCTCCCATCAGGGCTCAAGAAGATCTCGAGTACGTCTCAGGGGTCCTAGCAACGCCGCACCCGGTGACGCAAGCATAGCGGCCGTGAGCGCGCGTCAGACCGCGCGAGGGGCCGTGACTCGCGCGACGCGACGTCGCGCCGCGGTGAGGGTATCGCGCGCTCGCAGGAGGCGCCGCGAGGGCGCACTGCGGTCGCGCGCCCTCCGTGACGGCGAATGTCTCGTCGACGCGGAGTTTCGCCACACCCGCGCGCCGTGGAAGCTGTGCCCGTGGACAGCTGCGCCTCGACTTGACGCGCCCGCGACACGCGTTCGATGCTGCCGTGGTTTCACGTGATCACGCCGCGAGGCCGTCGCGCCGCGTGAGCTCGCCCGCATGCAGGAGACGATGACCACCGGGAGACCGCGTTGACGCGCCGCGCCGCGCTGCTCGCGGTCGCCGTGCTCGCGGCGCTGGTCTACGCCCTCGGTCCCGAAGACGGCGCGCCGTGGCTGCGGCTGGCGCTTAAGCCGGTGCCGGTCGTCGCGATGACCTGGCTCGCGCCGCCGCGGTCGCCCTACTCGCGGCGGATCCACGCGGGCCTGTGGACCTGCGCGCTGGCGGACGTGCTGCTCGACCTGCTGTTCCCGCTGGGGATGCTGACCTTCCTCATCGGTCATGTGCTCTATACCGCGGCCTACCTCGCGGAGGATCGACGGCCGCGCCCGCTGCTGGCGCTGCCCTTCCTCGCCTGGGGCGTCGGCTCGTTCGCGGCGCTGCGCCCCGGGCTCGGCGCGCTCACGATCCCCGTCGCGCTCTACACCCTGGCGATCTGCGTGATGATGTGGCGCGCGGCGGCGCGCGTGCGTCGGGGCGCCGCGCTCGGCGTGTGGCTGGCCTTGCTCGGCGCGCTGCTGTTCGCCGTCAGCGACACGCTGATCGCCTTCAACAAGTTCCACGCGCCGGTCGCGGGCGCGCGCTACTCGATCATCACGCTCTACTGGCTCGGGCAGCTGGGGATCGCGATGTCCGCGCGCGAGCGCGCGAGCCCGCAGGAGCCGACCGAGCTCGCTAGCGCGCGGCCTTGACCTCGATCCCCGCCTCCTCGGCGAGCTTGAGGTAGTGACGCGCGCCCTGCCGCACGAGCGCCTTCAGGTCCTCGGTGTTCCACGGCTTGGTCACGTACTTCCACATCAAGCCCTCGTTGAGCCCGCGGATGACCACGTTGATGTCGGAGTAGCCGGTCAAGAGGATGCGCACCGGGAGCGGGTTGATGGCCTTGAGGATGGCGAACAGCTCGACGCCGGTCATGACGGGCATGCGCTGGTCGCTCAGCACGACGTGGATGTCGTGCTCTTTGAACAGCCGCAGCGCTCGCTCGCCGGAATCCGCGGTATGTACATTGAACAGACCGCGAAAGCTCTCGGATAGTGACTTCAGGATCCCCTGCTCGTCGTCGACGATCAGCAGGCTGAGGTTCGAGAGCTTGCTATCAGACCGAATCTTTCCGGTCTGCTTGTATTCCTTCCATCCCATGGGCGTAGCCCATGGTAGCCCAGCGCGCGCGAGCGTTGAATCGTCGGCGCGACAGGCCCACGAGACCGCGCCGACGCGCGCGGAGCTCGAGGGACGCGGCGCCTGGATCGCGCCGCCCGGTCGAGCCCTCCGCGCACGCTCCGTTGACGCGCCCTGATCACCGACTCCTCGAGTCCTCGGACGCGCGCCGCGACGCCGCGGCGTCCCTGCGCGCGCCGCGAGAGCGCATCGCCGCGCCCCGGGCGGGTGGGACAAGAGCTCCGGTTTCCGGACACACGCGCTCGCGGGCGCGTGTCGCCTCGATCCCGCGCCTGGAGACAGCCGCGGCGCCGCTTGAATTCACGCGCGTACAGGCGCGAGCTCGTCTTCGGACTCCGGCGTCTCGAGCTCCGCCGGCAGCGTGATCCGGAAGGTCGTGCCGCCGCCGGGGCTCGGCTCGACCTGGATGGTGCCGTGGTGCTCGCGGATGATCCGATAGCTGATCGAGAGCCCGAGCCCGGTGCCCTTGCCGACCGGCTTCGTCGTGAAGAAGGGGTCGAAGATCTTCGACATGTGCTGCTGCGAGATCCCGTGCCCGTCGTCGATGACCGCGATCTCGACGCTCTCCTCCTGCTCGCGCGAGCGCACGACGACCTGTCCCCCGGGACCGCAGGCGTCGATCGCGTTGTTGACGAGGTTGAGGACGACTTGGTTGAGCTTGGCCGGGAAGCAGGGGTGCGGCCGCTCGAGCCGAAGATCCATGGTCAGCGTGACCGAGGCGTCGCGCGCGGGCTCCCGCAGGATCATCAGCGTCTGCCGGATGCCCTCGTCGATGTCCGCGGTCTGGAAGGTCGCCTCGTCGAGGCGCGCGAAGTTGCGGAGGCCGAGCACGATCTCGGCGACCCGATCGAGGCCCATGAGGCTGTCGCCGAGCAGCGAGTCGATGGAGCTGAGCAGCTCGCCGACCGAGCCCTCGCGCACGCGCCGGCTCTCGGAGACGTAGAGCATGAAGTTGATCAAGAGCTCGCGGCGCTCGCCCGGCGGCGTGCGCTCGAGATCGTCGCGCAGCTCCTCGAGATCCTCGCGCAGCCGCGAGTCGCCGGCGAGCCGCGTGAGCACGGGCTCGACGCGCCGCGCGTCGGACTCCTGCAGCCAGGCCTCGACCGCGATCCGGCGCACGGCCGAGGCCACGCGCTCGCGCGCGATGTAGGTGTTGTTGCGGCTGAAGGCGAGCGGGTTGTTGATCTCGTGGGCGACGCCGGCGGTCAGCTGCCCGAGGCTCGCGAGCTTCTCGCTCTGCACGAGCTGCGCCTGGGTCTGCTCGAGCTCCCCGATCTTGCGGCGCAGCCCGTGATAGAGCTGGGCGTTGGTCAGGCTGACCGCCGCCTGGCTCGCGAGCGAGTTCGCCAGCTCCAAGCACTGCTCGTCGAACGGCTCGATGCGCTCGCGCGGGCCGCTCTTGAGGCCGCCGCCTGGGTGCTCGAGGCCGAGCCGGATCTTGCGGTTGATCAGCTGCACGACGCCGATGCACTCGCCCGCCTGGTTGCGCAGCGGCAGCACCAGCATCGACTGCGTGTGGTAGCCGGTGCGCTGATCAAAGCTCGGATCGAAGGAGTACGGCGCGTCGCCGCTGATCTCGTAGACATCTGGGAGGTTGAGCGGGTTGCCGGTCGCCGCGACGTAGCCGGCGAGGGTCTTGGTGTTGATCGGGAACGCGAACTGGGCGAGCCGCGGGAGCTGCAGCGAGTCGTTCTGCGCGAGCTTAAACCGCAGCTGACGGCCCTCCTCGGCCTCCTCGACGACGTACAGGCTGCCGGCGTCCGCCGAGGTGATGTCGCGGGTGGTCGTGAGGATGTACTCGAGCAGGTGCTCGGCGTCGCGCTCGGTCGACAGCAGGATGCCGATGCGGTTGAGCTCGCGAATCTCGCGCGCGAGTCGGCCGCGCTCGAGCGAGAGCCGCTCGCACTGGGCGACGAGCCGCGCCTCGCGGACCGCCGCGCGCAGGGCCGCGCGCAGCTCATCGGGGGTCGCCTCGGGCCGCAGCTCGCCGGCGAGCAGCGTGTCGGGCACCCCGCCGCCAGGCCGCACGAGCGCGCCGTCAGGGCCGCGCGCGCACAGCTGCACGACGCGGAGCGGGCCGACGAGCTCGGGGTTGGCGGGCACGCCGAGGCCGCCCTCGGTGTCCTGCACGGCGAGCTCGGCGTCGAGCATAACGATCGTCGGGCGGCCGTCGGCGAGCCCGATGAACACGTCGTCGAGCTCGCCCGACTCTGTCACCCGCAGCTCGACGTCCGCGAGCCCGCGCGCGCCCGCCCACGCGGGGCTGCGCGTGAGCGCCTCAGAGTGCACGACGAGCACCGTCGCGTCGGCCGACGGGGCTTCGGCTTCCTCCTCGACGACGCCGTCTACCATCCCCTCACCCCTACCGCCTCAGAGGGTACGGGAATCCGACGTCGAGCGGCAAGCGCTCATCCCGGCCGCGCGATGTGGCTGTGGCGGGCGGCCGCGCGTGCGATCAGCTCTGAGAGCTCGACCGGCCGCGAGAGCAAGTAGCCCTGACCGCGCGTGATCCCGATCGACGTGAGCAACGCGATGTCCTCGAGCGCCTCGACGCCCTCGGCCATCAGCTCACAGCCGAACGCGCTTGACAGCGCGACGAGCCGGTGCAGCAGCTTCTGCTTGCGCGAGTTGTGGGCGGCGCCGTGGATGAGCAGCCGGTCGATCTTGATGACGTCGGGGTCGAGCAGGAACACGCTGTCGATCGAGCCGGCGCTCGCGCCCACGTCGTCGATCGCGATCGCGACGCCCGCGCGGCGCAGGAACTCGATCCGATCGACCAGCTCGCGCGGGTCGCCGGAGAAGCGGTCGACCGAGAGCTCGAGGCAGACCCGCACGCGCGCGCAGACCTCGAGCAGGCGCTCGAGCTCCCGCTCGGGGACCGCGAGCAGCGTGGTCGGGAACACGTTGACGTGCGCGCTCGTCCCCTCGGGGAGCGTGCTCGCGGCGCGCAGGCAGACCTTCAAGCAGCGCAGGTCGATCGCGGTGAGCATCTGCTGCTCGCGCGCGAGCTCGAGGAAGCCGCGCGGGGTCGCCAGCGGACCCACGGGTCCGCGCGTGAGCAGCTCGTAGCCGAGCACCTTCCGATCGGTGAAGCGCACGATCGGCTGCCCGACCGCGCGCAGGCCCTCGCCGCGGACGAGCCGCTCGACGAGCGATCCGCTGCGCGGGCGCGCGACGCCGACGACCTGGTTCTTGCCCAGCAGCTTGCTCTCGCGCAGCTTCGGCCGCGCGCGCGCGAGGACCTCGGAGAGCGAGCTCGTGTCCCAGGGCAGCGCGGCCACCCCGGCGCTGACGCTCGCCTGGACGCTGCCGTCGCCCGCGAGGATCGGCTTCGCCGAGACGGTGGCGCGGGCGCGCTCGGCGAGCGTCGTCGCGGTGATCAGGCTCGCGCCGGGCAGCAGCGCGAGGAACTCATCGCCGCCGATCCGGGCGAGCGCGTCGCGGGGGCCGAGCACCCCGCGCAGCCGCGCGGCGATGGTGCGCAGGACCGCGTCGCCGACGCCGTGCCCGTGGCGCGCGTTGATCTCGCCGAAGTCGTCACAGCCGAACATGACCGCCGCCGCCGCGTTGGCGGACGAGGTGAGCCGCGGCCCCGTCGCGTCAGAGCGCTCGGGCTGGGGCGCGGCCGCGAGCGCGCGCGAGAGCGCGGACTCGAACCCGCGCCGGTTCAGCACCTCGGTGATCGGGTCGGTCTGCACGAGCTGCTCGAGCTTGCGCCGCTGCTCCTCGAGCAGCCGGTTGGTGACCTCGAGCGCGCGGCGCTGGCGGTCGAGCTGCAGGAACACGCTGACCTTCGTGCGCAGCACCGCCGGCTTGACGGGCTTGTACAGGTAGTCGACCGCGCCGACGCCGTAGCCGTCGAGCTGCATGGTCTCGTCCTTGTCGGCCCCGGTCACGAAGATGAGCGGCGTCTCCTGCCCGCCCGGGTGCGCCCGGATCGCGGCCGCGGTCTGCATGCCGTCCATACCCGGCATGTTGACGTCGAGCAGGATGACGCTGAAGTCGTGGAGATCGACCTGCTCGAGCGCTTTCTCGCCCGACTGCGCGAGATGGATGTCGGTCTGGAGACCGACGAGCGCGCGCGCCATCGCTATCAGCGTCGTGCGCGAGTCGTCGACCAGGAGCACCTTGCTGCTTCTCGATTCGAGACCCTCGACCCCCATGTAAGCTCTCCTTTCGTCAGCCCTACCGCAGTGTAGCCCGCCCTGCGCGAAAATGCGCTCGACGTCCCCGCAAAAACCGCGTGGTTACATTGCGCCTTGATCACTACGCAGCGCCGCTGGGGCGAAGCGCACCAGCCCCGCGGGAGGCGTGGAGCAGACTGCACCACGGCCGCACCACCGACTGTCGCTCGACGACGAGCCCAGCGCCGCCACCCTCAACGGGCCCGCGTCACGTGCCCTTGGGCGAGGAGATGAACAGCGAGTAACTCCGCTCGTCGGCGGCGTGGGAGACCACGACCTTGACCAGCCCGGAGACGTGGGTCGACACCGCGTCTTTGGTCGCCACGGGCTCGCCGTACTTGGCCTTCAACGCCGCCGCGATCGCCTCGCGATCGGCGTCGCTGCGGTACTCGAGCTTGAGATGCACGCGGCTGACGACGCCGCCCTCGACGCTCAGATCGATGAACGTCGGCTTCGCGCTGCACTCGTGGGGCGGCAGCGTCAGGACGACGCGCGTGTCGGAGATCACGGTGCTGTCGCGCAGCGCCTCGGCGTAGGCGCGCTTGACCTGCTCGAGCTTCATGCCCAGCAGCGGCTCTGGCTCGACGCCGAGCGCCGGGTACTTCACCGACTTCTTCGCGGACTTCTTCTTCGCGGGCTTCTTCGCGTCGGAGGTGGTCTCGACCGCGCCGTCGGGCGTGACGTCGTCGACGTCGCCGTCCTCGGACACGCCGAGGATCGAGCGCCACGGGAGGAAGGCGCGCAGGAGCAGCTTACCTTCGCCGTCGAGCGTCGCCTGGACCCCGGTCTGCTCGTTCGTCCAGCAGCGCGCGCCCTCGCCTGAGCCGGGCGCCAGCACCGGCGGCCCCCACCGCGACTCGAGCAGCGCGGGGGCCTCGGCGGCCGGCAGCGCGACCTGCACGAGCCGCAGGGTCTTGGAGCGGTTGAAGTACTGCACGCGGATCGTCACGCCTTCGAAGGCCTCGGGCGTGAGCGTCGTGCTGTCGACGAGCGCCGGCACGGCCGCCCGCGCGGCGTCGGCGGTCATGCCGAAGCGAGCGCCGGCGAGCGGCGTCGGCAGGTCGACCGCGCCGGGCGGGAACAGCTCGCTCAGCGGCCGCTTGCGCTCGCGTCGCTCCTGCTCGCGCTTCGCCGCCTCCTCGGCCGCCGCGGCCTTGGCGGCCGCCTCCTTCGCCGCTGGATCGTCCGCGCCCGTCTGCGCCTGCTTCGCCGGCGCGGCCCGCTTGGTCGGCCCCGCGCCGCCGCCGTCGCACGCGGTCAGCGAGATGCACAGCGCGAGACCGACGGACGCGAAGGCGGCGTGAGCTGAGTGCAGGTGCATGACAGTTCGATGCCTACTGTAAATGCCGCTGGAGCTCAACCGGCGCCGGGGCCGGCCGCGCCGATCGGGCGCTCCGCCGCGCTCACGCGCCTATCTCTTCGAGCAGCTTGGCCGCCTCGGTGAGATCGGCGTCCTCCTGCAGCGCGCGCCGGGCCCAGAACGCCGCGCGCTTGAGGTCGCCCGTGATCTTCGTGATCCGCCCCTGCCGGTAGTAGGACTCGGCCTTGGAGATCGGGCAGCCGGAGTCAGGCTCCATCAACGCGATGCCGCGCAGCACCTTGGTCGCCAGGTCCCACTGCTCGAGATCCTCGGCGAGGTTGGCGAGCTCGCCCGCGAGCGCGCCGTTGCCCTTGTCGCAGGCGTAGGAGAGCTGCAGCTGCTCGAGCTCCTTCATTCGATCGCCGCGCTGCCCGGCGACGCGCGCCTTGAACCGGTAGAAGGGCGCGAGCTCCGGCGCGCGCTTCTTCTTGGTCGAGCTGAGCACCTCGTCGATCAGCGCGTCGGCCTCGTCGAGCTGCCCGGCGACCGTGTGCGCCTCGATCAGCGTCACGGTCGTCTCGCGGTCGTCGGGGTCGAGGAAGTGCACGTCCTGCAGCACCGGGATCGCGCTCTCGGAGTCGCCCGCGGCGAGCATGAGCGAGCCGGCGCGGCGCAGCAGGATCAGCTTCTCGGCGGGCACCTCCGCGTCCTTGGCGTCGTCGACGAGGATGCCCGCGAGCTCGCGGTTGGCCCCCTGGGCCTCGTAGATCTGCCGCAGCTCGTCGCGCACCTGCTGGTTGTCGGGCTGCGAGACCCGCGTGATCTCGAGGCCGTCGCGCGCGTCGGTGTGACGCTCGAGCTTGCGCGCGGCCTCGACCAGGCCCATCGTGACCTCGATCTGCGCCGCGTCCTCCTCGAGCTCGACGAGGCGCTCGCAGACGTCGAAGACCTGCTCCCAGCGCTCGTCCTCGGTCTCCATCACGCGCAGGCGGCGGAGCGCGCCGACGTCCTCGGACTGGTCTTCGAGCCACGTGAGCAGCTGCGCGCGGGCGTCGTCGCGGCGCCCGCGGGCGGCGAGCAGCTCGATCAGGCGCAGCGTCAGCTCGCGCTGGCGCGCGGGGTCGCCTGACTGATCACGCAGGTCGCCGAGGTGCCCCTCGAGCTCCTCGGCCACGGCGTCCGCGTCGATCGTGTAGGCGCGCTCGAGGTCGACGAGCGCCGCCTCCCCGTCGCCGGCGTCTTGATGATGACGCGCGCGCCGCTGCACCGCCTCGAGGATCGAGTCCCCGGCCGCCTCCGCGCGCTCGATGTAGGTCGTGAGCGCGCCGATCGCCGCCGCGAGCTCGCCCTGGCCGACGTGCGTGTCGGCCAGCATCATCACGTGCTCGCGGTCGGTCGGGTTCAGCCCGACGACCTCGGTGAGCACCGGCAGCGCCGCCTCGTGGTCGCCCACGCCGACGAGCAGCGCGCTCGCGCGTCGCAGCAGGGTCGACTTCTCGCCGGGGTCATCCGCGCCGCCGGCGTCCGCGATCAGGATCGTCGCCAGCGCGCGGTCATCCCCCGCCTGCTCGTACAGCGCGCGCAGCCGGTCGCGGATCGCCGCGCTCTCGGGCTGCGCCGCGTGCACTCGCTCGAGGCCGTCGCGCGCCCGCTCCGGCCGCTCGAGCCGCTCGCAGGCCGTGGCCAGCGCGACCGCGACCTCGATCTGGGCGTCGCCCTCGAGCTGGGTGACGAGCCGCTCGCAGACCTCGGCGACCTCCTCCCAGCGCTCGTCCTCCGTCTCGTGACGACGCAGTCGCTGCAGCGCGTCGAGGTCGTCTGGGTGCTCCTCGGTCCAGTCGCGCAGCAGCAGGCGCACGCGCTCGCGGTCGCCGCGATCGAGCTCGACCTCGGCCAGCCGCAGGGTGACCTCGCGCTCGCGCGCCTGGTTGCCGAGCGCCGAGAGCTCGCCGCGCAGCTGCTCGAGCGCGCCCGCGAGCTCGTCGATGACCGCGGCCGCGTCCATGGTGTAGGCGCGCTCGAGATCGACGAGCGCCGCGGCGCCGTCGCCGACATCCTGATGCAGCTGCGCGCGCCGCTGCAGGACCTCGAGGATCGGCTCGCCCGCCGCCTCGAGGCGCTCGATGAGCCCCGAGAGCACCGCGAGCGCCGCGTCAGTGTCCTGCTCGGTGACGTGCGTGTCGGCGAGGATGAAGGCGTACTCGCGGTCGGTCGGCGCGAGCGAGACGATCTCGCCGAGCACCGGCAGCGCCGCCTGGTTCTCCGCGTTGTCGACCAGCAGCGACGACGCCCGGCGCAGGCGGTCGAGCTTCTCGGCCGTGTCGCCCTCGAGCTCGCTCGCCTCGGCGAGCAGGATCCGCGCGAGCGCTCGCTCGTCGCCGACGTGCTCGTAGAGCCCGCGCAGGCGGTCGCGCAGCTCGCCGCGATCCGGCTGCGCCTCGTACACGCGCTCCAGGCCGGCGCGCGCGAGGTCGGGCGAGTCGAGCCGCGCGCTCGCGTCGTCGAGCACCAGCGCCGCCTCGACCTGCGCGTCGCCCTCGAGGCGATCGAGCAGGTGCGTGGCGATCTCGATGACCTCGTGCCAGCGCTCGCCGGCGCGCTCTAGCCGGAGCAGGCGCTGGTGCACCGCGAGGTCGTCGGGGTTGGTGTCGGCCCAGTCGCGCAGCAGCATGCGCACGCGGTCGCCACCGCCGCGCTCGGCCTCGACGTCGGCGAGCCGCAGGGTGACCTCGCGGGTCCGCGCGGGGTTCGTGCCCGCCCCCTCGAGGTCGCCGCGCAGCTGCTCGAGCGCCTCCGCGAGCGGGTCGATCACCGCCGCGAGGTCGATCGCCGCGGCGCGCTCGAGGTCCGCCACCGCGTCCTCGAGGGCGTAGGCCGCGTGCGCGACGTCGGCGCGTCGCCGCAGCAGCACGAGCCGCCAGGCGTCGTCCTTGGCGCGCTCGAGCTGGTTCGTGAGGGTCGCGCGCGCGTCGTCGTGCAGCCCCTCCTCGAGCAGCGCGGTGACCAGCGCCTTGACGGTGCCGCGGTCGTCGGGCGTGGCCTCGAGGACCTCGCCGAGCACCGGGATCGCGTCGGTTCGATCGCCGCAGCTGACCAGCAGGCGACCTGCCCTTCGGAGCAGGTCCAGGCGCTCCGGGTCGTCGGGCGCCGCGCCGGCCTCGTCGCGCGCGCGCGCGTCGGCGAGCAGCACGTCGGCGAGCTCGCGCCCCGCCCCCTGGGCCTCGTAGATGACCGCGAGGCGATCGCGGAGCACCTGGTCCTCGGGCTGCATGTCGCGGGCGTACTCGAGGCCCTCGCGCGCGTCCTCCGAGCGCCCGAGCTCCTCGCAGGCGTCGGCCAGCCCGACCGCCGCCTCGATCTGCGCCTCGCCCTGCTCCAGCCGCACCAGGCGCTCGCAGGTCTCGACGACGCCCTCCCAGTGACCGGCCTCGCGATCGACCGCCCACAGCCAGCGCAGCGCGTCGATGTCCTCGGGGGCCTGCTCGATCCAGCCGACCAGCAGCGCGCGCGCGTCGTCGTGGGCGCCGCGCTCGCGCCGGAGCTCGATCAGCCGCATCGTCAGCTCGCGCTCCCGCGCCCGATCGCCGCGCACGGCCGCGTCCCCGCGCAGCTCCTCGAGCTGCACGATCAACGCCTCGGCCACCGCGTCGCGGTCGATCGAGAACGCCTGCTCGAGGTCGCTGAGCGCGGCCTCGGGGGCGCCGGACGTGCGGTGCACGCCGGCGCGGCGCTGCAGGATGTCGAGGCGCGCCGCGGCGTCGTCCGCCGCCGCCTCGAGGCACTCGCCGAGGGTCTCGACCGCGCCCGCGAAGTCGCGGTTGTCCGCCCGCGCCATGGCGAGCTCGACGCGCAGCGCGTTGTCCTCGGGCGCCAGCGCGCCCGCGCGGCTGAGCAGCGTGACCGCCGCGCCGGCGTCGCGCAGCAGCTCGCGCTGCACGCTCGCCGCCTGCCGCAGCAGCGCGACCGAGACCGCAGGCGTCTCCGCGACCTCGACCGCGTTCAGCAGCAGCTGCAGCAGCCCGTCGTGGTCCTCTCGCTCGCGGTAGATCTGCTCGAGGCGGCCGTGCAGCTCGGGGTGCCCCGGCGCGCGGCGGTAGCCGAGCTGCAGGGCCGTGAGCGCGCCGTCCTCGTCCTCGACGCCGCGGCGCAGCGCGACGAGGCGCAGCGTCAGCGCGACCACCTCGCCGTCCTCCTCGACGCCGAGCAGGCGCTCCATCAAGTCGCCGCGCTCGTGCTCGTCGAACTCGGCCTCGCCCAGCTCCAGCAGCTTTCGCAGCAGGTCCGCGTCCTCCGGGATGGCGTCGAGCGCCCCCTGGCAGACCGCGATCGCCTCGCCCAGATCATCATCGCGCAGGCGCGCGATGAGCTGCAGCGAGAGCGCCTTGATCGCGCGGTGATCGTCGCGCCCCTGGGCCGCCATCAGCTGGTTGCGCAGCAGATCGAGCAGGCCCGCGGTGTCGCCGGTCTTCTCGAGGTGCGCCGCGAGCATGCGCTGGGCCTCGGCGTTCTCGGGCTCCTCCAGCAGCGCGTCGTTGAGGACCCGGACCGCGTCGTCGCCGCGGCCGTCGAGCCGCAAGAGCGCCTGCGCGAACTGCAGGCGCAGCGCGTTGCGCTCCTCGGTCTCCTGCAGGCCGTCGAGGGTCTCGTCGACCAGGCGCTCGAGGCGATCCATGTCGCCGAGCTGGCGGTAGATGCCGGCGAGCGGCTCCCAGGTCGCGCGGTTCGTCGGCTCGCGCTCGACCATGTGCTCGTAGAGCTTGGCCGCCAGCGTGAGGTCACCGCCGGGTTGAGCCGCCTGCTCGGCGACCTCGCGCGCGAGCGTCAGCACGTCCGCCGAGACGTGCGCGACCGCGGCCTCGATCGCCTCGCCCAGCCACTTGACCGCGCCGGCAGGGTCGCCGCCCTCGTGCCGACGCCGCGCCAGCCCGACCAGCGCCCAGTCGGCCGCCGCCTTGCCCTCGAGCAGCTCGCCCGAGAGCTCGACCGCGCGCAGCATCAGGTCCTCCTCGCGGTCGAACTCGACGAGTTCCGCCGCCAGCGCGGCGCCCTCGCGCGCGAGCTCCAGCGCGCCGCGAACGTCGTCGCCCGGGTTCTCCGTGCGGTGCTCGAGGAAGTGCAGCAGCATCGTCTGGTCGCCCGACTTTCGCGCGACCTCCTGGTACAGATCGAGCAACTGCTCGTCGGCCGGCAGCGACTCGCACGCGCGCCGCAGGATCATGCCCGCGCGCTCGTAGTGCGGGCTGTCGTCGAGCGCCTGCGACAGCGAGACGACGCCGTCGTGGATCGTCTCCGCGCTCGCCAGGTGGACCTCGGCCATGCGGTACAGCGCGTCCGCGCGGGTCTCGGCCTGGTCCGCGCCGAGGCTGACGAGCTGCTCGAGCAGCGCGACCTGCAGCGGCTTGTTACCCGCGGCGCCGGCGACCCGCGCCTGCGCGCGCCAGACGTCGACCTTGCGCACGCCGGTGGCCTCCGCGTGGTCGAGGTAGAAGGTCGCCTGCCGGTAGTCCTGGTGATCCTTCTCCATGACCTCGGCGATGCGCAGCAGGATCTCGCAGCGCTGGTGCGCGTCGGTGTCGCGACGCGAGGCCTCGAGCAGCTCCTCGAGCAGCGTGAGGTAGCGGTCGAGCACGCCGAGGCGCGCCGCGAGCTCGCGCGCGGGGTCGTAGCGCAGCGGCGACGCGGGCTCCATCGCCAGGGCCTCGAGGCGGACCTCGAGCGCGCGCGCCGAGTCACCGAGCTCGCCGTCGAGCACCTCGCCCAGCTCGCTGAGCAGGTCAGCGCGCTCGTGCCCCTTGCTCTCGACCTGGCGCAGCCGGACCTCGAGCACGCGCCGCAGCAGCTCGTGCTCCTCGCGCTCGCGCAGCGTGTCCTTCACGCGCCCGAGCTCCGACTCGCTCTCGCCGACGGCCTCGAGCGCCGAGTGGACGAGCTCGTCGGCGCGGTAGTCGTCACCGCGCGCGCGCGAGATCCGGCTCAGCTCAAACAGCACCTCGCACGGCCCCACGCCGACGTCGTCGTTGCCCTGCTTCAGCGAGCGGCGGACGTTGACCAGCAGCGTCCGGTAGGCCCGCTCGGCGCGGTCGAGCTGACCCGCGTCGCGGGCGTGCTCCGCCAGCGTGCGCAGGATGATCACGTCGCCCGCCGCCATGCGCGAGGCGGTCTCGAGCTGCTTGATCGTCTCCTCCGGCATGCCCATGCCGTCGAAGACCTTCGCCAGGCGAAGGTGCGCCTGGGCGCGGGCCGGCGAGCGTCGGCGCCCGAAGGCCTCGATCAGCTCCTCGAGCAGGACCTTGGCCTCCTCGAGGCGGCCGCCCGCCCGCAGGCCGTCGGCCAGCATCGTCTTGAGGCGGCGATCGTCGGGCGCGTGGGTGACCGCGCGCTCGAGCACCTGAATCGAGAGCTCCGGCCGGTGCAGGCGCTCGTGGTACAGCTCCGCAGCCTCGCGCGCGTAGGCCAGCACGGTGTCGGCGTCGCTGACGTAGCCCGACGCGATCGTGAGCGCGTCGGCGAGCTTGTCCCAGGACTCGCGCTTGCGGTACAGCCCCAGCAGCAGCTTGCGCAGCTCGCTGTTCTTCGGCGCCTTCTCGAACGCGACCTCGAGGGCCTCCGCCGCCGGGCCGGTCATCTCGGCCGCGATGTAGGCCCGCGCGAGCTTGAGCCGGATCGCCACGTTCTCGGCCTCCGACGCGATCTCGAGGCGCTGCTCGAGCCACTTCGCCGCCTCGCGGGCCCGGTCGCGCTTGAGCAGCAGGCGCGAGAGCGCGTCGAGGGTGCGCGGCGCGGGCGAGAGCGCGACCGCGCGCTCGTGCGCGACGATCGCCCGATCGAGGTCCTCGAGCGACCTCTCGGCCATGTGAGCGGCGCGTGTCCAGATCGCCGCGGCGGCCTCGTTCTCGCCGGCCTTCGTCAGTAGCGCGGCCTGCTGCTCGAAGGCCGTCGTCAGCTCGCCGAAGCGCCCGCGCTCGGTCAGCAGGGCCTCGAGCGCGGCGATCGACGGCTCGTGGCCGGGGCGCTCCTGCAGGTTCTCCTGCAGGACCTCGACGCGGCCGCGGCGGGCCTCGAGCTTGCCGGTCAGCACCGAGATGTCGAGGCGCAGCTCGAGCCGGCGATCTTCGTCGTCCGTCAGCTTCAGCTCCTGGAAGCGCAGCCCGAGCAGCTCGGTCGTGCGCCCCTCCTCCTCGCACAGCGTGGCGACGCGGTTGAGCACGTCGAGCGAGTCACCGCCGTCGGCGAGCACGCCGAGGTAGAGGTCGATCGCGCGGTTGCGCTTGCCGTAGTTCGCTAGCATCTCGGCCGCGCGCACGCGCAGCGCCATCGAGGTCGCGCCGTCGACCGGCAGCGTCGCGCCGTCGAGCAGGATCCGCACCGCCTGCTCCATCGAGCCGGACTGCTCGTGCAGCTCGACGAGGCGGTCGAGCGCCCACAGGGCCGAGCGATCGTGCTGGTGCTCGCCGGTCGCGGTCTCGCCGCGGGCCCACATGCGAGCTGACTTTCGGTACAGGCGGACGAGGGTGTCGCGCGCCCGCCCGCGGTCGCTGCCCGCGAGCGCGACCTCGGCCGCCTCGCGCAGCGAGTCGAGCTCGTGGTCGGCCAGCTCGTCGAGGCGCAGCAGCGTGTCGACCAGGCCGTCGGCCTTCAGCTCGCGCTGCAGCGCCGCCAGCATCTGCAGCGAGGCCTCGTGCCCCGGCTCGTGCTCGACGGCCCTTCGGGCCGCGCGCTCGCCCCCCGCGAGGTCGCCGGCCTCGCGGTACCAGCCCGAGACCTTCATCTCGATCGCCCACGACAGCCGCGAGCGCATCGAGCCGTTGCGGCGGACCAGCGCCGCCTCGAAGGCCGCGGCGATGTCGGCGTACGCGAAGCCCTCGGCCGCGATCTGCTCGAGCGACTCGATCACGCCGCCCTCGACGCGCCCGCGCGCCACCGCGGCGTGCAGCGCCGCCTCGGCGGCGTCGCGCCAGCGCGAGGCCTTGCCGGCGCAGCGCGCCGCGGCCTCGTGGTACTCGATGCGCTGCGGGTCGTTGCGCGCGGCCGTCTGGTAGGCGTCGGTCGCCCCCGCCGCGTCCTCGAGCTCGCGCTCACGCAGCCCGCCCTCGACGTAGCTGAGGTGCGCCGCGCGGCCCGGCGTCTCGCCCGCGCGCAGCGCCGCGTCGCGGAAGGCGTCCGCGGTCCGCGCGTAGTCGATCATCCCGAGGCGCATCAGCTCTGACTCGAGGAGCATGTCCCACGGGATCAGCGGGAAGGCGCGCGCGAGCGCGGCGTGGGCCTGCGCCAGGTCCTCGGCGCGGTCCTCGTAGATCGTCGCGGCCGCGCGCAGGATTGTGGCGCGCTCGTCGTCGTCCGTCGCCGCGCCGAGTCGCGACTCGACGATCGCGACGACCTCGCTCCAGTCATCGGTCGCGGTGAAGGCCACCGCGAGCGAGTCGCCGGCCTTGCGCGCGCAGGACTCGACCGCCAGCAGCTCACGCATCCCGGCGCGCGCCCCGGTGCTCGCCGGGTCGACCGCGAGCGCCTCGGCGTAGAGCGCCGCCGCCCGCAGCGGGTTGCTCAGGTGGTTGCGGTACACGTCGGCCACGCGGGTCAGCAGCGCGCCGGCCTGCAGCCGCCCGCGCCCCGCCGAGCCCTCGAGCAGCTCCGCGAGGTCCCCCCAGCTCTGGGTCGCGCTCATCAGGCGATCGAGCGACGCGATCACCTCGGGCGACTCGCCGAAGGCCTCGCGCACCTCGAGCCAGGTCGAGGTCGCCGTCTCGAGCCGCCCGATCTTGTCGGCCTCGATCTCGGCGATGCGCACCAGATCCGCGCGGCGCTGCTGCGGCGGGACCTCCTGGCTCGTGCGGCGGCGCAGCGCGACGGTCAGCGCGTCCCAGCGCTCTGTCTCATCGAGCAGCTCGATCACCGCGTTGAGCGCCTCGAGGTCGCGATCGTCGAGCTCGAGCCGGCGCTTCCAGTCGTGGTGCGCGCGGTCGAGATCGCCGAGCTTGCGCGCGAGCTGAGCCGCCTCGCCGAGCACCGCCTTGCGGATCACCTTCGTGCGCTCGATCCGCGCGAGGCGCTCGAGCACCGCGAGGCGCTCCTCGTCGCGCCCGGCCAGCGTCATCAGCTCATTGAGGATGTGGCCCGCCGAGAGCGAGGAGGCGAGCTCCGCCTCGGGCGAGTCGAGCACGCGGCGGTACAGCGTGATCGCGGTCTCGACGTCGTCGAGCTTGTCGCGGTGCAGGTGCGCCGCCTCGAGCAGCAGGCTGACCGAGAGCGCGCCGTTGCCCCGGCCGCCGGCGATGTCGGCCGCTTCCACCAAGGCGCTCGCGTGCAGGTCGTGGTTCTCTGAGCGCCGCGCGAGCGGGCGCAGCTGCTTGCGCGCGTCGGCGTCCGCGGGCTCGATGCGCAGCAGCGCCGCGTAGTTCTGGATCGCCGCCGCGTCGTCGCCGAGGATCGCCAGGCGCGAGCCCAGCTCGCGGTGCAGCGCGAGCTGCTCGCGGGGCTCGACGAAGCCCAGCGCGCGCTCGAGCACGCGGACCACATCGCGGGGCTTCTGAACCGCGTCGAAGTTCGTGCGCAGCAGCGCGAGCGCGTCGCGCCGTACGCCCGGCGCGGCCTTGTCGTCGCCGAGGATGCGCTCGAGCTCGGCGCAGGACGCCGGGTGCCCCGCGAGCTCCTCGACCACGATCGACAGCTCCGCCAGCGCCGCCTTCGGCTGGTTCAGCTTGTCGAGGTAACAGCGCGCGATCGTGACGCGCATGTCACGAGCCTCGACCGGCGACAGGCGCTCTAGCTTCGCGCGCCAGAGGTTGATCAGGTCCTCCCATCGCGCCTGCCGCTCGAGCAGGCGTGCGAGCGAGATCTCGAGCTTGGTGTTGCCCGGCTCCATCCCGATCAGCTCGACCATGTAGTCGGCCGCGCGCGAGGGCGCCGTCGCGAAGTCCCGCGCGACGTGGGAGGCGTCGTTGAGCAGCTGGCGTCGGCGGCTCGCGTCGCGCGTCACCGCGAGCGCGCGGTCATAGGCCGCGAGCAGACCCTCCCACTCCTCGGCCGCCGTGAGCACCACCGTGATCCGGTCGAAGGCCCAGTGCGCGTCCGGGTCGCGCTCGAGGATGTCGCTGAGCAGCGAGGCGATGGTCGACGGGCTGTCGCCGAACCACTCCTCGTGAAATTGCACCGCGCGCTCCGCCACGTGATCCCGAAGCTCTTTATCCGCGACCTCCTTGAGCACCTCGCGATAGACCGCGCCGACCTCCTCAGGCCGCTGCAGCGAGTCCGCGAGATCTTCGAGGTGATCCCACGCTTCGTCGCTCTGCGGGGATCGCTTCGCCGCGTTAAGTGCGGCCGTAAAAGACTGCTCGAGCCCAAGATCACGCTTCGACATCATTTCGAAGAACCTCCGCGTCGACGCGTCGCGCTCGCTTAGGGCGCGCGGCCTCGCCGACGAGCCGACACTATATCAATAACAACCCCGCACGCGCCGCCGCGCCCGCGCGCTCGGCAGGTCTACATCCGCACATGCACCGATCGCGCGCGTCGCTTGTACAGCCACATGTGAGCGAAGCTGAGCCCCGCCGCGATCGCGGCTACGCGCTGCTCCCAATCCCTCGCCGCGTGTCGAGCTCGCGACCCGTCGGCGCGTCCGCGGCGTACAATACCGTGCGGGCGAAGCCCGCGG
The DNA here is from genome assembly GCA_030430565.1 of Polyangia bacterium. Classification (GTDB taxonomy): domain Bacteria; phylum Myxococcota_A; class Polyangia; order Nannocystales; family Nannocystaceae; genus JACKDW01. The sequence goes on from JAUIKS010000030.1 coordinate 100,448, forward strand.
CGACGCCAGCTCAGAATCGCACGAGCCGCGCGAGACCGCCTGCCCGCGCTCCCGGCGACGCGATACAGTCGCCGCGTGTTCGAACTGCGCGCGGTCGACAAGCTCCACGGGGCGACGCGTGTCCTCGCGCGGCTGAGCCTCGCCACGCGGCGCGGGCACACGACCGCGCTGATCGGGCCCTCGGGCTCTGGCAAATCGACGATCCTGCGGCTGATGCTGGGCCTGTGGCGTGCGGACGCCGGCGAGGTGCTGTTCGACGGCGCGCCGGTCGAGCGCGCTGGCGCCGGCGCGCTCGAGCAGCGCCGCCGCGTCGGCTACGTGATCCAGGAGGGCGGGCTGTTCCCGCACATGAGCGCGCGCGACAACGTAGCCCTCGTCGCGCGCTGGCGCGGGCGAGACTCGCCGGCGGCGATCGAGGCGCGCCTGCGCGAGCTCGCCGAGCTCACGCGGCTGCCCCACGAGCTCCTGGGCCGGTTCCCCGCCGAGCTCTCCGGCGGGCAGCGGCAGCGCGTCGGGCTGATGCGCGCGCTCATGCTGGACCCCGACGCGCTGCTGCTCGACGAGCCGCTCGGCGCGCTCGACCCGCTGATCCGCGCTGATCTACAACAAGACCTCAAGGACATATTTAACTCGCTCGGCAAGACCGTCGTGCTGGTGACCCACGACCTCGCCGAGGCCGCCTTCTTCGCCGACCACATCGTGCTGCTGCGCGGCGGCGCGATCGCGCAGCAGGGCTCGATCGAGGATCTGATGGAGCGCCCGGTCGACGACTTCGTCACGCGCTTCGTCCACGCCCAGCGCACCGTCACGCTCGCGCGCCCGCGCGCCGCGGAGGCCCGATGACGCGCGCGCGCCCCTGGCTCACGCGCGCGCTGCTCGCCGCCGCCGCCGCGCTGTTTGTATATGTCTCTACGGTCATCATCTCGCCGACGCGCGCGCGCGCGGCCGCGCCGGCCGAGGCCAGCGCCGACGCGCGCGGGGACGCGGTCGTGCGCGTCGGCTCGAAGAAATTCACGGAGTCGGTGATCCTCGGCGAGCTGCTCGCCTCGCTCGCGCGCGCCCACGGGCACGCGGCCACGCACCAGCGCGAGCTCGGCGGGACGCGGATCCTCTGGAACGCGCTGCGCGCCGACGAGCTCGACATCTACCCCGAGTACACCGGCACGATCGCGCGCGAGCTGCTCGCGCGCCCCGAGCTGCAGGAGCCCGAGGCGCTCGCGCGCGCGCTCGCGCCGCTCGGCCTCAAGATCAGCGCGCCGCTCGGCTTCAACAACACCTACGCGCTCGGCCTGCTGCCCGCGCGCGCCGAGGCGCTCGGGCTGCGCACGATCTCGGATCTACAGCGACACCCCGGGCTGCGCCTCGGGCTGACCGACGAATTCTACAGCCGCAAAGACGGCTGGCCAGCGCTGCGCGCGGCCTACCGGCTCCCCTTCACGGCCGACGGCGAGCACCTGCGCGCGCTCGATCACGACCTCGCCTACGCCGCGCTGCTCGCCGGCGAGCTCGACGTCATCGACTTCTACGCGACCGACCCGCAGATCGCCGCCTACGGCCTCACGCTGCTCGAGGACGACCGCGCGGTCTTCCCCCGCTACGACGCGGTCCTCCTATACCGCGCGGAGCTCGAGCGCCGCGCCCCCGAATTCGCGCGCGCGCTGACCAGCCTCGAGGGACAGCTCAATGACGACGCGATGGCCGCGCTCAACGGCCGCGTGCAGCAGGAGCGCGCCTCCGAGGCGCGCGTCGCCGCCGACTTCCTCGCGCGCCGCCTCGGGCTGCGCGTCGAGCCGATCGAGATCAGCGTCGTCGGCCGCCTGCTGCAGCGCGGCCTCGAGCACCTCACGCTCGTCGGCGTCTCGCTGCTCGCGGCGATCTTCGTGGCGATCCCGCTCGGGGTCCTCGCGGCCCGCCGCGAGCGCGTCGGTCAGGTCGTGCTCGCGCTCGTCGGCCTCGTGCAGACGATCCCCGCGCTCGCGCTGCTCGTCGTGCTGATCCCGGTGCTCGGCATCGGCGCGGCCCCGGCGATCGTCGCGCTGTTCCTGTACAGCCTGCTGCCGATCGTCCGCAGCACCCACGCCGGCCTCACGACCATCGACCCGCGCCTGCGCGAGGCCGCGGTCGCGCTCGGCCTGCCGCCGCGCGCGCGCCTGCGCCTCGTCGAGCTGCCCATGGCGACGCCCGCGATCCTCTCGGGGATCAAGACCTCCGCGGTCATCAACGTCGGCACCGCGACCCTCGGGGCGCTCGTCGGCGCCGGCGGCTACGGCCAGCCGATCCTCTCCGGCATCCGCCTGGCCGACACCTCGCTGATCCTCCAGGGCGCCGCCGGGGCGGCCGCGCTCGCGCTGCTCACCCAGGGCGTGTTCGAGCTCGTCGAGCGCCTGCTCGTGCCGCGGGGCCTGCGGCTCAGTACTCACCTGTGACGAAGGCCAGGCGCCCCTCGAGCCAGCGCAGCTCGTCACGCAGCTCGTGCTCGTCGTAGAACTCGAGCATCTCGCGATAGCGCGGGACCGGCTCGAAGCCCGTCGCGAATTGCAGCTTGCGCAGGCACACCGGGCACAGAAACGGCGGGTTGCGGTCGGTCTCGACCAGGTCGGCCGCGCCGTTCATCAAGCAGCCGTAGTGCACGCAGTGCTCGAGGCCGAACATGTGCCCGATCTCGTGCGCCATGATCTTCAGGCTGCGGCGCAGGATCAGGTCGAGGAAGAACTCGCCGCGCTCCTCGCCGTTGAACAGCGGGTCGTAGCGCGCGAAGCTGTACACGCCCACGCGCCCCGTCAGCGAGGCGTAGCCGAAGGAGAACTCCTGGGCCTCGTCGGCGAACAGGTCATCGTTGGTCAGCGCGATCAGGCAGAAGCCGTCGACCGGCACCTGCGGCGCGAGCAGCTCGAGCAGCTCGGGCGCGTACAGCTGGTCGCGCCCGTGCCGGACCCGCGTGCGCACCTTGACCTCGTCCTGCGCCAGCGGCTCGAGGACCTCCACCGGCATCGCGAAGAAGCGCTCGGCGTAGTCCTCGAGCACCTCCGGCGCCGGGCTGCGGACCAGCACGACGCGCTCGTGCTCGACGATGAAGCCGTCGGGGAAGTCGCCGATCGGCAGGATGTAGATCGTGTCGCGGCCCTCGCCCGGCTTCGCCGGCTGGTTGGCGTCCGAGCGCGCGTAGGACTCGAAGGTCTGCCCGCGCTCGCGCACGCGGTACAGCCAGTCGCCGGGCTCCGGCGGGTGCACAGGCTTAAACTGCGCCGTCTCCACGAACGCGCTCTGCAGCCCGGGCTCCAAGTGATCGATCGGGCCGATCGCCGCGCGGCGCTCCTGCGGCCCGGGCGGGACGAAGACGTCGGCGTCGGCGAAGCGCACCGAGCTCACCGAGCGCGTGGGCGCGTCGACGGCCTCGGCCGTCGACGCCGGGACGCCGCCGCAGCCAGCCGCCCACGAGAGCAGCGCGAGCGTCAGGGTCACCGCCCGCGCGCTGCGGCCTCGCTGCCTCGACCCGTGCATCCCCGTTCACTTTAGCACGGCGCGCCCCCGCGCCGCCCTCGAGGGCTGGTAGGATTGCGCCTCGACATGTCTTGAGAGACAGCGAAGCCGCCGCGCCATGGACCTCGACACCCTCCACGCCCGCTTCCGCCTCGACCCCGCGCGCACGCGCGACGTCTACCTCGTCGGCTCCCACGCCCACGGCTGCGCGCGCGAGGCCAGCGATCACGACCTGTTCGTCGTGATGGAGGACGACGGCCGCAAGTGGTTCGGCATGCAGTGGATGTACCGCGAGGGCTGGGCGCCGCGAGAGCCCGCGCGCTACCGCGGCGCCAAGCGGGCGTTCATCGGGGAGCCCGACGTCCAGCTCTGGATCTTTCAGCCCGCCACCTTCGCCGCGATGCTCCGCGGTCACGCCCTGTGCGCGATCGAGTGCCTGTTCGTCCCGCCCGCCTGCGTCTGGAAGCAGACCCTCGACCTGCGCGCCGACTTCGAGCTCGAGCTCGACGCGCTGCAGCGCTCGGTCGAGAGCGCCGCGCAGATCCACCTCGAGAAAGCCGCGCGCCTGTTCACGACGCAGCCGCCGAAGGGGCGCCGGCGCAGGCCGCTGCCGCCCGACCCGACGCAGGCCCGCAAGCAGCTCGCGCACGCGCTGCGCTTCCTCGAGTACGGTCGCCAGCTCGCCGAGCGCGGCGCGCTCATCGACCTCGGCGCGAGCAACTCACTCCGCGCCGAGGTCGTCGGCTGCCCCGGCGGCTGGGCCGAGCTCGAGCGCCGCTTCACCCCGGTCTACGAGCGGCGCCTCGCCGCGTTTCGCGAGGCCTGCGCGAGCGCGCGCGCGCGCTCGCACGCGCCTTCACCCCCATGAAGCGCGCGCGACAGGCCGCGAGGTTCTACAGTCACCGCGTGCCAGTCCGCGCGCGATGCCTCGAGTTGACGCTGCTCGCCGGCGCGCTGGCGGCCTGCACCCAGAGCCCGAGCCCTCCGGCCTCGTCGGAGCGTCAGCCCTCGACGAACCCCCGGGCCACGCCGCCGCCGCGCGGACGCTTCGTCGAGCTCGCGCTCACGCAGCGCTGGGGCTGCGCGCGTGACGATCGCGGCGGCGTCTGGTGCTGGGGCGACGACCCCTTCACGGCCCACGGCCTGCGTCCTCAGCCCGAGGGTCACGTCCCCGCGCTCACGGCGACGCGCGTCGAGCTGCCCGCGCCCGCCCGCTCGATCTCGGCGGGCTTCGGCGTGTGCGCGACCTTCGACGAGCTCCCGGCGCGCTGCTGGCGTGGAGGGACCGCGGACGCGCCGAGCGAGGCGCACACGCGGCCGAGCAAGGCGACGCGCGTGTACCCTGGCACCGAGGGCGCGGTCGAGCTCGCCACGGCGCCGGAGCTGGCTTGTTGGCGGCGGTCGGACGGCGTCGGCAGCTGCGTCGCGGACAAGGGGCCGAGCGGACCCGCCGAGGACGCCAAGCGCGTTGACTTCGACGACGGCGTCGACCTCTTGGCGCAGCAGTGGAGCGTCTGCGCGCTGCTGCGCGGCGGCGTCCGGCGCTGCTACACCCGCGGGCGCTCGGACCTCGAGCGCAGCTTCCACCTCTGGGGTCCCGATCTCGACGACGCGACGCGCATCACCGAGGGCGTCGGCGTTGAGGGCAAGTGCTTTTTGCGCAACGACGCGACGGTCGTGTGCAGCGACGGCGGCGTGCTGTCCCGGCTCGACCTCGAGGCGCCCGCGGCCGACCTCGACGGCAGCGGCGACCACGGCTGCGTCGCGCTCGTGAGCGGCGGCGTGCAGTGCTGGGGCCTCAACGATCACGGCGAGCTCGGCCTCGGCGACACGCAGACCCACAAAGGCGCCCCGCGCGTCCCGGGCCTCGAGGACGTCGTGACCGTCGCCGTCGCGCGGGAGCGCTCCTGCGCCGCGAGCGAGCGCGCGATCAAGTGCTGGGGAGACCTCGGCCCGACGCCCGCGCTCGAGGCGATCCAGCTCTTCGAGCTCGACGCGCGCTCGATCCACGCGCGCGTCGCCACGACCTGCGCCGAAGACCAGGAAGGAACGCTGTGGTGCTGGGGCGATCCGATGCGCGGCGGCGTGCTCGGCCAGGCGACGCCGCGACGCCTGTCGCCCCAGCCGGACGTCGGGGCGATCGTCGAGATGTCGGGGAGCGGCCGCAGCCCGTGCTTCACCGACGCCGCGGGGAAGATGGCCTGCGGCGCGCTCTCGAGCCCAGAGCCCCCTGACGCGCCCGCCCGCTTCACGCCCGAGCGCCACGCCCCCGCGACTCGCTCGTACTGGCCCGACCGACACCACCCGTGCCGCCTCGAGGGCCTCGGCGACGAGGCCCGCGTCACCTGCGACAACCTCGACGGGCTCCCGAAGCTCGTCGCGCCGACGCGCCTCGTGAAGCCCGACCGACGCACCTGCGCGCTGCACAGGGGCGGCGAGGTGATCTGCTGGACCCTCGACCGAGCGACCGGGCGAGCGCGCCAGATCGAGTTCTTCCCCGAGCTACATGACGTGGTCGACGTGACGGAGCACTGCGCGCTGCGTCGCGCCGGCCAGGCCATCTGCTACCACGACAACGCCCTCGCGGAGGACGCCGTCGAGATCGCCGAGGACTACGGGATCATCTGTATACGCCACCGGGACGGCGCCGTGTCATGCACCTTCGGCGAGCTGCCGATGACGAAGATCCCGCTCCCGAGCGCGGCCCGTGACATCACCGTCGGAGGCGCCTTCGCCTGCGCCGCCCTCGAGAGCAATCAGATCGCGTGCTGGGGCTGGGAGACCACCGGCAAGGTAGGGGCGCCCGACCACGTAAAGACCTCGCCGGTCGCGATCGAGATTCTCGAGGGCTGACCGCTCCGCTCGCGTGCCTGCGCGCCGCAGGCCTCCGAAACCGAGAGCCCGACCGACGCCCGAACGCTGTCGGGGCTACCGCACGCGGTCGACCTCCAAAAGACCTCCGAAAGACCTCCGAAAGACCTCCGAAAGACCTCCGAAAGACCTCCGCACGCTCGCATCTCGATCGACGAGGCGAGGTACTCTCGTTCAATGTCCTCCGTCGCCGCGCTCGACTTCGCCGACTCCTACAACGCCGCCGCGGATCTCCTGACCCGCAACCTCACGCCCGCGCGCGCCGACCGAGTCGCGTTCATCGACCGCGACGGAGCCCACACCTACGCCGAGCTCGATGAGCGCAGCGCTCGCTTCGCCGCGGTCCTGCGTCAGCTCGGGGTCGAGCCCGAGCAGCGCGTCGCGCTCTGCCTCACCGACACCTTCGACTTCCCGACCTGCTTCCTCGGCGCGATCCGGGCGGGCGTGATCCCGATCCCGCTCAACACGCGGCTGACCGCCAAAGACTACGCCTACATCCTCGCCGACAGCCGCGCCCGCGCGCTCGTGGTCTCCGCCGCGCTCCTCCCCCAATTCACGCCGCACCGACGCGCCCACCCGCAGCTGCGCAGCGTCGTCGTCGCCGGCGAGCCTGGGCCCGCCGACGCGACCCCGCGCCTCTCCAGCCTGCTCGACGCCGTGACCCCCGCGCGCGAGTTCGCCGACACCCGGCGCGACGAGCCGTGCTTCTGGCTCTACACCTCCGGCACCACCGGCGCCCCCAAGGGTGTCGTGCATCTCCACGGGCACCTGCTCGAGACCTCGCGGCGCTACGCCCAGCCGATCCTCGGGCTGCGCGCCGGCGACGTCGTGTTCTCGGCCGCCAAGCTGTTCTTCGCCTACGGCCTCGGCAACGCGCTCACCTTCCCGATGGCCGTCGGCGCGACCGCCGTGCTGCTCGAAGGGCCACCCAGACCCGAGAGCGTCAGCGCGATCCTCAAGCGGCGCCAGCCCACCATCTTCTACGGCGTCCCGACCCTGTTCGGCATGCTGCTCGCGCACGACGAGCTGCTGCCCCCCAAGGGCGCGCACCGGCTTCGCCTGTGCACCTCCGCCGGCGAGGCGCTGCCGCCCGAGCTGCTCCGGCGCTGGCGCGCGCGCGTGGGCGTCGACATCCTCGACGGCCTCGGCACCACCGAGGCGCTGCACATCTTCATCAGCAACCGCGCCGGCGAGGTCCGCCCCGGCTCCTCCGGGCGACCCGTCGACGGCTACGAGACCCGGCTGCTGCGGGAGGACGGGCAGCTCGCGCCCGTCGGCGAGCTCGGCACCCTCGAGGTGCGCGGCCCGTCGACCGCGCTGATGTACTGGAACCTGCGCGAGCGCAGCAAGCAGACCTTCCGCGGCCCCTGGCTGCGCACCGGCGACAAGTACCGCGCCGACGAGGATGGATACCTGTACTACGGCGGCCGCGCCGACGACCTGCTCAAGGTCGGCGGCCTCTGGGTCTCGCCCTTCGAAGTCGAGAGCGCGCTGCTCCAGCACGACGCCGTGCTCGAGAGCGCGGTCGTCGGCCACGCCGACCACGACGGCCTGATCAAGCCGCGCGCCTTCGTGGTCCTTCAGCCAGGTCGCGCCGACGAGCCCGCGCGCGACGGGCTCGCGCGCGAGCTCATCGACTTCGTCCGCGACCAGCTCGCCGACTTCAAGCGCCCGCGCTGGGTCGAGTTCGTGGACGCGCTCCCCAAGACCGCGACCGGGAAGATCCAGCGCTACAAGCTGCGCGAGTCGAGCTAGCCCGAGCGACCCCCCATCGCGCCACGTCTCGACGCGAGACCGGCACGGGAGTGGGGGGCTAGGGCTGCGCCGCCGTCGCCGACTCGCAGGGGATCACCGAGTATTCACGAAAGCCCACGGTCAAGCTCGCGTACTCGTAGACCCACGGCTCCCCCTCGCCCTCCGAGCGCGCCTCCCACTCCAGCGTCCCGCGCCGCGCGCTCCCCACCATCGGGATCGCGAAGCGCGAGTATTTGCTGCCCGAGCTGCTCCAGCTCAGGCGCCCCTCCCCGACCCAGTACGCGCGCCGCGCCGGCGAGCCGAGCGCCTCGATCGCCGCCGGGCAGCGCTCGAGCTCGCCCAGCACGTGGTCGGCGACGCCGTACCTGTGCGGCAAGCGATATCCCCAGCGCGCCATGGGGACGAGCAGCGCGACGACGAGCAGGCCGGCGACGATGATCAAGAGCGGGCGCGCGCGTGCGAACACGATCTCTAGTCTACCGCGCCGGCGCCGCGCGAGCACGCGTTCTCCTGAAGAAGACAATAGGACAGGTTTCTAGGGTCCTGCCCTTAAAGCCCGATGCGAACGCCCATGTCCCGGCACTTCTTCCGCACGCGCTTGCGCGCCTCCTTCGGCAGCGCCTTGCTCGCCGACTTCGCGCGCGCCTTGTTGCCCAGCTTGCACGCCGCGAGCACCTTGAGCTCGAGGGCCTCCGGGTTCGGCTGCCGCGAGTGGCTCATGTTGGCGAGCTTGTAGGCGCGCGCCGCGTCGCCCTTGGCGTACGCCTTTTTGGCCTCCTCGAGCAGCTCCTCGGGCGTCATGTTGTCTTCGGGCGAGGGCTTGCGCTTACTCGACGAGCCCGCGCTCGAGCCGTTCCCCGAGGCCCCGCCGTCACCGTCGTCCGCGTCGACGATCGCGTCCTCGTCCGGATCCTCATCGGTGTCCGACGTGTCGTCGTCGTCGTCGCCATCCCCACCGTCGTCTCCGCCGTCCTCGCCGTCCTCGTCCTCGCCGTCTCCGCCGTCCTCGCCGTCCTCGTCGCCGCCTCCGCCGTCTTCGTCGCCGCCTCCGTCGCCGCCGCCTTCACCGCCCGCGCCGGCCGAGCCCGCGTCGTCATCACCATCACCGCCGCCCTGGACATCGCCGGTGCCGCTCGTCTCATCGACCGCCGCCGCCAGCTCCGTCTCTTCATCCTCGCTGACCTCGCCGCCGCGTGTGCTCCAGACGATCCCGAAGATCACGAGCGCGGCCACAGCCAGCCCGCCGTACAGCAACGTCTTGGAGGTGCTCGCGCCACCCGACGGAGCGGGTGACGGCGGAGAGGAGGGCGGCGGAGGAGCGGGAGTTGTCATCGCGCACGTGCATGGTGCCTGGATTCGGCGAGCGAAGAAAGTCGACGCCCGCCGGGACCCAGCGCCTCGGAACTCGCTCGCGGCCGACGTTCTACGGTCTGTCAGCGGCGCCACGGCCCACGCGAACGCTCGCTCGCGCTCGCCCACCCGGCGCTCCGTACGTCAACGACCGAGGGACGCGAGCGTTCGCGCGGTCGGCTCCCCAGCCGCGCCGAGCGAGCGCGACCGAGTCATCACGCGTCGGCGATCAGCCCCTCACTCTCGTGAAGCTGAAAAACCCGTGTAACGAATCGCGTGCCCGGGTCCCGTAGAGATGTACGCCGGAGAGGACCGGCCCACACGAGGATTCACCGCCATGACCACGCTCGCTAAACTGATCACGCTCCCCACCGCTCTCGTACTCGCGCTCGGCTTCTCCCTGACCGGCTGTGATGTGCCCACGGACGAAGAGCTTCGCTCCGGCGACGCCGAGTTCTCCGAGGAGAACGCGGCGGACGACGAAGGCGCCGACGAGTGCGTTTGTGACGAGGACGACGAGGACGACGAGGACGAGGACGACGCCGACAACGACGACGAGGACGACGAGGACGCCGACGACGAGGACGACTGCGGCTGCGACGACGAGGACGACGACGAGGACGACGAGGACGAGGAGGAGGAGGACGACGAGGACGAGGAGGAGGAGGAGGACGAGGAGGAGGAGGAGGACGACGACGACGACGACTGCGGTTGCGACGACGACGACGACGAGGACGACGAGGACGACGAGGACGACGACGACAACGACGACGACGACGCCGAGTAGCAGCGGCTCTCCCGCTCGCGACCCCGCGCCTGCGGGCGAGTTCGCTCCGAGCTCCGCGCGCAGGCGCACGCTTCAGCCAACCTGCGCGAAGATGCACGTGCATCTTTGCGCAGGTTCTCCGTCTGCCGCGCGCCGGCGGGCTACACTGCCCCCGTAGGGGGTACGCGTGGCGAAGAAGGCGGCGAAGAAGAGAACCGCGTCCAAGAAAACGGCCGCGAAGAAGAAAACCGCGTCCAAGAAAAAGGCCGCGACAAAGAAGCGCGCGACCAAGAAGCGCGCCAAGCAGACGATCGAGATCGACGGGCGCACCGTCGAGCTCTCTAGTCAGAGCGCGACGATGTTCCCGGACGACGGGCTCACGAAGGGCGACCTGGTCAGCTACTACCGCGACATCGCCGAGCTCATGCTGCCCCACGTCCGCGAGCGCCCGCTCACCGTCCAGCGCTTCTCGAAGGGGATCGGCAGCCGCGGCTTCTTGCAGAAGCAGGCCAGCGATCACTACCCCGCCTGGATCCCGCGCGCGCACGTCCCCAGCAAGACCGGCCGCGGCAGCGGGGTCGACCACGCCGTCTGCAACGAGCCCGCGGCGCTCGTCTACCTCGCCAACCAGCGCTGCGTCACCTTCCACGTCAGCTCGACGCGCGCCGACATGCTCGAGCACCCGGACCAGGTGATCTTCGACTTCGATCCGACGGACGCCAGCCCCGCCTCGTTCGAGCGCGTGCGCCAGGGCGCCGGCATGATCGGCGAGCTGCTCGACGAGCTGGGCCTCACCCCGTTCCTCAAGACCTCCGGCAGCCGCGGGCTCCACGTCATCGCGCCGATCGAGCGCGACACCCAGGTCGACGACGTGCGCGCCTTCGCCCGCGCCGTCTGTGAGCTGATGGCGCAGCAGCAGCCGACGCTGTTCACGACCGAGATGTCCAAGAAGGCGCGCGGCGACCGGGTGTTCCTCGACTACCTCCGCAACGGCTACGCGCAGACCGTCGTCGCCGCCTACACCGCGCGACCGCTCGCGGGCGCGCCGGTCTCAACGCCGCTCACCTGGGACGAGCTCACGGCGCCGGACCTCCACGCCCAGCGCTACACGGTTAAGAACGTGCGGGAGCGGCTCGGGCGGATGACGTGCCCGTGGGCCGCTTTCTACGACCACGCCGTCAGCCTCGCCGGCCCCCGCGCCGCGCTCGCCAAGCGCACCGGCTGAGGCGCTTTGGCGTCGCGCCCGGGACCGGTACTCTCGGTGTAGGGACGTCGATGCTCCGCCGCCGCAACCTCTCGCTCGCCGTCGCCGCGACGCTCGTGCTCCTCGCGGGCTGCGGCGGCGACGACGAAGCGCTCGAGACCGCCACGACGACCATCGCCGACGCCAGCGAGCCGCCGCTGGGGATGTCGAGCGGCTGCCCCGACAGCGAGCCCGCCTGCGGCGATCAGGGGCTTCGCTGCCCGTCCCCCGCGTCGGTCTGCGTCGGCGCGACGACGCCCGACTGCGGCGATGACTGCGACGTCGTGGACACGCCCGAGGCGTTGCCCGAGCTCTGCGAGGAGCTCACGACCGACGCGCTCGCTACCCTCGACGTCGAGATGTGCGACGTCGAGGTGTGCGGCGGCGCGCTCGACCGGGACATCGTCCGGCGGATCATCCGCGCGCACATCGAGGAGCTCCGTCACTGCTACGGCGTGGGCGTCTGCACGGATCCCGCGCTCGAGGGCCGCGTGGTCCTGCAGCTCATGATCAACGGCGACGGCCTCGTGCCGTGGGCGACCGTCCAGTCCTCGACGCTCGGCGACGCGGACGCCGACAGCTGCGTCGTCGAGGCCGCCCTTCGCTGGAAGTTCCCCAAGCCGCGCGGCGGCAGCAGCGTGTTCGTCGGCGCCCCGCTCCTGCTCACGCGCGGCTAGAGGACATGTCTTTATCGACATATATCCGAAGCGGCCGGCAGGCCGCGTCAGCTTGCCCTATGGCGCCAGCCTCGACGCGCGACCTCGACCTCGATTCTGTGTCAGGCTCGCCGTGGATTCATGCGACGCCGCGCCCTGCTCCTCGCCACCACCCTCCCCCTCCTCGCCCCGCAGCTCTCGGCCTGCGGCGATGATGGAGGCGACTCCACCACCACCGACTCGACCTCCATGGGCCCCGGCCCCGGCTCGACCGGGAACGGCGACGGCGACGGCGACGGCGACGGCGACGGCGACGGCGATGGCGATGGTGATGGCGACAGCGACACCACCACCGCCGGCGGAGATGGTGATGGTGACGGCGACGGTGACGGCGACGGCGACGGAGACGGTGACGGTGACGGCGACGGCGACGGTGACGGAGACGGCGACGGCGACGGCGACGGCGATGGCGACGGCGACGGCGACGGCGACGGCGACGAGAACCTCTGCGGCAACAGCATCATCGACGATGGCGAGAGCTGCGATGACGGCAACCAGAACGCCGAGGACGGCTGCTCGTCAAGCTGCGCGACCGAGTGCGGCTACCTCTGCCTCGAGGTCGGCGAGCCGTGCATCTCGGGCTTCCACGCGGTCCAGTGCGCGTCGCCCCCCGGCATGATCGGCGCCGCGAGCCCTGCCGCCAACAGCTGTCAGCTCGCCACGCTGTCGGTCAACGGCGACTACATCGCGCTGAGCGACCCGACCACCATCGACGATCAGCCGCGCCACCTCGACGCGATGTTCACGAACGCGAGCAACGAGGTGCTCGGCTTCGCCGGCGACACCACGGACCTCGCCTCCGGATCGCAGCTCGTCGAGATCGATGTCACGACCGGCGCGATGACCCCGGCGGGGCCGCTGCTGGGTCGCTGGGTCCTGGGCGGGGCGATGAACGACGGGGGCGAGCTGTGGGTCACGGTGGCGGGGACCACCTACGAGAAGAACGAGAACACCGTGGTCGAGCTCGCGGAGGTCGACCCCGACACCGGCGAGTTCCTCAGCGGGCCCACGCCTCTGACCGAGAACGGCCAGCCGCTCGAGGTCTGGTCGACGCACGTCAGCGACATCGCGTTCCGCTTCGACGGCGCGATGTTCATCGCGGCCAACGGCCCCGGCCCGCTCCCCCCGGAGCCGCCGAGCCGCTACCTCGAGGTCAACCCCATGACCGCGACCGTGCTCTCGGCGATCGAGGGTCCCGACGACCTCTACGCGGCGGGCCTCGTGTTCGTGGGCAGCGAGCAGCAGGTCGTCGCCATGGACATCCGCGGCGTCGACGACATCTTCCTGCTCAACCTCGCGAACCCGCCGACGCTCGACGAGACCCTGCTCTACCCCGACCCGATCGAGACCAACAGCGGGACCGCCGACCTCGCCGGCTGCGCGCGGCTCATGCTCGAGTGAGCGACGGGCGGGCGCCGCCTCAGCGCTTGCCGCTGTTGTAGACCTCGCCGCCGAGCTCGACGTAGCGACGCAGCACCGCGCAGGCCTCGTCGCGCAGGAGCTCGCGCTCGACCTCGATCCCGCGGCCCTCGAGCCGGGCCGCCCAGTCCTCCGGGATCGGGCCCTCGTCGAAGCCGACGATGCGCTCGACGTCGTCGCCGGTCGTCGCCGAGACGACCCGCGAGAGCCCCGTCCAGAACAGCCCGCCCCAGCAGCTCACGCACATCTGCGAGCTGGTGTAGAGCGCCATGCGAGGGAGCCCCGCGCCGCCGAGGTCGTAGGTCTCGAGCGCGCGCTGGGCCAGCGTCCACGCGACCTGCTCGGCGTGGGCGCTGCTCATTCGCGTCTGGACCACGAGGTTGACCCCGACCGAGACGACCGCCCCGCTCTCGCGCTCGCAGACCACCGCGCCGAACGGCCCGCCGGTCCCGCGCTCGACGTGCTCACGCGCGAGCTGGATCGCCACGCGCACGCGCTCGCGCTCGCTGGCGATGATGTCGCCTGGCCGAACGACCGACGCGACCCACGGCGGGAGCTTGTAGGGCGTGCTGGGGAGCTGCGGGCTCGACATAGCCTGACCGCGAGCCTCACACGAGTCCGCGTGGGTGGCAAGGCCGAACGGCCAAAACGGCAATTCATCGCGAACCAATGCACCCGCAAGCATCGCGCGCCAGGCTCCTGAGCCGCCGGCGACGCGAGCGCGAACACGCACGCAGCGAGCGCGCGCGCGAGGGGGCGGCTACACTCGGCGCCGTGGCGTCAGGCGATCCGCCCGGAGGCTCTGAACATGTCTTTTCAAGCAGCGGGGAGCCTCGTCGTGAGCGCGGGGGAGGGCGCGACGACGACCCTCGCGACGAGCAGCCTCGCTTCACCGTCGAGCGCGACGGCTTCTCCGAGCTGGAGCTCGCGCGCGCGCTGATGGAGGCCTCCGGACGCGGTGACTACAGCTTCACGCCCGATCAGGCCTACGGCGCGCTCCGCCGGCAGCTCACGCGCGAGGACGCCTCCGGGCCCGCCGCCCTCCGCGTCGGCGCCGCGCTGTTCTTCGCCGCGCTCGCGCTCCTCTGCGTCGCGCTCGTCCTCACGCAGGCGCTTCGCCTTCACCTGCTGCTCGTCCCGCTCGTCCCGCTCGCGCTCGCCGCCTTCATGGCTCGCAGCGCCCGCCGCTCGCTGCGTCGCCCCCCGAGCCGCGCGACCTTTCACGCCGCGCTGCGCACCTGGGCGCAGGATCGCCGCGACCTCCGGCTGATCGACGGCGCGGGCCGGCTCGCGCTCCCGCCCGGCGCCCACTACCGCGGCGCCGCCACGACCACCCCGCCGCCCCGCGACGCGTCGGCCCCCGGGCGCCGGGCGGTGCTCGTCTGCGAGCGCGACGAGCTCGTCGACGTGCTCGTCGACAACGGCCTCGACCGCGAATGTGACCTCGCGATCATCTCGGAGCGCGGCTACCCCGACCACGCGCTGAGGGCCGCCCGCGCGCGCCTCGAGCGTGATCCTACATGTCCAATTATTTATATCGCCTCCGCGCCCGCGCCCCGTCGACGCGCGCGCCTCGACGCCCTCGGGCTGCCCGTCGACGCGCGCCCGGTGATCACGATCCCGGCCGGCGACCGCCCGGGCCCGGCCGCGCCCCACGAGCTGCCCTACCCCGCGCTGCGAGAGCTCGTGCTCGCGTCGCTCACCGTCACAGCGCACGGATGACGCGCCCGAGCGCGAGCCCGCGACGGGTCTGAAGCGCCGCCGGCGTCCCCTCCCACGCGACGACCGGTCGCGCGAGCTGCAGGTCGTACACCAGCACCCCGTCGAGGCGCGCCCCCTGCGAGCTCGAGAGCAAGCTCGCCGCGACCTCGTCGGTGTGCACCCGCAGCGAGAGACCTCCCGGGGGGATCCGGAAGACGCCCGCCTCGGCCTCCTCGACCGCCCCGTCGCGCGGCGGGATGACATCGTCGATCGTGATCCGAACGAAGCGCGCGGGACGGGGGGACTCCGCGCTCACGAGGACCGAGCCGACGCGCACGTGATCCTCGCTCGGTCCGCGGATCACCACGCACAGGGTGTCGCCCGCCGACGCCCGCCGCAGCTCCCGCCCGAGCAGGTCGAGGCCGGCGATCGTCGCCGCGTGCGCGCTCCCGTCGGCGCCGATCAGGCTCACGCGCTCGTGCAGCGTAATCGCGCCGCGCTCGATCTTGCCGGCGACGAGGCAGCGGCTCCCGCCGCGGTTGAGCACCGACTCGATCGGGAGGAGCAACGCCGCGCCGGGATCGCGCGCGGGCAGACGCACGCGTCGCTCCAGCGCCTCGACGTAGGCGTGCACCGCCCCCGCTCCCCACACGCCGCGCTCACCGGCCATGACCAGCGTCGCGCTCCCGCGGATCACCGGCAGCGCGTCGCCGTCGACGCCGAGCGCCCACATCACCTCGCGCAGCGCCGCCTCGGTCTCGTCGACCTCACGCGCGCGCGCGCAGCGATCGACCATGCTGACGAAGCCGATCCACGCGCCCACCCCGGCGGCGCGCAGCTCGTCGACGGACCGCGCCAGCGCGCTCGCAGCGACGGGGCTCCCCGCGGCGACCACCACCACCGCGACATCGAGCTGACGCAGCCCGCCGACGTGCCGACGGCGAAAGCCCGCGCGATCGGCCGGCTGATCGAGGTGGATGTAGCGCCGCGTCGCGCCCTCGTACTGCACGTAGTAGTTGGGCCCGGAGTAGTAGACCCCCTTACGGTATGCCCCCTCTAGCTCCTCGATCGTCCGCGCGTAGGCGCGTCCGCGACCCGCGAGCACCTTCGTGATCACGACCGCCAGCGTCGTCTTCCCGCTCCCGCGCGGCCCGATCATCCCGACGTTGATCGCCGGCTTGAGCGCGCCCGTGCTGCCGAAGCTCGTCATCCGGCGGCCAGCGTATCTCGGCCGCGCGGCCCGCCGCCACGCTCGGACCTGCGCTTTGTGCCAGCGCGCCCGCGCGCCAATAACATGTCTTAAAAGACACTATAATCCGGGCGTGACACCAGGGCGCGGCCGCGCCCGCGCCCTCGGGCTCGTCGCGCCTATTCCCCGTCGATCCGCCGAGGAGCTGGACTCAATGACCTCTCGACCCCCTCACCGCCCCGCGCGCCCCGGCGCGCCGCTCTCCCTCATCGCCGCCGCCGCGCTCGCCACCACCCTCGGCGCCTGCTCCGACGACGTCGGGCAGACCGGGACCACCGGCGACGACACCGCGGGCAGCTCGAGCGCGAGCTCGGACCCGAGCGCCGGCCCGGCGACGGGCTCGACCTCCTCGGACACGACCGTCGGCCCGGGCGGCTCCGAGAGCGACAGCGACAGCGACACGACCATGTCCCAGAGCTGCCCCGGGCAGGAGAACGCCTGCGGCGGCTGTGACCCGCTGCCCCAAGAGCCAGGCGGGGAGTGCAACGGCTGCGACGAGAACATGTGGACCTGCGACGGCGACAACAACGTCGTCTGCGCAGGCGACGACCCCGACGCGCAGGACTACTGGCCCGACATGGACGGCGACGGCTACGGCGACGACGACGTCGCCCCCTCGGGCTTCTGCGTCCCGCCCGACGACGGCTGGGTGCCGCAGGCCGGCGACTGTGAAGACGACGAGCCCAGCGCGAACCCCGAGGGGACCGAGGTCTGCAACGGCGTCGACGACGACTGCGACGGCCAGACCGACGAGGGCCCCGACGGCGCGAACTGCCAAGACGTGTGCTGCGACGTGACCCTCGAGTGCAACGGGGTCGGCTGCGCCGACAAGTGCCAAGCCGGCGTCCTGTGCGGCGAGGACCTCGACATCTGCTGCGAGCAGGGCGAGATCTGCTACGCCAACGCCTGCGTCTCGCCCGGCATCGAGTGCGAGTTCGACGAGGAGTGCCCGCTCGGCGACGTCTGCGCCCCCGGCGTCGACCAGTGCATCCCCGGCGAGGCCCAACCTGACTGCGAGTTCATCCCCGAATTCGGCCCGATCGAGCCGACCCAGGGCTGCAAGTGGAAGGGCGCCGGCCTGCCCAACTCGGGCTGGGAGGACGTGGTCGCCACGCCGATCGTCATCAACCTCACCGACGACAACGGCGACGGCCTCACCAACGACGACGACAACCCCGAGATCGCGTTCCTGACCTACAACTTCCCGAACGGCTGCTGCAACGCGCCCGCGGTGCTGCGCATCGTCGACGGCCAGTGCAACGACGACCAGACCATGACGACGCTCGCGTCGATCTCGTCGCCGCAGCTCACCAACGACGCCGGCATCGCCGCGGGCGACCTCGACGGCGACGGCGTGCCCGAGCTCGTCGCGATCACCCGCAACGGCAGCCCGCAGGGCACCGTCGCGTTCAAGCGCGTCACCGACGACGGCACCCAGTGGGAGGTCCTGTGGCACAACACCGAGTACCCGACCTGGAACGTGCACAGCCGCGGCGGCGCCGTCATCTCGCTCGCCGACCTCGAGGGTGACGGCGATCCCGAGGTCATCGTCGGCAACGTCGTGCTCGACGGTCAGTCCGGCATGCTCAAGTGGGACGGCGTAGTCACCTCCGGCGGCGCCGGCGGCATCGGCAACAACGGCTTCCTCGGCCCCTCCTCGACCGTCGCCGACCTCGACCTCGACGGCACCCAAGAGGTCATCGCCGGCAACACCGCCTACGCCGCCGACGGCACCGTGCTCTGGACCTACGACTTCACCACGCAGAACTCCCCGTGCGGCGGCACCCTGCCCTGCGACGGCTTCAACGCGGTCGGCGACTTCGACGACGACGACGAGGGCGAGGTCGTCATCATCCGGCGCGGCGAGGTCTTCATCCTCGACACCGACGGCGCCGAGCTGTTCCGCGTGCCGCTGCCCTCGGCCGGCTGCGCCAACAACGAGTCAGGCCCCCCGACCGTCGCCGATTTCGACGGAAACAGCGACCCTCACGAAATCGCTCTAGCCGCGTAAATTCTTGAATTCATGTCCTAAAAGACATGATAAAAGGACGCTTGCTTGGGGTCGTTTAATGGGTCGAAATTGAGCCATGCCAGTCATCACCGAACGGCTTGTCAGCAGACTTCAGCCACGCAAGAAGAAATACGAGATCTCCTGCTCGTCGCTGCGCGGTTTCATGCTGCGTGTGCTTCCGAGCGGGAAGAAGGTCTACTTCGCGCGGGTTCGACATGGCGGAAAAGACACGCGTCAGAGAATCGGTCTCGCGAGCGAGATCCCGTTTGACGAGGCTCGCCGACTCGCGGGTGACTTGCTGGCCCGAGCTATGGCAACGAGCAGACCTCGTGTCGGAGCGTCTCACCGCGCCTCAGTAGAGGCTCCTGACACGTCGCCGTACGTTCGCGATTTTACGCGACGGTTCGTTGACGGCCACGTCAGGATCGCTATCAAACCCGCGACAGCGCGGCGGTACGAACTCGCGCTCAAGAACCATATCCTGCCTCGCTTCGGGTCGGTCCGGCTCGCCGCGATCACACGTGAGGATGTTGAAACGTGGGTTGGGTCGTACACCGACAAGCCGCAGGCGGCTCGCTGCGCGTGGCAGGTACTGTCGTGCCTGTTCGGTAAAGCGATCCAGTGGGACGCCTTGCCCGCGAACCACCTGATCCCGACACGAGGCGTTCGCACGAAGCAGCCGAAGGTGAGAGACCGATTTCTCACCGCCGACGAGCGAGCACGCATCGAGGTCGTGATCCAACAAGGACTCGATACTCCGCGGAACCAGCCGGGTGGCCTGCACTGGGCAATTGCTTACGCTATACGAACACTCGCGCTCACCGGAATGCGGTCGAGCGAGGTCTACAGCTTGTCGTGGGAGCGGGTCGATATGGCGCGGAGGTCCTTTAGACTCCCAGACTCCAAGACGGGCCAGAAGGTAGTGTCGTTCTCCGAAGAGGTCCGGGAACTCCTAATCGAGGTTGCCCGTCTCGGGGACGGACGCTCGAAGTGGGTGTTCCCAAGCTGGGACGGTAGCGGGCACGTCGCTCGAGCTAGCGTGGGGAAGGCGTGGAGAAGAATCCGGACGAAGGCGGGCCTTGGCTCCGACGTGGTTGTTCACACTCTACGCCACAGTTTCGCAAGCGACGCAATCATGGGCGGAGTTCCCCTAGCGGTCGTAGGCAAGATGCTCGGGCACAGGCGTCCGAGCACTACGGCTCGGTACGCGCACGTATCGGATACGGCGGTCGAGGAAGCGCTTCAGAAGACGAGCGAGCGAATCGTTGACGCCCAGCAAGGTCGGTCGGAGGAACAGCGCAAACTGCGGAAACGACGAAAGAAGTGACTCCCGCTCAAAGTTAAAGGGCCGCGATCATACGCGGCTCCCTATCTCGCTTTTACTACCGTGCATGCAGCAATGGGTCGCAGATGTGTGCGGCCTCGGGGTACTCGTTCTTGAACGGTTCGAGGCGTTGACATCCAATACGGGCAAGTTCGCGTGGGGGGATCGGCCAGGAGATGGAACCATCTGGCCGTCGCAGGCCGATCCGGTCTTTGAGATCGGTGAGTAGTTCGCCGGTTTCTGGACTCCAGACCTTGGCGGTGAAGTCGGCGCTCGCGGTCGCAATGGAAGACCCGTCTGGGGCGAAGACGATAGCGTTGACATCGCTACGGTGACCGCGCAGGGTTGCAATATTCACATATGAGACAGCGTCCCAGACACGCGCGCTTGTATCGACAGAAGCGGTAGCGATGCGCGTGCCATCGGGCGAGTAGGCCAGCGAGTAGACTTCGTTCTCATGCCCCCGGAGAATAGCGACGATGTCTCCCGAGTCGGCGTTCCAGATCCGGGCGGTTTTATCAAAACTAGCGGATACAATATGCTCCCCATCAGGAGAGTAAACCAATCCGACGACATAGTTCTCGTGGCCGTGAAGCGTGGTGATATGGCTACCGGACGAAGCGTCCCAGATTCGCGCAGTTCTATCCCAAGATGCGGTGGCGATGTGAGCACCATCCGGGGAGTAGGCAATCGCTACGACGTAATTCTCATGACCGTGGAGCGTGGTGATAGCTTCGCCGGAAGCAGCGTTCCAGATACGTGCGGTTTTGTCTGCGCTAGTGGTGGCGAGACGAGAGCCGTCGGGAGAGTAGACCAGTGCTCCGAGTGGCTGTTTGTGACCGTGGAGGGTAGCGACGAGGATACCAGACGTGGCATCCCAGACGCATGCGATGTTATCGTAGCCAGCGGTAGCGATACGATCGCCGTCGGGTGAGTACGCTAACGCTCCGACTGAGTTTTCGTGACCGTGAAGAGTGTCGACGAGTTCACCAGACGCAGCGTCCCAGACGCGCGCCGTGTTGTCCCAGGAGGCGGTAGCAATGCGAGAGCCGTCCGGCGAGAACGCAACCGCGACAACATAGTTCGTGTGACCGTCGAGTGTATCGATGAGGACACCGGACCCGGCATCCCATACTCGTGCTGCATTATCGTAACCAGCAGTGGCAATACGGGCACCGTCCGGTGAGTAGGCAACTGCGACAACTGAGTTCGTGTGGCCTTGGAGCGTGGCAATGTTATCGTCGGGCCTAACGTCCCAGATATGTACGGTTCGATCGAAGCCAGCAGTGGCAATACGCGCGCCATTGGGCGAGTAGGCAACCGCGACGACAGAGTTCTCGTGGCCGCGAAGCGTGGCAATGGCGTCGCCGGTCACGGAGTCCCAAACACGCGCGGTTCTATCGTAGCCGACGGTGGCAATGCAAGAGCCGTCGGGCGAGTAGGTTAACGCGACGACAGAGTTCTCGTGGCCGCGGAGTGTCGCTACCGGATCGCCGGATGTAGCGTCCCAGATGCGTACTGTCTTATCCCATGAGGCCGTGGCGATGCGCGTGCCATCCGGTGAGTAGGCCAGCGCTCCGACAAAGTTCTCGTGGCCATGGAGCGTGTAAAGAAGATCGCCGGATGTAGCGTCCCAAACACGCGAGGTGTTGTCACTGCTGGCTGTGGCGACGCGAGCACCGTCGGGTGAATAGGCCAGTGCCCGAACAGAATCGTCATGGCCGCGGAGCGTAGCGACGAGAGCACCGGATGTAGCATTCCAGAGGCGCGCTGTGTTGTCTGCGCTGGCTGTGGCGATACGTGTGCTATCGGGCGAGTAGACGACTACACGAATAGGACTCTTATGGCCGCGGAGTGTCGCTATAAGGTCGCCGGACATCGCGTCCCAGATACGTGCTGTTTTGTCGTCGCCAGCCGTGGCGATACGAGCACCATCCGGCGAGTAGGCGACCGCGACGACAGAGTTCTCGTGGCCGCGGAGTGTCGCTATGAGGTCGCCTGATCTAGCGTCCCAAACACGCGCGGAATGATCCCTAGAGGCGGTGACGATGCGCGCACCGTCGGGCGAGTAGACCAACGCGGTGACAGCGTTCTCGTGGCCGTCGAGCGTGGCAACTAGGGCTCCGGACGCAGCGTCCCAGATGCGCCCGGATTTATCCCAGGAGGCGGTCGCTATGCGAGAGCCGTCAGGCGAGAACGCAACCGCGCGTACCGTATCGCCGTGGCCTTTTAGTGTATACGCGGGTCTGAATATCGTAGCGTCATCGGCGAGCACATGTCCGAGGGCATCCGTCGCCTCGGGAGGTGGAGAGCGAGCCCAGGTAGGAGCGTAGGCCCCGACGGCTAGAACTCCCAATTTTAGCGCTTCTCCCTCGCTATTCTCCGGAATTAGCATCTTCGCACGTAGTCCCTGCTGCGCGCTAAGAGCATTTCTTAGCTTAACCTCGCCAGCTATCAATGCCGAGTTTTGCTCTTCAACGACGAGTTTTTCCGCGGCCAGAGCCTCTCGACTAGTCAGAGCGTTTGCTCGTGCTGTTTCGGCCGAGCGCCACTGGGTCGCCGCTATAACGCCCAACACCGCCATCGCCAGGAACCCGAGCGAGAGCCCGATAATGAGCACACGAAGGCGTGTGCGCTGCTCGCAGGTCTCGATCGCCTCGAGCATCACACGGACCGACTCAAAGCGTTTGTTGCGATCTACGTCAAGCGCTCGCTCGAGAATTCGCCGCAACCACGTAGGTACAGTGCTGTTTGTAGGTACAGGTTCTAGTGAACCTGATGTCACCGTGATTGCGAGTTTGGCAAAAGTGTCTCCGGCGAAAGGTCTGCGCCCGTAGAGCGCCTCCCACAACGTGATAGCGAGCGCGAACTCGTCTGTTCTCTCATCGGCCGTCGAACCAGTGAACTGCTCGGGGGCCATGTACGCCGGCGTTCCCATGATTGCGCCCGCTGCTGTCAGTTCAACCGAAAGCGCACTTCGTCGCACATCCTGTCGGATACTCCGTTCCCGTTCAGTCTCGGCCTTCGCTAGGCCAAAGTCCATCACGCGTACGCGCCCATCGTCGCCCACCATGATGTTTTCGGGCTTGATGTCGCGGTGCAACAGGCCCTCGGCGTGAGCGGCCGAGAGCCCGCGAGCAGCTTGTTTGACGACCGATAGGACATGTCGCCAGCGAGGCTGCTCCTGCTTGATCCATTCACTCAGTGTCCGGCCGACGACGAACTCCATAGCCACCCATACCTGTCCCTGATGAGTGCCGACGTCGTGGACCGCGACGACGTTCGGGTGAGATAACTTAGCAAGTGCCTGAGCCTCGCGATACAGGCGAGTGCGGGCTACGTCACTGTTCTTGCCGCGAAGCAGTTTGACTGCGACCTCGCGGTCGAGTTCAGGGTCGTATGCTGCGTAGACTACGCCCATACCACCCGCGCCGATAATTCGCAGAATCTTTAAGCGCCCGATGTGGGAGTCGCGAGCCTCGTGTTGAAGGCTGCCGTCGGTATGTACTATTTTCTTTTCTACACGCTTGTTAGCCGAAGCGACTGTGTCGTCAAACACGTTTGGGTCGTCACTCGGGGTGACGTTCGGATCGACCGCGATGGTGTCGTCAAAGGCTTCGCCCGGGCAGACGCCTCGAGGGGCCGCGACGGTGTCGTCGAACGCAGCGCCTGGGAACGCTCCGTGTTGTGCAACATCCCGCACCCTACCATCCTGCTGTTTTCCGTCTGTGTCCACTTGAGGATGCCTAAAATATCATCAATTTGACTGCCTACGTACAATGAGTACGCGACAGAACGCATAAGTGTTCTGCCAGTTGCGCGGAGGGCAACTACGTGCAGATCCGCGCGCAGTATCGACGGCATGGTCGATGCGGACGGGCGGACGTGGCGAGAAGCGAGTTCTCGGGCGAGCGCGTCTCGACGATTCGCGCTCAATAATGCGCGCGTCAGCGCGACCGAGCCGGCGCGTGGTGTCGCACACGCCACTATGTTCGCTCTACACTGAAAGCAGGCAATGCAGATTACTCGACGAGGAGCAAGGCGAGTGTACCTGCGATCACTACACCGGCTGAGAACACAATCACACGGCGATTCCCGCGAGCAAAGGCGGTTGCATACGATTCAACCGCATCAATGAACACTTCACCGATTTGTCCCGTTGCGGAGGTTGCTTCAGACGACTTGTGCTGGCTGGTGGAGCGCCGTCGGCTGTATTGGGGTGAGCCAAGCAACACCTCACGTGCCTCGTTACACTTCCGCATGAGCAAGCCCGCCGCTGCCTTATTTCGGTGCCGGTCCGGGTGCAGGATCGCCGCGTACTCGCGATAACGAGCCCGGATCGCCTGGTCGTCTGGGTAGTCCTCCAGACACAGGTGCGCGAGCGCGTCAGAGACCGTCACCGCGTGCTTCCCGTAGCCTCGGGCCGTCAGGACGCCGAATCAGCGACACGCCGACCGCAGTCACCACGACACCTGCCGCGACACCGCCGAGCAGCTTCCAGTTTCGATACCACGGAACGCCACCACAAGAGCCGCCCGACGCGGCGCAGCTCTCACAGCAGTGTTCCTTCCCCTGTTTATCTACGAACGCCATCGTCACCCTCCTGCGTCAGACGGCAAGCAAGCCCCGCCACGATCGCCCCGATTCCTAGCCCGCCGACGAGTGCACCGACCGCGAGTCGCTGGTTCCAATTCGCGCGGCGCGACTGCCCATCCATCTCATCGAACACGAGATCGACCTCACCGCGTGTTGCCTGCGACTGCGCATCAACATCGACTGCCGCGGCGTTCTTGCCCTCGATGTTCTTGAGCCGCCACAGGATCGTGCGCCGCGTGCTCTTCTCGTGCGCGCCTTGCCGCGGGCGTGCTGGGGCCGAGTACACATCCTCGTCAAGCACGAGAACGTGGAGCTTGTCGCCCTTGAATTCGGTCGGTGGATCCGTCCAGTTGATCATGTTCGCCTCCGCGCTCACGCCCCGTTGACCTCGACCGTGCGGACGAGAACCTTCGAGTAGCGCTGGTAGTTGCTGTCGCCGATCACCAGCGACAGGCCCGGCATCACGAGGCCCGCCGGGAGCCCGTTGTCGGCCGGGAACGCTCGGACGATCCGGGTGCTCGGATACTGCGCGAGGATGTCGCCGAACGCGTAGACCTTGTTGAGCCAGCCCGCGCCCTCGTCTTCGACCGGAGTCACACCTGCGAGCTCGTTGACGACCTGGATGCGGTTCCCGACCCACGTCAGCGTGTACTCGTGCTCGTTCGCCGTCCCAACGGTCGCCTGCGTCAGCAGGTTCAGGTTCGCGTTCGAGTTGATCGACATCACGCCGATCTGGATCTGCGAACCGTCACCCGCGAAGTCGATCACGAGGTTGACGTACGGGGTGTTCAGCGCTGAGTCGTTCCCCGCGGTCAGGCTCGCGTAGCGAATCACGAGCGACTGAAGGTCCCCGAGTGGCAGCTCGTCGGCGTAGCTCGTCGACAAGATTCCTTTGTTCCCCGCGCCCGTACCGTGAAAGCCCTTGTTCCCCGCGGCGTTCGGGTTCCCTGTGATCGCGTGGGTCCAAAGAAGCCAGCCGTCCTCGCGCGGGGTCGCCCCGGCCGCGTTGACGCTTCGATCGATCCACGCGCTTCGCGGCACCGTTCCAGCGGCGACCGTCGAGCCCGCGCTCGCGGCCGCTGTCGACACCACCACGGCTGCTTCACGTCCCGGAAGCAGCTCGATGTCCGCCACACACGACGTGCATCCGGCCCGAAGCGCCGGGGTCTCGAGCGCGAGCAGATCATCGTGGCTCAACTGAAACGGTGGTGACCACTGGCCGACGGCGACCTGGGCGACGAAATGTGTCTCGCCGTTCACCGCGTCGGTGCGGCCAACCGAAGCGAATTCACCGTCGAAACCGGACAATCGGACTCGCGTCGTCAAGCCGGCAAATCGTGACTCCCGCGGGTCGAGCACCTCGAGCGGGATGGAGCCGTTCGTGGACACGTCGGCGGTGAACATCCGCGCGGTCTCGTTCCACGTCAGCGCCGGGGTCAGCACCCCGCCGGGCGCGAAGCCGCTGCCGTCGCTGCGCGATAGACGAATCCGTGAGGGAAACGCGATGACGGGCTCGACACGAGCCGCGTGCTCGGCCTCCGACAGCTCGTTGACGACGAGCGTCACCGTAGTGGGACCATGGGTCACGAACGCGAGCTGCTCACCCGGCCCGAATGTCACGGTTTGATGTCGACCGCGCAGATCAATCTCCGTTCGGACCGTGCTCCCGACGTAGACGCGAGCGACGTCCGTTGGGCAGTGCGTGCTCGCGCTGATCGCCACGCTCTTGACCGAGCCCGCGCTCACCAGGCTGAACAGATCGGGGTTCAGCCGACTGCCCGAAGGAACCGTGGCCGTGTACAGCCGCCCGTTCGTCACAGTCAGGTTGTTGCGCTCGAGCGCGATGTCGCCGGTCCCGTTGAGCGGGGTCGTGAACGTCAACTGTATCGTGATTGGTTCTGCCATCTTCGTCTCACCATCTCCGCGGCGGCACCCTTCCTCGTGGGGACGATCCGCCGCGAACCGTCGCCCCGCCTGTCACGCGTCAGCGCGCGTCGAGCCACTTACGTGTCTCGTAGAACACCCGGTAGCTCGCGCCGGTATCCACGTGGATGTAGGACGCCTGCGGAAACCCGGCGATCCCGAGCCCCATCGCCTCGCCCGCTCCGACCCGGCGAAAGCGCGTCAACACGATCTTCGCCAGCGTCGTAGTCAAGCTCGACTGCTGCGCCGCGAAGTCGAGCGCGCTGGCCTGAAGGTGTTGGCTCTTGTCTTGTCCGCCAACGACACGGTTGTAGGTCCGGTCGCGATAGGCCGAGTTGATCACGATCGGGCGGCCGAATTCCTCACGGATCCCCTCCCACAGCACGACGGTCTTCGCCATCCGACGCCAGAGCTTTCGCGGAGGGATCGCGTACTCGTTGGCCTGGCGCAGGTACGTGAGTTCTTGAACCGTGACGTGGCGGAGCTTCGCGCCGCACCCCCGGAGCGCGTCAGCGAGCTCGACGTGCAGCGACTCCATCTCCGCTCGGCTTCCGCGGTCGAGCGCGTCTTCGTCGACCCACGGGGCCGGAAGCGAGACATTGCACTGCTCATCGGTTGTCACCGACGCCGGCGGCTTGGTCGGTTTCGTGTCCAGGGGTTTCATCAAGCGACCATCGTCGAGCGGGCGTGAGCGCAGCCAACTCGTGGTCGCGTACGCGACGGCCGTGCCAACCGCGAGCCCACCGGCCGCCCATAGCAATGTCGATCGCGTTGTCATGTCTCCCCCTGGTTGCGATTGGGTTCATCCGATCCGTGTGTGCCGGTGACCGCCGATGAAGAACACGGGACCCACGTTACGATTGCGCTCGATCTCGTAGTCGACCACGCTGCGAATCTCGGCGGGCACCCCCTCGCTGACGGGTAGCCCGAGCTGCTTCGCCTCGCCGTACTTGATCGGGTGCCCGTGGGTCGTGTCACCGCCGACGAGCCGCTGGATCGCGGCGGGCGAGCGGACCAGGCTGGCGACGAGCGCCCGCGTCTCCGCGAGCGCCTTGCGGGCCTCGTCGGCGAACACAATCCACTCCTCCTTCATCTTGTCGAGCGGCTTCTTCTCCGCCATCCCGGCGAGCGTCACAGCCGGGAGCCCGTAGAGCTGCGGGTCGACAGGGCCCAGGATCGCCGACGAGTCCATCACGATCTCGTTCGCCGCCAACGCGATCAGAGTCCCACCTGACATCGCGCGGTACGGCACGTAGGCCGTCACGCGATCGGGCCATTTCGCCAACGCATGCGCTACGTGATCGACCGCGATCGTGACGCCGCCGAGCGCATGAATGGCGATCCCGAGCGGGCCACGCGGCATCCGCCTGAGCGTGGAGAGAATCTCCTGTGATGTTGTCGTCGAGATGCTCCCCTGCGGCGGCGCGATCACGATCAGATTCGGGATGTTGCGGCTGGCCCGATACGCCAGCGCCTCGGGTTCGCGTCGACCCATCAGCGTCGGTCGCTCGCGCCGGCGCGTGGCGATGACGCCGAGAGCCGCGCCAAGACCCACCAGACCCGTCGCCAATCCTGCGTAACCGAGCGCTACCTTCGTCTCGTGCTTCATCGCTGTTCCTCCCGTCTGCGCTCGCGTGCCAATCGCTCGATGTCACGGCCGAAGCGGACACCGATGCCCAGGCCAACGAGTGCTCCGAACACCAGCGCGCTACCGCTCCAAAGGATGGCTTTCTGGATCCCGGCGAGCTGCATTTCAAGCCGATCCTGTTCCTGCACGCTCACCCGTTGTGCTCCCGCTCGCCACGCGAGCCGACGAGCGAGATGTGGCGGCCGCCGCTCTCGAGTCGGCTCACGCGTTCCTCGAGTCGCTCAACGGCCTTCGCCAACTCCGGATCATTCGCAAGCGCGAGCCGCTTCTCGAGCGTGTCGATCAGCTCGCGCTGAATGCCGATCACGCGCTGAGCGTCGGCGACTTCTCGCTCGAGATCACGTTCGCGTGAACTGACCGACGCATTCGTACGCGACTTCCCGTCAGCGGCTCGCTCGCTTCGAGTCGCGGGGCGCGAACGCACCCGCGGCTCGGCCTCGACTTGGACCTCCTCCGATCGACTCGGCGTGTCGGTCTTCGTCGACTTCGCTTGGCCGCGTCCTTGTCGCCTGCGTCGTCGTCTCCTTGACGTATGATCCGCCCTCGTCGCGCCGGTCGTGAACACCGTCTCATCGGTAACCTCGCTCGCGCTCGTGAACGTCGCGGACATCTTCGGCGCCGTAAACGGCCCGTTGCTGTCGTGTGTCGGTTCCTTGTGACCGGCGGTCGGTCGCTCCTGACCCTCGCCTTGTGCAGCACGTTCGCGTACTCCTCGAAAAAAGTCGGCCCAATCCATTTCCTTTGGAGGCGCCTCTTCCTCGTCTGGCTCTGGTTCCGTGCTCGGCATCGGTACCGTGGACTTGAACCCCAGGTCTTTGAGGAGGCCCCCAATCACGACGAGTCCGCCAATGATGTCGTCTTTATCCATTGGTCCGGCTCCCGCGAAAGCCCAAGGTGTTCTTGTCCGCGATCACGCTGTACGTCCCCGGCGAGACCAGGAACACCGGCGCGCCCCGGCGAGCTTTGAGCGCCCGCGCGGGCGCGCGAACCGGCCCCTGGTACTGCGCCGTGACCTCGCCGGAAATGACGACGAGCGCGACGCAATCCCCCGGCTCGATGACCTCGAGGTGATGCTCGCCGCGCGGCATCACGATCATCTCGAGGCGGTACTTCCCATCGTGTAGCTGACCAAGCTGTATCTCCATTACGGCCTCTCCTCGTTGGACCTGCGGATCAACACGACGCCGCCCGCGACCACGCCAGCACCCGCGAGCGACAGCGCTATCGTGGGTGCCCACGCGCGCAGCGTGTCGCCGAGTGACGGCGACGGCGCGGGGGGCGGGCGAACGGTGCCCGTGGTCGTCGTTTGCTTCGTATTCGTCGGCGCCTGCCCCGGGCACGGCTCGCCGTCCGGCGCGTCGCACTCGGGAAAGCGCTTCTCGAGCTCGGCCTGGATCGCGGCCTCGGTGTTCTCGCCCCACAGGCCATCAGACTCGATCCCAAGATCCTTCTGGGCCTCCTTGAGCGCCGCCTTCGAGCGCTCGCCCCACGGCTCACCAACGGGGTCCGGGTCGTAGCCGAGATCGACGAGCACCTGCTGACGTTGCGCGAAGGTCTCGAGGCTCTCGATGCGGCCGGCGGCCCGCTGGATGTAGTTCAGCGGGTTACGGAGCCCCTCTGGCGGCTCATCGCCTACGTACCAGCGCGAGTTCGACGTGCGCCCGTCGTCGACATAGGTCTCGAAATGGATCATCCCGTAGGAGCCGAGCACACGGCCGATCGGGTCGCCCTTCTTGACCTGGCTGCCTCTAACGACATCCCACTCTTGCCCCGATCCGCGCTTCGTACCGCCGAGCACGAGGAACAGGCCCGTGTAGGTCCGCAAGTACACCGCGCGGGCGCTGCCAGACCAGCCCTTGTCGATGCCGATGACCTCGGCGTCTTCGGGCGCGACGACCAGGGCGTCGTCGGCCGCCTTGATCAGGTCGATCCCGCAGTGCCAACGCTTGCAGTTCTTGGGGGCACACGCGCTCGGGCGTCCGCCACAGAGCGACCACGTGGCGAATCGCGCCGTCGTGTTTGGCAGCGGGTAGACCGGCTCGGGGTCGCCCTCGGCCATCAAGATCTCAGCGCACCGTGACCAGCGTGCCATTATGATCCTTCCTTCGAGCCGGGCTGTGAGCCGCGCTCGTTGAGCATGCGATGTCCGAACCAGCCGATAGCGACGCCGACCAGCAGCCCGCTGCCCGTGTAGACGTACGTGCGCCACATCGCCTCGCGGTAGACCGCCTCGCGTTCACGATCCATCGCGTCCCGTAGTAGTCGTTCGGCCTCGATCGCCATTCGTCCCCCTTCACGCCGCTCGCCTTTGCAGGTTTCGCGCGCGTCGCATGAGGACGCAGGCGCGTTGACTCGGGCGCTCGCGCAGGAACGGGCGAGCGCGCCCGCGTTGGTACGGGACTTCGCGCGAGAACTGGCTCGCCGTCAGATCGACGATGTGCCCGTTGCGGCCCTGGAGGTACCAGTGCGAAGTCCCCTCGTGCCGGACGCAGCGCGGCGTGTACCCGGAGGCCGCGCCCCCGAGCAGGTGCCAGAGCGCCTCGGAGGCGATGTATCCGTCGCCCTTGCAGCCGCAGTCCTCATCGTTCGCGCGCTTTGGCCGGTAGAGTGGCGCGGCGAGGGACTTCGTGAGCGCGTCGCTCCAGCGCTCGATCTCCTCCTCGACATCGGGACCGAGACTCTCGACCTCGAGCTCCTCGTCCAGCTCGGCGTCGTCGACCTGTACGGGCTCGCCACGCTTGCGGGCCTCGATCCTCTGTCGAGTACGCGCGCGTGCCTCGTCCTTGCGGCGTACCTGCTCCTCGTACTCGAGTAGGTCTTGCTCCTCGTCCCGGTCGGTCTGCCTGGAGGCGAGCTCCCGGGCGGCGTCGAGCGTCGTCGGCACGCGCTCCGACTGGTCGAGAAAGCTCGTCTGCCCGATCGCGCACTCCTCGGAGACGTCGCGCGCAATCTCGGCGACGATCTTGATCGCCTTGTGGGTCGACTGGAGCGGAGCGATACGACCGCCACCGGCGAACGCGGCCGCGGCCTCGACGTATAGCTTCTCGGCGCGGCGCAGGCCCTTGATCGCGTTCTGCTGCTCGCGGCCGCGACACGCGGGCACGAGCACGAGCGCCGCGGCCGTGTCGAGCATTCCGCGCACAGCTCGGAGGCCCACGGGCGTTTCGGTCATCGCGGTCTTGAGCGCGTCGAGCTGCGCCCACGCCTCGACAAACGTCTTCCACGCAGCGTCCGCGTCGCCCTCGGCCCCGGGCTGGGCGAGCGTGAAGTCGCCCCCTTCATCGTCCGCCGCCACGAGGTAGCTCGGGCTGCTCGAACGCTCGGCGACCACGACCTCGTCGTCCTCGCTCTCCACTTCGCGAACATCGACCGGCACGATCTCGGCGCCGTCGCCGGTGAGGACCAAGACCATGCCGTCGTGCACGGCCTGCGGCGGAACCAGGAACCCGCCATCGCGGCTCTCGAAGCGTGACTGCTCGTGCATGATCATGCCGAACGCTTCGCGCAGGTAATCGATGAACTCGGAGACAGGCTGAATCGGCTCGTCTTCCTCCTCGTACTTATCGAGGTAGTCCTCGAGCATGCCCCCGACGTCATCGTCGAGATGTTCACGGATCCACGCGGCGATATCGTAGGGGTCATAGCGACGGGCGGCCTGGATGCGCGCGTCCAGGCGTGACACGAAGTCGAGCAGCTCCTCGGCGTCGCCGTCGTACAGCTCCTCGATCACGCGGGGCGTGCTGTACTCGACAGCCTCGGGCTCGGCCTTGGCGACCTCGGCGATACGGCTCTCGTCGCCGTGCTGCGCGGCCTCGACAATCTCGACGATCTGGGCGCGCTGCTGGGGCGGGACGTACCAAACCCAATGCGTCGCCAGCTTGGAAGAGAACAGACTGACTGCGGCGATCTTGTTCTTCTCCGGCTTCCTCCGGTTCCGGCCCTTCTTGACCTCGAGACCGACACGGATGTGGGCGGGGCCGCGGTCGAGCACGACCACCTGGAACTCGCGCTCCAGCAGCTCGAAAGAGCGGCGCAACGCGGGCGACGCCTCCGCGAGCTCCTCACGCCATGACGGCGGTTCCTCGCTAACCACGAGCGCGCTCTCGAGCGCGATACTCTTGTCAGTCAGCGCCTCGCGGATCTCAGCGAAGCGGGTCCACGCCTCAATGATCACCGTGAACGGCTTGAAGCGCTCGTCTTCGCCGTCGCCCTTGTGCAGGTAGACCCACGACGCGCCAGTGAGTCGAGAATCGACCGTCGTGTAGACTCGTCGCTCGAAGTCCTCGCCATCGACGGAGAGGCTGCCCTGGAGCGGGCTCACGCTCACGACCATGGCCGCGTCCTCTTCCCTGACGAGCACGCGCCCGTTGTCCACGGCGCCATCGGGGAGGAAGAATTGCCCGCGTTCCTTCACGACCCGCGTCACGAGCGTGTCGGCCTCGATCGCTACACGTAGATCGTTGAGTGTTGCGCGTGTCGTCCCCTGACGCCCGCGGAATTCGCGGACGTGGTTGAGCACGACTGCGGCGCCGGGGAACAGCGCAGCCTCGAACCACATCCGCTGTTTCTCGAGCAAGGTCGAGCCCGCGAACTCGACAAGGCGCTCGTCAAACCCGCTACGGCCCTTCTCGGCAGCTTCAGGCTGCTTGCTCTTGCGCTCCTTGGCGCAGCGGCGATCAAGCGCGTCGAGGATTCGCGCTCGCTGTTCGGAGCGCGGGCTGTAGCCGCCGTCATCGCGCGTGGTTGACGAGAGTACGCGCCATGCCTCGTGAACTTCTACGAGCGTCGACTGATCGAGCGCGGCCTCGAGATCCTTGTCGAGCGCGTCGTAGTGTGCCCTGAGCTTGTTCTTTCGCGGAACCGAGTCGCGTCGCTGCTCGAGATCGTGCAGGACCGCGAGCCACTCTTTGAGGTTGGACCACTTCGCGCGCACACCATCGGTTCGCCACGTCTCCGTTGGAGCCTCGGACGCGGGCGCGCGTTCGGCCTCGACGCGGTCGATCAACGTCGTCCGCGACGCGCGACCTCCATCGTCCAGGACCTTTTCGGTCAAGGTGTTCAGCGCGTCGACGAGCGCGTCGAGCGAGGAGGCGTCCGCGGCTTCGAGAACCTGCGGGTACTCGATCAAGGCGTCGATGTGCGCCTTGGCGGCCTCGCGGCGACGCTTCGCGTCCTTGCGCGACTTGATGGTCTCGAGGCCATCGATCCACTCGGCTACGCTCCGCCAGGTCACGCGGGTGCCCGGGGTCGTGTAGGTCGCGGCGCGGGCCTGCTGGACATCGACGAGCCCGCGCGGAAACTCGCGCGCGAACCAGAATCGGCCCGCCTCTTCGAGCTGCCCAAACTTGAGCCCGCTCGCGGGGGCCAACTCGAGATAGCGGCGCCACCCCGCGAGCGTCGGCGGCAGCACCTCAACACGGCGCAGGATCGTCCCCGCGCGGATCTCGAGCACACCGTCGCGGACGACCGGCAGGCGCTCGCTACCCGCACGCATGATCCCCGCGAGGATCGGCTTCGAGAACACCGGCCACCACTTCTCGATCCAGGTATCGGACGCGCCGCGCCAGCCGAGTCGTTCCCAGGTACCCGCGCCGAAGCGGAACGCAGCCGCGACGACGCGGTCGATGTTCTCGCGCGTGAGCCGGTCGTCGTCCGCGGGCCACTCAAGCGTCGACACACCGGGTAGGTGGGCGGGCTTGATGTGCAACTGGCGGACGCCGTCACCATCGAGCGCGCGCCACGTCGCTCCGCCAGCGCCGCGCATCGTGATCCGCGCCTCGCCATCGTCACGGATCACGCGACCGAACTCGAACGCCTCGATCTTGTTGTCGTAGACGCGATCGGGCCGCGTCACTCGCAGGCTCTCGAACACCGGGCCCGTTGGCGGATCCGGGATGAACGCCTCGACCTCGCGCACGAGCTCGGCCCACGGCGCCCAAGGCCATGACTCGGTGTCCTGCTTACGCACCTCGGCGAGCAGGCTCTCGCCCTCCTCACGCAAACGCTGGGCGCGACCGCTGTCCAGGGTCGCGCGGGCGGCCCGGAATCTCTCGTTGGCCACGTGCAGCGCCTTGGTGGCCACGCGACGATGCTCGGCCTGCGCGGTTGCGAGCTTTCGCCGGTCACGCTCCTCGATCAGCTTGCGCACGCCCTCCTTGTTGCGGCTGAGGCGAATCAACATCTCCTCGGCCGAGATCGCGGCCTCGGCCGCGGGGTTGTTGATCACGGACTTGCTCGAGCGCAGCAGCTCGGACATCCACGTCGACTTGCCCTCGACCTTCTTGAACCGGATGCCGTCCGTGCTCTCCTCGCTGACGTAGTAGTAGATGTTGAGGATCGGGCACGAATTGTTCTGCCGGTAACCACGACCGTTGCGCTGCTCGAGATCGCCGGGCGTCCACGGCATGTCCAGGTGATGGATCGCGCAGGTTCGTAGCTGGAGATCCAGGCCCTCGTAGGCGACCGAGTTACAGATGATCACGTCGTAGGCCGGTTCGTCGCCGGTCTCGGGGTCGCCGGTGAACGCCTTGGCGAGATCGGTGCGCTTGACGGCCGCGGGCACGGCCTTCGCGTTGAGAATGGCGATTCGATCCTCGGGAATGCCGTGCTCGATCAGCACCTCCTTGAACCAGAGATGCGGCGCGACCGACTGCATGAACACGATGTGACCGCAGTTGCGCTGCGCCTTGATGTTGAGCGCGCAGCGCTCGAACTTCGGGCCATGGGGATCGGGCCGCGGCAGCTCGCGCGTCATCTCGGCTTCGGTGTCCCCTTGCTCGAGCGCGCCGACGACGGTCCAGCCCTTCTCGAGCCACGTCGACATGCTGACGAGCGAGACCTTACGCGTCTCGGTCCCACCGAACGCCGTGCTCCAGCGATAGCCCTCGTCGCCGTCCGCGTGCAGGGCGACGTAGTTGAGCCGCTCCTGGATCCCGAGCGCCTGCCGCTTGACGTCCTCGATCTCCGCTTCCTCTTCGGGGGTGAGGCCCACGGGATCCTTGAGCAGGAGCTCGAGGCGCGCGACCTCCTTCGCGTACTTCGCCTCCTGCCGCTTATCCATCTTGACCGTGACCTGTGAAATCCGCGGCTCGGGGAGCTTCAGGTCGACATCCTCGGCGCTCTTGAACTCGCCGTATCGCAGCAACACCGTGCGCAGCTCGTCGAGGTTCGAGAAGCCGACGACGGCTTGC
This sequence comes from Polyangia bacterium, assembly GCA_030430565.1. Taxonomy (GTDB): domain Bacteria; phylum Myxococcota_A; class Polyangia; order Nannocystales; family Nannocystaceae; genus JACKDW01. Next base: position 135,690 of record JAUIKS010000030.1, read on the forward strand.
CGGCGCTCGACATCGAAGGTCCGCGTGATCACGTCGCGGGACTCGGTCAGGATGTAGCGATCGATGAACTGCTCGGGATCGTCGACACCCAGGCGGGTCCACGCGTTCGGATCGATGTACTGAACCAGGTTGTAGTACTCGAGCGGGCTGTTCTTCGCCGGGGTCGCGGTCAGCAGCACGATGCCCGTGCCGCCGGTGTTGCGCCGGACACCTGCGGCGCGGAAGTCGAGCTGCCACGCGCGATCGGACGGGTCACCACCCGAGCCCATGAACTCGGGGATCTTCCCGCCCTCGCGCCGCTCGGGCATGTACAGGTTCTTGAAATCGGCGGCCTCGTCGACCACGAGCAGGTCAATGCCGATGTCGCTCCAGTACAGCCCCTGGATGAAGTCCTGCCGCTTCGAAGTCTTGAGCGTGTCCGCGACCCAACGGGCGACGCCGTGCTCGATCACCGCCTCTTGCCGCTCGGACAGCTTTCGTTTCGTCTCGGACTGCTCGTTCGCGCGGCGGACCGTTGTCTTGACCGAGCGCTGGATCGCGGACTGGTGCTCGGCGTAGTCGATGATCTCCTCGTTGTTGAGGCGGACGTTCTTCATCGCCTCGTGCGTCAGTATGACCGCGTCGTAGGCCCCGCCCATGAACGCGAGCCACTTCTCGGCTTGGCGGTCGATGCCGTCCGACGTCGACGTCGTGATACGTCGCTCGTACTGCTCGGCGTTGATGCTGCCGGCCTCGAGCAGCACCCGCGCCTCCTTGACGGCCTCGCCGCGCTGCCGCTTGATGCGCTTCTGCCCAATCACGAGCACGCGGTAATCGGGCAGGATGCGGCCGAAGTCGTCGTACCACTTCCACACCAGGCTGGTCGGCACGATCACGACGGGGCGCCGCGCCCATCCCTCCTGACGCGCGCGGGCGATCACGGCGAGCGCGGTGTAGGTCTTGCCGACGCCGACGTCGTACGCGACCAGGCCGCCGCGGTTGTCGAGCACACGGCGCGCGCCCGCGGTCTGGTGCGGGTGCAGCTTCACCTTGCCCGACATGCGGGCGATGTCGAGGGGGTCCTTCGAGTAGTTCGGGACGATGTAGCCCTGGAACGCGCGGTTGTACGCCTCCGTGATGCGGGTGCGTTGCTCGGTCGACGCGCCCGCCCACGACTGAAAGCTCTCGACCCACTTGGCCGCCTGCTCAGCGCGACGGACCGCGATCGGCCGACGTTTTTGCTTCTCCTTGGGATCGTCAGGTTCGGGGTCGACTGGCTTGAACAGACCTGTATCGTGGGTCAGCCAGCCGATCAGCCACAACACCTCGGTGGGGATCGAGCGGTCCTTGTGCAGCTTCTCGTACTCGCGCGAGTTCGCGGTGTAGACGCCCTCGTCACGCGAGATACGGACGCCCGGCGCGATCGTGTCGGCGACCCAATCGCTCAGCACGTTCGTCGGAATCCAACCGGCGCGCGGCGTGATGTCGGGGATATCCTCGAACTCGATCGTGTCGATCGCCTCGAGTAACACGGCGGCCTGGCGCGCCCACTGCGGATCGGACGCACGCGCTTCGGCGTAGTCATACTTCCGCCACAGCGGGCCGGTCGTGTAGTCGCGCTCGGGCGTCAGGAACTCGGCGTTCTCGGGCGCGTTGCGTGGGCCGGAGTGCGGGTCGAGGAACCACTCGTTGGCGAGCAAGGCCGCGCGAACCTCGTCGCGCGACATCTTGCCGTCATGTGCCTCGTGAAACTCGAGCAGCGCGTCAATATCGAGCCAGCGTTGGCGCCGATAGAGGAACTCGGCCTGCCCCAGTATATCGGCGTTCGATCCGCTCCACACGAGACGCACGCTCGGCCGGTAGCGAATCGCGGGCGCGAGATCGCCGGTCTCCGTGAAGGCGCTCAAGAAGCCCGCAGCGGCCTCGTTCTTCTCGGCGAGCGCGACCAACTCGGACCACTGGTGCGGGTTGCGAGGACCGCCCGCGTCCCGGTACATCCGTGAGCCGACGAAGTCCTCGATCGACAGCTTCAGGTCGGCCCACAGGTCGAGCGTCCGCGTCGATTTGGCCTCGAGCGCGTCGGTGAACTCTTTGACGCGAACACCTAGATACAGAGCCGCCCGGATCGCCGCGGTCTCCCCCGACGCCTTGCGCTCGACCTCGCGGAGTGGCGTGTCAGGGATCGCCCAGCTGTAAGGCGTGATCCGGCACGACTCACACACCGCGCGCTCGCTGAACGCGGGCAGCCCCTCGAACGTGCCGTCGACGCGATACCAGTCGCGCCCGCTCGGCTCCTTTGTCTGGTCGTCTTCGTCGCTGGCGACGCCACGCTCGACCCCCAGGATGTGCGACGGGTACCGCCGGAAGTAGCGGCCCTCGAGGATGAACTCGTCCTCAGCGTCGACCTTCGTGAGCTCGCCACCGCGCGAGCGGAAGAACAGAAGATCGACGACGAGCTGCGCCCCGGGAAACAGCTTGCTCGGCAGACGGAACGCGGCTGACAGGTGGTGACGCTTGAGAATCTTCTTCCGGAGGTCTCGCTGCCGCTTGCCGGTCAGGAAGCCCGCGGGCACGAGGAACACGCCGATGCCGTTGGGCGCGAGAATGTCGAGCCCGCGGCGCAGGAAGTACATGTAGGCCATCGCCTCCTCGTACTCCTCGGACTCATCCTGCTGCTTGGCGAGGCCGCGTTCGCCGTAGGGCGGGTTCGAGACAACGAGATGTACGCGGCCCTGGTACTCGCTGCCGTTGGCGTCGAGCCACTTCTCGAAGGTCTCGTGATTGTGGTCGTGTCCAGGCAAGAGCGCCGGGAGGATGGCCGCGGAGACACGCGAGAACTCGGTCGTGATCCAGTCAATCGGCGGCTTGCCCTCGCACTCGGCCTGCTCGACGCCAAACACGAGCCGGCCGATGCCGGCCGATGGCTCGAGCGCGAGCACGCGCCCATCGGTCCCGCCGATGTCACCGAGCAAGCCGCAGATCGCGTCGCCGATGGACCGCGCTACGCGGGTAGGCGTGTAGTACTCGTGGATCAGCCCGTACTTCTCGGGGCTCCAGCCCTCGGGGAATTTGTCGCGGACGTTGCGGATCGACAGGCCGCCCCAGCCCGAGTAGGCCATCAGCGTGCGCCGGTCTTCGCTCGTCATCTCGTCGGGCGACTTACTCGCCAGGATCTTCACCGCCGCGAGGTTGGCCTTGGTCCGCCGCGCCGTGGTCCACTCATCCGGCGGCGCCGCTTTGGCGGCTCGCTTGGCCCGGATCTTGTTGATCCACTTCTGGAGCAGCGTGACGATCGCGTCGCGCTGGGCCGCGATGAAGCGATCGAACCATTCGAAGCCAACCGCCGGTCCAACCTTCTCGCGCCACGCGGGCAGGATGGTGTTGAGTAGCGCCTCACCTGTCATGCGATCTTCTCCGCTGCCTTCTCGAGGATTTCTTCGAGACCACCCATGACGATCTTCTGCTTCGCCGCGTCGTCATCGGCGACGGCCTCGCTCGAAGTGGTCTCGGGCTCGCGCGTCGCCTCGGGGTCTGTTGCCGGTGTCTCGGCCTTCTTCGCGCCGGTCCGCTTGGGCGGCTTTTTCTTCTTGCGCGACTTCGCGGACTTCTGTGCCTTTGCGGCCTCCTCGGCGCGCTCCTTCATCGCGTCCTCGGTACCGCAGCCCAGTTCTTGCCAGTCGTCTTCGCTACGGATGTAGAACAGTCCGTAAGCACCCGTTGTCGACTCGACGAGCTTGAACTTGCCGCCGCCATCGCCAGCGGACGCGATGCAGATACGGCGGTCACCGCTGGTGCTCTCGAGCCAGGTCAACTCCGTGTCGCTCACGCGCTGCACATGGGGCTCCGCGGTCATCAGGTCCGCGTGTCGCTGCGCCCGTCGCTTCGCGTCGATCGCCCGCGAATACTCGCCGAGCTGCTCCTCGTCGTTGTCGAGCGGATGCCACGTCAGCACGTACTTGCTCGCGTCCGCCTGCTTGATGGCCTCGTAGTGGCCGTATCGGGGGAGCGCGGCTAGGTACGTGATCGCGTCGTTCGGCGTGTCCTTGATCCACGTCAGCCGGCCCTGGACCGGCGGCGCAAACCGATCTGGCCCTTCGGCCTTGGTCGCGTCGACAAACTCGCGGGCCGTACCGAAGCGGTGCATCCCGTGTTTGACGAACACCTCGGCGGTCCACTTGAGGTGGTCGACACTGCCGACCTCGAGGTCCCGGAACGTGCCGTCCTTCCACTCGTAGAACAGCGCCCAGCGCTGGCCGGCGCGCAGGATCTTGAACGAGCCGCCGTTGAACTTCGCCTCGTGGACCACGCGGTTCTCGACCATGCGCTCTTTCCAGTCGAGCGACTCCCCGGTGACCTCGGCGACGTGCTCGGCTTTCTTCTCGGCGGACTTCGCCTTGCGGCGGGCGGCTCGAGCTTCCTTCTTCGCCGCGGCCGCCTTTTCGGCGGCGTCCTCCGTACCCGCGGCTTCGGCCTTCTTCTCGGCGGCGCTCGCCTTCTTCTCAGCCTTGCGCGCGGCCTTGGCCGCTTCGGTCGCGGCTTTCTCCGCCTCCGCGGCCTTCTCCGCCGCTGCGGCGCGTGCTGCCTCCTCGTTCGCGTGGAGCTCGGCTTCGGCCTTCTCCGCCTCCTTGGCTTTACACGCTGCTTTCGCCGCCGCCTTCTTGGCCTCATCGGACGCCTTCTCGGCCTCCTTCGCGGCGTCCTTGGCTTCCTTCTTCGTCGGTGGCTTCTCGCCCTTGTCCTTGGCCTTCTTCGCGGTCGGCTTCTCGTCTTCGCTGACGCCCTTCGGCGGCTTGCGGGCCTTCTTCAGCTCCCCGGTGTCGAGTGAGAGCGACATCCCCTCGCGCACGAACACGGTCATCGTTCGCCCATCGGTCCCCTCGACCTCGAGCGCGACCATGGGCACGCGAACACCTCGGACCGTGAAATCCATCGACTCAGCCTCCGTTCCCGTTCTGGTTCACGGGTCGCGCCTGGAGCGTGATGCGGCACGAGCTGTTCCGCCCCTTCAACCACCACCCGAGCGCGAACGTACCGGCCGCGAGGCCCACGCCCGAGACGAGCGCGACGCCCAGGCGACGCGTGCTGCGACGCGCCTCCTCCTCGGTGTACTTCTCCAGTCGGGCGAGCTTCGCCTCGCAATCGTTATCTGCCACTTCGCTGCTCCCTCTGTCTGTGCCGCTCCCACGGGTAGGCGATGGCCGCTCCGCCGAGCGCGAGCGCGACCCCAACACCCGTGGCCCACGCCCACGTCGTCGAGCGCGGCTGCGGGTCGCCTGGTTCGATCGCCAGGTCGGCGAACGGCATCGCGTGATTCGTGCCGGGAACCGTCGGCGGCTCGTCGGCCTTGGGATCAAGGACGCCGGGCGACCGACCCTTGATCGTCGTGATCATCGGGATCCTCGGCACCCCTGCGTCGATGAGCGCCTGCTTCCAGTCCCGTGTCTTGCCGTCCGTGCCGACGAAGGGCTCATTGTCGGGGACATCGGAGAGGCGCACGAGCTTGCGGTCGGGGTGCTCGAGGAGGATCTGGCGAACCTCGTCGAGCCGGTCACGCACCGGCTTGTCCTTGAACGCGTCCCAGCCGCGCCGGACGTAGGCGCACACGAGCGAGCGGCGCAACATCGAGAGCTGCCGGCGGCGGACCGCGTTCAGCGTCTGCTTGATGCTCGTCTCGTACATCGTGACGATGCAACGTGAGCCATCCGCCTTCGCGTCGTACGAGGCGGGGTCGATCACGCAGCCAAGATCGCGAGAGCGCCCCGGCCCGAGCCCCGGCTTATCCATATCGAAGCGCACATAGCTGCCGGAGGTCAGCTTGCTGTAGACGGGGTGGTAAGTCGTGCCGCCATCAAGGCGGCAACGCCATGACCCGATCGCGCATCCGATCGCAGAGCCGAACAGATACTCGGGGTGCATCGGATCCTTCACGCGCAGGAACGTCGCCTTGACGCCTGTGCCAGGGATCTCGATCTCGTAGCTCTCGGTCGCGTTCTTGCGCAGGAAGTCGAGCCCACCGTCGCAGTACGATCGCCAACGGTAGTGCAGACACTCCGTATCATCGGATTGCGCGGTCCCGACGTTGATCTTGTAGAGGTCTGGTGATGCGTGCTGCTGTGTCGCCCAGGACCAGGCGATCGAGCACAGGCGCCCGGTGTTGACGTAGAACGAGCCGACGTCGCGGACGATCGCCTGCTTGATCGGCCACGCGGCGCTCTGGTTGCGCCAGTGATCCACGACGGCGCCGAAGGGGTTCAGGCTGACCTGGATCACGCTCGTGATCTCGTTCATCCCGGGGATGAAGCCGACGCCGTCGACCGGCGTGAACAGGCCCTTGGGGACTCCGAGGTCATCCGCAGACGCGGGAGCGACCTTACCGGTTGCGAAGCCGTACCCGCCAAAGCGCGGCGAGCCAACCCACTCCGCGCGCGGATCGAAGCGAGGCGAGAACAGGCGCGTCCAGTGCCCCGTCTCGAGCACGCCGCGGACGACGGAGTTCACGTACCAGTCATCGACTCGGATCTTCGGCTCCTGGAGCGGCGGCAAGCGCTCGTAGGCGGCGGCGCGTCGCTCCTCGGCGTCCTTGGCCTCCTTGATCTTCTTGCTTCGGAACGCTCCGAAGATCGCGGCAGCGAAGCCGACGATCGCCGCAGCCGCGGCACCCACGGGTCCCGCGGCGGAGAGCGCCGCCATGCCGATACCAAACGCGGCCTTGGCGACGGTCGCGCCCGCCGAGCCGCCGCCGGTCGTCCCGGACATCAGGGCGTCGCCGAGCGCGAGGCCGACTCCCTTCGGATTGAGTGATGACGCAATCTCGGCGGGAAACGTCACGTCCTTGATCGCCGGCAGTAAGTTCGACATCACGCCGTTCGAGGCAGCTCCCGTGACGCCGACCTTCGGGACCGCGATCGAGCGCAGGAGCCAACGCGCGCCGTCCTGGAAGTCGGTGACGCCCTGAGAGTGCAGCGCACCCGTGGAGCCGATCTCGTTTGTGATCGCGAAGTTCGTGTCGATGTTGCTCGGATCGATCGACGGATCGGCGAGCGCGTCCATCAGCACGCTGTGGGGCGGGAGCGTGCTCCTGAACTCCTTGCCCAACGAGCCGAACAGCTTGTCGAACTTGTCGGTTCCCGGCTCGATGAACATCACGCGCTCTCAGCAATGCCCCGCGCGCGGACGCAGGGGTCGGGGTTCCGGGCGAGTGCCGACCGGGCAGCCGGGCTCAGCGATTCTCGCGCGCGAAGGAAGGCACGGCGAGCGGCGAAGAACGCGGCGAAGGACTGCTTGACGTGGTTGTACGCGCGAACCGAGACGGCGCCGCGTGGCCCGTTCACGCGGGTCATCGTCTCGCTGCCCTGGTAGACGGTGAGGAGGCCGTTTTTGCGGTAGGTCTTGCCGACGATCGCGGCGCGCTCGTCGGTGAGCGCGGCAACGCGGGTGAGCACGCGATCAGTCGTCTTTCGAAAGTGCGTGTACTGAGCGACGACGACCCGCGCGTCCTGTCCCAGGTTGCCGACCGGGCTCCAGAACGACGCCGCGAGCCGCATGCCGATCGTCGCGGGCCGCCAGGGGCGCCCGGTCTCCCACTCGAGACCAGGCGGGCGCAACCCGAGCGCGCCTCCGTAGACGTAGGGAAACGTGCCGAGCGAGAGAATCACCGGGTAGGAGCAGCCGACCGCCGGCATCGCGTAGCGCGGCCCGAAGTACGACGGCGCGACGTCAGCCCGGAACGCGCGGAACATGTGGCGGTCGGCCGGTGCCTCGCGCACAGGAAGCCGCAGCGCCATGGCGAGCGTTCGGTTGCTCGCTCGAGGCGCGACGCTCGACGGCGCCGCGCTCGACGGCGCCGCTCTCGACGGCTCGGAGCGTCTCGCCGTGATGGTTGGCGTCGCCTCCGGGTCAGGCCGCCGCGCGTCGTAGCACGCGCGGTTTGGCAGCTTCGTGCTCGGGATGTCGACACGCCACAGATTCCGACGACCGAGCCCGATGCGCTCAATCTCCTCGAGCGCGGTGTGCCGAATCTGCGCGCGGGCCAGGCGGGTGCGCGCGTGTGTCGGATCGCGCCGCGAGCTATCGCTCTGACGCTGAGCCAGCCAGTTATCGAACGCCTGCAAGGCCGCGGTCTCGACCACCGAAGCGTCGCTCAGGTGCGCAACGCCACCGAGCGCATCGCTCAGCGCCGCGGACCATCCGATCGATTTCGCCACGCGGCGCCACTGCTCGACGATCCAACGGAGGCGGTCGCCCTCGGACGCGGCGTCGAAGTCGCCAGCGAGATCGGCCAGCGTGTTCAGCTCGCCGTCGTAGCAGCCCAGGATGTCGGCCCAATCCCTCATCACGCGCCTCCTCGCAGCGTCGGTAGCGTGCCGACGAGCTGCTCGAGCACCGACATCACGCCGGGCCAGTTATTGGTCGACAGCTTCGCGGGGATCGTCGACTCGTCGTTCAGATCGATACCGACCTCGCCCGCGTGGCGCTTGAACTTCTTCTGGACGGTGTTGTAGTTGTCGCCACCGCGACCGCTCTTGAGCCACGACGGCGACGCCCAGCCGACCTTGATATCCGCGTGATTGTCGATCTGGTAGTTGTCGAGCAGCCGCTGCATGTATACGCAGGCGCCGAAGCCCGCGACGCGCGGCAGGAACATGATCCGCGGATCAGAGTTGAGCAGCGGCGCCTTGCTTCTCAGCGGGATTACGCCGGTCCACAGGAAGAACGGCGCGAGCGCGCCGAACAGCCCGCCAGACCCGAAGTCCGCCGCCTGCTGCCCAAACTTGAGCTCGGGGTTGCGCCCCTTGTAGTTCTCCCACGCGCGCTTCGAGCCCGCGCGCTCCCGCTTGTCGCGGTCCGTATCGCCATCACCGTTATGCGCAGTCGGGACCCACCGCGACTCGCCATAAGCGATCACTGAGAAGAGCCGACCCGAGCCGACGATCGTGCTGACCTCCTCCATCAACATGAACAGCGGCCGGAACTCCTCCGGCGTCATGCCCCAGTTGTTCACGAGGTCTCCGCTCACGTCGGCAGCCGTGGGTAACGGGAGGACGTTCTCCCACATCCCCACGCGCTTCTCGTCTTCGGTCGCGGCTCCGTTCGTCGCGGACGCGTCGTCGGTGGGCGCCTCGGGCTCGACGGGCGTCGCGTCCTCGGCGGGCTTTGGTACTGGCTCGGACTCGCCGCTTCGTTGGCGGAGAGTCAGGTAGTAGGCGGCTCCGCCCGCGAGTCCGGCTGCGGCTACGCCAACGCCGACCGCTCCCAGGGTTCCAAGTCTCATCATGCACCTCCTTGCGGTGCCTCGGCCGGCGGGGGCGCGGCTGGGGGCGCGGCGAACTGGACCGTCGTCTTCGGGCGGGTGACCTGCGCGTATACGATCAAGCCAACGACGCCGACCGCCGCCACGCCGCCCGTCACGTAGAGCAGCGGCTTGACGATCTGCCACGTCGCCTCGCCCGCCGCCTGGGCGACCTGCTTTTGCGCCTCAAATACCTTCTCGCCGACATCCTTGGCGGCTTCGCCGACGTCCTCGGCGACATCCTTTGTCTTTTCCCAGACCTGCTCGGCTGTCTCGCTCGCGGCCTCACCGACAGCCTCGGCCGTTTCGCCGAGATCCTGTTTGGCCTCCTCGACCGCGGCCCCCGCGGCTTCGCCGACCTCGTCCCAATCATCTACGAAGGCCCACCCGAGCGGGCCAGCCGATCGAAGGACCATGTTCGCGTCCCAGGTGAACCAGGCGTTGTAGAGCTTGTTGTAACCGCTCGCCTCCTCGGTCCCGTGGTCGGGAATCTCATCGCCTGGGAGTTCCGGCTCGAGATCGGGGCGGCGGTTGAACGCGAGCGAGATCGCCGGCGGCGCGTGGGTGACGAGCTTCTCGAGGTCTCCGAAGCTCGTGATCGGCTCCCAGTAGTGTCGCGCGCGAACAGCCGTCCACGGGTAGTCCTCGTCGTCGAGCCCCTCCATGCGCGCCCAGTAGGCGTCGCGGCCCTCGTTGGTCGCCTCCTCGAAGAGGACTTGTAGAAAGATCTCGACGTCCTCCGCGTGGAGGTACTTCTCATCTTCGGACAGCTCGGCCTCGAGCAGCGAGAACTCGGCCAGAGTCGCAGCACGTGCGCTGGAAACAATCATCTCTCATCCCCTCGCGGTGAGCCGAGCCAGCAACAACCGGGCGCGTCCGTGCGCGCCGGTCATCGCGGGTTCAGCAGCCCTCGATCTTGCACTGCTCGTAGAAGTCGGAGTTGTTGTAGTGGATGGTGACGAACGCCGACACGAGGTTGTTGGCCGTGCCGACGTGGCGAATCTCGACCGCGAGCTTCTCGACCGAGCCGACCGTGACCGCGCAGCCGCGGTACTCGGGGAAGTCGATGTGGATCTGCGTACCATTCTTGTTGATGAACTGGTTGCCGCGATACTCGGGGCCGATCGCCTTGCCCTTCACCGTGCCGCCCGGCCCCAGGTAGAACTGGACCTTGAGGTCGGAGTAGTTCGTGCCCTGGTTGGCGAGGTTGAAATCGATGGCGATCTTCGTCGGGATGAAGCCGGGGCGGGCGCCCTGCTCGAGGCGGATCGCGTTGTTCGGCGACAGCGGGAACGTGTTGACGAAGCCCGGCCCGAAGTCCTCGACGATCACGTCGATGTTGGTCTGCGTGTCGTCGCTGTACTCGTCGAGCGTGATGTGCGAGTAGAGCTGATTGCCCGGGCAGCAGCCGCGACGCACGATCTGCTCGAGGCTGCGGCAGCCGGTGCGCAGGCGCTCGACCGCGTCGCAGTGCTGTTTGAAACGCAGCAGGTCGGGCATGCACTCGCGGAGCATCTGCATCTGCTGCGGCGAGAAGCCCAGCACGCGGCAAACGTGCTTGTGCATCTCCTCGTCGCTGTAGTCGTACCCGGTCATCGTGGTCCCCTTGTGGGGCACCATCTGGACCACTGTTTCGGATGATTGTGTCACGACAGTTTCCTCGTCTGGTTGATGTACCTGTCCTGTTCCCACCGTCCGCGGACGCCGGGTATCGGCTCTACTCTTGGGTTCTCTACTGGTTGGCTATCTCGGTATCTTCAGCATCTGCCGGAGTCTCGCGTCGACCGTGGCGCCCGCGCTCGCGTCGGGCTGGGCGTTTCGTCGGCGTCGCGGATCGGGCGTCGTGCCGGCGTTCGGCAGCGTCATGTTGCGCTCGGCAGGCGGCGTGGGGGCAGGCGCCGACTCGGTCGACGCCGCCGGATCGGGCGCTGTCGACGTCGGCTCTGCGGGCTCCGGCTGCGGCGGAGGCCGCTCCGGCACCGGTTGCTCGGGCGCCTCGACAGGCTCGGCCGCCGCGGCGCTCGGAGGTGTCTCCGATGTCGTCGGCGTGGGCGCCTCCGTTGGCTCCGTGTTCTCGCCGGGCGGATCTGGCAGGGCGGGCAGGTCGTAGGTGTACCAGTCGATCACGAGGATCGCGTTGCGCTCGATGCCCTCGGTCTGGTGGCGCTCAACCTCGAGCTTGACCTCGTGGCCGTCTTCGGTGACCCCGTGCAGGAGCGCGATCGGGGAGTCGCCCTTGAGGACACGTTTGACGCGGGCGACGATCTTCACGCCATCACTCCTTCCGGCGGGGTCGCGGGCGCCGGCTGTTTGAGGTAAGCGACCTCGACGACGTAGAGCACGCTCCCGCCCGCGGCCATGGCACCGAGCACGCCGAGAGAGCTGCGAACGCTCCAGTGCAGATCGGGCATGAGCACGCCCGTGAGCGCGACGCCGCCGCCGATGAAGGCGAACAGCGGAATCCTCGAGTCCATGTTCTTCTGAAGGTAGTAGCCGATGGCCAGGCCGGTGACGGCGCTTCCGAGCACGAGCACGAGCTGCTTCCAGTCGCCGCCAGCGTGGCGCTGGATCACCGCCGTCGCGCGATCGATGCGCGACTCGGCGTCGCGGGTCATCCTGTCGGCGGACTTGCTGCGCTGATCGAGCTCGGCCTTGGCCTTCTGGAGCTCCTCCTTGAGCGCGTCGATCCGACGCTCGAGCGGGATAGCGATCTCGCGCTCGATCTTCCCCATGTACTCCACCTGTTGATCGACGGTCATCTGCTCCCTCCGGGGTAGGCCGTTGCGTCCACGTACGCCTCGTGTAGGCCGACGAGCAGGGCGCCGATCGCCTGGATCGGGTTGAGCTGTGCTCGCGCGTACACGCGGTCAAACTCGTCAGCGCGATCGCTCGCGGGCGGAAGCTGCTTCTGCTCGATCTTCTGCGGGGCCTGCTTGAGCATCTCGGCGAGGTCTCCGGCGGCCTTGTTGATCTGCGTGACGCGGCTGTCGATCTCGTCCTCGTGTTTGCGACGCCACGCTTCGAGCTCGGCCTTGCGGCGATCGTGGAGCGCGTTGATCTCCTGCTCGCGCTCGAGCTGCCTGGTCGCGCGGTGCTCGTGGAGGTTCATCAACTTCTCGTGACGCTCGAACATCCGGTCGGCCGCTTGCTCAGCGCGCTCGAGCAGCCCCACGGCACGCTCGGCATCGTCCCAGCGCTGCTCGCGGGTTCGCGTCGCGGGCTGACCGAACGTGAGAGTCTTCGTCTCGACCGCGGCGGAGCTATCGGACACGGAGCTTTCGGCTACACGGTCGGTCTGCGGCTGCGCGGTCTCATGTCGAGGCTCGACGTAGACGTACAGCTCACCGTTGATGAACATCGCCTGCCCAGGCCCGATCGATTCGGCGACGCGCTCCGGCGAAGGGATTCGGCCGTGCGTCGTGTTTTTGTTAAGAAGGCGCCCCTTTCGGAGTTGGCCCCCCTCTTCGAAGACCGTGAACACTTCGACACGGAGTCCGTTACCCGGCATGCATCGAAGCGTGAGCCGCGAACTTGGCGACGCCAGGCGCGGTCAAGAGGTAAACGTCGTGTTTGCCAACTACAACAATTCGTGCGCGGAATCGATTATTGTTGACAGCTACACGACCGAATATGCGCAATGTTGACAGCTACGACGTCGGTGTTGCCATGGACAACGGGCCGGTTTGCCGGCCAACGCGACCGCCGATCGGCGTTTGTCGTGCGGAGGACGCGCTGGCTACTTGACCCTCTCGACGCGCATGCTCGACCCGAGTTTTTCGACAAGCTGGTGCGCGTCGGCGAGCAGCGGGCTACGCGACCCGCAACACCACCGCGAGATCGCGGACGCCGTGTGCTTGTACTTGGCCCCGCGTACCCACGCCCGGACGGTCGTGCCCTTCTTTAAGAAGAGGTCGTGGAGCACGTCGCCGAAGTCATCGTCCGAAGCGATGATCTTGTCGTCGACGATCAGGTCGTGCCCGGTGGCCTGGACGATCACGAGGTAGTGGGTGAGCCGGATCTCCGGGATCAGCTCGCGCTTGAACTTGTCGACGGTGGATCGACTGATCCTCCGCGACTGGACGAGCTCACCGTAGACCTCCGGCGTGAGCGCGTCCCGGACTTCGGTCACGAGCTCCCACTCTGTCACACCGATCGCCCAGGCTAGCAGGCGAGGCGTGGCGTGTAGGCGGTTGTGCCAGAGGCCGCCAGGCTGGTACGTTTCGGCCCGTGAGTCGGCGAACTCTCGCGTTGTCGATCGGCCTGTTTCTCGGTGCCTGTGGCGGCGGATCGCTGGGTTCCGTGTGCGAGTCGTCCAGCGACTGCGCGAGCGATCTGTGCCAGGTGCTATTGCCGCACGGCACGGTCGGCCAGTGCGTCGAGCCCTGTGACGTTGGTTGCGCAGGTGACGCCGAGTGTGTTGCGGGGATGTACTGCGTTCTGACCTGCTCCGGGGACGGGGAGTGCCCCACGGGGACCGGGTGTCTGGAGGGGCAGTGTCACGCGACTTGTACGAGTGACGCCGAGTGTAGCTCGGGGGGGTCGTGTACGGGCGGCTTCTGCAATGCGTGAATCGCGCCGCTTCAGCCGCTCCACCGAGTCCGCTCCACGCCACGGCCGCCCAGATCGCGCGCCGCCGCTCCATCGGCCCGCTCCTCCACCGGCCCGCTCTGTCGCTCCACGCTCCACCGCCGCTCCATCGGCCCGCTCCGCCGCTCTATCGGCCCGCTCGGCCGCTCCATCGGCCCGCTCCACGCTCCACCCGCCGCTCCGGACCGCTCCGCCGCTCCACCGGCCCGCTCCGCCGCTCCACCGTCCGCTCCGCCGCTCCACCGTCCGCTCCGCCGCTCCGCCGCTCCGCCGCTCCACCGGCCCGCTCCGCCGCTCCACCGGCCCGCTCCGCCGCTCCACCGTCCGCTCCGCCGCTCCACCGTCCGCCCCGCCGCTCCACCGGCCC
>JAUIKS010000064.1 GCA_030430565.1 Polyangia bacterium
GCGCCTCCCCTACAGAGGCTGGGAATGGGAATCCGGAATCGCGTCGAGCGAGTCCCTCGGATAGCTCGAGCCGCGGTCCCTCGGTCTCCGCGATCCTGCTCACGGGCTGCGCTGGGCGAACGTGCGCTTCGATCGTCGCAAGCTGTACATCTGCGATAATCTCGTGTGCGCACGCGATGAACCTGGCGGATGGGTCATGCGGGAACCAAAGGGTGGACGACCGCGTTGGGTCCCCATCTCTGTCCCGCTCGAGAAAGCACTCAAGTCGCTCAAGCGCCGCGGAGAGCACGTGATCACCAACCGTTCAGGCCGCTTCGTCACGCCCAACGCGCTCACGGCCCGACTCGCCGCGGCCCAGCGTCGCGCTGGCCTTGGACCCAGCGGTCCGCACATCCTCCGCCACACGTTCTGCAGCCATCTCGTGCTGCGGGGCGTGCACGTGCGGACGATCCAGAAGCTCGCCGGTCACGCCAACCTGTCCACGACTGAGGTCTACATGCACCTGATCTCAGAGGTTGAGGAGGACGCCATCCGGCGTCTGCGCGAGGACGAGGCCGACGAATAATTTGGCACATTGTTGGAACATCGAAACCGCTCAGACGAAAACCTGAACGATCCTAGCCTCTTAGCCCCGTGATACGGGGTACTACGAGAACGCACATGCTGAGTCGCAACTAATTGAATTTACGGGATTTTCGAAGCGCTAAAAACCACGTTCCAACGATGTGCCAAGAGAATTAATCGAAATCCTCCCTGCTCGTGCCCTCGTCCGCCTCCGAGATCAGGTGCATGCACGCCTCGGTCGTCGACGGGTCGGCGTGCTCGACGAGCTGTTCTCGGTTTCGAAAGCGAGGTATCTGGGCGCGCAGAGTCGCCGCAGGAGCTAGAGCATCGCAGCTGAGCGCCGAATCGATATCTAGTCAGCGCAGCCGGGTCGTCCCGCGGGTCGTGGCGAACGCGTGCGCTCGGACGACAACGCAGACACGGGCATCGGCGACCCGCACGCGGCCGCTAGCTCCTTAAGCCTCGCCTCATTCGGGATCGATATTGTCAATCGAATGTCGCCGAATTCACCGGCCAACACGCTCAGCGGCCCCGCGACCTCAGACCACCGCGTATCGCGGTCATGCCACAAAATTCCGTGGCCGCAGCCAGGCCCCGCCCCATGGAGCGCTTGGATCCGCTGGGTCAGCGCCGCGGCGTCGACCCCTCGCGGACCAACCTGCGCTGAGGGACACTGACCATCAGGTCCCGCGATCGCGCGTGTACGCCAGTCAACCGCAGCGTTGAACGGCGGCACATCTTGACCGAGCGCGGGAATCGTCTTGTGACACCCTGGCGGCGGGATGAGGTCGGCCTCCGCGTGGAGCGTAACGCCGACGCTCGTGATGTACAGCTCGGGCACGGCACACCACGCCTTCAGCTTCGGCATCGGGCAGGCGCAGAACATATAGGGCAAGAGCACGAGCTGTCCGCGGCCGGTCGCCGTAGAGACCTCGAGCTCATAGGAGCCGAAGCCAGCGGCCCCAGCGGCGGAGAGCACGTGCTTTAGATGCTCGAAGGGGACATCGGCCGCGACCCGCAGACGGATCAACGGCTTCGTGAACGGATCCACGCCAGTTGCTTCGATAGGCTCGAATAACCGTTCAAGCTTATTTCGGAGTTCATGCCCGAGGTGGTCTTTGACAATTGCCGTCAACTCGTAGCGCTGCACCTCACGCGCGAGGGCTGGCGTAGCTTCGCTCGTCACGCCGCTCACGAGTTCACGCGCGTCGAGGACCACTTCCTTTGTCGTCACCGTGATCGTTATCTTCGGGCGATCGTGAGTATTGCCGGGAGCGCGCTCCACCTCGGCCAAGGTCACCGGCGGGAGTTCAGAGTCCCACGTCGCTGAGCTGACGACCGCGCCCGCGCCTCGGCGCTCGTTGGTACAGGCCGTCACCAGCGCCAGGGATAAGAAGAGAGGCGTCCATCGTGCGTTTGGTGTACGGACGCTTCGCATACGATCCTCCTGATTCTCCCAAGCCGGCTAGACGAGATCAACGCCAAGCGAGGGGGGGTGCGCGCGACGGCGATACGCTCTCTCGATCCGTCGTCACTCCGCGCCAGCGAACCACCGGGCGACAGAGAGGACTCGCGCGCGATATCGATGCAGCGCAGGGAAGGCAGTGAAAGCGGAGTATTTTCGACGACACGCAAGTCACCGATTTGCGATGAACTCCAGTTTCACCCTGTAAAGCGCCGCGCCGTCGTACCCATTCGCCGCGTCGCCCGTTACTCTCCGCCGGCCCCACGACCGGGGCAGGAGACGTACAACCACGATGGGCATTCTCAACAGACTCTTTGGCGGCGGCACCAAGCTCTCGCTCTCGCTCGACGCGACGCAAGCACCGGCGGGCGGCGTGCTCTCCGGCACCCTCACGCTCGAGAGCGGCAAGAAGGACCGCACGCTCACCGCGCTGAAGGTTCGCCTCCTCTACCTCCTGGTCCGCAGCAGCGACGACTCTCCGCTCCCCGAGGTGAAGACCGAGCTGCTGATCGACCACACGCTCGCCGAGGGGGAGACGCTGCCGAGTAAGTCGAGCCGCGACTACGAGTTCACGTTTCAGCTCCCGGCGGATCTCGATCCCAGCGGCGACGGCGTGTCCTACAAGGTGATGGCCGTCGCGGATATCCCGAAGGTCGCCGATCCGAAGGCGGAGGCGACCTTGACGATCGTCGAGGGGTCTCGCTCGACGCGCCGGGTCATGAGCCTCGACAGCGTCTACGCGCGCTGGCCTGACCTGCGCAGCGACGACGAAGAGGCGCTGGTCGAGGCCCTGCGCGAGGTGATGCTCGCGTGCTACGACGAGGACGAGCGGACGGCGCTGCAGGTCCTCGAGCCGATCCTCGCCAAGCACATCCGCAACGGCTCCGCCGAGGTTCGGACGCAGGCGCTCGACGCGTGGTCGAACCTGCTCGACGACTGCGCGCGCAAGGAGCACATCGCGTTCCTGCGCGAGCTCGTCGCCGAGGCCGGGGGCGACGCTGACTTCCGCCGCGAGGTGATCACGGCGGCCGCGAAGTTCGCCGACGAGGGCGCGCTGCCGCTGATCAAGGAGCTGGCGAAGTCGAGCGACGCCGAGATCCGCCAAGAGGTCGCCGACCAGCTGCGCTTCGCCGCCGCCGACCAGTTCCGCGGGAAGCTCAAGGTGCTCAAGTCGATGATGGACGACCCGGCGCCGGGGGTCCGCGCGGCGGTCTTCGGCGCGTTCTCGGACTTCCGCGAGGACAAGAAGCTGATGAATATGGTGGCGGAGCGCGCCGACACCGACTCGAGCGACTTGGTGCAGGCGGCGTGCATCTCGACGCTCGCGCTGATCCACTACGAGGGCTTGGCCGACCTTCAGCGCGCGACCTACCAAAAGCACCTCACGAACCCGAGCCAGCTGGTCCGCAAGGAGATCGCGTCGAACCTCAACAGCTTCGCCGAGGAGGACGTCGCCTCGGTTCGTGGGCTCGCCCAGCGCCTGCTCCAAGACGAGGACCCGGAGGTTCGACGGGCGACGGCGTGGCAGTTCGTCAACCTCAGCGAGTTCCCCGCGTTGGCGCCGCTCGGCAAGGCGGCGGCGGCGAACGACCCGGTCCCGACGGTTCGCCGTGACGCGCTCTACGGGCTCAATTCGATGCTCCCGATCGGCGAGCTGGCCGCGTTCTACCGTCAGCGCTTGGCCGCGGATCAGACCTCTGAAGCGGCGTGGGGCGTGCTCTCCGGGCTCCGCGATCATACCGACACGCCCGAGGGGCAGGCGCTCCTGCACGAGCTCGCTCGCTCGCAGCACTCGGATGTCGCCTCGTCCGCGCGCGAGGCTCTCAGCGGCTGATCGAGGCGCCGCGACGCCGGGGCCCTCTCGCGTTGTGCCAGAGGGCCCTGTCTTTTTGCGCGCCGCGGGCGGTGTGACCCCGCAGGAGACATTGCCGTCGGGACAGTTACCGCCGCCAGCGTCACCGGGCGCTTGTCGAGCGGGCTTCTACGATACTGTCGGGCATGCCTCGGCTCCCAGAGATCGCCAGCCCGGCCGCGTTCGACGAGCTCCTGCCCAGATCGGAGCGCTGGCTCGACGCGATCGCGGAGCTCCGCCGCCGTCACAAGCTCGCGGGCGAGTTCTCGCAGAGCGCGCGCGGCTCGACGGTCGTCTTCATGTCGAAGCAGACATGTATAAAGTTACACCCGCCCCTCCCGGGCTACCTGGCGAGCTGCCGGCGCGAGCTCGCGGCGCTGGACCGCGTCGCCGACGCGCTGCCGGTCCCGACGCCAGCGCTGGTCGCGGAGGGCGAGCTCGAGGGGTGGCGCTACTTCGTGTCGACGCGCATCGCCGGCCGCCCGCTCGATCGCGTGTGGGGGGAGACGGACGCCGCGACGCGGCTTCGGCTGGCCGCGGCGCTCGGCGAGGCGACCCGCGCCCTGCACGGGCTCACGGGCGCCGCGGTCGCGCGCTGCAGCGAGGCGTGGGAGACCTTCCGCCCGAGCCAGCGCGCGCGCTGCCTCGAGCAGGAGCGTCGCAAGGGCCTGCCCGCCGCGCGCCTGCGGGCGCTGGAGGAGTACCTGCGACGGCTCGACGCGATCGCCGACGACGCGCCCGCGCGCGGGCTGCTGCACACCGAGCTCGGACCGAGTCACGTGCTCGTGGACGAGGGGCGCATCACCGGGATTATCGACTTCGGCGACGTGATGGTCGGCGACCCAGAGTACGATCTCGCGCCGGTCGGCATGTTCATCACCCAGGGTGATCGGGCGGCCTTCCGCGCGTTCTGCTTGGCCTACGGCCTCGGTCCCGAGGCGCTCGCGGATCCCGATCGGGTCCCGCGGCTCATGCGTCACGCGCTGCTGCACCGCTACGGCACGCTGGCCTGGTACCTCGAGTACCTGGGCCCGCCCGAGGGGTCGCTCCCGCAGCTAGCGGACCGCTGGTTCGGCGTGGACTGAGCGGCGCGCGGCGATCCACCCGGCGACGTCGCGCCGCCGCTCGGCGCATGGTTCACCACACCTTCCGTAGTGCTCCAGCGATGTCTCGGCGCTGGCGAGCGCGCTCGAGCGCGCGTTGGCGTCGGCCCCCGCCGCCATCCAGCGCGCGCGCGCGTCGCTGTGAAACAGCTCGCCGAGCAGCGACGCGTCCGACTCCTGCAGGTCATCGAGCGCCATCCCGCGCTCGATCGCCGCGCGCGCGGCCTCGGGGTCGCGCAGCCCGAGGTAGGCGCTGACGAAGCTGAGCTCGATCGGCAGCAACATGCGGCTGCGCTCGCCGAAGGCCTGCGCCCAGATCGCGCGCGCGCGCGGCAGCAGCTCGAGCGCGCGGTCATGCTCGCCCCTCGCGTTGTGCAGGTCGGCGATGTTGTTGAGGACGCTGCCCAGCAGGGAGTGCTCCGGCCCGAGCGCGCGCTCGGTGATCGAGCGCGCGCGCGCGTAGCTCGCGAACGCGGCGTCCAGCTCGTCGAGCTCCTGCTGCGCCATCCCCATGTTGATGAGGTAGAGCGCGTTGCGGACGTGGTCCTCCCCGCGCGCGCGCTCCGAGATCGCGAGGGCGCGCGCGTGCAGCTGCAACGCCTCGGCGAGCTCCCCTCGCCACGAGAGCGCGGCGCCGAGGTTGGTGAGGGGATCGGTGAGCGTGGGGTGCTCCGGCCCGTAGATCCTCGTCGCCAGCTCGATCGCGCGTCGGCTCTCGGCGATCGAGTCGTCCCAGCGGTGCTGCTCTCCCAGCGCGCTCGCCAGGTTCGTGCAGAGGTTGACCATCTGCGGGTCGTCGGGCCCACGGGCGCGCTCGTACCAGGTCTTCGCGTTGCGGTAGTGCCGCTCGCTCGTCACGGGGTCTCCTGTCCTTAAGGCCAAACCACCGAGACCGGTCTCGAGCGCCGCGTAGGCGGCGGAGTCGTCCCCCACCCGGCGGACGAAGGACTCCGCGTGTCGTCGCCAGCGCCCGGCCTCGTCGACCTCCTGCAGCACGGTCCCGAACACGTAGACGAGCTTCGCCGACGCCAGCGCGGCGTACTCGTCGGTCCCCGCCGCGACCGCGAGGTGATAGGCGTCGGTGAGCTTGTCCGTCGCGCCGCGGAGCTCACCCCGCTCGAGCTCCGCCAGCGCCGCGACGAAGGCCGCCTGGGACGCGAGCGGCGGGAACTCTAGCGCGCGGGCGCCCTCGAGGAGCTCGTCCGCCCGCGCCGCGACCGCGTCGATCTCGCCGATGTTGAGCTTCGCGTTGACGCGCGCGAGCTGCTCGCGCAGCGCGTTGACCTGGGCCGCGAGCGCGGGATCGTCGGGGGCGCGCACCGTCGCGGTCAGGTACTCGTCGTCGGCGCAGCGCGAGAGCCTGGGGAGCGAGCTCACCGCCAGGGTCGCGCGCTCGACGGCCTGCGGGTCCGCGCGCTCGAACAGCTCGACCTGGGCCTGAAACTGCTGGATGTGGCCGCGGGCGCACCGCATGCGCAGATCGAAGAGCGTGTCCGAGAGCGCGCCCTCGCGACCCAGCGAACATGTCCGCTCGTGCATCTCGCCCCATCCGCGCGCGTAGCCGGCGAGCTGCTGGCTCACGCGCGCGGCGGTGTCGTCGGCGTAGGGCAGCCCGGTCGCCGCGAAGGCGACGTGGACGCGCCGCGCGGACGCCTCGCTCCACACCTCCCGAGACTTCTCGTCGGCGGGGACGCAGGCGCGCGCCTCGAGCAGCCGGCGATAGCCGATCGCCGCGAGCGCGAGCGCGAGCAGCGAGGCGATCACGATCATCACCCGCCAGCGACGTCTCCACGGGTTCGCGCGCAGGGCCGCGAGCATCGCCTCCATGTCCGGCCAGCGCCGCGCCGGGTCGGGCTCGAGGCCGCGCAGCACCACCGCGCGCAGCCAGCCCGGGACCCGCCCGCCGCGGCCGCGCGCGTCGTTGGGCGCGCGCGCGCGCTTGGCCGCGAGCAGGGCCGTGAGCGTCGCGCCGGTGTACGGGCGAACCCCGTAGAGCGCCTCGTACAGCGAGGCCGCGAAGCTGAATTGATCGGCGCGCGCGTCGACCTTCGCGGAGCTGTGCTGCTCGGGCGCCATGTACACGGGGGTCCCCAGGACGGCGCCGGTCTGCGTCATGCGCTCGTCGAGCCGCTGACTCGACTCATGCGGGGGCGCGAGCGCGCTCTCGGGAACGTCTTCGAGGCCGTCATCACGCGCCCCGACGGCCAGGCCGAAGTCGGCGACCTTCGCCCGCTCGTCGTCGTCGAGCAGGATGTTCGCCGGCTTGAAGTCGCGGTGCAGCACGCCGCCGCGGTGGGCGGCCGCCAGCCCCTCACCTGCCTCGAGAAACACTCGAAGGACCTCTCGCCACGAGCGCGGACGCGCGCCCCCGTACATCCAGCGCCGCGCCGAGACGCCGTTGACGTGCTCGAGCGCGATGAAGGCGAGACCCTCGGCCTCGCCGACCTCGTACACGGTGACGACGTTGGGGTGCTTGAGCCGCGCGGCCGCCTGCGCCTCCCGCAGCAGGCGCGCGCGCGCGCTCCCAACGGAGCGCTCGCCGTCGCCGCTGACGGAGCGCTCGTCTTGGGGGCGCAGCATCTTCAGCGCGACCGTCCGCGCGAGCCGGGGATCGTAGGCCGTGTAGACGAAGCCCATGCCGCCGGCGCCCAGGTGCTCGAGCAGCACGTAGCGCCCGATCCGCTGGCCATAGGCGGTCCCGCTCTCGAGCGCGAGCTGCAGCGTCCCCGCGCGACCGGAGCGGGGTCGCGCGCGCGGCCGTGACCGCCCGCTGTCGCTCGAGGACGCGCGGAGGACCTCGGCGACGAGGTTTGTGCAGTCGTCGCAGCCGTCGAGGTGCAGCTCGATCCGCGACCGCAGCTCGTCGTCGCCCCGGCCGTCGGAGTAGGCCAGGATCTCGCTCTCCGTGGGGCAGCGCGCGGATGAGGACATGGGAGGTAGGGCGGGCGCGTGACGACACGACCCGCGCGCGAAATCGTACAGGACCGCGCGTCGCGCGTGCCCAGAACAAGGCGCCAAAGAAAACCTGAAAAAAAATCGACGTCCCGCCGCGACTTCTCGATCGGGCTCCGTCTTGGGTGTGAACGAACCACCTGGAGCCCACGCGATGAAGACCCCCCGCACGCCCAACCTCTCCGCCCCGCTCGCGTCGCTCGCCGTCGCCGCGCTGGTCGCCTCGTTCGCTACGACCGGCTGCGTCGCTGACGACGGCGACGTAGAGACTACCGATGTGGACCCCACAGGATCCGATGACGAGCCGACGCAGCCGATCGACGAGGAGCCCCCGCAGAGCGAGCGCATCACGGGCGTGGGGGTCGACGGCGGCGACTTCAGCCTCACCTACGAGGGCGTCGGCGAGGAGGAGGTCGAGGAGTGGGGGCCGGCCGCCTACGTCATGGACGATCGCGGTCACAACTGGCTCGCGGACGCGCCCGGTCACAAGGTCCTGGTCGTCGATGACGACGGCGAGCTGGTCGACCGCTACCTGCTCGACGGGCTCGTGCGCGGGCTGCAGGACATCGAGGTCACGGAGACGCACCTGTACGTGCTCACGGTCGGCGGCGACGCGCCCGTGCTCGCCCGCGTCGGCCGCAACGACGTGCAGCCCTCGGCCTGGGAGACCTTTGAGCTCCCGGAGGTCGGCGTCGAGGCGCGCGACGTCACGGGCCTGCGCCGCGACGACTCGGGCGTCATCTCGCTCGAGCTCCGGTTCGGGGCCTCGGCGCTCCCGGTGTTCGACGCGGACGGCTCGTACATCACTACGGGCAGCCCGAGCGCGGAGTTCACGGTCGGTGAGCACACGGTCGAGCTGATCGGCTACGACGGCGACCCCGAGGGCGACCCCACGGTCGGCGCGGTGCTCGTCGACGGCGTCGAGGTCACGACGATCCGCGTAAGCGGCGTGCTCGGGGCGATGTCGGTGATCGGCTCGACCCCCGGCGGCGACGTCTGGATCCGCGTCTCCGACGTGAACCTCGTCGACGGCGCGTTCCAGACCCGCGACCTCGCGTACCGCTTCACGCTCGACGGATCGCTCGTCCAGCTGCTCGAGATGCCCATGCGGGACGAGATCGTGTGGGTCGAGCACCGCCTCGCCATGGACCCCGACGGCAACCTGCGGGCCCTGAGCGCGGGGCCCGACGAGGCCGCGCTGATCCGCCCCATGGACATCTCCGTCGCCTCCGCCCACCTGCCCCCGCGCCAGGGCGACGCCTCTGTGGAGGCCCCCGCGATCGCGCCCCAGCCCGACGACGATGACGCGCGGCCCCGCATCCAGTGCATCTCGCGGGACGAGATCCTGCACCGCGCCTACGAGTACGTGAACTACGAGGCGGTCTACAACCAGAGCCACATGCAGCAGTGCTCGGGCCGCACGCCGCTCCCCTACTTCGAGGCGCGCCTCGGCCAGCCGATCCGCGGCGTCGCGTACAAGTACGCCGGCCACATCGAGGTCAGCACCTACCACAACGCCGTGCAGCACAACTACACGGTCGGCGACCTCAACACCAAGACCGACAAGGTCGTCGACGGCTGCTCCTTCGGCGTCGACTGCTCCGGCTTCGTGAGCAAGGCGTGGCAGTGCGGGCACCGGACGACGTCGAGCCTGCACACGGTGAGCCACACGCTCAATAGCCTCTACGAGCTCAAGCCCGGCGACGCCGTCAACAAGCCCGGCAGCCACGTCCGGCTGATCGCCGCGAACCACTGGCACAACGGCTTCGACATCGTGGAGTCGACCGTCGGCAAAGAGTGGATGCGGGTGATCGCGCGCCCGATGTCGTGGGGCGACGCGGGCGCGGGCACCGGCTACAAGCCCGTGCGCTACAACAACGTCTGCCCCGACGCGCCGCCTCCTCCGCCGCCGACCACGACCCACGCGATCTTCGACGCGAGCGGCTACCTGCCGGCGGGCTCGAAGTACGAGCCGGTCCCGCCGGTCCGCCTCCTCGACACGCGCGACGCGGGCCAGGAGCACGTGGGGCCGCTGGCGAGCGAGGAGACCATCGCGGTCACGGTGACCGGCAAGGGCGGGATCCCCGAGGCGGCCTCGGTCGGCGCGCTGGTCCTCAACGTCACGGCCGCCCACCCGCTCGCGCTCGGTCACCTGGCCGTATACCCAGGTGACGTGAACCCGGGGACCTCCAACGTCAACTTCTACGAGGGGCAGTCCACGGGCAACCTCGTCATCGTCAAGCCCAACGCCGCGGGCAAGGTCAACCTCTACCACTTCTCGCCCGAGGGCGAGACCGAGGTCGTCGTCGACGCCTTCGGCTACTTCCCGCCGTCGGCCGATGTCCACGCCGTCACGCCGGCGCGCGTGTTTGACTCGCGCCAGCCCGAGCACGGCGAGGCGCCGCTCACCGCCGGCACCCACGAGCTCAAGCTCGCCGGGCTCGCCGGGATCCCGCTGGGCGAGGCGCGCGCCGTGATCGCCAACGTCGTCGCGATCCAGCCGGCGAGCGACGGCCACGCCACGGTCTTCGAAACCGGGACGCAGAAGCCCAAGACTTCGAACCTCAACTACCAAGCGGGCAAGGTGCGGGCGAACTTGGTGATCGTGCCGGTCTCGGACGACGGCCTCGTCAACCTCTTCACGTTGCAAGACTCGCACTACGTCGTCGACGTGCAGGGCTGGGTCGGCGAGAGCGACGACTTCCGCCCGATCCCGCCGATCCGCGTCAAGGACACGCGACTCGACAACGGCGCGCCGCTGGACGACGAGGAGTCGATCTCCGTCGACATCGTGGGCCTGCCGACGATCCCCCAGGACGCGATCGCGGTGTTCGGCAACCTCACCGTCACGCAGCCGACCGGCCCCGGCTTCCTCGCCGCCTACCCCGACGCGGTGCCGGAGACCTCGAGCCTCAACTTCCTCCCAGGCATGACCGCCGCCAACGCGGTGATCACTACGATCGGCGAGAGCGGCGCGATCAACGTGCGCGCGGTCGTGAAGGCGCCGTGAGCGGCGCGGGCGCGCGCCCCCGGTATACTCGCGGCGTCCCCACCGACGCCCGATGAACCCGCTCGCCGACGCGCTCTCCGAACACCAACGCCGCGCCGCGGACCCGCGAAGCCTCGCGGATTCGTGGCGCGCGACGTGGGAGGCGGCGACCGAGGCGTGGCCCGAGGTCGCCGTGCCGCCGCAGGCCTTCGCCGCGCTGCTCGTCAGCCGGCTCCCGCCCGGCGACGGCGACCCGCTCGCGTCGATCGAGGCGCTGCGGACCAGCGAGCTGTACCTCGTGTGCGGCTGTCTCCGCGGTCAGCACGACGCGCTCCGCGAATTTGAGCGGCGCTACGGTCACGAGCTCGCCGCCGCCGCGCGCGGCGTCGGCTCGCGCCAGCCCGAGGAGGTGGTGCAGCGGCTCCGCGTGCGCTTGCTGGTCGGCCCCGATCCACGGCTCGCGCGCTACGCCGGCGCGGGCTCGCTCAAGCGCTGGCTCAAGATCGCGTGCAAGCGCCTGGCGATCGACCTCGGCCGCTCCGCGAGCGCGCGCGGCCGGGCCGAGGATCGCGGTCAGTTCGCCGAGCGCCTGACCGGCGCCGACCCGGAGCTGCAGCTGCTCAAGACCCGCTACCGCGCGGCCTTTCAGCGCGCCTTCGAAGCCGCGATGCGCGACCTGACGCCGGCCGCCCGCACGATGCTCCGCCTGCACCTCATCAACCGGCTGACGATCGACGAGATCGCGCCGCTGCACGGGATCCACCGCGCGACCGCGGCGCGTCGGCTCGCGCGCGCGCGCGCCGAGGTGCTCGACGGATGCCGCGCCCGTCTGCGCGAGCTCCTCGCCACCGACGATCACGACGTCGAGTCGATCCTGCGCCTCATCTCGAGCCACATCGACGTGAGCATCGCGCGGCACCTCGAGACGCGCGCGGACGTCTGAGCCTCACGGGCGGCGCTGCAGCGTGAACGCGAGCTCGTGGGTCCCGAGCGACCGCGTCGCGTGGAGCTCCCGCACGGCGTAGCGGACTTGCTGCTGCGCGCCGGCGAGCCCTCGACCGAGCGTGCGGCCGACGGCGCCAGCGCCGAGGATGGCGATCTTCATGGGTATCGCTCGTCAGCGGCGCGTTAGCGACGCGGCCGCGTTGGTATCCTCGCGCTCGAACGACAGTAGTTCAGTTGAAACTTCTCGAACTTAATATTGCCCGCGCGCACGCTGAGCGTGTGCTGTTAACATGACCGTAGCGCCATGGTTCAGGCTGATACGCACCGCTCGATCGCGACGAGTCTCTCGGAGCAGCCCGCCCGCGCGGCCGACCACCTCCTCGCCGCGCTCGCCTACCGCTTCGTGTCGGGCGCTCGCGACGAGCGCCCGCCGATCCTCGACGCGCTCGCCACGACCGGCGCGAAGCCGCAGCTCGCCGCGCTCCTCGACGACCCAGACTTCAGCGAGCTGCGCGCGTTCCTCGACGCGCGAGGCGTCGCGCCGGGGCACCTGCAGGGCCTGCTCGAAGCCATCATCCGCCGCGGCGAGCTGCCGACGCCGACGACGCCGCTCGAGCAGCTGCTGGGCCCGCTCGTCCGCGCCGCCGCGAGCGGAGAGGACGTCGACGCGCTCGAGCGCCTGCGCGCGCAGCTGCAGGCGCGGCGCCCCGACAACGACCCCGCGGAGCTCGACCGCCTCATCGCGCGCTTTCGCGGCGAGCTCGCGGCCTTCAACCCCAGCGCGTGAGGACGAGGGGCGCGACCATGGATATCGCCGAATTTGAAGCGCGCGTCGCCGAGGCGCGCGCCGCCCTCGTCCAGGGATACAAAGAGTTCCTGCGCGCGCGCGGGCTGGAGCGCCTCGAGCGACACTGCGGCCTGATCTTCCAGGTCGACACGCGCCGTCGGCAACATGTCCTTCAGGTACGCTGCGCCGAGCGGATCACGTCACCCGAGATCGACCTCTCCGGCCCGACGCCGATGTGGGTCGATCCCGAGACCGGCGAGCGGAGCGTGATCCTGTGCGTGACCCCGCGCTCGCTGCCGGTGTATCAGGCCCGCTCGAGCTTCGCCGCGCCCCGCGAGCTTCAGCTCGACTGGACCGGCGACGTCGACGAGCTGCGCGACGCCCTCGACGCGGGGACGCTGGCGATCGACGAGAGCTGGATCGAGTAGCGAGCGCGAGGCGAGCGCCTGCTACGCTCGGTCCGCGACGATGCGCGGCGACTAGCCGTGATCGTTCGATAACCGCGCCGCCGGCGTCAACGTTCCACCATTGTGCCAGTGGACGCGCACAGGCAAGCGGTCCTCGGCGAGCCCCCGCGTGCTCGGTGATTCGCGAGTCCGCGCGTGACGACGAACGCGCTCGGCGAATTCTCGCGGCGTCCACGGCCTCCCGCGCCGGCGCGCGTCTCGGCGGCGATGTACTACGAGGACTCCCCCCCCAACACCCGTCCCTTCGGCCAGCTCCCTGTAGATCGGCGCCTCGACCGTTCGAGCGCGACGGCGCCGGCGTCGCCCGGCGATGTCAGCACGCGCCAGCGCGCGCGCGGACGCGTGGCCCTGCGGGGTCCGTGGCACCCAGAGGGGACGTCTCGTGTGGACGGACGCGCACGACGGGGAGGTCGCGCGCGTCGGCGCGGCGCGAGGGCGCGCAACTTCAAAACAAAGACCCCGGCCTCCTGGAATTTTACCCGCACGCGGCCTCCAATTAGCGTCATGGATTCACGTCTCGCGCGCTGTTTACTCCCCGCACTCCTCCTGCTCCCCGCGTGCAAGCCGGAGGATCCCGGGACCAGCACCACGGAGACCGCCTCCGACTCGGCGCAGAGCTCCGACGCGAGCCTCTCGGGCGCGAGCCTCTCGACGACCAGCCCCGCCACGAGCGACGACACCAGCAGCTCGAGCGCGAGCAGCAGCAGCAGCTCTGGCGATCCCTCGGCGGGCACGACCCAGGGCGTGGGTGAGTGCGTGGAGATCGAGTGCGAGGGCTCCGTCCTCGCGTGCGGAGACTGCATGGACAACGACGGCGACGGCCTCGTCGACCTGGCAGACCCCGAGTGCGTCAGCCCCTGTGACGACCTCGAGGACTCCTTCGCCACCGGCCTCCCCGGCGACAACATGGACGCCTGCAACCAAGACTGCTTCTTTGACGGCAACAGCGGCAGCGGCGACGATAAGTGCTCGTGGGACCTGGCCTGCGACCCGGCGAGCCCGGGCGGCGACAAGTGCCCCTACGACCCCGACGCGAAGTGCCCCGAGATGCAGGATGAAGAGTGCCTGATGAACTGCGCGGTGCCCTCGGGCTGCGACTGCTTCGGCTGCTGCACCGTGCAGGTCGGCGAGGAGAGCGTGGACATCTTCATCGGCGGCGAGAACTGCTCGATCGCGACCATCGACCAGTGCACCATGTGCACCAAGTCGGTGGACTGCGACGACGAGTGCGAGCCCGAGAAGTGCGAGCTGTGCTTCGGGCAAGACCCCGAGGATCTCCCCCCCGAATGCGACGGCGGCGGCGAGTGTCCGGAGGGCGTGCAGGCCTGCGCTATCGACGAGATGGGCGGCAGCGACTGCCCTATGAGTTACTACTGCTTCTTGGGCTGCTGCGAGCTGGCCCCCGGCTAGCCCCCCGCCCTTGTGTGAATACAACCGCGCGACGACCTACGTCACACCCGCGCGCGCCGAGTTTTGGATCTAATCCCCTCGACACAGTCTCACGGAGTGCGATGAACGCCTGGACTCGACCCCTCCCCTCTTGGAGCCTGCTGGCCCGCGCGATCGCGATCGTCGGCCTCAGCGCGTGTAACCAGCAAGAGCTCGACGTATCCGAGCCGGTCGAGAAGGGCGGCCCCTGCGACTACCTGGGCGATCCCGAGGACCCCGAGGCGCGGATCTGCGCGGACGGCTTCGTCTGCGAGCCGGTCGCCGCCTCCGAGGGCTACGTCTGCAGCACCCCGCTGCGGATCCGCGGCTTGATCCACGACGCGCTCAACGGCCTCCCGCTCCCCGACGCCTACGTCACCGTGCTCGATCAGACCGGCGCGCCCTCGAGCGATGTCAGCATCTCGGCGATCGACGGCTCCTACGAGCTGCTCGTCTCGGCCTACCGCAACGAGGCCGGCGACGTCCCCAACGACGCCATCTACAAGCTCCAGGTGTTCGCCGCCGACTACCAGCCCTTCCCCTACGGCGTGCGCCCGGCGCTGCCCATCGACACGGGCGAGGCCAAGGTCGAGACCGAGACCATCGTCGACCCCGACACCGATGAGGAGAAGGTCGTCGAGTACCTCGTCATCGACAACCCGACGACCTCGGTCGACATGATCCCGCTGCCCGAGAGCGAGCGTGGCGGCGCGACGATCTTCGGCAACATCGGCGGCGAACGACCCGGCGGCACCCTGGTCGTGGCCGAGGGCGGCCCGGCCCCGGCGCCCTACGGCATCGCGGACCTGTCCGGAGAGTACGTCGTGTTCAACGTCCCCGCCGGCGCGAGCACGATCAAGGGCTACCGCCGCGGCCTCGAGCTCGACACCGCCTCGGTCAACGCCACGGGGGTCGTCACGGGCGTCAACCTCGCGGCGATCGCCGAGGACCCCGACGGCCTCGGCTCGGTCTCGGGCGCCGTCAACATCGTCAACGCGCCCGGCGGCAGCCTCACGAGCGTGGTCCTGGTGCCGAGCAGCGTGTTCAACGAGATCTTCGAGCTCGGCCCCGTGCCCTTCGGCCTGCGCGTGCCCGACCCCGGCCTCGGCCCCGACGTCGACGGCGGCTTCCAGTTCCTGGGCGTCCCCGAGGGCACCTACAAGGTCCTGGCGGCCTTCGAGAACGACCTGCTCGTGCGCGACCCCGACACCAACATCGCCGGCACCGCGATCCAGGAGATCACGATGGCGCCGAGCGGCGCGGTCACGGTCGAGGAGAACTTCAAGGTCACCGAGGCGCTCGCGGTCGTCAGCCCCGGCGCCGAGGATCCGGAGCTGGTCGACGCCACGCCGACGCTGATCTGGGCCGACGACTCCAGCGAGGACAACTACGAGCTGGTCGTCTACAACGCGCTCGGCGAGCTCATGCTCGAGAACCTCGACGTCCCGCGCGTGACCGGCAGCGAGACGGTCGAGTACGTCTACGACGGCATGGCGCTCGTGCCAGGTATGTACTACCAGTTCCGCGCGAAGTCGATTAAGGGCACCTCGCCGATCTCGCGGACCGAGGACCTGCGCGGCGTGTTCATCGCGCAGTAGCGCGGCCGCGCGGCGCGAGGCCGACGGGCGCGCTCAGCAGCCCGTCGACCGGCGCGCGCGCGCCTCAGCACGACGCGCGCTCGCGATAAACAGCCAGAACATTAGGACAGGTTCGATACTCGGCGCGGTTCCTCCCGCTCCGCGGCTGTGGCATCATGGGACGCCAAACGTGAGTGATTACGAGCCTACCCAGCGCCGGCGCGGGGCCTCTTCTATTTATGTCCTGCCGGCCATCTTACTCGCCGCAACCGCGTTCCTCGGGTCCGCGTGCGCCGAGATCAACCCTGACTTTCAAGGCGAAGACGAGAGCAGCTCGTCCTCGGCCGAGGCGAGCACGGGCTCGAGCACGGGCGCGACCAGCACCGGGAGTTCGACCGAGGCGAGCAGCACCGACGGCCAGACCGGCTCGACCAGCAGCACGAGCGCGAGCGAGACGACCGCGAGCACGACGGGCCTCCCCGGCTGCGAGGACGAGCAGATCGAGTGCGACGACGAGTGCGTCAACCCGGCCGTCAACGTCAACAACTGCGGCGGCTGCGACCAGCCCTGCCTTGACACCCAGGTGTGCATCGGCGGCGGCTGCGTGCTGAACTGCGCGAGCGGCGAGCAGGCCTGCGGACTGCTCTGCATCGACCCGCTGACCAACCCGAACCACTGCGGCGGCTGCGACCGCCCGTGCACGCTGGACGAGTTCTGCAGCCTCGGCGAGTGTCAGAGCGAGTGCCCGCCCGACACGCTCGAGTGCGCCGGCGGCTGCGTCGACACCAACACGAACACGCTTCACTGCGGCGGCTGCGGCAGCCCCTGCGCGCCGGAGGAGAGCTGCGAGGCCGGCGCGTGCGTGCTCAAGTGCCCACCTGAGCAGGTGGACTGCGACGGCGTGTGCGTCGACACGCAGAGCGACTCGCTGCACTGCAGCGCCTGCAACACGCCCTGTCCCGGGGACCAGCTGTGCAGCGACGGGCAGTGCTTCGACGACTGCCCCGGCAACAAGACGCTGTGCGCGGGCAATTGCGTCAACACCAAGAACAGCGAGCAGCACTGCGGCGGCTGCAATCAAGCCTGCCTCAATAACCAGTACTGCTCGAACGGCGCCTGCTTCTGCGTCGAGGGTGAGGTCTGCGGCGGCGCGTGCGTGAACGTGCTGGAGAACCCCGCGCACTGCGGCGAGTGCGAAAACGCCTGCGACATGGGCCAGGAGTGCGACGACGGGGGATGTGTGTAGTGGCCGGCGTGTTCACGCTCTTGACCCTCGGGCTGCAGCTCTCCGCGCAGCCCGCCGCGCCCGCCGGTGGGGAGGTCGATCCAGCCGCGGAGGCGAGCGCGAGCGCGCCTGAGCCCGCGCCCGGGAACCTCAAGACCGTCGCGTTGCTCCCGCTGCGGGTCGAGGGGGAGCTCCCCGAGCATGTTCGTCGGGCCATGGAGGACGACCTCGGCACCGCGCTCGAGCGCGGCGGTGAGTTCCGCGTCGTCCGCAGCGACGAGACCGCGGCCCGCTCCCCCGTCGCCCGCCGGTGCGAGGTCGTGCAGTGCTTCCAGGAGGCCGCGCGCGCGACCCAGAGCCAGGTGCTGCTGCTCCCGCAGATCACGGTCTACGGCCGCGACTACGAGTACAAGCTGACGCTGATCGACGGCGCCACCGGCGAGGCGCTCGCGGACTCGACGGGCACCTGTGACACCTGCGGGCACGAGGAGGCGCGCGCGGGGCTGGTCAACGAGGTCGCGGCGATCACCCGCAAGATCGCCGCCGAGAAGACCACGCCGCCCGCGCTCGTGGTGCGCACGGTCCCCGCCGGCGCGCGCGTGACCTTCGACGGCGAGCTGCTCGGCGTCACGCCGCTCGAGGTCGTCGTCGACGGGGGCGAGCACGACATCCGCGTCGAGAAGGCCGGCCATATCGCGTCGCGCAGGCGCATCGCCTTCGTCGACGGGGTGACCGAGACCCTCGAGCTCGAGCTCGCGCCCGTCCCCTCCGTGGATGATCCCCGCGCCAAGCTGCTGCGCGGGCTGGGCTGGGCCGGCGTCGGCCTCGGCGCGGGCGCGCTGGTCGGCGCCGGCGTGCTCATCGGGCTCGAGGAGCGACCGATCACGCTGCGCTGCTCGGGCGAGAACGTCGACTACCTGGGGAACTGCAAGTACCGCTACGCGACCGTCGAGGGCGGCGTCGCGCTGGCGGTCACCGGCGTCGCGCTCGTCGCCAGCGGCATCACCATGCTCGTGCTGGCCAAGAAGCGCCGCGGTCGCGCGCTCGAGGAGGTCGCGCGGCTGCGTCCGAGCCTCGGCGCCGGGGGCCTCACCCTGCGGTTCTGACGGGGCTCAGCCGCCGAGCTTCGCGTCGACCTTCTTGATCAGCCGGCTCGCGTCGACGTGACCGAGCTCGAGCGCGCGCTGGTACTGCTCGCGCGCGTCCTTGTAGCGAAACAGCTTGTAGAGCGCGTCGCCGTACTTGATCCGGTAGGCGGCGTTCTTGGTCCGCAGCTTCACGGCCCGGCGCGCGAAGCCGGCGGCCTCGTCGTAGTCGCCGCGGTCGAAGGCGACGTCGCTGAGCCCGATCAGCGCCGCCGGGCTGCGGCTGTTGAGCGCGACCGCGCGCTTGAACAGCCGCTCGGCCTCGTCGGTGCGCCCGGCCTTCAGCGCACCCTGGGCCTGACGCTCGATCTCTTTGGTCGACGGCGGCGCGGCTGGCTCGGGGGTCAGGTCTTCCGGTGGCAGGTCCGGCACGGGCTCGCCCGGGAGATCCGGGATCACGTCCTCGACCGCGGGCGCGCGCTCATCGGGGTCGCGCGGGGACGGCTTGGGGCGCGTCGCCTTGGCGACCTTGACCGTCACCGGATCCGACTCGAGCAGCTCGGCGAGCGTCTCCTGCGTGCTGACGGCGCGGGTCTCGTCCTCCTGCAGCGCCGCGAGCTTGCGCGCGCGCTCCTCGGGGTCCTGCATCGCGAGCGCCTCGAGCGTCTCGGCGATGAAGAGGTCGCGATCGGTGAAGTCGTGGCGCTCGACCTTGTCCCGCAGGACCGCGAGCTGACCTGGCGTATAGGTCACGCGCTCGTTGGCCTTCGCGTTGTCGTCGTCGAACACCAGCGCCTGCGCGTAGTAGTCGATCGCGAAGCCCTTCCCGCCCGGCTTCTCCCAGTACTCGTCGCCGAGCCGCACCAGCGTCGAGGCGAACTCGTCGCGCAGCTCGCCGCCCCGTCGCGTCGCCGCGCGCCCGACCTCCGGCCGCAGCGCCTCGAGCTCGGCGATCGTCGAGTAGGCGGTCGGCGCCTTCGGCTGCCCCCGCGGCGGATACACGAAGGACGCCCGCGACGCGGCCTCGCGCGCGCGCTCGACCAGCGCCTCGATCGCCGCGAGCTCGTCATCGCTCGCCCCCGGCCGCATGAACACGAAGAGCGCGGCCGCGAGCCCGACCGCGGCCGCGAGCCCGCCCCACAGCAGCGCGCGGCCGCGACGCGCGGGCGCCTGCACGCTCGCCAGCTCGGCGTAGCCCGCGAGCAGCTCGGCGCGCGCGTCGGGCTCGATGTCGGGGAGCGGGAGGTCGTCCCACTCGGTGATGATGCCGGCCGCGAGCTGCGCCCGGCACAGCGCCGCCTCGAGCGCGACCATGTCGGGGTAGCGGTTGTCGGGCAGCTTCTCGAGGCAGCGGAGCACCACGTCCTCGAGCGCGCTCGGGACCGAAGAGCCGATCGCCGCCGAGGGCCGTCGCGGCTGCTCGACGAGGTGCGCGCGCAGGGCTTTCTCGATCCCCTCGTGGAAGAAGGGGGGCTCCCCGACGAGCATCTCGTAGGCCGTGCAGCCGAGCGCGTAGACGTCGACGCGCCGGTCGAACTTGAGCCCCGAGACGATCTCAGGCGCCAGGTAGAAGGGTGTGCCGGCGACGCCGCTGTCCTCGTCACGCTGCTCGGCGAGGATCGTCGCGATCCCGAAGTCGAGGATCTTCACCGAGTCGGCCCGGCCGCTGCGCGTGCCGACGAGGATGTTGTCGGGCTTGATGTCGCGGTGGATCACGCCGGCCTCGTGCGCGGCCGCGAGCCCCTTGCAGATCTGCCGCAGGATCGCGATCACGCGCGCGGGCGAGAGCAGCGCCTGCTCGTACATGCGGAACAGCGGGGCGCCCTCGATCATCTCCATGGCGAACATCAAGCGGCCGTCCGCCAGCTCCGCGAAGTCGAAGATGTCGACGATCTGCGCGGCGCCGATCTTGCCGACCGCGCGCGCCTCGTCGCGAAACGCCTTCAACGCCCTGGGCTCGTTGCAGACCTCGGCGCGCAGGATCTTGAGCGCGACGCGTCGCTCGAGATCGACGTGCTCGGCCTCGTAGACGACCCCCATGCCACCGTCGCCCAGCCAGCGCAGGATCCGATAGCGGGTGCCCGTGAGGAGCTGCCCGGGAACGAGCGCGACCGCGGCGGCGTGACGCGAGTTGTTGCCGCGCAGCGCCGCCTCGATCCACGGGGCGCGCGTGTGGACGCCGGAGCGCTCCGCCTCCGAGCTGTCCGAGAGGTCGACGTCAAACGAGGTGCGCGGCCGGTCGGGCCCGCGACGGCTCCCAGAAGCGCTCGCCGAGGCGTCGACCGTTGCCGCGCCGGGGGAGCTCGCGTCGGGCCGCGTGATCATCTGGCTGCGACTGCTGCTGCTCGCGCTGGGATCCGCGTCCTCGGTCGAGCTGGAGGCGCTGGGCTCCGGGGCCGCCTCCGGCTTGGGCGTCGCGGCGGGCGGCCCGTCGCCCCGGGCGGCGCCGCTACCGACCCGCGCCGCCGGCTTCTTCGCGTGCTTCGCCTCGAGCGTGCTCGCGAGGCGCCCCCACGGCGTCGAGGCGTTGGCGTTGGCCTCGCTCGCCTCCTCGACGCCCTTGCGAAACAGGGCGCTCGCCGCCTCGGGGACGCGCGGGAACTCGCGCCCGACGAGCGTGCTCGCCTTCTCGCGTGGCTCGCCCTCCGGAGGCGCGTCCCCGACCTCCGACGTGGAGTAGCTCTTCTCCCAACCTGGCGCCATGCGACGCGTCCCCCCGCACCCCTCAGAAAATTCGCTCGGGCGTCGGCGGGAGGTCGCGGACGCGACGACCCGCCCACGTCACGATATCACCATCAGAAGCGCCCCGAGAGCGAGACGCCCCGCGCGCTCACGCCCCAGCGCAGGTGGGCGCGCGCGCTGTCTTTTGGGACAGACTTCTTCCCGCCGCGTTTTCGACCGAGCACGAGCAGCGCCGCGCCGCCGCCCGCCAGCGCGGCGCCGACGATCACCCCGGTGATCCCGCCGGCGAGCGTGTTGTAGCGATATCGACAGCGGCCCATGGAGTCGATGTCCTCGCCGACGCACTGGCCCTTGTAGGGGTTCTCGTCGATGGCGATGAGCGCGATCCCGGAGATCAGCACGGCCGCGCCCGCGCCGACGCCGGCCCAGCCGAGCGGCTCGTAGGGGAAGCTCGACTTCTCCTCGACGAGCGTGACGGAGACCGGCTCGGCCGGCGTCGCCGGATCGATGGTGACGAAGTCGGAGTAGGTGACGTGCCCGTCTTTTTGGACCTCGATCAGGCGATCGCCGGGCTCGAGGAGCTTTTCAAACGGGGTGACCCCGGCCTCGACGCCGTCGACGTACACGGTCGCGCCCGACGGCGTGCTGGTGATCCGCAGCGGCGTCGGCTCGGCCGGGAGCTCTGGCTCCGGGGCGACCGGCGCGGGCTCGGCCGGCGCCGATCCGTCGACCTCCGCGCTCGGGTCAGCGCCTTCGATCGCCGGATCCGCGGGGACGTCGCTCGGCGCCTCCGCGGGGGGCTCGGCGGTCGGCGCCGCGGTCGGGGCCGCGTCGTCCGCCGGCGCGGGCTCGACCGGCGCCGACTCGGCCGCGGGCGCGGGCTCGGTCGCGCCCGGCTGCGCGGCCATCACGATTGTCAACAGCAGCGAGTTGATCAGCATGGGTCCACACTCCAAAGAACCTGTCCAAAGGCGCTAACCGACACACTGTCCTCCTTCACATGTCTCATTCGCCAGACACGGGCTGTCGCAGCCGCCGCAGTGGAGCACGTCGGCGTCCAGATCGACGCACGACTTGTCGCACTTCGTGAGGCCCCCGCAGTTCCCACCCGCGCACTCGCTGCCGCCGCAATTCTGGTTGTTGTTGCAGGCCACGCCGCAGCCGCCGCAGTGCTGGTGATCGGTCACCGGGTTGACGCAGACGTCGCCGCACAGCTCAAAGTCCGGGCGACACTCGCACTCGTCGGTGTCCTCGTTGCACAGCTCGAGCACGGGGTCACACGCGTCGCCGCACGGCGCGGACATCGTGGTTGTGCCAGGCTCGGTGGTGCTCGAGCTCGTCGTCATCGTCTCCCCGCTCGAGCTCGTGGTCGTCCCCGAGGTCGTCGGCGCGGCGCTCGTCATCGAGACCGCGCTGGTCTCGCTCGTCGTCGCGTCGCTCGTCGTCTCGCTGCTCGTCGACGAGGACGACGACTCGGTCGCGCTCCCGGTGACCGGCCCCGCGGTCGTCGAGCTCGTCGCCGGGCTCGAGGTCGCGGACGTCGTGGGTGAGGACGTCTGGGTCGTGGAGGTCTCGGCGTCGTTCTCGCCGAAGCCAGGCGTGGGCTCCAGGCACGCGCTCGCGGTTCCGAGCGCGAGCAGGGCGCCGAGTGATACAACGCGCACACTCGAGTGCATGCGCCGAGAGTACCGCAGCCACGATCACATATGTCTCTACAACCACTTTTGTTACTCACGCGAAGGATAGAAAAATTTTGGTGATCGCTTCGTAATTCGGGACGCGGGACCTGTCGAAGCAATGATGAGAGCCAGGCTTCGCACGCTATCGCCCGCCCTCTTCGCGCTCGCGCTCGCCTTCGGCTGCGGAGACTCCAACTCCGGCACGTCCAACGCGTCGAACTCCGCGTCCGACGGGGCGAGTTCGAGCACGAGCGCGGGTCCCGACACGGCCACGCAGGCGACCGGCAGCACCACCACCGACGCGAGCCAGTCTGGCGGCGGGAGCGATTCGAACTCGATGACCGCGGGTATGACGATGGGCGACAGCGAGACCGGCGCCACGTCGGCGGGCACGGGCACCACCGCGCCCGACCCCTTCTGTGGCGACGGCGCGGTCGATCCCGGCGAGGAGTGCGACGACGGCAACCAAGAGGACGCCGACGCCTGCAGCAACGCGTGCACCATCGCCGAGTGCGGTGACGGCATCGTCCAGGACGGCGAGGCCTGCGACGACGGCAACGACGAGCCCGCCGACGGCTGCCTTAACAGCTGCGCGCTGCCCTCGTGCGGCGACGGCATCGTGCACGAGGGCGAGGAGTGCGACGCCGGCGAGGCCAACGGCGCCGGGATGGCCTGCAAGGCCGACTGCACCACCAACGTCTGCGGCGACGGCGACAAGGGCCCGGGCGAGGGCTGCGACGACGGCAACCAGGTCGACAACGACGAGTGCACCAACGCCTGCGCGCTCGCGTCCTGCGGCGACGGCATCCTGCAGGACGGCGAGGAGTGCGACGACGGCAACGCCAACGATAACGACGCCTGCCTGCAGACCTGCGTCGACGCGGTGTGCGGCGACGGCTTCGTCAACGAGGGTGAAGAGGAGTGTGACGACGCCGACCAAAACTCCAACGCGGGCGCCTGCACGCTGAGCTGCGCCAACGCGGTCTGCGGCGACGGCCTCCTGTACGAGGGCGTCGAGGAGTGCGACGACGGCGAGAACAACGGCGACGGCAACGCCTGCCACGCCAACTGCGTGCTCGACGTCTGCGGCGACGGCCTGCTCGGGCCCGGCGAGCAGTGCGACGACGGCAACCTCGAGGCGGCCGACGGCTGCAGCATCCTGTGCAACATCGAGATCCTGTGCGGCGACAAGCTGTGGGTCTGCGGCAACGGCATCGACGACGACATGGACGGCTTCATCGACCTCGATGACCCCGAGTGCATCTCGCCCTGCGACGACGACGAGAGTTCGTTCCAGACCAACCTCCCCGGCCAGAACCAGGACTGCAAGCAGGACTGCTACTTCGACGAGAACTCCGGCCAGGGCGACGACAAATGCATCTGGAACCTGAAGTGCGACCCGGAGAACCCGGGCGCCGACGTCGGCTGCGCCTACGATCCGGACCTCAACCCGAATCAGTGCAACCTCGACCTCAACCAGGATTGCTTAGACTTCTGCGTGCCGCTCGTGCCCAACGGCTGCGACTGCTTCGGCTGCTGCGAGGTCAACGGCGAGTACTACTACCTCGACTCCAACCCCGAGTGCTCGCTCGACAACCTCGCCGCGTGCAACCACTGCACCTTCTTCCCCGAGTGCAACAACCCCTGCGTCCCCGAGGACTGCGAGCTCTGCTTCGGCCAAAACCCCGACGACCTGCCGGCGGAGTGCAACGAGCCGAGCTGCCCGGATGACAAGACGCCGTGCACCGACATCGAGGACTGCGAGGTCGGCTTCTTCTGCCAGACCGGCTGCTGCACCGCGATCAGCCCCGGGTAGTCGACCAGCCGGCCCCGCGCGCTCGCGCGGGGCGTTGACGCTCGCTCGGCGCATGTCCGAGGGGACATGCAAAGCGCTCGCGCGGGCGTTGGCACATTGTTGGAACACCGAGATCGCTCAGGAGAAAACCTGAACGATCCTAGCCCCTTAGTTCCGTAATACGGGGTACTACGAGGACTCCCCCCCC
>JAUIKS010000031.1 GCA_030430565.1 Polyangia bacterium
CGGGGCGCCGGCCTCGAGCTTGGCCGCGAGCGCGAGGTTCTCGATGATCGACGCGACGTAGTGGAGCTCGTCCGTCGCGGCCGAGAGGACCGTAGGGTCAGGCGGCTGATCGGGGCGCTCGCCGAGCGTCGTGAGATGATCGGCGAGCACCGTCAGCGGGGTCATGACATCGTGGGTGGTGTTCGAGACGAACTCCCGCAGCGTCCGCTCGCGACGCTGCAGCTCTTGGAGCTGGTCGCGCACGAGCGCGGCGGCGCGGTCGAAGGCGCGCGAGAGCTCGGCGACCTCGTCGTCGCCGTCGAGCCGCACGGGCTCGGCGAAGCCGCTGTCAGCCGAGCGCCGGACTCGGTCCGCGAGCCGCTTGATCCTGCGCACCGCCGGGCCCGCCGCGAGCGTCATCGCCAACATGACCCCTAGCGCAGGTACGAGCCAGAGCGGATCCGCGGGCAGGCGCGCGCCGAACCATCCGGCGGTGGTCGTCCCGTGGGCGAGGATCCACGCGCAGGGCCCCTCGCGCCACGGCGCGCGCAGCAAGACGTCGACGGAGCTCCCGGGCCAGAGCGGATCCAAGGTCACGACGTCCGCGCGCGCCGCCCCGTCCGCGAGCGCCGGCGGGAGCGCCGGCGCGCTCGGGTTGGCCGCGCGCAGCTCCTCCGAGAACGCGTGCAGCACCGGGGGCGCGCCGCCGGGCCGATGGTCGGCGTGGGGCGGCTCGCCCGACGGTCCGCCCGGCGGCGGTCCGCCCGGTCCCCGCGGAGGCTGCAGCGGCTCGCCCCCCCAGGACTCCGGGCTGGCCTCACAGCGCTCACGCTCGCCAGGCGCCTGAAGGTGATGACGCACCGCCTGGGTCAGGAGCCGCTCCGCCGCGTGATGGCGGGCGCGCGCGTCGATCAGGTAGAGCGCGGCGACCAGCGGGGCGGTCGCGGCCGCGGTGGTCAGGAGCAGGCGGAGACGCAGCTTCATTCGTCCCTCTTCAGGCGATAGCCGATGCCCCAGACGGTCTCGATCGTGACCGAGGCGCCGAGCTTGCGACGCAGGCGCGACGCGTGGACGTCGAGCGCGCGCGGGGTCGCGTCGCGCTCCGGGTCGAGGACGCGCTCCGCCAAGCTCGCGCGCGTGACCGCCTGCCCCGGTCTCCGCGCGAGCACCGTGAGGAAGGCGAGCTCGGCGCGCGTCAAGGTCACGGGTCGACCGTCGACGCGGACCTCCGGGCGCGAGAGATCGAGGTGCAGCGCGCCGAGCTCGATGACGTCGCCGCGCTGCAGGACCGGGCGACGCAGACGC
This sequence comes from Polyangia bacterium, assembly GCA_030430565.1. GTDB lineage: Bacteria > Myxococcota_A > Polyangia > Nannocystales > Nannocystaceae > JACKDW01. The sequence continues at coordinate 1,285 of JAUIKS010000031.1, forward strand.
GCGCGCACGCGCTCGATCAGCTCCTCCGGCCAAAACGGCTTGGTCATGTAGTCATCGGCGCCGAGCCGCAGCGCGAGCACCTTGTCGCGGGTGTCGTTGCGCGCGCTGAGGATCAGCACCGGGACCTCAGAGCGGGCGCGCAGCTCGCGAAGGATCTTGATCCCCTCGACGCCTGGGAGCATCAGGTCGAGGATCACGAGCGCGAAGGGGCGCGCGTCCTCCTCCTCGATGTACCGGCCCTCGCGCCACCACGTCGGGACGAAGCCCGCGCTCCGGAGCCGGGCGACGACCGCCGCGCCCAGCTCTGGATCATCCTCGACCAGCAGGACTCGCTCGTTCATCCTCTTCGCTCACGCGGCCGCTCAGGGAGGGCCGCCCATTCCGCCCGCGGAGCACAGCGCGTCGTCCGTGCTCGAGCGGATCGCCACGGTCTTCGACGCCAGCATCGCGCCATCGGGCATGCGCGCGACGTCGAGGAGGTAGGGCGACAGGTCGTCCACGCCGCCGATGATGTTGTCGTTGGTGTTGACCGTCCCCGGCTGACCGAACTCGGAGTAGTCGGGGTGAGACGCGAAGATCTCCTCGTTGAGCGCGTCGTCGAAGAACAGCTGCGAGGTCAGGTGCTCGTCGCCGCCCAGGTAGACGCGGAAGTGGATGTGAACCGCGCGGCTCGGGTACCAGCCCGGGAAGCAGGTGTCGAAGTCGACGCGGCCCTCGGCGTCCGTGGTCTGCGTGCCGCGGAAGTAGAGGTAGTTCTCGGCGTCGGGGTCGTCGCCGTAGCAGAACGAGCCGCTCGGCGTCACGCCCGAGTACACGCCGGTGCGCTGCGTGTGCCAGATCTCGACGACCGCGCCCTCGACGGCCTCGCAGCTCTCCGCGCGCACGATCTTCAGCGCGAGGCGGACCGGCAGCCCCGGCCAGCCCTCGCTGACGTCCTGACGATCGAGGGTCGCGGCGGTGCACGGCCCCTCGGTGGTCTGACAGAGCAGCGCGCAGCTGACGACGCCCGCCGCGAAGGGGTCCGGGTAGCAATCCTTGGCCGTCATCGCGGCGGTCCCCCCCGTCGCCCAGGCGTCCGCCGCGTCGCCGCAGACCTCACCCGACGACGACGAGCCCGAGGTCTCGGGGTCTCCGGAGGACGACGATCCGCCCGCGCCCGACGTGCTCGTCGAGCCGTCGCCGCTGGTGCTGCTAGAGCCCCCTGCGCCCGTCGTGTCGCCTCCGCCCGTCGTCGGGTCCACCCCGTCGGTGCCGCTCTCCATCCCCGCGCCCGAGCATCCCAGACCATAGGCGAGCGGAGCCAGGATCGCGCTCGCGCCGAGTTGTTGGAGGATCGTCCTTCGCGCAAGCGGCGCCCTGGTAGGTCTCGATGATTCGCTCGACATACCCAGAGCCTGACACCACGACCTTGCGTGAATCTTTCGGCGCGCGCAACAGCGCCGAGTCATCGACGCGGCGCGCTCATGGAGCCGCGCCGCTCGTGGCGCAGAGATCGGCGTCGAGGCTCGAGCGGATCGCGATGAGCTTCGACGCCAGCATCGCGCCGTCGGGCATGCGCTGGACATCGAGCAGGTAGGGCGACAGGTCGTCCACGCCGCTGATGACGCCGTCGCCCTGGTTGCTGGTGTCGGGCTGCCCGAACTCGCTGTACTCCGGGTGCGACGCGAACAGCTCCTCGATCAGCGCGTCGTCAAAGAACAGCTGCGAGGTCAGGTACGCCTCGCCGCCCAGGTAGACGCGGAAGTGGATGTGAATCGCGCGGTTCGGGTACCAGCCCGGGAAGCAGGTGTCGAAGTCGACGCGGCCCTCGGCGTCGGTGTGCTGCACGCCCCGGAAGTACAGGTAGTTCACGGCGTCGGGGTCGTCGACGTAACAAAAATCGCCGGCGGGCGTCTGGCCGGAGTACACGCCGGTGCGCTGCGTGTGCCAGATCTCGACGGCCGCGCCCTCGACGGCCTCACAGGTCTCGGCGCGCACGATCTTGAGCGCGAGCCGGACCGGCAGCCCGGGCCAGCCCTCGCTCACGTCTTGGCGCACGAGCGTCTCCGCTGTGCACGGGCCCGCGGTCGTGCGGCACAGCAGCGCGCAGCCCACGGCGCCCGCCGCGAAGGGGTCGGGGTAGCACTCCGTGGCCGTCATCGCGGCGGTCCCCCCGGTCGCCCACGCGTCGGCCGCGTCGCCGCACAGCTCGCCCGACGAGGACGACCCCGACGAGGAGGACATGTCCGTTACGCCAGAGGTGTCTGTTGAGCCAGACGTATCCGTCGCGCCCGCGGAGTCGGTCCCGTCGGTGCCGCCGCCGTCGTCGCCGGAGCAGCCCAGGGCGGAGGCGAGCGGCGCCACGATCGCGCTCGCGCCGAGCTGCTGGAGGAGCGTTCGTCTCGAGGTCCCGCGCGTCATCTGCCCCCACGACCTTGCGCGAATCCCCGCGCGCGCGCAACGGGGGGCCGTCAGGGGCACTGCGGGTTATCGTCGCCGTCGACGCCGAGATAGAGAAAGCTCGGATCAGCCGGCGAGACCGCGAGCTGCCCGAAGTCGGCGTAGGGGTGATTGACCCAGCTCAGCTCGTCATCGCCCGCGTGGTAGCGATACAAGTTGGTCCCGTAGCCGCTGAAGCAGGTCCCGAACACGAAGTACAGGATGTCCGGGTCGCTCGGGTGCGGCGCGATCCGGGTGCCGTTGGTCAGCACCACGTCGTCGTTGGGCGCGCCCTGCTCGACCACCGGCGCGAAGCTCAGGCCGCCGTCCTCCGAGCGGTACAGCCGGCGTCCGGTGAAGTCGGGGTCGGCGTCCGCGTCGGTGATGTCGAGGCCGAGCGCCCACACGATGTCGCCGTCGGCCGGCGAGACCGCGACGTCGAAGCCGTTGATCGCGTGATCCTCGGCGCCCGCGAAGCTCGACTGCTGCCACTGCCCGCCGCCGTCGAAGGTCACGAAGAAGCCGTCCACCGCGCCGCCGAACAGCGCGTGATCGAGATCGGCGGGATCAAACGCCGCGCGGTAGTTGAGCCCGCCGACCGGCGCCGGGGTGCCGATCTTGAGCCAGAGCCCGCCCCCGTCGACGGACTCCTGCAGGCCGCCCGCGCCGTCGCCGATCCGGATCCGCAGCGGGTCATCTGGATCGGCGCCGAGGCCCTTGAGGTTCGGGTGCGGGCTGACCAAGGGCTCGAGCGTCGCGCCGTCGACGTGGACCAGGGTCGCGGCGTTGTCCGACCAGATCCAGGCGTGCTCGCCCGCGCCCGCGGTGATGAAGGTCGGCGTCCAATCGATGTCGCCGAGCTCCTCCCAGCTGCAGCCCGCGTCGAGCGAGCGGTACACCGCGCCGGCGTGCTCCATGACCAGCACGCCGGGCGCCTCGAGGACCGCGAGGCCGTGGGTGTAGGTGATCCCGGGGGGCAGCGGCGTCGCGCTCGGGTGCACGCTCGCGCCCTCGTCCGGGCCGAAGGCGATCGCGGGCGCGCCCATCGGCGCGTCACAGGCCGGGAGCTGCCAGCCGTCTTCGCCGGTCTCGGTGCCCTCCGTGCCCTCCGTGCCCTCCGTGCCCGCGGTGCCCTCCGTGCCCGTGCTCCCGGTGCCCGTGGTCTTTTCACCGGTCCCGAGGGTCATGTCGGTCCCGGCCGTGGTCCCGCCGCCGCTCGAGCTGCCCGAGGTCGCGGCGGCGCCGGTCGTCGCGGTGGTCGAGCTCGAGCCCGCGCTGCCGCCTGCGGTCGTCGTGTCGACGGTCGCGCCGCCCTCGCTGGTGCTGCTGACCGCGTCGTCGCCGCAGGCCGCGAGCGTAAGCCCGACGCCCAGCGTCCACGCGAAGACGGCGACCCGCTCGATGGTCGTGTGAGTCGTGCTGCTCATGACGCGGTCGCGCGGTGGTAGCTCTGCAGCGAGCGGACCTCCAGCTCGTGCTCGCGCTCGCCTGCGTTGGTCCCGCGCCGAAGCTCCCGCAGGCCCTCGACCATCGCGGTGGCGCCCGTGAGCGTCGTGACCAGCATGACGCCGTGTCGCAGCGCCGCCGCCCGCAGGGCCTGGCCGTCGGTGTAGGCCCGCGAGCCGAGCGGCGTATTGATGACCAAAGACACCTCGCCGCTCGAGACCAGCTCGGCGGTGCTCGGGCTCCGCCCCTCGGCCGCCTTGTAGACGATCGCCACGGGGACGCCGGCCCGCTCGAGCGCGGTCGAGGTCCCGCCGGTGGCGTAGAGCGAGAAGCCCAGCGCGACGAGCTCCCGCGCGACGCGGACGATCGCGCCCTTGTCGTGGTCGTTGACGGTCAAGAGCGCCGCCTTGATCTCGGGCATGAACTGCTTCGCGCCGAGCACCGCCTTGGCGTAGGCCATGCCGAAGCTGGGCGCGTGCCCCATGACTTCGCCGGTCGAGCGCATCTCGGGGCCGAGGGCGACCGGCGCCTCGGAGAACTTGTCGAAGGGCAGCACGGCCTCCTTGACGAAGTAGCCGTGGACCGGCGGCGTGCTCGTGAGCCCCAGCTCCTCGAGGGTCTTGCCGGTCGCTATCGCGGCGGCCCGCTTGGCCAGCGGCACGCCCGTCGCCTTGGCGACGAAGGGCACCGTCCGCGACGCCCGCGGGTTGACCTCGAGGACATACACCCGGTCGCCCTGGATCGCGCACTGCACGTTCATGAGCCCGCGGATGCCGAGCGCGAGGCCGATACGCTCGATGTCGCGGCGGATGATGTCGAGGTAGTAGGGCCCGAGCTTGTAGGGCGGCAGGACCATCGCCGAGTCGCCGGAGTGCACGCCGGCCTCCTCGACGTGCTCCATCTGGCCGACCACCACCACGCGCTCGCCGTCGCCGATCGCGTCGATGTCCAGCTCGAGCGCGTCCTCGAGGTAGCGGTCGATGAGCACGGGCTGACCGGGGCGCCCGCCGGCGGCGAGGACCGCCGCCTCGGCCTCCGCGAAGTGCCGCGCGAGCTCGTCCGCGCCGTAGGCGATCGCCATCGCGCGGCCGCCGAGCACGAAGCTCGGGCGCACGAGCACCGGGTAGCCGACGCGCGCCGCGATCTCGTGGGCGCTCTCGAGGGTGCGCGCCATCCCGCTGGGCGGCTGGCTGACGCCGAGCTCGCGCAGCAGCGCGCCGAAACGCCCGCGATCCTCGGCGAGGTCGATCGCGTCGGGCGAGGTCCCCCAGATCGGCACGCCAGCCGCCACGAGCTCGCCCGCGATGTTCAGCGGCGTCTGCCCGCCGAACTGCACCAGCACCGGCACCGGGCCCGCGCCCTCGGACTCGCGCGCCCAGATATTGAGCACGTCCTCGCAGGTCAGCGGCTCGAAGTACAGGCGATCGGCGGTGTCGTAGTCCGTCGACACGGTCTCCGGGTTGCAGTTGACCATGATCGCCTCGTAGCCGAGCTCCCGCAGGGCGTAGCAGGCGTGCACGCAGCAGTAGTCGAACTCGATCCCCTGACCGATCCGGTTGGGCCCGCCGCCGAGCACCATGACCTTGGGCTTCGCCGTGACCTCGGACTCATCGGCGCCCGCGGTGTCGCTGTAGGTCGCGTACATGTACGGGGTGTGGGCCGCGAACTCGGCGGCGCAGGTGTCGACCCGGCGGAACACCGGCGTGACGCCGAGCGCCACGCGCCGGCGACGGAGCTCCGTCGCGCTCACCGCGACCCCGCTCGCGCGCGAGATCAGCCGGGCCAGGCGCGCGTCCGAGAAGCCGAGCTGCTTGAGCGCGAGCAGCTGCCCGGCCTCGATCCGCGCGAGCGCGACCTCGGCCGTAGCTGACCCATCGAGCTTGTTCCCGAGCCGCTCGCTCAAGCCGCGCTCGGCCCGGGTGATCAGCGCGAGCTGCTCGACGAACCACGGGTCAAAGCCGGTCTGCGCCGCGACCTCGAGGACCGAGACGCCGGCCCGCAGCGCGTCGCCGGCGAGGAACAGGCGGCGCGGGGTCGGCTCGGCGAGCGCGTCGGAGCCGACGAGCCGGGCCTTGAGCGCCGCGACCTCACGCGCGTCGGCGCCGGCGAAGGACTCGAGGCCGTCGAGGCCCAGCTCGAGTCCGCGCAGCGCTTTCTGCAGCGCCTCGGGCAGGGTCGCGCCGATCGCCATGACCTCGCCGACGCTCTTCATCTGCGGCCCGAGGCGCGTGGACGAGCCCGGGAATTTTTCGAACGCCCAGCGCGGGATCTTGACGACCACGTAGTCGAGGCTGGGTTCGAAGGACGCCGGGGTCTCGCGCGTGATGTCGTTGGCGATCTCGTCGAGGGTGTAGCCGACCGCGAGCAGCGCGGCGATCTTCGCGATCGGGAAGCCGGTCGCCTTGCTCGCCAGCGCCGAGGAGCGGCTGACCCGGGGGTTCATCTCGATGACCACCACCTCGCCGGTCTCGGGGTCGACGGCGAACTGCACGTTGGAGCCGCCGGTCTCGACGCCGACCGTGCGCAGCACGAGCTTGGCCATGTCGCGCAGGCGCTGCTGCTCGCGGTCCGTCAGCGTCATCGCCGGCGCGACGGTGATCGAGTCGCCGGTGTGCACGCCCATGGGGTCGAGGTTCTCGATCGTGCAGACGACGACGAAGTTGTCCTCGCCGTCGCGCATGACCTCGAGCTCGAACTCCTTCCAGCCCAGGATCGAGCGCTCGATCAGCACCTGGGTCACGGGCGAGGCCCGCAGCCCTCGCTCGGCGCGATCGCGCAGGTCCTCGCGGTCGACCGCGATCCCGCCGCCGCTGCCGCCGAGCGTGTACGAGGGCCGGATCAGCACCGGGTAGCCCAGACCCTCGGCGACCCCGAGCGCCTGCTCGACCGTCGTGACGGTCTCGCCGCTCAGGACCGGCAGGCCGACCTCCTCCATGGCCTGCTTGAAGCGCTCGCGATCCTCAGCCAGCTCGATCGCGCGGGGCTCGGCGCCCAGCAGCAGCGCGCCGTGGCGCGCGAAGGCGCCGCGGCGCTCGAGCTCCATCGCGAGGTTGAGCGCCGTCTGCCCGCCGACCGTCGGCAGCACGGCGTCGGGCCGCTCGGTCTCCATGATCCGCTCGATCACCTCGGGCAGCAGCGGCTCGATGTAGGTCGCGTCGGCCAGCTGCGGATCGGTCATGATCGTCGCCGGGTTCGAGTTGACCAGGATCACGCGGTAGCCCTCGCGGCGCAGCGCCTTGCAGGCCTGGGCGCCGGAGTAGTCAAACTCGCAGGCCTGACCGATGACGATCGGCCCGGAGCCGATCACGAGGATGCTGGAAATGTCAGTGCGCTTCGGCATGCTCTGCTCCCGCTCCTAGGCTCGGCGCATCGCCTGGATGAACTCATCGAAGAGCCCGGACGAGTCGTGGGGACCCGGCGCGGACTCGGGGTGGTACTGCACGCCGAAGGCCCGCAGCCCGCGGGCCGCGACGCCCGCGACGCTCTGATCGTTGAGGTTGAGGTGCGTGACCTCGCCGGCCCCCGCGAGCGACTCCGCCGCGAGCGCGAAGCCGTGGTTGTGGCTCGCGATCTCGACGCGCCCGCCGCCCTCGGGGCGCACCGGCTGGTTGATCCCGTGGTGCCCGAAGCGCAGCTTATAGGTCCTGCCGCCGAGCGCGAGGCCGAGGATCTGGTGCCCCAGGCAGATCCCGAAGATCGGAATTTTACCGAGGAGCGCGCGCGCGGTCTTGATCCCGTAGGTGACGCAGGCGGGATCGCCTGGCCCATTGGACAGGAGCACGCCGTCGGGCCGGCGCGCGAGGAGCTCCTCGGCCGTCGCGCTCGCGGGCACGACGGTGACCCGGCAGCCGCGGTCGACGAGCATCCGCAGGATGTTGCGCTTGACGCCGAAGTCGACCACGACCACCGAGCGCCCGCGCCCGTGTTGGTTCGGCGGCGCGCATGGATCGCGCCACGGCCTGTCTGTCCCTTCGGTCCACTCGTAGGGCGCCGCGCAGGTCACCCGCGGCACGAGGTCCAGCCCCTCCATCGACGGCGACGCGCGGACCCGCGAGAGCGCGGCCGCGAACTCCGGATCATCGGCGCGCAGCCGCCCCGGCGCGATCACGCCGCGCATCGCCCCGCCGCTGCGGATGTGGCGAACGAGCGTGCGCGTGTCGACGCCGGTGAGCCCGCTGACATCGTGCTGCGCCAAGAACTCCGCGAGCGAGCGGCGCGCCCGCCAGCTGCTCACGCGCGGGCTGAGCGAGCGGACCACGAAGCCGGCGAGCCACGGCCGCGCGCTCTCGCAGTCCTCGTCGTTGATCCCGGTGTTGCCGACGTGGGCCGCCGTCATGACGACGATCTGCCCGCAGTACGAGGGGTCGGTGACGACCTCCTGGTAGCCGGTCATCCCGGTGTTGAACACGACCTCGCCGAGGCCCTCGCGCGCGGCTCCAAATTGCTCCCCGGGCCACCCGCTCCCGTCCTCGAGGATCAGCGTCGCCGGTCGTCCTTGCGCATGCATCGGGGCGCCGAATTGCACACTCGCGCGCCCAGGGCAAGCCGCGATCGCGGCGTGACCAGGTCAGGTCACAACAAACCGCGGACGCCCGGGGGAATGATCGCCGGCGCCGCGACGCGACCGGCTCGCCCGACCCGCCGACCGAAACCTTGGAGCTAGACCTTGGAGACCACGCGGCGCGCGATGACCTTGTCCGAGGGCTGCTGCGCCGTGGGGTTTTGCTCGATCGTGATGATGAGCTCGAACTTCGGGTGCGGCGTGGTCGCCACCAGCTTGCCCGTGCGCCACTTCTCCTTGTAGGAGAGCGCGCCGGCCCGCGTGATCCCCTGCCCCGGGACCGAGAACCACACGACGTAGGCGGAGTACGTCGGGTCGATGCGCTTGAGCGGCGCCAGGTGAACGACCTTGATGTTCACGTGCCGGATGCCGGTCTTGTTGACTTTAACGGAGACCTTGGCGTCGGCCGCGTAGGTCGGCGCTCCGCTCGGGATCGTGTAGCGGTTGGCGCAGCCGAGCGAGAGGCCCGCGCACAGCGTCAAGAGCGTCGCGGGGAGCACGACGGCGCGGGCGCAGGAGCGGGCTCGTTGAAGAAGACGCGTGGTCATGGTCATGGCGTTCGACCTCCAAGGCGACATGAGGTCGCGCAAAGTAGAAGCGAGTAATCGTGACTTGCTGCTGGCTTCGACGTACGCGCGGGCCTCGGCATGCAACCACGCGTCCCGCTCTATCGTACCCGCTGCGCGCCGTGATTTTGCCGCGCGCGGGCGGCCAGGCGGCCTCACGGCGCGGCGCAGCTCCGCGCGGCCGCGAGCCGCGATTACCCGACGTTTACGCGCGCAGCCGACACTCCATCGCGGCCGCGAACGAGCCTGCGTCGCGCATGCACTTCATCCGCTTCGCGTACGGGAGCACGCCGAACTTCTTGGGCGGCTGCAGACGTCGCAGGCAGCGGCGCTCGTCGAAGCGCGCGTCCGCGTCCTCCCGCGCGAGCGACATCAGGTGCGCGCATACGTCCTCGGGCGGCGGCGCGCGCAGCTCGGTGTGCCAGAGCACCGCCGCCGCGCAGGCGACGATGAGCGAGAAGGCCATGGCCACGTTGACGAGCTTCATGCGCTAGCTCGTGATCGCGCGAGGCGGCGCGATCACGCGCTTTGACCGTACAGAACCACGGGATCGCTGTCGAGCGATCATGTGCGGACGGCCGCGCTCGATCGGCGTGTAGGGACAGGTGCGATCGCCCGCGCCCGCGCTGCGGCCCGCAGGCCACAGCGCGCCCGTTGTGTCCCTTGGAGCTGATCACGCCCAGGCCGCGCCCGCGTGTCTCTTGGATCTAATTCGATCCAGCTCGCTCGTCTCTGAACAAATCGACGCGCGCGCGCGCGTGCGGCTCGTGGCCCCCACCCCGCCAGCCGCGACGGGCTTGATCAGTGATCTGATCAGTAGCGCGCCCGGGCGCGCGCTCGGTATCCTGGGCGACTCGATCGCGCGACGCGTCGCCGACGGCTAGTCGTTCCCCGCCATGCCCTCGAGCTCCTTGACCGCCGCCGCCTTGCGGGCCTCGTAGTCAGCGTCGACCTCCGGCTCGGGCTCCGGCGCGGGCGCCTGCTTGGCCGGCTGCGCGTCCGGCTGCTTCGTCTCCGACGCCTGCTTGTCGCAGCTCACCGAGCTGAGGCCCACGAGCAGCGCACAGACGATCCAACACCCACCCCACGCGCGATTCGACATGCGGGGATGATACCGCCGCGCGCGCCCGGTTGTTTGGAAAACTCGACGAGCCGGGCGCGCGGCCCCGCGCGCGGCCTCGACTATCATGTCCTTCAAGACATGAACATTAAGAAGATCTCGATCGTCCCCGCGCGCCCGCGCGCCCTCGCGCTGGCGCTGCTCGGCTGCCTCGTCAGCGTCGGCTCGGAGGCGCGCGCGGGCGTCCGCTCGACGCAGGCGACGCAGGCGACGATCGACGCGCTCGAGCTCTACCCGACCATCCACGCGCTCGGGGTCGAGGTCGCCGTCACCGAGGACGCGCCCGGCGAGGAGCTGCTGCGCCTCGAGTACCGCGTCGCGGGCGCGGCCGACTACCAGCCTGGCCACCGGCTGCTGCCGATCGACGTCGGCCGCTACGCCGGCAGCCTCATGTTCCTCGAGCCAGCTACGAGCTACGAGCTGCGGGTCACGCTCGGTCCCGAGGGCGCCCCTGTACAGGTCCTCGAGGACAGCTTCGTGACGCGCGCCGACGGGCCGCCGGCCCCGCGCGGCGACGAAATCTGGGTCGACGCCAGCGACGGCGGCGACGGCAACCCCGGGACGATGGCCGCGCCGACGGCGACGATCCAGGCCGCGAGCGCCCTGGCGGCGCCGGGGGACATCATCCGCGTGCGACCCGGCGTGTACCGAGAGACCGTGACGCCGCCGACGGGCGGCAGCGAGGGCGCGCCGCTGTGGATCGTCGCCGACGGCCCGGGCGTGATCATCGACGGCTCGGATCCCGAGATCGCCGCGGGCGCGAGCTGGACGCCCGAGGGCGGCCCGATCTTCTCGACGCCCTTCGCCGGCAGCACGCGCTACGTCGCCGCGGACGAGACCCGGCTCTACGACTACTACAGCCTCGCCGATCTAGAGGGCGAGGCGATGGGCCTGGCCGGCGGCTTCTACGTCGACGCGGACGCGCAGCGGCTGTACGTCGCGCTGCCGAGCGGCGACGACCCGAGCAACCACGAGATGCACGTGGCGGTCCGCGACGCCGGCTTCTTGCTCGACACCCTCTCCCATGTCGTGATCCAGGGCTTCGAGGTCCGCTACCTAGGCGCCGGCGAGTACGGCGGCGTCGGCGTCGACATCCGCGACAGCGGCCGCTGCTGGGTGCGGGAGAACGAGCTCCACCACATGAACACCGGGGTCCGCGTCCGCCGGCCGCTGGCCCACGAGAACGTCATCGAGCGCAACCGCTTCCGCGACACCAGCGTCTACGGCTGGCCGTGGGGCGCGGTCAAGACCTTCACGGCCGAGGCCTCCGCGATCTCGATCACCCACGGGCGCGGCAACATCGTCCGCGACAACGTGCTCGAGGGCTCCTTCAACGGCGTCTACGTCGGCGCGTTCGGGGACGGCGACGAGGCGATCGCGCGCGACACCGACGTCTACCGCAACCTCATGCGCGAGCACGGCGACGACGGCCTCGAGCCCGAGGGCGCCGCCGTCAACGTGCGCATGTGGAACAACGTGATCCGCGGGGTCAAGAACGCGATCTCGCTGGCGCCGATCGAGGTCGGCCCGACCTGGATCGTGCGCACGCTGATCGACGGCTACCAGGACAACGCGCTCAAGCTCAACAACGGCTCGACCGGCTGGATCGTCCTCTATCACACGACCGCCGCGCCGCTCGCCGGCGCCGACTACCCGGGCGCCCAGGCGATGACGCCGACGATCCCCTTCGGGCCCGTGCTCGCGCGCAACAACATCTGGCACGGCAACCGCTACGTGATCGAGTACGGCGGCGCCGCGCTGCACGACGGCGTAGACCTCGACCACGACGACCTGTGGACCGACGACGTCGAGGCCGCCGGCCGCTTCGTCAAGTGGAAGGACATCACCTACGCCGACCTCACCGAGCTCGCCGCGGCCGACGAGATCGAGCAGCAGGGCGTCCAGCACGAGCCGAGCTACGAGGATCCGTGGGGCGGCGACTACACCCTCGTCGAGGGCCACCCGCTGGTCGACGCGGCCCTCGAGCTCGACGGCATCAACGATCGGTTCGCGGTGACAGACGGGCCCGACATCGGCGCCTTCGAACGCGGCGGCGTCGCGCCCGGGCCCGCGCCGGAGACCGGCGGCACCGACTCCGAGACGGAGACCGGCGACCCGACCTTCGGCGGCGAGACCGACACGGACGACACGGACGCCGGGACCGCCGGGAGCTCCGAGACCTCCGGCGACCCCGAGACAGCCGGGACCACGGCGGGCGACGCGACGGGCGACGCGACGAGCGCTGGTTCAAGCGACGACGCCACCGCGACGGGCGGCGGCTCCGACTCGTCGACGGATCCCGACGCCGACGCCGACGAGGGCTGCGCGTGCAGCAGCGCGCCGGGCCCCGCGACGCCGCCGGCCGCGCTGCTCGGCGCGCTCTTGCTCGCGCGCGCGCGCCGGCGACGGCGTCGAACCGGGTCCACGAGCGCGGGTCGCTGATCGCCCCGGCCGCGCGTTCGCGCTCTCGGATCATCTCGGGCGGAGATCGGCGGGCCTGCGCGCCGCGCCGCCGCCGAATTCGCGCGGCGCGAGCCCGCGTCGGCGGCGACTCGCTCGCGTGCCGCGGAGGCGCTCTCTGGAGCGCGTCCGCGGCGCGCGAATCAAGCCGGCTCGCGCCTCCGCGCCTCCGTCCGCGCGCGACCGCGTGTGCACATGCAGCGGCCGCGGCGATAATTCCTGACCGCGGCGCGCGATCGCGGGAGCGCCGCGGTCCCGTGTTAGCATAGGCTTTCACCCGTGCGGCTACCAGCCGAACTGAGCGAGGCGTTCGCCGCGGAGACGGCTGAGCGCACCGTCAACGCGACCCAGATCCTCTGCGGGCTCGCGCTGTTCCTGTTCCCTGTGTTCGGGATCCTGGACTTCGTCCTCTACCCCGATCGCGGCTGGGACCTGGTCCGCGTTCGCTTGCTCGTCGTCCCGGCCCTCGCGGTCGGGATGGTCACGACCTTGCTGCTCAAGCGCACGGGCCGCGCGGCGGACGTCTCGCGGCTGCTCGCCAACCTCGTCGTCCTGCTCCCCTGCGTGCTCTCGCTCGACGTCCTCATCATCATCGCGGGCGGCGGCAGCAGCCCGTACTACGCCGGGCTGTCGCTGGTGATCCTCGGCTTCGCGGTCTCGATGCCCTTCGGACCCCTCGAGATGGGGCTGCACACGGGCTTTATCTGGCTGCAGTACCTGATCGTGATGCTCGTCGTCGATCCGACGATCGCCGATCTCTCGACCGAGAAGTGGCGCGCGTTCGTCAGCAACAATTACTTCCTGTCGGCGCTCGTGATGATGGGCCTGGTCTGGGCGATCATCGGGCACAGGCTGCGCGTCGACGAGTTCGTCAGCCGCTACGCGCTCAAGCGCGAGAAAGAGCGCAACGAGGACCTGCTGCTCAACATCCTCCCGCAGGAGGTCGCCGAGGAGCTCAAGAGCCGCGGGCGCGTGGAGGCGCGCAACTACAAGCACTGCACGATCATGTTCACCGACTTCGTCGGCTTCACGCAGATCTCGAGCAAGGTGCCGGCAAAGGAGCTCGTGCGCTCCCTGGACCGCCTGTTCAACGGCTTCGACCAGATCATCGCGCGCCACGGGCTCGAGAAGCTCAAGACGATCGGCGACGCGTATATGTGCGCGGGCGGGATCCCGGTCGAAAACGACACGCACCTCGTCGACGCGGTGATGGCCGCGCTCGAGCTGATCGAGTTCCTCGACGAGTACAACGACGACCGCGAGGGCGTGCAGTGGCGCGTGCGCGTCGGCATCCACACCGGGCCGGTGACGGCGGGCGTTATCGGGCGCACCAAGTTCGCCTACGACGTCTGGGGCGACACGGTGAACACGGCGGCGCGCTTGGAATCGTCCGGCGAGGCCGGCCGGATCAACATGACCACCGACGCGTTCCGCTCGATCGCACACCTGTTCATGGGCAAGGATCGCGGGTATCTTCCGGTTAAAGGAAAGGGCCTCTTGGCCATGACCTTCGTGACCGGTATTCGCCCTGAGTACGCGCGGGACGAGAGCCGCCGGTTCCCCAACGAGCGCTTCCGTGAGGCTATGAGCGCTCGCAAGACGTTGCCGCCGCCCGCGGCGCTCGCTCCCAAGACCGTAGAACAGAGCCTGAGCGAGCAATGGTTCGGTGAGGAGACCGCCATGGAAGATGGATTCGCCCCGTTCAATCACCTTAGCGAGCAGGACAAGATCGAGCTCCGCCTCCACGCCGAGGAGCGGCGCTTCCGCTCCAACGACGTGCTGATCGAGCAGGGCCAGGATATGGGCTCGCTGATGCTGCTGCTCGAGGGCCACGCCCGCGTCCAGGTCGACATCAGCACCGAGGAGCGCGAGGCCCGGATCGACGTCAGCATCCTCGGCCCCAGCGACCTGATCGGCGAGATGTCCTTCGTGACAGACGCGGTCGCGAGCGCCCGCGTCGTCGGCGTCGAGAACGGCCGCGTGCTCGAGATCCCCTACAAGGCGCTCGACGAGCTGATGGCGCACGACCCGGGCTTCGGCGTCCGGCTGTTCCGCTCGCTCGCCAGCCTCATGGCCAAGCGCCTGCGCGACACGACCTCCAAGCTCCCGCCGCTGATCGTCGAGGAGGTCGCGCAGGTCCAGCGCTTCCACTCCACCTTCACCGGCAAGCTCACCGACGAGAACTACCCGCCGGCGCTCGTCGAGGCGATCGAGACCTTCAAGCAGGGCATGCTCGACCTCGACCGGACCTTCGCCAAAGAGGTCGGGCGCATCCACCGACGCAAGCTGCCCGAGTCCGAGCTCGCGCAGTTCCGCGACAAGGCCCAGACCCGCGTCGACGAGCTCTGCAACCTGCTGATCGACGCGCTGACGACCGCCGTCAACGAGGCGCCCAGCCAGACCCACGCCGACGGCTACGGCTCGTACACGCTGCGCGAGACCTTCAGCTCGTTCATGAAGAGTCAGTTCTGCGACCGCTCGTTCTGCAAGCCGCGCGGCTACGCCGGCGACTACGCGACCATCGAGCTGCTGTACCAGAACAAGCCCAAGGGCGACGGCCGCCTCGGCCCGCTGATCGATCGCTGGCTGCTCGAGCGCCCGTCCTCCAAGGCCGTGCGCGCGCGCCGGACCTTCATCCGCGACGCGCTGCTCGAGCGCTACGCCGAGTGGGGCACCGGCCGCGACGACGTGTACCGCATCATGTCGCTGGGCTCAGGCTCCGCGCGCGAGCTCTTCGACTTCTTCCCGGTGATGAAGGACCCGCACTGCGTGCGCGTCACCTGCCTCGACATCGACATGGAGGCGCTCGCCTTCGGCAGCCACCTGGCCCGCGAGTACGGCCTCACCGACCAGTTCCTGTGGACCAAGGAGAGCGTCATGCACCTCGGGCAGGCCCGCGGCATGACCCACCCGGCGCCCCAGGACGTGATCTACAGCAGCGGCCTGTTCGACTACCTGCGCGACGACGTCGCGATCCAGGTGCTGAACTGGTGCCGCATGGCGCTCGAGCCAGAGGGCCTCGTCGTGATCGGCAACTTCGCCGACACCTGCCCGGACCGCGCGCTCATGGACTACCTCCTCGACTGGCGCATCATCTACCGAAGCGCCGAGGAGATGCACAGCCTGATCAAGCGCTCGAACTTCCGCGACGACCACGTCGAGCTGCGCTACGAGCCCAACGGCGTAAACCAGTTCATCTTCGCGCGGAAGAAGGACTGAGCGGCGCGGCTCTGCAGGGAGGCACCGTGAACAGCAGCAAGGCAAACACGTTCGCCGAGCACGCGCGGCGCGCGGCTCAGCGCGCGCCGGATCGCGTCATCTACACCGTCCTCGATCGGGGTGAGCGCGAGGCGGGCTCGCTGAGCAACGGCGCGCTCGATCAGCGCGCGCTCGAGATCGGCGCGGAGCTGGCCACGCTCACGCGCCCGGGCAGCCGGGTGCTGATGATGTATCCGTCCGGCCTCGAGTTCATCAAGGCGCTGTTCGGCTGCTTCTACGCCGGCGCGATCGCGGTCCCGGTCGCGCTGCCGGATCCTTCGCGCCTCAACCGAACGCTCCCGCGGCTCAAGGCGATCGTCGAGGACTCGGCGCCGCGCGTCGTGCTGACGACCGCCAGCGTCCACGCACAGTTCGCGCCCTTCCTCGAGCAATTCCCGGCGCTCACCAAGATCCAGTGGCTCGCGACCGACGCGATCGAGCCCGGGCGAGGGAGCGGCTGGAGCCCGCTCTCGGTCAAGCCGAGCGAGCTCGCGTTCTTTCAGTACACCTCTGGCTCCACGGGCAAGCCCAAGGGTGTCACGCTCAGCCACAGGAATCTGTTCCATAATACAGACTGCATCGCGCGCGCGTTCCAGATCGGCCGCGACGACATCTCGGTCACGTGGCTGCCCAACTTCCACGACATGGGGCTCGCGTTCGGCGTGCTGATCCCGAGCTTCACGCAGGGGCCGGCGTTCCTGATGTCGCCGATCGACTTTATGCGCAAGCCCGCGCGCTGGCTCGAGGCGCTCCACCGCCACCGCGCGACCGCCTGCGGCGCGCCGAACTTCGCCTACGACCTCTGCGTCCGCAAGACCACGCCGCAGCAGCGCGCGTCGTGGGACCTCTCGCGGCTGCAGCTGGTGTTCAACGGCTCGGAGCCCGTGCGCGCCGCGACGCTGCGGCGCTTCGCGGAGGCCTTCGCGGTCTCCGGCTATAAGCCGTCAGCGCACTACCCGTGCTACGGGCTCGCCGAGAACACGTGCATCGTCTCCGGCGGGGACGCCCGCGCGGAGCCGCCGACGCTGCGCCTGCTCACCGAGGCGCTCGAGCGCGGCGACATCGAGCTCGCGCCCGCTGACGCGAGCGCCGGCGTGACCGAGCTGGTCAGCTGCGGCCGCGCGGTCCTCGACAGCGAGATCGCGATCGTCGAGCCCGAGAGCGGGCGCCTGCTCCCCGAGGGGCAGATCGGCGAGCTCTGGGTGCGCAGCCCGGGCACCGGCGCGGGCTACTGGAACCGCGAGCTGCTCTCGGAGCAGGTGTTCCGGGCCTCGATCGAGGGCGGGGAGCCTGACGCCGCGCACCTCCGAACCGGGGACCTCGCGTTTCTCAAAGACGACGAGCTGTACATCACCGGTCGCCTGAAGGATCTCATCATCATCCGAGGGCGCAATATTTACCCGCAGGATATCGAGCTCGCCGCCGAGGAGGCCCACAGCTCGCTGCGCCCGGGCTGCGGCGCCGCCTTCTCTGTGGAGGCTCGCGGCGAGGAGCAGCTGGTCGTGGTCCACGAGCTCGACACGCGGGAGCCGGTTGACCCCGATGAGGTCGTCTCGACGATCCGTCACGAGGTCGCGGCGAGCTTCGGTATCCACGTCTACGCGGTAGTGCTCATCTACCCGCGCACGATCCCGAAGACCTCGAGCGGCAAGATTCAACGCGGCGCGTGCCGAAAGGCGTTCCTCGCCCGCAAGCTAGACATGCTGGCGAACAGCGTGCTCGAGACTGACCCGGGGACGCGCTGGGCTGGGCCCGCGCCGACCCGCGAGCTCATGCGCGCGCTCCCCTACACCGAGCGCCTCTCGGTGATGATCGAGTACATCCGCGCCCAGGTCGCGCAGATGCTCCGCGTCGATCTGGGCGCCGTCGATGTCGGCAAGCCGCTCATCGACCTCGGGATGGACTCCGTCCTCGCGGCCGACCTCGAGTCGCTGTGCGCCGCCCAGCTCGAGGCGCCGGTAAACCTCGATCAGGAGTACGAGACCATCAGCGTGCGCCGGCTGGCGAAGTCTGTGCTCGCGGCCTGGGGTGACTAGGCCCCGCGAGCTCGTGACCCGCTCAGCGCGTCCGCGTCGACGCGCCGGCGCCACCCCGCCGCCGCGACCGGTCCCGAGAGGCCCGCGGGCCGCGAGCGCGGCACGCGTGCTTCGACATCCGGCTCGCGGCGGCGCAGGATAATGACAGGTGATGGTTACGAGGGACGGGCGCGCGAGGCGGCGGCGCGCTGCACTGCACCTACTTCGAAGGACACATCGGAGCTGGCTCGAGATCTATCTCGAGGCCCCTCCGAGGATCGAGAGCGCCACCACCAACCGCCCGACCTCTGGCCCCAACCTCTCGCCCACCCTCAACTCACCGCCGAGCCCTCAACGCCGAGGGCGGCAGCTCACGACGCCGCGCGACGAGGCGTCGAACCACCACGACCGACGATCACCGCGTGGGCCGGCTATGGCCCTCCCTACCGCTGACGGCTAGAGCGCCGCCTCGGTACCTCAGTTTACACGACAAACTTCTCCCTTCGCTCCGAGCACCGTTACCCCACACGAGGTTGCACAAGCGCCGGGGTAACTCTAAAAACGAAGAGCATTTCATGCGGATGCAGGAAAAGACGGCGCGGGCCTATGGCACCGATGTCCACTACCTGGAGGGCGGAGACGGCCCGCCGCTTTTGCTCATTCACGGGATCGCGGAGTGCAAAGAGAGCTGGGCGGCGAACCTCGAGTTCCTGGCCCAGCACTTCCACATCTACGTGCCCGACGTGATCGGCTGGGGCTCGACGGAGCCGTCCCCAGAGCACGACTTCACGGTCCCGAGCCTGGGGCGGTTCACGATCGCGTTTATGGACGCGGTCGGCCTCGAGCGCACCCACGTGATCGGCTGGTCGCTCGGCGGCGCGAACACGCTCTGGGCCATGCTCGACGCGCCCGATCGCTTTGACCGCGCGCTGCTGATCGCGCCCGCGGGGCTCGGCCGCGAGGTCCACTGGGCCTTCCGCGTCATGCAGCTGCCGCTGATCGGCGAGCTGATGCTGTGGCCGAAGTACTTCCTGGCCTGGTTTCGCTACAAGGTCCTGTTCACCCACCGCAAGGACAAGATCACCAGCGACTACATCCGCACGATCGTGCGCGCGACCAGCCAGCCCTGGCACGCCGACAGCCTCCTCCGCCTGCTCCGCCGACACAAGCCGTTTTGGACCGGTCAGTCGAGCATCGACATCAGCAACCGCCTGAGCGAGTTCGAGATGCCGATTCACATCCTGTGGGGCCGACAGGATCGCATCGTCCCGGTGATCCACGGCGTCGACGCCGAGAAGCGGCTCAAGAACGGGGAGCTGACGATCTTCGAACGCTGCGGGCACCTGCCGATGATCGAGTGCCGGCCGCAGTTTCACGACCTCGCGCTGCGCTTCTTCAAGCCCGAGCAGGACTCGGCGCAGGCGCCCGCCCGCGAGAGCATGTCGAGCGTGAAGAGCGTGGGCTGACGCGCGCCCGCGCGACGCTCTCGGGGAAGATGTCCAAAGGGACACAGACCAGGCGCGGCGGCCCGACGCCCGCGACGCGAGCGCACTCAGGGCGACGGCGCGTTCGCCAGGTTAAAGCCTAGTTCGCGGGCGCGGCCGCGCCCGCGCGGATCAGGATCGTGAAGTTGTGCAGGTTCGCCGGCCCGCCGTCCTGCTGCCCGAGCTTGGTCCCGAGGTTGCGAACCTCGACGTGCACGTCGCCCCCGTCGCCGCGCTTGACCGCGCCGCCTTCGCCGTTCGTGAGGTTGACGTAGTGCTCGGCGCCGGCCTCGATCTGATCGGCGCAGCCCTTGGCGATCCCGGCGTCGGCGAGGCGATCGTGCAGCTCGAGGCAGCCCCACCAGGCCGAGCTGGCCTTGCCCGCGTCCTCCTCGATGATGCCGCTCGTGAACATGCCCTGCGCCCGGACCTCGATCGCGCCCTCCGGCATGTTCTTGCACAGCAGGTCAAAGCCGGCGTCCTTAGCGACCGAGACGCCGCGGGCGGTACCCGTCGCGCCGGCCTTCGCGGCCCAGGCGTTGATGTCCTGCTTGCAGCTGAGACAGCGACACTCGCCGTCGACCCGGCGCGCGCTGGTGCAGGGCGACTCGGCCTGGCAGACCTCGGGCGGCGGCAGCTCGCTGGCCTTGTACGCGAGGATCAACCCCGCGCCCGAGCCCGACATCGAGCCCTCGCCGGCCGACAGCGTGACGCCCAGCGCCTCGCCCAGCGCCTCGCCGTCGAGCCCGCCGCCGATGACCGTGAACGCGACGTCGGCGCGCACAGCCTCGGTCACGACCATGACCGGCTTGCCCTCGTTCTGCAGGTTGACGACCTTGCCGGCGCAGCCGGCGTCGCCGGGCGCCGCCGGGGTGCCGCCCGCGCTGGCGAGCGCGTCGACCGAGGCCGCGCTGATGTCGACCTCGACGCCCTGCAGCGAGTCTCCCGCGCCGGCGCGCTCGCGCAGCCGCCCGAGCAGCGTGCTCCCAAATTTATATGGCTTTCCAGCCAGGTCCATCGAGTCGCCGCCGCCGCCGGTCTCGCCCTGGTACTCCGCCGCGGAGCAGACGACGCTCTCGTCGATCGGGTTGATCACCGTGCCGGGCGCGAGCGCGTCGGCGAACACCCGCGGGACCGTGTAGCCGTCCTTCATCAGCCCCGGCTCGATCGCCGTGCGAAGGTTCTTCGGCGCGTTCGAATCGCCGCTTCGCTTGCAGCCGACGGTCGAGAGACACAGCGACGCGCACAGCAGCGATCCGAGGAGCAGCGCGGGGGCGGGGACTCGATTTACATGCACCTGCGGATTAGATCACGGGATCGACTCGATCCACAATACGCGCGCGCACGCTCGGGAGCGCGCCCGGCCGCGCGCGCGTGTCGATCTGATCGACGCGACTACATCGCCTCGCGCACGTAGGGCGCGAGGTAGCGGCGCAGCATCACGCGCAGCTCCAGCAGCATGTCCCGCGCGATCTCGGGGGTCTCGCGGGTCGACGCGACCAGGATCATCGTGGTCGTCTGCACGAGCATGATCGCGACCACGTGCCGCCGCGGCCGCGGCAGCGCCGGCGCCCAGCGCTCGATGAGTCCCTCGATCACGCCGACGAAGCTCCGGAGCATCGCCTCGTCGGCCTCGGCGTAGTCCTCGTAGAGCTGGACGTTGGCGAGCACCGCCTGAAACGATGGTTCCTGCCCGTGTAAGCGCGAAAACACCTCGACCGCGTCGTCGATCATGCGCGCCCACTGCGGCTCGTCGGCGCCGGCTGGCGGGTCGACCGTCTCGTCCTCCTCCGCCTCGGAGAACAGCTCCGCGAACGCCTGGGCGCTGCGCTCGATACAGCGCTCGGCGACGGCGCGGAACACCTCGCGCTTGTTGGGGAAGAACTGGTAGAGCGAGCCGATCGAGGTCTCGGCGACGGCCGCGATGCCCTCCATCGTCGTGGCCTCGAAGCCGTGCTCGGCAAACATGAGGGCGGCGACGTCTATGATCTTTTCATAGCGGCGCACGCTGCGCGCCTGCACCGGCTTTCGCCGCACCTTGGCCGATTTACTCCGTTTGGAGCGCCCCATTTGACAAACATGAGGAACGACTCACATATTGTCAAATATGAGCCACGCCTCACGTTTGCACGTGAACTCGCCCACCAAAACCGCGCCGCGCCTCCCCCCAGGGCCCCGTGGTCTGCCGCTGCTCGGGTCGATCCACGAGCTGTCACAGGATCACCTCGAGTGTTTCAGCGCGCACGTCCGCGACTACGGCGACACCGTGCTGATGCTCTTCGGCCCGCTGCGCTTCGTCCTCGTCAACCGCCCCGAGGACATCCGTCACGTGCTCGTCAAGAACCACAAGAACTACCCGAAGAGCCCGACCTACGAGCCGCTCTCGCTGGTCCTGGGCAAGGGCCTCGTGACCAGTGAGGGCGCGCTGTGGAAGCGGCAGCGCAAGCTGATGCAGCCGGCCTTCCACCGCCAGCGCCTGGTCGAGTTCGCGGAGACCATGGTCGAGTGCACGCGCGAGCACCTCGACGGCTGGGACCGCCGCGGGCTCGTGACGGCCGACGCGACCGACGCGGCCGACGGCGCGCCGGTCGTCGACATCCACGAGGAGATGATGCGCCTGACCTTCCGCGTGGTCGGCAAGACCCTGTTCAGCGTCGATCTCGCGGGCGACTCGCGCGAATTCGGCGACGCGCTGACCGTCGCGACCGACTTCGTCAGCCGCCGCACCGAGAGCGTCCTGAAGCTGCCGACCTGGCTGCCGACGCCGGCGAACCAACGGTTTCGCCGGGCTCGCGCCGCGCTGGACCAGGTCGTGACGCGGATGATCGCCGAGCGCCGCGCCGCGCCCGAGGGACACGCTGACCTGATGGACATGTTGATGCGCGCGACCGACGAGACCGGCACCGAGCGCATGAACGACGAGCAGCTGCGCGACGAGGTGATGACGCTGGTCGCGGCCGGCCACGAGACGACCTCGAACGCGCTGACCTGGACGCTGATGCTGCTCGGGCGTCACCCCGCGGTCGAGCGGACGCTGCACGCCGAGCTGACGCGCGCGCTCGGGGGGCGCGCGCCGACCTTCGCCGACCTGGGGGCGCTGCAGTACACCGAGCAGGTCCTGCACGAGTCGATGCGCCTGTACCCGCCGGTCTGGATGTTCGAGCGCGTCGCGCTCGCGGACGACCAGCTCGGCGCGCAGGCCTACGACATCCCGGCCGGCACGATCGTCGGCGTGTGCACCTGGACGCTGCACCGCCGCCCGGCGCTGTGGCCCAACCCCGAGGCCTTCGACCCCGAGCGCTTCACGCCCGAGCGCGTCGCCGCGCGCCCCCGCTACGCGTACGTGCCCTTCGCCGCCGGCCCGCGGACGTGCATCGGCAACGCCTTCGCGATGATGGAGGCCAAGCTGCTGCTCGCGAGCATCGTGCAGCGCTATCGCCTCGAGCTCGTCCCCGGGCAGACGATCACGCCGGACCCCGGGATCACGCTGCGGCCGAAGGGGGCCGTGAAGATGCGCCTGATCCGGCGCGACGCGCCGTGAACAATCGCGGGAACCTCTGCGGGCGCCGGCCGTGAAACAGCTGCGGACAGAGACTGGTTGTCCGCGCCCGCTGACCAGGAGCGCCCGTGAACGCGCATACACCCCCCTCTTCCCCTCCACCCCAACCCGCCCGCCGCCGCTGGCTCCCGCTCTCGGTCGCCGCGCTGCTGCTCGCGCTCCCCGGCTGCGCGCTCGAGTGGCACGCCGCAGTGACCAGCTCCGCTGAGGATGAGCGCTGCGACGACGACGACGAGCGCGCCGACGGCCCGATGGCCGCGGCGATCCTCGACGCGATCGACCCGAAGCAGACCCCCGAGGGCGACGCGCCGCCGCCGACGAGCGCCGACGCGCCCGCCGCCGAGTCGCCCGAGGCTCTCCCCTCCGAGAACAAGATCCCTCGAGTCACGCGCACGAAGGCGCCCTTCAACAAGGACCTGATCCGCCGGGTCGTGCGCGCGCACATCAACGAGGTGCGCGACTGCTACAACGCCGGCCTGAGCCGCGACCCCGCGCTGGCCGGCAGGGTCGTCGCGCAGTTCACGATCACGCCCGAGGGCGCCGTCTCCTCGAGTCAAGTGGGCGAGCTCGAGCTCGCCGACGAGGAGGTCGCGACCTGCATCGTCGGCGCGGTGAAGACCTGGGAATTCCCGGGCTGGTCGGCGCCGGCCGACACGGTCGTGAACTACCCGTTTAAGCTCGAGCCGGGCTGAGCGGCGCGCCGCTCAGAGCGCGACTGCGGTGAAGCCGACCGTGTAGCTGCACGGCAGCGTGGTGTTCGGCGCCGCGAACATCAGCGCCGCGTCGATCTCCATCCCGCTGCAGTCCGGGCCCACGCACGCGGCGCTGAAGGTCTGCTCGCCCTTGGCCTCCATCGGGTTGGAGAATTTTCCGTCGACGCGGACGTTGATGTCGATGACGGCGTCGAGCCCCTGGATGTCGATCGAGTCGGCGATGCGGTCGGGGCATTCGAAGTCGCCGCCGCCGAGCAGGACGCAGGAGAAGTCCTCGGCCGAGCTGGTGCTGATCGTGAAGGTGTCGTCCGCGACCGCGCTGATCGTGAACTGGCCGTACTCATCCGTCGGGGTCTGCGAGCCGAGCGTGCAGGTGTCCTCCGTGAGCTCGCCGGGCGTGTGGTTCCAGGCGCCCTCGACCGGCTCGACGCCGCAGCCCGCCGCCAGCGCCACGGCCGCGGCGCAGACCAAGGGCGACGGAGTGCGGACTCGGAGAGCTTGGAGAGCTCGTACGGCTCGAACGACTCGATCTCGAAAAGGCATAGCGATCCTCGCGCGAGCGCATTTTACAAACCTGTCACTACGGACAGGTTAAAAAAAATGCCGCGACGCCAGCGCGTCGCGGCCGCTCGCGCGCGCCGCTCGAGCTCACCGAGCGATTCGCGCGCCGGCTCCCGAGCCGCGCGCTACTTGCCGACCGCGGTGAACGCGACCTTGTACTGGCAGGGCAGCGTCGTGTCGGGGTACACGAGCTCGAAGACCGCCAGCAGCAGCGGGTTGTCACAGTCAGCGCCGACGCACTCGGCGCTGAAGGTCTGCTCGCCCTCGGCGTCGCGCTCGGTCGTGAAGGTCCCGTCGACGCGCACGTTGATGTTGAGCGTCGCGTCGTAGTTCCCGTCGGCCGGGAACGACTCGACGACGCGGTTGGGGCACTCGAACAGGCCGTCGCCGAGCAGCGTGCACGAGAAGCTCTCGTCGGCGTCGGTGATGATCGTGAAGCGGTCGCCCTCGAGGTCGGCGATCACGAACTCGCCGTAGGGATCCGTGGCCGTCTGATCCCCGAGGTTGCAGGTGTCCTCGGTGATCACGCCGGGGTCGTGAATCCACACGCCCTCACGGGGCACGACATCGCCGCAGCCCGCCGCCAGCGACAAGGCCGCGCCGCAGCTCAGGGTCGTGAGCGCGCGAGACGTCGGAAGACGCCCCCGCGCGGATCGAATCGCTCGAATCGCTCGAATCACTCGCTCGCCTGATCTCATGACACGTCCTCTCGCCTGCGCGACATTGTACCCGTCTCGCGACGGTTAGAGGCCCGCGCGCGTCAGCGAGCGCCGCTGTCGAGCGCGCCGAGATGCGCGGTTTCGTGCCCGCCGATCAGGCGCCAGCGCGCGCCGTCGTGACGCAGACGGTAGTAGCCGCCGAGCGCGACCGGCAGGCGCGAGGCCTCGGCCTGCGGGAGCCCGGTGAGTTGGGCGATCACGATCTTGATCACGCCCTTGTGCAGCGCCGCGAGCGTGCGCGCGTCGCTGGGGAACACCTCGGGTGAGCACGCCCCGGCCACGCGCTCGACGAAGCCGCGCCGCGACTCGCCGGCGGGGAAGCGAAACTCGAGCCCCTCCGAGCCCCAGCGCGCGTAGCCCTCGGGATCCCGGGCCTCGACCTCTTCGAAGGTCAAGCGCTCCCACGCGCCGAAGTTGATCTCGCGAAACGGCTCGACGACCCGCACCACCGGCGGCGGCTCGCGGCCGGCCGCGAGCAGCTCACCCGAGCGACGCGCGCGCGCGAGCGGCGAGACCACGAGCGCGGCGAAGCGCTCGCCCTGCAGGGCCGCGGCCGCGCGCGCGACCTGCCGCTCGCCGAGCTCGCTCAGCGCGACGTCGGTCGCGCCGTTGAGCCGGATCGAGGACTCGCCCACGGTCTCGCCGTGACGCACCAGGACGATCTCGCCGGCCTCGCCGGCCGCTCGCTTCGCGCGCTCATTCACGCGCGAAGACTACACCGAGCGCTACACCGAGGACATGTTCGCGGGCAGCCGGATCGTGAAGGTCGAGCCGAGGCCGACGCGGCTGTCGACGGTGACCTGCCCGCCCATCATCTCGCTGAAGTAGCGGCTGATCGCCAGCCCGAGGTTGGCCGCGCCCTCGCCCTCGCCCGCGCTCGCGCTCGCCTCGGGCGCGCTCGAGAAGGTCGCGAAGGTCTTGATGATCTGCGACTCGGTCATGCCGAGGCCGTTGTCCTTGATCATGAACACGAAGCGCGCCTTGCCGCGGAACATGTCGCGGTAGACCGAGACGCTGATCTCGCCCTCGCGGGTCAGCCGCGACGAGGCCATGAGCACGTTGAAGATCACCTGGCGGACCTTGCCGAGGTCGGCGCACATGCTGCCCAGCTCGTCGTCGACCTGGACATCGAGCTTGTTGCCGCGCTGCTCGATCAGCGGCTCAACCGCGGCCGCGACCTCCTGGACCAGGCCGGCGACCGGGAAGGTCTCGAGGGACAGCTTGACGCGCCCGCCCTCGATCTTCGACATGTCGATGATGTCGCGGATCGTCGACATCAGGTACTGGCCCGACATGCAGATGCGCCCGAGGTCGGGGATGATGTCCTCGTAGCCCTCGTCCGCGGCCTGCTCCTGCAGCATCTCGCCGTAGCCGATGATCGCGTTGAGGGTGTTGCGCAGCTCGTGGCTCATGTTGACGAGGAACGCGCTCTTGGCCCGGCTGGCCGCGACGGCGGCGTGCTTGGCCTGGCGCAGGTCGGACTCGACGCGCACGTGGTTCTCGATCTCCTCGCGCAGCCGCGCGTTGCTCTTGAGCAGCTCGGCGACGCGGGCGTTCTCGAAGTCTGAGCGCTGGGCCTCGGCGACCTCGGCCGCCTGCTCGGCGTGGGTGCGCGCCGCGACGTGCTCCGCCGCCGCGCGCTCGGCCTCCTGCAGCCGCCGCTCGAGCGCCCGCCGCTCGACCACGATCGCGAGCTGCCGCGCGAAGGCCTCGACGTAGCGCGCGTCGTCGGCGGTGAAGCCCGCGGCGACGCGCGTCGCGAAGGTCAACACGGCGAGCGGCTCGCCGTCCTGCCCCGGCAGCGGCGCGGCGATCACCGCCTGCACCGAGTCGTCGCGCAGCTCGGTGTCGACGAGCTTGAGCGCGCTCTCCTCCGCGCTCGATCGAAGATGTTTAAAAAGACAGATCTTGCGCTCGCGGAACACCAGCCCCGCGATCCCCTCGGTCAGCGGAACGCCGTCGCGCTCGATGACGTCAGCGTCGTCGTCGTCCTCGTGCAGCGTCGAGAGCGAGTAGGCCTCGGCGCCCTCACGCCGCGCGAGCGTGCAGCGCTGGAACGAGAGCACCCACTTGACGCGCCCGACCCCGCGCGCGATCAGCTCCCGCAGCGGGTCCGCCCGCGCCGGCTCGACCTCGTCACGCCTCAGCGCCGAGACGAGCTCGGCGAGGACCGCGTGTCTCGCGACCTGCAGGGGCTGCTCGCCATACTCACTCGTCATCGCCGTCTCCATCGGGATCGTGCCCGTCCTCCGCCCGCCGAGCCGACTCGAGCTCGAGCAGCCCGCCGGCGAGGATGTTGAGGTAGTGGCCCGCGGCCGCGGCCGCGAGGATCTCGACGCGCTCGCCTCGCGTGAGGCCGCGCGCCGCCGCGAGCCGCCGCGCGGCCTGGGCGGGCTCGAGCTCGACCGCCGCGAGCGCGGCGCGGGTGCTCTGCGGCAGGCTCGCGGTGTTCGCCAGCAGCGCCTCGATGAGCCCTGGCGTCAGCGCGTGCCCCAGCTCCGCGCAGGCGAGCTCGAGGATCGCGTGTCGCCTGTGCGCGGGTCGATCGCGGTTGACCCACGCGATGATCAACGCGCTCGTGAGCGCCGGCAGCTCGCCGCCCCGCGCGACCGTGCTCAAGAGCCCCCGCGCCCCCGCCGAGATCCGCGGGTGACTCGCCAGGACGCCGGCGAGCGCGGGCTCAGGGAGCGCTCCCAAACGACGCGCGGCGCCCATGTGTGGGACCACGTGACTCATCTCGCCGGTCGCGGCCGAAGAGCGCACAAGCGACAGCATACCCCATGGCTCGAGACCCGCGCGCGTGTTTCCACGCGCGCCGCGTCGTCGTCACGACGCGCCCGCGCGCGCGCACGAATTCGCGCTCACCAGATCGCGTTCGCCTCGCGCTCGGCGGGCGTGCCGACCCAGCGCTCGATCTCGACGATGCGGTCGATCTCCTCCTCGAGACGGATCAGCTGGTCAGGCGCGCTGGTGTCTCCGAAGTAGTGGCGCACCTCTTTGTACGCGCCGTCGACGTTCATGATCGTGATGATCGACGGCATGTCGGGGTAGTCGCGTCGCACGTAGCGCTCGTTGAGCGCGGCGAACTGAGCGCGCGCGGCGGCCTGGCGCAGCGCGACCAGCTGCGCCGCGCTCACGCGCGCCTCGTGCAGCCCGGGCCGCAGGACGAAGTGCCTGCCCTCGAATTCGAGCACGCCGTCCTCGTAGACCGCGACGCGGTAGACCGGGCACCAGCCGTAGCACGAGGTCCGCTCGAGGCTGACGAGCAGCGGCGCGGCGGTCGAGCGCCCGATCAACGAGATCCGCGACGGCCCGACGTCCGCGTTCGCGCAGGCCAGCGCGAGGGTGCCCATCAGGCCGACCATCAGCGTCAACGCCAGCCGGCGTCGACACCTCCTCGCCTGCGACCGGATCGTCACGGACGCGCACTATACAGGACGCGCGAACGTGCTAGGAGTCGCGCGCGATGCAACGCGATCCTCTCCTCGAATTCGCGATCGCCACGGCCCGCGCCGCCGGCGAGCTCCTGCTCGAGCACCGCGGCCGGGAGCTCGAGATCTCGACCAAGTCGAGCGCCTTTGATCTCGTGACCTCAGCCGACCGCGCCGCCGAGGCGCTGATCATCGAGCGCGTGCGCCAGCGCTATCCGGAGCACGGCGTGCTCGCCGAGGAGTCCGGGCTCGCGCGGACGAGCGCGGCCGGGCCCCACGGCGCGCTCCAGTGGATCATCGACCCGCTCGACGGGACCACCAACTTCGCCCACGGGATCCCGCACTTCTGCGTCTCGATCGCGCTCGAGGACAGCGGCGGGACGCGGCTCGGCGTCGTGCACGACCCGGTCCGCGACGAGACCTTCTCCGCCGCGCGGGGCGGCGGCGCGTGGCTCGAGGCGCGCGCGGGCGAGCGCCCCGAGGCGCTGCGGGTCTCGAGCTGCGCCGCGCTCGACGAGGCCGTGCTGGCGACGGGCTTCTCGTACGGGCGCGCGCGCGCCGAGAAGGCCCCCGACTGGATCGACAACCTCGCCGAGTTCCTCGCGATCGCGCCGCGGATCCGCGGGCTGCGACGGGCCGGCAGCGCCGCGCTGGACCTCGCCTACGTCGCGGCGGGCCGGCTCGACGGCTACTGGGAGTACCACCTGCAGCCCTGGGACACCGCGGCCGGCGGGCTGCTCGTGCGCGAGGCCGGCGGCGAGCTGCTCACGCTCACGCCGCTCGCGGACCCTCCGCGCTGGACCCCCGTGATCCCGGACCTCGTGTGCGCGGGCCCGGGCCTGCTGCCGGTGCTGCGCGGGGCGCTGCGAGCGGCGCGGCCGCTGACGCGCTGACGGTGACGCGCCCGCCCGCGCGGAGGTGCGCGGGCGCGGCGACATCTCACGCGCGACCGCGCGAAGGCGACCGCGTTCGCCTCGATTCGGCGCGATCCGTCGGCGCCGCGACGACGCTACCTCCTCGAGCGGCCTCGGATTAAACTGTCTTTCGAGACATGTTCTAAAATCGACCGCGCGTGACGATCATGATCTCAGACGGATCCGCCACCCTGCTCCCGGAGCCCCTCGAGGTGATCTCCGAGGCTGCCGACGCCGCGGCCGAGGCCGTCCAGGCGCTCGCGCGCTCGCGCGCGAGCGTGCTCGGGGCGCCCGCGACTCCGTCGGCGCCCGCGCGCCCGCGCCGAGGCGAGGACTCGCGGGGCCACAAGCGCGACGAGCCCGCCGAGCGCTGACGCGGTCGTCAAGGGTCGCCCGAAGGAGCGCTACGACCCGCGCCGGCGCGACGCGATCAGCCCGACAGCTCGATGCCGTACGACAGCGTCATCGCCGGGCCGTCGTACTCGGGGAACTTGTGATCGTAGATCGCCTTACGGGCGCACTGGATCGTCGAGAAGATGTCCATCTCGGTCGGCGCGTCGACCTTGACCGACTCGACCTGACCCGAGCCCTGGATGCGGAACTCGAAGGAGATCGCCCCCCCGGGGAACACCCCGTTGTTGTAGCAGGCGGCTCGGGAGAAGCACTCGTTGAGCGAGTACTCGATCTCTCGCATGTGCCGGTTGATGGTGTCCTCGGCGAGCTGCTCCTCGCCCATCGAGCCGTTCATGTCGAGCTTGCGCGGCGAGTTCGGGTCGTACTGCGGGACCATCGAGTCGTCGACCGGGACGAACTCGGGGAGGCTCGCCATGTCCTCTTGGCACTGCCCCCAGTTGTCGATCGGCGGCTGAAGATCGCCGCCGTCGTCGACCATCGAGTCGCTCTCGTCGTAGCCGCCTGGCGTGCACGCGGCCAGGTAGTCGACGACGCAGATGCCCTCGTCAGAGCACTTCGTCCCGTCCCCACAGAGTCCACCGCACTCGCCATCGCCGGGATTGTTCGTCGCGCCCCCGCGGCATCCCGTCGTCAGCGACAGACCGATGAGCCCGGTCATCGCCACCGTAAAAATAGTCGCCCGCATGGACCAGCAGGGTACCAGCCTCGCCGCGAGCGACGCCACGGAGCGCGGGCCGCTCGAGGCAAAAGCGTGGGATGGTGTAGGCGGACGAGACCGCACAGCGCGTCGCCGGCACGCGACAAAATCGCACGCCGCCGCGCGCCCACGCGAGCTCGCGGGCGACAGACGCGGAGGACGGACGACGGGCGCACGAAATCGCGCCGCGTGCTGCTCGCGGGATCTCCCGGCGCGAGCGCGCGTCGCGGAGCGATCACCTTAGAGACATGTCGAAACAGACAGTCTTTAGAGGAGCCGCGTACGCAGGCTCGTGGACAGCCCCGCGATCGCCTCGCGCAGGCTCTGGACCCGCGGGTCCGCGCGCGGGATGCAGAGGTCGACGATCAGCACGCCGACGGAGGCGACCGTCGCGAGGTGCTGGCTGGCGACGTTGATCTCGGAGGCCGCGACGACGTTGTTGATCGCCGAGAGCACGCCGGGGACGTTGCGGTGGATGTTGCTGATCCGGCAGCCGCCGCCGGTGAGCTCGGGCGCGTCGACGTGCGGGAGGTTCTTGGCGCCGACGGTCACGCCCGAGCTGAGGTAGCGGGTCAGCGCGATCGAGACCTCGCGCCCGATGTTGGCCTGGGCCTCCTCCGTGCTCCCGCCGATGTGCGGCGTGAGGATGGCGCGCTCGCTGCCCTGCAGCACGCTCTCGAAGGCCTGCCCCGCGCCCTTGGGCTCTTTGGGGTAGACATCGATCGCGGCGCCGGCGAGGCGGCCCTCGTCGAGCGCCGACCGCAGGGCGTCGACGTCGACGACGAGCCCGCGCGAGGCGTTGAGCAGGTAGGCGCCCCGGCGCATCTGGGCGATCTCGGCGGCGCCCATCATCCCGCGGGTCAGCGCCGTGTCGGGGACGTGCAGCGAGACGAAGTCGCTGCGCTCGAGCAGCTCCTCGAGCGAGCCGCAGGCCTGCGCGTTGCCGAGCGGGAGCTTGCCGACGATGTCGTAGAACATGACCTGCATGCCCAGGGCCTCGGCGAGCACGCTGAGCTGCGAGCCGATGTGCCCGTAGCCGACGATCCCCAGGGTCTTGCCGCGGACCTCGTTGCTGCCCTTCGCGCTCTTGCGCCACTCGCCGCGGTGACAGGCCGCGCTGCGCATGAACACGTGACGCGAGAGCATGATGATCTCGCCGATGATCAGCTCGGCGACCGAGCGCGTGTTGCTGAACGGCGCGTTGAAGACGACGACGCCGCGATCACGCGCGCCGGCGAGGTCGATCTGGTCGGTGCCGATACAGAACGCGCCGACCGCGAGCAGCCGCGGGACCGCGTCGAGCACCCGCGCGGTCACGTGGGTCTTGCTGCGGATCCCGACCATCACCGGTCCGTCCCCGGGGAGGCCGTTGAGGGCCTCGATCAGCGCGTCCTCGGTGAGCCCGGTCGCGCGGGCGTGGACCTCGACGCCGGCCTCCCGGAACTGGGGGTGCGAGGAGCCGTGAATGTTCTCGAGCAGCAGGACGTGGGCGCTGGGGCTAGACACGGCGCGCACTATGCCCCAGGCGATCGCGCGTGGCGACCCGAGCGCGTGAGCCTCGCCACGGCGTGCGGCGCGGGCGAGTACACTCCAGGGCGTGAGCTCGGAGGACGAGCGCGACCCCGCGGGAGCCGACGCGAGCGCGACGAGTGACGTCGACGCGCCGCGTGCGACGAGCGTCCGCGCCGCGCTGAGCACGAGGGCGACCGCGGGCGTGATAGCCCTCGCGCTCGCGCTCACGGTCGCGCTGTGGTCCCACGCGACGCCGGCCCGCTGGCTCAGCGCCGCGACGATCGCCTTCATCCTCTCGCTGCCGCGCGCGCGGGCGCTCGCGCTCGCGCTCGCGCGCCGCGTCGCCGCGGCCACGCCGGGTCGGCTCCGCGGCTGGCTGTGGCCGATCGCCGCGCTCGCGCTGCTGCTCGCGCTGCTGTTCTCCGAGCTGATCCTCGGCCTCCCACCGGCCTCGCGCGACCACGCGATCCACTTCTTGCAAGTCGACATCCTCGCCCGCGACCTGCTCCCGGCGGGGCATCTCGGCGGCTGGACCGATCGCGTCGGCAACGGCCACGCGCTCGGGGACACCTACCCGCTGCTCGGGCACGTCTGGATGGCCGCGCTCCACCTCGTCAGCGCGGGCGCGCTCTCGCTGCGCACGAGCTACGCGTGGGGTCAGCTAATGATGTGGATCGTCGCCGCCGGCGCGGTCGGCTGGCTCGCGGGGGGCCTCGCGGAGGAGCTGCTCCCGAAGACAGGTACGACGAAGGAAGAGAACGAGGGCGCCGTCCCACCGGCCCGCGGCGTGGGCGTGACCGCGGGCGTGACCGCGGCCGCGCTGTGGCTGCTCGACGGCGGCGCCAGCCGCGAGGGCGGCTGGCACTACATGATGTTCCACGGCGTGTGGCCGCAGCTGCTCTCGACCGCGCTGTGGACCCTCGGGATCGCGCTCGCCTGGTGGACCGCGCGGCGCCCGAGCCCGCGCCGGGTCGCGCTCACCGCCCTCGCGCTCGCCGGCGGCTTGCTCGCCCACCCCTTCGGCCTGCTGACGGTGACCACGAGCGCGGCCCTCGGGGTCCTCGTGCTCGCGCTCTCGCCCGCGCGCCCCCGCGGCGCGCTGCGGACCTGGCTCTTAAGCCACTCGCTCGCGCTCGCGCTCGCGCTCGCCTGGCTCGTCACCTTCCTCGGCGGCGGCGAGGACATGGGCCGCTCGCCCGTGCCGTGGGAGACCTGGGACGCGCTCGCCAGCGAGCTCGTCGCCGGCGAGCTCTTCAGCGAGCAGCGCGCCTGGATCGGCCCGCTCGCGCTGATCGGCGGCGCCGTCGCGATCCTGCGGCCGGGCGCGCGCGGGCGACCTGCACCCCGCGCCTGGTTGATCCTGCTGTGCCTGATCGCCTTGCTCGCCCAGGGCTCGCGCGACGCGATCACCGGCCTCGAGCTCGACCTCATCGTCCCGGCGCTCAAGAACCTGCAGTTCATCCGCTACGCCATCGCGCTCAAGCCGCTGTGGTACGCCCTCGCGGGCGTCGGCGCCGTCGCGCTGGTCCGCGGCGTCGCCGAGCTCGCGCGCGCCCGCTCGGTCCGCGCGCCCTCCTCCGCCCCCGGGGTCACGCTGGCCCAGCGCGCGCTGCTCTGCCTGTTCCTGGGCCCGCTCGCCCTCGGCGCGCTGGACGGGGCCGCCCGCCTCGCCGCCCGCCCCGTCGGCGCCGTCGACACCCTCGAGCGCAGCCGCCACGGCGAGGACGCCCAGGCGCTCGTCTCGCTGCTCGCGGCGGAGCGCGCCCAGCTCGGCTCGAGCGCCGAACAACATGACCCAACGACCACAGCGCCGATGACCGTCGCCTACCTGCGCCGGGGCATGGGCGGCGGCACCTACCCGATCCTCGTGCTCGCCGAGCAGCGCGCGCGCGTCGTCCTCGACGGGCACATCCCGAGCGTGAACACGGCGCACCGCGTCCAGCACCGACGACCCGAGCTGCTGCGCGGGCTCGGGGTCACCCACGTCATCCACGACCACCCGCTGACCAAGCACGAGGCCGAGCTCGCGGACGCGCTCGAGCCCGTCGGGCGCTTCGGCCCCTACACCCTCGCGCGCGTCAAGCCGGCGCCGACCGACGCGCCCGCCAACGCCCGCGAAGACCCGGCCTCGCTGCTCCCAGGCCTCGCGCGCTGGCCCGCGACTTCAGGACAGGTCGAGCTGCTCGACGGCCCCTCGCGGCGCCCCGGCGCCCAGCGCTACGAGTTCGCGATCACCGGGATCGACGCGCGCAAGCCCATGGTCCTCGACCTGCTGATCGCGCCGCATCACAAGTGGCGCGCGCGGCTGCTGGCTGCGGACGGCTCCGCCGACGGGGCGACCGAGCTCGTGCTCAAGCGCCGCGCGCTGCTCGCTGGCGGCGTCACCGGGATGCGCGCGCTGGTGCCCCGCGACGGCCGCCTCGAGCTGCGCTTTGAGAGCTCGCGGCGCGAGCGAGTCTGCGGGCTCATCAGCCGCGCCGCGCTCGCGCTCTGCCTGCTCGCGCTGCTCTTCGGTCGACCGCTGCCGCTGCGCGCCCGCGTCCGCGCGCCCGCGTGGAGCGAGGGCGCGCGCTGGATCGCGCTGGCCGTCGTCGCCGCGCTGATCGCGAGCGCTGCGTTCGCCCTCGCGCGGCGGCAGCAGGCGACGCTCGAGCGGACCTGGACCGACCCCGATCAGTTCCCCGTCCCCGCGCGCGAGGATCAGCCCGCCCGCTTCATCCGCGACCTCAGCCGCGCTGGCCGCTACCGCGTCACGCGTGACCCTTCCGACATCTGCGACGCGCTCGTCGGCCGCGACTCGCGACGGGGCTGCAGCGCGGCCGAGCAGCGCCCCCGCGTCGGTCAGCTCTACGACGATCCCTACCTGTACCGCTGCGTCGAGCTGACCGTGCCCGCCCGCGGCCGCGCCGCGGTCGAGTTCGGCGGGCTCGAAGACGCCCACGAGCTCCGCGGCCTCGTCGCCAAGGACACCGGCGACGGCGACAACGGCAAGCGCCTGCGCTGGACCGTGTCCGGGCGCGAGCGCCAGCCGATCGCCATCGGCACGCGCACGCACCACCTCACGGCGCGACCGAGCCGCGGCGCCGTGACGGTGGAATTCACGAACGACGCCCCCCGCGACCTCACGGTCTGCGTGGCCGCGGCCGAGGTCGAGGTCGAGCGCGCGGACGCGCGAGCGCCCTGAGCTCCGCCCACGGCCCCACCGCGCCCGCTCCACGACCGATTGCGCGCGAGCGCCAGCAGCGTGTACGATGCTCGCCGCCCATGGCCGCGAGCGTTCCATCCGATGATTCCGGCGCGTTGTGTGAGATCAACGTCACCCCGATGGTCGATGTCCTGCTCAGCCTGCTCATCATCTTCATGGTCGCCACGCCCGTGAAGAACGAGCAGATGCCGATCAACATCCCGCAGGAGCCGGTGACGCAGCAGCCGGATGATCCGAACGCGACCCTGATGGTCACGATCGACGACGACGGCAACGCCAAGCTCGGCGAGACGCCCTTGAGCCAAGACTTCGACGAGATGGTCAAGCAGTTCAAGGACAACGACAAGGTTCAGCTCGACGGGCGCGTGGCCATCGACGCGAGCAAGAAGGTCCCCTACGGCGCGGTCGTGCGGGTCATGTCGGCCGCGCACGAGTCGGGCGTCGGCTCGGTCGGCCTCGCGTCGGATCGCCTGTAGCGGCGCTCCCCCGCCCTTGCGATCAGCTCGCCAGCGAACCGTCCGAGGTGATCACGAGGACGACGTTCGCGTCAGCGGGCAACGTCTTGTCCGCGACGAGCGAACGGAGGGCTCCGAGGGTCGCGGCCGAGCAGAGCTCGGCTTCGACGCCGCACCGAGCGAGCTCGAGGCGCGACGACGCCGCGACAGGGTCGTCGACCACGACCGCCGCGCCGCCGGAGGAACGCACGGCGGACAGCGCCTGCCACGTCACCGTGGAGCCGGCGACGGAGGCCTGCGCGGAGGCTCCCTCGAAGCTCTCGCGGTAGTCGGCGCCGAGGAGCACCGCGGAGATCCGTGGATAGGGCTCGGTGGCGAACAAGCGGGGCATCGTGGCGAGCTGCCCGAGCAGCTTCTGCTCTCGGAGCCCCTCGTAGATCCCCCACAGCAGATCGCCGCGATCCGTCGGGACGAGGATCGCGTCGACGGCGTCGGGGCCGAGCTCATCGATCAGCTCATAGCCGACGCCCTTGTACCCCTGCACCCCGAAGGGGTTGCTGCCGACAGGCGGGGTGAGGTGGTTGGTGGCTGGGTAGTGGGTGCCCGCGCGCGCCATCACGCCCGCCTCGATCCACCGAGAGGCCGAGTCGGGGCACTCGATGACCTCGGCACCGTGACCGCGGATCGCGTCGACCCACCGACCAGGGGCGCCCCGTCGAGTCAAGATGGTGGCGTGCATCCCCACGGCCGCGGCGGTCGCCGCGAGCGACACGCCAGCGTTCCCCGACGTGGCGGCGACGACCCGGGGGACGCCGAGCTGCTTCGCCCGCGCGACGACGTACCGGCTCACCCGGTCTTTGTGCGAGCCCGTCGGGTTCGCGCCCTCGAGCTTCACCCACAGGCGCGCGAGCCCGAGCTGCCGCGCGAGTTTTTCAAGCGACAGCAGCGGGGTCTGGCCCTCCCCCAGGTACGACTCGCAGCGCAGCGGCATGCGACCGCCCCCCTCGACCGGCGCCCCCTCGGTGTACTCCGCGGCCACGCTCGCCGCGTGGCCCTCGCGCGCGCACGCCGAGCACCCCTCGAAGTAGTCCCCGATCGGGAAGCGCTTCGCGCACCGAATACACCGAAACCCGAGCAAGCTGGGGTTGTGCTCCACCTTCATGGTCTCTCTCGGCATGGTGAGTCGAGCTCAAACATAGAGCTCTTCGACGTACTTGAGGCCCCCGTCAGGGAGCAGGCACAGGATGTTGACCGCTTCCTTCGCCCGA
This sequence comes from Polyangia bacterium, assembly GCA_030430565.1. Lineage (GTDB taxonomy): Bacteria > Myxococcota_A > Polyangia > Nannocystales > Nannocystaceae > JACKDW01. The sequence goes on from JAUIKS010000031.1 coordinate 38,061, forward strand.
CCGGCGTACTCCGCGGCCATCGCCAGCACGCCGCCGGAGGATCCGCCGAGCAAGAGCCCGTCCGTGCGCGCGACGTGGCGGAGGGTCGAGAAGGCGAGCGCATCCGAGCACTTCATCTCGTGGTCGATGACCCCGGGATCGTAGTTCGCCGGGGTGAAGCTCAGGCCCACGCCGTTCTGCTTGGTCGGCTTGTACTCGCCTCCGAAGATCACCGAGCCGACGGGCTCGACCGCGATCGTGACGAGCGCCGGGAGGCGCTCTTTGAGGTATCGAGCGGTCCCGCACATATGCCCCCCCGTCCCGATACAGCCGACGAGAACATCGAGGTGCTCTCCGACCGCCTCGTAGATCTCGGGGCCGGTCGAGACGTAGTGAGCCTCGGCCGTGGCCGGGTCATCGTACTGATCCAGATACACGCACCCCTCGCGGCTCCCCAGCTCCTTCGCCCGCGCGATGCGAGGACGCTGGAGGTTCCCGGTGGCGTCGGGGGTGTCGACGTACTCGAACTCCGCCCCCATCGCGCGGAGGATCGCCATGTTGACGGTCGGCATCTTCGAGTCGACGACGCAGGTGAGCTTGTACCCCAGCATCGTGCAGATCGCCGCCAGCGAGTGACCCAGGTTCCCCGAGGTCGAGGCGATGACCCGCCCGCCAGGGCGGAGGCTGCCGTTCTTCTCCGCGGCGCGGATCAGGTAGATCGCCGTGCGATCCTTGACGCTGTAGAACGGGTTCATGCTCTCCAGCTTGCCGTAGATGACTCCTTTGCCGCCGTGATCAAGCCCGTTGATCCGGACGATCGGCGTGTTCCCGATCGCCTGGGTGATGTCCGATAGCGCAGTGGGTAGTGCAGCCATTCTCTCTCTCCTTCTACAAACGCGCCGTGCTGTTATGAGGAGCGGCTCGACCTCGTCAGTCGAGATCAGTCGAGATCAGTCGAGATCAATTCAGGTCAATTCAGATCAATCGAGATCGCAGCGAGGGCGCCCCTCGCGAATTCCAACGCCTCGAGCTCATCGCGCCCGCGCGTCATCACATGACCGAGCCGGTCGAGGTCGGTCTCCAAGGGCCGGACGGGGGCTCCGACGCGAGGCAATTGAAACTCGACCGTGTTCGGCATCCGCTCCAGCTCCTCCACGCCGCGTACGCCGGCGACCTCGCCCGCGACGTCCTCGTGGAGGTAGAGGAGCGCCGCGGCGCCGCTGGTCCCTGCTCGCCGCGGGAGCTCGGGCAGCGGCAGGCCCGTGGACAGCCGCATGATGTAGTCGACGGCGTCGAAGCCGCAGGCGTGGCGGATCAGCTCGGTGATCAGCGCGCCCCCCAGCCGGGGATTGATCTCGATCAGCGCGGGTCCCCGCGCGCCGAGCCGGAATTCGACATGCGCGGCCCCGAAGCGGAGGCCCACGGCGTCCATCCATTGGAGCAGGCGGTCACGCACCTGCTGATCGGTCTGCTCGTCGAGCTGCGCGGGGAAGACGTGCCCGAGGCAGACCGCGAAGGGAGGCGCGGAGATCAGCTTGCGCGTGATCCCCAAGATCCTCCAGCCGCCCTCGGCGTAGATCAGCTCCGCGCTGAATTCCGGCCCCTCGATGTACTCCTCGACGATCATCCGGGGGCTCAGCGCGAAGCCCCGCGTGGTGATCCCTCGACACCTCTCCTTCGCGACGGCGGCGTCGAACTCGACCTGGTTGGAGCAGATCGTGACGCCGAGGCTGCCGGTGTCGTCCACCGGCTTCAGGACGCACGGGTACCCGATCGGAGAGTCCTCCGGCAGCGCGCTCCTCGACAGGACGCGGTACTCGGGCTGACCGCGCCCCGACCCGATCGCCGCTCGAGCCAGGTCTTTCGATCGGCACCGCTCGATCGCGTCGCGATCCGGGTGAGGGACCCTGACGCGCGCGGCCAGGTCGATGGTCGCGAGCATCGGATAGTCGAGGAAGGTGAGCACGCCGCGGGTGCTCTGGGGGCGGATCTTGGAGAACATCGCCTCGGGATCGAGGGTGTCCACCCGCTCCAGTCGATCCACCGCAGAGAGGACCTCCGCGCCGTAGTACTCCGGCTGGCAGGTTAGAAAAATCGAGCGGAGCCCGAGCCTCGAGCAATGCCCAAGCGCCCGTACACCATGACCTGTCGAGTTTGTCTCAACGAAGACGACGTCATCCACTTCTCAGGCTCCTCGATCGGGAACTCGGGGCGGCGCGAGCCGGTGTACTGCTTGACGCCTACTGCCACCCCTCACCTGGTGACTTCTCGGGGATGGTAGGGAGGCGACGCTGCCGCTGAAAGAGCGCGCCGCTGAATGGAACGAAATGCTTAACTGGATTCGCTCGATAGCGCGCCTCCGCGCCGCAATTTTGTGTCTCTATCTTTCGTGCTAATGGAGGGAGGAGGCGTTCAGCGTGCCGTCGACTTCAGCTCATCGGGGACGAGTGGAGAGCGGGGCGACATCGAGCGAGGCGACGGGGCCGACGACTCCGCTGCTCTGGCTGCCGAGCGTTATTCTCGAGAGCGGAGAGGACCCGGCGCTCGTGTGTCGCTCGGTGGGGCTGGACTTCTCGTTCCGCAGAGATCCGCTCAAGCCGTTCCCCTTCACCGACTACGCGGAGGTGATCGCTGGGCTCGAGCGCAGGCTCGCTAGGGTCGGCGTCGGCGTGGACGTGGCGCACCGGCTCCGCGTCACGGATCTGCCGAGGGTCTTCCCGCTCGTGACGCTCTCCGAGACGGTCGGGGAGTATCTGCATCGACTCTGCCGAGCGATGACGACGAAGATCACCCCCGGGGCCGAGACCAGGATGAGGACCTATGGTGATCGTTGTCTGCTGTACATGGAGACACCCCGGTCCAACCCGAGGATGCGCACCGCCTTCGCGGAGTACCTCGTCGTCATCCTCCGGTGCATCGCCCGGGGCGCGCTCGGCCCGGCCTGGAACCCCGAGCGGCTGCTGTTCCACCACCAGGGTCGGAGACCGACCGCGCACCTGCGACGCTGCGCTCCGAAGGCCGCGCTCGTCTTCTCCTCCCGCTACGACGGGCTCGAGTTCCCGGCCACGCTGCTCGATGAGTCGATCCCTCCCCCGGAGCTCGATCTCGAGCGCTTGCGCCGAGCGCTGTACCTGGAGCTCGTCCGAGGCCGAGGGAGCATCGAGCGGACGGCCCGATCGCTAGGCTTGTCCAAGCGGAGCCTCCAGCGGAGGCTCTCTGAGCAGGGGCTGACCTATCGGCGACTCTTGCTCGATCTCAGGATGGAGCTCGCCAGCCGGCTCCTGAGCTCCTCGAGGGGCTCGATCGGCTCGATCTCCCAGCACCTGAGCTATGGCTATCACTCGGACTTCACGCGCGCCTTCAGGGCCCGTCACGGCGTGACGCCGATCGAGTATCGGCGCGCGGCGCAGGTCGGCCGGCGCCGCGCGGATCAGCGTGAGCGCGATCTCGCGCTCGGGCGACGCGCGGGCTCGTTCGCGCCCGGCTGAACCGTCGTGCACGCACCGGCGCGCGGCCACGCGCGGGCGAGCGCAAACACGCGCAAGAGCTCGCGGCTCGAGGCGAGCGCTACCATGGTCAGCGATGGAGCGAGCGCGACGCGTCCTGTGCCTGACAGCCCCAAGCTCAAGGGTCCACATGAGCCCGCGCGCGGGCCTTCTTTTCGGGCTGCTCGCCGCGGCACCCCTCGCCTGTGACGCCCGGCTCCCCGCGCCGGGCTCCGAGCGCGCCGGACACGACGACGCGTCCCCCGTCGCGACGTCCCCCGCGCAGCCGGATGACAACGCGCCCGCGACGACGAGCGCGCCGACTGCATCACCGCCCGCGCCCTCCCCCGCGGAGCCGCTCGCCGCGGACGCGCCAGAACCAACGGCCACCTCCCCAAACGCGCCGCTCATCGGTCGCTGGCAGGGACGCGCGGTCTGCCTCGAGCTCTACCCGACCGGCGAGTTCGAGCTCAGCCTGCTCGGCAAGGGCCCCAAGATCGTGCTGACCGGGACCGCGCGGCAGCAGCCCGCGGACGAGGGCGGCGCCGTCGAGCTGGTCATGCGAACCACGCGGATCGTCCGTCACCGCTGGGTCGGCCCGTGCCGAAAGACGGTGGTCCGCGCGGCGGAACTCGATGAACAAGATGTCCTCGGGGTCATCTTCAAAAAGGCCGCGTCGCCCGCCGCCGCCGTGAGCCTGCGCGCGACCCCGCGCGGCGACGCGCTCGAGCTCTGCGGGGAGCGCTGCGGGACGCTCGCGCGCGCCGAGCCGCGGCTCGCCGGGCGCTGGCGGGACCCGAGGGCGCTGCACAACGCCGAGCCGGCGGGCGGCTGGCGCGTCGGCGACGTCGTGGACCTCAAGCTCGCGCCCGGGTACTCCTCCAGCCTCTGGATCGGCCTCAGCGAGACCGCGCACTTCACCGCCTACGGCGAGCTCGAGGCGCGACACCTCGGCGACGGGCGCTTCGCGCTCGTGTTCACCCCGAGCATGCTCTCTGATGTCCCCGAAGACATGGACAAGGCGACGCTCGAGCTGCTCGGCGGCCCGCTCGCGCAGGGCGAGACCAGGCGGCTCACCGCGCGGCGACAGGCGGGCTGGAAGATCGAGCTGTGCGGCGCGCCCGGGCGCTGCGTGACCCTGCCCAGCTTCGACGCCATCCTGTGAAGGGCCCCCGCGGCGACGCCCCGTCGGCGAGCGCGACGCGTCGCGCGAGCGCCCACCACAGCAGCGCGCCCCCGACGATCCACGGCGCCGCCGCGAGCGCGTGGGGGAGGCCGTACTCGACGAGCAGCGCCGCGCCGAGCACCGAGACGCTCTGCGCCAGCACGAAGCCGAGATGATCGAGGGCGCCCAGGCGCCCGAGCAGGTGATCGGGCCCGAGGCGCTGCAGCGCCTCGCTCGAGAGCACCCAATTACCGCCGGCGCCGACCCCCCAGAGCACCGCCAGGCCGAGCAGCGCGGGGCCGGGGGGGAGCGCGACGAACAGCAGCGCGGCCGCGAGACCCGCTGACACGAGCGAATTCCAGACGCGATCACGACCGCGACCGCGCCCGATCAGGCGCGTCGCGATCAGCGGCCCCAGACCCGCGCCCACACCCCGCGCCGCGTGCAGCAGCCCGAGCGCCAGGCCTGCGCCCCAGGCCGCGTTTTTTTGAAAGACCACATCCTCCGCGACCAGGTTGAGGACCAGCCACGCGGCCCCGGCCGCGAGCGCGAAGGGTGTCTTCGCCGCGACCGCGCGCAGCAGCCGGGGTCGCGGGCCAAGTCGCCGCAGCGCGACCCCGAGCGCACGCAGCAGGCCCAGGCTCGAGCGCCGATCCCCAGCCCGCGCCGCCTCCTCCCGGGGCCGCGCTCGCATCGCGGGCAAGCCGATCAGCAGCGCGAAGGCGAGGACGAACGAGCCAGCGTCGATCACCAGCGCCGTGACGGGCCCGAGCAGCGCGAGCGCCCCGCCGGCCGCCATCCCGAAGGCGAACACCACGCTCCACGTCACCGACTCGACCGTGCCCGCGAGCAAGAGCTCCTCGCGCGCGACGAGCCGCGGCAGCGCGGCCCGCTCGGCGGGGGTAAAGAACGCCGTCACGGCCGAGCGCGCGAGCAGCAAGAGCTGCACGAGCCAGAGCCCGCCCAGCGTCGCCGCGACCGCCATCCCCAGGGTCAACGCGGCCGAGGCCGCCGTGGTCGCCAGGAGCACGAGCCGACGGTCGAGGCGATCCGCGACCGGGCCGGCGACGGGCGCGAGCGCGGCGACCGGGAGGTTGTGGGCCAAGAACACCAGCGCCAGGTTGAGCGCCGCGCCGTCCTGGCCGTGCTCGGGGTGGAGCGCGAGCACGCTGACCGCGACCCAGCCGATCCAGTCCCCGAGCTGCGAGACCAGGTTCCCGAGCCACAGCCGGCGATAACGCGGACGTCCGCGCAAGAGTCGAATCACGTCTCGCATCGTCTGCTCCAGCTCGGCCTCTTCTTCAAGGCGTATGGGCAGGCTAGTTCGCTATGTCGACAAATCAACACCAGTGATATTGAATGAACAAAGCGTTTTTATGCTGACACGAGGCGCGCGCGATCGCGCGCTTTGTGTACAGTCAAGGTATGCCCCCGACCGCCCGCGCCCGCGCCGTCCGCAAGAAGCAATCGAGCAAGAAGACCGCCACGAAGACCGCCGCCACGAAGACCGCCGCCACGAAGACCGCCGCCACGAAGACCGCCGCCACGAAGACCGCCGCCACGAAGACCGCCGCCACGAAGACCGCCGCCAAGAAGAAGGCGAGCCGACGAGCCCGCGCCACGCCGACCACGAGCGCCGCGCTCACCGTCTCGCTCGAGCGAGCCCGCGCGCTATGGTGCGCCAAGCAGGGCCTCGGTCGCCCCGCGCCGGGCGACGGGCGAGGGCACGCCGCGCTGCTCGAGGCGACCGGCTGCCTGCGCACGCTCGGCGGCGTCGACGTCTACCTGGCGCTGCGCGCTCGCAACCCCTCGGCCACGCGCGCGTCGATCGACGCGGCGGCCGCGGCCGGCGAGCTCCGCGTCACGCCGGCGGTCCGCGGGTGCATCTACGTCGCGCCCGCCCGTCACGCCCCCGACTTCATGGCGCTCGCCGCCGCGCTGCAGCGCCCGCGCACCGAGCGAGACCTCGACCGCGTCGGCGCGAGCTGGGCCGAGGTCCACGACCTCGCCAAGCTCGCCCGCGCGGCGCTGCGCCGCGGCGGCCCGCTCACGACCGCGGCGCTGCGGGCCGCGCTGCCCGAGGGATCGGTCCGCAGCCTCGGCGCGGTCGGCAAGCGCGTGGGCCTGTCCTCGCTGCTGCCCGTGGCCCTGCGCGAGCTCGAGTTCACCGGGCAGCTCGAGCGCACCCTCGAGGGCGGCCGCCTCGACACCGAGCGCTACCTGTGGCGCGTGACCGGCAAGCGCGCGACCAGCCGCAGCGCCTCGCTCTCGCAGCCCCTGGCCGCGATCGTGCACCACTGCCTCGAGTGGTTCGCGCCGATCACCGTCAAGCAGCTCGCGTCGTGGATCGGCGTGCCGCAGCGCGACATCAAGGCCGCGCTCGCGGGGATGTCCGCGATCCCGGTGACGATCGAGGACCACGCGCGCGAGGCCTGGCTGCTCGAGCGCGAGCGCGACGCGCTGGCGGAGGCGAGCCCCGACCCGCGCCCGCGTGAGTTCGTGTTCCTGCCCTTCGCCGACACGATGCTGTCGGTCCACGACGGACCGGCCGTGCACGTCGACCCCGCGCACCACGGCGTGCGCGTCAAGACCTGGGGCGGGCGCGGCAAGGAGGAGGCGCTGGGGAGCTGCAACCACCTCGGGCACCGACCGCTGCTGCTCGGCGATCGCATGGTCGGGCTGTGGGAGTACGACCCCCGCGCGGGTGAGGTCGTCACGCGGCTGTTCGCCGGCGCGCCGCCCCGCGGGACCAAGCGCGCGCTGCAGGAGGGCGGCGCCCACGTCGCCGCGTTCATCCACGACGAGCTCGAGCACGCCTGCAGCTTCAGCCTCGACACCGAGGCGCGCGTCCAGGCGCGAGCCGACGCGCTCCGTGGCTGACGCGCGAAACCGCGAGCGCCGGCGGGTCACCGGACGAGCGCGGCGCGTCGCCCCGTGCACATACACCGTTCGGGTTTGACGACCTACGCGCCGCCGTGGTCTCGTGACGATCGTGGAGCATCGCGAAGCCTGTCGTCTCGTGGTCCGCGCGCGCGCGGGCCGTGCACTCCCTCGTCATCTCCCGCGGCTTGTGACCTGTCCCTTTATTCTGGCCGCGCTCACCCTCGCCAGCTGCGGCGACGACGGGGGCGCGAGCACGGACTCGAGCGTCACGACGGCCCAGACGACCCAGCCGAGCACGAGCACCACCGACCCCGCCGCGGCCACGAGCGACGACGCGACGGGGCAATCGAGCACCAGCGGCGCGACCACGGACGACGAGACCAGCGCTGCCCAGACGAGCTCCGGCTCGAGCTCGAGCTCGACCACCGACACGACCACGGGCGAGCCCTTGGCCTGCGAGTTCGCGCCCGGCTGCCATCAGCCGAGCGCGCCGGCGGCCGGCGTCGGCCTCGCGACCCACGTCCCGATCGGCTGCGCCGGCGACGGCGGTTTTTCGAAGAGCTGGTCGGTGTTCGTGCAGGGCGACGGCTTCGCCTCGGCCGAGGCGCCGCGGACGATCCCCTACCTCGGCGACTTCGACGACGACGGCGCGCTCGACCTGTTCGTCAACTTCCGCAAGGCCAGCGCCGCGTTCGTGTTCACCGGGCTGGGGGACGGCGGCTTCAACCCCGCGCCGGCGCAGCTCTCCGGCGGGCTGTTCTCGGGGGGCTGGGGCGGCGACCTGGGCGACCTCAACGGCGACGGCGCGCTCGACGTGCTGGTCGGCGATCACGTGCGCGGCGCCTGGGCCTGGGCGGGCGACGGCGCGTTTCAATTCACCGACCTCACGGCCGGGCTGCCCGCGCCCTTCCTGTTCAACGGCGGCGGGCTCGCGGACCTCGACGGCGACGGCGACCTCGACGCGGTGTTCGGCGCGGACCAATTCAACAAGGGCTACGCGCTCGCGCACAACGACGGCGCCGGCGCCTGGACGCCGGGCACCCCGCCCGCGACCGTCAACGCCGGCAGCGTCGGCTCGTTCTCCTTCGCGGACTACGACGACGACGGCGACCTCGACATCTTCGCCTTCGGCCACGGCGGCGGGACCGTGATGGACGCCTACGTGTACCGCAACGACGGCGACAGCTTCGTCGAGGTCCTGGCCGCGGCGGTGCCGGGGCAGAGCATGGGCACCGCGGATCCGGTCCAGGGCTCGATCGGCGACATCAACTGCGACGGCCAGGTCGACATCCTCGCGGGCGGCGCGGTGCTGCTGGCGAGCGGCGGCTCGTGGTCGATGGTGACCTCGATCGACGGGGCGCACATCGGGCACCTCGCCGACATGAACGGCGACGGCCACCTCGACGCGGTCACCCACGACTCGAGCGTCGGGCTGGCGCTGTACCTCGGGGACGGCACCGGGACCGGCTGGGCCCCTCAGACGACGCTGGGGCTGCCGGACGCGAGCTATCAGGCGGGCGGCGCGATGGGTCGCGCCTACGGGATCGAGATCGGCGACGTCGACGGCTCGGACAACATGGACATCGTGCGGGTCGCCGAGTTCGGGGCTGACTTCGTGCTCGAGGTCTGGAGCCGATAGCCCTCGTACGCTGGAACGACTGCGGGCGCTGCGAGAGCCGCCGGCGGAGGACGCGGTCGACCGCCCAGCCCGCCGGCTGAGGACTTTTGGGACATCGTTGGATAGCGCGGGCACGGGCGCGCGCGGCCGAAGGACCGGCGCTCCCCGCCGGCGCTACAAACATGTCCTTATGCGCATGTTACAGTCAGCGGCGCGGCGCGACGCGCTCGCTGGAGGTTTGGATACGATGCGCACCCCTCGTCTGTTGTTCGCTCTCGCAGCTCTCTCGCTCACGGTCGCTGGTTGCGGCGACAGCGGCGAGGGCACCTCGGAGTCGTCGGGCGCGAGCGACGGCGTCGACACGGAGGAGACCGCCGCGGGCACGACCGGGGGCTCCGCGGGGACCCAGGGAGGGATGACGGGCGGGACCGACGCGATGACCTCGGGCTCGACGAACGCGAGCAACGCGAGCAACACCACCGCCGGCACCGACGACCCCGGCACCACCGACAACCCCGGCACCACCGCCGGCACGGCGACCACCGGCAACACCTCGGTCGAGCCGACGAGCACCTCCGGTGACACCGAGGAGCCGACCGAGGGGATGACCTCGACGGATCCGGACCCGACCACGGGCGGCGTCCAGAGTCAGTTCGATGTCGAGATGCTGCTCTCGAGCCGGCTGGTGCTGACCGAGGCGGACATGGACGCGCTGACGGTCGCCTGCGAGCTGCGCGAGGACGGGGCGCCGTACACCGGTGACTTTGTCTCGGAGGTCACGATCGCGCCCGCCGACGACGTGACGGAGAACGGCGACGGCGAATTCAGCTTCGCGACCTTCGGGGCCTGGACGGTCACCTGCGCCGTCGACGTCGAGGGCGAGCAGCTCGAATTCGATCAAGAGATCGCGGTCATGAACGACGCCATGAAGCCGGAGCTCGTGAACGTCGCCCGCGGGCTCGGCAAGGCCGAGAGCGGCCTCTACATGATGCTGCGCGCCGACGGCCTCGACGACCAGGAGCTGATCGACGCGGCCGCGACGCTCGCGGAGTCCTTCGCGCCGCTCGACCCCGAGGTGCTCGCGGACCTCGACGACGCGCTCGTGCCGGTGGCCTTCGGCTACCCGAGCCCGGCGGAGCTGAACCAGCTCGGGATCACCGCGACGCCTGATGACGCCGTCCTCGCGGGCGCGCTCACGGATCTCGACGCCGCGCTCTCGAACCTCCAGAGCACGCTCGCGGGCATCGACCCGCTCAACGCGAGCGAGGACGACCTCGCGGCCCTCGAGGCGGCGGAGGATCAGCTGATCGCCGCGGGCGAGGTGATCAACGGCCTCGAGCTCTCGACCCACGGCCTTCTGCAGAACCGAAACCAGCTCGCGGTGGTGACCCGCGACGCGATCGCGCCGGCCATGCTCGACCTGGCGATGTGGACGCACACCTACGTCTCGGACCAGAGCGGGCTGTTCGGCGCGCCCGGTCAGCCGGGCGCGGGCCTGGGGCTCAAGGGCGTCGGGCCCAACGCCGGCGACGGGCTGCCGGACGGGCAGGCGCCGCGCTTCGGCTTCGTCAGCCTCGGGCTCGGCTTCGTCAACTCGTCGCACATCCAGATCCAGTTCATGCACAAGATGTACGGCGATCTGTTCAACGCGCTCGACAAGATGATCAACCAGCTGATCCTGCTCGAGGTCATCGACTACTTCTACGACCCCGACGACATCGCGCCCGCGATCTACACGCCCTACGCGAGCGCGAGCCTGGCGTTCGCGCTCGAGGGCTACAACACCAAGTTCGGCGGCGAGGGCTTCCACGAGGACCCCTCGATGAACTGGTTCATCATCATCGGCGACGCGTGGCAAGAGACCGCCGAGAACGCGATGAACGGCTGCGGGATCAAGCCCGAGGACTCCTACCCGAAGAAGTACGACAAGCTGAAGAAGTGCGTGAAGCAGGTCGAGGACGTCGCCAACGGCGCGGTCGCGGAGGGGACCATGGTCGACGCGCCCGGGCAGCTCGACGGCTACGACGTGCACATCGGGCCGTTCCCGGAGGCCTGCGAGTCCTTCGTCCCGATCCCGATCGGCATCGTCCCCGTCAACCTTCAGACCGGCAGCGGGCCGGTGCTCACGCTGAGCTGCATCGACAACAACTGAGCGCGCGAGCTCGCGCGTTGACCCCCAGCGTCGATGCCCGCACTCTCCTTCAAGGTGTCCTCTGCACCATGTAGGACCTGGGCGCTCGCGCTCGTCGCGTGCGCGTGCGCGTGCACCAGCGCCGGGCCGCGCGACGTCGAGCCGGCGGTCGAGCCCGCCGCCGCCGGCCACGAGGCACCCGCGCCCGCGGCCCCCGAGACCACGAGACAGGAGCCCGCCGTGACCGAGGACGACGAACTTCAGGAGGTCGAGGGCGTCTTCGACATCGAGCGCTTCGCCGGCTACAAGCGCTTTCAGGGCTCCTGGCTGCACCTCGACGGCGGCGGCAAGCTCGTGCTCAGCTACCGCCCGATGCTCGACTACACAGCCTTTGTCGAGCGCCGGGTGATCGTCCGCGGCGAGCACTACTCACCGGAGGGCCAGGCCATCTCGGCCCGGCACTTCCGCGTCACCTCCATGCGCCTCGCCGCGGGCGAGACGGCGCGCGACGACGTGGAGGACGGCCAGCTGCCGCTCCCGCCGGTGGTCCGCACGCACGACGAATTCAAGGCCCGCGAGGGCCGCTGGATCCAGCTCTACGCCACGCTCGTCAGCGCGCGCCCAGACGGGAACTTCTGGCGCGACATCACGCTGCGGCTCGACGACGGCGCGACGCTCGACTCGAAGATCCAAAAATTCTACTTCGAGCGCCTTGAAAAAGACCCGGTCGGCGAGCGCGTGACGATCCTCGGCAACGTGTTCTCGACGCGCCCCGAGCCCGGCTCGTTCAACGCGCTCGCGATGGATCCCGCCGACATCGCGAAGGGGCCGTTCGAGCTCAAGCTCGGCGCCAACACCATCTGCCTCGGCGAACAAGCCGACTGCGGCATGCGGGATCAGGCGAAGAAATAACGCGCGCGCGGCCCTGTCCCGCGCGCGCGAGCTCGTCTACAAGCGTCGGATGCCCCGGACGCGAGCAGGCCTGATCACCGGCGCCGACGCGCACCCGCGCTGCTGGTGGTGCGAGGGTGACGAGCAGTACCGCGACTATCACGACCAGGAGTGGGGCGCGCCCGTCACCGACGACAACCGGCTGTTCGAGAAGATCTGTCTCGAGGGCTTTCAGGCCGGCCTCAGCTGGCTGACGATCCTGCGCAAGCGCGACGCCTTCCGCCGCGCCTTCGCCGACTTCGAGATCGACCGGGTCGCGCGGTTTAACAAGGCGAGCGTCGAGCGGCTGCTGCGTGACGCGTCGATCGTCCGTCACCGCGGCAAGATCGAGTCGGCGGTCAACAACGCGCGACGGGCCCGAGAGCTGCGAGCCGAGTTCGGCTCGCTCTCCGCCTACTTCTGGGCCTACGAGCCCGCGCCCCGCGGCCGCGAGCGGCCGCGGCGAGTGACCCGCGCCGCGATCAAGCGCATGCCGAGCACGCCGACCTCGACGGCCATCGCCAAGGACCTCAAGCGCCGCGGCTGGAGCTTCGTCGGCCCGACGACCGTCTACGCGTTCATGCAGGCCATGGGGATGGTCAACGACCACGTCGAGGGCTGCTGGAGACGCGAGCCGGTCGAGCGCGCGCGCGCGCGCAGGCGCGCCTGATCGCCCGGCCCCATCGAGCGCGGCGCCGGGCTGCTACCCTGACGCGAGTGCGCGCGCACATCCTGATCCACGTCGGCGGCTGCGGCGTCCGCCTCGGACGACACCTGTGGGAGCGTCTCTTCACCGAGCACGGCGTCGGGACCGACGGGCGCCAGACCGCCAACGCCGAGCCTGACGACGGGAGCTTCTTCGTCAGGGCCGGTGCGAACCTCGTGGTCCCGCGCGCCATCGTCGTCGACAGCGAGCCGAGCGCCATCAACGAGCTCAAGACCTGGCGCTACGGCGCGCTGATTCGACCCGACAACCTCGTGTTCGGCACGGGCGGCTCCGGCAACAACTGGGCGATGGGCTACGGGCTGACGGCGCTGCGCGAGCAGGTGATGACGCGCGTCGCCGCGAGCGTCACCCACCAAGGCAGCCCGATCTTCATCCTCGTGCACTCGCTCAGCGGCGGCGCCGGTGGAGGCCTCGGCGCGGCGATCGCCGAGCGCCTGCGCGAGCTCTACCCCAGCGCGACCCTGGCCTGCTTCTCGGTGGTCTCTGACCCGAGCCGCAACCCCGTCGTCGTGCTCCCCTACAACGAGGTCCTCGCGCTCGACAAGCTGCGGCGCGCCGCCGACATGATCGCGCTGCTCGACAACAAGTCGCTCGCCGTCGCGGCGATCCACGAGCACGGTCAGGTCGCGATCACCAACGCCGTCCTCAACCAACCCGCCGCCCGCGCGCTCGCGCTGCTGACCGCGCCCCTGCGGTTGCCGGCGACCCGCGCCGTCGAGCTGCGGGAGCTGGCGCGCACGCTCTCGCCCTTCGCCGGGTGCAGCCTCGTCAGCCTCGCGCTCGAGGGCTCCCCGAGCCCGCCCGGTCCCGACGTGGTCGACACGCTGCAGCGCGGCTACAACCGACTCAGCGGGCACTCCGCAGCGGACGGGAAGCTGATGAGCCCGGCGTTCATCGTCCCCAAGGGGCGCGCGCTCGCGGCTCCCACCCTCCGCGCCGACGCCCGGCTGGGGCTGCCGGACTGGCTCCGGGCGCCGCTCGTGCTGCGCACGCGCAGCGCCGATCCGTCGATCTTGATGGCCGCCAGCGACTCCGGCGTGCGCGCCCCGCTGCTCGCGCTGCGCGGCCGCTACGACGCGCTGCGTAAGCGCAAGGCCTTCCTCCACTGGTACACCGCCCACGGCGTCGACTCCATGCACATGGCCGTCGCGCGCGCCTCGCTCAACGAGCTGCTCGACGCGTACCAGCAGGGGGCGAATCAATGACCCAAGAGACATCTTCTACCTGGCCCCGTCAAGGAGCGCGCTGAGATGCCGAGGTCGATCGTCACCATCGCGGTCGGCGGGGCCGGCGTCGCCGCGTCCCGACAATTCCTCACGCTGCTCGCCGCAGACATCGGCGGGACGCAGCCGAGCAGCCACGAGGCCTTCTTTCACAAGCGCCCCAGCGGCGTGCTCACGCCCTCGGCGGTGTTCGTCGACACCGACCCGATCGCGGGAGCCCGCGCGCGCGCGCAGCTGCTCAACCAGGGCCTCCCCTTCCGCGTGCAGCCCGACTTCATCGTCACCGCGAAGGAGAGCGCGGCGCGCTGCTACAGCCGCGCCTACCGCGACGTGATCGACACGCGCGCCGCGGTCGTGCTGGACCGCGTCCGGAAGCTGCGCGATCAGAACACCGTCGACGCCTTCATGATCGTCCACTCGCTCGCTGGCGGGACCGGCAGCGGGCTCGGGATCAAGCTCGCTGAGCTGCTGCGCTCGCACTACCCGAAGACCGCGTGCGTCAGCGTCGCGCTGCTGCCGAGCGCGACCGTCGACCCCTCGCCGCTCGACACCCTCAACGCCGGGCTCGCGCTGCACAAGCTCGCGAGCGTCTGCGACCTCTGCCTGCTGGCCGACAACGACGCGCTCTCGCACTACGCGAGACAAGACCGCGACAGCGCGCGCAACCTCGTGCTCGGCCGCGCGGTCGCCAACTTCGCGCTGATGCTGCAGGAGCAGCGGACGTCGATCTCCGCGGTCATGAACCACCTGCGCGCCGTGAACGCGCTGCCCTTCACGCTCATGGCGCGCGTCACAGGCGGCTCACCCGCGAAGGAGCAGCTCACCCGCGCGCTCGCGGGCGACGGCGCGCTGGTCAACGCGAGCGCCGCGGTGTGGGCCCGCGCGCCGCAGTCCGCGGTCCTGCTGTGGCGCGGCGCCTACACGATCAAGGAGCGCTCGCACGCCGAGGCGCTCCTCAACGCGCGCGCGATCAAGCCGAGCCCGAGCGCGCTCTCCGTGCACATCCCGCGGGCGGACGGCAAGACCCGGCGCGCCCTGTACGCCTTCATGACCCACGCCGGCCTCGGTCGTCTGCTCGCCAAGAAGATCCAGGAGCCCTTCGCGCGCATGGTCTCCGCCCACGCGCTGACCCACGGCTACATCCGCGACGGCCTCACCAACAGCGTGTTCAACAAGGCCTCGTCAGGCCTGGCGAGCGTCGTGTCGACGGTCGACAAGCTGCGCAAGCGCTAGCCGGCTAGTCGAGCCGCCGCGCCGCGCTGAGCACGAACACGAGCCCCTCGGGGCCCTCCCGCAGCGCGCCCGTGAACAGGTAGCGCGCGTCTTCCAGCGCTGCGCCGCTGGGGCACGGGGAGGCCGCCGTCAGCGCGCCGCTCGGCTTCACGCAGACGATCGGGAGCGCGACGCCTCGCTCCTCGAGCCGCACGACCTGGCTCTTGGCACCTCTCGCGTCGAGCAGGCGCCACTCCCCCGCGCAGCTCGGCGGCACCGAGGCGGTGCAGCGCGTCGTCACCCAGCGGAGGCGCGCCTCCACGCGGAGCTCGACGCCTACGCGAACGGGCGTGAGCTCCGTGACCTGCAGCGCGGGCGCGTCGGCCCCGGTCCCACGTGAGGGCCCTGGATCCGCCGGCGCCGGCTCTGACGCGGGCGCTGGCTCCCCGGGCGCGGGCGCTGGCTCCCCGGGCGCGGGCGCTGACTCCCCGGACGCCGTCTCCTCCCCGGGCGGCGGTGCGGGGGCCACGACGCGCCCGCGGCACGTCGAGAGCGTGAGCGCGACGAGGCCGACGAGCGTCGCGCGCGCGCGCCACGAGCGCCCGCGCGTATCACCCGTCTGTTCAGACATGTCTCAATTTACATCCGATGGAGCGCCCGCTCAACGCGACGCCTCCACCGCGCGCCGCGCCTCGAGGAAGGCGGTCAGCTCGGCGAGCTCGTCGGCGCAGCGCGACCCGCCCGCGCGAGACGCCGCCGCGGCCCGGCGCGCCTCCGCCTCGAGCCTCGCCCCGTCCGCGTCCCCCGGGGCGAGCGCGCGCGAGCTCAAAACGCAGCCTCGCCTGCTGCTCGCGCCGCCCTCCGCCGCGCGCGTAGTGAGCGGGGGCCACGCGAGCGCCTCCGCGTCGGTGATCGCGGCGCGCGTCAGCTCGAGACCGCGCTCGTACTCGTCGGACGAGACCAGCGCGCGCGCCCGCTGCAGCGACCGCTGCACCTCGCCGATGTGGCGCGTCCTGCTGGAGCGAGGCCTCGCGGGAGCAGGCTTCAACGTGGACCTCGCCAAGTCCGCCTTCGAAGCCGCAGACGACGCTCGCCGCTACGGCATCTCTCCTGACGCGAGCCAGCGCGCGCAGTCTTCACCCAGCTTCTCGCGCGCGGTCGCCTCGTAGCGCGCGCACTCTCCCTCGGTGAGCACGTCGCGCCAACGACCGTTTGTCCCCTTGTTGATGAAGGTCTGCGCGCCACCCTCCCAGAGCCCGCCGCCGAGCGGCGCGACGTCGGCCGCGTTCACTTTCATATGGCCAAACGAGCAGTGCTTCGTGATCGCGTCCCAGTCGAGCGAGTCGGGCGCGACCCCGAGGAACGCCGCGATCCTGCGCGCTTCGTGCAAGAAGTCGCGCTTGAGGCGTTCGAAGTGCGTGAAGCAGATGTTCGGCAGCGCGCGAATGTCCCACCAGCTCCTCACCAGATGCCAGTACGGCCACAGCGGGTAGCCGTCGCGCTCGAGCCACATATCAAAATACTCGCGGACGGTCGCCGGCGGCCGCGGCATCGGCTCGCCGACAAGCCCCGGCGTGTTGTTGAGCATGCCGTACCACGTGTCGTTCGCCTTCGTGTGGTGGGTGATGAAACAGGCTCCACACCACGTCGCGGCCGTCGCGGCCGATGTAGACGTACTTGGCGACCTTGGAGTAGACGAGCGCGTCCACGGGCAGGTGCGTCTTGAGAAACCGTCGGCCCTGCGCCTTGGCGAGCGCGCCGAGCTTGACCGGGGCCGGGGGGACGCGAAGATCAAGCCAGGGGGAGATGTGCGCGATGTCGAGGCCGGGGGCGCCGTTCGTCACGATCTGCCCGACGAGCTGCTGCGTCCACGTGGTCCCTGACTTCGGCCACGACGCGACGATGACATCACCGTCTCGAAACTCGAAGTCGTTCCAGATCGTCGAGTCGATGTGATGGTTATGCATCTCTCGCGTCTTCTGCGGCCACTTGATGTCGTCCCGCTGCATTCCGGTCCCTCCAGCTCCTCGATCGTCCTCGGGGTCACAACAACAACAACGCCTGCTCACGCTGCGCGCGCAGCGACTCGATGTACTGAACGCGGTCACTCAGCGCGGACTTAAGTTCTCGATGTGTGAGCAGAGCCGTCAACTCGGACTGCATCTCCACGAGCGAGATCGCCAGCGACCCCAGCCGCCGTCCCCGAGCGGGATGTCGGCGACGGCGAGGCCCCGCCCTCGTGCTCGAGGATCGTCGTCGCCATCGCTACGTCGCCACAGCGGGCCTCGCTTGCTCCGCGTAGGCATCGCCCCGCGACGAGTCTATCGCACCCTGCGTTGAACCTTCGCGCGCATTCGCCCGCGGCAGGCCGCCGATCATGGTTCGGACGGCGACGCGATCTCGGGCACAGAGAAGCGCGCCAGCGTGGTCGCGTGTCCGGGTTGATCCTGCGTCGTGCCAACGATCTCGAGCTCGACGCTCCAGCCGCCGTCACCCCGCGGGCTCACGTGCACGAATCCAGCGTTTAGTCCGGCGTAGGGGAGCTCGCCGCGGCCGACGAGCTCCCCCTCGACGGCATCGTCGCCGACTTCGAAGCTCACCGGCGCCGTCGGCAGATGGCGCACGACGTCCTCCAGCTCCCGGACGTGGGGGTTGGAGATCGCGCTCGAGACGAGCGAGTAGATCGCCACGCCGTCCGGCCACCGGATCCTGGTGAGCAGGCCGACGTGGACGTCGCCGCCGAGCAGGAGCATGCGTCGACCCGGCCTCGCCGCGATCCACTCGCGCGCGATCGTCAGCAGCCGCGTCCTCTGGCCGCGCGCGCTGGGTGCCGACCACCGGTCGTCGATGTCCGAGCCCTCTCCCGTGAGCTTGACCCCGGCCGTGACCGCCCACGCCGGGAGGTGCAGCACGGGCACGCTCAGCGCGATGATCACGATCGGGGCGTCGTCGTGCTCGCGCAGCGCCGCCTCGAGCGCTTCGAATTGCGCCTCCCCCATGAGGGTCGCGACCTCGCCCTCGACGCGCCGTTCGCAGCGTAGGTCAGCGACAAAGGTCAGCACGGGGCCGTAGCGAAACGAGTGGCTGAGGCGCGGCGGCCGTTGGCCGCGCTCACGCGGCACGCAGCGAACGCCTTGATAGTCGTAGATGGCCTCTAGCGCCCCCGCGCGGACGCTCGCCCAGCGCGCGGCGCCGTGCGCCTCGGCGGAGCCAAAATTGTCCACGATCTCGTGGTCGTCGAGGATCAGGTGCGTCGCCCAGCGCGACTGCAGCGCCTGCATCTCGGCGAACTTCCAGAACATACGGTGGCGCTGATGCCAGAGCCGACGGACCTGCGCGGGCGTACATTCGAACACGCTGCCGACGCCCTCGGGCCCCACCTGCCGGAAGTAGTCCTCGTTGTACAGGCTCATCGACTCCGGCAGATCGGCGTAGATCTGATCGCCCAGCAGCAGCACACGACGCACAGCTCGCGCCTCACAGGCCGACGGCAGCGCGCGCAGGAGCTCGAGCGCGCCGTCGCTGATCCGCCCGTCGTCGCCGTAGGGCTGATGGCAGCTCAAGACCGCGAAGCTGAAGCGCTGGGGGCTCTCGTCACGGGCGCACGGCGCCGTGTGAAACCGAGCCTCGGTCGAGAAGCCGGCGTCGCTCGCAACACGGACGAAGTAGGTCCGGCCCGGCGAGAGCGACACGCGCGGCGAGAGCTCGTCGGGCACGCGAACGAGCGTGGTGCCGTCGGTCTCCTCCCGAGGCACGACGCGGGCGCGCGCGAGCAGCTCGCCTTGGAGATCAAACAGCTGGACGACGTGCTCGACGCCCGCGTGGGGCGAGCGAAACCAGACCCGCGCCGCGTCCTCGCCGACCATGCCGGCGCCGGCGAAGCCCACGGCGTCGAGCTCCGCGAGCGCCGGCTCCGGCGCGCGCGCCTGAACCCGCGTCGCCAGGTCCCACGAGGTCCACAGCACGGCCCCGGCGAGCGCCGTCGCGCTCGCGGCCGCGAGCATCGTCGCCAGATCGCCGCGAAGGATCGCGCTCACCGTGAAGACCGACGCGGCCGCGAGCGCGACGACAGCGGCGAGCTTGCACAGCACGGGTCGATCGCGGATCCGCGCGACGATCACGGCGATCGTGGCGAGCCAGGTGACGGCGGCGATGGATGTCTCAAGGTTCACGCGGAGCCCGTGTCACTTTGCGTCGTCGTGCCAGATTGTACCGGCGCACGCGCGACGCGTCGCCGCCGATCTGCGCCGAGGAGGCGCGCGGCGTCAGCGATCGCCGACGCCGGTCGTGGCACACAATTTGGATACTCAAGAGTCTATGAAATTCCGAAGCATCACGCTCACCCTGGGACTCACGCTCGCCGTCGCGCCGATGGCCTGCAGCGAGCGTCAAGCCGACGCGAACACGAACACACCCGACGAGAAATCCGCCGAGAGCAAGGATGACGGCGTCGAGAACCTGTGCACGAAGTACGACAGCTGCGACGCCTGCATCGCGGGCAAGCAGGCGGCGGGCGCCGACGAGGGGACGGCCGAGACCCAGTGCGCGCTCGCGGTCACCGGGTGCTGGACCACCTGGGACAAGCCGATCACCTGCGGCGCCCAGAGCTTCGACGAGCAGCCGGCGTCGTAGGCGACCCGCTCGCGGCGACGTTGCGCCTCGCTGCCGCTTCACCGCAGCACGCGCGCGATCGAGACGCTCATCGATCGAGCGCCCCTGCGGGCTCCTCTCCTATTTGCTCGGCCGCAACCTGACCTCACCCGTTGACGACCGCAGGACGACCAAGGCCAGCCCGCTTCGCGGGCGCGCGGGTTCAGACCTCGGGTACCGGGACGTACTCGATCGGGAAGGTCAGCGTGAAGGTCGTGCCCCGGCCGATCACCGAGTCGAGCGTGATCCCGGCGTCGAGCATCGCGCACAGCTTCTTGACGATGCTGAGCCCGATCCCCTCGCCGGCGTAGACGTGCAGCCTGTCCTCGGGGCCCGGCTGGTCGTCGCCCTCCACGCCCTCGGTCTCGTCAAAAGCGGCGGCGAGCGGGGTCCCGATGAGCTCCTGGATCCCGGGCCCGGTGTCGCTCACGTACAGGATCCAGCGCTCGGGCTCACGCCGAAACGAGAGCTTGACCGCGCCGCGCTTTGTGTAGTTGAGCGCGTTGATCAAGAGGTTCTGCGCGACGCGGCGCAGCTTCGCGCGATCGCTGCGCACGACGAGGCGCTCGGGGCCCTCGACCTCGAGCGCGAGCCCCTTTCGCTCGGCCGTGAGGGCGTGCTCCTCGACCAGCTCGCGCAGCAGCGTGGCCGCGTCCAGCTCCGCGATGTGGAGCGCCTCGGCGCCGGCCTCGAGCCGCGCGAGGTCGAGCAGCGAGCTGAGCAGCTCGTTGACCGCGACGACGTTTCGACGGATCACCTGCACCGCGGGGTCATCGGCCTTGTCGCCGAGCTCGAGGACGTTGGAGGCCATGGAGATCGCCGACAGGCCACCTCGGAGGTCGTGGGCCGCCTCGCGCAGCAGCTGCCCGCGCGCCGTGGTCACGCGCTCGAGCTGGTCGCGCGCGAAGCTCACGTCCTTCGCCATCGAGGCCGCCTCGGCCCGTCGCAGCTCGTCATAGCGACGGACGCTGCTGCTCGTGGCCTCGAGCATGAAGCGCGCGAGACGGTCTTGAGCCTCGCGCGCGTGCTGTGTCTCGCTCTCGCCGCGCACGCGAAAAAACTCCGAGATCCGCGCCACGAGCACGCAGTTGAGAACGCCCCAGTCGCGGATCAGCTCGCGCAGGTCGAAGCCCTGCTTCCAGCGGTGGTGACCGTGCTCGCCGACGTCCTCCAGCAGCTGGTCGCGGGTCTTGGCCTCCGTCGAGCGCAGCAGCGATACGCGCAGCTCTTGGAGCGCCGCCGTGATGTTGTTTTCGAACTCGTGCCGCGTCAGCTTGTTGGCCGCGAGGATCTTCTCGTCCTCTCGACATCGCCGCCGCCACTCGTCGACGATCGCGTCATGCGTGACGCGTAGGTGATCCGCCAGCTCGACAATTCGCGCGATCATGGAACTCCCTCGGCCCCCGCGCACGCACTCCGCGCGCCCACGTCGAGAGCCCGCCGGATGATACGCGCGGGATGAGCCGAGCTCGCAACATCGAACACGCGAGTCGCGTCACGCCGAGGACAGCGAGACGCCGGCTCTCCACCCTCGCGGTGTCAGGCTGACACGCTGTGTCAGAAGGATACGCCCCCCCAGCAGCTGCTCTTTCCGTCAGCTGCGGGCGAGAATCTCCTTGAGCTTGTTGACATCCGCCGGCTTCGTGAGGTGCTCCGTAAAGCCTGCCGCACGCGCCGCCGTGACGTCGTCCTCGGCCCCGTACCCCGTGAGCGCGACCAGCACGATGTCGTCGAGCACGGGGTTTTTTCGGATCGCGCGGGCGACCCCGAAGCCGTCGAGCCGCGGCAGCCCGATGTCGACCAGCGCGACGTCCGGGTGCACTCGCTCGATCTGCTCGATGCCCTCCTCGCCGTCGGCCGCCTCGAACACGACGTGCCCCATCATCTCGAGCAAGCTCTTCATCATGGCGCGCGCGTCTCGCTGATCCTCGACCAGCACGACGCGCCGCGCCGCGGGTCGCTCCTCCTCGCGCTGAACGTCCGCGTCGACGAGCACGTGGGTCTGCAGCGGGAGCGTGACACGGAACTCGCTGCCCTCCCCGAGCCCCTCGCTGCGCGCGAAGACCTCGCCGCCGTGGAGCCCCACCAGCTGGCGCACGAGCGCGAGGCCGACGCCGAGCCCTCCTTGGTGACGGTCGATGCCCTGCTCCGTCTGCACGAAGAGCTCGAAGATGTGGGGCATCAGCTCGCTCGAGATGCCGTCGCCCTCGTCGCGCACGACGATCGTCACGCGCTCGTCGGCTCGCTCGGTCCGCAGCTCGACCCGCGACCCGCGCGGAGAGTACTTCAGGGCGTTCGTGAGCAGGTTGCCCACGATCTGCTGCAGCCGCGCCGCGTCGCCGCGCACGTTGATCGGCGCGTCGTCGAGCACGACCTCCAGCGTCGCCTCGAACTCCGCGACCTTCGGCGCGACGGCCTCGACCGCGAGGCGGATCGGCGAGCGCAGGTCGAGGTCCTCTTTGCGCAGCTCGATCCCCCCGCGAGTGATCCGCGAGACGTCGAGCAGATCATCGACGAGCCGCGCCATCAGCCCCGCTTGTCGCTCGACGACCTCGAGCGCGGGCTTCACCACCACGGGCTCGTCGGTCCGCGCCTTGATCACCTGCGTCGCGGAGAGCACCGCGGCGAGCGGGTTGCGCAGCTCGTGCGACAACATCGCGAGGAACTGCTCGCGGCGCTCCGCCGCCTCCAAGATCTCGCGCTTGGCGGCGAGCCGCTCGGTGATGTCGAGGAAGGTGACCACGGCGCCGGTGACCGCGACGTCCTGGCGGATCGGGTGGCTCCAGTACTCGGCGGCGAAGCTCGAGCCGTCCGCCCGAAACAGCACCTCATCCTCGATGTGCACGCCCTCGCCGGTCCGCAGCACGCGGTAGATGGGGCACCGCTCGACCGGGTAGGGCGAGCCGTCGGCGCGGCTGTGATGCACGAGATCATGCATGCGCTGACCCACGAGCTCGTCGGTCGAGGCGTAGCCCAGCAGGCGCGCGCACGCGGGGTTGCAGAAGATGCACACGCCGTCTGTGTCGATGCCGTAGATCGCCTCGGCGGTCGACTCGAGCAGCAGCCGGATGCGCTCCTCTCGATCCATGAGCTCGCGCTGCGCGGCCTTGAGCTGGGTGATGTCGCGGGCGATCGCCGAGGCGCCGACGACCTCGCCGGTGACGGCGTCGCGCAGCGGCGAGATCGTGAGGGAGACCGCGATGACCACCCCGTCCTTGCGCACGCGCATCGTCTCGACGTGCTCGACGCGGCCGCCCGCCGCGATCGTCTCGAGGAAGCCGTCGATCTCCTCCGCGCGGCCGCGCGGCGCGAGCAGCTTGATGTTGCGACCGACCATCTCCTCGGCGGAGTAGCCGTAGAGCCGCTCGGCGCCGCCGTTCCAGGTCGTGATGACGCCCTCGAGGTCTTTGCTCAGGATCGCGTCGTCGGACGACTCGACGATGGCCGAGAGCTGGGTGATGCGCGCGCGCGCCTCGCCGAGCGCGGAGATGTCGGTCAGCGAGATCATGACGCCGTGGACGCCGACGGCGGCGCGCTCGTCCTCCTCTTCCTCCTCGGCCTCCTCGCGCCCGTCGAGGTAGGGGCGGTAGGGGACGATCCGCAGGAAGTAGGTCGTCCCGTGGATATCATCGACCTCATCCTCGATCTCCTCGCCGCGCTCGAGACACAGCGCGATCTCGTCGAGCAGGTCGTCGCGCTTGAGGTCGTGGGCGAAGTCGCTGATGTCGCGCCCGAGGTCGCCCTTGCGCAGGTGGAACACGCCGGCGACACGCGGCGTGAACCGGCGGATCCGCAGGCGCCTGTCGAGGAACAGCGTGCCGACGTCCGTCCCGTCGATGAGGTGCTGCATGTCGTTGTTGAGCTCGCGCAGCTCGCTGATCTTCTTCTGGAACTCGCCGTTGACCGTGTAGAGCTCCTCGTTGACGGAGTGCAGCTCCTCGTTGGTGCTCTGCAGCTCCTCGTTGCTCGCGACCAGCTCCTCGTTGGCCGCCTGCAGCTCCTCGTTGCTGGTCTGCAGCTCCTCGACGACGGTCTGGAGGTTCTCGCGCGTGTAGGCCAGCTCCGACTCGAGCATGCTCTGACGCTCGAGCGACGCGCCCGTGGCGTCGAGCTCGACCTCCGAGGCCGCCCGCGCCGTCGCGACGGCGGAGGCGGTGTCCCCCAGCGTGATCAGCGTGTAGCGCTGACTCGAGCGCGGGTGGGCGAAGCTCTCGGCGGAGACCGTGAGCTCGCGCTCCGGCTCGTCCGCGAGCGGCACCTTCGCGAAGCGCGAGCTCGACTCATTCGTCGGCGCGCGCTGCAAGAGCCCGGCGACCGCCACCTGGAGCGCGCCGCCGAGCAGCTCGACGAGCCGTCGAGACGGGCGTCGGCGCGTGTACTGAAGGTACTGCTCGGCGCCGCCGAAGCTGTCGACGAGCTCGTGCTTCTCGTCGATCAAGAAGCCGGGCGGGATGTAGCGGTCGAGCAGGCGGTCGTAGAGCGCGAGCAGCTGCGTCTCCGGGACGTCACGCTTGCCGCGGGTCAGCAGCGGCGACGGGGCGCGGGCCTCGGCGCTCCTGCGCGCCAACGGGATGCGGAGCGGATCGAGCAGCCGGACGTCGCGTCGCTTGCGGTAGATCTTCCAGTGCTCGTCGACCGCGTCGAATTCGTGGACGAGCGCGCCGGTCGACTCGCTCGAGCCGAGGAACAACATCCCCCGCCGCGCCAGGCCGAAGTGAAACAGCGAGAGCACCGCCTTCTGCGTGGCCTGGTTGAGGTAGATCAGGAGGTTGCGACACGAGATGAGGTGCATCTTCGTGAACGGGGCGTCCTGCGTCACGTCGTGCGGCGCGAACACGATCCGCTTGCGCAGCTCGGAGTCGACCCGGAACGCGCCGCCCGCCTCTTCGAAGAAGCGCGCGCGTCGACCCGCGCTCACCAGCTCGAGCTGCTCGCGATAGAAGTAGCCCTTGCTCCCGCGCTCGAGCGACACGCGGTGCACGTCCGTCGCCAGGATCTTGAAATTCAGCGGGCGCGCGCGCGCCAACAGCTGCTCCCACAGGACCATCGCGAGGGAGTACGCCTCTTCACCCGTCGCGCAGCCGGCGACCCATACACGGACGTCCTCATCCGGCGGAACGCGGTCGAGGAGCTCGGGGATGACCTTCTCCTCGATGACGCGAAACGCGTCCGGGTCGCGGAAGAACTGGGTCACGCCGATGAGCAGGTCGTGATACAGCAGCGTCAGCTCATCGGGATCGGACTCGAGCCGCGCGGCGTACTCGTCGAGGCTCGCGTAATCCCCGAGCTCGACCCGGCGGTTGATCCGACGACCGATCGTCCCGCGCTTGTAGGTCGAGAAGTCGAGCCCGCACACCTGGTTGAGCAGCTTGACGATGGCGTCCATCGGCTCGCTGACGAACTCTTGCGAGTCGTCCTCGAGCTCGTCGACGTCGTGCTCCTCGGTGATGTAGCGCGCGAGCTCGGGCGAAGACGCGGCGTGGTCGACGTGGCCGGTCGCGAGCGCGCTGAGCGGCATCCCGTCGAACTTGGCGCTCTCCGGGCTCTCGACGAGCACCATGCCGCCGCCGCGCTTGACCTCTTTGATCCCGCGCGAGCCGTCGCTCCCGCTCCCCGACAGCACGATCGCGATCGCGCGAGGTCCGAGATCCTGCGCGAGTGAGCGAAAGAACAGGTCGATCGGCAGCGCGAGCGCGCGACGCTTCTCGCGCTCGCGGAGGTGCAGGTGACGCCCCTTGATCGTGATCTCCATGCGCGGCGGCAGCACGTAGACGTGGTTCTGCTCGACCGCGAGCCCGTGCTCAGCGACGACCACCGACATATCCGAGTGACGCGCGAGCAGCTCGACCATCATGCTGCGGAAGTCCGGCGAGAGGTGCTGCACCACCACGAACGCCATCCCCGGGTCGGGTCGAAGGTTGGAGAAGAACCGCTCGAGCGACTCGAGACCGCCCGCGGAGGCGCCGATGCCGACCACCGGGAACGAGCTGTCAGCAGCCGCTCGGTTCTTCTCCTCGGCGAGATCGCCGCGTGGGCTTTCGTGGACTTCGCTCATGTGGCTGGCTCTCCTCGGCGGCTGCTCCCGACTCCTCGCCGCGCTCGTCGTCGTCGTCGCTACCGCGTAGGTCTACATCATCACGTGTGTACAGGTCTGCGTCGTCGAGCGCGCCGACGCGGCGACGACGAGGGTCCCGACGAGCTCGCCGGTAGCGACCCCTAGAGACCGAAGAAGGGGCCGCGACCGGCGAGTGTCGAGAAGTCTGGGCGCCGTCGGCACGACGCGTCTGGATACGGTTTCATGCGCGGTCTCGTGCACAGTACGAACGCCCGTGGACAGCTCCTGAGCGACAGACCTGCTGAAAAGCAAGACCCGTACCAGCCGGCGCGTGCGACCCGCGAACCGCCGTCACGCGCCTGAGTCCATCCCCACGACAGCGCCGCAGACGACACGCGACGACGCGTGGAGGCGGGCGGTGTGTCTAATGCGCACGCCGTGCCAATATGACTCACCGCGCCGCAGCGGGACGCGGCAGCCGAACCGTGATGATCGTTCGACCGCTTCCCGTGTCGAGCTCGAGCGAGCCGCCGAGCGACGCCGCGATCCTGGCCGCTACAAACAGCCCGATCCCGACCTGCGCCCCGCCGTCGTCTCCGCGCTCCTCGGGCGCGTGAAGCAGCCCCTCGCGCGCCTCGGGCGGTACATCGCCCGCGTTCGAGATGATCAGCTCGGCGCGCTCCCCCGCGACGCCGAGCGCGACGCGGACATCACCCTCTCCGTGGGTCGTCGCGTTGCGCAGCAGGTTCCACAGCAGCTGGTGAAGGAGCTTGGGGTCGGTGTCTGCAGTCAGCCCCTCGTGACGGCGCAGCGTGATCTTCGCCTCGTGGGCCGCGCCGAATCGCTCGACCATCGTCGCGACGACCGCGTCGACATCGACGCGCGTCCGCGAGACCGGCAACGAGCCGTCGTGGAGCCCCTCAAAATCGCGGAGCTGGTTGATCATGCGCTGGAGCACGTCGATGTTGGTGCGCATCCGCGTGAGCGTCGACCCGAGCGCCGGCGGGGCGTCTTCACCGGCGCTCAACTCGATCACCCCGATCCCGAACACGAGGACGTTGATCGGGTTGCGCAGGTCGTGCGAGACCACCCTCAAGTACCGTCGCAGCGCCGCCCACACCCGCTCGCGCTGCGCCTGCTCGCGCTGCGCCGGCTCGCGCTCGAGCTGCACGACGACCGACGCCTCGCCTCCCACACCCGCAGCCCAGGCGCGACAGCGCCACGGCGTCGCGTGCCCGGAGAGCCCGATCGTCTCCGTCACCGGCGTCGCCTCGTCCAGCGCTCGACGGAGCACGCGGCGCAGCACCTCCGGAGCCGCGACTCGCTCGTGCAGGTCACCGCCCTCCGTCGCCGCCTCGTCGAGCGCGCGCCGCGACGCGCGGTTGGCCGCGAGGACCCTCCCCGTCTCTGACAACAACAGGACCGGGGCGTCGAGCCCGTCCATCAACGCGCGAAAGTGATTGGGATCGTGGGTCATAGCGCTGTCCTCAGCTCGGGGCCCCACGTATAGCGAACCCGCGCGGGCGGCTGAAAGTCACCGCGCGGCCGCGAACGCGTCAACGACGTGCGGCCGGGCGCGACGCGACCGCCACCTGACCAAGAGCGCTCGCTAGCCGAGGCTCGCCACGATCTCTTCGCTGCGCGCCCACAGCCGCGCCGCCATCTCGGCGTCCTGCGCGAGCGGGTGGGTGTCCGTGACCTGGCAGTCGGAGAAGTACTCGCCGCTCGTGCCCGCGAGCGCGGGGTGCACCGCGACCAAGCACTGCGTCGCCGCCCCCTGCGGGATCGACTTGAGCTTCATGGTCGAGAGCACGGCCTCGGCGTCCTCGAGATGGCGCGCGAGGTTGGTCCGGATGACGCCGGGGTGCAGCGAGTTCGCGGTCCGCCCGCTCCCGGTGAAGCGCTTCGCGAGCTCCTTCGTGAACAGGATGTTCGCGAGCTTCGACTGCCCGTACATCTTCCACGGCTTGTAGTCGCGCTGACCGCTCAGGTTATCGAATTCGATACCTGACTCGGGCGCCATGTGGTGGGCGCCGCTGCTGAGCACGACCACGCGACCGTCGTCCGCGAGCGAGTCGAGCAGCTCGGTGACGAGGATGAAGTGGCCGATGTGGTTGGTGAGGAACTGAAGATCGAGGCCGTGGGTCGTGCGCGGCTCCGGGAGCGCCATGATGCCGGCGTTGCAGATGAGCGCGTCGATCGAGCGCCCGAGCCCGCGGATCTCGGCAGCGCACGCGCGGACCGACGCCGCGTCGGACAGCTCGCACGCCACGGGGGTCCCCTCGACGCCGGTCGACGCGATCGCGGCGGCCGCCTTCTCGCGCGTGCGCGCGGCCCCGATGATGTGGCCCCCTCGCATCCCGAGCACTCTCGTGGTCTCGAGACCGAGCCCAGAGTTACAGCCGGTGACGACGAAGGTCTTGCCGGTCAGATCGAGCCCGCTCGTGACCTCTTCCGCGGTGCTTTCAAAACCGAATTGCGAGATGTCCATACGGTACCCCTAGCACGTTCTAGGGCAGGCGCGCTCGCGCTCAGGCGCGCTCATCGGAATTGTCACACAGCGGCGCGAATGCGGTCTCCGACGCGATGAGCGGTCGCGCTCCCTCGGTCGCGGTCCACGAGTACCCGCCCATGTACGAGTACACGCTGCACCCGGGGAGCACGAGGTCGATGTCGGGCACGATGCAGGCGCCGGGGTAGATGACGTTGGGGGCGTTGGGGCTGCACTGGCCGCTCTAGGTGACCCCCGGCGACGGATCGATGCAGTCGGCGGAGAAGCACTCGCGGAGCGTGGGGAAGCTCGCCGCCGGGTCAGCGTCATCGACGAGCTCGAGCTCGAGCTCGAGGGCAGGGACCGGCGGGTCGGGGATGTCCTCACCGACCGACGGCGGCGAGCAGCTCGGCGGCCCCATCCATGGCGTTGGGTCTTTCTGAGGCGGGCTGTTTGGCGGCCTCATTGACGGGGTACCCAGGCCCCCCGAAGGGATTGCGACGCGGCGAAAAAACTCTCGTACGCGATGGCGCGCCCAAAATCGCGCGCCGCGCGATCACGGCACGATGATCGCGCGCGCCCTCCCGACGACGCTCGATCACTCGATGCGCGGGCTGAGGAGCCGTGGTCGTTCGTGCATCGTCGTCACTCCAAACAAGTCCAATGAGACATCTATGGTCGCGCAGCGCCTCGACGCGCGCACGCGCGAACCGGGGACGCCGCGTCCCAATGGTTGTGCGCGCCGGCGAGGGTGAGCGCCGCCGATAACGCTCGAGCGCGCTACGTGAAGCCGAGCGCGCGCCCGACCTGATACACGAGCACCGCCATCACGTAGGCCACGCCGGTCATCGAGAAGAACATGAACAGCGGCCAGCTCCAGCCGCCGGTCTCGCGCCGCACCACCGCGACGGTCGACATGCACTGGCAGGCGTAGACGAAGAACACCATCAGCGCGAGGCCCTTGAGCGGCGTGTGCCGGCGCTCCCCGGTGTCCTCGTCGACCGCGGCGCGCATGGCCTCGCGCAGGCTCGTGTCGTCGTCGTCCGCGCCCTCGATGCCGTAGACGAGCCCCAGGGTGCTGACCATGACCTCGCGGGCCGCGAAGCTGCCGAGGATCGCGATGCCGACGCGAAACTCCTGACCCATGGGCGCGAGCGCGGGCTCCATGGCCTTCCCGACGCGACCGCCGATGGAGTACTCGATGGGCGAGACGTCGCGCGCGGCCTCGTTCGCGGG
This sequence comes from Polyangia bacterium, assembly GCA_030430565.1. Lineage (GTDB taxonomy): Bacteria > Myxococcota_A > Polyangia > Nannocystales > Nannocystaceae > JACKDW01. Next base: position 67,846 of record JAUIKS010000031.1, read on the forward strand.
CTTGCCGTCGACGACCTGCACGACCGCCGAGTCCTCGACGCCCGCGTCGGCGGGCGGCTTGGGGAAGCTGAGCAGCGCCCACAGGACCACGGTCATGGCCAGGATCACGGTGCCCGCGCCGCGCACGAAGTCGGCCGTGCGGTCGTAGACGTAGACGGCGGTGTTGCGCAGCCGCGGCGCGCGATAGGGCGGCAGCTCGAGCACTAAGGGCGGGGTCGGGCTGCGCAGCACGGTGCGCTTGAGCAGCGCGCCGACGGCCAACGCCGACAGGGTCGAGAGCGCGTACATCGCGAGCAGCACGAGGCCGCCGAGCGAGAACGGCCCGTAGCGCACGTCGCCGGGGAACAGCGCGCCGATGATCAGCACGTAGATCGGCAGGCGCGCGCTGCAGCTCATGTACGGGATCATCAAGATCGTGACGAGCCGGTCTTTGAACGAGCTGATCGTGCGCGTGCCCATGATCGCCGGGATCGCGCAGGCGTAGCCGCTGAGCAGCGGCACGAACGCGCGCCCGTGCAGGCCCACGCGCGCCATCAGGCGATCGATGAGGAAGGCCGCGCGCGCCATGTAGCCGGTGTCCTCGAGCAGGCCGATGAACAAGAACAGCAGCGCGATCTGGGGGATGAAGACGAGCACGTTGCCGACGCCCGCGATCACGCCCTCGGTCAGCAGGTCGGTGAACACCCCGGGGCCGAGCCCGCTCGAGACCAAACCCGAGAGCCAGCCGATGACCGCCTCGATCGCGTCCATGAAGGGCGACGCCCAGGTGAAGATCGAGTTGAAGAGCAGCGCCATGACCGCGATGAAGACGAGCGGGCCCCACAGCGGGTGCGTGAGCACGCGGTCGATGCGAGCCGAGCGACCCATCGCGGGCGCGACCGCGTCGCCCTCGCGTGTCGCGGCGCCGAGGCCGTCGACGTAGCCGATCGCGTCGAGGATCCGGTCGACCTCGCGGTAGCGCCGCTCGATCAGCTCGCGCGTCGCGGCGGCGGCCTGCTCGATCGCGACCCGCGACAGCGCGGCCGCCTCGGAGGGGCGCGCGCCGGTGAGCGCGTCGGTCCCGGCGGCGCGCGCCGACAGCAGCCAGCGCCCGCGCGCGGGGCTGTTGACCACCGACTGCAGCTCGGGGATCGCCGCCCGCGTCGACGACGAGCTGGCCGCGGGGGCAGGTCCACGATCACCTGTCTCTTCAAACAGATCGCCGAGGCCGAGCGCCTCGTCCACCGGCCGCAGCAGGCGCGCGCGCAGGGCGTCGCCGACCTCCTGGGGCTGGGGCTGTGACCGCAGCCACGCGCGCTCGAGCAGCGCGGTGACCAGCGCCTGCGCGCCCTCGCCCGCGCGCGCGACCGTCGGCACCACCGGGACGCCGAGCTGGGCGGAGAGCTGCTCCGGCGCGATCGCGAGGCCCGCCGCCTCGGCGACGTCGATCATGTTGAGCGCGATCACCAGCGGCAGGCCGTGCTCGAGCAGCTGCATGGCCAGGTAGAGGTTGCGCCCGAGGTTGGCGGCGTCGACCACCAAGATCACCGCGTGCGGCGCGGCGACGTCATCGTCGGCCTCGCTGAGGCAGCGAAACGCGACCGCCTCGTCCTCGGACACCGGCGTGAGGCTGTAGACGCCCGGAAGGTCGATGAGCGCGATGCTCGGGATCCGCTGGCGCTCACGCGCGCGCCGCAGCAGCTCGTCACGCACCCGACCCTCGCGGGTCTCCACGGTCACGCCGGCGTAGTTGCCGACCTTGTGCCGCGCGCCGGTCAGCACGTTGAACAGGCTGGTCTTGCCGACGTTGGGGTTGCCCGCGAGGGCGACTCGCAGCTCGTTCACGCGCCCGCCTCCGACGCGAGGAGCTCGACCTCGACGAGGCGCGCCTCGGCGCGGCGGAGCGACACGTGACCGCCGCGCACGCGCAGCTCGAGCGGGTCGCCGAGCGGCGCGCGCTTGACCAGCGTAACCAGGGTGCCGGGGACAAAGCCCATCTCCATGAGCCGCAGGCTCAGGTCGCCCGCGTCGCCGTCGACCGCGGCCCGGACCCGGCGAACCCGCGCGCGTCCTCCGAGCGCGAGCTCGGCGAGCGTCGTCGTCTTCGTCGCCGTCTTCGTCGTCGTCTTCGTCGCTGTCGCGCTCGCCGTGGCGCTCGCGTCGTCCGCAGGGCTCTTGGAGAAAGCGCGCTGGTGCACAGGGGCTCACTTTCGTTCGCGTTGCTACGCGCGGTCAAGTGCGGGTCTTTGCCGCCGCCCCGACTCCGCGCGCGCGTGTGAGAAGGGCAACGAGCGGCGCTGCGGCGCCCTGTCGCTCGATATTGCAGTGCGACTGCTACGCTCCGCGACGCGCATGTCGGGAGCCGAGCACAACGTGGACCCGTCGCTGCCGATCGACGCCGTGATCCCCGAGGTCATCGCGGCCCTGCGCGCGCGCGCCTCCGTCGTCGTCGAGGCGCCGCCGGGCGCGGGCAAGACCACCGGCCTCCCGCTCGCGCTGCTCCGCGAGGGCTTCGCCGACGCCGGCGAGATCGTCGTGCTGCAGCCGCGCAGGCTCGCCGCGCGCATGGCCGCGCAGCGCGTCGCGGAGCTGCTCGGCGAGCGCCTGGGCGAACGCTGCGGCTACCAGGTCCGGTTTGAGTCGCGCGTCGGCCCCGAGACCCGCGTCCGCTTCATGACCGAGGGGCTGCTGACGCGACGTCTGCGCGACGACCCCACGCTCGCCGGCGTCTCGGTGGTCGTGCTCGACGAGTTTCACGAGCGTCATCTCAGCGGCGACATCAACCTCGCGCTGCTCAAGCAGCTCGCGCTCGGCGAGCGCCCCGACCTCTCGATCGTCGTCATGTCGGCGACGCTCGACGGGCAGCCGATTTGCGATTTCTTGGCCGCGCCCGATCCCCGCACGGGTCGACAGCGTCCGGCGCGGCGCGTCGTCAGCGAGGGCCGCGCGTTCCCGGTCGAGCTCGAGTACAGCGACGCCGGCGACGCGAGCCGCCCGCTGGCGAAGCAGGTCCTGCGCGCGCTGCACCGCCTGCTCGAGGTGGAGGCGAAGACCGAGCGAGCGTCGGGCGACGTGCTCGTGTTCCTCCCGGGCGCCCGCGAGATCCGCGAGGCCGGCGAGGCCTGCGAGGGCCTCGCCCGGGTCCACGACATGCTCATGCTCCCACTGCACGGCGAGCTGTCGCCGAGCGAGCAGGACCGCGCCGTGCGGCCCGCCCCCTCCGGGCAGCGCAAGCTGATCCTCAGCACCAACGTCGCCGAGACCTCGGTGACCATCGACGGCGTGGTCGCGGTCATCGACAGCGGGCTGCACCGCCTCGCCGTGCACGACCCTTGGACCGGCGTCGCCAGCCTGCAGGTTCGACCGATCGCCCGCGACTCGGCGACGCAGCGAGCCGGTCGCGCGGGCCGGACCCGCCCTGGCCGCTGCGTCCGGCTGTACACGCGCGCTGACCACGATCGGAGGCCCCCGCACACCAGCCCGGAGCTTCACCGCCTCGACCTCGCCAGCGCGCTGCTGGACCTCCACGCCTTCGGCGTCACGGCGCGCGCGCTCGCGGACTTCCCCTGGTACCAGACCCCGCCCGCGGCCGCGCTCACGGCCGCGCAGACGCTCCTGCGGCGGCTCTCCGCGACGGACGAGGACGGCCGCCTCAGCGCCACCGGGCGCGCGTTGCTGCGCTACCCGGTGCACCCTCGGCTGGCGCGGCTGATCGTCGCGGGGGTCGAGCGCGACATCCCGGCGCTCGCGTGCGGCGCCGCGGCGCTGCTCTCGGAGCGCTCGATCTACCGTCGACAGGATCGCGGGCCGCGGGTCGCCGCGCGCGACGCCGACGCCGACCTGCTCAGCGAGCTCGAGGACCTCGAGCGCTACGCGGCCCGCGGCGCCGACGCGGCGCGCTCGCTCGGCCTGTCTGTTGGAGCATGTAAAAAAGTGCTCCGCGTTCGCGACCAGCTGCTGCGACTCGCCCGCGGTCGCGACCGCCGCGGCAGCCGCCGGTCTCGCGAGCGGCCCGCGAACGACGAACAGGCGCTCGCGGCCCGCGAGGCCGCGCTGTGCCAAGCCGCGCTCCTCGGCTTCCCGGACCGCATCGCACAGGTCCGCGACGAGGGCCGAGAGCGCGTGCTCGTGCTCAGCGGCGGCGGCGCTGCGCGCCTGAGCCCCGCCTCGGTCGTCCGCAGCGCCTCGTGGGTCGTCGCGCTCTCCGTGGCCGACCGCCGCAGCCAACGCCGCAGTCACGGCGCGGGCGCTCGCCACGACCACGCGATCGTCGACCGGGCCTGCGCGATCGATCCCGACTGGCTGCTCGAGCTCGAGCTGCCCGACGACGACGACGGCCTCGCCGAGCGGGATGTCCTGAAGTTCAACCCGACGCGCGCGCGCGTCGAGGGCCGCTCTGAGCTGCGCTACGGCGCGCTCGTGCTCACCAGCACCGAGTACGAGACGCTGCCGCCGCGCGCGAGCGAGCTCCTGCGAGAGGCGGCGCTCGCGGCCGGCCCCGCGCGCTTCGTCTCCGACCCCGCCGCGCTCTCGGGGCTGCAGGCGCGGGTCCGGTTCGCGCGCGCGCACGTACCTGAACTCGCGGACATGCCCGCCCTCGACGAGGCGCGCGCGCGCGAGCAGCTCGCCGCGCTGTGCGAGGGCTGCAGCTCGTTCGCCGAGCTCGAGCGTCAGGACCTGCTCGCGCGCCTGACCGCGCTCGCCCAGGCCGCCGCGCGCGCGCGCGGCCTCGAGCTCGACCGCGTCGCGCCCGCGCGCGTGCAGCTGCCCGGGGGCCGCCGCGTCGTCGTCCACTACGAGCTCGACCGGCCGCCCTGGATCGCCTCCCGGCTCCAGGACTTCTTCGGCATGCGCGCCGGCCCCCGCGTCGCCAGGGACGCGGTGCCGCTCGTGCTGCACCTGCTCGCGCCCAACCAGCGCGCGGTTCAGGTCACCACCGACCTCGCCGGCTTCTGGGAGCGCCACTACCCCGGCCTGCGCAAGACGCTGATGCGCCGCTACTCCAAACACGCCTGGCCCGAAGACCCGCTCACCGCCGCCCCGCCGCAGCCCCGCCGCCGGCGACGACGCTAGCGCCAGCGCGCACGACAAAGCCCGAGTCGACGCGCGACTCGGGCTCAGCTCCGCGAACTCCTGATCTGGGGAGGGCTCGAGCGAGCAGGCCGCTCAGCTCTGGACCTGCGGCGACGCGTCCGCGCGCTCCTCGACATCGTCGATCGCCAGGTACAGCGCGGCGGGCAGCTCGTGCATCTGATCCTCGGCGACCATCTGCGCGCCGACCGGCAGCTCTGGGAGGGTCACCGCGCAGAACCGACGCGCGCCCTTGACCCCGTAGAGCAAGTACACGCCGTCCTCGTTGACGTAGTAGTAGTGCCCGTCCTGCTCGTAGATGCCGACCGAGACGCTCTCGGACTCGAGCGCGTCGGCGGCCTCGGCGAGGATGCAGAGCGCGCGATCGTACGCGTCCTCGTCGAGCTCCTCGAGGAGCGCGGCCTCGGCGACGGGCAGCGCGTCGACCGGCTGCAGCAGCGAAGGGGCCTCGGGAGAGCGCACGAGGTACGCCTGACCGCGCGCGGTCACGTAGTAGACGCGCGCGCCTTCTTCGTCCTGGTACATCCCGGGCGTGGGCGCTGGCCGGCTGTTCGCCGCCGGGCCCGCGCAGTCGAGCGATTCGAGCTCAGCGCCGTCGGTGACGTGGATCCAGGCGACGACGCGACCCGGGGTCTGGACCAGTGACTCTCGAGACAGGGGGTACATCATGGGAACGCTTCCTGGGTTCAGTGCAAACATGCACATTAGGACATGTCGCGCATTGATGGCGCACGAACGAGCCCTGCTCTGAGACAGCGGTGACTGCCAGTGAGCAACCATTAGAGTCGTAGCAGACTGGGTCGCCCAGATCCAGCGTCAACCGGTCATAGAGGCCAGGTAGTAGCGACGTCGAGCATCACTGTCAGAAGCCAGGTAAGTTTCGTATGCGCCAATAACCTTTTGGCATTTGCATGTTCACGGATGCGCGTGTTCGCGAGCAAAGTGCCGGTCGTTCACAACTCATCCACGGGCGGTTGCGCGCACCTGTGAATGACGTGTGGAAAAACCATGCCTTGTCCAGTCCCCAAATTGCGCGTTATCGAGCTAATTCTCGCAGTATCACGCAGTTCTCGGAGAGATCACCTCCGCAAATGCTCAAGACTTAAGAGGCGATCTCCAAGCTCGCGCGCGCGCTCGCCCGCCCTGTCAACTCGCTCGCCGACGCCGCGGCGACGCGGCAACCCTGTCTCTTCGGTCATATTGTTTTTTCGCGCCGCGACGACCTGACCGCGCGCGACCAGGGCGCGCGGCTCGCTCGCGAATGCGACACCGAGCGCGGGTATGAGTCGTCGACGAATCCTCTTCGGCAACGTGACACCGGGCGACCGGCCGCGTCAGCACGCGCAGCCTCGCCGCCGCGCCGCCGCGCCGGCGAGCGGCTCCGCCGGCGCCCGCTCGACCCGCGCGCACGCCAGCGCTCCGAGGCCGTCACGCTCCTCGCTCGCCGCGCTCCCGCCCCGCGTGCTATTACGAGATCACGCGCGCACGCCCGTCACCACACCGCTCGCCGCCATGCTCACGATCGCATCTCTCCTCGCAGCCATGACCATCGCCGGCGCTTTCTGGGTCGGCATCCTCGCCGCCCGGAGGCTGCGCGACTGGGGTGACGGTCGTCACGCGCTCCCCGAGGGCGAGGGCGGTGCTCAGCTCGCGCTCGCGGCGGCCTCGGGCGGAAACAGTCACCCGCCCCACGACCCCGCGAGCCAGCGCGTCCGCGCGCGGGTCGCCGAGCGACTCCGCGGCCGCGCGTTCGCGGGCGCTGTCCCGCGCTCGTACATCGACGATGACCCGACGACCCCAGACCTCGGGCTCGCGAACCTGCGGCAGGGCGACGTGGTCATCATGAACAGCGCCGACCCAGCGCGCGACGGCGACTACCTCGTCGACGGCGTGCTCAACCTCCGCGAGGGCCCGATCACCACCGTGATCGCCGTGCTCAACGATGTCGGCAAGCGGCGCTGGCTCATCGGCGTCCCCGAGCGCGAGCAGTGGATGTGGCTGCAGCCCGTGGTCGGTCACGGCCTCGCCGGGGAGCCGCCCCGACACATTCGCCGCAGCGAGCTGAGCTACTCGCTGGAGCGCCGCGGACAAGCGAGCGCGGCCGGGGCCGGCATGCACGGGCGCCCGGCGCTGCCGCGCGTCGCCACGTACACCTACCGCAGCGACTCCGAGCGCGTGCTGTGGCTCGAGCGCTGGGGTGATCAGGTGCTCATGGGCGAGGGCTCGTGGCTGCCCAGTCACTTCGTCGGCTTCCTTCCCGGCCAGGGATAGGGCACCCTCCGGGCTGGGATCAGCGAAGCCATGCGAGTGTTCACGAGCGCAGACATCGGAGCCCGTGCCGAGCAGCAAGACTCCTACGCGATCGCGCCCGAGACCGAGGCCGGGACCGAGACGGTCGTCCTCGCCGACGGCATGGGCGGACACGCCGGCGGCGCCGAGGCGTCGCGCGCGGCGGTGGACGCGTTCATTCAGGAGCTCGAGGCGCCGGTCAACCGCGACACGATCACGAGCGCGATCGGCCAGGCGTGTCTCAAGGTCGCGGCCGCCAGCATCGGCGCGACGACCCTCGTGATGGCCCACGTCGCCCCCTCCCCGTCGGGGAGCGAAGACGCGACGCGCGAGGGCATCGTCGCCTGGATCGGGGACTCCCGCGCCTACCTCGTCCGCGCCGGCGCGGCCGAGCTGCTCACCGAGGATCACGCCGCGCCGGACGGAGCCCTGTACCGCTGGCTCCCGGACGAAGGCCGCGCCGACTTCGTCGAGCTCACGCTCAGCGCGGGCGACCGCCTGGTCCTGTGCTCCGACGGCGTCTCGGACGTGCTCGGCGCCCAGGAGCTCGCGCGGTGCGAGGCGGTCGAAGGAGACCCGGCGGAGTGGATCGTCGCCCAGGCCCTCGAGGCCGGCGCCTCCGACAACTGCACGGTCATCGTCTGCGTCGTCTAGCCGCTCGTCCGCGCTGTCTCGAGGAACAGGAGGATCCCCATGGAACGTACCGCGCTGCAGATCATCCTCGGCGTCCTCAGCCTGATCCCGCTCGCCGGCCTCGTCATCGGCTTCACCGACGGCGCTGACTTCTTCATGCCCGAGGGCAGCCCCGCGCCCGCCAGCCTCGACAACCAGTTCCGCTACCTCAGCGGCGTCTACGTGATGGTCACCATGGGCATCTGGTACGCGCTCCCGGCGATCGAGCGCCGGCTCGCGATCATGCGGATCATCGGCGGCGCGATCATGCTCGGCGCGGTCGGTCGGCTGCTCTCGATGCGCTCGCACGGCCTGCCCGACGACCCGTCGATGATCGTCGGCGTGGTGCTCGAGGGCGTCGTCGTCCCGCTGCTGCTGCTGTGGCAGACGCGAGTCGCCCGGCGGTACGGGCACGAGCCCTGGTGACGGCGCGAGCGCTCGACGCCGCGCGGACGTTCACCGCGGGCCGCTAGAGCCGCTAGAGGAGCTCGCGCTCGTGGGGCGCGTCGAAGTCCAGCTGCGGACCGACCGGCACGATCCCGCTCGGGTTGAGGGTCGGGTGCGAACCGTAGTAGTGCTGCACGATGTGGTCGAAGCGCGTCGTCTCGGCGACGCCGGGGCGCTGGTAGAGCTCGCGCGTGTACGCCCACAGGTTCGGGTACTCGCGCAGCGCCCTGCGGTCGCACTTGAAGTGCGCGTGGTAGACGAGATCGAAGCGCACCAGCGTCGTGAACAGGCGCCAGTCGGCCTCGGTCAGGCGCGCGCCGACGAGGTAGCGCTGCCGCGAGAGCCGGTCCTCCAGCTCATCGAGCGCCTCGAACAGCGTCGTCACGGCGTGGTCATAGGCGGCCTGACTCGTGGCGAAGCCGGCCTCGTACACGCCGTTGTTGACCGCGCGGTAGACACGCTCGTTGATCACCTCGATCGCGCCGCGCCACGCGAGCGGGAAGTAGTCGACCTTGGGGCCCCCGAGCGGCGTCGCGATCCCGCGGAACGACGCGTTGAACATCCGGATGATCTCGGAGGACTCATTGCTGACGATCACGCCGCGCTCGCGATCCCACAGCAGCGGGACCGTGACGCGACCCGAGTAGCGCGGGGCGACCCGCGTGTAGAGCTCGTGCAAGAACCGCGCGCCCATCACGGGGTCCGGCACGACCCCGTCCCCGTCCGCGAAGCTCCACCCCTCCGCGCCCATGTGATGGTTCACGACCGAGAGGCCGACGTGCGGCTCGAGCCCCATCAGCGCGCGGAAGATGAGAGCGCGGTGCGCCCACGGGCACGCGTAGCTGACGTAGAGATGGTACCGGCCGGACGCCGCCGGGAAGCCGCCCTCGCCGGTCTCGCCCGGCGCGCCGTCGACCGTGACCCAGTTCCGAAACGCGCTCTCGCTGCGGATGAAGCGGCCGCCGGTGCTCTCGGTGTCGATCCAGCGATCGACCCACTGCCCCTCGATGAGCAGGCCCATCAATCGACCCCCGCGGTCACGGTCGTCGACGCGCGGTCTCGCGCTGTGCCTGGACGCTGCATGGCGCTCCCGCGCCGGTTAATAGCCTGGACAGGGTCCACAAAAATACGCAAAATATCGATTCGATCCATCGAGATTATCGATAGGTCTATTCGGTCAGGTTTGTACGGTCATGTACGCAGGCTTCTCGCTCGACCAGCTCACGGCCTTCCTCGCGGTCGTCGAGGAGGGCAGCTTCAGCGCGGCCGGGCGACGCCTGGGCCGGGTGCAATCGGCGGTCAGCTACGCGATCGCGCAGCTCGAGGCCGCGCTCGGCTGCCGCCTGTTCGCGCGGAGCGGGCGCGCGCCGTCGCTGACGGAGCGGGGCCGCCGGCTCGCCGCGGAGGCCCGGCTCGTGCTCGCGCAGGCGCGCGAGCTGAGCGAGTGCGCGAGTCGGCTGCAGGAGGAGATCGAGCCAGAGCTGCGCGTGACGGTGGACGCCATCTTTCCCTTAGAGCAGCTCGTCACGCTGTGCGAGAGCTTCCAGCGGACCTTCCCCGCGACCACGCTGCGCGTCGACGTCGGGCTGCTCGGGGACACCGTCGCGCTCGTGCGAGACGGCGGCGCCGACCTAGGCGCGTGCAACCTCGCCGGCCGCCCGCCGCCGCCCGAGCTGGTCGCGCTCCACCTCGGCGAGGTCCAGCTCGTCCCGGTGTGCGCGGCGCGGCACCCCTTGGCCACGCTCCCCCAGCCCCACCGGAACGCCGCGCTCCGACAGTTCACGCAGATCGTGCACTCGGAGCTCCGCGGCGCGCTGACCCGCGATCAAGGCGTGCTGGCGAGCAGGACGTGGCGCGTGACCAGCCTTCAGCTCAAGACCCAGCTGATCCTGCGCGGGCTCGGGTGGGGCAGCCTCCCGCGCTCCGTCGCCGCCCCGCTGATCGCGTCCGGCGAGCTGAAGCGGCTGCGCCCCGAGCCGTGGCCCCCGAGCGGTCACGCGCTCGCGCTCCACGCGATCAGCCGCGAAGATCGGGCGCTCGGGCGCGCCGCGCAGTGGTTTCGAACGCGCCTGACGCTGCCGAGCCCCGGGGGCGCGCCCGCGAATGACGGCGCCGGCGCGCGCGATCTCGAGATCGCGCGACCTGGATCAGACATGCATGAAGAGTCATATTAAAGCCGTGTCGAAGCCGCGTCGCGCACGCCCACGCGCGACGACGCCGCGGCGCAGGAAGAAGCGGGGGGTCGAGAGATGGAGCGAACTTCGAAGCGTGAGCCGTCGCGCGCGACGGCGCCGACGCAGCAGCGCGGCACCCGCGGTCTCTCGCTCGCGCCGCCGCGCAGCGGGCTCGACTTCGTCGACAGTCGGCGCGCGCTGAGCCAACGCGCGCGCGCTGGCGCAGCGGCGCTCAGCGCCCTTCAGCGGGCGCGGGACCGCGCGCGCCCGTCCTCCGAATTTCGCCTGTCCACGCCGTCGCACGCGAGCGAGCGCGAGGCCGACGCGGTGGCGGACGCGGTGGTCGGGGGCGCGCCCGTCGACTCGATCAAGGCGCAGCCGCAGTCGTTCACCGTCATGCGCGACCCCTCGGGCGACGCGTCGGGCGGGACCGTGCCCAGCTCCGTCGAGACCGGGATCCGACGCGCGCGCGGCGGGGGGCGGACGCTGCCGACCCCGATCCGCGGACGCATGGAGCGCTCGCTCGGCGCCGACCTGAGCCAGGTCCGCGTCCACACGGGCGAGCAGGCCGACACGATGAGCCGCTCGATCCGCGCGCGCGCCTTCACGACCGGCAGCGACATCTTCTTCAAGCGCGGGATGTACAAGCCGAACAGCGCGGCCGGGCAGCGACTGCTCGCGCACGAGCTGACCCACGTGGTCCAGCAGCGCGGGCGCTCCTCGTCGACGATTCAGCGCGCGATCGGCCTCGAGATCGAGGTCCCGGTGCCCGTCGATCAGCTGACGGACAACGAGCTGCAGAAGATCCGCGAGTGGACCGCCCTGGCCTTCGGGAACGAGTTTGACGAGAACAACGACAAGCTCGAGAACGAGGACGCGCCCGAGGTCGCGAAGACGATGAAGTGGTTCGAGAACCGCTCCAAGTACGGCAACATGCTCAAGGAGATCATCCCGGCGCTCAGCCGCAAGGTCGACTACTCGCGCAACGGGGCGATCGCGCGTGGGAACCGCTTCCGCGCCGAGGTCGACCACGACGACCGGGTCGACTCGAAGAAAGAGCCGCCGAACCACCCGTGGCGAAACGTCCGCAGCCAGGCGCTGATGGAGATCGTCATGGACCCGCCCGCCAACAACAAGAAGGAGCTCGACGCGGCGATGGACGAGATCGCCGAGTTCGTCGGCAAGGTCAACAACAAGACGGCCAACCTCACCAAGCACGCCAAGAACCCCTTCGGGCGGTTCTGGGGGATGAACCTGGGGCCGATCGACTACCCCGACATCCCCAAGTTCGCCAACCTCCCGCGCGAGCAGGCCCACAGCTGGAAGGGCAGCGTCCAGGTCAACATCGGCGTCGACCTGCGCGAGTACGCGAGCCTGGCGAGCTGGTACGCGCAGTCCGATATCGCCGACCCGAGCCGCGCCAGCGAGGAGGAGCAGGCGAGCTACCAGACGCGCATCGACAACATCACGAAGGCGGTCGCGATCGGGCGCCAGATCGTAGACGAGCTGTCGACCACGAAGACCGTCCGCACCGCCGGGGGCATGCGGGCGTTCGGGAACATGCGCGGCCTGCAGGGCTGGCTCACCCACCTCGCGCTGCACATGCTCGGCGCGATCACCTTCGAAAGCGGCGGCGGGAACAACCTCAAGAACATGACGCCGATCTTGATGAAGTCGCCCAACACGGTCGCGATCGAGTACGGCTTCACGACCGCCGAGAAGACCTACTACGAGAACGAGACCAAGCGGAAGAAGCTCCTCGCGCTGCTGATCCAGAAGACAGGTCGCCTGAAGCGCAAGGTCGGCACCCTGGGCTCGCGCGAGACGGTCGGAGACCTCGAGATCGGCAACTTCCGCGGCACCGTGCTCTCGGAGACGAACAAGCTCGTCCCCGGCAAGAACCTCTCGCTCGGCCAGTTCGCCGCGCCGACCTCAAACCGGGCGCCGCTGCCCGGCAGCCCGATCAACTCGCCGACTGCGGTCGGGCCGAAGCGCACGGGCAACAACCAGGTGAGCCAGATCAAGACGGTCGGGAACACCGGCCAGCGCGGCGGCGTCGTGGTCGAGTTCCGCAACATCCCCGGCTTCTACGACGGCCCCGAGGCCTGGCGCCGGCTGGGGCAGCGCTTCCTGCTGCAGGCCGAGACGCGCAACAAGCGAGGCGGCGTCAGGGATGACTCGCTGCGGCCGCTGGTCGGCAAGGAGTGGCCGCTGAAGGATTGACGCCGCTACGGCGTGCCCGGCTTGCGTGAACCTGGTCCAATGTGCAGGCCGCACTCTTTCTTGCCGGCGTCCTCCCACCACCAGCGACCCTCGCGCTCGTGCTGGCCCGGCAGCACCGGGCGCGTGCACGGCTCGCAGCCGATGCTGATCATCCCGCGGCTGTGCAGCGGGTTGTAGGGGACTTCGAACGCCCGGATCGCGTCCCAGACGTCGACGCTCGTGCGATCCGCCAGCGGGTTAAACTTGACCAGCGGGCCGCCCTGCTTGCCTCGAAACGCGCCGTCGCGCTGCACCACCGGGAGCGCCGCGCGGGTCCCCGGGCTCTGGTCGCGCCGCTGCCCGGTGATCCACGCGCGCAGGGTCGAGAGCTGACGGCGCAGCGGCCCGACCTTGCGGATCTGGCAGCACTCTTTGTGACCGTCGACGAGGAAGGAGAACATGCCCTTCTCCCGCACGAGCGCCTCGACCTGCGCGGCCTCGGGGAAGCGGTACTCGATCCGGATCCCGTAGTGACGCTCGACCTCGGCGAAGAATCGATATGTCTCTGGGTGCAGGCGACCGGTGTCGAGGCTGAACACGCGGAACCGGCGGCCGGTCTCTTTGGCGTACTCGATCAGCAGCACGTCCTCGGCGCCGCTGAAGCTGATCGCGATGTCGTCGCCGAAGCGCTCGAGCGCGCGATCGATCACGCGAATCGGCGCGGCGTCGGCCAACTCCTGCGCGAGCTCATCGACCAACACGCCAATATCAACGGACGATGACTGTAAATTAAGCGTGGCGGCGGAATTGCTCATGACGGCCTTCGCGGGGGTATGGAGCCATCATGAACGATTCGCGGGGAGCATGCACCCGGTAAAGCACCGGAAATTAGCAGCGCCCGGCTCACAGGGTGGTCATCGACATCTCGGAGGAAGACCGCGCGGGCGTCGCGGTGGTTTGCACCGGCCGCGCGGGCGTCGGCGAGCTCGCGCCGGAATGGCCGGCCAGGCCTGGGGCGTTGAGCGAGCAGAAGACGCGCACGACCGTGACAGACCCAAAGGACATACGCGCGCGAGCGGGCGCCGCCCCGCGCGCGCTGTGGACCCGCCGCTGCCGGCGTCGCTGCCTGCTCGCGATCGTCGCCGCGCTGAGCTGCTGGCTGCTGGTGCACCTCGCGTGGATCGTCGGCGACGGGATGATCGACGAGGGGCGCACCGCCGACATCGCGGTGATCCTGGGCAACCGCGTCGACCCGAGCGGCGAGCCCTCGCCGTGGCTGCGCGCGCGCCTCGATCGCGGGCTCTCGCTGTACCGCGCCGGCCGAGTCCGCGCGCTGGTCGTCAGCGGGGGCCTGGGCGTCGAGGGACACGAGGAGGCGACGGTGATGAAGCGCTACCTCGTCGAGCGCGGCGTCCCGGCGGCCCGGGTGCTCGAGGACCGCGACGGCTACAACACCTTCCGCACCGCCAACAACACGCGCGCGCTGATGCGGACGCGGGGCGATCGCTCGGCCTTCGTCGTCAGCCAGTACTACCACGTCGCGCGCAGCAAGCTCGCGCTGCGCCGGGCGGGCGTCTGCGAGGTCTACGGCGCGCGCGCCCGGCTGGAGCTCGGCCCCCGCGACCTCTGGTCGGTCAGCCGCGAGCTGCTCGCACTGCCGCTGTACTACCTGCGCTGGGACTTCGAGCGCGCGGGCGCGGAGAACATCTGTCTCTCCAGCCATATTGACCAGCGCGCGAGCGCGGTCTCGTGATCGCGATCTAGACGCGGTCGGCCCAGCGAGAATTCAACGCGCGACGACGGCCCGGCCGAGCGTGGCGCGGGGCCGCGGATGCGGCTACTCTCGACGCTGATGAGAACTCGAGAGTCGAGCGCACCCCAGGACCGCGCGCGGGCGCGCCGGCGGGGCCACGCGCCCTCCCTCGTCGCCGGGCTGCTGCTCGGGCTGCTCTCGGCCGCCGCCGCGCCCGCGCTCGCCTCGCCCGGGGGCGCCTGCGGCGACGCCGGCGACTGCCCCGACGGCACGACCTGCAACAACGGAAGATGTGTCAAAGAGCAGGTTCGCTGTGTACGCTTCTGCGAGCAGCGCAGCCAGCACGGCGCGTGCGTGGGCTACGGCGCGGACTACTGCGCGGCCGACGCGGTCTGCGCCAAGCGCTGCGACACCCGCGACAGCCAGGGTCGCTGCCTGGCCTACGGGCCCGACGTCTGCGGGCCCGACCTCCGCTGCGAGAAGCGCTGCGTCGCGCGCACCACCAACGGGCTGTGCACGGCGTGGGGACCTGACCACTGCGACACCCGCACGCGCTGCGTCAAACCGTGCGCGCAGCGCAGCCTGGCCGGCCAGTGCGTCGCCTGGCAGCCCGACGTCTGCGGCCCCGCCTACACCTGCGAGCGCGCCTGCGAGGTCCGCGACAGCTTCGCCCGCTGCGTCGAGTGGGGCGCGGACCACTGCGGCCCCGCCTTCACCTGCGCCACGCGCTGCACGAGCCGCGACGCCCAGGGCCGCTGCGTCGAGTACGGCCCCGACGTCTGCGGCGAGGGGGCGACCTGCGCGCGCCGCTGCGAGAACCGCGACCTCCAGGGAACATGCGTCGACTACGGCTCCGACGTCTGCGACGCCGGCTGACGACCTAACAGCCGACGCCCGTTTCATCGAAGCTCAAGGGTCGCGCGCGAGCCAGGGAGGTGCCGCCCGAGGACGGCGAGCGCGTCACCCTCCGTCCGCTTCTACCGCGCGCTCGCTCGCCGCCCGGAGGGCGGAGGGTTCCCTGGCGTTAAGCAGCGACCCGACGCCCGCACGCTGCTGCCCTGCTCGCTCGCAACGCGTTTCATCGAAGCTCAAGGCTCGCGCGCGAGCCAGGGAGGTGCCGCCCGAGGACGGCGAGCGAGTCACCCTCCGTCCGCTTCTACCGCGCGCTCGCTCGCCGCCCGGAGGGCGGAGGGTTCCCTGGCGTTAAGCAGCGACCGATGTCCGCACGCTGCTGCCCTGCTCGCTCGCAACGCGTTTCATCGAAGCTCAAGGGTCGCGCGCGAGCCAGGGAGGTGCCGCCCGAGGACGGCGAGCGCGTCACCCTCCGTCCGCTACTACCGCGCGCTCGCTCGCCGCCCGGAGGGCGGAGGGTTCCCTGGCGTTAAGCAGCGACCGATGTCCGCATATCGCACATGCTCGAAAGAACACATTAATAGCATCAACACGAATCTCACCAGCGCATGACGACGCCACCCGTCCAGGTGCCCTGCCGCGTCCGCCCAAAGCTCGGCGACAGCAACGCCTGCGTCGCGCGCCGCTGGAGCCGAGACCGCCGCACGAGGCCCGTGCCCAGCAGCGCGACGCCCGTCCCCGTCGAGATCGCCGCCGGCACCACCAGCTCGTCGACCTCGGAGAGCCCGTAGAGCGTAAACGTCACCAAGCCCGCGACGAGCAGCACGCCCCCGGGCATGAGCAGCAACGCCGGTCGCTGTTGGCCCGGTCGACCCCGTGGATCGGGCTGCCCGGGACTCCCCTCCCAGGTCTTGTACGCCTGGCTCCAGCGCACGTAGCCGCCCCCCACCAGCCCGGCGCCGATCAACGTCGCCGCGCCGCCGACGATGAAAGAAGGCCCGGCGGTCGCAATCCTCGCTAGCTCGCCCGCGCCGCTGTTGTAGACATCGGTGACGGCGAAGGCGACGCCCATACCGATCAGCGTCACGCCGCCGCCGACGAACGACCACCCCGCGACCATCATGCCCTCGCCGGAGCGCGAAGGCGGAGCGATGACCCCTGGAGCCGACGTGGGCCCCTGCGACGCGGGCGACTCGAGCGGTGACTCGACGCGCGTGGTCGCGGGCTCGATCGCGCTCGGCTCGACAGGCTTCGCCGGAGACTCAGCGGCCGTGTGGGTCGCCTCGCCCGCCTCGTCCGCGCCCCCGGGCGCCGGGGGCACCTCGGTCGCGGAGGCGGGCCCGATGATCACGGACACGAGCGGGGCGGCGAGCGACATCGACACGACGCCTCCGATGATAGCGCGACGCGAGCGCGCTCCCGCCCCCACGTGCTACACCCGCGCGCATGCCAAGCGCTCGCCGGCCGCTCTCGAGGCGGACACGACGTCGTTCCGTGTCCGCGTTCACGCTGCTCTGCCCGCTCGCGCTGCTGGGCGCGTGCTCCCAGGGCCCCCGCGCCCACGATGCGAACGAGGCCGCCGCGCCCCCGCGCACGCCGTCCGCGGCCGAGTCCCCCGAGTCCACGCGCTCACCCCAGGCGAAGCCAGCGACGAACTCGGCGACGCCGGCCGAGCCCGATGAACCCGATGAACCCGCGCCCGAGCGCGCCGCGCTGCGGGCCGACCTCGAGCTGCTGTGCGCGGCGCTCAACCATGACTACGTCGACGGCACGCTGACCGACTACTACAAGGACGCGCGCCCGAAGACCGCGCTCGGGGAGCGACTGCGGCGCGAGGGGGACGAGTCGACGCAGCCCGGGCGCGCGCTCGCGGCGGCCTACCTCGAGCACATCGCGAAGCACGCGGCCGAGACCCCGGGCCCGGACATGCCGGAGTGCGCGCGGCTGTTCGAGGAGCTCGACGACCTCGAGTGAGCTCGCGCTTCAACAAGCTTATTCAGACAGGTAGACATCGACCCGCGGCGGGAAGCCGCTGGAGCGCGTCACCACGTCCGCCCGCCCGTCGCCGTCGACGTCGCCCACGCGCAGCGCCGTGAAGTTGTAGCCGTCGTGGACCACGGGCTCGGCGAAGTGACCGTCCCCGAGCCCGCGGTACAGCTGAATGCGCCACGCGTTGCCCGGGACGTCGGTGACGAGGTCGAAGACGCCGTCGCCGTCGACGTCGCCCACGTCGAGCATCGAGAAGTTGTAGACATCGGTCTCGACGGCCGAGCTCGAGAACTGCCCGTCGCCGTCCCCAGGCCAGACGTTGACGCGCTGCGGCGGCGTGTCGTCGACGGTCAGGATGTCGGCGTCGCCGTCGTCGTTGAGCAGGCCCGCGGCGAGGAAGGAGTAGGTCCAGACCTCGGTCTGCGAGACCGGCTCGAAGCCGCCGCCCATCAGCCCGCGGAACGCGAGCACGCGCGGCGGGAAGCCGCCGTCGACATCGATGAAGGCGTCGTCGCGGCCGTCATTGTCGAAGTCGGCGCTCGCCATCGCCGGCGAGAAGTTGGTCACCTGCGTCGTCACGGGCCCGCTGAAGCCGAGGTTCGAGAGCCCGCGGTACAGCTCGAGGCGCGGCGGGAAGCCGGTCCCGCGGGCGATGACGTCGGCGCGCCCGTCCCCGGTGACGTCGCCGAGCACGAAGCCTTCAAAGCTGAAGATCTCGGTGGTCACGTCCGCGCCGAAGCTGCCGTCCTCGGCGCCCGCGTAGGCGCTCACCCGCGGCGGGAAGCCGGTCGCGGCGGTCACGAGGTCGGCGCGCCCGTCGGCGTTGACGTCGCCGAGGTCCATGCCGAGGAAGTCCCAGACCTCGGTGGTGACCGGCTCGCCGAGCGGGGAGCCGTCAAAGCCGCCCGTGCCGGCGCCCGTCGACGTCCCCGTGCCCGCGCCCGTGGTGGTGCCCGCGCTCGTCTCGGGTCCCGCGCTCGTGCTGCTCCCAGCGCCCGTCGAGCTCCCGGCGCCGCTCGACCCTGTGGTCTCGCCGTCCGTCTCGACGTCCGTCTCGGCGCCGTTCGAGCCCGGTTCGGACTCGCTGACCCCTGGGACCTGCATGCCCGCCGTCGTCAACTCGGTCGCGGGCGCGCCCGGGACCCCCTCGGTCTCGGCGCCGGAGCTCGAGCTGATCACCAGCTCGGCGCAGCCCGTGACCGCGCCCAGCCCCACGACGAAGGCCAGCGCGCGCCTCCCTCGACGCGATCCGTCGATCCACCAGCTCCTCGCCCTCACCGCGACCTCCCGAGACGACACGCCCTACAGCCTAGACCGCGCGTCGCCGACCCAAATTTAGGTAGTCTCAGGGTAGTCCAAATTTCGTCGCTCGCGACGCGGCCCCGCGCCCGGTCGCGCGCTGCCGGCAATGACGATACTGTGTGGCCCTCGCCGATGCCGGACGCAGCGCCACCCACAGACGCTCACGACGCAGCTTCACCCGCCCCGGCGCTCGGGGACCGCGGACTGTTTCCGACCCTGGAGCTCGTCGCGTATCTCAACCACGCCGCGATCTCGCCGTTCTCCAAGCCGGTCGCCGACGCGCTCCGACAGGTCGTCGCGGACTACTCGCGCCAGGGGCTGCACGCGCTGTTCCCCTGGCTCGACAAGCGCGAGCAGCTGCGCGCGCAGCTGGCGACGCTGATCGGCGCGCGCGCGCCCAGCAGCGTCGGCCTGACGACCAACACCAGCCACGGGATCACCAGCGTCGCGCTCTGCTTCCCGTGGCGCGCCGGCGACCGGGTCGTGCTCTTCACCGGCGAGTTCCCGGCCAACGTCACCCCGTGGCAGCGGGCCGCTGAGCTGTTTCAGCTCGAGGTCGAATTTCTGCCGCTGGCGCCCTACCTCGCGGCCGACGGGCAGGGCCTGCAGCAGCTCGAGGACGCCCTGCGGCGCCGCCCCGCCCGCCTCGTCGCGGTCTCGGCCGTGCAGTTCCAGACCGGGCTGCGCATGCCGCTGGCCGCGATGGCGCGGATCTGCCACGAGCGCGGCGCCGAGCTGTTCGTCGACGCGATCCAGGGCTGCGGCGCCGTCCCCTTTGACGTCGAGGCCGACGCGATCGACTACTTCACCGCCGGCGGTCACAAGTGGCTGATGGGCCCCGAGGGCACCGGCTTCCTCTACGTCCGGCCCGAGCGCGCGCGCGCGCTGGTCCCCCGGACCGCGAGCTGGATCAGCCACGAGGAGCCCTTTCAGTTCCTGTTTGAAGGGGCAGGTCACCTCCGCTACGACCGCGCCATCAAGCAAGACGCGCGCTTCGTCGAGGGCGCCGCGGGGAACACCCTCGGCCTCGCCGGCCTCGGCGCCGCCGTCAGCCTGCTCTCGCGGCTCGGCGTCGACGCGATCTTCGAGCACACCCAGGGCTACCTCGACGCGCTCGAGCGCGCGCTGCGAGGCCGCGGCTTCTCGAGCCTCCGCGCGCCCCAGCCGGCCGCCCGGTCGGCGATCCTCAGCGTGCGCCCGCCGGCGCCGCACACCGCCGTGTCCCTGCAGCAGCGGCTCGTCGCCGCCGGGATCTCGTGCACCACGCCCGACGGCCTGCTGCGCTTCGCGCCGCACTGGCCGAACAACGCCGCGCGCGAGCTCCCCCGCGTGCTCGCGGCGCTCGACGAGGCGCTCGAGTCGCGCTGACTTTGGCAGGCTGTCAGGAGTATGCCGCCCTCCGAGATCTCTGACCTCTTCAGCCTGTCGGACTTCGTCGTGCAGCGCCCGAGCCCCTCGCAGGGCGCAGGCCTGGGCCCCTGGACGCTGCAGGCGCACAGCTTCCCGCGCGGCGGCCCGCTGTCCGAGCAGCTGCGCTTCGCGCTGGGCTACGCCCTGCTCGCGCCCTCGATCCGCAACACCCAGCCCTGGCGCTTTCACCTGCGCTGTCACGACGACCGCCGCGCGCGCCTCGAGCTGCGGCTCGACCGAAGCCGCGTGCTCGCGGTCGCGGATCCCGACGGGCGCGCGGCCACGATCTCCTGCGGCGCGGCCCTCACCGCGCTGACCCTCGCGCTGTCGCAGCTCGGGCCGATCCCGCACACGCTCGAGCTCCTTCCGAGCGATGACGACGACGCACTGCTCGCGCGCATCCACGTCGACACGGGCGCGCCCGCGCCCGCGCCCCTGCCCCCCGAGTCGCAGTGGATGTTCCAGTGCCTCCCCAAGCGCCGGACCCTGCGCGGACCGATGGCCGCTCGCCCGATCTCGGCGCGCCTGCTCGAGCGCCTGCAGGCCGTCGCGACTCGAGACGGCGTCTCGCTGCACCCGCTGCTGCCGGGCGACCCACGCCGCGCCGCGCTCGTCGAGCTCATCGAGGAGGGCGAGGCGCTGCAGGCCGCCGACCTGGCCTTCCAAGCCGAGCTCGCGCGCTGGACCCTCAGCCCGGGCGCCGCGAGCGAGGGCCGCGCCAGCGGTCTGCGCCCCGACCCCGGCGGCCGGACCTTCGCGACGATCCCGACCGAGGCCGAGGGCCCCGCGGCGCGCCCCCGACCGGCGCGCGGCGAGGATCTGTCCGAAGGTTCACCCGTCATGGCGATCCTGGCGACCGAGCGCGACACGCCGCGCGACTGGCTGCGGGCCGGCGACGCGCTGCTGCGCCTGCTGCTGCGCGGCCGCGTCGACCACGTGTGGGCCTCGTACTTCGGCCAGCCGCTCGAGCGCCCGGCGCTGCGCCGCCGCCTCGCCGCGCTGCTCCACGAGCTTCCTGAAGAGACACTTAATACGACCCCTGAAAACACCCCGAACCCGCTCCACCCCCAGGTGGCGCTGCGGCTCGGGCACGGCGGCGAGGTCCCCCCCAGCCCCCGCCGCGCGCTCGAGGACGTGCTCGAACAGGAGACCGCGTGACCCGACTCCTCCCCCCACTCCTCCTCCGCGCGAGCGCGCCGCTGCTGACGCTCGCGCTCCTGACGGGCTGCCAAGGTCCTGGCGCGCCGTCCCAGCCAGCTCCGAAGATCACGAAGTCGGCGCCCGAGACGAAGACCAAGACCGCGCCGCCTGAGACCAACGCCGAGCCGACCGCGACCGAGACCGGGCAGAAGCCCGCCGAGCAGGCGGCCCCGGCCACGCTCACGCGCGCGGAGGTCCCCCTCTGCGACAAGGCGAGCGCCGCGCTCACGCAGCTGCGCACGCTCCCAGCCGACGCGACCGCCAAGCAGCGCAGCGCCGCCGCCAGCGACCCCGCGCTGCTCGAGCTGCTCGCCCACACCGACACGGTCACGGGGCGCGCGGACAAGGCCAGGCTGACCGCGAGCGAGACCGCCGCGGGGGACGAGCGCGCGGCCGAGGCGCTCGCGCCCGCGCTCGCGTTCTGGATGCGCAACCGACTCGCGGACGCCGCCGATGACAAACGCCCCACCGTCGATCGACTCGCGAGCTGGGACGCGGCCGCCTGCGCCTGGGAGCAGCTGAGAACCAGCGCCACGGTCCAGCTCGGGCTCGTCGCCCGCGACCCCGAGCGCGCCAGCCTGCCCGCGCAGACCTTCGACGACACCCACCTCCCAGTCGCCGATGAGTTCATCCTCAGCGCCTTCATCCGCGGCCGCGAGGCGCTGACGAAGCCGGCCGACGCCCACGAAGAAGAGGAGCTCGAGCTGATCCTCCAGCCCGCGCGCCAACAGATCGAGAAGACCTTCTATCGGCTCGTGCACCGCAGCGTGCTCGCGGGCGCCCGCGCTGACGCCTCCGAGCGTGAGCAGCGGCTCGGGCTCCTCGCGTTCGCGCTGATCGAGGATCGCCTCAAGGACAAGAACACCCCGGGCATCGCGCGCGTCAAGCAGGCGCTCGCGGACCCCTCAAAGCGCGTGCCCTCGGGCTCGGTCGACATCCGCCGCGAGCTGAACGTCGCGTTCGCCAAGCGCACGCGCAAGTACTGCTCCGACGCGCTCGAGCACGCCGACCGCCCGCTCGCGCTGCGGCTCGCGAGCGCCAACGAGGGCGCCACCTACATGACGCTGATCCTCCCCGACATGGAGCGTCAGCTCGCTAAAGACGGCTTCGTTGTCGACGAGCACCGAGACGACTGGCGGGTCTTCGTCGAGCTGCTCGAGGACGCCGGCGAGCTCGAGGGCGGGACCCCCGACCCCGACGAGCTCGCCCGCGTCTCCGCCGAGCTGGTGCGCTGGAACTGCGCCTACCAGACCACGCTCGGCGTCCGCGAGTGCACCGCGACGGTCGACGAGCGGCCGTAGGCTGCGCCCGGCTGGAACCAGCACCCGCCGCGGAGTACAACCGCGCGATGTCCCTCATCACCGTCGACGGCGCGCCCATCGACCGCAGCGACGCGGGCCGACTGCTCGCGCGCCCGATCGTCCACCGCGAGCGCCCGAGCAGCCTCCTCGAGACCCTCATCTTCGCCTCGATCTCGCTGCTGATCGGCGGCTTCTTGGCCTTCGGCGCCGTCGTCTCGCTCCCGATCTCCGCCCTGCTCACGGCCAGCGAGGCGCTGCTCGCCGCGCTGTTCCTGTACCTGAGCTGGGGGTTTTGGCGCGACGCCGCGCGCGACCGCAGGCGCGCGCGCCGAGACCTCACGGTCACCTACGGGCTCGAGGACGTGCTCGTCGAGGCGCACGGCGAGCGCCGACGACTGCCCCTCGACGACGCCTTCGAAGACGCCTTCGAAGACGCCTTCGCCCGCGAGCTCAAACCCACCGCCGAGCTCCGACACATCGTCGCGGTCCGCCAGGCGTTTCGCGGCGCCCCGGCCGACTCCCCGCTGCGCAAGGCGATGGAGTGGGCGGTCTGGATCTACATCGAGGATCACGACAAGACGCTGGAGCCGATCTACGTCGCGCTCCCGCCCGAGGCCAAGCCCTACGGCTTCTTCGCCTCGGACCTGCGCGAGGACGGCGACGACATCGACGCCCTGCTCGCGCGCGGCGTGCCGGTCGTGCGGCTCGCGCTGCGGCGGACCCACGACGGGCTGCAGCCGGTCCTGCAGCGCCGCGCCGCCGCCCTGATCACGCGGCCGCTGTTTGGCTCGTCCAGGGCGAGCTGAGCGCTCAGCGGATCATCCGCCGACAGAACACGAACACGAACAGCGAGATCGCGAACACGCCGAGGAGCGACTCGATCCCCGCCAGCAGGCGCGCGCCGCCGACGGGCCTGATGTCGCCGTAGCCCAGGCTCGTGAAGGTCACCACGCTGAAGTAGAGCGCGTCGAGGAAGTCGCCGTGCACGCGCCCGCTCGAGCTCTGCAGCTCGAGCAGCGTGTAGGCCACCGCGAAGCCGACGATGATGACGAAGAAGGCGAGCACCGAGCGACCCGGGCGCTCGCCGTAGCCGCACAGCAGCCACAGCGCCGTCAGCCACGCGCGCTCGCCCAGCGGCGCGAGCCGGCGCTGCATGTCCATCTCGCGCTCGTAGAACATTCCGGAGGTGTTGTAGTCCCCCTGGTGCTTGTACAGCTCCTTGAAGTGCCGGTAGGTCTCGTCGGCCTTGACGTACTCCGGCGGCGCGCACAGCTCGTACTCACAGCGCAGCCCGAGCTTGTGGTGCGCCGGCAGGCGGACCTCGACGAACAGGCACTCGTACCACAGGCAGCGGCGCAGGCTCTTGCAGCGGCTGAAGTTCACGCGCTTGAGCACCGTGCCTTCGAAGTTGACCCCGTCGAGGGTCGAGAAGTCAAAGCCCACCTGGTCGAGGCGCGCGTCGTGGAACGACGCGCCCGTCAGGTCGGAGTCGCGCAGGTTCTTGAGCGCGAGCTCGATCCCGTCGAGGCACGCGCCGCGCAGCTGCAGCCCCGAGATCCGGACCACGCCGGCCTCGTCGAGCGCGCGGAAGGCCGCGAGCAGCGGCTCGCGCGGCTTGCCCTCGCGCGGGGCGTGCAGGACGCAGCGCGTCGCCCCGTCTTCGGCGGGCAGCGGGCAGCCCTCGGCCGAGCACCCCGTGTCCATGCACGGCGATGGTACCGCGGGCGCCCGCGCGACGACGCGCCCGCGCGCGCGGACATGCGCGAAGAGACCTGCTCAAACGAACATATTAAAGAGACTGCGCTCAGGCCTGCAGAGCCGCGAGCGCCAGCTGGACGTTGTGCTCGTGGAGCTGGCGCGCGTCGTGGACCCCGAGCCCGAGGCGGACCGCCCGCCGCAAGAGGCTCGCGCACTCGAGCAGGCGGTGAAACGCGGCCGCGCGCTCGTCCTCGAGGGTCCGCAGGCGGTCGAGGCCCGCGTAGATCTCGTCGCGCTTGTGCTTGGGGTCGCCGCGCGCCTCGCTGACCGCGAGCGCGCGGACCATCGCGCCCTCCTGCAGGCCCTTGAGGTCCTTCGTGATCTGCGTGATGCGCCGCGCGAGCTGCTCGATCAGCCCGATCAAGGGCTCGACCGGCTCGGTGAGCATGTCGACCTCGGCGGCCTGCCCCAGGATCGACGCGCGGTGGTCGACCAGGCGCTGGACCAGCAGCGCGAGCTCGCCGATGTGACTGCGCACGTCGCTGGGCGTGTCGTCGGTGAGCAGCGCGGCGAGGCGCGAGACCAGCGGGTCCGAGGCCGGCAGGGCCGCCGGCGCGACGCGCAGTCGAAACATCGCCGGCGCGTTGTTCTGGGTGCTCGCGTGCATGCTGCGGTTCATCAGCACGCCGCCGTAGATCAGCAGCGGGATCGCGACCATAAAGCCCAGCCACGCGGTGATGACCGAGCCGACGCCGATGCCCGCGAAGATCCCCCCCACGACCAGCCCCATCGCCAGCCCGGCCTCGCCCATGCCCGCGCCGCGGGCGAGCACGCGCACGTCGACGCCGGTCTCGCGCAGCATCCCCGCGAGCTCCTCGGCGGTCTCTTTGGACAGGTCGTCAAAGAGCCGCAGCGGCAGCGTGATCCGGCGCAGGCGCTCCTCCTCCGAGTACATGTTGGGGTCGCCGATGATGAACTCGAGCGCCGGCAGCGGGCCCTCGATGATCGACGCGAGCACCTCGTGCAGACGGCTCAGCGAGCGCGCGTCCTCCTTCACCGACATCAGGTCGATGGCGTAGCGCGTCTCGCCGCCGCCGCCCATCGTCGCGACGAGGTGCGAGAACTTGGTCGCCACGCGCCCGCACGCGAGGCACAGGCGCTGGCCGAGCTTGAGCGACTCGCCGCAGTGCTGACAGACCGTGCGCTGCACGGCCAGCGCGAAGCTCGAGCCCTGCCCGCGCATGTACTGGGCGATCGCGGCCGCGCTCTCGGGGCGCTCCGCCGGGTCGTCCGAGAGGCAGCTGCGCGCGAGCGCGTCGAGCTCGGCCGGCACCTCCGCGCGCGTGCTCGACAAGGGCGGCAGCGTCGCGCTGTCGCGCAGAAACGCCGGGCCGTCGCCGAAGGGGAACGCGCCCGTGAGCGCGCGCCACAGGATCACGCCGAGCCCGTAGATGTCGGAGCGCTGGTCGAGGACGGTGCTGCGCAGCTGCTCCGGCGAGCCGTAGGCCGAGCCCTGCAAGAGCAGGCTCGAGGCCGTGTGGCTCGAGAGGATGTCGACGCGCGCGAGCCCGCAGTCGACGAAGAACACCCGGCCGTCCTCGACCCAGATCATCGTCCGCGGCGAGACCTCGCGCAGGACCCCGCCCTGCTTGTGCACGGCGTGCATCGCGTCGGCGATCGCGGCGATCAGCGCGCACACGGCGTCGAGGGGCGCGGGCGCGTGGTGGGCGAGCCATTCCTCGACGACGATGCCCGAGAGCTCGAGGCGCGCGCGCCAGGGCGGCTCGGCCTTCGGGTCCTCGGCCTCCGCCTCGGACTCGGGACCGGTCGCGAAATTCGGGATCACGCTCACGGCCGCGAGCGCGGCCTGCCGCCGCAGGTCGCCGATATAGCGGCGCCGCAGCGACTCGTCGCGCGCGAGCTCGGGCGCGAGCTGACCGACCACCGCGTTGCGCCCGTCGGCCAGGCGAACGCGCCAGCGCTGCTCGCTGCCGACATCCTCCGGCCCGCCCGTGATGACGTGCTCAAAGGGCACAAACGACAGGCGCGCCGCGCCCTGCTGCGTACCGGTCGTACCTGCGTTCACGCGCGCTGAACCTCCTCGAGCGACTCGACGCGCACGGCCAGCTCCGCGAGCAGCTCATCGACCTCGGCGCGGCCGCGCTCGAGCTTCGCCTCGGCGGCGCGCTGCCGGCTGTGAAAGGCGTCGAGCGTCGCGGTCAGCTCCAGCAGCCGCGCCGACCACATGTCGCGCTCGTGCAGCATCGCCCGGACCTCCGCGCTCGGGTCGAGGGTGTCGTGGGCCATGAGCGCGCGGTCGAGGACGTCGAGGCGCGTCGCCGCGAGCATGCCGACATCGAGCGCGCGCCCGAGCTCCTCGACCACACCGGCCTGCTCGCGCGGCGGCGTGCTCTCGAGCAGCGAGAACACCCGGGCCACGACCGCGCGCAGCGACTCGCGGTGCCGGTCGGCCTCGATCTTCGGCACCACCGCGTCGAGCTTGGCCACGCGCGTCTGCATCGCCGGCGGCAGCGCGCGGGTGTCGGGCGACTGCGCGTTGACGAAGGGGCGCGTCGCGGCGAAGAACGCGAGCGCGAACACCACCGGCGCGACCACCAGCGCCATCGGGATCGCGATGTAGACGAGGCCGAACATCGCCGGCGACATCACGATCCCCGACACCACCGCGGTCCGCCGCCCCGCGATCGCCAGCGCCTTCGTGCGCACGCCCTGGTGCGCGAGCCGCCCCCCGCGCGCGACCTCGCAGTGGATGTCGAGCTGGGCCAGCGACTGCGCCAGCGTCACGGCGGAGGACTGTGAGATCTCGTTGGCGATGCGAAACGGCAGCCGCGGGATCGCCGAGGCCAGCGAGCTCGCGTCGAGCCCCAGCCCCGGGTTGCGGTGAATCCACTGGAGCAGCCGCTCACGCCGGACGCTGTCGAACTTGTCGGCGATGTTGCCCGGGCCGACGACGTAGAGGCTCATCGCGCCTGGCTTGATGTGCACCTGCGGGAAGCCGCACTTCAGGCACACCGCGAGCTCGGAGACCAGCGGCGCCTCGCAGCGCACGCAGACGCGCTGCCCGTCGCCATCGCCGTCGCGCGACAGCGGGATCGCCAGCGCGCTCGTCTTCGCCTGGCCTACGCCGTCGAGCAGCTCGACCACGGCGCGCGCCGCCTGCGGGCGATCACCTGGCTGCTTGGCCAGGAGCGCGACGATCAGCTCACGCAGCCCCGCGGAGTAGGGCGCCCCGTCGTCCAGGGTCGGGATCGGCGCCTTGCTGTGCTGCTCGAGCAGGCCCAGCGGCGTGGCGCCGGTGAACGGCGGCGCGCCGGTCGCCATCTCGTGGAGGATGCAGCCGAGCGCGTAGAGATCCGTGCGCGGGTCGACCGCGAGCGGGTCGAGGGTCTCGGGCGCCATGTAGTCGGGTGTGCCCGCGACCGCCATCGCCCCGCGATCGACGCCCGCGAACGAGGTCGCGCGCGCCATCCCGAAGTCCGCGATCTTCGGCGTCTCCCCCCGCGCGACCAGGATGTTCGCGGGCTTGAGGTCGCGATGAATAATCCCCACCGCGTGCGCCGCCGTGAGCCCCTCGGCGATCCCGCGCGCGAGCGCGACGAGCCGCGGCTCCGGGACCGGCGCCTCGCGGGCGATGAGCTCGGCGAGGGTCGGCCCCTCGACCAGCTCCATCATCAACACCCCGCGCCCCTCGATCTCGCGGTGCTCGTGGATCTCGACGATGTTGACGTGCTTGAGGTGACGCACCAGCTCGGCCTCGCGAGCGAAGCGCTCCGCCGCGTCGCTGTCGCGCTCGAGCCGGGTGTGCAAGATCTTGCCGGCATAGACCATGCCGGTCTCGCGATCGTGCACGCGCAGCACCGTCGCGACCGCGCCGCTGCCGAGCTCCTCCCCGAGTCTGTACCGCGGCGCGCTCTCGTCCATCGCGGGTCCCACGAACCAGACGGAGTGTAATCCCTGCGTCGAGGTACTAAAACCGACATCGGGCGAGAACGACCGCGCGCCGCCCTGCGACGATGTGTACCGCCTCGGGTCGAGAAGTGCGCTAGCCCACGGAATCGTCGTCTGCGCGCGTTGCCGAGGAGACCCGCATTTGGGTAGGTTCTCTCTCACGGGCGTTGCGATCGCGCGGCGTGGTCGAACCTGTCCGCTCGGTCTCCCTCGCCCCGCGAAGCCAATCAAGATTGCGATGACACACGCCAGCTCCGCCCAGCTCCCCTTCGACGGGTCGTCCCGCTCGGACGCCGCCTCGCCCACCGGCGACGCGGACTCGGGGCAGGAGCTCGCGCTCAGGCCCGTCGACGGCCTCCCCAAGTGGGTCGGCGGTCGCCTCGCGAACCTGCTGCTGCGCGTCGTCAGCATGGAGGAGAACCTCGGGCGTCGGCTGACCAGCATGGTCACGCCGATCACCGGCTACTACCGACGCGATCGTCACGTGCACCCCACCGTCGACGCCGCGACCTACCGGCTGCAGATCACCGGCGTCCACCGCCCGCGCGCGTTCAGCCTCGACCAGCTCAAGGCGCTGCCGTTTGAGCGCCGCGTGCTCGTCCAGGAGTGCGCCGGCAACGGCAACCACCTCATGGGCTCCGCCGGTCTCCTGGGACAGGCCGTGTGGGAGGGCCCCTCGCTGAAGACCGTGCTCGAGGCCTGCGGCGGCGCCGGCCCGGCCACGCACTTCGCGTTCCGCGGCCACGACGTCCTGAAGGTCGCCGGCGTCACGCTCAAGCACGGCTACCACTACGGCCTCTCGCTCGAGGAGCTGGTCCGCGCCCGCGCGCTGATCGCCGTGCACATGAACGGCGAGCCGCTGTCGCGTCGCCACGGCTTCCCCGCCCGCCTGGTGGTCCCCAAGATCTACTCGATGTCCCACGTCAAGTGGCTCGCGCAGATCGAGGGCAAGACCGAGGAGCACCGCGGCTACCACAACACCTGGGTGTTCACGAACAAGATCAAGCGCGACGGGCGGTGGGTCCGGGTCCAGGCCCGCTGGATCGACCTGAAGTCGCTGATCACCCACTGCCGACGCGACGGCGACGGCTGGCTGCTCACCGGCGTCGCGTGGGGCGGAGACCGCCCGATCCCGCACGTCTCGATCAGCTGCGACGGCGGCGAGAGCTGGCGCGACGCGAAGGTCCAGTCACCGGCGGAGTTCTTCGAAACAAACCCCGACATCGAGCTGCCGGACCTCGAGGGCGCCTGGAGCGTGTTCTCCTACCGCTGGACGCCGACGCGCGGCGGGAAGCACCGGCTCGGCTGCCGCGCGCGCGATGACCAGGGCACCTGGCAGGATCTCGAGAATGACCCGCAGGTGCACGGGCACTTTAATCAGACCCGCGTGAAGTGGCGCGACGTCATCGTGCCCGCTCCTCGCTCGTAGTCACGACGAACCTGCGCCTTGCCCGTTTGGGCTCGGCTCGGCTCGTTTGGGCGCTTGGGTTGTACACGCGGGGCTCTCGGAGGACAGAGCGGGGGGCGCTCCATGCGGGAGTCACGTGACCGACGCCCTCCGCCTCCGCGCTCACGGTGCTCGGGCTGCAGTCGCGCGGGCTCGGCAGAGCAGAACAAGAAAAAAAAACAGCGCAGCGAGCGTCGAGCTCGCTGCGCCCTTCTCCCCTGAAAAAACGACCGCTACGGCAGGATGCAGACGCCGATGTTCTCGAGGCCTGGCGGCTCCTCGCCCGGGTTATGCCACTTCACGCACTGCACGCCCTGACCCTCGTCGGGGCAGACCGGATCCTCGGTGTCGCAGAACGGGGTGCAGCAGCCCGCCGAGTCCTGACAGCCCGGCACCGCGGCCGCGTCGGCGCAGAACAGGCCCGGGTCACAGACGTTGATGAACTCGCAGGGGTCGCCGTACACGCCCTGGTCGCCGCTCGCGTCGAAGTCACAGATGAACTGCCCGTCGTCGGTGCTCGTCGGGAAACAGATCTGTCCGTCCGGACAGTCCACGACGATCGGGTTGCAGGTGTGCAGACACAGGATCAGCACGCCGTCGTTCGAGATGTCGCAGACTTGACCCGCCGGACACATTGGGTTCTCCTGCACGCCGGTGCACATGTCGAGGCAGGTGCCGACGTTCTCCTCGTTGACGAACCAGCACAGCAGGCCCTCGTCGCAGTCGTCGACGCCGCTGACCGCGTCGCCCTCGACCGTGCACTCATCGCCCGGCTGCCCGGGGCTGTCGGCCACGGGCGAGCACTTGGTCGCGTTCCAGAACCCGCCGCCCTGGTCGTCGTAGGGCATGCACTTCTCGCCCTCGGGGCAGTCCTGGGCCCAGATGTCGCACTGCTTGTCGCCCGCCATGTCGTTGTCGCAGATGAACTCGCAGCCGTCGCCCGTGGTCTCGCCCGGGTCGTCGGTCGTCGGCCCCGCCGTCCCCGTCCCGGTCTCGCCGCCCGCAGTCGTGCCGCCCATCGTCGTGGCGTCGTCGTCATCGTCGTCGTCGTCGTCGTCGCTGTTGTCGTCGTCGTCGTCGTCGTCGTCGTCCTGGGCCGCCGTCGTCATGCCCTTGTCGTCGCCACAGCCGCCGGTGAACACCACGACGCTCGTGCAGGCAAAAAACAGGAATGAGAGCAATGTTGAGGATGTTTTCATGGATTACCTGCTGAAACTTTTGAAATTCCGGTTCCACCGACCAGGGAATTTGTAGTGAACCCCACGAGCCACCAGCCGCGCGTGTTTGATCTACTGTTCCACAGATGGGCGCTCATGCGCAATCGCACATTCACCAAACGCCAATAACAGTGTTCCTGACCGCCTAGGGGCGTGTCTGAGTAACCCGCGCGGCGTCGGGTGCCGTCGGGACCGTCGCGCTCGTCCTAGCGGAGGTCGTAGATGAGATTGCGCGTGCCCGCGCGCTCGCACAGCTCCCGCGCGACCGGCTTGAGGCCTGGCGTGGCAACGAACTTGCGGTCCTTGAACACCCGGAAGGGGTACCGCGAGCGCATCGCGTCGTAGCGCGGCCGCTCCCCGGCCGTGAGACGGTCCGCCAGCAGCGGGGACAGCGGGTCGTTGCTCCGCTCCTCCCGCACATCGAGGGCCGCCGCGTCGGTGGCGAAGCTCGTCAGCAGCTCAACCGGCTCCGGGCCGGCGCGCTCGGGCGGGTCCTGCTGCAGCCAATCCCGCCAGGCGTCACCGAGCGCCCCGTCGGGCTCGGCGGTGAAGGCCGGCAGCCCGTGCTCCGCCCCCGGGATGTAGTACAGGAACGGGCCGACGATCCCTCGCTGCACACGCTCGACCGAGACGCCCTCGATCTTGTGCAGGTGCAGAAAGATCGTCTCGGCGTCGAGATGCGCGCAGCGGTAGACCGTGCTGCGAAACGCCTGGCTCGCCGCCGCCGTCTCGCCGTCCTCCTCGAGATCGATCACGCGACGACGCCACAGCTTGGCGACCTGCGTCAGCTCGATCGTCAGGCGCAGGTACAGCCCCGAGCCGTCGAGCTTCGTCAGCTCGATGCGAAACGCGGCCTCGCCCTTCGCCGGGTCGTGACGGCGCAGGAGCACGCGCTGCGCGTCGACCGGCGCGAGCTCGCGCCCCTTCACCTGCTGGTAGTAGTCGTGCTTGTCGACGAGGCGCCCGAAGACCTCGGCCTCGTCCAGGCGCGCCGCGAGCTCGTCTCGCTCGCCCATCCGCGCCAGCGAGCCGCCCGCGACCTCTTGGTCCGTCAGCACGCGCGTGAGCGTGGCGAGGTTCGGCAGCCCGGTGCGCGAGTCCAGGTACAGCTCCTCGTAGATGCCCATCTCGAGGGCGTAGCCGAGCAGCTCCAGCGAGGCCTGCAGGCGCCGGCGGTCCGGGAAGCTGCTGTTGAGGCGCGCCGCCCGAAGCGCCCGGTGCACCCTGTCGATGTAGTGCCCGGCCTGCGCGCCGATGAGTTCCTGCGTGTGAAGGGTGACGAGCTCGCCCACGACTTCTCAATCCTCCCACTCCCGCCGACCCTCGCCGGCCCGTCCCCCCGCAGCTCGCCCGGCGCCGCTAGTTCGCCGCCTTGGCCGTCGCCTTCTCGATCGCGCGCTCGATCCGCTGCTGCTCGATCTCCTTCGACCGCTTCAGGTTCTCGTCGAGCAGCGTCGAGGTCGTCTCGTCGAAGGTGTTGAGGTCGTTGATCAGCGTGTCGAGGTTGCTGCGGAAGAACACCTGCGTGTCGCTGACGAACTGCGTCGTCACGTTCATCGACTCGGTCATCACGTCCAGGCTCTTCTTCATCTCGAGCATCACCACCGAGGAGTCGGCGGCGCGCCCGATCGCCTGGATCTGCGCCGAGGCCATGTCGAGCTTGATCGACGCGGCGGTCGTGTACTGCTGGATGTCCTGCCCGAGGTTGCGGATCGTCTCGGCCAGCTTGCGCGTGCTGTCCTTCAGCAGCGCGTAGCGCTCCTCGGCCGAGCCGTAGAGCTGCACGTTGGTCGAGTGCTCGGCGAGCTTGGCGTACACGCGGTCGCGCTTGGCCTGCAGATCACGGGCCTCGACGCTGCCGGCCTCGACGCTCTGCTCGGCCTCCTCGAGCTGTTTTTGCAGATCCTTGAGCTCGAGCACGTAGTGGAGCGCCTCGCGCTCGTTCTTCGCCATCTCGACGATCTTGCCGTTGATCCGGTCGATCTCCTGGTAGAGGTCCTGCTCGCTCTTCTTCAGGGTGTCGACGTACTCGGCCGCCTCTTTCACGCGCTTCGCGCTGAGGTGGTACTGCTGCTTGAGCAGCTCCTCGATCGAGCGCTGGCTGAGCACCAGCCCGTTGAGCCCCGGGATGTAGCTGAGCAGCTCCTTGAAGCCGGCCATGAACCCGCCCCGGGTGGCCGTGCCGTTGAGGTAGTCGCTGAAGCGACGCAGCTTCTTCAGCTCGTCGGCCATCGACTTCTGAATGCTGACGTTGCGCTCCCGCAGCTCCTTCAGCTCGCCGATCTTGCTGTCCTGAACCGCGCGCTCCTGCTGGATCTCGGTCTCCAGCGACTGGACCGAGATCCCCTCACCGGTGTACGCGACTTGCCGATTCAGGAGCTCGAGATCGACCTTCGGGCCACTCATATCCTGCGAAGGTTGACACAATCCGCGCTCGATTTGTCCGCTAATTTCCCGCGCCGCCCGCTCGCGCTCGAGCTCGCGTCACGTGCGTGCCGGATCCGCGACGCGCCGCGAGCCGATCGACGATCACGGGCGGGCGGGCGCGCGCGACTCGATCCCGCGCGCGACGGTTCTGCGCGCCACACGCTTTCGCGCGTCACCCCGCGCGTCGCGAGCCGAGCGCGTTCGACCACGCGCGGCCGGATTCGACCGTATACGCGGGACTTCGCGCGCTCGCTCGCCCTCCGCGCGCGCCCTCGAGCCGACGCCGATGGCGCGCGCGCGGCTGCCCGATCATGAGTAGACTGCCACGCGTCCACCATGGGTTACGAGTCGTCTCTCAGCGGTAACAACCTCGAGGTCCTCGAAGCGCTCTACGAGGCGTATCAGGCCGATCCTTCCTCCGTCGATCCGGCATGGGTGCCGCTGTTTCGCGAGCTCGAAGCAGCCCCCGAGCTCGGCCTCCCCAGCGTCGACAGCGACGCGGGGGCCGAGGATCACGGGCAGTCACACGTCGATAACCTCATCGACGCCTATCGCCACTACGGGCACATGAAGGCGACGCTCGATCCCCTCGGGCGCCCGCGGCGGGACGTCGTCGACGATCTCGAGCCCGCCTTCCACGGCCTGCGCGAGGCCGACATGGGCCGCAGCTTCGACCCCGGCAGCTTGATGCCGGCGCCGAGGGCCACGCTCCGCGACATCTACACGCGCCTGCAGAACACCTACAGCCGCAACATCGGCGTCGAGTACTCGCACATCCGCGACTCCGAGCAGCGCGCCTGGCTGCAGTCGCGCATGGAGGCCTGCGAGAACCTCGTCGTCCCCGACGAGCCCGACCAGCGCGTGCTGCTCAACGACCTCGTGCAGGTCGAGAACGTCGACAAGTTCCTGCACTCGAAGTTCCTCGGCGCCAAGCGCTTCTCGATCTCCGGCGCCGAGAGCATCATCGCGCTGCTCGACTGCATGATCGAGGAGGGCGGCGCGCTCGGGGTCAACGAGGTGATCTTCGGCATGGCCCACCGCGGGCGCCTCAACGTGCTCATGAACATCATGGGCAAAAAGCCCGAGGAGGTGTTCTCGGAGTTCGCGAAGGCGAACCCGTGGGAGAGCCTCGGCTCCGGCGACGTCAAGTACCACCTCGGCCACCACCGCTACTACACGACGCGCAAGGGGCACGAGATGTACCTCGCGCTCATGTTCAACCCCAGCCACCTCGAGGCGATCACGCCCGTGGTCCAGGGCCGCGTGCGCGCCAAGCAGGACTCCTTCGCCAAGCGAGACGACGCGCGCGCGCGCGTGCTCGGCGTGACGCTGCACGGCGACGCCGCCTTCGCCGGCCAGGGCGTGGTGCAGGAGACCTTCAACTTCTCGCGCCTGCGCGGCTACGACGTGGGCGGCATGATCCGCATCGTGACCAACAACCAGGTCGGCTTCACCACCGACCCGACCGACTCGCGCTCGACGACCTACGCGACCGACATCGCGCACGCGCTGCAGGTCCCGGTGTTCCACGTCAACGGCGACGACGTCGAGGCGGCCGCCTACGTCGCCAAGCTCGCCATGGGCTTCCGTCAGCGCTTCAAGCGGGACGTGATCATCGACCTGATCTGCTACCGCCGCTTCGGGCACAACGAGGGCGACGACCCGACCTACACGCAGCCCGAGATGTACAAGCACATCGACGCGCACCCCTCGGTGCGCGCGCTCTACGAGCAGAAGCTGCTCGAGCGCGGCACCGTCAGCCGCGCCGACTGCGAGCGCATCGACAAGAACTGGATGGAGACCTACGACCTCGCGCTCGACAAGGCCAAGAAAGCCGGCGGGCGCTCGGGCAAGCGGCCCATGCACGGCGTGTGGGAGCGCTACCACGGCGGCCTCGAGTCCGAGACCCCCGATGTCCCCACGAGCCTCTCGCCCGAGCAGCTCGACCAGCTGCGCGCGCGCCTGATCCACGTCCCCGAGGGCTTCAAGCTGCACCGCAAGCTCCACCGCCTGCTCGACGAGCGCGACAAGATGTGGCGCGGCGAGCAGCCGATCAACTGGGCCTGCGGCGAGCTGATGGCGCTCGCCTCGCTGCTCGCCGAGGGCGCCCCCGTGCGCTTCTCGGGTCAGGACGTCCAGCGCGGCACCTTCAGCCACCGCCACGCCGTCTACCGCGACAACGAGACCGGCGCGGGCTGGTCGCCCCTCGATCACCTGGCCGAGAAGCAAGGTATCTTCGAGATCTTCAACAGCCCGCTCAGCGAGTTCTCGGTGCTCGGCTTCGAGTTCGGCTACAGCCTGATGGCGCCCGGCGGCCTCGTCATCTGGGAGGCCCAGTTCGGCGACTTCGCCAACGGCGCCCAGGTCATGATCGACAACTTCATCTCGTCCTCCGAGGACAAGTGGAACCGCCTCAGCGGGCTCGTGATGCTGCTGCCCCACGGCTTCGAAGGCCAGGGCCCCGAGCACTCCAGCGCCCGCCTCGAGCGGTTCTTGCAGATGTGCGCCGAGGACAACATGCAGGTCTGTAACCTGACGACGCCGGCCCAGCTGTTCCACGTCCTCCGGCGCCAGGTGCTCCGCCAGTGGCGCAAGCCGCTGGTGCTCATGCAGCCCAAGAGCCTGCTGCGCTTCCGCCCCTCGTTCTCGCCCGCGAGCGACTTGACCGAGGGCGCCTTCCACCGCCTGCTCGACGACCGCGATGTCAGCGATCCCGCCGCGGTCACGCGCCTGATCCTGTGCTCGGGCAAGATCTACTACGACCTCACCGCGAAGCGCGCCGAGCTCTCGGCCGAGGACGCGCGCAAGGTCGCGATCGTCCGCGTCGAGCAGCTCTACCCGTTCCCCGGGCGCTACGTCGCGCGCGTGCTCGACCGCTACGCCAACGCGACCGAGCTGCTGTGGGCCCAGGAGGAGCCGAAGAACATGGGCCCCTGGTACTTCGTGATGCCGCGCCTGCTCGACCTCGGCGTCGACGAGCGCTTCGGCGCGCCGCGCTACATCGGCCGCGTCGCCAGCGCGAGCCCGGCCACCGGCTCCTCCGCCAGCCACGCGCTCGAGCTCAAGCTGCTGCTCGACGCCGCCTTCGACAAGCTCTAAGCCGCGCCCGCACACCCCCCTGCGCCCCGCGTCACCACCGACGCGACGCACTCGTTTTTAGAAAAACCCACCCCACACGATCGAAGGATCCACGCGATGCCGACCCCGCTCAAAGTCCCCGCCCTCGGCGAGTCCATCACCGAGGCCATCGTCGCCAGCTGGCTCGTGTCCCCCGGGGACCGCGTCAAGGCCGACGACCCCATCGTCGAGCTCGAGACCGACAAGATCACGGTCGAGGCCCCGGCCCCCTGCGACGGCGTGCTGCTGCGCCAGCTCGCGGAGGTCGGCGCGACCGTGTCGATCGGCGATGTCATCGCCGAGATCGGTGAGGCCGGCGACCAGCCCGCGACCGCGACCGAGCCCGCGAAGGAACCCGCGAAGGAACCCGCGCCCGAGCCCGCGACGGAGGCCGCGCCTGCACCTGCCCCCGCGGCCAGCCAGCCCGACCCCGCCCCCGAAGCCGCCCCCGGCGGCCCGGCGATGCCCGCCGCCCAGGCCGAGGCCGCGCGCGCGGGCGTCGACCTGAGCACGGTCGCCGGCACCGGCCTCGGCGGGCGCGTGCTCAAAGAAGATGTCCAGCGCGCCGCCGCCCAGGCCAAGGCGCCCGCCCAGGCCAAGAAGCCCGCTCCCGCGCCCAAGCCCGCCCCCGCGCCCAAGCCCGCAGCCGCAGCGGACGACTCGCTCGTCGAGGTCAAGACGATGACCCCGCTGCGCCGACGCATCGCCGAGCGCCTCGTCCAGGCCCAGCACACCGCCGCGATCCTCACGACCTTTAACGAGGTCGACATGTCGGCGATCTTCGCCCTTCGAAAGGCCTACAAGCAGCCCTTCAACGAGCGCCACGGCATCAAGCTCGGCTTCATGTCGTTCTTCATCAAGGCCGCCGTCTCGGCGCTCAAGGCCTACCCGGGCGTCAACGCCGAGATCCGCGGGACCGACATCCACTACCACAAGCGCTACGACATCGGCGTCGCGGTCGGCGGCGGCAAGGGCCTGGTCGTCCCGGTGGTGCGCGGCTGCGACCGCCTCTCGTTCTCCGAGATCGAGGCTGAGATCAAGCGCCTCGCCCTGCTCGCGCGCAACAACAAGCTCAAGCTCGACGACCTGACCGGCGGGACATTCACCATCAGCAACGGCGGGATCTACGGCTCGATGCTCTCGACGCCGATCCTCAACCCGCCGCAGAGCGGCATCCTCGGGCTCCACAACATCGTCGAGCGCCCGGTCGCGATCAACGGCCAGGTCGAGATCCGCCCGATCATGTACCTCGCGCTGTCCTACGACCACCGGCTGGTCGACGGGCGCGAGGCGGTGCAGTTCCTGATCCGGATCAAGGAGTGCATCGAGGACCCGTCGCGCATCATGCTCGACGTCTAGCTCGACGGCTCCGCGATCACCTCCGCGAGCGCCCCGACCACAAGGCAGGCGAACACCATGTCCAAGGCTCCCCCATCCCCGATCCCTGCAGACCTCCCCGCGCGCCTCGACCTCGTCGTCATCGGCGCGGGCCCGGGCGGCTACGTCGCGGCCATCCGCGCGGCGCAGCTCGGCATGAAGGTCGCCTGTATCGAGAAAGACCCGACGCTCGGCGGCACCTGCCTCAACGTCGGCTGCATCCCCTCCAAGGCGCTGCTCGACTCGAGCGAGCGCTACGAGGACATCCGCAAGCACCTGAGGCCCCACGGCATCAAGGTCTCCGGCGTCGAGATCGACGTGACCAAGATGCTGCGCCGCAAAGACAAGATCGTCCGGCAGCTGACCGGCGGCGTCGACTTCCTGTTCAAGAAGAACGGCATCCACCGGATCCGCGGCCTCGGCAGCCTGCGCGGCGACGGGCGCGTCGGCGTCTCCGACCCCGAGAACGGGCGGCTGCTCGCCGAGTTGGTCACCGACAAGATCCTGATCGCGACCGGCTCGGTCCCGGCGAGCCTGCGCGGCGTCGAGTTCGACGGCGACCGCATCGGCACCTCGACCGAGGCGCTCTCGTACCCGAGCGTCCCCGAGCACCTGATGATCATCGGCGCCGGCGTGATCGGCCTCGAGCTGGGCTCGGTCTGGGCCCGGCTCGGCGCCAAGGTCACGGTGCTCGAGTACCTGCCCTCGCTGCTGGCGATGATGGACCCCGACATCAGCAAGGCCGCGGCCAAGATCTTCCCGCGCCAGGGCCTCGACTTCGTGTTCAACGCCCGCGTCACCGGGGCGACGCGCCGCGGCGACGTCGTCGACGTGACCTACCAGGACAAAGCCGACCAGCCCCAGTCGATCTCCGGCGATCGGCTGCTCGTCGCGGTCGGCCGCTGGCCCAACACGCGCGGGCTCAACGCGGAGCAGGTCGGCCTCACGCTCAACAAGCGCGGCTACATCGAGGTCGACGAGCACTACTTCACGGGCGTCCCCGGCGTCTACGCGATCGGCGACGTCATCCCCGGCATCATGCTCGCGCACAAGGCCGAGCACGAGGGCGTCGCGGCCGTCGAGCACATGGCCGGCCTCGGCGGGCACGTCAACTACGACGCCATCCCCAACGTCATCTACACCCACCCCGAGATCGCCTCGGTCGGCAAGACCGAGCCCGAGCTTAAGGAGGCGGGGATCCCCTACAAGCACGGGAGCTTCCCCTTCGCCGCCAACGGCCGCGCCAAGGCCATGGGACAGACCGACGGCTTCGTAAAGATCCTCGCCCACGCCGAGACCGACCGCATCCTCGGGGCGCACATCATCGGCCCGCGCGCGAGCGACACGATCGCCGAGCTCGCGGTCGCGGTTGAGTTCTCCGCCAGCTCCGAGGACATCGCCCGCAGCGTCCACGCCCACCCGACGCTCGCCGAGGCGATCAAAGAGGCCGCGCTCGGCGTCGACGGGCGCATGATCAACCTCTGAGCGGCATCGCACGTCGAGCAGCGCGTCTCGGGGCCCCTCGGCCGGGCTCCCGGCCGTGACGTCGCGGATAATTCGAGATACGGTGACCCGCTCATGACGGTTCGTCGAGGAGGACGTAAGGGCGGCAAAGGCCGTCGCGTTGTCGCCGGCACCGGTCGGCGCGTCGTCGCCGGCGCCAAGAAGCGCACCGCCGGTGACGCGGGCGCGCTATCGACAAAGACCCTCGACGATCGCCCGCTCGCGATCGCCATGAGCCGCGATCACAAGCGCCTGCTCGTCACGCTCCCGCACGAGCTGTGGGTGGTCAACGCCCAGACCCTCGAGGTCGAGCGCAGCGTCGCGATCAAGGCCGAGCGCCCCTCGGTCAGCGAGGCGCCGAGCGACGGGCAGCTGTGGATGGGCGGGCACCACCTGTTTCGCGGCAACCTCTACGCGACCAGCAGCGCCAAGGTCGGCAGCAAGCTCGGCGGCTTCGTCGATCGCGTCTGCGTGCTTCGGCCCGGCCTGGTGTGCGGCGTCGGCTCGCACGGCGAGGTCCTGTGGAACGCCGAGAGCGAGTCGATCAGCCACCGGCGCAAGGTCAGCGAGCGCACGCTGACCGGCCTCGTCGCGACGCCGCGCGGCCGCGCGATCTGGTCCGACGGCAGCCAGGACGCGTGGGTCATCGATCCCGATCACCCCTCGGGCTACATGCGGCTGCGGCTCAAGACCACCAGCGAGGTCGCGGTCGAGCGCGAGGGGATCGCCGGTCTCCACGTCACGACGACCGGGCGCTGCGTGCTCGCGGCCCGCGACGGCGCGATCGCCTGGACCACCCCCGGGCTGCGCTTTGAGACCGAGCGCTTCCTCCCGAGTAAACTCGCCGCCAACGCCAACCGGGCGACGCCGCTCGACCTCGCGGGCGACGCCCGCTGGATCTACGTGCTGCGCCCGCGCGGGCTCCTGCAGCGCTTCTTGATCGAGCAGCCGCCGATCCCCGACGACGTCGAGGACCCGCCCGACCCGCTCCCGCTCGCGGAGGAGTGTCGCCTGCGCTGGCCGGCGAGCTGCGTGTCGCTGCTGATCCCGCCCTACGCCTCCGAAGATGTCCTGGCGAGCGCGCTGATCCTCGGCGGGCCGCAGGCCGACGGGATGCTCGGTCGACTGTGGCGCCAGCCGCTCGCCGCGCTCGAGTGGAAGCCGCTGGAGCTAGGCCTAGACGCGCGCGCGCTCGTCGAGTCGCTCCCCCCCGAGGCCCCCCGCACAGTCAGCTTCGTCGCGACCCGCAGCAAGCTCAAGGGCCCCGACGTGGTCCCGCTGCAGGCGCTCCGCGTCGATGATGTCCTTAAGGCCAGCGGCGGGCTGCACATCACCCAGCGCCACGGCTCGCTGCTCGAGCGCCCGGTCGCGCGCAAGCCCGCAGGCGAGGTCATGCCCGGCGACGCGGCGCTGCTGCCCGCGATGGTCCGCGCGCGCGAGGGCACCGCCCGACCCGCGATGCTGCTGTGGCCCGGCGTCCCCGACAAGGACGCCCAGCCGCCCGAGCCGCAGTGGCTGATCTGGGGCGATCGCCCGCGCGGCTGGATGCCGGTGAGCACGCCGAGCATCCGCAAGCAGGGCTGGTCACGCACCGACCTGTTCCCCTGGCAGGTCGCGCTCGCCCGCCGGCCCGAGCTCGCGGGCAACCGCGCGCCGCTGCCCGAGAAGTGGCACGACAAGAGCCTGTTCGAAGCGCTCAAGCGCGAGTGCAAACACCTGCTCAAGGTCATCTGGTAGCGAGCGGGCCGGCGCGTCGCTTCGAACGAGACGCCGCGCTCGCTCGGGCGAGCGCGGCGTCTGACCTTCGCGCCTCGAGCCGCTACTGCGGCACGATCTGGGCGTTGAGGCCGGCGCCCGTCATGTCCGAGTAGGTGTAGGGGCTGACCAGGCCGGTGACCTGATCGACGATCGAGTAGTTGTCCGGATCGATCTTGAACGCTCGGCTCGCGCCCTCATCAACGACCCAGACGTAGCCCTCGGCGTCGATGCTGACACCCACCGGCGTCGAGCAGCCGGCGATGGCCACGTGCTGGCTGATCCACTGCATGTTCTCGGTGTCCCAGACCGCGAGGCCGCAGGGGCTGTTCTTGGCGATGAAGGCCCGCCCCTCGAGGTCGACCTGCAGGCCGCGCAGGCAGCTCGCGTTCGTCGACCCGGCCAGCGACCACGACTCGTTCTGCTTGTCGAAGCGGTAGACGTTGCCGTTGCCGCAGCCGGCCGCGTAGGTGTTGCCCTGTAGATCCAGGCCCATGCCGTAGATCCACCCGCCCGCGTTGCCGTAGTGGGTCGCCTGGTAGTCCTGACCGTCGATCTTCACGACCGGGCCGTTGCTGCCCCAGCCGGTGACCCAGAAGTTGTTCTCCGAGTCGATCGCGCCGCCGTAGGGGCCCCAGGTTTCACCGGACCAATTGTTCACCTGCACCTCGGTGATGGTCGCGCCGTCCTCGCCGTTGAGCAGGCGGAAGTTGCCGGTGTTCTGGCCCGAGTTGTACCAACCGACCCAGACGTCGCCCATGCCGAACTCGCAGGTGAACTCGTCCTGCGGACCGATGTTCCAGCTGACCGGGCGCGGCCCGGAGGTGCCAGTCGCCGGCAGCGAAACGTTCCACAGCACGCACTCGTCCTGGCCCCACGCGAGCACGTCGTTGGGACCCTGCGAGGTCTCGATCGTGTTGTTGTTATTGCTG
Source organism: Polyangia bacterium (assembly GCA_030430565.1). GTDB lineage: Bacteria > Myxococcota_A > Polyangia > Nannocystales > Nannocystaceae > JACKDW01. The sequence goes on from JAUIKS010000031.1 coordinate 109,949, forward strand.
TCGACGCAGTCGTCCTCCTCGGCCGCGATCATGGAGATGCCGCCGTTGCGGTTGACCACGACCGCGAACTTGCCGTCAGCGCTGACCGAGGTGCGCGAGGGGTCCTGGGCCCCGGGCGGGCCCGAGGTGTAGCGCGCGACCTCGGTCGCGGTCGCGGTGTCGACCTTCGAGACCGTGCCCTGCGGCGAGTTCGAGATCCAGATGTAGGAGAAGTCGAAGTCGGGCGGCTGCTGCATCTGCTGGTCGCAGGGGACGTTCAGGCAGCTGTTCGAGCAGGCGTCGTTGTCGACATCGTTGCCGTCGTCGCACTCCTCGCCACCGTTGACCTGGCCGTCACCGCAGACGGGCTCGTCGCCGTCACCGTCTCCGTCTCCGTCTCCGTCGCCGTCTCCGTCTCCGTCTCCGTCGCCGTCGCCGTCGCCGTCACCGTCTCCGTCTCCGTCTCCGTCTCCGTCGCCGTCGCCGTCTCCGTCGCCGTCTCCGTCTCCGTCGCCGTCGCCGTCTCCGTCACCGTCGCCGATCGTCGTACCGTCCTCTGTCTCCGAACCACCCGGGTCCGTCGTCGCGCCGGTTTGACCGTCGGTGTTCGAGTCGGGGCCGGCCGAAGGATCCGTGGTCGAGGTGTCCGCGTCGGAGTCGCCGGAGTCGCTGTCGACAGAGCTGTCCCCACACCCGGTCACCGCGAGCAGCGGGACCACGAGCGAGACCACCAGGAATTCACGAGACCAGGTACGCATGTTGATAAAACAATAAAGAAAAACGCGCGCGGATGAGGTGTTCTCCCCCGTCCGCACGCGTGAGATCTCGAGGGGTTCCCCCTGTTCACGAACCGGCCGCGCGCGCCCGCGCTGGCGCTGGCGCCGCGGCCGTCAGGCCTCGATGATCGCCTTCACCTCGTCGGTCGAGAGCGTGTGGTCCTGACGCTTGGCTGCCTGAAAGACCTTGTCGACCAGCGCCTCCGAGGTCTCGTAGCCGTGCTCGCGCAGCCAGTAGACCACGTTCGACTTGCCGCTGTAGTGCCCGATCTCGATCTCCTGCCGGCGCCCGAACACACCGGCCGGGACCGAGGAGTAGACGCGATCCTCTAGCTCGGAGTCGCCCTGCTTCTGGGCCTTGATGATCGCCGCGGCGTGCACACCCGTCGCGGTCCTGAACGCGTCGCGCCCGGACAGCGGGTAGCTCGGGTGGATCGGCACCCCCGTGTACTCGCTGACCTTCTGCACGTACTCGACGAGGCACGAGAGGTCGTGCTGCTCGGTGTCGAGCAGGCCCAGCAGGTAGAGGTTCAGCAGCAGCAGATCGATCGAGGTGTTGCCGACCCGCTCGCCGATGCCGAGGCCGCAGCCGTGCACGCGGTGCACGCCCCACTCGAAGGCGTAAAGGCCCAGCGCGAGCGCCATCCCGCGATCGTTGTGCCCGTGCCAGTCGAGCTCGACGCGCTCCTCGACGTCCATCGCGCGCAAAAGGCCCTTGGTGAAGTTGAGGAGGTTGCGCAGGCCGTCCGGGGTCGCGTGCCCCACCGTGTCGCAGAGCACGAGGCGCGTCGCGCCCTCGTCGATCGCGGTGCGGAACAGCAGGTCGAGCGTCATCGGGTGCGAGCGCGTCGTGTCCTCGGTGACGAACGAGGCCGGCAGGCCGTTGCCGACGATCAGCTTGATCGCGTCGCGCGTGTGCTTGACGAGCCGCTGCGTGTCCCAGCCCTCGGCGTAGCTGCGGATCGGGCTCGAGCCGATGAACGCGGTGATCTCGATCGGCACGCCGACGCGCTGCGAGATGTCGATGATCGGCGTGATGTCGGCGGCGACGGTCCGCGCCGCGCAGTTCGGCGTGAGGTTGAGCTTCTCCTCGACGATCAGGCGCAGCAGCTGCTCGACGTCCTCCTGCGCGCGCGTGCCCGCGCCCGGCAGCCCGAGGTTGAGGCACTGGATCCCGAGCCGATCCATGTAGCGGAGCAGCTCCATCTTCTGCTCGATCGTCGGGTCCTTCACCGACGGCGACTGCAGCCCGTCGCGGATGGTCTCGTCGACGAAGCGCGGCGGTCTGCGGAGCAGCGGCCCCGTGCGCTCGCGCTCGTTCCAGTCGTAGATAAGGGCCGCGGTGTTGTGCTGCTGATCCATCCCAGCTCCTGAAGAAACGCTCGAGTTCGTCACGTCGAGCTCGCGCGGACAGGCGCGCGGCGGTCCACGCGACCTCGACTTATTAAACAGTCTAATCCCTCGTCGCGCGGCGCAGGGACGCCGCCCCGCCGCCGTGACTTGACTTAACTCTTACGCGCGCGCCGAGCCCTACGAGGCGGTGGCCATCTGCAGGCCCTCCATCCGGAAGAACGCCCGCAGCTCGTCCAGCAAGCCGACGAACAGCAGCGGCACGATGTCCTCGTCGTCGTCGACCTCATCGAGCAGCAGGTCCCGCATGATGATGATCGCGTCGAGCCGCGCCTCCTGCTCGTCCTGCTTCGGCTGCCCGACGAAGGTCACGTAGGTCCGCGGGTTGACGCCGTCGGCGACCTGCGCCTTCGTCGGCCGCGTCTGGACCAAGATCGGCGCGTTCGCGACGCGCTGCAGCACCGGCTCGGGCACCTCGGTGAGCACCTCTTCCTCGAATTGGGCGCGCAGCGCGTCGCTCTCGCTGCTCTCGAGCGGCTCGCGCTCACCGGCGCTCTGGGCGTCGAGCTCGAGGACCTTCAGCATCGCCACTTTCGCGCCCTCGCGATCGCCGTGTGACTCGCGGACGAGCCCGAGCTGATAGTGCAGATCGGGATCCTCGGGGTCCGCCTCGATCGCCTGCTCGAGGGCGCGCAGCGCCGCCTCGGTCTGACCGCCCGCCTCGAGCACGAGCGCGCGCGTGCTCAAGTAGATGGGGTCGCCCTTGCGCTCATCCGAGATGCTCTCGAGCACCTCGAGCGCCTCCTCGACGTCATCGTCATCCAGGCGGATCTGCGCGAGCAGCAGCTTGCCCTGATCCTTCGACTCCGCCTCGATGGAATCGCGCGCGAGCAGGGTGCGGAGCACCGCCTCGGCCTCCTGCAGGTCGTTTCCGCTCGCGGCCAGACACTCGGCGCAGTCGAGATAGATCTCGGCGTGATCAGCGTCGAGATCGACGGCCTGCTGCAGGTACCCCGCCGCGTTCTCGAGTCGCCCCTCGGCCCACGCGATCAAGCCGCTGAGATGAAGCACGCGCACGTGATTCTCTCCCACCAGCCGCTGGGCCTCCTCGAGGGCCAGCTCAGCGCGCTCGAGGTTCTCGTCCTCAACGGCCTGGAGGCCGCGATCGATGACAGCGTCGACGGAGTCCGCAGCGCGATTCATGGGCGGACTGTACCCCAAGCGTGTACGCTCGCCGGACCATGCGAGCGTCCCCGGCGACCAGCGCGAACGCGCCGCGCGTGAGCGCGCTCATGGAGCTACTCGGGGAGCGATGGGTCCTGACGCTTGCGACGAACGCGCGCGACGCTGTGGATCAAGCGCCGTACCCGACCCCGCTGTTCTACGCGTCGATCGACCTCACTCGCTGGATCGCCCGCCCGGCGCCCGCGCTGCTGTTCGCCAGCGCGCCGCGATCGACCCACGGGCGGCACATCGGCGCCGGACCCACGCTCGCTGGCGCCGCGCTGTACCTCGAGACCGAGCGCGTCGAAGAGCTGCGCGGCGTTCAGCTGCGAGGCGTCATTCTCCGCGCAGATCAACTGGCCGCGCCGATCGCCGACGCGCTGCGCTCGACCTACCTCGCGCGTCACCCGGTCGCCGCTCCGCTGCTCGCCCGGCAAAAAAACCGGCCAGCCGACCAAAGCGCGCACGCCCTCTACGCGCTCGCTATCACCTGGGCCAAGATCACCGACAACCGGGTCCGCTTCGGGCACCATGAGATCCTCCAGTTTCCGGACCCCTGGGCTGAATTCGACGATCTGGACGGAGAGCCACCCGACGAGGCCTCGAATAATTTTTAACGGCCCCGCGTCCCACGCTTGGAGTTCTATGCTCTCTCGCCGAACCTGGATTCACATCGTTCCGCTCACCGGCCTCTCTTTGGCCTTTTCCGCGCAGGCGCGGGCTGCAGGCGCGCTCGCGGTCGCGGCGCCGAACAAGGCGGTCGGTGCGATCGTCGCCGCCACCATCGGCGCGACGGCGCAGATTTCCACCGTCGACTCCCTGGCCCCGACTCAGCTCGGGCTCGGCACGGTGGTCGTCGACATCGGCTCCCGGGTCCATCTCCCCGCCGACGCGCGCGCGAGCCGCATGTTCCTCGACGACGCGCGCAACGCCCCCAAGCTCGGCGGCAACATCCGCGACGCCCTCGCGCTGCACCGGCCTGACCTAAAGGACCAATTCGCGGCCAACCACAGGGCGTGGACTCGGAGCTTCGCGCGCAACATCATGGCTTGGAATCACGCGCTCGAGAAATCCCCGGTTCGCGGCCAGCGAATCGCGGATGTCCACGGCCGCCACGCGCTGCTGAACTGGGTCGGCGCGACCCTGGAGCCGAAGTCGAGCAACAAGGGCCCGGCCGCGCTCGCGCGGCTGCCTCGAGAGCCAGACTCGAGCACGCTCCAGGCCTACATTCGCTACATCGACTCGCTGGTCGCGGCCGTCCGCTGAGCGGATCCACCGCGAGCGAGCGAGCTGAAAGAGCAACACGACCGTCAGGCGCGTCGACGCGGCGCTCTCCGAGCTGAGAGCGCCGTTGATGCGCGATGGTGTGCACTCACTCACTCGTCACAACGCGTCAGTTTGGTGACAACAGCTCGCGCGTGAGCGCATAATCACTGCTCACGGTTAACCCTACGTCAGATTTAATGGTGAACCGTCATCATTAACGCCGACGCGAGGGTACCGGAACACAGGTTACACAGGACATGGATACCTTCGCCGCCAAGACCAAACGCGAGGACCTCGATTCGGTCGTCATTCGCTTCGCCGGAGACTCCGGCGACGGCATGCAGCTCACCGGAACCCAGTTCACCCAGTCAACCGCCTTGATGGGGAACGACCTGGCGACCTTCCCCGACTTCCCGGCCGAGATTCGAGCGCCCGCGGGGACGACCTTCGGAGTGTCCGGCTTCCAGGTTCACTTCGCGGCCCACGACATCATGACCCCGGGCGACGCCCCGGACGTGCTCGTGGCGATGAACCCCGCCGCGCTCAAGGTCAACATCAAGGACCTCAAGCGCGGCGGCATGGTCGTCGTCAACACCGGCACCTTCACCAAGGGCAACCTCAAGAAGGCCGGCTACGAGGTCAGCCCGCTCGACGATGACACGCTGGGGCCGTTCCGCGTGCTCAAGCTCGACATCTCGAAGCACACGCTCGCGGCCGTCGCCAAGTTCGAGCTCGGGACCAAGGCCGCGCTGCGCAGCAAGAACATGTGGACGCTCGGCCTGATGATGTGGCTGTTCGGCCGCGACCGTCAGGCCACCATCGACTGGCTGCGGCAGAAGTTCGCGAAGAAGCCCGAGATCGCCGAGGCCAACGTCGCCGCGCTCAACGCCGGCCACGCCTACGGCGAGACCGCCGAGATGCCCAGCGGCATCGGCTGCTACCAGGTCCCCAAGGCCACGCTCGACGCCGGCACCTACCGCAACGTGACCGGCAACGAGTCGCTCGCGTGGGGCCTCGTCGCCGGCTGCAAGCTCGCGTCGGTCAAGCCGATGCTCGGCTCGTACCCGATCACGCCGGCCTCCTCGCTGCTGCACGCGCTCTCGAAGCTCAAGAACTTCGGCGTCGTCACGTTCCAGGCCGAGGACGAGATCGCGGCGGTCTGCGCGGCCGTCGGCGCCTCCTGGGCCGGCGCGCTGGGCATCACCAGCACCTCGGGCCCCGGCGTCGCGCTCAAGGGTGAGGCCATCGGCCTCGCGGTCATGGTCGAGCTGCCGCTCGTCATCTGCGACATCCAGCGCGGCGGTCCCTCGACCGGCCTGCCGACCAAGACCGAGCAGTCCGACCTGCTCCAGGCGATCTGGGGGCGCAACGGCGACTGCCCGCTCGCCGTGCTCGCCGCCTCGACCCCCGGCGACTGCTTCTACACGGCGATCGAGGCCGTGCGCCTCGCGACCAAGTTCATGACGCCGGTCATGCTGCTCAGCGACGGCTACCTCGCCAACGGCGCCGAGCCGTGGAAGATCCCCGACTTCGACGCGATGGAGCCCTTCCCGGCCAAGCAGCACACCGAGCCCAAGGACTTCCACCCCTACCTCCGCGATCCCGAGACGCTCGCGCGGATCTGGCCGGTCCCCGGCACGCCGGGCCTCGAGCACCGCGTCGGCGGCCTCGAGAAGCACTACGACTCCGGCAACATCTCGTACGACCCCGACAACCATCACAAGATGGTCAAGACCCGGGCGCAGAAGGTCGCCAACATCGCCAACGACATCCCGCTGCAGGAGGTCTGCGCGGGCCCCGAGCGCGGCGACCTCGTGATCGTCAGCTGGGGCTCGACCTTCGGCTCGGTCCACCAGGCCGTCCGCAACACGCTCGCGGACGGAAAGACCGTCTCGCACATCCACCTGCGCTACATGTGGCCGATGCCGCGCAACCTCGGCGACCTCCTGCGCGGCTTCAAGCAGATCGTCGTGCCCGAGATGAACAACGGCATGCTCGTCAAGGTCCTGCGCAGTGAGTTCCTGGTCCCCGCCGAGGGCCTCAACAAAATCGCCGGCCAGCCGTTCAAGGTCTCCGAGATCGAGACCGCGATCGCCGAGAAGCTCGCCGCCACCTCCTAAGGAGAGCTGAGATGCCCGACACACCCACTAAAAAGCTCACCCGCAAGGACTTCTCCTCGGACCAGGAGGTCCGCTGGTGCCCCGGCTGCGGCGACTACGCCATCCTCGCCGCGGTTCAGCGCACGCTGCCCAAGCTCGGGGTCAAGCGCGAGAACACCGTCTTCATCTCGGGCATCGGCTGCTCGAGCCGGTTCCCGTACTACATGAACACCTACGGGTTCCACACCATCCACGGGCGCGCGCCGACCTTCGCGACCGGCCTCAAGCTCGCCAACCCGGAGCTCGACGTCTGGCTGATCACCGGCGACGGCGACGGCCTCAGCATCGGCGGCAATCACCTGCTGCACGTCCTGCGGCGCAACCTCAACGTCCAGATCATCCTGTTCAACAACCGCATCTACGGGCTGACCAAGGGCCAGTACTCGCCGACCTCGCTGGTCGGCAAGCGCTCGCCGTCGACGCCGATGGGCTCGGTCGACAACCCGGTCCTGCCGGTCGGCTTCGCCATGGGCGCCGGCGCCAAGTTCGTCGCGCGGGCGATCGACACCGACGCCAAGCGCTTCAGCGCGCTGCTCGAGCGCGCGCACGGCTTCAAGGGCACGAGCTTCATGGAGATCTTCCAGAACTGCCCAGTGTTCAACGACGGCGCGTTCAGCCACTTCACGGAGCGCGCGACCGCGACCCAGACGCAGCTGCACCTCGAGCACGGCAAGCCGATGATCTTCGGCAAGGACAAGAACAAAGGCCTGCGCTTAAAGCCAGGCGCCCTCGAGCTCGAGGTCGTGACGCTCGGCGAGGACGGGATCACCGAGGCCGACCTGCTCGTCCACGACGAGCGCAACCGGTCGCAGGCCTTCCTGCTCGCGTCGATGGAGCCGCCGAGCTTCCCGGTCGCGCTGGGCGTGCTCTACTGTGAGCCGGACGACAGCTTCGAGGCCCTCGTGCTCGGGCAGATCGACCAGGCGATCGAGCAGCAGGGCGAGGGTGACCTCAACGCGCTCATGCGCAAGGGGCACACCTGGACCGTTGACTAACATGTCCTATGGGACATAATATAACGCCGCGCTCACACGAGCGCGGCGTTTCGCGTTTTGACCCCCGCAAACCGACCGGTCGACCGCTCTCGCGCGTGGACGCGGCAACGGGCTCTTGCGTTTTGCCCTACGCGCGCGTGCGCCGATCACAGCCCGCGCTGCGCCGCTCGGCTACAATGCTCAGGTCTGAATTCTTGATCGCTGGAGAATTTTCCCTTCGCGGACGTCGAATCAATGGCCCTCGCGCCACGTCCAAGACAGCACCCAGAGATCGTCACGGCCCCACTACGAGGAATAGAACATGATTTTGCGCTCCAACCGGAATAACGGACTGCTCGCCACCCTCTTCGCCGGACTGGTCAGCTTCTCAGTCGGCTGCATCATCGTCGGCGGCAACGGCAACGGTGACGACCCCGACGAGTGCGGCAGTCTGCTCGACAACAACTACGTCGGCAACGACGGCTTCTGCTACTGCGATAACGGCTACTCGTGGTGTAACCCGAACGACGACTTCGACCTCTCGTGCTGCGAGATCGACCCCAAGGATCCGGTCGGCGGCGTGTGCGGTGACAACAGCTACCTCGCCGACGACGGGCTCTGCTACTGCAACCAGGACTACGACTGGTGCTCGAACACGGGCCTCGACTGCTGCCCGCTCGATCCCAAGGATCCGACCGAGACCGACGGCGGCGGCGGCACCACCCAGGGCGGCGCGACGAGCACCGGCGTGGGCACCTCGGCGGGTCCCAACTGCAACCCCGAGCCCCCGCCCGGGGACAGCTGCACCGACGGCACCGTGTGGTGCACCCACGATGTCGACTGCGGCGGCGGCGGTGAGTACTACGAGTGCGTCAGCGGCGCGTGGCAGCTGCAGGGCGCGGACGTGCTCGACCAGACCTGCTCGTTCGACTTCGGCGGCGGCAAGTCCTTCGGCTGCGTCGACGACCCCGAGATGGACCAGGTCGTGATCCTGTGCGGCGACGGCTCGGGCGACCCCTGTGACGCCGACGCCTGCCAAGACGAGGCGACGCTGCTGGCCTGCGACTACGGCGTCCAGACCGCGCTGATCGACTGCGTCACGGTCTGTAACGACGAGTCCTTCGACAACGGCGTCTGCGGCCAGCAGAACGACGACCCGTCGAACCCGTTCCAGTGCCTGTGCTTCGACGACACGACGAGCAGCGGCTCCAGCTCCGGCGGCTCGACCGGCGGCAGCTCCGGCGGCGGCGCGACCACCGGCTAATCAATCACGTCATCAACGCTCCGAGGGGGAGGCCGCCGGCCTCCCCTTCGCGCGTTCGAAGCCCGCGATTTGCCGGTCAGCCGCGCCAGCGAGAGAGTCGCGGCTGACCGCTGCGTTTGACCACGCGCGCGAGCTTGAGGAGCTCGCCGCGCAGCGCGTCGCTCGCGACCGCCGGCTCCAGCACGGCCTCGCCGCGCTCATCCCAACGAAGCGTCGTCGAGACGCGCGCGCCGTCCGAGACGTAGATCGCGACCGCGTAGCGCAGCGCGTCAGCCTCGTCGCCCTGGCGCTCGAACAAGTAGCGCGCGCCGCTGGTCGGGTGCAGATCCTGGCTGGAGGAGAGCGCGGTCATCTCGCGGCCTGGTTTCCGTTTGAAGAGAGAAAGACTAGAAAGAGAACACGAGCCCGCCGGGCGTGAATGAAGGGCCAGGTCGCGGCGCGGGCTGCTGCGCGCGACCCGATCGCCCGATCGTCCCGAGCTCGGGGTCGGGGATCGGCTCGCCGTTGTCGCGGGTCAAGAGCACCGCCGCGGTCACGCCCCCCGCGACCGCGAGCACGCCGACGATCGTGCCCCAGAACCAGCCCTTTTTATAAATCGGCTTGTCCTCGAGCTCGGGCTCGTCCACGGGCGGATCGGTCGTGCCGGAGGGCGTCGGGTCCTGCGGCCCCTCGGGCTCAGGCTCGGGCGGATCGGGCTCAGGCGGGTCAGGGTCGGGGTCGGGCTCCTCGACCGGCTCGACCGCCGCGAGCTTCTCATCGATCTCGACGATGTGCTGCTCGACGCTGGCCTTGGTCGCCTCGTCGAGGCCCTCGCTCTGCTCGAGGAACTTGACGTAGTTGAGGAACAGCCGCTTGGCCTTGCGCAGGTGCTTCGGGTCCTGCGAGATCTCGTACAGTCGGTCGTAGGACTGACCGATGTTGTAGAGCAGGTTCGGGTGCTTCGACTTCGCGTAGCAGCGCTCGAAGTGCCCGACCGCTTCCTCGTAGTTGCCGAGCGCGTAGGCCTGCTCGCCGAGATCGTACTCCTCCTCGGCGCTCAGCTCGTCCCCCGCCGGTGCCTCCCCGCGCGCGGCGGCGGAGGCGAGCGCGTCGGCCGGGACCAGCGCGACCACGAGGCTCGCGCTGACGGCTACGCTGGCGAGGAACCGGGCGAGCGCGGACGCGGGCGGCACAGGCACTCTCATCATCTACCGCTGTCCTGACGCGCTTTCAAGCGCAGTCCGTGCCATCGGGCTACACGTTAAACCGGAAGTGCATCACGTCGCCGTCTTGCACCACGTAGTCCTTGCCCTCGAGCCGCAGGCGCCCCTTGGCTCGCACCGCCGCCTCGGAGCCCAGCTCGACGAGCTCGCTGAACCCCATGACCTCGGCGCGGATAAAGCCGCGCTCGAAGTCCGAGTGAATTTTCCCGGCGGCCCCCGGCGCGAGGGTGCCGCGACGAATCGTCCACGCGCGGACCTCTTTCTTGCCCGCCGTGAAGTACGTGATGAGCTCGAGCAGCTCGTAGGCCTTGAAGATCAGGCGGTTGAGCCCCGGCTCCTCGAGCCCGAGGCTCTCGAGGAACTCGGCGCGCTCCTCCGCCTCGAGGCTCGCGATCTCGGACTCGATCGCCGCCGAGATCACCACCGCCTCGGCGCCCTCCTCGGCCGCGAGCTGCTTCAGCGCGGTGACGTGGGCGTCGTCCTCGTCGGTGAGCTGCTCCTCGCTGACGTTGGCGACGTAGAGCACCGGCTTGGCTGTCAAAAGGAACAGGTCGCGAAGGACCTCTTCGTCCGCGGCGCTCAGCTCGATGCTGCGGGCCGGGGTGCCCCCGCCCATCGCCTCGAGCACGCGCTCGCAGGTGACGACCGCCTGCTTCTCGAGCTTGTCGCCGCTCTTGGCCTGCTTGCGCGCCTTGGACAGGCGCTGCTCGACCGACTGCATGTCGCGCAGCAGCAGCTCGGTGTTGATGACCTCGGCGTCGCCGACCGGATCGACCTTGCCGTCGACGTGGATGATGTTGTCGTCCTCGAAGCAGCGCACGACGTGGACGATCGCGTCGACGCCGCGGATGTGGCTGAGGAACTTGTTGCCCAGCCCCTCGCCCTGGCTCGCGCCCTTGACGAGGCCCGCGATGTCGAGGAACTCGACGGTCGTGGGCACGACCTTGTTGGGCTCGACGATCTTGACGAGCGCGTCGAGCCGCGGATCGGGGACCGGGACCATGCCCTGGTTGGGGTCGATCGTGCAGAACGGGAAGTTCTTCGACTCGGCGCCGGCGTCTGAGAGCGCGTTGAACAGGGTCGACTTGCCGACGTTGGGAAGACCGACGATTCCGACTGCGAGGGCCATGGGAGCACGCTGGTAGCACACTTCCCGCGCGGACGTCGGCGCCGCCCGAACCTGAACATCTAGTCAGAGCGAGCCGTCAGCGCGAGCGTCGGCGCGGGCCCGCGAGCCGGGCCTCAGAACCGATACTCGACCAGCAGCGGCAGGATCTCCATGCCGAGCAAGAAGCTCGTGACCTTGTCCTCCGCGCCGCCGAGCGGGATGTTGAGCGACTGCGTGAAGCCGAGGGTCAGGGCGACATCGATCCCGAGCGCGAGGTAGTCGAGCAGGAACAGCCGCGCGCCGCCGCCGAGCCGCAGGCTGAACGAGCCCGACCAGTCGAGGCTCTGCGAGCGCGAGGCGCCGATCGTGGGGTACTTCCACCAGCCGCCGCCGAGGCTGCCGCGCACGTACGGGACCACGTAGGGGTGATCCTTGACGTAGAACTTGTAGGCGTAGCCGGCCCAGATATCGAAGCCGGCGACGGTCCCTGGATCGCAGGAGCCCGCCGGCGGGTTCGCGCCGAAACCGCAGCTGTCGAGCTTGAAGGTCTGGAAGCTCCCGCGGTCGAGCAGCGCCGCGACGCCGAAGTGAACCCAGTGCGGCAGCTGGAGCTGAAAGTCGTACTGCAGACCAATTCGAACCCGCGGCATGTAGCCGACGAAGCCGATCTGCAGGGGCATCTGCAGGGACAGCGCGTTGCCGGAGATCACCCGCTCGGGCCAGTCGTAGCCGCCCGACGAGCGGGAGGAACCACTGGCGGACGCGCCGCTGCCACCGAAGCCGGCTTGCCCGCCCGCCGAGCCGCCCGCGGGCGCGGCCCAGACCGTGTGCGCGCCGGTCATCACCGTGAGCCCGAGCGCCCACGGCAGCAGTCGCGACGCCGCCCGGGCGCGGCGACCGAGACCGCAGCGAGCGCGTCGGGGTCGTCGCGATCGTTCCAACAACATGCCTACCAATTGCTACCAGACACGGGCGGTGAGGTCTTGAGGTCGACAGCACCGGGCGCGGGGCCGGTCGCGAGCTGCGACGCGCGGCGGGGGGCCCCGAGGGTCCCTGTCTGCTAAATTGCCGATCGCGCGTGGATCGTGATCAAACAGCACCCGAGGCGAGTGAGAGCGCGCTTACGAGCGGCGGCCTCCGCGGAGCGCTGCGCGAGATGCTTGTACTCAGTGCGCTCGCGTGCGCGCTCGGGCTGGTGAGCATCGCGGTGCGCAGCGACGAGTTCCCGTGGTTCCCAGACCCCAGCGAGGCGGTCGCCGGGAGCTGCGAGCTCGGACCCGCGCCCGACGAGAGCGGCGAGCTGGGGGACGCCGCGCTCGCGCTCTCACAGGTCGAGCGGATCTCGTTTCGCGACGCCGTGGCGCTGGTCGGCGATCGCGGCGCGACCTTCGTCGACGCCCGCAGCCCCGAGCTGTTCGCCGACGGACACATCCCCGGCGCGCTCAACCTCCCGGCGACGGACGCCGAGGCGACCCTGACGATGCAGTCGTTCCCGCTGCCGATCGACGAGCTGGTCGTCTGCTACTGCGAGGGGTGGAGCTGCGAGCAGTCCGAGCACCTCGGCAAGATCCTGCAGGACCAGGTCGGCTGCCAGCAGGTCCGCGTGCTCGCGGGCGGGTGGCTGCGCTGGACGGAGCGCGGCGGACCCATCGAGCGCGGGAAGGCGGAGGATCATGGCTGAGGCTGTGACCGAGACGCCCCTCGTCGCGCGCGCGCTCGATCGCGTGGTCTCGTCGCGCGCCGGCGCGATCGCGATCTCGCTCTCGCGCTTCGTCGTCGCCGCGGTCTTCATCGTCGCCGCGCTGCCGAAGATCGTCGACCCCGTGGGCTTCGCGGAGGACATCGCCAACTACGAGGTGTTCCCGTTCTGGTCGTCCAACCTGATCGCGGGCGTGGTGCCGATGCTCGAGCTGACGGCCGCGATCGCGATCCTCACCGGCTGGAAGCGGCGCGGCGCGGCGCTCCTGCTCGGGACCTTGACGGTCGGCTTCATCGCGCTGATCGCCTCGGCGATCGCCCGCGACCTCAACATCGACTGCGGCTGCTTCGGTCAGCAGACCGAGGCCGCGAAGGTCGGCTGGCCGCGGCTGCTCGAGGACATCGGCCTGCTCGCGCTCATCATGCTCGCGAGCCTGCGCCCGCGTCGAGGCGCGCCCAAGCCCGGGTAGGAGGCGCGTCGCCAGACGCCCGGTGAGGTAGGGCACGCGCCCGCGACTGCAGGCCCGTGGTACATCGCTCGCATGGGCAAGGTGACCCCGACACCGTACCTGCTGACGATCGACCATCTGCTGACCGAGGAGGAGCGCCTCACGTGGTCGGCCGCGCGCGAGTTCTGTGAGCGTCGCGTGGCGCCGGTGATCGAGCAGCACTACGAGCGCGCGACCTTCCCCAAAGAGCTGATCCCCGAGTTCGCGGAGATGGGCTTCCTCGGCTCGTCGCTGCAGGGCTACGGCTGCGCCGGGATGAACCCGGTGGCCTACGGCCTGACGATGATCGAGCTCGAGCGGCAAGACAGCGGCATCCGCAGCTTCTGCTCGGTGCAGTCCGCCCTGGCGATGTGGCCGATCTACGCCTACGGGACCGAGGAGCAGAAGCAGCGCTGGCTGCCGGGCATGGCCGCGGGCGAGCTGATCGGCTGCTTTGGCCTGACCGAGCCCAACTCGGGCAGCGACCCAGGGTCCATGCGCACGCACGCACGCCAGGACGGCCCCGGCGGCGACTACATCCTCAACGGGCAGAAGTTCTGGATCACCAACAGCCCGATCGCGGACGTCATGGTGATCTGGGCGAAGACCCTGGATCACGGCAGCGAGACGCCGGTGATCCGCGGCTTCGTGCTCGAGCGCGGGATGGCGGGCATCAGCACCCCCGAGACCAAGGGCAAGCTCAGCCTGCGCGCCTCGATGACCGGCGAGGTCGTGATGGACGACGTGCGGGTCCCGGCCGTGAACATGCTCCCCGGCGTGCGTGGGCTCAAGGGACCCCTCAGCTGCCTTACGCAGGCCCGCTACGGGATCGGCTGGGGCGCGGTCGGGGCGGCGATGGGCGTCTACGAGCGCGCGCGCCAATACACCCTCGATCGGGTCCAGTTCGATCGCCCGATCGCCGGCTTCCAGCTCACCCAGCAAAAGCTCGTCGAGCTGCACAACGAGATCGGCAAGGGCCTCTTGCTCGCCTATCACTTCGGGCGGCTCAAGCAGCACGGCAGCCTGAGCCCGGTGCAGGTCTCCTACCTCAAGCGCGACAACGTGCGGATGGCGCTCACGGCCGCCCGGACCGCGCGCTCGATGCTCGGCGGCAACGGGATCATGGGCGAGTTCCACATCATGCGGCACGTGTGCAACCTCGAGACCGTGTACACCTACGAGGGCACGCACGAGATCCACACGCTCGCGATCGGCCGCGCGCTCACGGGGCTGAGCGCGTTCTCGTGACGCCGAGCTAGCGATCAGCGCCGCAGCAGCTCGACCACGCCGTCGAAGGGGATCACGCCCGTTGCGACCAGCCCGCCGAGGATCAGGGTCAACGAGAGCGCGAGGATGAAGAACCTCGTGGACGATGACTCCTCACTTCTGAGCTCCGGTGAGCAGTGTGGGCAGGAGTTATGTGCGTCCATGGGCCGTCGGGCTCCTCGAGTCCCGAACATCAAACGTAGCATGGATCTGGCGAGGAAACGCAAGCGCCCGCTCCCGCCCCCGCGGCCGGAATCACACAGGCGCGGGCCGACGAGCGGGCGAAATGCAGCGCCCGGCGCGGGGCGTGGCGCCGGGTGATTGTCAACGAGGGCGCGCTCTACGGCACAGAGAACGCCGTGCAAATACCCGGCGACACTCGCCGGGCGAGGCAAAATCAGCTACCGTAGCAGCGCAATGGTCCACCCGGTTCAGAGCGTGATCGAGTCGTTGTACGCGGCCGGCCGGTGCCCACGAATTCACGTGAACGCGATCCACGCCGATGTGGTTTGCCCGAAATTTATTCGTGAGCAGTGGAAAGAGCGCCTGATCATCGACCTCGACGCCAACTATCCGCTCGACCTGTCTTTTGAAGATCACGGGATCTCCGCCGACCTCTCCTTCGGCGGCTACGTGACTCGCTGCTCGTTCCCCTGGGACGCGATCTACGTCGTCGCCGACCGGGCGACCGGTCGGGGCATCGTGCTCGACCGCAACATGCCCGAGTCCATCCGGCGCCTGCGGGACGCCCAGGCCGAGTCGACGAACGCCCGGAGCACCGCGCTACGCTCGGTCTCGCTCCCCGAGTCCAGCAAGCCCGCCCCCGTCAAGCCGGCGCCGGTCGCCGCGGTCGAGACTGACGACGCGGACGACGAGACCGACGCCAACGCCGACAGCGAGGTCGAGACGCCGGAGGAGGCCGCGCCCGAGCCCTCCGAGGAGCCCCGCGCCTCGACCCGCGAGACGCCGGCGCACACGCCCGAGGACTCCAAGGCCGAGACCCAGGCGAAGCGCCGACGCGCGGCCTTCAAGGTCATCGACGGCGGCGCCTAGCAGCCCTCGACGTCGCGCGCCGACAGTTGGGGCTGCGCGCGCGGAGTTTTTTTGCTAGCGCACGTCTGTATGTCCGACGCGCCCGAATCAACCACGGCCGAGAGCAAGCCTGAGCCCGCGGAGGAGCGCGACTACGCGATCGTGATCTTCAAGGTCGCGGCGTACGGCTTCATCGCCTGCTTCGGCCTGCTGGCGATCGCGTGGGTGGTGTTCCGCGTCGGCGTCCCCTCCCCGGCGCGCGTCTGCGACCACAAGATGGAGCTCGCGCTCAAGGAGGCCGAGGGCTCCAGCTCACCCGCCGTTCAGAACATGCTCGATCGTCTGCGCGACCACTGCGTGGAGGACAAGCGGCGCCGGATCCAGCTGCGCGGCCAGGTCGCCTACTGGAAGTACGCCCGCTGCGTGCTGTCCTCAGAGACCTTCGCCGACTCCGAACTCTGCTAGACTCCGCCGCGATCATGGCCGCCGAATTCATCCCCGGGAACGCCGCCTTCCCTGGCCTGCTGCGCGCGGAGTCGAAGCCCGCCGCGCCGGCGCAGCCCGCGAGCGCGCCGCCGCCCGATCCACATGTCCCTCCGGTCAGCGAGACCTATCGCCTCCACCGCCGCTTCGACCGCATGGGCCGGCTCGTCGGCGACGGCGGCATGCAGCGCCTGTTCGACAGCCACGTCATGGTGGTGGGGCTCGGCGGCGTCGGCAGCTGGGCGGCCGAGTCGCTGGTCCGCGCGGGCGTGGGCGCGATCACCATCGTCGACTTCGACCTCGTGTGCGTCACCAACGCGAACCGCCAGCTGCACGCGATGCGCGGGACCACCGGCAAGCCCAAGTGCGATGTCATGGCCGAGCGCCTGCGCATGATCAACCCGCGCTGCGAGGTCCGCAGCGAGCGCGTGTTCTACAGCGCCAGCACCAGCGAGGCGCTGCTCGGCGCCGCGGGCGAGCCCGCGCCGGACCTGGTCGTCGACGCGATCGACAACCTCAACGCCAAGACGCACCTGATCAGCACCTGCCGCGCGCGCGGGATCCCGCTGGTCGTCTCCGGCGGCGCCTCGGGGCGCATGGACCCGACCAAGATCCGCGAGAGCGACCTCGCGCGCGTGCGCGACGACCCCTTCCTCGCGGCCACGCGCAAGCTCTTGCGCAAGCGCTACGAATTCCCGCGGGGCGACAAGCCCTGGGGCATCGCGGCGATCCACTCGCTCGAGCCCGCCGCCGACCCGATCGCGCTGCACTACGACGAGGGCCAGGGCTTCCGCTGCGTCTGTCCCCAGGGCAATAACGGTATGCACAGCTGCGACCGCCGCAACGTGATCTACGGGACCGCGGGCTTCGTGACCGGGACCTTCGGCCTGGCCTGCGCCGCCGCGGCCGTGCGCCTGCTGCTCGCCGACTGAGCGGGCGAGTGATCGCTGAGCAAATAGAGACGCCGCGCCCGATACCCGGGCGCGGCGTTGGCGTGGATTGACTGGTTGACGACAGGACCACCGGGCTACAGAGAGGTCCCCTCAGCGACGCGGCGGCGGCGGGGGAGCGAAGCGCCGGTCCGAGACCGGGAACGGCTCAGGCTCGGGCGTGAAGTGATGGTGATGAAACGGCGGGTCGACCGGCACGCCGCGATTTCGCAGGCCGTCGCGCGTGTCGTAGTAGAGCGTGAGGATCGAGTCAGGGCGCTTGCCGCGACGGCGCTTGAACTCGACCTCGCGCACCGAGCTGTAGCGGGTCTCGCCGTACTCAGTGCCGATGTTGTTGGTCCGCGGCGGCGGGGCGAAGCTGCCGCCGATCGCCGCGTCGCGGTTCGGGGCGGCCTCGGCCGTCGAGCTCGGCGCGCGCTTCGAGGCGGCCGACTTCGAGCGCGTGGCGCCGCCCGCCTGCCGCTCGTCTGCAGCGCCGGCGTAGGGCTCGTAGTACGGGCGCCGGGTGATCGGGCGTGGGCGCGGCTTCGGGCGCGGCTTCTCCTTGAACACCGCGACGCCGACCACGCCGACGTGCTGCGGGGTGCCGCGACGCGCCGAGTAGCTGCTGGAGATGTCAGAGAAGCGGAACGAGGCGACCTGCGAGAGCGACTGCCGATAGCCCTCGATCACCACGCTGTCGAAGGGGGCGATGACGTAGCCGCGCTGCTTCTTAAAATTCCCGAGCTCGCCGCTGACGACATCGCGCCCGTCGACCGTGACCACCGCCTCGACGCGCTCGCCGGTGTGGTTGGTGACGCGGATGTTGTAGCGCTGGCCGATCGCGCCGGCGACGAACATGCTGCCGCCGTGGAAGTAGGTCTCGAGGGTCGAGCCGAACTCGGTCTCGAGCGCGATCGAGACATCTTGGGAGTGCGTCGGCGGGATCGGGGGCGCGGGCCGGTGGGCCGCCGCGTCGCCGGCCGCGCCGGTCAGGACGGTCGCGCCGAGCAGCGCGGTCGTGAGCACGCCGAGGGCGCGAAGGGAGCTTCGGCGGGAGAGCCCGCGGGAGGGGGACTGTGAGGTTTGATGCTTCATGCCAACTCGTCCGTTCATCCCGCGAACGCGAGCCGACGCGGCCGGCTTACACGGGCTGCCGGGCCGCTGGGGTTTTTCTGACGCTGGCCGACGCGCGCCGCGTACCGTACGCTTCGCGCCGTGCCGCGTGCTTTTCCGCGCCCTCGCTCGTCCGGTCGACTCGGTCGTATCTCGATCGTCCTCGCCCTCGCCTTCGCCGGCCTCGCCCTCGCGAGCGCCTGCAAACCCAAGCAGCCGCCGAGCGCCGCCGAAGCCGGTGAGGCCGCCGCGCTCGGGACCTGGAACGCGTGGCTAGAGCTCGCGCCGCTGCTCGAGACCGCGCGCACCCACGCCCCCGAGCCGACGGTGAAGGCGCTGGAGGACGCCGCCGCGCTGCTGCGGACGCGCAAGGCCAAGAGCGCGTACAAGCGGCTCAACGAGCTGTCTGGGAGCGAGGGGCGCCACTGGATCACGGCCGCGCGCGGCGACCTCGCGGCGATGTACTTCGTGGTCTGCGTCCGCGGCGTCGCCTGGCGCCTGGTCGACGCCGACAAAGACACCCCGCCGGAGCGTCGCGCCGACTTCTCGGAGGAGGCGAAGATCGAGCCCGGCGACATCTCGGTCGAGTCGCTGCTCACCGATCTCGACGCCGCCGCCGCCTCGAAGATCCCGGCGCTCGCCGAGCACGCGCGCATCGCCAGGGCGCGCGTCGCCGCCTACGTCAGCCAGTGCTCGCCCAACGACGAGGTCGCGCGCATGAGCGAGGAGGCGCTCAAGTCGGACCTCGCGACGCTCGCGGCCGAGGGCTCGCTGACACCTGACCTCTCGTACA
This sequence comes from Polyangia bacterium, assembly GCA_030430565.1. Lineage (GTDB taxonomy): Bacteria > Myxococcota_A > Polyangia > Nannocystales > Nannocystaceae > JACKDW01. Next base: position 129,056 of record JAUIKS010000031.1, read on the forward strand.
TGTGGGCCGGGATTCAGTACGCCGAGTACTCCGGCGCGGCGGCGAAGCCCTTTCTGCTCAAGGCGCGCGAGACCGGCTACGCCGACCCCTCGGTCAGCTACATGCTCGCCGTGATCGCGCTCGAGCAGCTCGAGCTCGAGCAAGCGCAGCGCTACGCCCGCGAGGCGCTCAAGATCTACGAGCGGCTCGGCGACCCCAACCAGCAGGCGCAGTCCCAGTTCGTGCTCGGCGAGATCGCGCGCGCGCGCAAGCAGCCCGCGCAGGCCCGCAAGCACTACCGCCGCGCCCAGCAGCTCGCGCCCGGGCACGTCGCCGCGCTGCTCGGCGAGGCGCGGCTGATGCTCGAGGACGAGGCCAAGGGCGAGACCGCTGCAGTCGCGCTGCTCGGCGAGCAGCTCCCGAAGCTGGTCCCCCTGGGCGCAGAGGCGACGGACCGCGACACGGAGGCGCTGGGCGCCGCCGCCGAGAACCTCGAGGCGCTGGTCGTGATGGCGAGCGAGCCCGACATCGCCGCCGCCTGTCGGGCGGCGCTGCTCGAGTCGATCGAGCAGGACCCCGCGCCGCTGCGCCGGGGCCTGCGCTACTTCTACGCGGCCACGCTCGACGCCAAGCTCGGCGAGTATCAGCACGCCCGCGGCCACGCGATCCTGGCGCGCGACGAGTTCGCCGAGGGCGGCGGCGAGGGCCTGCTCGATCAGGTCGACGCGTTCCTCGAGCAGATCGCGGCCGGCTGACGCGGACGTCAGGCGATCGCGCCGGCGCGCGCGGCCTCGGGGATGTGGTCGAGGGCGTTCGCGAGCTGCTGCTTAAAGCCGGTCGCGATCCGGCGCCGCTGGGCGGCGAGCTTGTCGGGAGCGGCGCCCTGGTCCACGAGCACGTCGTGCTCGAGCCGCGCCGACTCGAGCAGCACCACCGGACCTGGCTGAAACGACAAGAGCGGCCAGACGTAGCGCTCGACCGCGTGATCCGGCGTGAGCGACAGGTGCCAGCGGTTCGCCAGCATGAAGCGATCATGGGCCTCGAGCGCGGCGGCCAGCGGCGCGCCGATCAGCCCGACCACCGTGTCGCGCGACTTCAGGAGGCGCTGCTGCACCTTAAACGCGTTGAGCCGCTCGAGGCGATCGGTGACCGGGTAGCGCGGGTCGCCGCGGCGAAAGCCGAGCCACGACAGGAACTCGTGGTTGTGTCGCCAGGCCAGGCGCTGGACCTCGATCTCGGCGACGAGCTTGGCGATCTGGTTGGAGTGCCGGCGCTTGAGCGCGACGCCGGTCTCGGTCATCTGATTGCGGACCTCGCGGGAGAACTGCGAGATCGAGGCGCCGTGGCCGATCTCGTCGAGGGCCTCGAGCGCGAGGCCGACGGCGAGGCCGACGTGGGCCGCGATCTGGATCGTCGTCACCACGATCTGCTCGTACAGCCCGGGCATCGCGACCTTGAGGCCGTGGTCGTCGAGCTCGGTGACCTTGGCGAGCGTCTGCAGCTTCACCTCGGTCAAGCTGCGACGCAGATCATCCACGGTCGGATCGAAGCCTGATCCGTCCGCGTGGGCGAGGAAGGTGTCCTTGGCCGAGACCATAGCGAGCTTCGATGCGAGGTTTTCAGGTCATAACCTTTTCCGCTGCAATTGTCGCCTGCGTCGGAGGTCGATGGACGGCGCGCGCTGGGCCGCGATCGAGCCTGCACATTTGCACGTGCAGCGATCGCGCGACGCGGGCTCACGTCGACCGGCGCGCGTCGTCTCCGACAGCCGCGCGCGCCCGAGCGCGTGGGCAGGCGAATCCGCGCCGCCCCAAATTGCGCGAATGTGCCGAATCGCGCCGACGCCGAAACAGCACGCGGCGATCCCACGCGCGGCCGACAAACCTCTGTAAGCTGAGCTGCGTTGGAGCCGTTTAGGCGATTGAAAGCTATGCCAGCCGCGAACCCACCCTCCAGGTCAGCCCTGCACGCGCCCTCCCAGTGTGGGTCGATCACCCGATACCTCACACGTAGGCGCACCCGCGCGTCGCGCTTGATCGCGGGCGCCCTGCTGCTCGCGGCGGCCTGCACCCCCGCGCCGCAGCGAGCCGCCGGGGACGCGCCCACGGGCGCCGAGCTCGACGCCGACGGCAACCCGGTGACGCCGAGCCCGTCCGCGAGTGATGAGGTAGCGACGCTGCAGGCGGTGATCGGGAGCGGCGGCATTCGCACGCCCGAACTTCCAGCGGGCGCGTTTCTCGGGCAAGGAGCCAAGCTGCACGCCGGTCAGACGATCGAGGTCCCGGCGGGCGCGATGGTCGAGCTGCTGCTCGCCAGCGGCGCGACCTTGCGGGTCAACGAGAACACCCAGCTGCGCATGCCCGAGACCCAAGACGGGCGGCTCCGCCTCGACCGCGGCGAGCTGGTCGCGCTCGTCCCCGCGGGCCAAAAACCCGTCGGCGTCGAGGTCTCCGACGACGAATGGCTCGAGATCAACAGCGGCGAGGCGCGCTCGCTGGCGCGCCCCGACAAGCGCGTTCACGACGTCGTCTACGGCGCCTCGCGGCTCTACCGCGGCAGCGAGATCGTCGCGCTCGGGCCCGGCAGCCACGTCGACAGCTCGCGCGCCCGCGACAGCGTCACCGCGCCCAAGGCCAAGGGCACCGAGACGATCGTCACCGAGGTCAGCCTCGCGCCGCTCGAGGCCACCGAGTGGTCCCGACAGTTCGAGACCGCCGCGCGCATGCTCGACGCCGACGCCGTCCCCGCCGGCATCGGCAGCCTCACGGCCCGCCGCGCCGGCACCTCGTTTCAGCGCCAGACCATCGAGCTCGTCGATCACAAGGTCGACGTCGCGATCTCCGGACGCATCGCGCACACCCAGATCGAGCAGACTTTCTACAACAAGGCCCCGGCTGTCCTCGAGGGCACGTACCGATTCCCGCTGCCGTCCGACGCCTCGATCTCCGGCCTCGACCTGCTGGTCGGGCGCCAGTGGATGGAGGCCGCGATGGTCGAGAAGAGCCGCGCGCAGCGGATCTTTAAGTCGATCGTCGACGCGACGATCCCCCGCGACCCGGCGCTGCTGCACTGGGAGCGCGGCAACATCTTCAAGCTCAAGATCTTCCCGATCCCCGGCCGCGGCGAGCGCTCGATCCGGCTCTCGTACACGCAGGTGCTCGACACCGTGGGCGACACGCTGCGCTACCGCTACCCCATGAGCGGCTCGAGCAGCGGCGCCGCCGGTGACGCGGTGGGCAACTTCGAGTTCACGGTCACCGTCGATCGCCGCGACCTGCCCGCCGGCTCCGAGGAGGCCCTGGTCTCGCCGATGCTCGAGCTCGAGCGCACGCTGCAGGGCGAGCAGATCCAGCTGCACACGCGCAAGACCAACTTCCGCCCGACCCACGACCTCGGCGTCGACATCCCGCTGCCGCGCGAGGAGCAGCGGCTGCACGCCGAGACCCATCTCGACCGCGACGGCCAGGCCTACTTCATGGTCGCTATGACGCCGACGCTCGAGGGCCTCGGCGCCGGCGCGAGCGGCGAGCGCCCGGTCGACTACGCGTTCGTGCTGGACCGCAGCCACAGCACCACCGCAGAGCTGTGGACCGTCGCGCGAAGCCTCGTGCTCGCGCTCGGCGAGAGCCTGGGCGACCGCGACCGCGTGACCCTGCTCGCCTGCGACAGCGCCTGCGAGGCCGCCCCGGGCGGGCTCAGCGAGCTCACGACGACGCGGCTCGGCGAGCTCGACACGTTCCTCGAGGAGCAAAAGCTCGCCGGCGCCAGCGACCTCGGCGGCATGCTGCAGGCCGGCGCCGACGCCCTGCTGAATCGTCCCCCGGGCGCCAGCGCCGGCGCGCTCGGCAGCGCGGACGGCCGCGAGCGCGAGCGCGTCGTCGTCTACCTCGGCGACGGCAGCCCGACCGCCGGTGAGCTGCGCACCGACGCGCTGCTCACCCAGCTCCAGCGCGAGTTTGGAGCTGGCGGCGCGCAGCTCCAGCTCGTGGCCCTCGGCGCGCGCTCGGACCTGCTCGTGCTCCAGGCGCTCGCGCGCGAGTTCGGCGGCGACCTGATGCAGGCCGACGCGCGCGACGACTTCCGCGGCCTCGTCCGCGAGCTGCGGGCCCGGGCCGCGGTCCCGGCGGCCCGCGACCTCGAGCTGGGCCTCCCCGAGGGCATGGTCCAAGTCCACCCGAAGCGGCTCGCCACGGTGCGCTCCGGCGAGACCATCACGCTCACCGGCAAGCTCGCGCACCCCGTCAACGGCGAGGTCACGCTGCGCGCCAAGGGGCCCGACGGCGCGGCGCTCGAGGAGCGCTTCGCGGTCCACCTCGAGGCCGCCAAGAGCGACACCAGCGGACGCCACGCGCACCTGCCTCGGACCTGGGCGCGCGAGGAGATCGACTTCCTCACCGCCACCCAGGGCGGCGACGCGCGCAAGGACATCATCACGCTGTCCAAGGAGTACACGGTGCTCTCGCGCTACACCGCCCTCATCGCGCTCGAGAACGACGCGATGTACCGCGAGTTCAACGTCGTGCGGAAACGTGGCCGTAAAGACACATGGGATGGACGGCTCGACAAGCGCGATCCCGCCGCGCCCTCGAGCATCACGCCCGCCGAGGCCGAGGCCGAGGAGGAAGTCGCCCCGCTCGGGTCGAGCGCGCCGCCGCCCCCCGACGCCACCGCCGCCGCGCCCTCGGCCGAGCCCTCCGACGACGCCTTCGAAAAGGCCTTTGGCGAGTCCCAAAAGGAAGAGAAGAACAAGGACGCGGGCGGCAGCGGCGCGGGTCGTGGCTTCGGTGGCGCGCCCGCGCAGCAGCCGTCCCCCGACGCCGATCCCGCTCCGCCGCCGCGGCTCGAGGACGCCCTGGCCGGCGGTGACGAAGGCGAGGAGAGCGACGGCCTCGACCGCTTCGACCTCGACCTCGGCGACAGCGAAGACGAGGACGCCGAGGCCCCGCCCCAGACCTCCACCAAGCGCGACACCAAGAAGAAGAAGAAGTCGTCGCGCGCCCCGGAAGCCAAGCGACCCTCCAGCAGGCCCAGCAAGCCCAAGGAGGACAACTCGCTCCGAGACCCCTTTGACAGCGGCGACAAGGTCCCCGGCGGCGTCCCCGGCGGCGTCTCCGGCGGCGTCCCGGGCAGCTGGGGCGGCGGGAAGAAGAAAGGCTGGCGCCCGCACCGAGCGCCCCGGCTCGTCACCAGCAAGGCGAGCGAGCCCTCCTCGAGGACGAGGAGCCGCATCGCCGAGCTTCAGCGCACGCGCGACGCCACGCCGACGAACCGCAACGCGCACCTCCGCCTGGTCCGCTCGGCCGCCCGCGCCGGCGTCCCCGAGACCTTCGAGTTCGCGCGGAGCTGGGCCAAGAGCGACCCCGACTACGCGCCCGCGCTGATCGCCTTCGCCGACCAGCTCGCCGCCCGCGGCGACGCCATGGCGCCGCGCACCTACGCCTCGGCCGTCGAGGTCCGCCCCTTCGACCGCACGCTGCAGACCCGGATCGCGCGGGCCTACGAGAGCAAGGGTGACCTCACCCGCGCGTGCGCCCACCGCCAGGCGCTCGTCAGCATCGCGCCCAGCCGCGGCGCCTACCACGTCGACCTCGCGCGCTGCCTCGCGCGCGTCGGCCAGCTCGAGGACGCCCGCGAGGCCACGCGCCGCGGGCTCGAGCAGGCCACGCGCGACACCAAGACGCTGCGCTCCCTCGAGCGCTCCCTCGCCGCCTCCAGCGTCGTCGAGAGCCGGCAGAGCCCGCTGCACTCCTCCCCCCAGCTCAAGGTCAAGCTGAGCTGGACCGGAGAGGCCGACCTCGACATCGCGATCATCGACAGCCGCGGCCGACGGCTCTCGGCGCTCTACCCCAAGAACGTCCGCGTGCGCGAAGCGGCCAGCAGCGAGACCCTGACGGTCGCCACCGTCCACAACAAGCTGTTGATCGAGGTCTCGCGCGCCGACCAAGGAAGCGCGCCGGTGTCCGCGCGCGTCTCGGTGACCTCCGGCGGGCGCACGCGCAACTTCGATCTCACGGTCGGGCGCGAGGCCCAGCGCATCGCCTCGGTGAAATGGACGCGCCGCTGATCTCGAGTCGATCCGCACGGCGCCGCGCGCGGGCCACTGCGTGTGAGTTGGGTCGTCGCGCGGTTGCGCGTCATCGCCTCCTGGAGTGATCGATCGCCTGGGCCGTCGAACGCACGCGTTCCCTGATTTTTCAGTGGGTTAGGGGGGCGCGCGCGGTCCTCCGCGAACCCGCGTGCGCGCTCCCACGGCCCCTTGGAAGCCCCCCAGCGGCGTGCTACTGGTCTCTGCGCCGTGAGCAATCCGAGCCCTTCCAGCCGCGCCGCACTCCCCACCCAACCGCCGATCCCCTTCCGCGACGTCGAGATCCTCCACGACCTCTCGCAGAAGCAGCTTCGAGCGCTCGCGCTCGCGCACACGCCGTTTTGCAGCGAGACGGCGCTCGGGAACATCAACAAGATCGCGCGCAACAAGGCGCGCATGGCCGCGTGCACCTACATCATCGACCGCAAGGGCGAGCCGGGGGCCTACTCGCACAAGACCATCAGCCCGGCGGACGCCGAGACGCTGATCGCCGGGCAGGCCGAGTACGTGCAGCAGCAGGGCTCGCTGATCGCGGTCGAGGCCTACGTCGGCCTCGGCGAGCGCGCGATGCCGGTCCAGTGGCTGTACACGCGGGAGGCCGCGAACATCGCCGGGATGCAGCAGATCCTGTCGTTCCCGCGCGACCAGGTCGAGACCCCCGAGCAGCTCGCCGCGCCGTTTAAGCCCGCGTTCCGGTTGATCTACACGCCCGACTACTTCGTCGACATGCCCAAGCGTCAGGCGATCATCGTCGACCTCGACAACTACGTCACCTACATCATGGGCCCCGACTACTTCGGCGAGAGCAAGAAGGGCGCCCTGCGCATGCTCGCCGCGCTGCACTACAAAAACCGCGGGCTCGTCATGCACGCCGGCGCCAAGGCCATCCACTACGGCGGCCACGACCTGACGATGGGCATCCTGGGGCTCAGCGGGACCGGCAAGACGACCACGACCTTCAGCAAGCAGGGCGCGCTGACCCAGCCGATCCAGGACGACATGATCGCGCTGTGGCCCGGCGGCGAGGTCTCCGTGACCGAGAACGGCTGCTTCGCCAAGACCTTCGGCCTGACCGAAGAGGCAGAGCCCGTGATCTTCCGCGGCACCACGAGCCCCTCGGCGTGGATCGAGAACGTCTACATCGACGAGCACGGCCAGCCCGACTTCTTCAAGCGCCTGCTGACTCCCGCCGAGGTCGCGCGCCTGCGCGAGGTCCTCGTCGGCACCGGCGCGCCCGCGGCCAACGTCGACGCCTTCATCCGCGGCGAGGTCGAGCTCGACGCGATCGTCGAGGGCGGCATCCCCAAGGACGGCTGGGACTTCGTGGCCTGGAGCGAGAACGGGCGCTCGATCATCCCCATGAGCGCGGTCGAGAACGCCGCCGACCTGCACAACATCCCGCAGCTGCACTCGCTCGGCATCCTCAACCGCGACGAGGGCGCGGACGCGGCCATGCCCGGCATCGTGCGCTTCACCAGCCCCGAGCAGGCCGCCGGCTACCTCATGCTCGGCGAGACCTCCAAGACCTCGGCGGCCGGCAAGGACCGCGGCAAGACCCGCTCGCCCTTCACCCAGCCGTTCTTCCCGCTCGCCCACAGCCTGCAGGCCGCGCGCTTCTCCGAGCTCGCCGCGACCTTCACGGACACGACGATGTGGCTCATGAACACCGGCTACGTCGGCGGCGACGCCAAGGGCGTGGCCGCCGGCGCGGCGCTCAAGGTCAAGATCCGCCACTCCTCCGCGATGCTCGAGGCGCTGATCTCCGGCGCGATCACCTGGACCGTCGACCCCGACTTCGGCTACGAGGTCGTGGACCTCGACGCGCCCGAGAACGCCGCGCTGCTCGAGCTGGTCCCGGCCGAGATCCTGCGCCCGCACAAGCTGTTTGAAAAGCAAGGTCGCCTCGACGTCTACAAGCGCTGGGTCGAGACCATGAACCGCGAGCGCCGGGCGTTCCTCGAGAAGTTCTCGGTGCCCGCCGCGATCGTCGACGCGGTCGTCCGCCGCTGAGCCGCCCCGGCGGGACGCCCCGCGAAGACCGACGAGCCCGAGGCGACGCGCGCACGCGCGTCGCCTCGCTCGCTCGCTCGAGCGCACGCCGAGACGAGTTTTTACACGCCCGATTAACTACACGCTCGGTTAACTACACGCTTGGTTAAAAAGCCAGGTAGACCGCGCGAAGCCGAAATTCGGCTATTTACACGGGCGGTTAATAAGCCAGGTGAACAGCGCGACGGAGCGCGACGCTGTGACTTCCACGTGACCCAGTGGCCATGCTGCGCGCCCCAGCGAGACAGCACGCCACACGCGACGAGGAGACGTGCACGAGCGCACGCGCTCGGGTCTCGGTTTTGTCAGCAGACTAGGCGAAGCATGGGCGTCGATGTACGGTGGCCGCGGCGACCTCTACAGCAGGCGGCGATACCAACATGGCAAATGGAACGACCACCGAGTCCGCGGGCATCTTTGGCTTCATCCGCGACTTCCACAACAAGACGATCCTGTTCCGCGTCGGCGACTGGATCTTCGTGACCTACGGCTTCGTCGCCGCGACCGCGTTCATGATCGGCTACTCGACGGCGCTCTGGTACGGCCAGGTCGTCGGCCTCGACCCGCTCTCGCTGGCGCCCTTCTTCCTGTTCTTCATGATCCCCTCGATCCTGCTGGTCTCCCGCTTGACCAGCATCATGCTCGAGTGGCGCGAGCTGTTCCGGAGCCCGCTGCAGACCCTCGTCAAGCCCGGCTACATGCTGCAGGGCGGCGTCTTCGGCGGCATCCTGGCGACCTGGGTCTACGCCAGCGTCACCGGCTCGCCGATCCTCCCGGTCCTCGACGCGCTCGGCTTCCTCATGCCGCTCGGCGAGGGCATCTGCCGCCTCGGCTGCTACGTCTACGGCTGCTGCTGGGGTAAGCCGACCGAGAGCAGCTTCGGCGTGGCCTACACCAGCCCGCACGCCAAGGTCGTGCGCTGCCGCCCCGAGCTGCGCGGCGTGAAGATCCATCCCGCGCAGATGTACGCGCTGATGGCTCACCTCATCCAGTTCACCATCTTCTACGCGCTGCTGCCGTACAAGATGTTCGACGGCATGTTCGCGGGCCTTTACCTGATCACGCACCCGATCATCCGCGTCATCCACGAGAGGTTCCGCCAGGACGACCGCGGCAAGCTGATCGGCCGCTGGACGCACACCAACCTCTACAGCGGCATCCAGGTGCTGCTCGGCGTCGTGTGCATCACCGTCGGCGCGGCCGTCGGCAACAACCTCCCGGTCGACATGCAGGTGCGCTTCGTCGACACCATGACGACCTCGGCGCTGATCCCCTACATCGTCGGGACCTGGATCGTCGCCGCCATGGCCTTCGGCCTGCACTACAAGAACGTCGGCTCCTGGGTCAGCCAGGGCGAGAAGTAGCCCGCCTGCATCCCGCACGCTCTAAAGCGCCCGGGCCCTCGGCCTGGGCGTTTTGTCGTTTTGCGGGGGGGCGCCAGGTCTGCTATCGAGCGAGGCCGTGAGCATCGAGGCGGAAACCCTGCAGCGAGAGGTCGGGCGCCGGCGGACCTTCGCGATCGTCAGCCACCCCGACGCGGGCAAGACTACGCTGACAGAGAAGCTGCTGCTGTACTCGGGCGCCATCCAGCTCGCCGGCGCGGTCCGCTCCAAGAAGGCCGCCCGCTCGACGACCAGCGACTGGATGCAGATGGAGCGCGAGCGCGGCATCTCGGTGACCACCTCGGTCATGAGCTTCGAGTACCCGCACCCCGACCTGCCCGACGCGCCCCCGGCCCAGGTCAACCTGCTCGACACGCCCGGTCACGCCGACTTCGGTGAGGACACCTACCGCGTGCTCACGGCCGTCGACGCCGCGCTGATGGTCATCGACGGCGCCAAGGGGGTCGAGCGGCGGACCGAGAAGCTCATCGAGATCTGCAGGCTGCGCGACACCCCGGTCGTCACCTTCGTCAACAAGTTCGACCGCGAGTGCATGGAGCCGCTCGACCTGCTCGACAACATCGAGAAGAAGCTCGGCATGACCTGCGTGCCGATGACCTGGCCGATCGGCATGGGCAAGCGCTTCAAGGGCGTCTACGACCTGATCCACAACAAGATCCACCTGTTCTCCGCGACCGGTCACGACCGCGTGCAGCAGGGCATCGAGGTCGAGAGCATCGATGACCCGCGGCTCGACGAGCTGCTCGGCGACCAGGTCGAGGACCTGCGCGCCGACGTCGAGCTGCTCGAGGGGGCAGCCGAGCCCTTCGACCACCAAGCCTTCCTGCTGGGCAAGCAGACCCCGCTGCTGTTCGGCTCGGCGATGAACAACTTCGGCGTTCGCGAGCTGCTCGAGGCCTTCATCCGGCTCGCGCCGCCGCCCGACGCCCGCGCCGCGATCACCGGCGCCGCCGCGACGAAGCCGCCCGCGCCCGGCGAGCCCGTCCCGACCCGCGACGTCGCGGCGCGCGAGCCCGAGTTCAGCGGCTTCGTCTTCAAGATCCAGGCGAACATGGACCCCAACCACCGCGACCGCATGGCGTTTCTGCGGATCTGCTCGGGGCGCTTCGAACGCGGCATGAAGGCCTTCCACTGCCGCCTCGGGCGCCCGGTCGGCCTCGGCAACGCGCGCGTGTTCTTGGCCCGCAGCCGCGAGATCGCCGAGGAGGCCTTCGCCGGCGACATCATCGGCATCCCCAACCACGGGACCATCAAGATCGGCGACACCTTCACCAGCGGCGAGAAGCTGCGCTTCACCGGCATCCCCAGCTTCGCGCCGGAGCTGTTTCGCCGCGTGCTGCTCAAGAGTCCGCTCAAGGCCAAGGCGCTCGCCAAGGGCCTGCGCCAGCTCTCCGAGGAGGGCGCGATCCAGGTCTTCAAGCCGATCCTCGGCAGCCACTTCATCGTCGGCGCCGTCGGCCAGCTGCAGCTCGAGGTCATGAAGTACCGGCTCAAGAGCGAGTACAGCGTCGACGCCGACTACGAGGGCGTCGACTACACGACCGCGCGCTGGGTCACGCCGAACACCGACGGCAAGGACCGGGTCGAGATCCAGAAGCTCATGGAGACCTTCGAGCGCAAGTGCGACGCCAACCTCGCGCACGACGGCCACGACGACCTCGCCTACCTCGCGCCCAACCGCTGGAACCTGCAGAAGGTCGAGGAGCGCTTCCCCGACATCATCTTCCGGGCGACCCGCGAGCACAATTGAACATGCTCTTCTAGACATCTTCAACCTGGCGAGGGACGGCGTTCTGCGCCCCGCGCTTGCGCGCCGCGCCGCCCCCCTCTATGCTCTACGCGGCTCTACACACGGGGCCAGGAGCGACGCCGATGGCGACTCACGACGCACATACTCAGCAGCACCGCCGCGGCGGCGCGCGTCTGTGTGTCTCGTGATCTAGCGAGCGCTCCCACCTTGTTTGCATAAGACAGCGACGCGTGCACCTGGTCTCTTCGACCGCGGCGGCAACTCTTCACGAGCCTTCTCGAAGAAGCGCCACCCCGAAGTCACCGTATGCATCTCCCGCTTGAAACCAACTTCGAGCTCATCAGCGAGCTCCCCTATCTCGCCGCCGCCCCGGGCGGGCGCGGCACCTCGCACCTCAACCTGCCGATCCTGCGCGCCGCGGTCCCTGGCCTGCCGCCGGAGGTCTCTGGCCTTCTGGTCACCTCGGACCTCCAGGGCATCGCGCCGCTGCCCTCACGCATGGGCGCGACCCACCTGCTCGGCGAGGTCCTCGTCGAGCACTTCGAAGCGCTCGCCGAGTCCGGCGCGGTCCCGGACCCGCGCGAGCTCGGCGTGCTCATCGCCGGCGACATGTTCTCGGGGCCACGCGCGCGCAAGCGCGGCGCCACGGGCGACGTGATCCCGGTCTGGCTGGCCTTCGCCCGCGCCTTCGACTGGGTCGCGGGGGTCGCCGGCAACCACGACCTGTTCCCCCAGGGCACCGGCCGTCGGCTGCTCGATCGGCGCTCGCGCGCCCGTCGGCTCGACGGCGAGCTGTGGGAGATCGCGGGTCTCACGATCGGCGGCGTCTCGGGGATCATCGGCGGCAAGCGCAAGCCCAACCGCCACTCGCCCGAGCGCTTCGCCGAGCTGATCACGCGCGTGCTCCGGCAAGAGCCCGACATCCTCATCCTCCACATGGGCCCGCCTGGACCGGACCGCAAACAGCGGGGCGACGAGCGCGTCGCCGCGGTGATCGCCAAGAACCCGCCCCCGCTCGTGATCTGCGGCCACTGTCACTGGCCCGAGCCGCTGGCTGAGGCCGCCGGCACCACCGTCCTCAACGTCGACAGCCGCGCGGTGCTGCTGCTGCCGGAGGAGGCCGCCGACTCGTCCGACGACGCCGCGTGATGTCACGATATCGCCCGACGACGCGCGAATCGCCGCTTGCTTGGACATAGTCGGCCGCCGCCCTAAGCTTTAAGGACGCACATGTCGGGTCATTCGCAGCAGCCGGGCGCGCACGCGCCCGTCTCGCCGTCCGGTTACGCCGACGCGCGAGACGAGGCCGACAAGGCCATGGAGCAGCTGCTGCGGCTGGCCGCGATCCTGCGCCGGCGCTGGCTGGTGGTGACCGCGAGCGCGATCCTCTGCGTCGCCGGCGCGCTCGTCGCTATCTACCTCCTGCAGCCGCGCTGGCGGGCCGAGGCCACCGTCGTGCTGCACGTCTCCGGGCCGCAGGTCCTCGACAAGATCAAGGGCGTCAGCGACGACGCCGAGGGTCGCCTGCTCGCGTATCAGGAGTACTACCAGACCCAGCGCGAGATCATCGGCAGCCGCGCCGTCGCCGAGCGAGCGCTCGAGTCGCTCGGGCTCGCCGACGATCCCGTGTTCCTCGGCATCGACGGCATCAGCTCCGAGGCCGAGCGCCTGGCCAAGACCGCGGAGATCGACCCGATCGAGCGGATGCGCGAGCTGACCAACATCGGCGAGGTCCGCAACTCGCGAATCCTCGTCGTCTCGGCCGACTACCCCGACCGCTTCGTCGCCGCCGAGATGGCGAACGCGCTCGCGGACGCCTACCTCGACTACGTCCGAAACGCGCGCAGCCGGACCGGTGAGGCCGCCCGCAACAACCTCAAGGAGGAGCGCAAAAAGGCCCTCGACTCCCTGCAGCGCGCCGAGCTCGAGCTCGCCGACTTCAAGCGCGAGCACGGCATCACCTCGATCTCGCTCGCCGACCGACAAAACGAGATCACCCAGGCGATCATCTCGACCAGCCAGCACCTCAAGAGCGCCGAGGCGGACAGCCACGCCACCAACGCCGCGTACTCAGAGGCCACGCGCCTGCACAAAGAGGGCAGCCTGGCGAGCACCAGCCTGCTGCCGCCGGCCGAACGCGCGCTGCTAGAGGACATGCGCAACGAGCAGCTCGTCGCCGAGCGCGAGGTTGAGAAGCTGAGCGTCCGCTACGGCGAGAAGATGCCGGACCTCAAGCAAGCGCGAAAGCGCCTGCGCCTGATCAACGCCCGCATCAAGCGCGAAGAGGCCGACCTGCTCAAGTCCCTCGAGGCTCGCGCTAACAAGGCCAAGAACACCCAGAGCAAGCTCGAGGGCTCGCTCAAGCGCGAGAAGAACAAGGCGCTCCAGCTCACCCAGCTCGAGCGGCGCTACCGCGAGCTCGAGCGCGAGGCCACGACCGCCGCCGAGACCTACGGGATGGTCGCCCGCCGTGACACCGAGATCGAGATGAGCAACCGCGTCGAGACCGGCGGCATCGAGGTCCTCGACTACGCGACCCCGCCGCGCGACCCGGTGTTCCCGCCCAAGGCCATGTTCCTCGCGATCGCGGCCGTGCTCGGCCTCGGCCTCGGCTCGCTGCTGGCGCTCCTCATCGATGTCCGCGACCACCGGATCCGCGGCCTCATCGACCTCGAGCGCGCGATCGCGGGCTTCGGCCTCCCAGTCCTCGGTCAGCTGCCGCTGCTGCCCGCCGACGCCCGCCTCGGGGTCGGCAACATCCGCGCGCAGCACCGCCAGCGCGACCTCCACGCCTTCCTGTTCCCGCAGTCGGTGATGGCGGAGCGCTGCCGCGGGATCCGCACGGCGCTCAGCTTCAGCGAGGGCTCGACACCGCTGAAGACGCTGCTCGTGACCTCGCCCAAGTCTTCTGAAGGCAAGAGCTCGACCGCGATCAACCTCGCCATGAGCTTCTGCCAGTCCAAGAAGCGCGTGCTCCTGATCGACGCCGACATGCGACGTCCGCGGCTGCACCGCGTGTTCCCGCCGCAGCTCGATCACGAGGGTGTCGGCCTCAGCGCGGTGCTCCAAGGGACCTGCTCCATCGACCAGGCGATCATCAAGGGTGGCGAGGAGCAGCCCGCCAACCTCGAGATCCTGCCCTGCGGCGAGCTCCCCCCCAACCCGGCCGAGCTGCTCGAGAGCCCCGCGTGCCGCCGGCTGCTCGTCGAGCTGCGCGAGCGCTACGACATCATCCTGCTCGACTCGCCGCCGGTGCTCCCCGTCACCGACCCGCTCGTGCTCGCGCGCCACGTCGACGGCCTCGCGATCGTCGCCCGCTGCCGCTCGACCACCCGCAGCGAGCTGCAGCGCGCCCTGACGATCCTGCGGCAGGGCGACACCAACCTGCTCGGCGTGATCCTCAACGAGGTCGACCGCCGGAGCGAGCGCTCTGGCTACTACGGCAGCGAGTACTACGCCTACGCGCCCCGCCCCGAGGCCCAGAAATCCGCCTCGGCCTAGCTCACTCCGCGTCGCCCGGCGTCGCCGAGGTGTGATCGTGGACGACGCGCCAGCCGTCCGCGGTCCGTTCGAAGACCACCGAGAACACCCCGCGCCCGGCCTGCGGCGTCTCGGTGAGCGCCCATCGCCCCAGCACCACCGCGCCGTCGGCCCCGAGCGGGCGCACGTCGATCACCTCAAAGGTCAGCCGCCCCATCGACGCCGCGTCGCCCCCGTAGCGGGCGCGGTAGCGCTTCAGCGTGGCCTCCCAGCCCCGCCGGATCGCGCCCCCAGAGGTGAACACGAGCGCTGGTGAGCGCTCGTAGCCCGCCATGTACGCCTCGAGGTCGCCGCGGTTCCAGGCCGCGCGCTGCTCCTCCAGCACCGAGGTGATCGCCGCCCGATCCTGCGCGGTGAAGGAGGCCGCGGACTGACAAGCTGATGCAGCTACAAGCGTCGCGAACAGCAGACCGATCCCCACGCGTCGCGGCATGCCCACAGCCTCGCCGAGTTTGTGTATCGCGTCCAGCGGGTATCCTCGCACGACGCCATGGGCTCCGGACTGCTCGAAAAAACCATCGCGGTGCTGCTCTACGCCGCCGTCCTGCTCGCGCTCGGGCAGCTCGCCTCGCGCCGCATGAAGGACCTGCGCGACTACTTCGCCGGCGGCAAGCAGCTCGGCTTCCTCTCCGTCGCGTTCTCGGCCCGAGCCACCGGCGAGTCGGCGTGGCTGCTGCTCGGCCTCACCGGCATGGGCGCCTTCGTCGGCGTCAAGGCGTTCTGGGTCGTGCTCGGCGAGCTGCTCGGCGTCGCGCTCGCGTGGTTCGCCATGGCCGGCCCCTTCAAGCGCCTCACCGACCGCTACGACTCCATCACGATCCCCGACTACCTCGAGTCACGGCTCGGCGATCAGAGCCGGCGCATCCGCATCATCGCCGCCGGCGCGCTCGTCGTGTTCGTGACCATCTACGTCAGCGCCCAAATCGACGCGACCGGCCAAGCCTTCGAACAATTCCTCGGCTGGAACTACTTCACCGGCGCGCTCGTCGGCTTCGCGATCGTGCTGGTCTACATCACCAGCGGCGGCTTCCTCGCCGTCGTCTGGTCCGACGTGTTTCAGGGCGCGCTCATGGTCGTGGGCCTCGTCGTCCTCCCGATCGTCGGGCTCATCCACGCAGGCGGCCTCACAGCCGTCGTGAGCAGCCTCCAAGCCCAGGACCCCGCGCTGCTCAGCCCGACCGCCGGCGCCGGCCTCACGGCGCTCTCGGTCGCCAGCGTGCTCGGGCTCATGGCCATAGGCCTCGGCTTCCTCGGCTCTCCCCAGGTCTTCGTCCGCTTCCTCGCGCTCCGCGACTCCTCCGAGATCTCACGCGGCGCCGCCGTCGCGATCGCCTGGACCCTGCTCGCCGACACGGGCGCGGTCTGCACCGGGCTCATCGGTCGAACGCTGCTGCTCGGGCGCGAGCTCGGCACCGGCGGCCAAGACGTCCTCCCGCTGATGATCGAGTCCCTGTTCCCGCCGCTGATCGTCGGGCTCTACATCGCCATCGTGCTCTCCGCGATCATGTCGACCATCGACTCGCTGCTCGTCGTCGCCGGCAGCGCGGCCGTCCGCGACTACTACCAGCAGGTCCGCCGACCCGACCTCGAGGACCGCGCGCTGATCCGCACCAGCCGACGCGTGACCGTCGCGCTCGCCTTCATCGCGCTCGCCATCGCCATGTCCGTCGCGCTGCTGACCGAGGAGCGCTCGATCTTCTGGTTCGTGATCTTCGGCTGGTCCGGCATCGCCGCGACCTTCTGCCCGACCATCATCCTCTCGCTGTTCTGGCCGCGCCTGACCGCGCGCGGAGCCCAGGCCGCGATGATCGCCGGCTTCGTCTCGGTCCCGCTGTTCAAGTTCGTGGTCGTCCGAGTCGCCGTGATCGGGCCGCTATTCGAAACGCTCGAGGAGCTGGCCCCCGCCTTCCTCGTCTCGCTGCTCGTCGGCGTGCTCGTCAGCCTGCTCGATCGACCCGCGGCCTCGATCGCCGCGCGCGGCGACTGTTAAGCCTTATGACTCTTCGGGCATGCTTCGCTTCGACCAGTAGATGAACAGGCCCGCGGTCACAAACATGAGCAGCCCGTAGATCCCCGCCGGCACCATCATCCGCGTGTTCGCGAGCAAGGTCGCCGCGACCGCGATCGCCAGCGTGCTGTTCTGCAGCCCGCACTCGAGCGTGATCGCGATCCGCTGACGCGCGTTGAGGCCCAGCAGCATCGCGCCGCCGAAGGCCAAGGCCATCGTGATCAGGTTGAGCACGAGCGCGGCGGGGCCGGCCTCCGTGAACCAGCTCGGGAGGTTCGCGCGGTCCTTCGAGATCGCGCCGAGCACGATGACGATGAACAGGATCGCCGCCGCCCGGCGGGTTCGCGGCTCCACGCGGTCCGCCCAGTCCGAGGCCCTCCACTTGACCGCCATCCCGATCAGCAGCGGCACCGTCGTGATCAGCAGCAGCAGCACGACAGACTTCAGGATCGGCAGGTCGACCGGCGACGTGGCGCTCGAAAAATGCTGCAGGCCGAAGTTCACGATCAGCGGGATCGTGAACACGCTGACGATGCTGATCACCGCAGTCAGCGAGACCGAGAGCGCCGTGTCGCCGCGCGCGAGATGGGTGAGCAGGTTTGACGTGACCCCGCCCGGGCAGGCCGCGAGGATCATGACCCCGACCGCGAACTCGGGCGCCATCGGGATCACGGACGCGACCCCGAACGCGATCAGCGGGAGCGTGATGATCTGGAAGAACGCCCCGATCGCGAAGGCCTTCGGCTCCACCGCGACGCGCTTGAAGTCAGCGCCCGTGAGCGCGAGGCCCATCGAGAACATGATGAAGGCGAGCGAGAGCGGCAGGAAAACTTGTAGGATCACGTTCATCGAGCACTCCTCCGTGGCGGACGACGCACGCAGCAGGATACCCTCCAGCGCTCGCGCGATGTCACTCTCCGCGGCGCCGCGATCGAGAATCGCTTCATGACCTTAAGCGCACATTCGCTCGACGAGGGAAAAAATTAAAAAACGACGTACTGCCGTTGACGACCCCGAATTCGTCGACTAAACCGGTTCTTGTCATGGTGATGGGTCGAAATATCAATCTTCGCCTGCACGGGCAGAACCGCGCGCGCCTCGAGCGTGAACGCGAAGTCTGCCTGCGCGGGGGGAATTGACGACCCACACCGGGAGTCCCCCGCGCAGGCAAGCACAAGCGTCAGCTTGCTGACGGCCGGCCTTCATGACGATGTTCATGAGCCGCTGTCGGCAGCTCGAGGAGCGCGCGTCGACCCGCGCGGGCGTGGTCGAAATGGTGTCTGACGCCGGGTCCTCGCCCCGGAGAAGAGGGTTCGATCCCCTCCGCCCGTACTAGCGCGTCGCCAGTCGCATGTTCTCAAAGACATGTGACTTCAGCGCGCCAAGTCCCGTTCGTTCAGCGGCCCAGGATCCCTGATTTTCGCTCAGGAGACGGGGGTTCGACTCCCCCACGGGACGCTCACGCGCCGCTCCTCACCGCAATTGTCCCGTTTGTCCAACGGTCCTAAGACGCCTGTTTTTCAGTCAGGAGACGGGGGTTCGACTCCCCCACGGGATATTCACAGCCTTCGACCGATCGAGCGCTCGCTCCGCTCGCAGCTTCGCCCCGTTCGTTCAGCGGCCCAGGACGCCTGTCTCTCATGCAGGTAACGGGGGTTCGACTCCCCCACGGGGTACTCCTCTCGCTCCTCTCCTCCCCTCGCTCCTCCCACGTCATCCCGTTCGTCTAGCGGCCCAGGACACCTGTCCTCAATCAGGAGACGGGGGTTCGACTCCCCCACGGGATGCACGCTCTCACTCCCCACGCCCCGTTCGTTCAGCGGTCCAGGACGCCTGGTTCTCAGCCAGGAAACGGGGGTTCGATTCCCCCACGGGGTACTTCTCAAATTAGTTTCAATTCACGCTCGCGCCCGTCCTCCGGCGCCTGTCTCTTGGGTCTGTAGCTAAATGGAAAGGCAC
>JAUIKS010000032.1 GCA_030430565.1 Polyangia bacterium
ACAACGGGGAGCTGTGCGACGACGGCAACGACATCCCGGGCGACGGCTGCGAGCCTGGCTGCGGGGACGAGTGCAAGTTCGTGAACGGGCTGCTGTGGTGCTACAACGGCGACGCCTGCGGGGAGCCCTGCAACGCTGTGTGCGCGGCCCACGGGCTGTCGCCGCTCGCGGACCTGAACGCCTGGTTTAACGCGCAGAACGAGCCCGCCGAGTGTCAGAACCTCGCGACCGCCTTCGGCTTGGGCAACACCTCGATGGCGAACTACACCTACGCGTGCCTCGAGGACGGCTTCGGCGATCACACCAACCAGGACCTGATCGGGACGCTGCTGTGCTCGACGTACAGCCTCTGTCCGCAGAACCACCTGACCAACATGGACAACATCAACTCGCCCTGTAACAACGGGCGGCGCTCGATCTGCCCCTGCGAGTAGCGGGCGGATCGCGCTCGTTCGCGCCGCGGCGCGGGCCCGCGCTGGGCTCGGCCGCGGCGCGCTCGCGAGGAACGCGCGACGCGTGGGGTGGTGTCGCGCGCAGAGTCTCGGCGGCCGGTCGCCGCGAAGCCGCGCGCGCGTGTTAGATGTCCATTAGGACAGGGTGAAAAGGGCTATGACGAAGATCAGTTTTGTTGGACGAATCCTCGGGGCGGTGTCGCTGCTCACGCTGATGGGCGCCTGCGGCGACAGCGGCGAGGAGACCACGCAGCTCACGACCGTCACGACGACGACGACGACGACGACGACGACGGGCATGACGAGCGAGACGCCGACGACCGGCGGGACCGCGGCGCTCACCGACCCCGGCATGACGGGGACGACGGCGGGCGGCAGCGGGACGCTGGAGCCGGAGTGCGGCAACGGGGTGCTGGAGGACGGCGAGGAGTGCGACGACGGCGACGGCAACGGCGACGATCAGGCGTGCACGAGCGAGTGCGCGAACGCGGCCTGCGGCGACGGCCTGGTGGGTCCGGGCGAGGAGTGCGACGACGGCGAGAACAACGGCGCCGACCAGATGTGCACGGCGGAGTGCTCGCTGGCGTCGTGCGGCGACGGCTTGGTGGGCCCGGGCGAGGAGTGTGACAACGGCGCGATGAACGGGGACACGGAGCTGTGCAAGTCGGACTGCACGGACGCGTTCTGCGGCGACGGCTTGGTGGCGCCGAACGAGGGATGCGACGACGGCAACGACGACGACGCCGACGAGTGCAGCAACGCGTGCGTGCCGGCGTCGTGCGGCGACGGCGTGGTCTCGCTGGACGAGGAGTGCGACGACGGGAACGACGACAACACCGACGAGTGCACGGACATGTGCACGCTCGCGGCGTGCGGCGACGGCTTCGTGCAGGGCGACGAGGCCTGCGACGACGGGGCGGAGAACGGCGACGACGCGGCCTGCACGGCGATGTGCGCCAACGCGACCTGCGGCGACGGCCTGGTCTACAACACCGGGGACGGCACGGAGGAGTGCGACGACGGGATGAACGGCGATCAGGATGATGGCTGCACGGACATGTGCATGACGCCGGCCTGCGGCGACATGTACGTCCAGCCGAGTCTGGACGAGGAGTGCGATGACGGGATGAACGGCGATCAGGATGATGGCTGCACGGACCTGTGCCTGGCGCCCTACTGCGGCGACGGCTTCGTCAACAACGGGGAGCTGTGCGACGACGGCAACGACATCCCGGGCGACGGCTGCGAGCCTGGCTGCGGGGACGAGTGCAAGTTCGTGAACGGCTTCTTGTGGTGCTACAACGACGACGCCTGCGGCGAGCCCTGCAACCAGGTGTGCGCGGCCCACGGGCTGACGCCGGCCGCCGATCTGGTCGGGTGGTTTAACGCGCAGAACGAGCCCGCGGAGTGTCAGACCCTCGCGACCGCCTTCGGCTTCCCCGGGACGTCGATGAACAGCTGGACCTACGGCTGCCTCGAGGACTCGGGCGGCGACCACACGAACCAGACCTTCGTGGGGAACCTGTTCTGCTCGACCTACTCGGGGTGCCCGATGCAGCACCTCACGAACATGGACCAGAACGGCAACCCCTGCGGGCCGAACTCGCGGCGCTCGATCTGCCCCTGCGAGTAGCGGCGCGCTTGCAGGAGCCCGGACGGCGATCGCGGCGCGCTACTCGGGCGCGACCGCGGCGCCGTCGGGCAGCTCCGCGGGCAGCGTGACGGTGAAGGTCGAGCCCTGGCCGAGCGCGCTCGTCGCCGTGATCGTGCCGCCCATGGCGACGCAGAGCTGACGACAGATCGCGAGGCCGAGGCCTGTCCCCTCGTACTCGCGCGCGCGCGAGCCGTCGACCTGGGCGAAGGGCTCGAAGATCCGCTCGACGTGCTCGGCGGGGATGCCGATGCCGGTGTCGCTGATCGCGAAGCTGACGCGCTCGGCGACGCGCCGCACCTCGAGGGTGACGGTGCCCGCCTCGGTGAACTTCGCGGCGTTCCCGAGCACGTTGATCAGGATCTGGCGGATGCGCTTGGGGTCGCTGTACATCTCGCCGAGCTGGTCGCCGAGCTCGAGCGCGAGCTCGTTGCCGCCGCGCGCGACGTTGGCCGCGATGGTCGCCACGACGTCGGCGATGAGCTCGTGGATCGCGAAGCGCTCGGGCTGAAAGTCGACGCGGCCGGACTCGATGCGCGTGATGTCGATGAGGTCGTTGATGATGCCGAGCAGGTGGTGACTCGCGGTCAGGATCCGGTCGAGGTCCTCCATGTCCTCGGCGTCCACGCGGTCCTCGGCCTTCTCCTGCAGGATCTCGCTGTAGCCGATGATCGCGTTCAGCGGCGTGCGCAGCTCGTGACTCATGGTCTGGAGGAAGGTGTTCTTGGCGCGGCTGGCCTCCTGCGCGGCCGCGAGCGCGGCTTGGAGGCGCTCGTAGAAGATGGCGTTGTCGATCGAGATCGCGGCCTGGGCGGTGAGCAGCTTGAGGACCTCGAGGCGCGCCGGCGTGAACACGCCGGCGGCGAGCTCGTTCTCGAGGTAGATCGCGCCGACGGTGCGGCCTCGCCGTAGGATCGGCGCGCACAGCAGCGAGCGAGGCCGGCGCGCGCGGATGTAGGGATCGTGGGCGTGCTCGGGGTCGTGCACCGCGTCGTCGAGCACGACGGGCGCGGCGCTGCGGGAGACGAGCCGGACGATCGCGGTCGGCAGCAGCGCGTCGGAGAGCGCGTGGTCGTCGAGCGTAGCGAGGCCCCGCGGGGTGTAGACCGCCTCGATCGTCAGCGCGTCGTCACGGGACAGCACGAGGACGCCGCGGCCGGCCCCGGCGTTGCGGACCATGATCCGCATGATCGCGCCGACGAGGCCGTCGAGCTCGCGCTCGGAGGTCAGCGCCTGGGTGGCCTGGACCACGCTGTCGAGGTCGAAGCTGCGGGCGAGCGCGCTCACCTCCTCGTCGTCGCGGCGCAGCGCGTGGAGCTGGAGGCGGGCGAGCGCGTCGCCGTGACGGGCGGTGAGCCGCTGAGCGCAGGCCCGCGCGCCCCACCGCCGGTAGGCCTCGATCGCGCCCGCGGTGTACATCGCCGCGATGCTCGAGGCGCCGCGCGAGCGGTGGAAGGCGGCCGCGAGCTCGCTGGCGAGCGCCTCGGTGTGGGGCTGGCCGTGCTGGCGCGCGGCGTCGAGCGCCTGGTCGTAGTCCGCGAGCGCGGCGGCTGGGTCGCCGCGCACGCGCGCGAGCTCGGCCTGCAGCAGCAGCGCGCGCGCGAGGTGGTTACTCGGACAGGTCTCGGTCCAGCGCGCGTAGTAGGCGAGCGCGCGCTCGAGCGCGGCGCGGTGATCGGCGGCGCGCCCGGGCGAGGGGACGTGCGCGGCGGCGCGGGCCGGCGCGGCGTCGTGGAGCCGCGCGTGCGCGAGCCCAGCGAGGAGCGCGCGCTCGACCAAGAAGTAGTAGCCGCTGTTCCAGGCGCCGCGATCGAGGGGCGCGAGCGCGGCGGCGAGCCGCGCTCGGTCGCCGTCGTACAGCGCGAGCTGGGCCCGCGCGAGCGCGTGCAGCGAGCGCGCGAAGCTGGAGCCCGCGCGCTCGATGGCCTGCAGCAGCGCGTGCTCGTCGGGCAGCTCGCGCTCCGGCCCGCGACCCCTCAGCCGCGCGATGAACCACGCGAAGGTCGTCTGCGCGAGCACGGACGAGGCGGTGCCCGTGCGCCGCATGAGCTGCAGCGCGTCCTCGGTCTCGGCGGCGATCTGGTCGAGCCGATCACCGCGCGCGAGCAGGAGCATCAGTCGGTTGGTGGTGGCGAAGGAGGCGAACAGCGAGTCGCCGTTGTCGAGGCCGGCCTCGCGCGCGACGGTGAGGGCGTCGATCGCGGCGTGCAGAGGGCGCGAGAGCGCCGCGTGCACGCCGTATATGAAGTGGACGCGCGCGTTGAGGCTGGTCGTCTCGAGTCGATCGTTGAGCTCGATCGCGAGGCGACCGAGCTCAGAGCCGAACATCGCCTCATCGCCGCTCATGGAGCGCGTGAAGCCGTAGCCGGCGAGCGCCATCGGGGTCTGCGCGTTGAGGCCCACGCGCAGCGACATCCGCACGCTCCGCGCCACGACGAGGTTGAGGAGCAGCGGGTGGGTGCCGGTGACCGAGGGGACGAGGGCGTGCAGCAGACCCATCTGCAGCCGCGCGCGCGCGTCGGTCGCGATCGGTCGATCGAGGAGGCTCGACAGGTCGTGCTCGCGACGAAACGCCCGCAGCTCGCGGTCGGCTCGCGCGGCCGCCTCGCGCAGGGCCTCATCGGAGTCGGGGAGCCCGGCCCCGAGGGTCTCGAGACCGGTGAGGCCGGCGCGCCGGGCCTCGTCGGCGCGGCCCTGGCTCGTGAGGATCTCGGTGAGCAGCAGGTAGCCGCGGGCGCGCTCGAGCTCGTCGCGGGCGTGCTCGACGAGCTCCTGCGCGTGGATCGAGGCCTGCGTGAGCCGGCCGAGCGCGAGCAGGCGCTCGCTGAGCGCGCCCGTGATCGCGACGCAGCGCGCGGGGGCGCGTCGCCAGCTCGCGGCGTCGAGCGTGCCGTCGCCGGCGGGGTTGAGCGCGCGCGCGCCGGCGCGCAGCAGCGCGAGCGCCTCCTCGTGGGCGCCCGTGAGCGCCTCTGTGCGAGCTGCCTCGAGGTTTAGATCAGCGAGCTCGTCGCGGGCCGCGTTGGTGTCGAGGCGCGCGAGGCCGAGGTTGAGGTGCGGGATGAAGTCCGCGAGCGTCGCGGCGGGGGGGGTCGCGGCCGCGAGCGCGCGGAGGCGCCGCCCGATCGCGAGGTGTCGACGCGCGCGGGCGTCGGCCGCGAGCCGCGAATAAATGTTCACGCGGACGCGATCGTGGACGAAGCGAAGCGCCGGCGCGGCGTCGCGCTCCCCGGTGACGGTATAGAGCACTCCCTGCTCGACGCAGGCCGCGAGCTGGCGCGAGAGCTGCTCGGGCGCGCGGCCGAGGGCGCGCGCCGTCTCGCGCAGCGGCAGCAAGGTGCCCAGGCACGCGCAGTCCTCGAGCAGATCGCGGGTGGGGGCGGGGAGCCCGTCGATGACGACTTGGAGGCGCGCCTCGGCGTCGCGGTGGCCGTCCGCCTGCGCGAGCTCGTCGAGGTCCCAGCGCCATCGGCCGCGCGCGCGATCGAAGCGCAGCTGGTCGGTCTCGTGGAGGAAGCGCAGGTACTCGCGCAGCTCGAAGGGGGAGCCGCTGGCGCGACGGTGCGCGAGCTCGCCGAAGGCCGCGAGCCCGTCGCGGTCGAGGTCGGCGTCAGCGCCCGGCGTGGACGTCAAGGTCTCGCGCAGCAGCGCCCCGACGTCGTCGCGGGTGAGCGGCGCGAGCTCGATCCGCGTGACCGCGAGCCGTTGGCGCTCGAGCGAGCCGAGCGCGCTCGGCAGCGGGTGATCGGCCGGGAGCGCCGCGCTGTCGGCCGCGCCGACGATCAGCAGACCGCCGCCGCGCTCGCGGGCGGTGAGCGCGAGCTCGAGGACGCGGAGCGTGGCCGCGTCGACCCACTCGAGGTTGTCGAGCAGCAGCAGCGTCGGTCGCTGCGGGCTGGCGAGCGCGACGAGCAGCCGCGCGAGCGCGCGCTCGCGTTCATGAAGGCTCGGCGGCGGCGCGAGCTCTGGATCGCGCGCGGCGTCCTCCCGCCCGAGCAGCGGCCGCGCCTCCGGGAGCGCGCGCGCGAGCGTGCCAGCGAGCGCGCCCAGGGCGTCGAGAACCCGCGCGCGCAGCCGCGTCAGCTCGACCTCGGTGAGGCTCAAGGCGCGACGCGAGAGCGCGGCGAGGGCCTTGAGCAGGACCGCGAGCCCGCGGTTGCGGTGGAGCGACTCGAAGTTGCCGACGACGAACACGCCGCCCTGCTCACGCAGCGCGCCGCGCAGCGAGCCCGCGAGCGCGGTCTTCCCGAGACCGGCGGCGCCGGTGATCACGACCAGCCGCGGAACGCCGAGGCGCGCAGCGTCGAGCTCGTCGCGCAGCAGCTTCAGCTCGCGCGCGCGGCCGTACAGTCGATCCGGGATCGTCAGCGCGCGGGGGGCCGCGAGGTCGTCGTCGTCGCCGATCGCGGCGAGCGCGTCCGCGAGCTCGCGCCCGCTTGCGAAGCGGTCCTCGGCGTTCTTGCGCAGGAGTCGGTCGATCATCGCCGAGAGGCGCGGCGGGAGCTCGACCCCGCGCTCGAGCAGGGTCTCGGGGCGGCGCGCGAGCAGGGCGTGAAGGAGCTCGCGCGGGTCCTGCGTCGCGAAGGGCGGCTGCCCGCACAGCAGCTCGTAGAGGATGGCGCCGAGCGAGTAGAGATCCGCGCGCTGGTCGACGCCGCGGCGCATCCGCCCGGTCTGCTCGGGCGCGGTGTAGCGGAGCTCGAGCGCGCGGACGGGGGCCCCCTGCAGCGCGCGGGTCCAGGGCCGCGGCGCGTCGGTGAAGCCGCGCAGCTTGATCTCTGAGAGCTCGTCATTGACGAGCACCTCGGACGGCGTCAGGTGGCCGTGGATCACGCCGCGCTCGTGTACCCGCGCGAGCGTGGTGGCGAGGCGCCGCGCCAGCGCCAGCAGCTGGTCGAGCGACGGGCGAGCGCCGGCAGAGAAGCGCTCGGCGAGCGTGGGGAGCTCGGAGCGCTCGAGCACGAGCACGAGCCGCCCGAGCGCGTCGGCGGCGAGCGTCAGCGGCCGCTCGATGCAGTCCGCCGGCAGGCCCTGGAGCAGCTCATGCTCACGGCGCAGGGCGCCCGCGGCGGGCGAGTCGGCGCGCTCGCAGAGCTTGAAGAGCACGGCGCGCCGGTCGCGGGTCCGTGTACCCCGCGCGACCCACAGACCGTCGTCACGGCGCGTGAGCTCGGCGGATTGGAACCCCGAGAGCGACGGCCGCTGCACAGGCGACATCGTAGCGCCTGTCCGTTGCGACAGCTCTACCAATCCGCGCGCGCCGCCGCGAACCGGGCGCGTGGCCGCGGCGGGGCGAGCGCGAGCGCGCGTCCGCTCGCGCCGCGGTCATCGACCTGTCATAACGGACATCCGAGTCTGCTTATGAGACACGCAGGCGCGAGCGCGCGACGAGCTCGCGCGGTCGCGGGGCCCGGGGTTTTGCCGAGGACCCGGGCCCCGCGCGCGCTCCTCGATCCTCGCGTCCGTCGCGAGCGGAGAGAGCCCTGGCGCTGAGCCGAGGCGCTCGACGAGTCGCGCGGCCGCGGGATCCCGGGGCGCGACGCGGCGCGGCGTCTCGGCTCGTGCTGTTGTGACAGAGCTCGACCGCGCCCCCGCGGATCACAAAAAAGATCCGCGCGCGCGCAGCGAGACTGACGGCGCTAGCCGTCCGCGCACGTGACGACCTTGATCAGCGGCTGGCGCGTGGCCTCGAGCGACTCGACCGTGAACACGAGCTCGTGATCGTCCCCGGCTACGCGGAGCTCGAGCTCACGCGGCGCGCCCTCGCGGTCGAGCGCGAAGCTGACGGTCCAGCCGGCGAGCGGCGCCGTGTCGATCCGCATGTCCCTCAGCGCCCCCGTGGAGAGGTCCAGGACGCCCGTGTAGCGGTCGCCGTCGACCTCGAGCTGGAAGCGCTCGAGGCCGCCGCGGCGCCGCGCCGGCGCGCCGTCCGGGTACACGAGCTCGCCGTCGACCTCGGTCGCCTGGCCGTTGGGGTAGCGGGCGCGGCCGTCGACGACGACCGCCCCGCCGCCGGGGTAGCGGAGCCCGTCGCCGCCGCGGGTCGGGGCGCCGTTGGGGTAGCGGTAGGTGTCGGACTCACGCAGCTCCTGACCGTTGGGCCAGAAGCCGCGGCCGTCGAAGAGCACCTGGCCGTTGGGGTAGAGGTAGCGCCCGCCCTCGGTGATCGTCTGTCCGTTGGGCCACAATGGTTCGCCGTCGCGCGCGCGCGGCTGCCCGTTGCAGTAGCGCGCCGCGCCGCGCCGCTTCGAGCGCTCGCCGGGCGCCCCGGCGGCGGCCTGGCTCGTCTGCTCGCCCGCGAGCTCGGGCGGCGGCGCGTCGACCAGGCGATCGTAGGCGAGGTAGGAGACGACCGCGACGGCCAGGAGGACACCAGAGAGCTTGACGCTGCGCATCGAGCTGAGTCTAGCGAGCGCGCGGCGTCGGCCGGGCGCGGGGCGGAGCAATAAGACCTAAAGTACAGGTCAGAGCAGGACGCGGTCGACGAGCTCCAGGCACCGCGCGGGCGCGCCGGACTCGGCGAGCAGCTGGTCCGCGACGGTCCACGCGAACACCAGCCCGGCGCGCCCGTGGGGGCGCGCGAGCGCGGCCTCGTAGCCGGAGTCGTCGCCGCGCGAGAGTCGATCGAGGGCCTCGTTGACGGTGGCGCGCGCGGGCTTGACCGGCTCGTCGAGCTGCTCGAGCAGCTGCAGGATCCGGTCGCGCAGGACCCCGCGGTTCGCTCGCGCGCGCGTCGCCGCGGTCTCGCCCCGGGGTCGCCAGCGGATGACGGGCTTGATCGCGTCGCGCCCGATCGCCGCGACGAGGAGCTCTCGGTCGGCCTCGCCGCGCGCGTCGTCGACTCCGCTAGAGGCGCAGATCGTGAGCGGCCCGCCCGCAGCGGGCGCGTGGTCGCCGACGAGGACACAGGAGAAGTTCGCGCGGCTCTCGAGCACATCGCGGAGCGTCGCGCTGGCGCGCGCGGCCTCGGCCTCGGCGGGGAGGCCAGCGGGCTCGCGCCACAGCGGGACATCGAGCCAGAGCGGCAGCCAGGACGCGCGACTCAGCCCGGCGCCGCTGCGGGCGGCGCGGAACAGGCGCGCGATCGCGCTTGTCGCGCGAGTTCGGAGGAGCACCGCGTTGTCGAGCAGCGCGCTGGCGATCGCCCGCTCGAGCGCCCGAAGCTCCGGCGCGGCCAGCAGCTCGTGGTCGGCCGGCTGCCCGGGCAGGGACGGCTCGACACGAACGACGACGCCGGGGAAACGATCGAGCGGTAGCGAAGATCGCGCGGATCCGGTGTCGAGCTCGAGGCGCCCTGGCTGATCGAGCGCGGTCGTGAGCGCGACGGTGACGAGCGACGAGCGTGGCGCACCGGCGGGGCTCCCGCCGTTGACCCGGTGTGTGTCGAGCTCGAGCTGGGTGCGCGCGAGGATCTCCGGCGATCGCTCGGGAGAGGAGATCTCCCCTGTGGGCGAAAGTTGTTCGATCCCCGGGACCCAACGGACCAGGGGGTGCAGCCGGCCGGCGGGCCGGTCCGCGAGAATGACCGCCGGTTGATCCAGCAGCACGCCCGCGATCTTGGCGTCGGCGGGGCGCACTCGGGGGATCTGCTTATTGTCCCGCAGGCAGTCCGCGAGCGAGATTTGCCGGCCCTCGGTGGTTGGGATCCAGCGCATGCGCATGACTCGCGCGAGGTCTCCGGACGCTTCGCGCAGGAGCCCACGCGCGCGCTCTACGCCATGGTCATGATCATTGATCGGATCGACGAACGTACGCGCGGTGACCTCGAGCCATAAACCTGGCGCGTCCTGATCGTCCGCGGTGTCGATCTGCTCGCGCAGCATCCGCTGTCCGGCCTCGACGAGCGCGGCCGTGAGCGTGTCCGCATCCGGCAACGAGTGACCTGGCAACGGCGCGATCGCGCCGGCAAGGGGCACCGGAAGCGGCGAACGCCAGGGCTCGCTCGTCCCGTCGTGGGACGCCACCCACAGATTCTCGAGGCCGCTCGACCGCAGCTGCAGCCAGCCGCGAAGGCCCTCGGGAGCGGCGCGCTCGAGCAGCAGCGCGTCGGGTTGGTCAGCGGCGAGTCGGTTGGCCTCGCGCGCGTCGAGGACCGGGCCGAGCGCGCTGGCGAGGGTGGCCTGGAGTTCAGCAGAGGCGAGCAGGAGCGGGCGCGACTCGGTCGAAGCGAGCAACCCCTCGACGTCAGGCGCGCAGGCGGACAACGGCTCGCGCTCGGCGCGCTCCAAGAGCGCCGCGAAGCTCACCGGCTCACCCGCGTGGCACGGGAACAGCGGAAGCGCCTGGATTGACGCGGCCAGTCGCTGGGCCGCGCACCACCGAGTGATGTGGGTGAGGGCCGCCTGCCAGTCGTGGATTGTGACGGAGCAGCGGAGCCCGCGGACAGTCCAGAGCGCGGCCTGCGTGCTCGCGCCCCGGTGCGACACCGACGCCGCCAACTCTTGGGCGAGGGCCTCGAGACAGCGGGGGAGCGCGGAGAGCGTGCGCTGTCGAATCGCGCGGTCGGGCTGAAGCTTGCCGGTGAGGTCGAGGTCGTGACTTCGGGTCACCACCGGTGAGGGCGCGTCGCCGCGTTCGCGGACGAGCAGCGTGTTGTCCACGTACCACTCGTGGAGCGCGTTGCGCGTCGAGCGTGAGCCGTCCGCTATGAGACCGATCCAGAGATCAGCGGTCTCGACGGTGCACCGGACCTCGGCCACCGGTCGCGGCGTGTCCGCTGGGCCGTCCTGCGCAGGAGGTGCGGATCTGGGACGCATCAAGTCTGCCCGCGGAGTGACCGGTGGAAGGACTCCAGTCGTCTGCAAGGCGGCGATCGCGGGGACGGCGTACACGAGGTGTCCCTGCAGCAGGTCGTCCGGGACCTTGGACGGATCGAGCTCCGAGTCGGCGGGGACCAGGATGAACTCGCCGTCCCGCGCGAGCGCCTCGAGCTCCGCTGTGCTCAAGAGTCGCGAGTGGTTCGCGGTTGCGAAGATCGGGACCCGGCGGAGCGAGTCGGCGATGGCGCCGGCCATGGTCGGGGACAGCTCGAGCGCGCGGCGCAGGGCGGCGCGGAGAAGGCGCTGACGCGCGATCGACAAATGTCGGTTGAGGACGCCGAGGCTCAAGGCGCCAGCATCACCAACGCGGGGTGATGTGCTCACGGCGTTCTCGAGCGCGCCGGGGATCGCCCCACGCGCGGCCTCGACCAACTCGGCCTCGACCCAGGGTCCGGCGCATCCCTGGAGGGTGAGGTCGGGAAGCACGGCGGGTCCCTGGACGACGCCGGTGAGCGGGACGGGGTAGGGCGCGGAGATTGTGCACAGCGGGCGACCCGCGAACCAGCACTGCAGCTCGAGCGCCTCGGCGCGGATCCGGGTCGACAGCGCGAGTGATCCACGGAGCGTGGGCGTGTGGAATTCCTGCGGGCTGACAAAGCGGCTAGCGAGCGTGGCGGCCGCTCTCGGTCGGTTTGCGAAGCGGTCCCATGCGGTCAACAGCTGCGCGAGCTCCCCGTCGCAGCTCCGCAGCGTGGCGCCCGCGATCAGCGCGGCGACGAGGACTTGGCGGACTGGATCGAGGACGAGGATGTCATCCGCGGCCTCCACGCTAGCGACCGGTCGGCGCCCGTGCACGTGCGCGCGGAGCACGATCCGTAGACCGGCCGCGCTGAAGCCGTCTTCGAGGTTCGACCAATTGTTTGAATCATCACCATTATGTGATTGAGTTGGCTCGGCTTTCTCGATCTTCGACTCATGATCAATGAGCACCGCGTCGTCACTGATAAAGGCGAGAGATCCGTGGCGTCGGGCACCCTCGAAGAGCTCCTCGGCGGCGTAGGTCTGGCCTGAGATCCCACGAAACATAGCCTGTCGCGCGAGTCGCTCGGGCATGCGCCCGGTCCGCGCGACGCCGCCGGCGAACCACGGGGGGAGCGCGTCACGGGCCGTCCAGGAGCGGCCCGCGCTCGCGCGCTCGACCAAGGAGGCGACGGGATCCGCGAGCAACGCG
Source organism: Polyangia bacterium (assembly GCA_030430565.1). Taxonomy (GTDB): domain Bacteria; phylum Myxococcota_A; class Polyangia; order Nannocystales; family Nannocystaceae; genus JACKDW01. The sequence goes on from JAUIKS010000032.1 coordinate 12,091, forward strand.
GCGATCACGGCGAGCTGCTGCGGCCGATCCCGGAGGTCTGTCCAGGCCCGGTTTGGTTGCGCTGCGCTCCATGAGATAGCGGCGATCACGCCTGGTACACCGAGTGGGATCTCGTGGTGTCCCAGCTCGACACCCTCGTGGATGATGAGCGCGCGACAGTCCCCCACGGCCGGCTCGTCGGCGATAGCGAGCTCGCCACGGAGCTCGGAGCCATCGATCTTAAGATGATGGCGCGCTGGCGCCGCGATCATCGGTGTGGCGCCGGCGCTGGCCCGCCGACGCGCCGCGATCCGATCCGCGAGGACCGCCTCAGACATGTCTTCGAGGGCGCTCCCGAGGAGGTTGTGGAGCGCGGCGATCTCGAGCTTGGAGAGCGAGAGGGTGCCGTCGGGGACGAGGTCGCTGCCCAGCGTGTCCCGCACGAAGCGCAGTCGCCCCTTCGCGGCCACCTCGAGCAGCATGGGATCGAGCGAGCGAAGGTCGCGCGCCGTCGAGAACACCCCCGGTCTGCGCGCGATGGCCGGGAACAGCGGCGCGCTCAAGATATCGGCCGGGATTCGCGCGCGGAGCACGAGCGGGTCGCCGCGCTCGTTGGGCGTCAGCGCGAACTGCTGACACCAGCGGCACAAAAATTCGCGGACACGCAGATCGCGGCGCTGGACCGAGCCACCGAGGGCGGGCAGTCCGCGGCTGAGCGCGCGCACAAATTCCTCGGCCTCAACCCGGACCGCCTCGATCACCTCGTCAAAGCGCTCATCACGGGCGACGTGATCGAAGGCGTCATTCGCGGTGAGCCCAGGGGCAGCGACGCGCGCGAACAGCGGGCCGGGGTGGGGGAGGGTGACCGTCTCGCAGGGCAGCCCGTCGACGCGAAGCTCCACGCGCATGCGGTCGCCGGGCAGGTGGGCTGTGTCGAGCAGGTGGATGACGCCGTGGGTGACCCCAGCGTGGGCCGCGTCGGCCCGTAGCTGGGTCTCGCGGATCGAGAATTCGTGCGCGTCGAGGGTCCCGGGGACCCGGCCGCGCAGCGCCGCGAGCACCGTTCGCTGATACTCGCGCTGAGCGCGGCCCACCGCCCGTCGACGCAGCTCCTCGTCCGCGTCGATCACTCGATCGCCGTAGGCCCGCTCTAGCACCCCCCACTGCAGGACCTCGGGCGAGCGCGGGTTGTCCCGGATCCACTCCGGCAGGGTCGCCTTGGCCACAAATTGTGGCTCCCCGACATCGGCGTGGGCGAGCGAGTCATCGCGCAATCGCAGGATCCGCGGGCTTCGGTCGAGCTGCGCGAGGCTCCAGGCCCGCCGCGCCGCGTCGTGCAGCGTCGGGACATGCCGGATCGACGCGCTGAACTCAGGATGATCGTGGACGATCTCGACCAGCGCGGCCCGCAGCGGCTTCGCCAGCCGGTGATACGGGCTGATCTTGGACAAGCGGGTGTGGATCAGCGACGCGAAGCGAACATACAGCCGGGCCACGGCGGCCCGACGACGCCCATCGTCGACGACGCGCGCGCGGGAGGCGTCCAGCTCGAGCACGTCGTGGCGGATCCAGCCGCGCAGGCGCAGCGCGCCGACCTGCACCTGCAGGGTCTCGACGCGGACACCGTCGCGGATGACCGCGATCACGGAGCGAGGATCGTTCGCGGCCGCCTCGGACTCGCCGCCGCGACGCCGGAGGTCCTTCTCGGGCTCGATCCACAGCGCCTCGCGGGGGCTCGCGTGGTGGGTCACCCGCGAGGGCGGATCGAGGCGCGAGCGGTCGAGCGCGGCGCCATTGACGATGATCGGGACGGGCGACCAGCACGCGAGCTCGCGGATGACCTCGGCCTCCCGCCGGGCCGCCGCCGCCAGGGTCATCAACAGCGCGTCGCGGGCGACCCGGAAGCCAAAGCGTCGCCGAACATGGATCGTGATCTCGGACGTCACCTGGCCGGATGGTCGGGTGCGCACCACTGGGTGGTCGGGGTCGCCGAGGTCCAGGACGCACTCTGGGAGCTCGACCCAGACACGGGCCGGATCCGTGCCGAGGGCGCCGAATACGCCCTGGGCGATGTGCTGCATCATGCGCGGGTAGGGCGCTGGCGAGCGGCTGAACAGCCACTCGAAGAGCCGGTGGAGGTCTCCCGCGTCCGGGCGCAGCGGCGCGGGGCGTGCGGGGTCTTCCGAGGCCGGCGTCGCGTCCGCGTTCTCGTCCGCGAGCGACCAACTCACCACGATGTCATCCGCGTCGTGGCGCACACGAATCTCGCGGGCGTCCGCGCGGATGCCCGCCGCGAGCAGCTCGAGCACAAAATGCTCCGGGTGCGCGAGCTGGAAGTGCGCCAACTTGTCCCGCGCGCGCCGGCGGTCGATCCGAAACGTCCCGCGCCCGAGCAGCCGTGTACCCGCGAGCGCGTCACGCACCTCGTCGGGAAACCCGGGAGGAGTCTTCTCAGTCACCGCCGGCCCCCAGGAGCGCTTCGAACAGCGATGCCGAAGTCGGCGTCTGATCGCCGCACGATCGATCCGCGAGATGCAGCGCGAGATGGGCCGCGTAACCGGCCTCTAGACCCGATAGGCGCTGGAATGAAGGGTGGTCGACGGCGAGCACGAGCGCGCCGGTACGGCCGAATTCGGCGGTCACACGCTCTGGCTCACCAGGGTGTTGTTGGCGAATTGCGAACCGGCCTTGGAGTCCGTGTCCGCGGTTCTGAAACCGGGCCGCGTAGCAGCCGACAGGTTCGTCGGCCTGGCTTCGCGCCTGCAGCAGCGCCTCGACCGCGCGCACCAGCGGCGGCGCCTCGACCAGCTCCGGCGCGACATACGCGCGTTCGGCCTCGATGTACTGATGTTGGTCGTCGCTCGCGTTGCCGTCCACGAGCAGGACATCGGGGTGCCGCTCGGGCGGACCGAGCAGCACGCGGTGGCCGCGGGCCTCGAGCGCGTGGGCGACCGGACTTCCGGCCGGCGCCCAGAGCAGTTCGCGCGGGGTCGAGCGGGACAACCAGCCGAGCAGCCGGCGTCGCGGCCGACAGTCCCGGGGCGCGATGACCCTGCCGGTGGCCGTGCGCAGACACGCGAGCCCCGGATCGAGCCGGATCGAGCCCGTCACCGCGAGCGCGAGCAGACGGTCGTGGCGGCGCGCGGCCTCGGAGTCCGCTGGCGACGCGGCGCCGGTGCGGAGCGCCTCGCGGTACGCGGGCATGAGGCGGGTAGCGACCAGCTCGCGGAGGCGCTCGGTGACCGCTCGATGACCGTCGTCCCGGCGCACGTTGTCGCGCGTCAGCGTATGCGCGAGCGCGCCGGACTCGACGCGGAAGCAGACGCCCGGGATCAGGGTCTCGCGCGTCTCGAGCAGGGTCAGCCCGTGGCTGTAGTAGCCGGCGAAGGGCGGGGACCGCTCGCTCAGGCCCACGACCGCGCGAAATTTTTCATCTCGCTCGACGACCTGCAGCGGGCTGTCGACCGCGAACTCGTGTCGTACCTGCTCAAGAGACCAGGACCAGTCCTCGCCCTCGCCCTCGATCACGATGTCGGCGCGGGTATAGCGACACCACAGGTGCACCGCGTCGCGGATCTCGGCGGCGAGCTCGGCGGCGCCCGCCCGCGTCGTCGGGACGCGCAGCGCGATCTCTGTGCCCTCGTGGGGCTCATCGACCGCGGCCAGGGCGTAGCGCCGCGCGCGATCGAAGACCAGGCGCAGGTGCTCGCCGTGGCGCGCGGTGTCGACGATGACGAGGTCGGGGTCGATCGCGAACAGCGAGACGAAGCCGACGCCGAACTGCCCGATCCGGGTGCGGTCATCTTCTTTGGGCGACCGGAACAGCACGAGCAGGTGCTCCTCGATCAGCGCGCGGTCCATGCCCTCGCCGTCGTCGGAGATCCGGATCCAGAGATGCCGATCGAGGGCCGCACGCTGCCGCGCGGGCGGCCGCGCCTCGCCGAGCTCGTCGCCGCCGCGCTCGTCGTCGCCGTTCGTCGCCGCCTGGCTCTCAGGACTGCTGGCCGCGCCCGCCGCCGTCGCGGGGTCGTCGCGCGGCGCGAGCTCGCTGCTCAGCTCGACGGTGATGTGCCCCGCGCCCGCGTCCAGCGAGTTCTGGATCAGCTCGCGGACGAACGCGGTCCGCTGACTGAACTGCGTTACGAGAGCCTCGATGACGTCCGCGGCCGTCGCCGCTCGAGGCTCGGGATCGATGCTGCCCGTCGGGGCATCTTTCGCGGGTGGCGAGCCGGGTGGGGGGTGCGCCACCCGCCCATGGTGCCACGCGGGCGGGCCTCGCCTCGACCTGAATTCGTCGCGGCTCGACCCGCGACCTGACCCGCGGTGAGGAGCGTTTTTTTACCGCTCGAATACGTGACGGGCCGGCGGCGTTCGCTTATGCTCAGAGCGTACGCGCGCCCGCTCGGGTCGCGTACTCGCCGGGGGAGCGTGTTGGCTCGAGCGCCCGGCCGTCGAGCTCGCTCGACTGGATCTCGCTGTCTGTCATGCGTGCGGTCTCATCGCTCTGTGTTGTTCTCGTGGCGCTGCTGCCGGCTGTCGGCGTGTTCGCGTGTGGCGTCGGCGCCTCACCGACCGACGGGCCGGCGGCGACGCGCGACTCCGATACCAGTACTATGGGACAGGTCGCCACGCGCGCCGAGGATCCGGAGCGCGGTCACGACCTCGCGCTGCTGTCCGCGAACGCTGACGCGAAGACCTACAAAAAGACCCACAAAAAGACCCACAAGCGCGCGCGGCCGCGAAGGGCTCGGAGCGCGCGCGCGAGCGCCGATCGGGTCCCTGAGCGCGCGGCGCCCGTGACGATCACCGCCGAGACGCCCGCGACCCAGCGAGCCGTGGCGAAGTCGGCGGCGGCGCCGTCGTCACGCTCCAAGCTCCCGCTAGAGATCGCGCGGCAGCTCCCGCCGACGCCGACGCTCGGGCTCCCGCCGCAGCTCCCGGGCGACCCGCTCGCGGCTCGCCCGGCCGCGACCCCGCGCGAGCTCCCGACGGCGCGCGCGCCAGCGTCCGCGCAGGGCGGCGGCGCCGGCCCGGTCGCGCTCGACGACGACGCCCCCGACAGCGCGCTGTTCGATCGAGAGGACGACGAAGAAGAAGACGGCGAGCCGACGCAGGACGCCCCCGGCGAGCGCGACGCTCGCTACCAGGCGTGGGCGCTGCCGGGCGCCCGTCACCGCGTCGTCATCGCGCGCGCGAATCAATCAGGGGCTCGCCCCAGCTGCACGCGCATCGTCCTCGTGCACCCGCAGAGCGTCGAGCAGTGGGCGCTGCTGCCCGCCGGGTGGGCGATCGAGCACGCCTGGACGACCCCGGATCCCGCCGCCTGCGACGATCGTCACGGGCTGCCCAAGCCGGGCGACGCGGCGACGATGGACGGCGACGGGCGCGTGGAGTGGGCCGCGACCGAGGGCGAGTTCCCCTGCGAGCTCGAGATCGAGTTGATGCTCAACTTCCCCGCGACGGCCGAGCAACCAGCTCGATCGGTCAGCTTCGAAAGCCCCGCGCTCGCGGTCGAGGGCTGCCGCGTGCCGGGGCCGCTCACCGCCTCGGTCGCGGTCTCAGGCTAGCCGCCGCGAGGGTCCGCGCGCGCGCGCGCGCCCTCGGATCTGGCTGATTCTTCAGACAGGCAGGATCGTCCGCCGGGCTATGATGGCGGGCGTGCGCGACGGAGGCGAAGCGCCCGCGGGCTCCGGCCGCGTGGTCACCTTGATCGTGCACGGGACGTTCGCGCGGGAGGAGTGGTGGTGGCGGCCCGGGGTCGCCGACGCGGAGATCAGCGCCGGCGTCGGCCCGACCTTCGCCGACAAGCTCGAGGACGTGCTCGCGCGCGAGGGCCTGCGCGGGACGGTGTGGACGCCGGTCCTCAAGGCCGGCATGACGCCCTCGGACTTCACGTGGTCGGGCGAGAACCTCGACCGCGCGCGCGTCGAGGGGGCGCGCGCGCTGGCGCGGCGCTTTGAGGAGCTCGCCGAGCGCGTCGGCTGCAGCGAGGCGCGCCCGCTCGAGCTCAACATCATCGCGCACTCGCACGGCGGCAACATCGCCCTCGAGGCGCTCAAGCACATCAGCGCGCGCGTGCGGATCCGTCGCCTGATCCTGCTCGGGACCCCGCTCATCGAGTACCGCCGCTCGCTCCGGCTGCTGCGCGCCGTGCTCGCGCTGTTCGTGATCACCGCGATGATCATCGCCTTCGGCGCGTGGGTGCTGCTGGCCGCCGACTGGCTGTTCGGCACCTTCGGGGTGTTCGAACGCGGCGACATGCGCGTGTTCCTGACCCTCGTCATTATGTTCTTCTTGGTGTCGAGCTGGATGTTCGTGCTGTTCGCGGCGCTCGCGGACCGCGTGTGGCGAGCCGTGTGCGCGCCCATCGATCGTCTGTACGGGCGCAAGAGCCAGGTCTACGGCCCGACCCCCGCGCGCCTGCTCGAGACGATGCGCGGCCGACAGGTCCTGCTGATCACGAGCCACCACGACGAGGCGGACCTGCTGCTCCGGCTCGGCTCGCGCCCGCGCAAGCTGTTTCACCAGCTCGTGCGCAAGCGCTGGCCGTGGGCGGTGCAGCTGCTCGAGCTGGTGTTTTTGCGCCCCTTCATCGACTGGCTCGCGTTCCACATGCTCGAGGCGGTGCTGGAGCACTACGCGCTCGGCTTCTCGTGGGTGCGCTGCTGGCTGTCCGACTTTCGCCTCACGGAGCTCGACCGCTCCAAGGCCTACCCGGCGCGCGCGTTCCGTCGGGTCGACGTGACCTCGCTGCTGCGCGCCGCCGAGGTCCGCCCGCCCTCGATCATCGCGCCGCTGTTCGAAGAGCCGCGCCCGCGAGCGCGGCGCGTGGCCGCCGGGGACCGACACGCGGCGACGCTGATCGACAACCTGCAGCAGGTCAGCAGCTCGCTCTCAGCCCAGATCAAGCTGCTGCACAGCCGCTACTACGAGAGCGAGGTCATCCAGCGGATCATCGCGCAGGAGCTGACCAAGGAGGAGGTCGACTGGGAGCACTTCGCGCGGTCCTTCAAGCTGCGGGTCTCGCTCGGCGCGGCCGAGCTCGATCGCGCCGAGGAGGGCAGCCGCTCGGAGGACGGCGCGGGTCTGCTCATGCGCTTCGCGGAGCCCGGCGCCGAGGCCGACGCGAGCTACGACCCCGCGCTCGCGCCCGCGGTGCGCTCCGCCGAGCGCCGCGCGCTCGAGTGAGCCGTCGCCGGCCCTGGGGCAGGTCTCGATCGCGCGGCGCGGCACGCTCTTCGTGCGCGGGCGCGAGAGAAAAATGACATGTCTTTTCGGACAGGCTTGATGGCCGGCGCGCGCGGTCGATTGACGGCCTCGACGTAGCGCGCGACCATGGTTCACGGCGACCCTTGGCTCGGCCCGCGTAGCCGCGAATCAAGGGCCGAGCTCGCGCGATCCGCCTAGGATCACGCGTGTATGCGCATACTCGGGGCCCGCGCTGATCGACTGACAGATGATGGCAACTCCGCTCCACCGCTTGGTGACACTCACGACGCCGACGCCGACGGCCCTGCGCTCGGCGCTCGCGCTCGCGGCCGCGCTCGCGGCGATCGGGCCCGCCGGCTGCACCGACGGCGGCGGCTCGCCGGGCTCGACGACCGCCGGGCCCGACACCTTCGGGACCACCGAGGGGCCCGCGAGCGGCGCGAGCACCGACGTCGGCGCGACGACCGAGGAGTCGACGTCCTCGACCGGCGTCGACACCACCGCAGGCGAGACGACGCTCGCGCTCACCGGAACGACGACCACCGGCGACGCGGTGACCACCGGCGCGGCGACGACCGGCGAGCCCTGCGAAGACGGCGAGATCATCTGCGAGGGCGGCGAGGCCATCACCTGCGAGGGCGGCGAGCCCGGCGAGCCGGAGCCGTGCGCGGAGGTCTGCGTCGACGGCCTCGGCTGCGTCCCCTGCGAGCCGGGCGTGGTCTCGTGTGACGGCGACGTCGTCTTCGAGTGCGACGAGGACGGCGAGCCCGTCGAGCTCGGCGAGTGCGACCCCGTGCAGGGCCTGTCCTGCGAGCAAGGTCAGTGCGTCGGCGCCTGCGCCCCCGGAGCGCTCGCCCGCGACCACCGCGGCTGCGAGTTCTACCCCACGGTCACGGCCACCATCGTCGACGAGCTCTTCAGCTTCGCGGTGACGGTGGTCAACACCTCCGAGCTCGCGCTCGCCCACGTCCAGATCGAGCGCGGCGGGCAGGTCGTCGCGATGGGCAGCGTCCCGGCGAGCGCCGTCAAGCGCTTCACGCTGCCCTGGGTCCCCGAGCTCAAGTCCGAGCTCGGCGTCGACGCCTCGACGGTCGTCGAGGACGGCGCCTACCGGCTGCGGACCGACGTCCCCGTGCTCGTCTACCAGCACAACCCCTACGAGTACGTCCAGGGCGAAGACCTGGCGATGACCGGCGACGGCGCGCTCTTGCAGCCCCGGCACACCTGGGGCAGCGAGTACATCGTCGCCGCGCGCAATTCTTGGTGGCACGAGATCAGCCTCACCGAGCTGCCGGGCTTCTACACCGTGACCGCGAGCGAGGACCTCACGCTGATCATGCTCTCGCCCTCCGCGACCGGCCAGACCGTGCTCGCGGGCGACGGCGTGATGCCGGGCGGCAACGGGGTCGTCACGCTCGACCGCGGAGATGTCCTTCAGGTCTACTCCGCCGGCACGCAGTCCAACCCCAGCCCCTCGGACGTCACGGGCACCGGGATCATGGCGAGCGCGCCGGTGCAGGTCATCGGCGGGCACATGTGCACCTACGTCCCGTACTACGTCGGCGCCTGTGACCACCTCGAGGAGGCCGTTCCGCCCAAGGCCGCGCTGGACACGACCTACGTCGTCGCCGCGCCCGCGGGCGCCGACCGCAACGCCAAGCAGCGCCCGCGCGTCGTCCGGATCATCGCGACCGCGCCCGAGACCACGCTGCTCTACACCCCCGCGATCGACGGCGCCCCCGCGAAGATCGACGAGGCCGGCGACTATATCGAGATCGCGCCGACCCAGGCCGACTTCGTCGTCGAGGCCTCCGCGCCCGTGGTCGTCGCGCAGTACATGGTCGGCAAGAACTACGACCAAGGCGGCGGGGACCCGGCGATGCTCATCGCCACCGGCCTCCAGCAGTACCGCGACAGCTACCACTTCGCGATCCCCGACGACTACCCGCTCAACTTCGTCACCATCATCGCGCCCTCCTCCGCCGACGTGCAGCTGGACGACGTGGTCGTCACGACGTTTAACCTGATCACGGGCACCGGCTACCGCGTCGCCCGCGTCCCCGTCATCCCCCAGGCCAACGGGCGCCACGAGATCATCTCGACGATGCCGGTGGGCGTGAACGTTCACGGATATGGCCCCGAGACCAGCTATTGGTACCCCGCCGGCGCCAACCTCAAGGACATCGCCGGGCCGTAGCAGCCCCGTTAAAACCCCGGCGGCCGGCGAAACGCGCCTGACGCTCGCGTCAGCGCCGACGCGACCTCGAGCAGCGCCAGCTCGCCCCACCGGCGGCCGACGACCTGTACGCCGATTGGGAGGCCGTCGGCGGAGCGCCCGATCGGGCAGGTGACCACCGGGCTGCCGGTCAGGTTGAAGACGCAGGTGAAGCCGATCCCCGCGAGGTTGCCCGACCACGGCTCGCCGTCGATCTCGATCGGCGCCTGGATGTCACCCATCGCGCGGTGACGGAACGCGGGCGTCGACGAGACCGGGCACAGCCACGCGTCGTAGCGCGCGAGGAAGTCCTCGAGGGCGCGGACCAGACGGTCGCGTCGCTCGAGCAGCTCGAAGTAGCGGCGCGCGCCCCCGGTCGCGCGGCTCGCCATCGCGCGCCCGAGCACGTCCTTGAACTTGAAGCGCCCGAACAGCTTGATGAGCGCGCGCGGGAGCGCGGGGAGCTCGGCGAACACCATGGCGCCGAGCAGCTCGCCGTAGGTCCGCCAGGCCAGCTCGACGTCGAGCCCCGGGGGGCAGGCGCGCTCGACCTCGCAGCCCGCCGCGGTCAGCCGCTCCGTCAGCCGCGACATCGCGGCGCGCGTGTCCGACGAGCTCGGCAGCGCGCCGAGCGAGTCGGTCCACGCGAAGCGGCAGCCCGCCAGCGGACGGCTCGCGGCCGGCTCGAGCGGCGCGGGCGGGACGTCGAGGTCGCGCCCGTCGGGCCCCGCCATGACGGTCAAGCCCAGGCGCAGATCCTCGACGGCGCGCGCCATCGGCCCGCAGACCGAGAGATGGCGAACCGGGTTGAGCGCGCCGGGGAGCGGGGGGATGTGGCCGGTCCTCGGCACGCGGCCCTCGGTCGGCTTCAGCCCGAAGACGCCGCAGAAGTGCGCAGGGACGCGGATCGAGCCGCCGATGTCGCTCCCGACGCCGAGCGCGGACATCCCCGAGGCCAGCGCCGCCGCCTCGCCGCCGGAGCTGCCGCCCGCGGTCCTATCCGCGCCCCACGGGTTGCTCGTCGCCCCGAACAGCGGGTTCTCGGACTGAATGTCCATCGCCAGCTCGGGCAGGTTCGTCTTGCCGAGCACGATCGCGCCCGCGTCGCGCAGCCGCGCGACGACGGTCGCGTCCTCCCGCGGCACGTAGTCCGCGAGCGGGCGGTGCCCGCAGGTCGTTCGCAGGCCCGCGGTCGCGAGCGCGTCTTTGATCGTCACCGGCACGCCGTGGAGCGGGCCCCAGCAGACACCTGACTCTAAAGCCTTATCGGCCGCGATCGCTCGGCGGCGCGCGCCGTCCTCGTCCACCGTGACGAGCGCGTTGATCCGCGGGTTGTGACGCTCGATCTGGGCGAGGTGCGCGTCGACTACGTCGACGGCCGAGACCTCGCGCGCGCGGATGGCCGCGGCCAGCGCGGACGCGGTCTTGAACACTAGCTCGCCCATGAACACCGACCTCTCCGTGGCGCGCCGCGGCTCGCGACGTCGTGGAGGTCGATCGACGCGGGGGCGGTGGCGCGGTCCATATCGGGGGACACGACGCGCGCGCGTCGAGGTTCCCGGCGCGCGCGGCTCAGGTCGCGGGCGCGCTCACCCCAGTCGCATCAGCTCGCTGTCGCTCGTCCACTCATCCGCCAGCAGCCCGTAGATGTAGTCGTCGACCGCTACGTCGTTGAGCCACCGGTTCGCGCGCAGTCGGCCCTCGCGCGTGAAGCCGAGGCGCTCTGCCAAGCGCGCGCTGCGCTCGTGACCGACGGGGCAGCGGATCACCACGCGGTTGAGCTTGAGGCTGTTGAACGCGTACCGCAGCAGCGCGTCGCAGGCCTGCGTCGCCAGGCCCTTGCCCGTGTGCTCCTCCGCCAGCCAGTAGCCCAGCTCGGTGCTGCGGCTCTCGAGGTTGACGTCTTGGCACTCCGCGACGCCCACGAGCTGCGCCTCGAGCCAGATCCCGCACGCGATGCCCTCGCCGCGCGCGTAGCGCTCGAGGTTGTCGCGGATGTAGCTCTCCCAGTTCTCCGGGTCGCGCAGCACCGGCACCCACGGGTGCCAGCGCATCAGGTGATCGAGGTTGCGCTCGATCAGCGAGATGAGGCGGCAGCTGTCCGCGGTCTGCAGGTTCCGGAGCTCCGCTCCGGCCTCGAGCTGCACGCGAAAGCCCTTGATCGCGTCTACCACCCGATCCTAACGATACCGGCGCGGGATCGCGGCGCCAACCGCAATCCGCAGGGGACGCTCGATCCCCGCGCCGCGCCGAGCGAAGCGGCGCGGGCGCGCGATGTGACGCGGGGCGGGCACCGCCGCGCCGCGAAGATGTCACGCAAGACATGACCTACGGGACAAAAGGGGCGCCGGGCCGGGATCCAGCGGCCTGCGCCTTTGGCCAGCGCGCCACGGCGAGGCCGCGCGCGCGGGTCAGCGCGAGCCGACGACCTCGCGCATCCAGGACGCGACGTCGCGCCAGAGCGGGCGAGCGCGTGGATCGGTGACGAGGCCCATGTGGTCTGGGTCGTGCTCCAGGCCGTGGGTCCCGGCGCGACAGATCCAGAGCTCGCGGCGGTCGCCCGCGCGCGTCGTGGTCTCCACGTCCGCCTCGGTCTCGGTCTCGGTCTCGATGAGTCGAGACAGCCAGCGCGAGGCCGCGACCGGGTGCCCGAGCAGGCGATCTCCGGCGCCGAGCACCGCCAAGACCGAGCCCTGCACGCGCGCCGCCCCGGCCGCGTAGTCGTGCGCGCCGTCGCGGGCGCGCCAGCGGTCCGGCCAGAACCACGCGAGCTGACGACCGTACGCGCCCGCCTCGTCCACCGAGCCGACGCCGAGGCGGCGCGCCGGCATGTAGCCGTAGACACAGGTCGCCGCGCGAACGGCCGCCAGCGAGAGCCGCTTCTGCGCCTGCCGCAGCGGGCTCGGCTCGTGGGCGCGCTCCCAGATGTTCGCGGCCAGCAGCACGTGGGCCTCGGGCGGATCGCGGTACAGACCGCAGCCCGCGCTGGCGACGCTGACGTGCCCCGTCAGCGAGTGACCGACGACCACCAGCGGCAGCCCCGGCGCGCGCTCGCGGACCGCGGCGACCAGCGCCGGCAGGTCGTAGCGCACGAGGTCGTCGTAGTCCCAGCGCGCGCCCTCGTCAGCGCGCGGCGCGTCGCGTCCGCGACCGCGCAGGTTGGCCGTGAACACGCGAAAGCCGGCCTCCGCGATCGTCGAGGCCAGGCCGGCGCCCCGCGGACGATCGAGCGTGCGCCGATCGACCATCATCGCGTGACCGAGCAGCGCCGCGCCGTGCACGGTCGCCGCGCGCGGTGGATCGATCTGCTCGACGTCCAGCGTCCAGTGATCGGCGGTGCGGACCGTGAAGATCGGGCGCGCGGGGATCACTCCGCGCCCCGGGGCTGCGACGGTTGCGGCTCGCGGTGGCGCCGCCGCGTCTCGTACTCCGCCTCGCGACGCTCTCGCGCTCTTCGCTCGCGCTCGGCCCGGTTGCGCGCGCGGATCTCGACGTCTCGGACGGCGCAGGAGTCGGTGCAGCGCTGCCGGACCTCCTCCGGCGCGGCCTGGTCCATCGGCACCTCGCGCAGCACACACTCGACGTAGCAGTTGCCGTCGGCGCGGGTCTTGGGCTCACGCGCGCTGCAGACCGCGAGCGTGACCGTGACCGCGATGACTGCGGCGCCGCAGAGCGTGTACAGGAGCCAGCGTCGCGCTGGTGGCGGGGCGTCGTCTGGCATGGGGCCTCGGCAGTGTACAGCGACCACGCGGGCGATGTACGGTGCCGCGGTGACGGGCCCCGATCTTCGAGACGCTCCGAGCGACGCTCCGATCGACGCTCCGATCGACGCTCCGATCGACGCTCCGAGCGACGCTCCGAGCGACGCGCCGAACGGCGTCCCCGACGCGCGCGCCATCACGATGTCCCCCGAGGAGTTTCGGGCCCTGGGGCATCACGCGGTGGATATGGTCGCGGAGCTGCTGGCGAGCTTTGACGCGGGGGAGGGGCCGCCGCGGCGTTGGATGCCCCGCGCGACTCGGGACCGGCTGCGCGCCGAGCCGCTGCCGCAGATCGGTCGTCCGCCGGCGCGGATCCTCGATCGGGTCGCGCGCGAGGTGCTGCCCTACGCGATGGGCAACAACAGCCCGCGCTTCTTCGCGTGGGTCAACTCGACCGCGGCGCCGCTCGGCGTGATCGGGGAGCTGCTCGCGGCGGCGCACAACCCCAGCGTCGCGGGCGGCGATCACGGCGCGACGCACGTCGAGCACGCGGTGATCAGCTGGCTGAAGGAACTCGTCGGTTTTTCGTCCGAGGGCGCCGGGCTGCTGACCAGCGGCGGCAGCGTAGCGAACCTCATCGGGCTCGGCGCCATGCGTCACGCCCAGACGGGCGGGGCGGTCCGCGGCCGCGGGCTCCAGGGCGACGACGCGCCGCTCATCCTCTACACGAGCGTCGAGGGGCACTCGTGCATCGAGAAGGCGGCGCTGATCCTCGGCTTCGGCGGCGATCGGCTGCGCAAGATCCCCACCGACGGCGCGCGGCGAATCGACGTCGGCGCGCTCGCGCGCGCGGTCGCGGCGGATCGACACGCCGGCCTGCAGCCCGCGTGCGTGGCCGCGAGCGCCGGCACCGTCAACACCGGCGCCGTCGACCCCTTCGACGCGCTCGCCGATCTGTGCGCCCGCGAGGGGATGTGGCTGCACGTCGACGGCGCCTACGGCGGGCTCGGTCGCCTCGCCAGGCCCGAGCTGTACCGCGGCCTCGAGCGCGCCGACTCCCTCGCGATCGACCCGCACAAGTGGATGTACGCGCCCGTCGAGTGCGGCTGCGCCCTGGTCCGTGACCCCGCGGTGCTGCGCGCGGCCTTCAGCCTCGTGCCCCCGTACCTGCGCGACGACGCCGAGGACCCCTGGTTCGCGGAGTTCGGGATCCAGCAGACGCGCGGCTTTCGGGCGCTGAAGCTCTGGATGCTGCTGCAGCAGGTCGGCGTCGAGGGCTATCGAGCGCTCGTGCGCCGGGACATCGCGCTCGCGGCCGCGCTCGCGCGCATGATCGACGAGCACCCGGCGCTCGAGCGCTGCAGCGACGGCCCGCTCAGCGTCGTCTGCTTCCGCTATCGCGTCGCGCACGCTGACCCGCGCGGCGGCGACGACCTGCAGCGCCAGATCGCCGAGGCCGTGTGCCGCGCTGGCGAGGCCTTCCTCACCACGACATGTCTCGACGAGCAGGTCGTGCTCCGGGCCTGCGTCGTCAACTTTCGCGCCGAGCGGCGAGACCTCGCGCGACTCGTCGAGGCGGTCGCGGACGCGGGCGCGCGCCTGCACGCGCAGGCGCCCCGATCGCCCACGAGACAGCGGAGACCCGGATGAACCAAAACCAACGCGACGCCGTCGAGTGGATCCCACGCGCGGGCGCGGCCGCTGAGCCCGCCGCGCTCGTCTTGACCTGCGAGCACGCCTCCGAGCGTCTGCCCGCGCCGTGGCGCTGGTCCGCCCGTGATCAGCGGCTCGTCGGCACCCACTGGTCCCACGACCTCGGCGCCGCCGACATCACCCGCGCCATCGCGCGCGCGCGCGGCTGCGCGGCCGTGCTGAGCCGCTTCTCTCGCCTGCTCGTCGACCCCAACCGCACGCTCGACCAGCCCGGGCTGTTTCGCGAGCTGGCCGAGGGGGAGCCGGTCGAGCTCAACGCCGGCCTCGCGCCCGACGATCGCCAGCGACGGCTCGACGGCTACTACCACCCCTACCACCGCGCCATCGAGCGCATGCTCGAGGACAACCCCGGCGCGCCGCTGCTCTCCGTGCACACCTTCACCCCGCGCTACGAGGGGGCGCACCGCGCCATGGAGATCGGCGTCCTCTTCACCCGACACGAGCGACCCTCGTGGGCGCTCGCCGATCGCCTCGGCCACGCCGGCTACGCGGTCGCGCTCAACGAGCCCTACTCGGCCCTCGACGGCTTCGCCAGCAGCCCCGAGCGCCACGCCGACGTCCACGGTCGCCCCTGGATCGAGCTCGAGATCCGACAGGACATCGCGATCGAGCCCGCGCGCTGGCAACCCCTCGCCGAGCTGCTGGCCGCCGAGCTCCCGGCACTCTTCGCGACGCACGCGGGGTAGCTCGCGCGGGCCCACTCCGCCGAGCCACAACGCGACACCAATCGCGCGCGCGAGCCCGCGCTACTCGAGCGTCGTCAGCATCGCCCGGCGGAAGATCCAGCGCGAGTACGCGCTGACCAGTATGATCGACGTCCACGTCGACGTCTCGCCCGGGTTCTCGTGGACGAACGCGATGTGTGGATCGCCCGGGACATACTTGCGCTCGGTGTTGGCGAGCGTGTCGATCACCACGAAGCGCCCCGCGCCCGCGCCCGAGGCCTCGAACTCGATCAAGTACCGACGCCCCGGCTCGCTCAGCAGGCGCAGCCGCACGTGCGCGTTGCGGGTCGGGTGATTCATGTCGATCTCGTGGTGCGCGCCCAGGCGGACCACCCCGCGCTGCGGGTCCGTGCGCACGAACCACTGACCCTCGACGCCGCTGTCGAGCGCGATGCTCGAGGCCGTCAGCTCGTGCGTCGGCCGGCGCAGAGACAGCTCCGTCGAGCGCAGCGCCTGGGTCGTGTGGGACTTCGTGTCCAGCAGCGCGAGCCGGGCGCGGACCTGCAGCAGCACCGCGCTGTGCTCGATCGTCTCCGCCGTGCGCTCGTTGTCGTCGACCACCGCGCCGGCCCGGCGCTCGATCGACTTCGCCTTGCGTTGACTCAGCTTCTTCGCCGTCGGGAGGATCGGCGGCGGCGTCTCGGCGATCGCCGCGTCGGTCCGCGCGCCCCGGCTCGTGCGCGCCCGGCGGGAGCGCTTGGGACGACTCGGCGCCGCGGTCTTCGCAGGCGCGTCCTCTGACTCGGCGTTCGCGCCATCGTCCTCGGAGGCGACGGCGGATGCCGGATCCGGTGGAGCAGAATCAGAGGCGGCGAGGGGCTCACTCGTCGCGCTGGAAGCCGTCGTACCGTCCATGGTCGCCATTTTCGCCCCAGATTTAGCAGATTTAGCGCGTTCGCGGGGGGCTTTCTCAACGCGGCGCGACGCGACCGCCAAGCGCGAAGCGCCCTGGGCCGATCAGCGCGAGCGCGAGGAACACGAGCCCGGCCTCGATCGCGTGGCTCGCCGCGCCGAAGGAGTCGCCCTTGCCGAGATGCATCGCCGCCGCGACGGTCATCGTCGCCACCAGCGCGGCGCAGGACGGGCGGAACAGGACGCCCAGCGCGAGCAGCAGCCCCCCGCCGAACTCCGAGAACGCGCCGAGGAAGCCCCACAGCTCGGGAGGGCCGAAGCTCACGCCGACGTACTTCATCGCGCCGCCGAGCTTGGTCCAGGTCGCGACGCCGCCCGAGAGCTTGGGCCACCCGTGGAACATGAACATCGCGCCCATGCCCACGCGCATGAGCAGCAGGCCGTGATCTCGATAGCGATCATGCATGCTTGCGAGTGTTGGCGCGAACACCCGTCCCCGTCAACACCGTTGCCGGTCGCTCGATCCTCGTGTCGACCGTGGCGCGCGCTGCCCGGGGCCTCGGCTATGTCTCGAAAACCACATTAACCGTGGACCGCGACATAGCTCGGCCCGGCCGCGCTCGGCCACGCGATCGTGTGGGTCAGCGTCATCGCCTCGAGGTCGAGCACGTAGAGCGCGCCGCTGGCGACCCCGCCGAGCAGCCCGACCCCCGGCTCAGCCCGCGCGAGGCCGAGGGGGAACGCGTTGACCCCCGGGAGCTCGATCGTCCCGGTGATCGCCGAGGGCGTCACCATGGTGTCCACGCGCGACACCACCAGCGATCCGAACAGCGTCGACGTCACCGCGAGCTCGCCGCTGGGGCCCAGGCTGGTGACCGGGTAGGGGATGCCGCCCGGCGCCGGCCCCTGCTCGAGCACCACCGGCGCGGCCGGGTCGCTCACGTCGACGAGGGTGTAGTTCGGCGCCCCCTGCGAGTTCGCCACCGCCACGAGCGCGCGGTCGGGGTAGTCGCCGGTGAAGGTCACGCCCGAGGGATCATCGGAGACCGCGAGCGGCGGCGAGAGCGAGCCCTCGACGTCGGCGGTCGAGAACACGCGGATCGCCCCGTCGCCGGCGAGGTTGATCACCCCCAGCGCGCCGTCGGGCGAGAGCTCGACCTGCTCCGGGCGCGCGCCGACCTCGACGTCGGCGACGATCGCCGCGCTCGCGAGATCGATGATCGTCATGGTGCTCCCGACCGTGTCCGCGTCGCCGTAGTTCGCGGTGTAGGCGACCTGTCCGTCGGGGCTGATCGCGATCCCCATGGGCGCGTGCGCCGGCGTGAGCGTGACCGTCTCGGACAGGCTCGGGAGGTCGACCAGCACCAGCGCGTTGCCGCCGGGGAGCTCGCCGAGCCCGAGCGTCGCGCCGATGGTCCCCTGAAAGAAGCCGGGCCCGACCGCGACCAGCGCCGTCTGCCCGTCGGGCGTGACCGCGACCTCGATCGGCCCCGGGGCGTGATCGAGCGCGACCACGCCGTGCAGCGCCTCCTCCCGCGACGCGCCGGCGAGCACCAGCTCGAGATCGAGGACCGAGATCGTCTTGTCGAGCCAGT
The DNA here is from genome assembly GCA_030430565.1 of Polyangia bacterium. Classification (GTDB taxonomy): domain Bacteria; phylum Myxococcota_A; class Polyangia; order Nannocystales; family Nannocystaceae; genus JACKDW01. The sequence continues at coordinate 30,080 of JAUIKS010000032.1, forward strand.
CCGCCGTGACGACGAAGCGCGCGGGCAGCTGCGCCGGCTCGCCGGTCTCACCGGTCTCACCGGTCTCACCGGTCTCGCTGTCGCTGTCGCTGTCAGTTTCGCCGGTCGCGCTCGTGCTCGCGTCGCTGACCGCCGCCGTCGAGCCGCCCGCGCTGGTCGTGGGCGCGACGCTCGTCGCCGCGTCGCTCGCCATCTCGCCGTCGTCGCCGCAGGCCATCGCTGGGCCGAAGCTCGACAGCAGCAGAAGCAGCAGCGAGCAGGCGGGTCGTCCCGAGCGTCGTTGAATCATGGCGACGAGCATGCCCCTGCGGGGCGCGTCGCGGCAAGCCGGCGGCCGACCGTGACCGCGCTACCGAAGCTCGTCGGGGCCGCGCAGCTGCAGGATCGCGTCGTCGAGGGCCTGGGGCGCGAGATGCATGTACACCTCGGTGGTCGAGGCCCTCGCGTGCCCCGCCAGCTCCTGGATCGTTCGCAGCGGGACGCCGCGCATGGCGAGGTGTGAGCAGAAGGTGAACTCAACCCCTGGACCCGCCAGTCAGCCCGACCGTGCCCACGCTCGCGGAACCCCCGGGTTTTCGCGCGCGCGCGCCAGGAGGTCATTGTGCGCGAGTACGCGCTGGAACTCTCGGCACGAGTCCCGTATGCGTCTCGGATCCGCAGGAGTCCGCGTCGCCACGTGCACGCGGAGACACGTTGAGCCACGCGTTGAGCGAGCTCGCCAGGACGAGCGTCTCGAGCGGTCGCGCTGTCGCGAATCACACACTAGAGATCGCGGATCGTATCGATGACGCGGCGTAGATGCTCCGCCGAGAACGCCTCGCCGACCGCGACGCGCAGCCCGTTCTCGAGAACCACGAACAGCTCTCGACCGTGATGTAGCGCCGCGCCCGCGGGCCAGGCGGGCGGCGTCGCCGCGTCTGACGGCGCTTGACCCATGATCGCGTGGATCGGCGAGTCGTGCTTAAAGGGGTCGTACGTCCACGCTCCGGTCGCCGGCTTCGCCGTCAACCGATACTGCGCAGGCGCGTAGGAGGTGTACACGAAGCCGAGCGGGTTGAGCTGCGCGAACAGGTCCAGACGCGTTCGCAGAATCGCCTCACCCAGCGGCTCGCCGCGGACGAGGCGCTCGAGCACGTTATGCCCGAACTCGCTCGCCAGCAGCGTGGACACCTTGATCTCCGTGCCGATCACGCCGGCGGCGTTAAGCAGCCGGAAGCTCTGCATAAAGCTGCCCACCGTTTTTGAGTTCGCCTCTAACGAGTCGCACGCGTTGATAAACACCAACGGGTTGCGCGCGAAGGGCTCCCACTCGAGGACGTTTAAGTCCGATGAGTAGATTCGGCTCTTTGTCTTGCCGTTCTCGTCGGGATCGTCGGCGCCGACGGTCAAGAAAACGCCCTCGCTCGCGCTCTCGCAGTGACAGAAAAAATACAGGAGATGGTGCGTCGAATTCTCGAGCGTTTGAATAATCTCTCCGCGTTTGCGCTTCTGCGTCACGTTCACCACGGACGCCGTGTCGGTCGCGTTGGAGCCGTCGCCGACAGCCTCGATCACCTGCTCGTGGTTGCTGATGTATTGAAACGGGTAGCTCGCCATCAGCACCTCGACGGGCTCCCCCGCTTCGTGCTTCGCGTTCTTCAACACCGGCAGCGTTACGTGCTCACCGTCGCCGCTGGGTGCCGCGATCTGGAGTGGTTGCTCGATCTTGTGGCGGACGCCCCAGAACCCGAAGGGGCAGACCGTCTGGCTGGCTATCGCAGGGTCCTTCTGGGGGCAGTCGTCGCGCCCGCTGCACGCCGCGAAGCTCTCGAGCAACGCGCGCCGCGCCCGGTAGCGCGCGCTGCCGGCGGGATCATCGGCGACCGCCGGGTCCTCGGGCGGCTCCGCGAATACCCCGCAGAGCGTCGGCCTCTCGCCCTCGTTGCCTCGATAGATGGGGTAGTCGTACAGCGTAGCCCACGGCAGGCTCAACGAAGACTCGCTCACGCGCGCGATCGATATGGTTCCCGGTCGCGCGAGCGCGGCCGTGAAGTCCTTCACCCATGGTTGTTCGGCGCCCGCTCGCTCGATAAACAGCTCTCGGTACAAGGCCGATCCGCGTCGCGCCAATTCGACGATCCAGCTGGCGCGCCATGCACGTACGTGCTCATCCAGCGGCACACGCTTGGAGAAATTGTATTGGACCCCGTGGACGTCACGCAGGAGTTTTTGAAGCCCGCCGCTCGCGTTCTCGATCTTGCCGTAGGCGAAGGTCAAGAGCGCGTGGAAGCCGAGCTGGCCCTCCGATGATGGATCGCCGGGATCCGAGGGCGCGCCAGGCGTCGCGCCGGTGTCGTCCGCGTCTACCCCGCTCACGGACATTCCGTCGGCGCCCGGCTGCCCTGAGAGGTCCGTGGTCTGGGGATCCGTCGCGTCGCCCTGGGGGGCTGTCTCGCTAAACACCCCGATCCAGTGCGTCCCGCTCTTCGCTTCATTACTGAAGATATTGACCGTCGGCGTCATCATCGCCCTGATCTCATTCAGGTCGTACGGGACGATGTAGTCGGTCTCGAGCACGCACGAGGCGCTGTCCGGCTCAGGGAGACCTTCACCCGGCGCGGGCGGGGGGACGACCTTGTGACGTACAACGATCGATTGCAGCATGTTGTGACGAAAATAGACGCAGATCCTGATCCGCAGCTCGTCGTCGGCGAGCGCGGTCACGGCGGTCTGTACCAGGTCGCTAGGGCCGGAGCTGTAGAACTTAATCTCGTGGACCGGCTGCTTGATCTCGGCGTCGCCCTCCTCGGCGAACAGCACGACCGAAAGCGGCACCTCGTCCGTGATCCGGCTCATCTCCGTCAACGCGTTGTTCGCGTCGCGCGAAGCGGTCGCGTCTTGGTTGCGCGCGGGGTCGTCAAACCGGAACTGCAGCCACGCCTCACGCCCCTTCACGAGCGGTCGTGGCTTCGGCGCCTTCGCGGGCGCCTTCTCAGCGCTTGTCCACACCAGCGCGCGTCGTCGGTCTTCGACCTCATCGAAGCCTGAGACGGTCTCTTCGACCCCGGGGGCACCCCACCCCTCGACCAGGCCAGGGGCGATACTCCGTACCCTGTGGTACAGTTCAGTGTACGCCTCGAGCGCCTCGCGGACGCTCTTCGGCGGGTCCTCGCTCCATCGTTTGTCAAACGCATCCGCGACCTTTCTTACATTCTCGACCCGGCTGCGCTCGCTCCGATCGTCGCTCGGGCTGTCGCCGAGCAGATCGATGAGGTCACGCGATTTTGCCGTGTGAATTACGTCCGTGTATTCTCGTAGCGCGGACAGCAGGTTGAGAGAACGCTCCGCGTCCGGGTGCAGGAACAGGAGCCAGTCGACCCTCCGCGTCGCGCCCGCGCTGGCGAGCGCGTTGAGGCCGACGCGAACGGCCTGGTCGATCGGGAAGCTCATGTCGAGCGCGCGGTGAAAGCCGCCGAACAGGACCTTCGCCGCCTCCAGGTCGTCGGCGAGCCCGCGGGTGTATAGAAGCGCCGCGCAGCCGGGGCGAGAGTGCGTACCGGTCAGCAAGCGGCGAGCGAGCATCACGACGTGGCCGTCTCGCGGCGTGGCGGCGAGGTCGTGGATGATGATCATCCGCGTCGGCGACGTGAGCGTTCGCGTCACGATCTGCTCGCGTCGCCGCTCGAGATCGTCCGTGTCCTCGAGCACGAGGTGATAAACCGCCGCGTGTCCCTTGGGACGGGTCCCAACGACGCGCTCTCGCCACTCAGCAAATTCGCCGATATCCGCGATCAGGGTGTCTTTAAGATCGCGCGAGTATTTGCTCCCATCCGCGGAGAGCCAGACGCCCCCTGACTCGACGATGTACGGCAGCGCGAGGGGCGGCGACGGCGTCGTGCTCCCGCCGACAAAGCCGCGAACGACGGGGAGCTTCTCGGCGAGCGCGTTGGGGAGGATGTCGCGCTCCCACGAGAGCTGCTCGAGCTCGCCGTGTATCTTGATCGTGACGCGCCCGAGCAGCGCCGGGCTCGGGGCCCCCGGATCCAGCGACAAGGTCCGCGTCGTCTCTAGGGTCGGGTGAAGCTCGGCGAGCAGCTTATCGGCGATGAGTCGCGGGAGCCTGGCGAGGCCCTCATCCCGGAGCGCGAATTCCTCGTTTTTTTTCTCGGTCTCGCGGCCTGTACGTCCGTCCCGAACGACGCGCTCGGCGTAGACGGTGTCGCCGAGCCGCGAGACCTCGATGACGACGTCGTAAACAGGGGGGGTCTCGAAGCTCATGAGCTGCTCTCCGTTGAGGTTTGGCGGTTCGCGGGGGGTCGGTCGAGTTCGCGCGGGCGCTCACTCCATCGGCAGCATGCCCTCGGCGCGGAGCGTAGAGACGTCGTGAAGCTTCATCGCGCCGGTGAGCTTCCAGAATTTCGCGGAGGCGACCCCCTGGCTGTGCGCGTCGGCGAACGAGTGGGTGCCGATCTGTGTCGTCTCGAGGAAGTCCCACTTTCCGCCGCCGTCGCTGTTGTCCCACGCGAGGAAAGCGTGGCCCGGCACGACGACGATTCCCGGGTTCAGCGACGCCGCCTCGAGCAGGCTCGCCATCAGCACAGTGCCGTCAATACAATTCGCGGACTTATTCGCTATAGCCTCGCGAGGGAGGCGAACGCGCTGGTGGACCTCGTCGGGCCCGCCGCCGAACGAGATCACCGAATTGATGTAGCGGATATCCGCGTTCTTGGCCGCGTTAAACAGCGCCTCGACCTGGGCTCGAACCGCCGCTGGACTTGGATCTTGATATCCGATCATCACGTTCCCGTCGACGTGCTCGACGGCCGCGCGCAGGAGCTGCTGCACCGCGTCGGCGTTGGGGGTGACCCACGCGGCCAGCGTGTGCGAGAGATCCGTGAGCTCGCCCGTGAGCGGGTCCGGGACCTTGAGTGGGAGGCTCGTGCGCGGCAGCAGCGGGACCTGGAGCGTGCAGTGCTCTTCGACCAGCGTCGCCGTGTTCTGTCCGTATCCCAGGATGTCGATCCGCGCGTGCACGGTGGCGTTGGTGACCTCGCGGAGCGCTCGCGTCTTCTCGGGGAAGAATGACGGGAGGTGGCGGATCGTCAGCGGCTCCGCGTCAGGCTTGATCTCGCGAATGTCGATCGACTGCGCGGAGTAGCCCTCGACCCACGTCACGAACCGCAGTCGCGCGATGTTGTCGACGCCCAGGGACGGGGCCCCTGGCTGCGCCATCTTCTTTGTCACCTTGTACTCGACGAGGGGCATCGTCTCGCTCGTCATCAAGTGGACGGACCCGGTGGGGACGTAGGCGGCGCGGAGTCGGACGCGCGCGGTGATGCCGGTCGTCTCGCTGCCCATCTCCTCGCCGTACCAGCGTCCGGGGGCGCCCGCGCTCTCGGCCTCCTCGTCCGAGTTAGCGAGCTCGCGCTGCAGCGCATTGAGCTCCGCGAGCTCATCGGCCAGCTGGGCGAAATCGCGGCTCGAGCTCGAGCCGTCGCGCTTCAGTCGCTGCAAACGGAGACGGAGTTTGCGAAGCTTCAAAATATGCGTTTCGCGCGTGTTTTCGTTTGAGTCTGTCATGCTGCTTCCACCTCAGAGCCTGTCTTCATTTGTGCTAACAGTGTAATAATACCACAGTGTGCACTGTCGCGGTTTTGACCGCGGAATATTCCCTGGGCGAAATTGTTCATTCGGTCGAACGCGAGCGAGACGTGCGCGTTCGCTCGACGAGCCATAAAACGCCATCGGCTCGCCTTGCCTTGCCTCGGTACGAGCGATGTGGTCTCCTGTGCGTGGCTGGTGAACTGGGTAGCTCGCTCGCCATCGATGATTTTCGACGGAGGAATGACGGTGCCGGATAATCAAGAAGAGTCGCTCAATCAGGATGACGCGTCCATCCACGTTTGTGTTGATAAGTACCCCGAACAACTCGATCAGAACCCTGACGTTATCCGTCCAAGGCCGGGTAACAACGTCCCGCTGCAGCTCACGCTGCTCAAGCAGTACGCGTGGCCGAATGGCAGCACGGTCCGCGTGAGGTTCCTCGACGGTGACCCGGAGGTACAAGAGCGCGTCAAGAGGTACGCGAACGAGTGGAGCCAGCACGCGCACATCTACTTCGCGTTTGGCGATGACGACGACGCGGAGATCCGCATCTCGTTCCGGGAGCGCGGATCGTGGTCGTATCTCGGCACGTACTGCAAGAAGATCGCGCGGAATCAGCCGACGATGAACTACGGGTGGCTTCGTCGCGACTCGTCTGACGCCGAGGTCCGACGCGTCGTCCTGCACGAGTTCGGGCACGCGCTCGGCTTTATTCACGAGCACCAACACCCCGAGGCGGATATCCCTTGGGATAAGCAGGCCGTCTACAACTACTACACCAACCCTCCCAACAGCTGGACGAGGGAGCAGGTCGATCACAACCTGTTTCGGCGCTACGCGGCGGACACGACGCAGTACTCGGTCTTCGACACGGCGTCGATCATGCTCTACCCGATCCCCCAGGAGCACACCGAGGGGGACTACTCGGTGGGGATGAACGACGAACTCTCGGCGGTCGACAAGGCCTTCGTCGGGATGATCTACCCGAAGCCGCTCGTGGACAAGGTGTCCCTGGTGATTGACGCGGAGCCGATCGCGGACGGGATTCAGCTCGCCGGGACGACTCGCGAGTTCAGCTTCGAGGTAGCGCGCGCTGGCCAGTACACGATCGAGACCTCCGCGATCGACCCGGACGCGCCCTTCGACGCGATGAACGACACGGAGATGCGCCTGTACGACGCGGGGGACAACGAGCTCGCGTACAACGATGACCGCGAGGAGGACTTCTACAGCCGGATCGTCGAATTCTTAAACCCTGGTGAATACACCGTAAAGGTCAATCACTTGTACGACGATTCAGTGTGCAAGTTCCGGATCGGCGTTCGCGGCCAGCAGGACGCGGCGGCGCTGGTCGAGCCCGACGTCGACGTGACCGGGGCGGCTGAGAAGTACCACGATAAAATGGTGAAGAAGGGCAAGCGCGGCCGCATGCGCAAGCGCGGCTGGGCGGACATCACGGGGATCACCCTGCACCAGTTCGCAATTCATCAGTTCTCGTCGAAGGTCTGGTACAAGGTCCGCGCCCACCTCGGCGTCCATCACGACGGTACGGTGTACCTCATCAACCCGTTCGAGAACGTGGTTCAGGCGTCGAATGGCTTCAACAGCGATACTGTAGCGATTGAGGTCGCCGGCAATTACCGTGAGAATGAGGACAAGCCGTCGTCCTACTGGAAGAAGGGCGGGGGACCGTCGAAATTGACCGATGAGAAGATCGCGGGGCTGCGCAAGGCGATTCGCTATATCATCCAGCAGGTCGAGCTCAACGGCGGCAAGATCACGAGCGTCTACGCCCACCGACAGAGCTCGAAGTGGAGGCGCGCGTGCCCAGGCGAGCTGATCTGGAAGGCGGGCGGCGAGTGGGCCCAGCAGGAGTTTGGTCTGACGAGCGGTGGCCCCGAGTACACGCGGGGGAGCGGCACGCCGATTCCCGCGCACTGGTACGAGAACCCGCCCAGCGACCTCATGGACCCGAGCGGGATGCCGGCTGAAGCGGATGACGTCGACGAGGACTCGTTCAGGGACTACGGTCCTGACATCCTCTTCGACTTCCCGGACGACCCGGAGGAGGAGGAGGCTCCGATGGGTGCTCCACAGAGCATGGAGCGCGCGCCGAAGCAGGCGGCGGAGCGTACGATCACGCTGCGCGTCACCCGGGCCGACGGCGCGAGCTTGTCGGCGGACGTCCCTGGGCTCGATGATGACACGCTGATCGGGCTTATCGAGCGCTTCGTCACCGGCTGATCGCGCGTCGCGGCGCCAGCGGAGCGGGGCAGCCCGCGGTCAGCGAAACAGCTGGCCGCGGGCGCGCTCTCGACTTGCGCGGCGATCGCTCAGCAGGCGGGTACCGAGCTGCCCTGATACTCTGTCGACATTGACGCGCCCGCCCCAGGAGAGCGTACACGCGTCGTAAACACCACAACTTGACCACCGAGTCCGGGAGCTACCATGACTGATGAGAAGCTGTGCCTCCTCCTCCGCGACCCTCAGCAAGAGAGCTCATTTGGATCGCTCTCGCTCGGCTCCCTCGACAGAGACGACAATCCGAAGGTCCAAGAGAAGGTGAGCGACGAGCCGCCGACCCTGCGACACTCGGGATCACCCAATGAAATTTCGCAGGGGTGGGGGGTGCTCTATCCGGCGAACCCCCTCGGCCGCAAGCTGTTCTCCGCGATCGAGGAGCTGTGGGACTGGCGCGACAAGCAGCTACGCGACACGAGCCCGATCTTGCGGGCGCATCGGTGGGAGATCGGGTACGGGCAGTCGGCGAGGGCGTTCCTCGCCAGTGAGTACCTGCGCCTGGCTCGGTACAAGCAGCCGCTGTACATACTGATCCTCGGTGACTTCGACTGGATCGGGCTCGATTTCGAACGGACCCTGAGCGACCAAGCTCTCGTCGGGCGCCTGTGCCTCCAGAAAGTCGAAGACTACCGGGCCTACGCGAAAAAGATCGTCAGGTGCGAGGGCGCCGAGCGAACCGAGAAAACGCGGTCTACACCGCGGATCCTCCTGTACTCACCGGGCGGCGGTGAAGGCTGGGCTGGCGATGAGGCGATCGAGTGCAGCGACGAGCAGATGATCAAGCCGATCCATCAGCACCTCGTCGATTACTCGGTCGGGCGGTGGCAGCTCGACAGAGACGGTATATTCCGCTGCGGCCCGCGCTCGCAAAGAGATAACCAGAAGACCTGGGCCGACGCTGTCAAGCTAGCGACCGCGAACGAGCCCACGGTGCTCATCAGCGTGAGCCACGGGGCTGGGAGCGAGCACTTCGACGCCGAGACGCAGCGCAAAGAGCAGGGGAGGATGTACGACGAGGAGCGGGATCTCATCAGCCTCGATGACCTGTCCGAGCGGCCATTTCTTCCACAAGGCGCGTGGTTCTACAACGCGTGCTTCGGCGCTGGCACGCCGAAGGAGAGCTTGTTCGAGCCGTGGCTGCGGCGCATGCGGGCGGCGAAGCTCTTTCGCGCCGGGGCGGATGTGGCCGCGACGCAGGCGCGCGGCGAGCACGGCTTTGTCGCGCGACAGCCCAAGCTGGCGCTGGCCAACCCCGAGGGGCCGCTGGTCGTCTACGCCCACGCCGATATCGCGTTCACCTACAGCTTCGCCCAGGGCGGCGGCCAGGCGGCGCACGGGGAGGGCTCAGCCCCCACCGCGATCTCGGAGCTCGCTGACGAGCTGATCCAAGGCAGCCGCGCGGGCGTGGCCCTCAACATGTTCGCGGACCCGATCCACGCGGCCAGTCACGAGGTCCAAAAGGCCTACCAGCGCTTGGCGATGCGCAGCAGCGAGGTCGTGAATCGGCTGGTGGACGACCGCGACCTCACGGCCCTGCCGCCGGAGCTGCGCGGACGCGTCGCCAAGGCCGTGGCCGAGCGGCTCACGGTGGGGGGGAGAGAAGCGATCACGGTTCAGGGCGTCGCCTTGAGCGCTGGTGTGCATACGTCTCTGCTCCTGACGGCCTACGGCGGGGACGAGAGCCGCGAGCAGTTCACGCTGCGCAACCAAAACTGGATGGCGTTTCACGACCTCAAGTCGTGGATCCTGCTGGGCGATCCAGCGGCTCGGCTGCCCATCCGCAAGAACCTCAAGCGCCGTCGTATCACCGCGAGCGAGTTCTTTGGGTACGAGATCAGCAGCCGCCGCGTGCCCAGCGAGAAACAGACGACCGAGCCCGCTCCAGCGCCGCCGGCCGCCGCGGACGCGCCGGCGGGGCTCGAGGTACCGGCGCACCTCAGCGCGGCGCTCGGCGATGACGACGAGATGTTGGCCGCGATCCGGGGATTCCGGGCGGCGCGAACTCGTGGCGAGACGGGGCGCTCGGTCGCCAGGGACTACGGCGTGACCCTCGAGGCGCTCAAGAACTGGGACGCGTTCGTCGATCGCCTGATCCGGTGGTCATTGTCGAGGGTGCGGGCGCGCGAGTGAGCGCGTCGTCACAGGGGCGCGCGGCTGGCAACACGCGGAGACGAGGATGTCGTGCAGTTGATCGAGATCGTGCGCGCGAATCGTAAAGACTCGTTTGTGTACGCGACAAGAGAAGAGCACTACAAAGTGCGTCTTGGACCAGGTCACTACAATAACCTGTCTATCGACTGGTCGCTCGAGAACGATTATAAGCTCTACGAGGAAATCGCCGCGATCTACGAGGACGCGCACCCGCGGCCCGCGCGCGTCAAAAAATTCTGTAACGAGCTGCGACATCTCGTAGATCCGGCGTGGGAGTTGTTCGCGCGCCACCTCGCGCCAGGAGTCGCGGGGGTGACCTTCACCGTGTGCTCCGACGCGGCGGAGGTCTATACATTGCCGTTCGAGCTCATCTCGACCACCCACAATTCGGGGCAGGCGCTCGGGATGCGCGGCGGCGTCGCGTTGCACTACCGCTGGCCGGGCGGCTTCGCGGCGCCGGCCAGCAGCGGCGTCGACTCCGGTCGTGTGCTCGTAGCCTGGGCCGCGCCGCGACTCGACGACGCGCGTGGCTGCAGACAGCTCACGGTCCCGTCAGACGAACATATCGAGCGAATCGAGCGGGGCCAGGGGGAGAAGCTGGAGTTCTCCCGTGACGATGGTGATGTCATCTCGAGGGTCTCGCTGTCCGGCTTGGTCGCGAGCTTGAAGCGAGCGTCACCCGCGCCCGTTCGTGTGCTGCACCTGCTGTGTCACGGGGTACGGGTCGGCGAGACCTATCATCTCGCGCTCCATCGCGATGGTCTTTCCGAGGTCGATCTCGTCGACGCCGAGCGCTTGGCCGACGCCCTCGCGCCGTTCGCGTCGACCCTGCAGCTCGTGGTCGTATGTGCCTGCTCCTCCGGACACTCCGGGCGGCCGGGTAATCACATCGGCAGCGTCGCGCAGACGCTACACCGTCGCGGGATCGCGCAGGTGCTGGCCTCACGGTTCCCGCTTACCTTCGAGGCGTCGATTACGCTGACCGACACCTTGTACCGGAAGCTCGGCGCTCAGGGGCTGAGGAGCGTTGATGACGCGGTCGCCGACGCGCGAATGCGGCTCAACGAGAAACACGGCTACGCCTGGGCGTCACCGCAGCTGTACGTGGCCCCGCGTGAGGCCGAGGACCTGCAGCCAACGCGCTTGGTGGCGCTGAGCGCTCGGGACCCCTGGTTCGTCGGCCGTGTCGACGAGCTCAACCGACTCCATCATCTCCTCGACCCTGAGCGCGATGCTGGCAGTGACCTGCAAGCACCCGTGCCCGTCGTGGTCACCGGGTCGCCGGGGATCGGAAAGTCGGCGTTGGCGCGGGAGTACGCGCATCTGTGTCAGAAGGCGTTCCGAGAGATCCATTGGCTGGACGCGCAGCGCGACGACCTCGAGCAGGCGTCCCAGTCGTACGTAGCGCAGGACGCGGGTGGAGCGAGGCCTCGGCTCCTCATCGTCGACGGCGTGAACGACGTGCACGCCGCGATAGAGGCGTTGCCGTCGAGCGCGTCGACGCGCGTCCTGATGACCACGCGGCGTCGCGTCGCTATTGGCGCGCGCGAGCTTGTTCTCGGCCCACTTGACCCGCGCTACGCCGAGGCGCTCGCCCTCGGCGAGAAAGCGTACAGCGCTGCGGAGCTAGAGGAACTACGACGATTGTGCGCGGCGCTCGGTCACTCGCCCTGGGCGTTGGTTCGGCTTCGCGGTGACTTGGCCGTGGGCATGAACGAACCATCGGACTTGCTCGCGTGTTTGTGCGAGGACGGCCTCGTCGGGCTCATCGATGAACTCGACGATCCGGAGATCGGGGGCTCTCTGGCGGAGCTGTTCGCCGCGAGCGTCGACCCGATCAAGGCGCGCGCCGACTGGGCGTTCGCGCTTCTGCGCGTCGCCGGTGCCCTCGCGCCCGTTGAGATTCCCCGCGCGCTGCTCCTCGACGCGGCCGCGAGGCTGCGCGGCGAAACCGACGCGCCGCGTAACCTGGCGAAGGTGGCGATGAGGCGGTTGGTGCGCGGCGGCCTGGCGCGTCCGGGCAGACGGGTTCAGGGCGTGAAGAGCTTCGTCTTCGGCAGCCTGACGCACGCCCGCGCGCGACAGATCGGTGGCGCCGCTGCCGACAGGGCGGCGCTCAGCGCTCTGGCCGCTGTGGGGAGCACGATCGCGGATGACGAGCGCGGCTTGATGCAGCTCGCGCCATTCAGTCGTCATTGTGCGATCGTCATCGGGCGCGTGAAGACGAGCGAAGATGTCACAGAAGAACATCATCTCCTCGCGCTACGGCTCGCGCGATTTTATACGCTGACCGCGAAGTACGACGATTCCCTCGCTATTTGTCAACGATTCGTCGAGCGGGCCGATGGGGCATATCGCGCTGCGCTCGACCTCGAAGCCGCGCGGGCTATGGCCGCGCTTGGGCGTCACCATGAAGTCCTCGATCGGCTTCACCCCGACCCGAACGCCCAGCACCCCGCGACCACGTGGCGGTTGATCGGCGAGTCCCTGGCTCGGCTGGGGCGCTATAGCGACGCGCGGGCGGCCTTCGAGCGCGGGCGGGCGGGGCATCAGGAGACGGGCGGGCAGCCGTTGGCCGATACGCTGCGATCGTTCGCGGAGCTGTTGAGCTGGCTCGGGGAATACGGGCAGGCGGCGGCGCGTTGCACCGAGGCTCTGGCGATCTACGAGGAGATAGGCGCCCGGGAGCATCCCGGGCAGGCGCGCGCGTTGCGGGTCCTGGGTGAGGTGCTGCGCAGACAGGGGAGGCCCGACATGGCCCTGCGACACCATAGCGACGCGCAAGAGATCCAGCGCGCGACCCTCGGTCCAGATCACCCCGAGGCGGCGCGAATCACGTGTGCGATCGGTCAGGCGCTTCTTGAGCGCGGGCGCTACGGCGAGGCCAAGGAGCGCTTCGAGGCGGCTCACACGATCCTGACGCGGACGCTCGGACCAGAGCACCCCACGACCGCGTTAGCGTTGCTGGCGCTGGGGCAAGCGCTCTGTGGACTGTGCGAAGCCAACGGCGCGCTGTCCACCGTTCAGGCGGCGCGCTTTACTCTCCAGCGACCCGCCGTGGCGGGGCCCGAACACCCCCTCACGGCGTTGGTCCTACGGACCCTGGGCGAGGTGCGTCGCTTGCGAGGCGAGTATGACGACGCGCGGCGGTGTCACGCGGCCGCGCTTCGACTTTATAAGAGCAGCATGGGACCCGAGCACCCCGCGACGGGGGGCGCGTGGAGGTCCTTGGGCATCACGCTGCGCGCATGTGGTGAGTACGCGGACGCGTGCAAGCACTTCGAGCGCGCGCGCTCGATCCACGAGGGGACGCTGTCAGCGGATCACCCTGAGCTCGCCCGCACGATATGTGCCGCGGGAGTCACGTTGTGCGAGCAGGGCAATTACGAGGGCGCGCTCGTCATCCTCGATCACGCGCTCGAGAGTCTCGAGCGCGCGTTCCCGGAGCCCGGCAACGTCGGGCGGTCCGAGCACCCCGACACCGCGATCGCGCTGTGGGCCAAAGGTCTCGCGCTACACGGACAGGGGCGGTACGGCGAGGCGCTTCGCAGCTTAAGACGCGCGAGCGCGATCCAAGAGGCGGCGCTAGGAACGAATCACCGAGACACGGCGCGGACGCTGCTGGCGATCGGCCAGAGCATGCTCGCGCGCGGAGAGTTCAGCGACGCGCGAACTGTCCTGCGGCGCGCCGCAGTCGCCGCTGAGAGCGTGATGGGGCCGGAGCACCCCGCGACCGCGATGGCGCTGCGTGGGCTCGGGCAGGCGCGGCAGCACCTCGGGGAGCTCGATGGCGCGCGCGGTCTGTATATCCGCGCCAGCGGGATCCTGGCGGAGCGGCTGGGGCTGGGCCATCCGGAGACCGCGCTCGCGCAGCGCTGCTTGGGGCAGGTCTACAGTCGTCTCGGCCGGCATGAAGTCGCGATCTCGGCGCTGCGTCGGGCGAGAGTGGCTCAGGAGCGCTCCCTGGGTGGTCAGCACCCCGCCTTGGCGATCACGCTGCGGGCGACGGGCGAGGCGGAACTCATGCGCGACGCTCCGGACAGGGCGCTCATGCTGTTGGAGCACGCCCGTCAGATCCAGCACGGGGCGCTGCGAGCCGGCCACCCAGAGACCGCGATCACCCTCGCCAGGCTCGGCGTGGCGAAGCTGCGCGCGGGACAGGCTGGGCGCCCGTTGATCAAGGACGCCCTCGAGGTCCTCACACCAGCGCTCGGGGGCGATCACCCCTTGGTACAGTCGTTTCGGGCGCTCGTGGACACTCAGCCCCTCCCCGGGGACTAAGAGCACGTCTTCGTCGCGTGCCGCCGAGGGCCCAAGCGCCTCGAGACGCGCGATCCTGGCGCGGTCTCACATGGGTCCCGCGCGACGTCGGCGGAGAGAGAAGCCGAGTAATTCCTCTTGGTTAAGCGGCCGTCCGGCAGCAGAAGGTGTGGCGGAGGACGTGCGGCCCGCGGGGCTCGAGGCCCGCGCGACGCTGCGCCCTCGCGAGGTTGGCCGTGAGCGTCGCGCCCGAGATGTGATGGCCGTCGGAGAGCCGCGCGACGACGTGCTCGCCGCGGCGCGGCATGCCCTCGAGACAGGCGCGCAGCGGCCTCGAGATCGGCAGCTCGCGGGTCTTGTCGCCCTTGGGCAGGCGGCGCTCGTTGAGCTGCGTCAGCTGCTCGCGGACGCCGATTCGGTTGCGCTCGAGGTGCACGTCGCGCCAGCGGAGCCCGCGGAGCTCGCCGCGGCGCAGGCCGGCGTCGCCGCCGAGCAGCACCAGCGCGTGGGTCGAGGGGTTGAGCGACGCGGCCGCGCGCGCGAGCCGAGCGTACTCGGCGAAGTCGTAGAAGGCCGGCTGCGCGCGCGGCTCTCTCAGGGGCGTGACGCGGGGCAGCGCCTCGGGGGGGAGCACGCCCCACGCGACGGCGCGGCCGAGGATGACCCTGAGCTTCTTGAGCACGCCGTTGATCGTGCTGGCCTTGAGGTCACGTCGCTTGAGCGCCTGCAGCTGCGCGGGCCCGATCTCGTCGAGCCGTCGATCGCCGAGCGCGGGCAGCAGGTGACCGCGCAGCACGGCCTCGTAGTGCAGGCGAGTCGTCGGGGCGAGGCGGTTGGCCTCGACGTGATCGCGGAGGAAGCGGTCCACGAACTCGGCGAAGCGCGGCGGCCTGCTCGCGCGGGCGGTCGGCGGCGCCGGGGCAGGCGGTCGGTCGGCGCCGCGGCGCAGCAGGTGGGCCTCTCGCTCCCGGGCCCAGCGCAGCGCCTGCCCGCGGGTGCGCCCCGGCGACTTTCGACGCTCGCGGTGCACGGTGCCGTCGGCGAGGCGCACGCGGACGTCGGTCTGCCAGTAGCTCGCGCCGCTTGGGAGCGTCCGCCGTCGTACCGTCACCGCCACGGCGCCGAGCATACGTCACGACGCGGACCGCCGGGCCGTCGACGCGAGACGCCGCGAACGGCCCGCGCGCGGCCGCGCGTCACGGCTGCTCCTCGTCGCCGGGATCGCGCTCGTCGCCCAGCGAGCGGAACGCGAGCACGGCCATACCGCTGCCGACGACGGCCGCGATGTTGAAGATCTCGAAGTACCAGCGCGGCCATATGGCCATAAGCACAGCCGGGACGAAGAACGCCGCGCTCACGCTCGCGAACAGCCGGTGCACGGTGACCGCGCCGATCGCGATGACCCCCGACATCGCCACGAGGTCGGAGGTCAGCATGAGCAGCGGCGATGAGCCCAGCAGATGGTGGAGCACGCGGTTGACGAGCATCGTGACCAGCGCCGCGCCGAGCACCAGCGAGAGCCGGCGGTTGATCAGCGTGTTGAACAGGCGGGCGCGCCCCCGCCAGACCGCGACGACGTACACGCTGACGATGATGAGCGCGATCTTGATCCCCTGCAGCGTCGAGACCGCGTCGCGGCTGGGGTCTTCGTCGTCGCCGCGCAGCAGCCAGATCCCGATTGTCATCAGCACGCCGAACAGGAACACCGCGGTGAACAGGCGCGCGCGCGTGCTCGCGCCCCGCTTGATGTCGAGGTCGCGGCGCAGCGCGTGCATCTGGGCGACCTCGTCCTGCTCGCGCGCGCGCGCGGCCGCGAGCGCGTCGAGCTCGGCCCGCAGCGATTCGCTCGGGTCGTCGAGCTGACTCAGCAGTCGACGCGCGGCCTCGATGTCGCGGCGCGCGAGCGCGACGCGCACCATGAGCTCGAGGCAGGCCAGCAGCCCGGCGCGCGCGTCCGCGTTCTGGGGCCACTCGCGCAGCGCGAGCAGGAAGCCGAACTGACACTCGGTGAAGCAGGTCTGCACCGCGTCGCGGCGCGCCGCGGTCGGCTCATCGTCGGGGGACTCCGACGCGAGCGCGCGCAGATCCGCGAGGCGCTCGCGCGCGGCCGCGCTGATCTCGAGGGAGCCGCGGTGCCCGCGAAACTCCACGATCGCGCTCCGCAGCGCGCCGGCGCTGGCGAAGCGATCGGCCTTCGCCGCCGCGGTCGCCCGCAGCACGATCTCCGCCAGCTCCGTCGGGACCGTCGCCGGGAGCGTGGGCGGCTCGGCCAGGCTCGCCGCGGCCAGGACCTCGAGCAGCGAGTCGCCGCGGTGCGGCGGCGCGCCCGTGACGACCTCGAGCAGGCTCGCGCCCAGCAGGTAGACGTCGGTGCGCGCGTCGACCTGGGCCGGGTCGCCGGTGGTCATCTCAGGCGCCATGTACATCGGCGTGCCGACGACCACGCCCGGCGCCACGGTCTCGAGCGAGGTGTTGAGCGCGATGCCCCAGTCGACCAGGTAGACCTCGCCGAACTCCCCGAGCATCACGTTCTCGGGCTTGATGTCGCGGTGGATGACGCCGCAGCTGTGCGCGTAGTCCACCGCGTCGCACAGGCGCAGGAACACGTCGAGATGGAACTCGAGCCGGTCGCGCGCGACGCCCCGCGCGGCGAAGAATTCGTGACCTGGCTCTTGGAGCAGCGCGCGCCAGTTCACGCCGCTGACGCGCCGCATCACGAACAGGGGGGCGCGCGCCTCCGTCTGCCCCACCATGTGCACGGGGATGATGTTGGGGTGCTCGAGGCGCCCCATGGTCAGGGCCTCGCCGAGCAGCGCGTCGACCTTGGCGGGCGTCTCCTCGCCGGCGCGCAGCATCTTGACCGCGACGTCGCGCCGCAGCGCGCGCTGGGTGGCGAGCCGGACCTGGCCCATGCCGCCCTCGCCGAGCAGCGAGCCGAGCGCGAAGTCATGGGCGGGCGCGGGCGCGTCGGTCGAGCGCGGGTCTCCCTCGGCCTCGTCGCGCGGCGTGACCGTGAGCGTCGGCAGCCGCAGGGATTGACTCAGCAGCGCGCGCGCCGAGGGTCCCGGCGAGGCGCTGCGTGACGCGTCCATCGCCGTCGCCGCGAGGTAGGTCGCGGGCGTAAGCGTCGCGTCCAGCGAGACGTCGCGGCCGGCGAGGGGAGCCAGCCCACGCGCGGGCGAGTTCTCATCCGAGGGCGACATGGCGAGCGGTGATCGGATTGTCCTCGATCCCGCGCGCAGGGCCAACGCGCGCGCACGAGCGCGCGCGCGCGTGTATGTGCCTCTATCGCTTCTCGACGCGCGTGCACAGACCGTCGGCGGTGCACGCCTCGACGGTGAAGGGCGCCTTCGGACCCGCGGGGCTCGTGAACTCGTGGCGGGCGTCGATGGTCCCGTCGGTCGTCTTCTCGGTCCAGCGCCCGAGCGGCAGGATGCCGGCCCGCACCATCGTCGTCACCGTGCGCGCGGCCATGCCGACCCGCTCGTCGACATCGCGCAGCGCGACGCTCACCGTCCACGCGCCCGTCGCGGGGTCCTGCGAGAGCGACAGCGTGGGGGGCGGCGCGAGCGGGCGGAACACCCGGGCGTCGACGATCGGCTTGCCCGCCAAGAAGTCGCTGACCAGCGTGGGGTGGTGGAGGATGTTGACCAGCGACTCGCTCGTCACCAGGGGGCCGCGCAGCACGTCGGGGCCGAGGCGGAAGACCCCGAAGGGGACCTTGTCGCGCGGCCCGGCGAAGAAGCCGTCGCGGGTGACCTGGTCCTCGAGGTCGAGCTCGACGCCGTCGGAGACGCGCAGGAGCGTGCTCGGGCCGAGCGCGCCGAAGCGCCAGGTCGGGTCGAAGCTGTCGTACTCCTCGATCGCGTCGAAGGGGTCGACCGCGAGCGGCAGCGGCGTGACGCGCTCGCCCGTCTCTGGGTTCCAGGCGTTGGCCGGGCTGATCACGCCGCTGATCAGCGCGCTGCCGTCATCGCGCCAGGCGATGTGGTCGTCCTCGTCCTCGAGCGTCCAGCGCTTGCGGACCGCGCCCGCCGTCAGGTCTAAGACCGCGATCGTGTTCTTGTCCTCGTGCTTGAAGATCAGCGCCGCCCGCTCCTCGTGGGGGTGGAGGGCGACGTACGAGGCCGCCGCGCCGTCGACCTTAAACCGCCGCTTCCAGGTGCTCGTGTCGACGAAGTGCACCCCGTCCTCGTACTGGATCGCGATCACGCCGCGGTCGAAGTGCAGGGTGCCGGGGACGAGGCTCGCCTTGCCGCGCGAGCGGTAGAGGCGCGAGAGGGTCTCGTTGTCGCGGATCAGCAGGAGGTCGTCGGTGTCCGTCGTCCACAGCCACGAACCTGTCCCAAAGCCCATCTCCATGGGCCAGCGGTCGCCGAGCTGAATCCGCGTGCCCTCCTGCAGGGTGCGGGCGTCGTTCGAGAGCGCCCAGCGCCGCGCGACCTCGTCGTCTTTGCAGGTCCCGATCGCCCACTTCAGGTCGGCGCTGACGGCCCGCAGCTCGCAGTCGTCGGGGGGCGCGAGCCAGCGCTGGCAGGACATCTCCTCGTCGTCCTCCTCGGCGTCGTCGGGCGCGACGCACAGCTCCGCGGTGAAGGCGTGGTTCGTTCCGTCGCCGCGGCGGTATTCGAACTCGTCGGGCTCGCCGTCGAGCGTCCCGGTCGCGAGCGGCGCGGTCGGGTCGAGGTAGATCACCGTGTATTCGAAGCTGGTCTCCTCGCCGTCGTACTCGGTGATCGTCGTGGTCGTGACGTGCTGCAGGTCAGGGCCGCCGCGCCAGGGGTCGTCGATCGCGGTCTCGTAGCGCTCGGCCTCGAAGGGGTCCTCCTCGTCCTCGTCCTCGAGCTCGAGCTGGCTGATCGGTCCGCCGCCGACGTTGATCACCTGCATCTCGGCCGACATCACGCGCCCGGAGCCGTGGCTCACGAGGTAGAGGTGGCGACCCAGCGGATCGAGGCGCGCGGTGTCGAGCCGCGCGACCGCGTGCTGATCGCGGTCTGGCTTCTCGGGCATGTCCGGGTCCCAGGTGTAGACCGTCGGCTGGGGGCCGCTCGGCTCGTCGTAGTCCTCCTCGTAGTCTTCGTCGTCCTCGTCTTCCTCCTCGTCGTCCTCGCCGTCGAGCGGCTCCTCACCGAGCGCGACCACGGCGTCGGGTCCCCAGGCGAGCCACGGGTCCGCCAGATCGAGGCTCTCGGGGATCGTGAGCGTAGCGACCTTCTTGTTCGCCGCGACCTGCCACAGCTCGATCGTGCGCTCGGAGCTGCGGCCGATCGCGATCATCGCGCCGTCGTCGCTCCACGCCACCGCGTCGGCGGGGCCGCAGTCGCCCTCGCAGCCGCCGAGGCGGCGATCCTCGGGGGGCTTCTTCGCCGCGCCCGCTGCGGGTTTCTTGGTATCGCCCTCGTCGACGTCCTCCTCCTCGTCGTCCTCGAGCTCGAGGCTGTAGGGAGGGGGATCCTCCTGCGCGCTGATCGTGACGAAGGGCGTACCGGCCTTGATGTCGACGACCCACGCCCCGTCCCTCGAGATCCGCCGGGTGTCGTAATTGCCGTTCCAGGCCGCTTCGCAGTAGTCGATCGAGATCGTGCCGGCGAAGTGCCCGGACTCGATCTCCCACACGTCGCACTCCTCGCCGTCGACGCCGATGTGGCGGCCGTCGGGTGAGAAGAACACGGGCGCCTCGTTGAGCGCTCGCTGGGGCACCTTGATCAGAAACCGCGGCGTGGGGTGGGCGACGTCGAGGGGCTCGAGCTCGGGCGGCGGCATCACCGGGGGCGTATCGGGCGGCGCGTCGGCGATCGCTGCGGGCGCGTCGCCTGTCGTCGCGGGCGCCGAGGGATCCACGTCGGCCCCCGCGACGAGCGGGTCGGGGGACGCGGACGCGGCCGCGGTCTTCGTCGGCGTGGGCGCGGGCGGGTTGCGCGTGCAGGACATCAGCCCGCACGCGGCGAGCAGCGGCAGGAGCTGGAGCGACACGAGCGGGGTGAGGGGCGACGACGATCGACTCATGCTGTACCTCGGGCCATAGTGGGGGTCTCTATCGTGTTGGCGAGCTCGGGCGCTCGCAGCGACCGGCGGCGAGCTCGATCTCGCCCTCGACGACGGCGCGCTGCGGGCTGTCTCCGCGGAGATGCTCGACGCGTTGGTAGCTGACTCGCCAGCGCGTGCGCGCGGGCTCGACGTCGCCGGGCAGGGTGAGCGTGACGACGGTCGGCCCCGGGCGCGCGCCGACCCGATCGTCGCGCAGCACGGTCCGCACCGGCTTCCCGGGGCGCTCCTCGGTGGTCGTGAAGTGACGCGCGAGGTAGCGGCGCGCGCCCTTCGTGTCCTCGTCGTCGGCGCCTGCGCGCCCGATCGGATCGAGCGCGAGCTCAAGACGTCGAAACAGGTCGCCGGTCGGGAACGCGTGACCGACGCGGGCGGGCGTGAGCGTGAGCGTGACGCCGCGCGGCTCGCAGCGCGCCGTGATCTCGACCGCGCCGCGCAGCACCTCGGGATCGCGGGAGGCGGCGAAGCGGTGCGAGCGGTGCGAGCCGGCGGGACCGTCGACGATCGGCATGTGGCAGTCGGCGCAGGCGCGCTCGCGGGCGGCCGAGCGCCGGTGCTCACGGACCGTCTTCTGCATCCACTCGCTGCGTCGTCGCCGGCTCCCGTCCGGGAACACGAACTCGTGACAGCCCGCGCAGGCCTCCGCGCGGGCGAAGGCCGGCGCGCGCAGCAGCGCGTGGGCCTGGGCGGCGCCCGCGTCATCGGGACCCGCGCGGGCGGGCCCGGCGAGCACGGTGAGCGTCCCGTCGGCGTCGTGACTCGCGGCGTGGCAGGTCACGCACGCGACCCCGAGCGCGGCGGCTCGCTCGAGCGCGGCCGCGTCGTCGCGCTCGTCGATCGTGCTGTCCCTTGGGTCACTCTCGGGCGCGTGGCAGCCCTTGCAGAAGGGCGTCGGCTCGCGCGCGTAGGCCCGCGCGTACACGGGGTCGGTGTGCGCGCGGCGGTGCAGCGAGTCGCGCCACTCGGCCGCGATGTCCGCGTGACAACGGACGCAGTCCGCGTTCACGCGGGCACGCTGAGCCGCCGCCTCGGGCGAGACCCTCGCGCGGGTCGGGCCGGGCATCATCCGCGCGGACGAGCGCGCGTGGCCCCGCGCCAGCGCGGTGCTGAGCCGCGCGCCGGCGACGACCAGCGCGAGGCTGACGAGCGCGATCCCGATCAGCGAGCGCGACAGCGACGGCGCGCGGCTCAGGCGGGCGCTGGGGGCGGGGGCGCGGGGTGTAGGTGCCATGACCGACCGGTTGGCGCGGCGTCGCGGTCCGCCGCGCGTCCACGCCTCGACTATACGCTCGCCCCGCGCTCGCGTGTTCCCGCCGGGCTCATCGCGCGCGCGCACGCTCTGCGCGGCGTCTCGCGGGCTGTCGACGGCGCGGGTCGTAAACCTGTCCACACGAGCATAACGCTCGATCGGCGGCCCGCCGACTCGATCGGCGCTGGTCACCCGCGCTCGAACAGCGCGCGGCGCAGGATCGCGGCGACCTCGGCGACGCGCGGCGGGCGAATGAAGTTCTCGTGATCGCCAGAGACCCTGTGGACCGTGAACGCGCCGTCGGTCCTCCTCCGCCACACGCTCGTCATGAGCGGGAGGCGGAGCGGCGAGATCCGCGGGACGACCAGCGTGATGGGGCCGCTGTAGGCTGGCGGCGCCGAGCCGCGGATCGCCGCGACGTGCCGATCGAAGCCGCGGTCGCGGACCACGAATTGCACAACCCGCGCGACCCGGCCGGCGACCCACGGGCGATCCTCGAGCGCGGTCCGAAAGATCAAGCGGCTGAGCTGGACCGCCGCGTACTCTTGGCTCGAGATCCACGGCCAGCTGTCCAGCAGCGTCAGCGACGCGATCCCGTGCCCGCGCGCGCGCAGCTCCGCCGCGACCTCGAGCGCGACCAGCCCGCCGACGCTGTAGCCGCACAGGTGATAGGGGCCGCGGGGCTGCGCGTCCTGAAGCCCGCGGATGTAGCTCGAGACGAGCGCGTTGAGCAGCGCGCGGCCGCTGAGCCCGACGTCATCGGGGGGCTGGCACGCGTACACCGGGTGCCCGGGCCCGAGGCTGTTCGCCAGGCTCTTGAACGAGATGAGGTCGCCGTAGCCGGCGACGACCATGAACAGCGGCGCGGTCCTCCCACGCTCGATGAGCGGGAACACGGCGGGCCGCGGCGCGTGCTGCGTACCGCTGAGCCGCCTCGCGACGCCGCGCGGCGTCGGGTCCTCGAGAAACCCCGAGTGGGTCAGCGACACGCCCCAGGTCGCCTCGAGGTGATCGAAGAGTCGCAGCAGCGTGAGCGAGTCTCCCCCGAGCTCGAAGAAGCTCGCGTCGGCCGCGACGGACTCGAGCTGCAGCTGCAGCACCATGGCGAAGGCCTCTCGAGCCACGCGCTCCATCAGCCCCTCGCCTCCGCGCCGGTGAAGCGCTCGCGGATCGCGGCGCGATCGATCTTCAGGCTGCGCGTGAGCAGCTTGTTGTCGAGCGTGAACTCCTCCTCCGTGTAGACGACGCGCCCGATCTGGAGCTGCACCGGTCGCGCGGCGTTCAGCTCGCGCACGCGCGCCTCGAACGCGGCGCGCGTCGTCGCGTCGTCCCTCGCGACCGAGGCGATCGCGACCAGCTGCGCCTCGTCGGTCGAGCACACGACGCTTCGGCGCACGCCGTCGCACTCGTCGAGCACGCGCTCGAGCACCTCGGGGTGCAGCTTGTCGCCGCCCGGCGTCAGGATCATGACCTTCTTGCGCCCGATCAGGTGGAGGTAGCCGTCCTCGTCCAGGCGCCCGATGTCTCCCGTCGCGATCCAGCCCGAGTCGAGAAACGTCTTGGCTGTCTCTTCGGGCGGGTGAAACAGGTACGACGACGCGATCGCGCCCTCGACCCTGACCTGGACCTCGCCGTCCTCCGCGAGGCGTAGCTCCTGGGGAGCGACAGGGCGCCCGACCGAGCCGATCCGGTTGGCGCCCGGCGTGTTGCAGGCGATGAGCCCGTACTCGGTCAGCCCGTAGCCCTCGAAGAGCGGCAGGCCGAGGGTCTGAAACAGCCGCAGCGTCGAGCGCTGGATCGGCGCCATCCCGGTCAGCAGGTGGCGGACGCGACCGCCCAGCGCGTCGCGGATCGGCTTCGAACAGACTCGCTGAAGGGTCGCGCGAGCCGGTCCTTCGGGCATGCGCTCGAGCGCGCGGATCATCGCGCGCGCGGCCTTGCCCTTGAGGCCGGGCGCGTCCTCGAGGCGGCGACGGATCACCTCGTAGAACAGCGGCGGCGCGAGCAGCAGCGTCGGGCGCACCTCCTGCAGCGCGGTGAACAGGAGCTTCGGGCTCGCGACGCCGACGTTCGTGCCGAGCAAGATCGACCCGTAGACCGCGACGCGCTGCTGATAGTGCGAGAAGGGTAAAAACAGCAGCGTGATGTCGTCACGGCGCGGATCCGTGATGCTCGGGAGGCGGCTGATGAAGCGCTCGGTGCCGCGACGGCTCGCGCTCATGCACTTGACGCGCCCGGTGCTCCCCGAGGAGAACACCCACGAGAACTCCTCGCCCCCCTCCTCCGGCCGCGGGACGTCCCGCGCGAGCTCGCACTCGAGCGGGCCGAGTCCGTCGATTCGCCCGATCCACGGCGACGCGGAGGGCGTGCTCGCGTCGACCAGCAGCAGGTTCAGCCCGTAGCGGTCGCGGGTGGCCTCGAGGCCATCCGCGGTGATCTCCTCGGAGAGCGCGACGACGTTCGCCCCCAGCTCGATGAGCGCGAGATCGTAGACGATCCACTCGTAGCAGTTCTCCGCGAGCAGGCCGACCCTCGCGCCGCGCTCGACCCCGACGCGCCGCAAGCCGGCGATCGCCAGGCGCACGTCCGCGAGCAGCTCCGCGTAGCGACGGCGAAAGCGCTGACGCCCTTGGTACGCCTCGACCCAGCAGTCGCCGTTCTCTCGCAGCTTGTCGAGTAGTTGATCGAGGCGCGGCTCCACGAGCTCCTCGCGATCCAGCGTCAGGATAGCGCGGCGCTCGACGGCGCGAGCGCGATCCTGAACCTCGAGATCGCGGGCGCCCGGCGCCGGTGATTTGCTGCTAAACAGGCAGCGGAAGGTGGAGCGAGCATGGATCTGCACGCGCGCGCAGCAGCCCTACGAAGTCACCGCGGTTTCGCGCGCCTGCCGGATGAGGTCGTGGAGGCGCTGGCGCGGATCGCCGAGCCCGTCGAGCACGGGCGCGGCGAGACCCTCATTCGTGAGGGGGAGACCGCGGCCGATCTGTTCTTGCTGCTCTCCGGCGAGCTGGTCGTCACGCGCCGGCGTGACGGCGAGGAGGTCGTGCTCGACCGCGTCGTCGGCGAGCGGATCCTGATCGGCGAGATGCAGGCGCTGACCGGCGGTCGACGCCTCGCGACGGTGCGCGCCGCGTCTCGCTGTCGGCTGCTCCGCATCGCCAGCGCCGCGCTCGAGGCGATGGCCGAGGAGCTCCCGACGCTGCTCGTCTACGTCGCCGAGCTCGCGCGCGCCCGGCTGCGTCGCCACCAGCTCCAGGCCGCGCTCGGGACCCAGGCGAGCGCGGCCGACGAGGGCCTGCTCCCGGCGCTGTGCGAGGTCGCGCGCTGGCAGACCGTCGACGCGGGCGAGCAGCTCGTGCGCCAGGGCGAGGTGAGCGACGCGATCTACTTCGTCTTGAGCGGGCGGCTGCGCACGATCGCCGAGGCCACGCCCGAGCGCCCGGAGCCGGTCGTGCTCGGCGAGGTGCTCCCGGGCGAGTCGCTGGGCGAGTCGGCCGCGCTGAGCGGGCAGACGCGCGCGGCGTCGGTCTGGGCGACGCGCCCCAGCGAGGTCGCGCGGATCGAGCAGGCCGACTTTATCCGGATCTCGCAGGCGCACCCGAGCCTGATGCGGCGGACCCTCGAGGTCGTCGTCGAGCGGCAGCGCGCGCGCTCGCGCCGGCGGGTTCGCTGCGCTCAGTCGATCGCGATCATCCCGCTCAGCGATCGCGTGCCGATGGGCGAGCTGATGGCGCGGCTGATGCCCGAGCTGCGACGGCTCTCCTCGGCCGAGCACATCGATCGCGCGACGATCGAGCGGCGGCTCGGGAGCCCGACGATCGCGGACTGCGACCCGTCCGCGCCCGAGGCGGCGCGGCTCAACGTCCTGCTGGAGGAGGTGGAGAGCGCCGCGGCGCACGTGGTGTACGAGGTCGAGCGGCTCGACTCCGGCTGGGCGCGACGTTGTCTGCTCAGCGCGGACGAGCTGGTGCTCGTCGGCCTCGCCAGCGAGGAGCCCGCGCCGAGCGAGCTCGAGCGCCGGCTGCTGACGATCGAGGGCGGCCTGCTGCGTCCGCACGCGACGCTCGTGATCCTCCACCCGGCGGGACATGAACCTTCGGACACGCGGCGCTGGATCGAGGCGCGCGAGATCGACGCGGTGCACCACGTCGGGCTCGCGCGCGCGCCCGACCACGCGCGGCTGGCTCGCTTCCTCGCCGGGATGGCCGTCGGCCTCGTGCTCAGCGGCGGCGCGGCGCGGGGCTTCGCGGGCTTCGGCGTGATCCGGGCGATGACCGAGCTCGGGATCCCGATCGACGCGATCGGCGGCGTCAGCTCCGGCGCCGTGGTCTCCGCGCTGCACGCGGCGGGGCTGTCCGAGCGCGCGCTGCTCGAGCTGCTGCGATCACCGCTCGCGCTCGCGCGGATGCTCGAGCTCAACCCTCCGCTCACCTCGATCTCGTCCGCGCGCGGCCTCAACGCGATCCTGCGTCGACTGTTCGGCGCGCGCCGGATCGAGGACCTGTGGACCCCGACGCTCTTCGTCTCGACAAACATGACGCGCGCTCGCCAGCGCGTGAGCACGCGGGGGGACCTCTGCGAGTCGCTCATGGCCAGCAACGCGCTCCCGGGGATGTTCCCGCCGGTGGTGCTCGACGGCGACCTGCACGTCGACGGCGCGTTCCTCAACAACGTCCCGATCGCGGAGCTCAAGCAGCTCGTGCGCGGCGGCCCCGTGATCGCGCTCGACGTGACGCCCAACGTCGAGTTCGAGCACAGCTACGACCGCAGCCACAGCGGGTCCACGGGCCTCAGCGGCTGGAGCGTGCTCAAGCACAAGGTGCTCGGTCGCGGCGAGAACGCGCGGATGCCCAACATGATCGAGGTGCTCGTCCGGTCGGCGCTGGTGCACCACGTCGCGCACCTGCGCGAGGTCAAGCCGCTCGCCGATCTATTTCTCAACCCAGACCTCACGGAGTACGGGCTGATGCAGCACTACCGCGTCCGCGCGATCGCGCAGGCTGGCTACGAGCGAACGATCGACGAGCTGCGCGCGTGGTGGGCCGGGCGGCGCGACGCCGCGCGCGGGTGAGCGCCACGAGCACGCCCGCTTCGCGCGCTCGGTGAGTGAATCTGTCTTTCTGGGCATGTTGCAGGATCTGCGCGAGATAGCGGCGGAGGCGACGGCGCGGCGCGGCGCGGCGCTGGTAGCCTCGCGTTGATGCGCTCTCTCGCCCTGTACTGCCTCTCGATATCGCTCTCCCTGGCCGCGCTCGCGTGCGGCGACTCGGCGAGCCCGACCACCTCGGACTCGGAGACCTCGGACACGAGCGACTCGTCCGCGACCAGCGACGCGCAGCTGACCGTCTGCGACATGATCCCCGGCGCGAAGTTCCAGACCGTCGAGCAATTCGCCCAGGGCCCGGGCGGGCCGCTCGCGCATCTCTCGCTCAGCTTCGACGAGACCGAGTACGCGCGCGACCACGGCGACTACCTCGAGGAGGGGATGTACACCTGCGCCGACTCGACGCTCATGGGGTCCGACGCCAACAACGGCGAGGACTGGACCGCGACGATCAACGAGGACGCGACCATGCTCGTGATCGACGGATCGAGCGAGTACGAGCGCGTCGATCCCTGATCGCACGACCCGGAATTGCCGAAGCCGCCGCGCGTACGCGCGGCGGCTTCGTCGCGGGCTGGCGCGCTCGCCCTAGAGGTCGACCAGGTCGCCGAAGCTCTGCGGCCCGTCGGTCGCGTGGGCGGCGAAGTGGTCGATGATCTTGTTGAAGGTCGGGCTCGGGCGCATCGCCTTGGTCACCAGCGCCTCGTCGGGGGCGTAGTAGCCCTTGATCTCGACCGCGTCGCCCTGGGCGGCGTTGAGCTCGTCGACGATGGTCTTCTCGGCGTCGGCGAGCGCGGCGGCGAGCGGCGTGAAGATGGCCTTCAGCTCGGCGTCGTCGTCCTGGGCGGCGAGCGCCTTGGCCCAGTAGAGCGCGAGGTAGAAGTGGCTGCCGCGGGTGCCCAGCTCGCCGACCTTGCGCGAGGGCGCCTTGCGGTTCAGCAGGTAGGCGGTCGCGCCGTCGTCGAGCGCCGCGCCCAGGACCCGCGCGCGGGCGTTGTCGAAGTGGTCGGCGAGGTGATCCAGCGAGGCCGCGAGCGCGAGGAACTCACCCACGGAGTCCCAGCGCAGGTGCCCCTCGGAGACGAACTGCTGGACGTGCTTCGGCGCCGATCCGCCGGCGCCGGTCTCGAACAGGCCGCCGCCCTTCATCAGCGGGACGATCGAGAGCATCTTGGCGCTGGTGCCGACCTCGAGGATCGGGAACAGGTCGGTGAGGTAGTCGCGCAGGACGTTGCCGGTCACCGAGATGGTGTCTTTGCCGTCCTTAATGCGCTCGAGCGAGAATTGCGTCGCCTCGACGGGCGCGAGGATGTGGGTCTCGACCCCGTCGAGCTTGTGCTCGGGGAGGTAGGCCTTGACCTTCTTGATGAGCTGGGCGTCGTGGGCCCGGTTCTCGTCGAGCCAGAACACCGCGGGCACGCCGGTGGCGCGGGCGCGCTTGACCGCGAGGCCGACCCAGTCGCGCACCGGCGCGTCCTTGACCTGGCACATGCGCCAGATGTCGCCGGCGCCGACCTGGTGGCGAATCAGCACCTCGCCGTCCTTGTTGACGACCCGGACCTCGCCGGCCGCGGCGAGCTCGAAGGTCTTGTCGTGCGAGCCGTACTCCTCCGCCTTCTGGGCCATGAGCCCGACGTTGGAGACGCTGCCCATGGTCGTCGGGTCGAACGCGCCGTGCTGCTTACAGAAGTCGATGACGACCTGGTAGAGGCCGGCGTAGCTGCTGTCGGGGATGACCGCCTTGGTGTCCTGGGTCTTCCCCTCCTTGTTCCACATGCAGCCCGAGGTGCGGATCATCGCCGGCATCGAGGCGTCGATGATCACGTCGCTGGGCACGTGCAGGTTGGTGATGCCCTTGTCCGAGTTGACCATCGCCAGGTCGGGGCCGCGCTCGTACGCGGCGGCGAGCTCGGCCTCGACCGCGGCGCGCTGGTCGTCGGGCAGCGCCTTGATCTTCGTCAGCAGATCGCCGAGGCCGTTGTTCACGTCGACGCCGAGATCGTCGAGCGTGGCGCCGTGCTGCTCGAACACGCCCTTGAAGAAGGTGCGGACGGCGTGCCCGAAGATGATCGGGTCCGAGACCTTCATCATCGTCGCCTTCATGTGCAGCGAGAACAGCACGCCGGTTTGTTTGGCGTCGGCGACCTGCTGCTCGAGGAAGGTGAGCAGCGCCGGCTTGCTCATGAAGGTGCCGTCGATGATCTCGCCGGCGAGCAGCGCGAGGTTGTCCTTAAGGACGGTGACCTCGCCGCCCTCGGCGACGTGCTCGATGCGGACGGTGGTCGCCTCCGCGACCGTGACCGACTGCTCGTTCGAGCGGAAGTCGCCGCTCGACATGGTGGCGACGTGCGACTTGGAGTCGCTGGACCACGTGCCCATGCGGTGCGGGTTGTTGCGCGCGTACTGCTTGACGGCCTTGGGCGCGCGGCGGTCCGAGTTGCCCTCGCGCAGCACCGGGTTGACGGCGCTGCCCTTGACGCGGTTGTAGCGGGCCTTGATCTCGCGCTCGCCGTCGGTCTCGGGCTCCTCCGGGTAGTCGGGGAGCGCGTAGCCCTTGGCCTGCAGCTCGGCGATCGCGGCCTTGAGCTGCGGGACCGAGGCGCTGATGTTGGGGAGCTTGATGATGTTGGCGCCCGGGTCCTGCGTCATGCGCCCGAGCTCCGCGAGGGTGTCGGGGATGCGCTGGTCCTCGCGCAGGTGATCGGGGAAGGTCGCCAGGATGCGACCGGCGAGCGAGATGTCCCGCAGCTCCACCGAGATCCCGGCCGAGCGCGTGTAGCCCTGGATGACGGGCAGGAGCGAGAACGTGGCCAGGTACGGCGCCTCGTCGGTCTTCGTGTAGATGATCGTCGGCTGGTTGCGCATCGCGTGTGTGCCTATCACGGATCGCGGTGCTTGGGAGGGCTACGTGGGCCTCAGCGGGCGCGCGCGCGTCAGGCGCGCGATTTCGCAAATCTCGCCGCGGAGGCCACGAGTGCGGGTGTACGCGGGACCTCGCCTGGCCGCCGAGGCGTGAAAGAGACTCAACTCTCGGCCGCTCGATCGTGCGGCCCCGTGAGCGACTTTGGTCAGGTTCGCGGCTCGCTCGCGGTCGCGGTCGCGGTCTGGGCGCTGCCTGTCGCGGGGCGCGTGGGCGAGGGGAGGCGCGGGCCGGCGCGACCTGGCCGCGACCGTGCCGCCGCGTCGCGCCCGAGAATGTGCCTGTCTTTGTAGGCATGTGTGAATGAGCAGGTGGTAGGATGGCGCGATGGATTGTGTATCTCGCTCGGCGCTCGCGCTCTCGCTCACCCTCGCGACCGGGAGCGCCGCCTGCGGCGACAGCTCGAGCGAGAGCACCCAGGCGACGGTCGCGGGGCCCGGCGCGGGGCCCGAGGCGACGGCCGCGGGATCGAGCGACGCGACCGCGGGCGCGACGATGGGGAGCGCGACGATGGGGAGCGCGACGATGGGGAGCGCGACGATGGGGAGCGCGACGATGGGGAGCGCGACCGGCACCGACGCGACGGCCACGAGCACCACGGCGGGGACGACCGCCGCGACGACGAGCGGCGGCGAGACGACGAGCGGCGAGACGATGGGCGAGACCGAGGACCCGCCGGCGCTCGACTGCAGCCCCGACCTCCAGGACGTGATCGACGGGGACGGGCAGATCTACGAGAGCTGCGCTGCGGACGAGGGCTGCAAAGACGGCGCCTGCGTCCCGGCCTGCGAGGCCGCCGAGGCTAGCCAGGCGAACTTCGGCTGCGAGTTCCTGGTCCCGACGCCGCCCTCGTACCCCTACGCGCTGCCGCCCTGCTTCGCGGTCTTCGTGACCAACAGCTGGGGGCACCCGGCCCAGCTCGAGGTCTGGCGCGACGGTCAGGCGCTCGACGCTGAGTTCGCGCGCCTGGTGACGCCGGGCCTCGACCCCGAGGACTGGCCGCCGCTGCCCGACGTCGGCTTGCCGGCGGGCTCGGTCGGCGTGCTGTACCTCTCCAGCGACCCCAACGCGATCATGCCCGAGAACCAGGTCCCGCTGACCTGCCCGCACACGCCGGCGATCGACGCGAGCACGCAGCTCGACGGGACTGGCCGCAGCGCCAGCTTCGAGATCACCTCGGACATCCCGCTGACGGCCTACGACATCCTGCCCTTCGGCGGCGCGCGCTCGCACTTCCCCAGCGCCGAGCTGCTGTTCCCGACCAGCGTCTGGGATGACAACTACGTGACCGTGGCGCCGCCGGTCGGCACGCACAACGTCCCGGGCCCGCTGTGGATGCAGATCGTCGGCCTCGAGGACGGGACCTCGGTCGAGGTCCTCGGCAGCGCGCAGATCGTCGCGGGCGGCGGCCTCGCGGGCGCGCAGATCGGCGAGCCCGCCGCCTACTCGGTGGACGCGGGCGAGTACCTGCAGCTCCAGTTCGCGCCCCAGACCGGCGACGGCGCGGGCACAGTGGTGAAGGCGGACAAGCCCGTGGCGGTGCACGCGGGCAACCGCTTCATCCGGCTTCAGCCGACGCCGGCGCCGGGTGGCGAGGCCGCCCACCAGCAGCTCAGCGCCGTCTCGGCGCTCGGCTTCGAGTACGTCGCCTCGCCCTACGAGACGCGCCGCGCCGACCTCGAGCCCGAGGAGGTCGACTACCGCGTGGTCGGGGTCGTCGACGGCACGCAGCTCAGCTACGCGCCGGCGATCCCGGGCGCGCCGCAGACCCTCGCGCAGGGCGAGGTCGTGGACTTCGCGACCGCGCTGCCCTTCGAGATCTCGAGCCAGGGCGACACGCACCCCTTCGCGCTCACGCAGCTCATGGACACCGCGAACCTGCCCGGCGGGACACGGCCCGGCGCGACCGCGCCCGGCTTCGCGCCCGCGCTCGGCGACGAGGAGTTCGTGATCGTGCTGCCGCCCGGGCAGTTCATGAACCGCTACGTGTTCTTCACCGACCCGACCTACGCGACCACCAACCTCGTGTTCACGCGCGTCGACGCCGGCGACGGCTTCCAGGACGTCGAGGTCGACTGCCTGGGGACGATCACGGGCTGGCAGCCGGTCGGCGACGGCGGCGCCTACGAGGTCGCGACGGCCGACCTGATGCGCGCGGACATCGGCGTCAACGGCTGCGAGAACGGCCTGCACGAGGCCAGCAGCGACGCGCCCTTCGGCCTCGTGGTCTGGGGCCTCGACAGCTACTCGTCCTACGCCTACCCGGCCGGCGGCAACGCGCTCGAGCTGACGGACGTCGAGGTCCCGATCGAGTGAGGCCTGCACGAAGCGCGCTCGGGCGTCGGCGCTCGCGTTGAGCAACAAGTCGCGGCGCGCGAGCTGGGCGAGCCAGCCCGCGCGCCGAGCTCGGGCAGCGCGATGTCGTCCGCGCGTCAGCGATCGAGGTGCACGTCGAGCTGGGGGAACGGGATCGAGATCTTGGCCTCGTCGAGCGCGTTCTTGACGAGCTCCGTCGTCTTGTCCCAGACCTCCCAGTAGTGCGCGGGGTGGGCCCACACGCGGACCTGGAAGTTGACGCAGGAGTCACCGAGACCGGCCAGGAAGACCTGGTGCCCCTGGCCGCCGTCGCGATGGGGGGCGCGCGCGGCCGCGGCGTCGAGCACCTGGCGCACGCGCGCGAGGTCGGCGTCGTAGGCCACGCCGACGTCGATGTCGACGCGGCGCAGCGGGTTCGAGGTGAAGTTCTCGATCACGCCGCCGGTCGCGGTCGCGTTCGGGACGATCACGCGGCGGTTGTCGGGCGTGTCGAGCGAGCAGACGAACAGCCCGATCTCCTTGACGACTCCTTCGTTCGCGCCGAGCTTCACGTAGTCACCGACGCTGAACGGCCGGAAGGTCAAGATCATCACCCCCGACGCGAAGTTCGAGAGCGTGCCCTGGAACGCGAGGCCGACGGCGAGGCCGGCGGCGCCGAGGATCGCCGCGAAGCTCGTCGTCTCGATCCCGAACAGCCCGAGGCACGCGATGATCGCGGCGGTCAGGATCGTGTAGCGAAGCGCGGCGCCGAAGAACAGCGAGAGCGTCGAGTCGAAGCTCTTGGCGCGCAGCGAGGCGGTGAGCCGCTGGCTGAACCAGTTGGCGACGCGGAACGAGAGCCAGAGCGCGATAAGGGCTCCGAGCACGCGGACGCCGTAGCTGATGAGGAGGGGGAGGAGTTGCGTGAGTGTTTCTTCCATGACTCGTGACGTAGGTAGCCCTCCGACGGCGCGGAGGGGTTGTGGTTTTAGGTGCGTCGTGAATGGGGAGCGGCAGCCGCCTCGAGGCGCGCGGGTCGTCCGGCGTCACCGGCTTGGGGCGGCGAACGCCGGCGCGGAGCCGTCGGCCGATCGGTACAGGATCGCGGGCGGCCTGATCTCGTGCTCGCGGAAGGCGTTGAGCACTCGGAGGTGGATGTCGGTGGCGAAGGGCTTCTCGAAGGGCGTGTCGAGCACGTACGCCTTGAGGGTCAGCTTCACCGCGACGTAGTTCTCGTGCAGCAGCTGCGTGACGCCGACCGTGACGGGCTTGGCGAGGTACACGTATCGGCTCGAGAGCGCCGCCTCGGTGATGACCTGGCACGCGGCCGTCACGTCCTGCTCGACGCCGATGAAGAACTCCATCGTGACCTGCATGTCGAGCGCGCCGTAGTTCCCGTTCGACGTGATCTCGTTGAGGAACTTGTTGTTCGGGATCGTGACGGTGTTGTCGTCGAGCGTCTGCATGCGGACCGATCGGAGCCCGATCGCGGTGATGTCGCCGTACTCGCCGCCGAAGCTCACGCGATCGCCGACCTGAAACGGGCGGTCGAGCATGATCATGATGCCGGCGATGAACGACGCGACGACATCCTTGACGGCGAAGCCGATCGAGACCGCCATCGTCCCGCCGATCAGCGCGAGCACGGCCTCGTCGAGGCGGAAGCTCAGGAACACGACGACCACGCCGGTCCCGACGTAGACGACGAACTGCACGAAGGTCGCCGACTTGTGCAGGACCAGCCGGTAGTTGGCGAACTGCTCGCTCAGCTGCTCGACGAGCTCGTTGATGAAGCGGAGCCCGAGCCAGGCGAAGAACACGACGACGAGCGAGGTGAGCACGCCGCTCCAGCGGATGACGCGGGCGAACTGCGTGATCGGGTCGGCGCTGGCGTCGGCGTCGCCCTCGTCGCCCGCCGCGAGCGCGACCGCGGGCAGCAGCGTCAACAACGAGATGAGCGCGGGGCGGGCGAACACGGCGCGTCGCCACGATCGCGCCCACGCGGACGCGCGATGATACGAACGGTTGGTTTGTGCGCCCATGACAGTCAGACGGTGCCTAGTGGAGGATCAGGTGGCGGCGCCAGAGCACGCGCGAGACGGCGCGGAACCAGTACCAGGTCACGTAGACGCGCCGGTGCCGGTGCTTGATGAAGCCGCGCGCGAGGCAGAAGCGGATCGTGTTGTCGACCTCGGCGCGCGAGAGGTTGGTCGTGCGCACGATGTCGTCGGTCGCGGCGTGGTCGAGCTGGAGGATCGCGCGCAGCACGAAGTACACGCTCGTCGGCTGGCTCTCGAGCTGCGCCGAGGTCGGCGGGTCGAACAGCCGCACGACGACGGCGTCGTCGCGGTCGCGGAACAGCGACGCGCGCCACCAGTAGAGCGCGACCGCCGGGTTGCCGTCGCAGTAGTCCCACAGGATCCTGTGAAAGCCGCGACGCACGCGCTCCTCCTCGGAGAGCGTGTCGTCGTCGGTCGCGCCGCGCGGGATCACGACGCCGTCGAAGCTCGGGTCGAGGCCGAGCTCGCGCACGCGTCGATCGAGCAGCGCGCCGATCGACCGCTCGTCCCAGCGCGAGAGCTCGACGACCTCGTCGAAGGTCGCGAGCTCGGCGTAGGCGCGCTGAACGAAGTGCCAGCCGGGCGAGGCGATCGCGAGGACCCACGAGATCGCGCGCGGCGATCGGCGGGCCAGGTCGATCAACCGCCGGAAGGTCTCGAGCCCGCCGATCGCGGGGCAGACGCAGTTCTGCACGTCGTCGATGCAGATGACGCGCGGCGGGTGCTCGGCGAGATGCGCGAGCAGCTCGTCCTCGCTGCAGCCCGTCGGCGCGCCGACTCCCTCGGCGACGCGCGCGAGCAGTGTTGCGAAGTCACTCTCGTCGACCGCCGCGCGGACGAGGACGACCGCGTCGCGCCCGAGCCCCCGCTGAACGCGGCGCAGGAAGGTCGTCTTCCCGATCCCGCGCTCGCCCGCGACGACCGAGATCGTCACGCGCTCCTCGGCCGCGAGCTCGAGGAGCCGCGCGAGCGAGTCGGCGTCGGAGTCCATCACCCAGGCGTCTTCCTCGAGCTGCGCGTGCTCCTCGCGGTAGGCCGAGAACGGCGCGCGGAGCTCGTCGTTCATCGGCGTCAGCGAGGCGTCCCCCACGCTCGACTCCGTCTGGCGCGCGACCTCGCGACGCATCATGTACGCGAGCACGCGCCGGGTGATCTCGAAGGCCGAGGCCTTGATGATGAGCAGGCGCATGGCCCCGCGACCGAGGAGGTAGAGGCCGCCGATCGCGGTAGCGAACGCGCCGGCGAGTCCACGCTCGGTCTCGAGGACCCAGACCGCGATCTTGGCGTCGGTGTCGAGCGCGGCGATCCGGGCGCGGATCGTCCGCTTCCACCACGTTGTCAGCAGCGCCGCGATCGGGATAGCGAGCAGCCAGCAGGTGCTCAGCACCCAGCGGTAGATCGCGCCGCGCCCGACGGTCTCCTCGGTCAGCGAGAGCAGCAGGCCGATCGAGACGACCGTCAAGCCGACGAGGCGCAGCGAGCGGAGCCGCAGCGCGACGGTCTCGCCGTCGCCCCGCGCGCCACGGGACGCGCGGGTCGCCATCGCGTGGACCAGCCGGATGACGAGCACCCCCGAGAGGACCCAGAGCGTGAGCGCCCACAGCAGCTCGACCGGCGGGAAGCGCTCGACGCCGACGATGACGCAGAGCGCGACGTACACCGACGCGAGCAGCAGCAGCAGCGTGTGCAGCTGCAGCAGGTACCAGGCGAGCACCGCGAGCACGTGTCGGATCGGGCCCCCGGCGGCGCCGAGGTTCTTGTGGAGCGCGCTCATCAGCGGCCCCACGCGGCGGAGCGCCCACACGAGCGCGACGAGCAGCAGCACGGCCTGCACGAGCAGCCAGACGACGCTGACGATCGACGCGGAGGCGCTCGCGCGCGCGTCGCTCATCAACTTCGGGAGCATGAGCGCGCGGTAGCGAAGCTCGAGCCGGATCTGCGCCGCCTCGTCCATCGCCTGCTGCAGCCCGCTTCGGTCGAAGCCCGTCAGCCGCGCGCGCTCACGGGCCGGCGCGAGCGCGAGGAGCTCGAGCCGCAGGCCGTTGAGCGCGGTGACCTGCTCGTGAAGCGTCGTCACCACGCCGCGCGCGACCTGGCGCTCGCGCTCACGCAGCGCTCGCTCCTCCGCCTCGAGCGCGGCGCGCAGCGACACGAGCGCCTCGTCGCGCTCGCGCAGCGGGAGCGCGCCGTCGAGCACGCCGGGGACGCGCGTGTGACCGCGACGGAGCTCGCGCAGCGCCTGCTTGAGCTCGGCGCGCGCGTCGACGAGCTGCTGATACACGTCATCGAAGGTCGCCATGACCTCCGCCGCGCGCTCCTCCGCCGGCCGCTCAGCGAGCGCGTGGACGCGCTCGGAGGTTGTATCGACCGCGAGCAGGCGCTGCGCGGCGTCATGCTCCCGGCGCTCGAGCTCCGTCTCGAGGTCGACGTAGCGCGCCCGCAGCTCGAGCAGGCGGGCGCGCTCGGCTGCCTGCGCGCGGGTGCTCTCGGAGGCGGCTGACTCGGCGACGGCGAGCGCCGCGTCGCGCTCGGCGGTCGCCGACGCACGGATCGCGTCACGAGCAGCCTCTCGGCGGCGCTGCTCCTGCTGCTCGGCGGAGGGCTCCACCTCCGCCGCGTCCGTCGCCTCCGGGGCTACCTCCGTCACCGGGACGGGCCGCGTGAGCGCGAGCCGCTCCTCCACGGTCATGTCCAGCAGTCGACGGTGAACGGCGTCGAGCTCCGCCTCGCCGTCGCGCTGAACGGCGGCAGCCGGGGGCTCATCACCCGTCATCTCGTCCCCCGCGCCTGTCGCTTCGGGCGCGGGCTCCGGTCGCGTGACACGACGCAGCGACGCGCGCGTCAGCGGATCCAGAAGGTCGAGCGTCAGCAACGCTGCGCCGCGCTCGACGGTGTCGGTCGCCGGCTCGTCGCGCTCCACAAGGAGCTCGGAGAGCGCCTGGGCCCTCGCGCGCGCCGTGGCGCCGGTCTGCAATTGGTGCTCGGCGTGGCGGGCCGCGTGCTCGTCGAGCACGCGTCGTCGCGTCGCGTCGTCGAGTCGGAAGAACGCGGCCCACGCGTCCGCGAGCGCCATCACGTCGGTCGGGAGCGCCTCTAGCGCTGGGGTCGCGGAGTCGAGCGCCGCGGAGTCGAGCGCCGCAGACATTCGCCGCAGCGCCGCGCTCGCGAACGGCCCGAGCTCCGCGCTCGTGAGATCGACGAGGAACAACGGGGCGGCTGGGTGCTCAGGGGCGAGCTGCCCGGTCGTGAGCGCCTGGACGAGCGTCGCGCGCTGCTCGAGCGGTGAGCGTGGCGGCTGCTCGACGCGGGGCGCGTCGGGGGACTCGGTGGGGCGCGCTTCGTCGGCGTGACCGCTCGCCATCGGCGAGCTCGCGGGGCTGGTCTTCACGCCGTCGGGCGCGGGCTCGGCTGCCCACAGCGATGACCAAGGCGCGAGCCCGAGGAGCAGCACGGGGACGGCGAGCGTGCGGGGGAGGGAGTAGCGAGCGACGGTCATACTCACGCCGGATCGAGGGAGCGCGGATGGGCGCGTTGGCAGGCTATGCACACACCTTGCCAAGTCGCGCCGAGGCCGTAATCCGCGAACATCCGGGCTGCGCGGATCCCGGGGGCGGTTCACCCGTGGCGCTTCGCCCCGGCGGGGTGGCAATTCACGACGCGCGCCGGTGACCCTCGGCGCTGGATGCCTATACAACGCACGTGATCGTGCGCGCGGTCAGGTTGATGCACGCCGCGACATCGTCGACGACGACGCCCGCCCCGTGCTGCGCGGCGCGGAGGCTCGCGGGCCGGCGACGTGACCGCGGGCGCCGACGCGCTGCTGGGGCGCGAGCTGTGTTCTAAATGTCTTTTAGGATATGTTTTTGAGGACAGTACGCGGGCGCGGCGTGGTAGCGTCGTGCCCGTGACAGCGCTGGATTGGAAGCGGACACAATCGCCGCGGCGCCGGCTCGCGCGGTCGGCCGGGCTGCTGCAGCTCACGCTCGCGCTCGCGGTCGCCTGCGGGGGCGACGACGGCGGCGGCACAGACGGCACCACCGAGGGCGGGGGCGGCACGAGCGAGGGCACGACCGCGGGCGGCGGGACCGAGACCGGCGGCGCCACCGATCCCGGGGAGACCACGGGCACCGACGACACAACCGATCCGACGACCGACACCGGTGAGCCTGGCGACGAGCCCTCGGGCAACCAGCTCGACCAAGACGACCTCTTCAGCTGCCAGGGCGAGCCCGCGATGCCGCCCGCCGACATCCGCCTGCTCGACCGCTACGAGTGGACGCGCAACGTCGGCAGCTGGGAGGCGACCGAGCTCTCGCGCAACCCGCTGTACGCGATCCCCGAGCACCGCTACTCCTCGTACGGCGAGGGCGAGTCGCTCAACCCCAGCGTGCTCTCGCTCTACCTCGACGTCGTGGGCAACGCGGGCACGCACTGGGCGACCGGCAAGTACGTCAACGGGCGCCTGCGCGCGGTCTGGGAGGACCCCGAGATCCAGTGCTTCCTCGACGACCCGGCGCCGACCCCCGACTGCACGAGCTACTACGTGCGCCGCTTCCTCGAGGCCGGGGTGCTCTACCGCCCGGCGAGCGACGAGCAGTTTGACCAGCTGCTGCTGTTCGCGCAGGAGGTGCTCGCCGACGAGCTCGACGTGTCCGAGCGCGTCGAGACGATCCGCGCGATCGCGTCGGCCGCCTGGATGAGCTCGGGCGGCCTGCACCGCAGCGAGCTCGGCGAGGGCGCGCCGGACGAGCACGGCCGCCTGCGGCTCGGTGACTGGGAGCTCGCGCAGGCCATGACCTACGCGCTCTCGCGCACGCCGCCCGGTGCCCTCAGCGTGTTCCGCAAGTTCGAGGTCGGCTACACCAAGGGCGACGTCAACGGCGACCTCGGCGGCTTCGTGGCGGCCGCGGCCGACGGCAGCATCAAGGACCCCGAGGTCGTGGCGACCCTGGTGAAGGGCGCGATCGGGGGGCTCGACGAGGCGCGCCAGGACCTCTACCTCGAGCCCAAGGACGACCGTCACTGGGAGAACCAGGGCGAGTACTGGATGGCCAAGGGCGTGCGCCAGTTCTTCCGCGAGTGGCTCGACTACGGCGAGCTCGCCTCCAAGCCGCCGAAGGTGGAGGTCGCGGACACCTCCGCGTGGGCGGGCTTCGAGGTCGAGGCCAGCTACCAGAACACGATCTCCGGAAGCAACGGCTACGAGAACACGCTCGTCACCCAGCTCGACGACATGATCGCGCGGATCGTCGCGGGCGATCAGGACGTCTTCGCCGAGCTCTTGACCTCGCGGATGTTCTACACGCCCGCGACCGCCGGCTACCAGGAGGGCGAGAGCTCGATCTGGAAGACCACCTCGGAGATGAACCGCGTCTACAACGTCGCGCAGGTCACCGAGCAGACCCGCGCGGCCCGCTGGATCGAGCTGCCCGCGAGCGAGCGCGCCGGCGTGCTGACCCACCCCGCCTGGCTCGGCGCGCACGCGCTCGCCTTTGAGAACGATCCCAACCTGGTCCACCGCGGCAAGTGGATCCGCGAGGAGCTGCTGTGTCAGGACATCCCGGACCTGCCGCTCAACGTCGACGCCAAGCTCTCCGAGGAGAGCCAGGAGCAGTCGGCGCGCCAGCGCATCATGGAGCAGATCGACGCCGACCCGTACTGCGCCGGCTGCCACCAGTACATGAACCCGCTCGGCTACCCCTTCGAGATCTACAACCACGCCGGCTTCGTGCGGATCGAGGATCACGGCGCCGCGCCTGACGGATCGAGCACCTTGACCAATATGCCCTCGCCCGAGCTCGAGGGCCCGGTCAGCAGCGCGGTCGACATGAGCCAGCGCTTCGCCAGCTCCGACTACGCCAAGCGCTGCTTCATCCGCCAGACCTTCCGCTACTTCGCCGGCCGCGAGGAGACGATGGCCGACGCCTGCACGATGGTCGCGCTCGAGGAGGCCTACGACCAGAGCGGCGGCTCGTTCGCCGAGCTCCTCATCGCGCTGTTTAACAGCGACAGCTTTCAGTACCGGGCGCCGGAGTGAGGTGCCGACGCCGCCCTGTGCAGCCCCCGCGCGTTCGAGATTTTCTGGAGAGAGCCCATCATGTTTAAGCGTCGCACCTTCCTCACCGCCTCGGGTCTGATCGCCAGCGCCGCGATGCTGAGCGGGGTCAGCCGCGCGGCGAAGCTCGCCGCCCGCCGCCCGCGAGCCGCCGGCGCGCACCGTCGCGTCGTCATCTTCCTCGAGGGCAACGGCGTGCGCCCGGCGTGCATGTTCGACCCGCAGACCCGCGCGACCCTCGAGGGCATCGCCGGCAAGGAGATCCTCAGCAACCGCGACTACGGCCACGACGATCCGGTCATCACCCAGAACGCGCCGCTCAGCGAGGCGCGCGCGCTCGGGGCCCTCGCGGCCGGTCAAGACGAGGTCTCGCTGGTCGAGCGCGCGGCGGTGGTGCTCGGGCTGTCGTCGACCAACCTCGGCGGCGGTCACTCCACGGATCACGGGGCGCTGAGCGCCGCCAGGGCCCTCGGCGGCCCGGCCTCGGCGACCATCGAGACCGTGCTCGGCCAGATCCCCGAGGTCCGCGGGGCGACGCCCTTCGACGTGGTGCGGATCGGCACGGGGGTCTCCAACACGCCGCTCAACTACTCGTGCTGCGCCTTCGACAAGGGCAAGCCGGCGCCGGTGCTCATCGACCCGACGGCGGCCTTCACCTCGTTGTTCGGCTCGGTCTCCTCCGGCCAGGCCGGCAGCGACTTCACCCGCCGCAAGCGCCTGCTCGAGTACGGCTTAGAGGATGTCCAGCGCGAGCTGCAGGGCTTCGGCGGCTCGTCGCGCGCGCTCGAGAAGCTCGAGACCTACGAGGCCTCGCTGCTCGAGATGATCGCGCGCAACGACCAGATCGAGGGCATGAAGGACGCGCTCATGGCCGTTAAGCCGCCCGAGCCCGGCGAGCTCGACCCCGACCCCTACGCCTCGACCGCGCCGCTGGAGCGCTACGGGATCCAGGTCGACATCGCGATCGCGTCGCTGCTCAGCGGGCTGACCAACGTCCTCGTCATCACCATGGGCGCCGGCAGCTACTACTGGTCCGAGCAGTACTCGACGCTGGTCGACCTCTACCCCGGCGGGCAGATGATGGGGGGTCACGACCTGCGCCACGCCGACACCGCGCAGTCCTACGAGGTCCTGCACGAGCTGACCGCGCGCTACGTCGCCGGGATGGCGCGGATGGCCCGCGCGCTCGAGGCGGTGCCGGAGGAGGGCGGGACCATGCTCGACAACACGCTGCTGCTGTACATGCCCGACAACGGCGAGAAGCACCACTCGAACGCCGAGGAGTGGGCGACGCTGCTGATCGGCGGCAACAACCTGGGCTTCAAGACAGACGGTCGCAGCGTCGCCTTCCCCAAGAGCGGGCACGAGAACAACCGGCAGACCTCGAACGTGTTCAACTCGGTGCTGCACGGCGTCGGCCTGCCGACGGACGACTTCGGCCACGCCAACCCGGACTCGCGCGTGGCCGAGGGCCCGCTGTCGGAGATCTGGGCGGGGTAGGGGGCCTGCCTCTCAACGCGTTTTATTGAGAGTTCGCGAAGCGCAGGTACACTGCGGTATGCCGACCTACTGGCTGAGCCCCAAGGCGGACATCTCGGTCCCGCTCCCAGGGTGTAGCTGCGAGCTCAGCGAGGATCTCTATGGCCTCATCGGCGGCGGCTACACGGCGCTCTTCGACGCCTTCCCGCCGGTGTTTACGCAGATTCAGAAGCTCGCGGGGGTCGACATCGACTCGCTGCTGCCGCTGTACATCAGCGCTCGCTTCACCGATAGAGACGAGATGCCGAGCGCGATCGCGCGGGTCTCCAAGCCGCTCGAGCTCGTGCGCGAGCGCTTCCACGCGCTGCGCGAGGCGCTCTTGCTGCGGCCTGGGTGGCAGCACGAGCTGATCCTGCCCGAGCGCGGCTACGCGCCGGACCGCGCGTACTTTGAGCACTTCGCGGCGCCGCCTCCCCTCAGCGAGGAGCTGGCGGAGCAGATC
The DNA here is from genome assembly GCA_030430565.1 of Polyangia bacterium. GTDB lineage: Bacteria > Myxococcota_A > Polyangia > Nannocystales > Nannocystaceae > JACKDW01. Next base: position 72,087 of record JAUIKS010000032.1, read on the forward strand.
GAGTGGGGGCTCATACGCCGCGAAGACCTCAACGAGGAGCCGTCGTTTCGCGCGGACGTGGGCGGGCTGCTCCGCTTTCTCGACCACGCGAGACAGCACGGCGGGACGCGGTTTTGGTTTCTCGGGCGCTAGCGAGGCGCGGCCGCGCCACGTCGGCGCGCTCGTCAGCCTACGTCTTACGCGAGGGCGAAAGCTCGCGCGCGAGGCATCCCGTGGACCCTCGCGATCGTGCTGTTTGGCACTCGAAGCGCAGCTCCTCGGCGGTCGGGTTGAGCAGGAGGTCGCGCCACGCGAACAGCTCGGCGCGTCTCGTGCTCCCGGTCACGCCGCTGGTTGTAGGCCGGTTTGTCGCGCTCGCGGCCTGTGGAATACTGGCGCGGACGTGACCGTCGCCGACAGCGAGCTCCCGAGGAGCGTCCGCGCCGAGCTCGCGTTCACGCGGCCCGAGCGGGTCAAGGCGGATTTTACGGGCAGCGGGGTCGCGCGCGCCGAGGCGATCGAGGTCGAGGCGATGAACGACCTGCGGCGCTACGATTGTCGCCGCTGCCGCGTGTACGACTGCGTCGACCCGGAGAGCCCCGTGCGCCCCACGCTCGATGAGCAGGGCTTCGCCATCGTGGACCTGTCGAAGAAGACAGGGCTTCAAGCGCACCTCGCCCGCGTGCGCGCGGCCGGGCGCGCCAGCGAGGAGGACGCGGCCGCGATCCGCCGGAGCCTGCGCGGCGCGGTCCTGCGAACCACCGGCGGCGCGCGCCTGCGCGTGCTGTACATCGCGCCCGAGGGCTTCATCATGCGGCGCGGCGGCCCCGACGGCGTGTCGACCGGCGCCGCGCCGGAGGGCCCCGGCAGCGTCAACGGTCACGACGCGGCGCGCATCGTCCACGCCGACCAGGATGTCGACGGCACGCCCGTGCGCCAGATCCTGCGCGGCGCGGCGCCCTGGCTGTTTCGCCATGACTCACCGACCCGTCGCAACCGGCGCGCGCCGCTGCGGCTCGTCAACCTCTGGATCCCGCTCGATCAGGTGACGCGGCCGCTGGCGCTGATGGACGCGCGCACCCTCGATCGTCGCGCCCACCAGCTGCGCTACGGCCTGCCGACCGACAGCTTCCTCGCGCGCGAGGGCGACCGGCGCGTCAACGACATTTGGGCGTTCCTGCACGACGACGCGCAGCGCTGGTACTTCAGCTCCGAGATGGACGCGCGCCGGGCCTACGTCTTCGACACGCTGAGCACGCCCCACGGCTCGTTCGTGGTGCCCGGCGAGGCCCGGGCCGCGCTGCGCTACCGCCAGCTCACCGCCGCGATCGAGGCGCGCGACGCCGGGGACCGTGACGCGCTGCGACGGGCGGCGAGCGCCGGCGAGCGCGAGCCGGCCGCGCGCGCGTCGATCGCGACCGCGGCGCTGCAGCGGGCGGTCGCGGCCATGGAGGCGCTGCTCGAGCGCGCCCGCGCGGGCGCGGGCGACCTGTGCCAGGGGACATCTGGACAGGAGTGGCGCGCGCGGGCCGAGGAGGCGCGCCGCCGGGTGATTCGAAAGTCGATCGAGCTGCGCGCCGTCGCGCTGCCGTAGCGACCCGCCTCGCGCCGGGCGCCCAGCGGCTACGGCATCGACTTGCTCGGGGTCGGGTCCTTGAACCACTTCATCGCCTTGGGGTGGCGGTGGCTGAAGTCCGTCATGAACTCGAGGTTCTCGTTAAACCACTCGCGGTAGCCGTCGAGCAGGCGGTAGGAGCGGGCGACGGAGCGCTTGCGCAGGAGCACGTCGATCAGCGCCTGCTCGGCGGTCGCGAGGTTGTGGCGGACCACCGACGAGTCGCGCTTGAGGTCGAGGGTCTTGAGGACCTTGCTCTCGCGCAGCTTCTTCTTGGTCGTCACGCCGCCGTCCTCGAGGTTGACGGTGACGCGGATCGGCCGGCCGACCTTGACCTTCATCGAGCTCTCGACCGGGATCATCGGGTAGACCAGGTAGATCAGCCGCAGGTCCTCGGGCGGCCAGGTCGGCGTCAGCGCGGGCGAGACCTTGGTGCTCGTGTCGTAGCCCAGCGCCTCGCCGGCGGCGGTCTCCGCCAGCTGGCGCGCCTCCTCAGCCGTGCTGATCTTCGCCTCGCGCTCCTCGAGCTGGACCTCGTCGTCAGCCGCTTCGGCGCCCGCCTCGTCGCTCGCCTCGCCGGCGGCCTCATCGTCCTCGCCGTCCTCGTCTGGCGCCGCGGCGCCGCCGTGCTCGGCTCCCGAGACGTAGGTCATCACGTCCTTGTCAGCGGGCGGACCGTCGGGGGTGGACGCGGGCTCGTCCTCGGGCGGCGCGGGCGCGGGCTCCTCCTGCCGCTTGCACGCGGTCGCCAGGAGCGCGGCGGTGAGGAGCACGAGGAGGCCGCGCGCGCGGGGGCGTCGAGGGAGCATGGCCGAAGTATATCTCTATGAACAAAAAGACATGTTCTAAGGGACGCGCGGTGATCGGCCGTCCTGCTCTCCCGGGTCGAGCGCGTCGATCATCCCGAGCACCTGCTCGACGGAGAATTTCACCATGTCACACGCATCGCACCGGCGCCGCGCTCGGCTCAAGCCACGGCGACGCGCGGGGACGCGCGCCGTCGCGCGCCACCGCCCGCGCCTAGCTCGACGCGACGCGGCGCGCCTTCTTCTCGCGCCGCTCGACGACCCGGCGCATGCGCTTCATGGCCTTGTCGAGACCCATGGCGCCCCGCACCTCTCGCAGCGTCTCGCGGGCCATCGCCTGCACACGCCGCGTGCCGTGGTACAGGATCTCGTCGACCATCCCCGGATCGCGCACGAGCTGAGCGCGGCGCTCCCACAGCGGCGTCATGAACCGGTTGAGCGCCGCCGTCAGCCGGTCCTTGACCTCACCGTCGCCGACGCGGCCCTGCCGATAGCGCTCCTTCAGCTCCTGCACTTCGTCCGGGCGGTCGTTGAACAGCTCGTGGAAGACGAACACCGGGTTGCCGTTGTCGGGGTCCGCCGGGACGTCGGCGCGCACGCGCGTCGGGTCCGTGAACATCCCGCGCACCTTCTTCTTCACCGCGCTCGCGTCGTCGCTGAGGAAGATCGCGTTGCCGGCGGACTTCGACATCTTGCCCTTGCCGTCCGTGCCCACGAGCGTGGGCACCTCGCCGAGCAGCGCCTCGGGCTCGCGAAACACCTCGCCGTAGAGGCTGTTGAAGCGCCGGGCGATCTCGCGGGTGATCTCGACGTGCGCGAGGTTGTCGCGGCCGACCGGCACGAGCTCGGCGCGCGGCAGCAGGATGTCGGCCGCCTGCAGCACCGGGTAGCCGAGCAGCCCGTAGGGCATCGAGTCGTCGTCGATCTCGGCGTTGCGCGCCATGTCCTTGAGGGAAGGAAGGCGGGAGAGCCGGTTCACGGTCACGAGGTTCTGAAACAGCGTGTTGAGCTCGTAGACCTCCGGGATCGCCGACTGCAGGTAGATCGTCGTGATCTCGGGGTCGATGCCCGCGGCCAGGTAGTCGATCACCATCTCCCGCGCGTTCTTCGATATCTGCTCGATCGCGGCCGCGCTCGGTCGTGTCGTGAGCATGTGCAGGTCCGCGACGATCACGATCGTCTCGTACTCCCGCTGCAGCCGCACGCGGTTGCGCAGGCTGCCGAGGAGGTGACCCAGGTGCAGACGCCCCGTGGGGCGGTCGCCGGTGAGGATACGCTTGCGCCGGGGCGCGACGGGGGGCTCGGTCGTCATGGTCGCTCGCGGTCTTGTATAGCAGGCCGAGGTAGCAGGCCGTCGCGCGACCCAGCGGCGGCGCGCAGCGCGATTCGGCGGCCATGGATGATATCGCGCCGCTCGAGCTCAGCTCCAGACCCGAGCCGACGCAGGGCGTCCTCTCCGTCGCGGTCGCTGACTCCGGCCGGGTCCTGGTCTGCCACCGTCAGACGCCAACGCGGTCGCGAACGCGTGGCTGTGGGAGCGACCACCCGCGCCATCCGGTCACAGCCAGAGCGTCGCGCCGAGGCGCACCGTGAGCGGCGGCCCAGCGGCGAAGTGCAGCGTCGGGATCGCGCTGCGCGGATCGTCGCGGTTAAACCACGACGCGTAGTTGTACTCGCCCTCCTTCCACCGGCGGTTCAGCACGTTGTCGACCTGCAGATCGAGCTGGAGCCGGCCCACGCGGTACCCCGCGCTGAGATCGAGCAGCGCGTAGCCGGACGCCCGCGCGCCCTGGGGCAGCGGGCGCGGGCCGAGCACCACGAGGCGTGCGCCGGCGCGAACACCTGAGCGATGAAACAGGTAGCCTGACGTGTTCCAGAGGACAGGAGGAGCGTTCGGGACCGGCGCGCCCGAGTCGACGAAGCGCGCGCGCACCAGCGTGGCGTTGGTGCGCAGCTCGAGCCAGGGGGCCGGCCGCACGCGGAGGTCGAATTCGCCGCCGAGCCTGCGCGTGCGGCTGCGCTCGAGGTTGATCCCCGACACGTGGTCGAACACCAGCTCGTTGCCGACCCAGGTGCCGAAGGCCGAGGCGCCCGCGGAGACGAACTCGTGCGGCTCCCAGCGCGCGCCCAGCTCGACCGCGTCGGACGCCGTGATCCGCGGCTCGCCGCCGCGGAACTGCTCGACGCTCTCCCCCTCGCTGCTGCCCTGCGCGATCACGGCGCGGGCCTCCGGCGCCCGCAGGCCGCGGCCGTAGGCCGTGAAGATCGACCAGCGCTCGGCCGGGCGGAAGCGGGTGAGCAGGCGCGGGGAGGGTAGCGCCATCGCGTCCTTAAACGGCCCGCCCGCGCCGCGCTCGAGCGCGCCGAGCACGTCGACGACCCAGTAGTAGAACATGTCCGCGCGGACACCCCCCTCGATCAAGGCCCAGTCCGCGGGCATCCAGCGCAGGCCCGCCAGCGCGGCGAGCTGGTGCTGCGCGATCTCCAGATCCCAGCGCTCGTCGATCGTCCGGTGCTCGGCGTCGACTTGGTGCTCGAGCTGGCTGACGCGATCGAATTGCCAGTTGAGGCCGGTGACGAGCACGAGCCCCTCGGCGACCGGCCGCGTCACGCGGAGCCGGTAGCCCACGCCGCCGAACTCGTGCTCTTGGAGCCGGCGATCGCCGTTGACCGGGTCGAGCAGGAAGCCGGTGAAGTCCTCGGTCAGCTGAAGCTGCCGATATTGCCCGTAGACCAGCTGATCGATCCGGGTCGTCCCCCGGCGCAGGAGGTGGTGCACGCCGACGAGGCCGCGCAGCGACGCGCCGCGCGTGTCGTCGCGGTAGGCGTCGTAGAAGCCGAAGTCGCCGGCCTCGACGTCATCAGCGCGCAGCGATCCGGGCGCGCCGAAGTCCGCGAGGTAGCCCGCGACGAGCAGGTCGAGGCGGCCGAGCTGCTTGCTCTTGTGCAGCTGCACCTGCGCCATCGACGTCAGCCGCCGCGCGCCGCGGTTCTGCCCGAAGCCGCGGTCGTGCATGGCCTCGACCGCCATGAACGAGCGCTTGTTCGGCCACACGCGCGGCGCGTGCAGCAGCAGCGCGTGGTGGCGGAGCGTGCTGCCGAGCTCGTAGCTGACCCGCGTGCCTCGCAGCGGGTCCGGCACGCCGAGCTCGAAGCCCACCGAGCCGGCGTTGGCGAAGTTGCCCTGCTCGAGCTGGAACGGGCCCTTCTGCACGTTGATGCGCCGAACCGCCTCGGGGATGATGAAGTTGAGATCGAGGTAGCCCTGCCCATGGATGTTCGAGAGCTCGTTGACCGGGATCCCGGCGAGCGTGACCTCGACGTCGGTCCCGTGGGCGGCGTCGAAGCCACGCATGAACAGCTGCGAGCCCTTGCCCTCGGCGCCGTGCTGGCTCAGCAGCACGCCGGGGACGAGGCGCAGCAGATCGTCCGCCGAGCGGCGACGCGGCGACGCGCTGATCGTCTGGGCGTCGACGACCTCCTCGCTCGCGGTCCTCGAGCTGCGCTTGCTGCGGACGACCGTGGTGTAGCCGCGCTCGTCGCCATGGCACGCGACCGCCGCCCCGTCAGGCAGCTGCAGCTCGGCGAGCGCTCGCGCGGCGCTCGCCCGCAGCGCGGCGAGCTCCGGATCCTCGACGTCGGGGGGGCGCGCGTCCTCGGCGGGCGCGTCTGCGTCACCGAGCGCGAGCGCGAGCGCGAGCAGTGCTTGGGCGAAGACCACGAACTCCTGTTGCTCCCGCGGGAGACGCGGCTACTCGCAGTGACCCTCGCCGTCGATATGCCCGAGGGTCGAGGTCTGCGCGCTGATAAAGCCCCAGAGGTCGGTGATGTCGCGGCTGCCGACCTGGTAGCGCGCCTGCCCGGTGATATCGAGCGCGGCCAGCTCAGCCTGCGTGATCGCGCCGTCCGTGTCGCTGTCGGCGGCGGCGATCAAGTCAAAGGCGACGTTGGGCTCCTCGCTGTCGAGGTCGTCGTAGAACAGGTGGTCGGCGTGGATCGTCAGTTCGCTCGCGCCCTCGGCCGACTCCGAGACCTCCGCCGAGGTCTCGCACGGGCCGTAGCTCGTGTCGGTCGTGAAGCCCCACGCGAACGAGTAGCTCTCGGCGTCGCGCGTGGCCGCGCCCGTGACGAACACGCTGTAGCCCGCGTCGCGCATCATCGTCACCTGGTCGTCGCGCGCGTTCCCGGCGCTCGCGTCGGCGTTCGGCGCGACGCGGTAGGAGAGCGCGCTGTAGCTCCCGGCCGGGACCGTGACGCTGGCGAGCTCGTGGCCGGCGCCGCCGGAGGACTGGGCCAGGTCAAACACGCGCCAGCCGTCGACCGCGACCGCGCCGTCGGCGAGCGTGATGTCGCCCACGACGATCAGGAACTCGTCGAAGCTGATCGTCCACCCGTCGATGACATCCGCCGCCGGGATCTGGTCCTCGATGTACGCCTCGCCGTAGATCGTGACGCGGTAGGAGCCCTCGCCGTCGCCGCAGGAGGTCATCGCGGTGGCGAGCGCGGCGGTGCAGATGATTCGGAGACAATTGGTGTGCATGTGAAGTCTGGTCTGGAGCGTGTTCGTAGTACGTCAGCCGCCCGCGTCGGGATCGACGAGGTAGTAGTCGTGATCCTGAAGCGCGCGGCGCAGCTGGTTGAGGGTCGTCTCGTCGAGCTCGAGCGCGACCGCGCCGTCGCCGTCGCCGTCGAGCGCGGCGAAGTCGACACCATCAAACACGGTGTCGCCCTCGAAGGGATCCGTCGGCACGAGCTGGAGCCCGAGCGTGTTCGCGCTGGTCTCTGTGACGTCGAGTTCGAAGGGGATCCCGATGACCTCGCGGCCGTCGTCCTGCGCGACGACGGCCGTGAACGCGATCGTCTGCGCGCCCTTGCGCGCGGTCCCGACGAGCTCGGTGGTCTGGCCGTAGAGCGGATCCTCGGGCGTGATCCCGTCGTCCTCGCCGGCGAGCCCGAACAAGAAATTCGCGCCGTTGTAGTCGCCCACGGTCAGCGTGGCGTCGCCCAGCGGCGCGCTCGCCTCGGCAGCGCACCAGTCGACGACGAAGCGACCGGGCAGCTCGCCGATGATGTCGCCCCCGCCCGCGTGCCCCGGGTGGGCGTGGGCGCTCGGGAGCAGCGCGCGCGAGAGCCACGCGAGCGCCGAGGCGCCGGGCTCCTCGGGCACGCGCATCGCGGTCGCGCCCTCGTCGTGAAACTCGCCGGCGGTCGTGAGCTCGAGGTCTTGGATCACCGCGCGACAGCGCTCGAGCTCGACCCGCCACCCCAGGTCGGTCTCGAGCTCTTGGACGCCGCGGCCGTCGACGACGACCGCGAGCGTGACGCGGGGCGCCTCCTGGCTCACGGAGCAGCCCGAGGCGACGAGGCAGAGGAGCGTGAGCGACAACGCGGGCGCGCGGGCGAGCATCCGGCGGAGTATCGCGTCGACCCGGAGAACCTTCAAGCGGCGCCGCGGGCACGCGCTCGCGGTGAACGAAGGGAGGACGAGCACACGACCGCGCGTGAGTCCGCGCCCAGCGCTCTTGTCCGCGGCGAGCGGCGCGCGTCAAAAAACGACGTCGCTGCCCGGTGATCAGTCGAGCGGATCCGCGTGCGCCGAGTTCGTCGTGAACGACTCGTCGGTCATCGCCTCGAGGAACGCGACCACCGCGTCGATCTCCTCGTCCGTCGCCGCGAAGGGTCGCACGAGGCCCGACTTCAAGGGGCTCACGCGCCCGTCACCGGCGAACGGGCCGTCCTCGAGCAGGCGCCCGCCGGCGACGTAGTGCTCGACCACCTCGCGGAGCGTAGCGATGCTGCCGTCGTGCATATAGGGCGCGGTCACGGCGATGTTACGGAGGCTCGGCGGGCGGAACAGCCCGCGGTGAGCGGGGTTGAGCGTCAGCTCGTAGAGCCCCTGGTCGTGGGTCGGGTAGCTGCCCTCACCGTCGACGTTGTAGAGCCCGTTGTTGAAGAACACGAGCTGCGGCTCGGTCCGGTTGGCGTCGTGGTAGGCGTTCGTCAGCAGCACGCCGCCGTGACAGTGGAAGCACTCGAAGCGCTCGCCGTTGAACAGCGAGAGCCCGAGGCGCTGCTGCTCCGTCAGCGCGTCTTTGTCGCCGGTGACGTGACGGTCGTAGGGGCTATCGCCGCTGATCAGGCTGCGGCAGAAGCTCGCCAGCGCGAACACGATCTTGTTGGTCGTGACCCCGGCGGCGTCGTCTGGGAACGCGTCTTGGAACAGCTGTGCGTACTCGGGGTCCTGCTCGAAGCGCGCGAACACCTCGTCGCGCGCGCCGTCGGTGACGCCGAGCTCGACCGGGTTGTCCGACAGCAGCGGGACCTTGATCTGGTCCTCGAGCGTGACCAGGTTGTCGCTCGCCCACGTGTACGATGAGTTGTAGGCGACGTTGGCGAGCGCCATGCTGTTGCGGGCGAGCACCGTGCCGGTGGAGCCGGTCGGCGTCTTCATCCCGTCGGCGAAGCCGAACTCCTGAAAGTGACAGTCGGCGCAGGACTGCGTGCCGTTCGCCGAGAGCTGGCGGTCGTAGAACAGTCGGCGGCCCAGCGCGATCTTCTCGGCCGTCAACGGGTTGTAGTCGGGGATCGCGGGGAGCTCGAAGTGGTCGGGGAGCCCCAGGAGCGCGCGCAGGTCCTCCTCGGGTGAGCCCGCCTCCGTGTCGGTGCCGTCCGGCCCCCCCGAGTCCCCGCAGCCCGCCACGCACAGCAAGCCCATCAGGGCCGCCGCGCTCCAGCGCCGCGTCGCCACCTCGGTCGACTCCGCCATCACATCGCCGTGAACGCCGTGTTGGTCGCGTCGCTCGCCGCGCCGCTCGCCTGGTCGAGCCCGAAGGCCGAGAACACGCCGGCGCAGTCGGGCTGCATCGGCGACGAGTGGCAGGCGACGCCGGGGCCCTCGCCGATCGGCTCCATGGTGTCGGGGTCGAGGATCGGCACCACGAAGTCGAGGTTAGCGAGCGCGGCCTTGACGTCGAGCGTGACGATCCCGGTGGCGGGGTCGAAGCCGTCGAGCGTCACGGTCGGCGTGTTGACGAAGCCGCAGGTGTCGCGGTCCTCGAGCGCGTTGAAGCCGTCGGCCGCGCAGTCGCGGCTGCCGATGTGGATGTAGCCGTCGCCGGACTCGCCGCCGTCGCTCGAGATCGCGAAGTTGAACACGAAGTGGCGGTAGCCCGAGGCCCATGACCAGTACATCTCGGCGAGCGGCGTGGGGGCGCCCTCGGCCGTGTTGTTGGCGATGGTCTCCTTCATCACCGCCTGGGGGACGCCGACGTCAAAGGCGACGCGGGCGACCTGGTCGGTCGCCGACATGCCGGTGATGACCGTGTTGGTCCGCGCCGTGCCCTCGGCGAAGGCGATCGCCGAGTCCGCGCAGGTCCCCTCCGTGTTGCTCGTCAGGTCGATCAGCGCGACGTCGCCCGCCTCGCTGCTGTACTGGAACTCGTTGGTGTCGAGCTCGACCGTGAGCTCCTCTCCGCCCGCGTCGAAGAACCGGAGGTTGCTGATGTAGAAGCGCAGGTCGCTGACGCCGACCGTGATGTCGCCGGCCGGGCCGAGGCCCGTGATCGCGTCGGCGCAGCCGATCGCCTGTCCGTCGACGCTGGCGACGAACTGCAGGCTGAAGGGGGACAACATCTCCCCGGTGCCAGCCGACTCACCCGAATCGCTCGTCTCGCCGGAGTCCGAGTCGGTGCCGGCCTGCGAGTCGCCGCAGCCGGAGAGCCCGGGGAGGACGAGGAGCGAGAGCGCGACGATGAGAGAGCGGGGCGTGTAAGTCTGCATGGGTACTCCGGCTTCAGTGTCAGCATGATGGCCGCGTTGTGGGTCGATCGGTGAGCGCCGTGACAACGCGTCGCAGCTCACGGCGTTCACGAGCGCGCGCGCGCGCCCCCGTTGGGGGGAATTCCACTGATCGGCGGGCGCGGCACCCGTGTTTGCTCCTGCGACGCGCCGTCGCGGGTCTCTGGAGCGCTTGCATACGCATCGTAGCGATGTCGGCCGTGGTCGCGTCGCGTCGGCGCCTCGCTCGTTAGCGCGCTCTCGCCCGCGGTGAGCATGAACTCAGGGAGCGGGCTCACGGCGCTCGCGCCGCCCGTCGTCATGTTTTAAATGTCCTAAAAGACATGTTTGTGCCCGAGCTGTTATCGTGGGTCATGGTGAAGGTACTCGGTCGTAGAAGTTTACATATCGCGATAGCGCTGGCGCTGGTCAGCATCACGGGCTGCGGCGACGACGTGGCGGGGACGGACACGGAGACGACGTCGACGACGGGGGATGACTCCTCGACCTCATCGGACGCCTCCGCGGGGCCGGGGACGACGACCGATGACTCGGGCTCGGACAGCGACGCCTCGACGAGCTCGACGACCGATGACTCGACGACCGATGACTCGACGACTGATGACTCGACGACCGACGACTCGACGACGTCGACGACCGATGACTCGACGACCGACGACTCGACGACCGACGACTCGACGACCGACGACTCGACGACCGACGCCGTGATGGACGCGGACGGCGACGGCGTCGAGGACGACATGGACAACTGCGTCGACACGCCGAACCCGGACCAGGAGGACGGTGACCTCGACCTCGTGGGCGACGCCTGCGACAACTGCGTCGCCGACCCCAACGAGGACCAGGCCAACGCCGACGCCGATCTGTACGGCGACGTCTGCGACAGCTGCCCCGACGCGGCCAACGATATGCAGGAGGACGCCGACGCCGACGGGTGGGGCGACATCTGCGACAACTGCCCCGACCTGGCGAACCCGAACCAGGGGGACGGCGACAACGACCAGATCGGCGACCTCTGCGACGAGGAGGTCGTCGACAACGCGGACATCCTGTTCGTGCCCGAGGGCGCGGTCTACGACCTCGGGGGCGAGCACTGCTACGCGAGCGAGATCCTGATCTACGGCACGGTCAACGTCCCGCCCTACGACGGGAACCCAGGCACCGGCGTGCTCACGCTGACCTCGGAGCAGATCACCGTCGGCCCGGCGGGCCTGATCAACGCGAACGGGGCCGGGGGCGCGGGCGGTCTCGAGAGCCCGCTGGCGAACACGGGCGGCTTCGGCGGCGAGGGGCCAGGGCGCTCGTGCGGCGGCGGTCGTGGGAGCTCGGTCGGCCAGGGGGGCACCGGCGCGAGCTACGGCGGCAGCGGCGGCACGCCCAACAACAGCTGGGCCAACGGCAACGCGTGCAACCTGTGCGACCAGCCGAGCAACCCGAGCCACTGCGAGGGTGACATCGGCACGCAGTACGGCACCCTCGATATGGAGGACATCGAGATGGGCTCGGGCGGCGGCGCGGGTGGTAACTCCTCGGGCTGCACCAACGCGGGCGGCGTCGGTGGTGCTGGCGGCGGCGGCGTCTTGCTGCTCGCGAACCAGTGGATCCTGATGGACGGCGTCATCTCGACCGTCGGCGAGGAGCCGCCGGGCGACGACGCGAACTGCGGCTACCGCCCGGGCGGCGGCGGCGGATCGGGCGGGGGCATCCTGCTCGCCGCGCCGATCGTGCAGGGCGACGTCGCCGCGGTGCTCGACGCCAGCGGCGGAAAGGGCGGCCCGGCGCTCGGTGAGGTCAACAGCCAGACCTGGGGCTGGTCCGGCGGCGGCGGCGGCGGCGGTCGCGTCAAGGTCTTCACGCCCGACAATCAATGGATGGGCACGGCCGTCAGCGACGGCGGCGAGGGCGGCGACTTCCCCAACACGGGTCAGAGCTTCGGTGGCGACCCGGGGGGCGCGGGGACGGTTCACGAGGGCGACACGATCCCGATGCCGTACCAGGACCTCTCGTGCGGCTGAGCCGACGCGGACGCGCTGGGCCGCGCGCGGCTCGAGGCGCGCAACGGTCATGTCGCGCGACCGTCACGGCGTGAACAGCTCGCGCACGCGGACCTGGCTCAAGGGCCCTGCGTGCGCGAGGTTGTAGGCGGAGGGGGGAGCCCGCCGTCGCGCGTGGGCGTGGGCTTGAGCATGCTTCGAGCGCTCCTGACCCGGGAATAGCGAGCGAGACGAATTCGTCTCACTCGTCGCGCCGATTTTTTCCGAGGGCTGGGAGTGGGAGGCTGGGTGAGCAGCGCTACCCGGCTCGTTGCTCGCCCGCCGCCCGCTCGATCGCGATCGGGAGCGTCACGGTGAAGGTCGAGCCGACGCCGAGCTCGCTCTCGACGTCGACCTCGCCGCCGAGCAGCTGACAGTGTTTTCGAACCAGCGCGAGGCCGAGGCCCGAGCCTTCGAAGCGCCGGTTCGCCGCCGCCTCGACCTGCGAGAACGGCTTGAACAGCTTGCTGAAGTCCTCGCGCGCGATGCCGATGCCGCTGTCGCGCACGGAGATGAGCAGGCGCTGCGCGACGCAGCGCGCCGACAGCTCGAGCTCGCCGTCGCGCGTGAACTTGGCGGCGTTGCTCAGCAGGTTGTTCACGATCTGCCGCAGCTTCGTGCGATCGGTGACGAAGTCGTCCGGCAGCGCCGCGAGCGTGAGCGAGAACTTGTTGCGCTGCTTGTTGGCGAGCGTCCGCGCCGTGTCGGCCATCTCCGCGAAGAAGCGCGCGAGATCGACCGGCGCGAGCTGCAGCTCGGACGCGCCCGCCTCGATCTTCGAGAGATCGAGGATGTCGTCGATCAGCGTCAGCAGATGCCGCGCGGCGCGGAGGATTCGATCGAGGTCCTCCTGCGCGGCGTCGTTGTCGATCACGCGGGCGCGCCGCGTGAGCGCGCTCCGCAGCGCGCGCATCGCCTCGAGATCGTCGCCGCTGATGCTGAGCACGCCGCGGTCGGGCGCGCCGTCGTCGAGCAGCCCGTCCGCGACGAGCTCCTGTAGCAGCTCCGCGTAGCCGATGATCACGTTCAGCGGCGTGCGCAGCTCGTGACTCATCGTCGCGAGGAAGTAGCTCTTGGCCTGGTTCGCCGCGAGCGCCGCGTCGCGGGCCTCGATCAGCGCCGCGTTCGCGCTGCGCAGCGCTCGCGTGCGCTCGTCGACGCGGCGCCCGAGCTCTTCATTCGCGCGCCGGACCTGCTCCTGCGCCGCTCGCAGCTCGGAGATGATCGTCCGCTGCAGCGTCCCGTGGCGCTCCTTGAGCTCCTCGAGCCGGCGGCGGTTCTCCTCCGAGCGCTCGAGCTTCGCGGTGAGGATGCGGTTCGATCGCTCGAGCTTCTTGATCCGGCGCCGGAGCGTGTCGAGCTCTTCCTCCATCGTGCGCGCGCGGTTCGGGTGGTGGGCGATCCCTCGGGTCCTCAGCTCCCGAGCAGCAGCGTCACGATCGTCTCGTTGTGGAATTGCGCCGCGTTCCCGCGCCCGAGCGGCGCGAACTCACCGTAGGCGTAGAAGCCGAACACCGGGAGCGCGTCGTCCAGCGAGCGCCGGATGACTCGCTCCTCCTCGCAGGTGCGCGTGCCGAGCAGCTGCTTGCGCGCGGCGCAGGAGAACACGAGCGCGACCGAGGGCGCGTCGCCCGGGTAGTCGCGCTTGGCCTCGTCGATCGAGAGGCGCGAGGCGGCGATGATCTCGTCGCGGCTCGCGGAGGTCAGCTGGACCATCGCGCCGAGCGGGACGTCGCCCGCGAAGGTGATCGTCCCGCGCTCCAGGTCGTAGGCCAGGGGCGCGCGCAGGTAGTGTCGACCGGAGCGCGGCTCGACCACGGCGAGCGGGCTCTCGCCGGAGGGGAGGACGTGCTCGCCGAGGTAGTACTGGTAGTACTCGAGCGCCGTGCGCTCGCCGATCCGCGCGACGACGTTGGCGGCGGTCTCGGTGACCTTTTGCGGCTCCCCGAGCGGTCGCCAACCGCCCGCCACGCCCCACGAGAAGCGCGCGGGTCCGCCGATCAGCAGGACCGGCAGCGAGTCCTCGACGACCTCGCCCCCGAAGAATTGGTATGTGTGCTCAAAGCGCCATTGGTCGCTCGCGAGCCCGCCGAGGATCGGGAAGTTCTCGCCGAGCGCGCCGCGGAGCCCGTCGAGCGCCTGCGTCGCGCTCGCCGTCAGGCTCTCCGGCACGATGATGCAGAGGCTCGGCTCCTGCGAGAGCGACGCGCGGGCCTGCTCGACCGCCCGCGCGGCCGCCTGCTCGGGGCCCTTCGAGAGCCCGCGCCCGAGGCCGACTGAGAACTCGAGCGTGTCGCTGACCAGCAGCATCAGCGTCGTCGAGCCCTCGTTGAAGCCCTCCCGCGAGGACAGCTCGCCGTCGGTCGTGCAGCCGATCACCGGCACGTCGGGATAGGCCTCGGCGAGGCCCGCGAGCAGCGCCTCGTGGTCGACGCCGATGGCCGAGAGCAGCACGGCGACGCCGGGGGCGCGACCCGCGAGGCGCTCACCGCACTGCTCGACGAGCTCCTCGACGGCGGAGCTCGCGTCAGGGTCCAGACTGTGTCCAACGACGGCTTGGAGCATCAGGATATTGTATCGGCGCGGACTCGCCAGCTCCAACAGCCATGTCCCCGCGTACGCGTTTATTATCGCGCGAGAGCTCGCGGACTACAGATACATGATCGAATAGACATGTTAATGGAGGCGGGCGCTCGCGCGCGCGGCCGCGGAGCCGGCCCCGCGCACCGAGCGAGGCGCATGAACACACCCGCGGGCGACGCTCGGCGACGTGGAGGTCGGCCGCGAGCGCCGCCCGATCTACCTCGGGCGGCGGCCGTGCCGCGTGCGCGAGAGGTCGGCGCGAGCGAGCCTGTCTCTTGTGACACAATCCCTGACACGGCCGCGAGGGCCGACGCGCGCGGCGAGAGGGGCGGACGATGAGAACGACGATTGCGGTGAGCGGGGCGCTGCTCCTGGCGCTCGTGGCCTGCTCGGGTGACGACGGCGCGACGAGCGAAGGCAGCGAGACGAGCGAGGAGAGCGCCGGGACGGACGCGTCGACGTCGGCCACGGACAGCGATCCCTCCGCGGGCTCCACGACGCCCGGGGACGGCGACGGGGACGGCGACGGAGACGGGGACGGCGACGGGGATGGCGACGGCGACGGAGACGGGGACGGCGACGGAGATGGCGACGGAGATGGCGACGGCGACGGGGACGGCGAGCTCGAGCCTGCCGGGCTGTTCCTCAGTCACGACGACCTGCTGCGCGCGCGAGACCGGATCACCGCCGTCGACGGCTTGTTCGCGACCCAGGCCTCGCTGGTCGCCGGGCGGGCGCAGACGGCGATGTCCATGACCGCCGACCCCTTCCACATGGACGACGTGACGCAGATCCGCTTCGGCTGGTGTGAGCCGGGGGACGATGTCGACGACACGCTGTCAGAGGCCACGGGGAAGTTTGAGGACGAGAGCGACCCGATCCGCACCCTCGCGCTCCACTACGCGCTCTCCGACGACGTCGCCGCGGCCGACAAGGCGGTCGCGCTGATGCTCGCCTGGTCGCAGGAGCAGACCATCGTCAACCTCCACGACCTCGGCGTCGACTTCGCGGCCGCGACGCTCGACGACCAGACCGATGACTACTGCAGCGACCGCCCGTGGAACTTCGCGCTCGACGCGATGTGGCAGACCTACGGGCTGATCAACGTGTCCGACGCCTACCTGCTGCTGACGCGCAACGGCTACGAGCTCGCGCCCGAGGACGACGCGGCGCTGCGCGCCTGGCTGCTCGAGCTGACCGAGGCCGTGAACTCGAGCTTTCACGCCTGGACCAAGTGGGCCGACGCTCACCCCAACTCGAGCTCCTTCGAGCGCTACCGATCCGACAACCACCTCTCGTGGGCGCTCGCCGGCTTGATCGCCGGGGCGACCGCGCTCGACGACGACGCGCTCGCGGCCTACGTGCTCGACGGCGGCACCTGGGCCGACAGCCACGAGGGCGCCTATCAAAACCCCTCGTCGATCCGCTCGGTGATCGACTGGGCGATCGAGCCGGACGGACGCATCTACGAGGAGAAGATCCTGCGCGACCCGCCGATCGGCTACTCGTTCTTTCACCTGTGGGCGATGATGCTGGTCGCGCGTGTGGCCGAGGTCCACTACCAGGCGCCTCCAGAAGGCGTCTGGAGCTATCCCGGGGACGACGGCGGCGGCCTCGAGCTCGCCTACGATCGCTACGCGGGCTTTATCCTGGGGGACAAGGTCTCGCCCGAGCCCCAGCAAGAAGGCGACCTGACGACCAACCGCTGGCTGTACGAGGCGGCGGTCTCGCGTTGGGAGAAGCAGGAGCACCGCGTCGTCATCGACTTCGGCGATCGCAACACGTGGATCAACCAGAGCGTCGGCGCGGTGCCGCTGCTCATCGGCGTCGACCCGTGACGCGCACAAACTCGGTCGACGCTGCCCCAGGCGGCGTATGATCGGATCACCGCGTACATGCCCCAAAGGCGTGCCGGCCCTGGTCGCCGAGACCGCGTGATCGAGCGCGCGGGTCACTACATCCAGCTCGATGACCCAGAGGCCGTGGTCACGGCGGTTCGCGACGTTGTTCGAGCGGTCCGCGACGCGGCGCCGGTCGTCGATCGATCGTAGCGGCGACGCGCTGCCTTCGCCCGCCGCGCGCGGGGGCGCGCGCGAGCTCAGCTCGCACGAGTTGCGCCGTGTCGCGCGCTGGTCCTGGAGACATGAGCGTTAGGATGTACACATGAGTGACGTCCCCGACGCCCCCGCGCCGCTCGACCGCTGGCTCACGCAGGCCGGGCTCGACGCGTTCCCGATGCCGTCGTACGTCTACACGCCCGACGGGCTGCTGGTCGCCGGCAACGCGGCGGCCGAGGCGTTCTGGAAGGTCCCCAACGCGGCGCTGATCAATTCGTTTAACCTCGTGGACAACGGCGAGCAGCTCGGCGCCGAGCTGGTCGATCGGTTCAAGCGCTGCGCGGAGACGGGCGAGTCGCAGCGCGCGGGCGCGACGCTCTTCGACTTCAGCCAGGGATCCGAGCTGCCGACGAACGAGCGCTCGCGCATGTGGCTGCAGATCGTCTATTTCCCGCTCCTCGACGAGCGGGGCGCCACCCGCTTTATCCTCGGCATGGGCTTTGACGTCAGCGAGGAGATGCGGCGCAAAGAGGAGGTCGAGCGGGCCGCGGCGCAGATCGAGGCGCAGCGCGAGACGATCGCCACCCTCGAGGCCGCGCGCGCCGAGATCGAGCGCCAGCGCGAGACGATCGAGGCGCTCTCGAGCCCGATCATCGACGTCTGGCGCGGGGTCGTGCTGCTGCCGCTGACCGGCGAGGTCGAGCGCGCCCGCGTCAGCGTCATCGTCGAGCGGCTGCTCGCGGCGATCTCGGCGAAGCACGCGCGCTACGCGATCATCGATCTGACCGGCGTCGCGCAGCTCGACACGGGCTCGGCCAACCAGCTGATCCGGATCCGCTCGATGGTCTCGCTGCTCGGCGCCGAGTGTGTGCTGGCGGGGATCCAGCCGGCGGTGGCGCGGACGATCACGACCCTCGAGATCAACCTCGGCCAGGTCAACGTCTTCAACTCCCTGCGCGACGCGCTGCAGTACTGCATGGATCGCTGACCGTCGCTGAAGGTCGCTGAAGGTCGTCAGCGCGCCCGCTTCTCGCGGACTTTCTGG
Organism: Polyangia bacterium; assembly: GCA_030430565.1. Classification (GTDB taxonomy): domain Bacteria; phylum Myxococcota_A; class Polyangia; order Nannocystales; family Nannocystaceae; genus JACKDW01. The sequence goes on from JAUIKS010000032.1 coordinate 90,002, forward strand.
CATAGCTCGCAGGCGCAGCGCTCGGCCTTGAACAGCGCGTCGAGCCGCGCGAGCGTCTTGGAGGACAGGTCCTCAGCCCGGAAGCGCGCGTTGATGTCCGTCCGGAGCCTCCACCCCCGCGCGCGCTCGGGCGCCGCGCAGAGCTGACATACATGCTGATCGATCACGACGATCGGAGCCGCGACCGGGGCGTCGACGAGCGCCTGGACGTCGGGCGCCGGCGTAACGAGCCGGTGCAGGTTTCGGCGCACCGCCGCCGCGATCTTGTCGCGGCGCAGGCCGAGCACGAGCGAGATCCAGTGCGGGACCGCCTGCGAGGCGACGTCCGCGTTGCCTTGCTCGTCCGAGAAGAAGTAGCGCAGCCGGCCCTTGGCCGCGCGCTCGTCGATCAGCTCGTCCCACTCCGCCCAGTGACACTGCGCCTGCATCTCCGCGTACGCGAGCACGCGGCGCCCGGCCTTGGAGCGAAGGTTCGCCGACATCCCGGCGCGCAGCGCCTCCCACGCGCTCCAGAACGCGGCGCGTCCCCAGCTCGGCGGGAGCGCGCGGAGCGGCTCAATCTCGAGGTCGACGGTGTCGGGGTAGCGCATTCGTGCCGGACGGTAGCACGTCGCCGGTGACACGCGCGCTAGCCGTTGTTGAGCGTCTGGCAGCGACGCGCCGCCGACTCGGCGTCCTCGTGCTCTGCGGTAGCGACGTGCTCCCACACGAACGCGCCGTCGGCCGCGCGCGAGTACCAGCCCAGCTCGCCGCGCTCGATGTTGACGCGGGTCGCGGCGCACTGCGCCAGCGCCTGCTCCTCGGGCGTCGCGTCGGCTGCCAGGTGTTGGGTGAGCGCCTCGAGATCGGCGATGTGCTGGCCGCGAACCACCATCGGCAGCGTCTCCGCGAGCGCCTCGATCGCGGCGGCGCCCGCGAGCTCGTCCGCGCTGTCGCAGCGCAGCTGCGGCAGGCTCACGGGCGCGCCGGCGGGCTGGTCGAGGCTGAAGGGGCGCTCGTCGGGCGTGACGTAGACGTGCGAGGTGTACAGCTGCTCGTGCGTCGAGCCCTCGACCCCCGGGTAGCGCAGCTCGAGCACGTAGGCGTCGTAGCCCGATGCCGGGCTGGCGAGCGTGAACGCGTAGGTGCCGGGCGCGCTCGGCTCCAGCGGGGTGGGGGTCCAGGCGTCGTCGATGGTGTCAAAGCGGAAGTCCGGGACGTCGGGGTTGTTCGCGATCCACAGCACCGCGCTCGTCGGCTCCTGATCGCTGGTGACCGTCACCTCGTTCCCCTCTAGCGCCTCGCTCAACACCGGCCGGCTCTGGCCGGCGAGCACGACCTGGTACCAGGCGATCAGCGCGGAGAGGTTGTCGTCGAGGTTCTTGTCGAGGCCGTGGGACTCGTTGGGGATGATCCGCTGGGTCGCCTCCCCGGGGATCCGGTCGAGGAAGCTGCGGGCCGCGTCCGGCAGGAAGAACTCGTCGCCGCTGGCCTGAAGGACATAATGCGGCATCGTCAGCGCGTCGCGGTAGTGGATGAGGTCGACGACGCCGCGCAGGAAGTAGCCCTCGGGCGCGCGGATCTCCTGCAGGATCTCCTCGTTGACGTAGGACTCGGTCGCCTCGGCGAATTTCCCGTAGCGGGTGTACATGGTCTCCGTGAGCTCGCCGAGCTCGAGCGCCGGGAACACGCCCGGGACTACCGCCTCGACGCGATCGTCGGCCGCCGCGGTCAACCACGCGGTCGCGCCGCGCTTCGAGAAGCCCGTGACGATGAAGCCGTCCGGCGCCTGCCCGAGCGTCTCGGCCAAGAATTCCTGCGTCGTGTCCATGGCCCGCACCGAGGCCTTGGTCATCGGGAAGTACGCCGCCCAGGTCGGGTCCTGGGTCTCCATGGCCTTGCGCCACGAGTAGGCCACGAGATCATCCTCCTTCATCGGCTCCGGGCGATCCGGCGCCGTCGAGGGCTGCGCGGGGATCTGCCCGAGCACGACGACCGGGCTCTCGGTGTCGCGCGCGACCTGGGTCAGCAGCGCGACCTCGGCCATCGCGGGGAGCGTCTCGGACACGCTGCCGCCGACGATCACGAGGTGCGCCTTGCTGGTGGTCAGCTCCTCGGGGACGATGATCGTCATCCAGTGGCTCCACACGCTCGGCGTGATCTCGCCCTCGGGGCGCCACTGCAGCGAGTCCATCTGGATGTTGTAGAGCGTGTAGCCCACGCCCGAGGACTCGCTGTCGAGGGTGTAGCGGTAGGCTGGATCCGCGGCCTGGACGTACTCCCGCAGGCGCGCCGCGCTCCCGCTGAGCTCCGGCCAGGGCGTCGTCGCGCTCAGCGGCTGGATGTCCTCCGGCTCAGGTGGGCACTGGAGCGGCTGCTCCGCGCCGGTGCCCGCCGTGTCGGTCGTGTCGGTGCCCGCCGTGTCGGTCGTGTCGGTGGTCTGCTCGCCCGGGTCACCTGTTTGCTGACAGCCCGTGAGCGCGGGCGACGCGAGCGTGAGGGGGAGGGCGAGCGCGAGGGGAGGGTAGTTCGGCACACGTCGGGAGCGCATCCCCGCATGGTGGCAGAATCGCGCGGCGCGTCGTGTGGTTAGTTTGTATGTTCAAATTACGATGGCGTCACCCGCTCGCGGCTCAGCCTCGCGCGGTGAGCTGCGGCGAGATAGCCCGGCGCGTCTATGGTAGCGAGCGCCGTCACGCGAGAAGTTCGATTAGACATGTTGAAATGGTCACGTCCGAGCCGGCCCGCGGAGACGATCGGCCCGGCGCGGGCGGAGGCGCTACGAGCCGTCGACGAGGGCCGCGGCCGCGGATCGCTCGCGGGCGAAGCCGGCGCCGAGCGCCGCGAAGCTGTCCCGCGCCCGCGCGGCGAGCTCCCGCGCGCGGGCGGAGTCATCCAGGGCGCGCGCGAGCGAGAGCCGGCAGTCGGCGAGGCGCGGGTCGTCGGGGTCGCGCGTCGCGGCGAACCGCCGGCAGGCGCGCTCGAGATCCTCGCGCGCGCGGGCGTTGTCCCCTCGAGACAGGTGGAGCTGGCCGCGGAGCATCACGACCCACGCGTAGCTGTCCTGCTCGGGCCCGAGCTCCGCTCGCTCGTGGGCCGCGAGCGCGCGCTCGATCGCCGCGTCGGCGCGCTCGAGCTGCGCGCTCTCGAGGTAGGCCGTGATCAGCCGCTCGGACTGACAGGCGACCATCGCGGGGTTGGACGCGTAGCTGTCGAGCGCGCGCTGGAGCTCGACGGCGGCTTCGTCGGCTCGACCGGCGAGCAGCAGGCCGGCGCCGAGCCACCAGCGCGCGAGCGCGGTGAGCTCGCTGTCGGCGCCAGATCGTCGCTCCTCTCGCGCGAGCGCGCGGCGGAGCGACGCGAGCCCGCGGTCATGGTCACCGCCGCCGACCAGCGCGATCCCGCGCTGAGTGAGCGCCGCGGTGAACTCGGGGTGCGCTTCGGTGATCGTCTCGAGCGCGGCGCTCGCGTCGTCGAGCGCCGCGTCGTAGTCGCGGACGTATCCCGAGACGATAGCGCGCACGATGTAGTGAACGCCCGTGAGCCACGTACCCGGCGCGGACCTGGCGATACTCTGATCCAGCTCGCGGAGCGCCTCGCCGTGACGACCGGCCGTGTACAGCGCGTCGGCGATCTGCGGCGCGACGAACAGGGTCCGCGGGTGCTCTTCACCGAGCAGCTCCCGCGCGCGCTCCCGCGCCGTCACGAGCTCGGCGGCCGCCTCGTTGGGGCGGCACATCTGGGTGAGCAACGTCGCTCGATTAAGCCGGGTCGAGAGCTCCTCGACGGGGTGTCCTGCGCCGCCCTCGATCGCCGAGAGCGCCTCGCGGTACGCGGCCTCGGCCGCGCGCGGCTGCTTGTCTCGGAACAGCGCGACGCCGCGGTTGTTGAGCGACAGCCAGCGCAGCGCGGTGGGCTGGCCGAGCTTGTCAACGAGCGCTTCGGCCAATTCATCATCGCGCAGGCCCTCGCTCGGTCGCCCGAGCGGGTCCGCGAGGAGCCACGTCCTTCGGGCGAAGGCCTCCGCCGCGACCTCATCGTGGCCCAGGCGCGTCGCCGTCTTGACGCTCAACGAGAGCTGCTCCAGCGCGCGCTCGTGGTCGCGTAGCTCGAGCATCGCGGCGCCGAGCCCGAGCTGCGCCTCGGCTGTCAGGGGGGCGTAGGCGAGCTGCTCGGCCCGCGTGAGGACGTCCTCCAGCATCGAGGTCGCGGCTTCGTGCTCACCCGCCGAGCGCAGCGCGGCCGCGGCGGCGATCCGCTCGCGCTCCACCTGAACCGCGCGCGCGCTCGCGGGATCATCCGGCGGCGGCAGCTTCGCGGTCAGGACGTCGAGATCACGGCACACCGACGGCGAGGGGAGGCTCGCGGCCGCCCAGGCGGCGTTCATCACGGTGTCCGCGTCGGCGCGCTCGAACGCGCCGACGAGCACGTCGAGGGCGGCGCGCTGGGTGTCGAGGCACGCGGTCCGCAGGTCGAAGAGGCGATCGCTCTGGGAGCCGTCGCGGTGGGTCTCACAGGCCTCGACGCGCGCGTCGGTCCAGGCGCCGGCGTAGGCGTTGAGCGCGGCGCTCACTCGGGCGGCGGTGTCACCCGCGAGCTCGCTCCCGGTCGACATGAACGCGGCGGTCACTCGCTCGCCGCGCGCGTCGGACCACATTTCGTCAAGCTCGGCGCGGGCGCTGGCGCAGGGCTCAACCGTCTCGCCGCGCGCGTCCGCGAGTCCGAAGCCGAGCGCGCCGGTCAGCGCGGCCACGCCTGTCACCGTGAGCACGCGACGACGACGGCGCGCCGGATCGCGCTCGAGCGCCGAGACCAGCGCGCGCATCGTCGGCCAGCGCGCCGCGGGCTCACGCGCGAGCCCGCGGAGCACCGCGCGGTGGACCCACGCCGGCACGCCGCGCTCGCGGGGCGGCGGGCGCGGGTCGCTGTGCAGCACGTTGTGGGCCAGGTCGAAGACCGTGTCGCCCGCGAACGGGAGCTGGCCGTAGAGCGCCTCGTAGAGCGCGACGCAGAAGCTGAATTGGTCGCTGCGCTCGTCGGCCGAGGCGCCCTCGTGCTGCTCTGGGGACATATACGCCGGCGTCCCCAGGATCGCGCCGGTGCGCGTCAGCTCGCGGGCGAGGGCGGTGGAGGTCGACGGCGTTGAGCCCTCCTCGTCGCGCGCGCCGGGGGACGCGTCCGTATCGGGGGCCGCGCGCGCGAGCCCGAAGTCGAGGACCTTCACCGCGCCGTCCTCCGCCCGCAGGATGTTGTGCGGCTTGAGGTCGCGGTGCACGAGGCCGGCGTCGTGCGCCGCGATCAACCCATGACCTGCCTGAATGTACACGTCGATGATCTCGCGCCAGCCGGGCGCGCCCTCGATCCACCGCTCGAGGCTCTGCCCGCGCACGTACTCCATCGCGATGAAGACCTGGCCGTCGTGCTCGCCGACCTCGTGCACGGTCACGACGTTGGGGTGCGCGAGGCGGGCCATCGCCTGGGCCTCGCGGTTCAGGCGGGCGCGCGCGATGTCGCCGCCCTCGTCGTCGGCGTTGAGGATCTTGACCGCGATCTTGCGGTCGAGCGTGTCGTCGTAGGCCGCGTAGACGACGCCCATGCCGCCCTTGCCGACGCGCTCGAGCACCGCGTAGCGCCCGATCCGCTGGTGCGTGGCTGGCTCATTGAACAGCCGGCTGAAGACGAGGCCGCGCAGCTGCTTGCCCGCGAAGCCGCCGCCGCCGAGGGGCGCGAGGCGATCGGGGTCCTCGCTGGCCACGAGCGTGTCGCCGAAGACCGCGCGCGCGTCGGCCTCGGTCGGCTCTCGCTCCGGCTCGCCGTCCGCGGTCGCGGCGACGGTCGCGAACAGCCCGCGCGGGTCGCTCTCGCCCGGCTCGCGCGGGGCAGCGGTCTTGAGGACGCCGAGGCGTTCGCGCTCGAGCGGCGTGTGCTGGGTGGAGCTCATCAGCGGCATCATTCGAATACGTGATCCTGCGGCGAGAAAGAATTCTCGAGCGGCCCCGCGCGGCGCGGCGCGGCCGCGAGGCCTTCGCGCGGATCTGCCCCTCGTAAAAAACTTCGCCGAGCTGAAATCTTTGGGTCCCGCGGATCACGTGTAGATCGAGACGCCAGCCGGAGACAGATGATGAACGGTATCGCCAAGAACAGCGTAGTGATGATGACCCTCGGGCTCGCCCTGTGCGCGGGCGGCTGCGACGAGCCGACGAGCGGCGGCGCGATCGCGTTGCGCGGAATCGGCACCGGCGGGATCACCTTCAACACCGACGACTGGGTCGCCCCGACCGCCCGCGACGTCTACGAGTACACGACCGACGGCGAGTGGCACACCAACAGCTTCGGCTTCGTCTCGCGGCTCAAGAAGATCTCTTACGAGGACGCGAGCTTCGGCCTGCTCGAGACCGATCCGAGCGTGCCGCCGGATCCTGCCGACCCCCGCGTCTCCTTCGCCAATGACGGCTCGGAGCTGCTCAACCTCTGGGTGACCGACGGCGTCGCCCCGCCGCAGCAGCGCAGCGGCGCTGAGCTGATCGGCCTCGAGCTCGTCTTCGACATCTCGGGGGCAGGCGGCGGCGCGCACGTCGTCACGATCCGGATCACGGATCACGTGGAGACCCCCGAGGGCGGCGAGGTCTTCGACTTCAAGAAGAGCACCACGGGCGCCGGCGCCGGCTTCGTCTCGATCTGCGGCAACGGGCTCACCAGTAACAATTTCGCGCGGGTCTACCGGCACCGCAGCATCGACGGCGTGACCGGCGACGTCGACTACGAGTCCTCCGGGCGCATGCATCACATCGCCTGCCTCTCGAGCGCGCCGGGCAAGGCGAGCACCTTCGGCATCACGCCGCACAACGTCAGCAACGAGGCCTTCGAGCTGGCGAACCGGGTGATCCGCGCGGACTTCTGCGGCGACGGGCACCCCTACACCTTCCCGGGGAACCCGCTGGCGATCCTCCACAACGCGTGGGAGCCGATGACGCTCGCGCAGGCGATCGCGGCCGACGAGAACGAGCTCGAGGCGCTGTGGAACCACGAGGGGGTCTTGTGCGTCGACACGACGCGCGTCGACGGCCTGCTGCGCGAGGACATCGTGTGCCCGGTCAAGAAGCTCCCGGGCGGCGAGATTCGCTACAACTGGACGCCGCCCTCCTGCGACGGCTTCGTCGACCCCAACCCGGCGGCGCTGCGCTTCTTCTCGAAGACGACGCCCTGAGCGCGCGCGCCGGCGCGCCTCGTCATGACGGCGCCGACGCGACGCGATATCGTGGACCCGTGGTGAGCGGAGACATGGAGCTGCTGGCGGCGTGGCGCGACGGCGATCAGCGGGCCGGCAAGCTCCTGTTTCAGCGCCACTACGCCAAGATCTCGCGGTTCTTTTACAACAAGGCGAGCGAGGACGACGCGGCCGATCTGATCCAGCGCAGCTTGCTGCGCTGCATCGAGCACCAGTCGCGCAAGCGCCCCGAGAGCTCGTTCGGCGCGTACCTCTTCGGGATCGCGCGCAACGTCCTCTACGAGTACTACCGGCACAAGCGTCGCGGCCGCGAGCGCGTCGACTTTCAGACCTGCACGCTCGCCGACCTCGGGCCCACGCCCTCGAGCCAGCTCGGCCACCGGCGCGAGGCCCAGCTGCTCTTGCAGGCGCTGCGCCAGATCCCGGTCGAGATGCAGGTGACCCTCGAGCTGTACATGTTCGAGGGTCTCAGCGGCAAGGAGATCGCCGCCGCCACCAACGCCCCGATCGGGACCGTGCGCACGCGGATCCACCGTGGGAAGCAGCAGCTGCAAAAGCGCGTCGAGGCGCTCACGCACAACCCCGAGCTGCGCGAGAGCACCATGACCGGCCTCGAGCGCTGGGCTCGGATGATCCGCGAGCGCTCGAGTCAGCCAGCCTGACGCGCAGGTCCACCAATGCGGCCCCTACAGGCCGCCTGCTGTAGCATCCCGGGGCGATGTTCTACTTCCCGGAATTCAACGGCGGCGTCGTGCACTGGCTGTGTGTGCTCTCGCTGGTCGCCGCGCCGATGATGTACCTGACCGAGAGTCGCGGCCTGAACCTGGGCTACTCCAAGTTCGCCGCGCGCTCGGCCGCGCTCGCGCTGCCCTCGCGGGTGGGCATGCTCCTCATCTACGCGCCCTCGGTCGTGCTGTTCCCCGCTATGCTGCTCGCGCACGGCGCCGAGTGGACGACGTGGCACCTCGTGACCGCGGCGCTGATCAGCCTGCACTTCGCGAAGCGCTGCGTCGAGGTGCTGTACGTGCACCGCTACTCGGGCGTGATGAACCTCGGGAGCGTCGCGTTCATCGGCGTGTGGTACTCCGCCGTGACCGGCTTTGTCGGTCACGTCGCCGCGACCGAGGTCGACGCCGCGCTGGTCAACGACCCGGCGTTTCACCCCTGGTACCTGCTCGGCGGGCTGACCTGGCTCGCCGGGACCGCGCTGAACTACTTCCACCACGAGCTGCTCGCGCGGCTGCGCGCGCCCGGCGAGACCGAGTACAAGCTGCCGACTGCGGGGCTGTTTCGCTGGGTCGCGTGCCCGCACTACCTCGCCGAGCTGGTCGCGTGGTGGGGCTACGCGCTGGTGTTTCACCACGTCGCGGCAGCGGCGGTCGCGGTGATCATGACGGGGTACCTGTTCGGGCGCGCCGACACCACGCTGCGCTGGTATCACGACAAGCTCGGACACGGGGTCCCGCCCGACTGGAAGCGCATCATCCCGCGGGTGTTCTAGGGACGTGGTCGCGCGCGGCGAGCCAGGCGACGACCTCTTTATGCTCGCGCGCGTAGACCTCGCCGGAGCGGGCGTACTCGTCCTCCGCGCGGCGACCGAGCTCGAGCGCGCGGGCTCGCTGCTCGTCGCCGAGCTCCCACAGGACGCGCGCGAGCCCGAAGCGCGTGCGGGCGATCAGGCGGAGCGCGAAGGGCTGCGCCTCGGCGGTCGCCAGCGCGCGCTCGAGCTGCGGGCGCGCGCCCTCGTAATCACCGAGCGCGTACAGGACCTCGCCGATGCCGCGCTGGGCGAAGGCGCAGCGCGGGTGGTCGGCGCCGAGGGTCGCGATGTACATCCTCAGCGCGCGCTCGTAGGAGGCGAGCGCCTGCTCATGCCGCCCCATGCTCGAGAGCACGTCGCCGAGGTTGCTCACCGCGCCCGCGAGCGCCGGGTGCTCGGGCCCGAAGGCCCGCTCGTAGATGTCGATGTTGCGCTCGAAGATGGCGCGCGCGTCTTCGAAGCGACGCTCGTCCCAGGCGACGTTGCCGAGGTTGTTCAAGAAGTCGGCGTTGCGCGGGTGTTCCGGGCCGAGCGCGGCCTCGCTGATCGCCAGCGCGCGCTCCTGCAGCCGGCGCGACTCGTCGAAGTCGCCGAGCCGGTGAAACACGCGCCCGAGGTGGAACAGCGGCCGCGTGACGCGGATGTCGTCGGGGCCGAGGAGGCGGCGGTAGAGCGCGAGCGCGCGCTCGTGATAGCTGCGGGCCGCGTCGTAGTCCTGCATGTGCCAGTGGACATATCCGATGTTGGTGAGCAGCTCGGCGTGCGCCAACGAGGACGCGCCGACGCGGGCGACGATCGCCTGCCCCCCCGCGCCCCACTCGAGCGCCTCGTCGAGGCGCGCGAGCTCGCCGTTGATCTCGACCAGGCTGGTCAGCGACTCGAGCTTGCGCCGGTCGTCCCCGACCGACTCCGCGGCCCAGAAGGCGTCGAGCGCGGTGGCGCGGGCCGCCGTGTACTCGCCGAGCGCGAGCTCGGCGCGCGCGCGGGCGTTGAGCGAGTCGGCCACGAGCGGCGCGTAGCCCAGCTGGCGCGCCTCCTCGCTGAGCTCGCGCGCGAGCGTCAGACCCGAGCGAAACGCGCCCAGCCGCGCGCGGGCGGAGACCGAGAGCAGCCGGGTCTGCAGCGCGCGCACGGCCGCCGCGTCCTCGGGCGGGGGCGCGGTCGATGCCGAGCCGCGCAGCGCCTCGAGGTCCTCGCAGCTCGAGAGCGGCGCGAGCTCGAGCGAGAGCTGAACCGCGCGCGAGACCGACTCCGCGTCGATGGTCGTGAGCGCGCTGGTGAAGGCGTCGAGCTCGTGCAGGAGGCGCTGGAGACACGCCATGCGCAGGTCGAGCATGTGCTCCGACTGCTCGCCGCGCACGCGGGTCGCCTCGCAGGCGTCGGTGTGCGCGTCGACCCAGCGCTGGCTGTAGCGATCGAGCTGCTCGCGGACGCGGCGGCGCGCGTCGTCCGCTGAGCGCAGGCCGGTCGCGAGCAGCGCGCGCTCAACCGCGTCGCGGCGCTCGTCGTCCCAGACCCCGGCGAGATGCTCGGCGGCTCCGGTGCAGCGCGCGCGCTGCTCGGAGAGCTGCCGCTGCATCCGCGACGCGTACAGATAGCCGCCGGCCGTGAACACGCCGGCCGTGATGACGATCAGCAGCCCGAGCCGCCAGGGCCGCTGGCTACGCCCGCGCAGCCGCTTCAGCAGCGCGTCCATCGAGGGCCAGCGATCGTCGGGATCCGGGCTCAGGCCGCGCAGCAGCGCCTCGCGGACGTAGGTGGGCGCGCGCGCGCTGCGGGGCGGGGGGCGGACGCGCCGCTGCGCGATGTTGAGCGTGAGCGCGGCTCGGTCGGCGCCCGCGAACGGCCGCTCGCCGTACAGCGCCTCGTAGACCACCACGCAGAAGCTGAATTGGTCGCTCTTCGTGCTGACGGGGCGGCGGAGGAGCTGCTCGGGGGACATGTACGCCGGCGTGCCGATGAGCGCGCCGGCCCGCGTCAGCGGCTTGGCCAGCTCGATCGACTCGACGCTGCGCTCGGGCTCATCCCGTTCATCGCTGACCTCGACGTAGCTGACCTTGTCGTAGCTGAGCGCGCTGCGCCTCCCGTGCCAGCTCGACGCGCTGGCCGACAGCTCGCCGTCCTCGTCGCGCTCGCCGACGTCGTGCGCGCGCGCGAGCCCGAAGTCGCTGACCCGCGGCACGCCGTCGGTGCGCACGAGCACGTTGTCTGGCTTAAAGTCGCGGTGGATCAGCCCGGCCGCGTGCGCCGCGACGAGACCTCGACCTGCCTGAACGCACACGTCGAGGCGCGCGCGCCAGCGCGGCGCGCCCTCGAGCTTGCGCAGGTGCTCGCCGAGCGTGAGGCCCTCGACGAGCTCCATGGCGAGGAAGACCTGGCCGCGGTACTCGCCGACGTCGTAGACCTGCACGACGTTGGGGTGGGACAGCCGGGCCATCGCCTGGGCCTCCCGCAGCATGCGCGCGCGGCCCTCGCCGGCGCGGCGGTCGTCCTGCTTGAGCAGCTTGATCGCGACGCGGCGATCGAGCTCTTCGTCGTAGGCGGAGTAGACGATGCCCATCCCGCCCTCGCCGAGGATCCGCAGCACGACGTAGCGGCCGATCCGGCTCGGCGTCGCGGCCGAGGGCGCCGTCGTCGACGGGCTCGCTCGCGTCGCGCCCACGGCGACTACCGACCCCTCGCGTCGATCGTCGGCGTTTCACCGTCCATGCTCATCACGTATCAATTCCCAGTGTACACCGGCCCGCGGGTGCATATGGCCTTCGTGACAGGGGCGCGCGGGCGTCCGCGCGCGAGTCGACGCGGCGCCCGCCGGGCGATATCGCCGAGCCCCGCAGGCCCGCGCGGGTATAGTTCCGTGTATGGGCAATGTCTCGCGGGTCACTCGAATCGCCGCTCGCGGCTTCGCGCCGCTGACCTCACCTGGCCTCGGCCTCGGGCTCGGGCTCGTGCTGGCGGCGCTGTGCGTCGGCGGCGAGGCGCTCGCGGCGGCGCCGGGCTTTGATCCGGCCGTCGCCACGCAGGCGTACCTCGACTCGGTGCCCGCCGAGGCGCGCGCGCGCTCGGACGCGTACTTCGAGGGCGGCTACTGGCTGCAGCTGTGGAGCTTCCTGCTCACCGCGGCGATCATGATCGGCCTCCTGCGCACGGGCGCCTCGGCGAGGATCCGCGCGCTCATCGAGCGATATGTCCGCCGGGTCAGCATCATCCCGGGGCTCTACGCGCTGCTGTTTTTGTGGATCAACGCCGCGCTGCAGCTCGGCTGGAACCTCTACACCGACTACTTCCGCGAGCACGCCTACGGCCTCTCCAACCTCAGCCTGGTCCAGTGGTTCGTCGAGCTGCTCAAGGGCCTCGCGGTCGGCAGCGTGCTCCTGCCCCTGGTAGCGATGGCGATCTACGCGGTGTTTCGTCGCGCGCCGCGGCGCTGGTGGATGTGGGCGACCGCGGTGATGCTGGTATTCACGACGCTGGGCGGCGCGATCGCGCCGGTTTACATCGCGCCGGTGTTCAACACCTACTCTGAGCTCGAGGACGGCCCCGTGCGCCGCTCGGTCCTGCGGATGGCGAGGGCGAGCGGGGTCAAGACGGACAAGGTGCTCAAGAACGACGCCTCGAGGCAGAGCACGCGGATCAGGGCGAACGTCAGCGGGATGCTCGGCACCGAGCGCATCACGCTCAACGACAACCTGCTCACGCGCTGCACGCCCGAGGAGGTCGAGGCGGTGATGGGGCACGAGATCGGCCACTACGTGCTCAACCACGCCTACGAGTCGATCATCACGATCACGCTGATGCTGATGCTCATGTTCGCGGCGACGCAGTGGGCCTTCGATCGCGCGGTCGCGCGCTGGGGTGAGCGCTGGGGCGTGCGCGGGATCGCGGATCCGGCCGGTCTGCCGCTGCTGATGCTGATCGTGAGCGCCCTGGGCCTGCTGGCGACGCCGGTGAGCAACACCATCATCCGCGTCAACGAGGCCGAGGCGGATATCTACGGGCTCAACGCGGCGCGCCAGCCCGAGGGCTTCGCGACCGTCGCGCTCAAGCTCGGCGAGTACCGCAAGCTCGACCCCTCGCTGGAGGAATTTATCTTCTTCGATCACCCCTCGGGGCGCGCGCGAATCCGCATGGCGATGGAGTGGAAGGCGGCGCACATCGCGAAGCACGCGCCCGAGTAGCGCCGCGTGACCTGTCCTAGCGCTCAGGCAGTCGGTGCGAGCGGCGAGCGGAGGCGCTCGTCGGCGGTGTTGGCGACCGCGTCAGGTGGACAGGTTGACCCTCGCCACGCGCGGGAGATACCCATGCGAGTAGGGCTCGACTTCGCAAAAACCCAGCGTGGCACTTCTCGCGGGCCCCTGGGGAGAACTCGAACGAGTAGCGCCCGGCTTCATCAGGCTTGGTACAGGCGACGCGCGCGAGCAATACATGACCCGAGGGAGCCCGCGGGGTCGCGCAGACTCGCGCGGTCCCTGACGAGTCGCTCACCGCGAGCAGAACGTCACCAGCGACGCGCGCGGGCCTCTCCTCGGGTTGAGCGGGCACCCCGTGCGCACGCCGAGCGACGCGCTGACTGGACTCCGCGCGCGAGGCCTCGTCTCGAGCCGGCTCACCTTCGCCCCGGCTCCAAAGGAAGACGATCAGCAACAACACGAACAAGCCGAATCCGCCGAGCGCGACGAGGCGGCGAGAATTCGGGGGACGCGACATGGGCGGCGCGATTCTAGGTGATGCTGCGCGCCGCTTGGGCTCTCGTCACAATGCTCGCTTGGTCCAGCGAGTCGCTCGCGCATGTCGACGAAGACGTCGTCTCGCCAGCCTCAGACTCGCCAGAATGGACCCCTGAGCTCGGGAAAACCGATCGTCGTTCCGGAAAGGTCTGTTTCCGGCGGCGTCATGAGCGTTCGAAACGCTAACGGCCCGACTGGCGCGTACCGCCCTCCCGCGCGTCCGCGATGGCGATTTGCGACGGGTTGACGTCAACGGATCCGGTCGGGGTACAAGGTTGGGGAGGCGGGGATGAAGAAACACGACATTGAGGCCCGTCGCGCCCTGTTAACGCGCTACGTCCGGAAGATGGAGGATCGGTCTGCCAGCGACCCGAACAACGCGAGCACGCGTAGGATGCTCTTCAATGGGTTGACCAGGCTCGGGACCACCGAGATGCAGGCGGGAAATCTCGTGGAAGCGCGCGTTCACTTTCGCCGCGCCCTCGCGCTCGTGGAGGCGCTCACAGAGGCGTTCGAAGTCACCGCACTGGCTCGCGTGATCGCCCAGAACCGCGTCGCGGACACGCTGGAGCGACTCGCCACCGTCGCGCTGCGGACCGGCGATCTAGAAGTCGCCCGCGCGCACCTCGAGCGCGCGCTCGAGATACGCACAGTGGCGGCGGCGAAGGCCGACAAGCCTTTTCTCAAGCGGAAATTGTCCGCCACGCTCAAGCTCCTCGAGGCGCTGTCGCGCGAGCGCGCGTCGTCCCCCGGGTGACACGCGGTGAGCATCAGCGCGGAGCCGGGCGGCGCTGCGACTGCTGACCTGCGCGTAGAACGGGTCGGGCCAGTGGCGGCGATCGTTGACGCCCATCGTGAAGGTGAAGGTCGGCGCGGCGTCGTCGGCGGGGACGCGGACCTGATGGAAGGCCTCGCGCGGGCACGCGCCTGCGGAGCGCGCTGCAGCGTGTGCAGCCGCTCGAGCAGCCGCGTGTCCCAGTCGAAGCGAGACCCCTCGGTGGTGCCGTCGGGGCGGCGCAGCAGATACTCCTGCGGTTCGAGGTGAAAGCCGAAGGGCTCGCCGCTGTTGCGCGCCCGCGTGAGGTCGAGCAGCACGTGGAGCGGACGTGACCTCGTTCTCGACCCTGCCATCAACTGTGCCCTCTCGTCTTCGCCAAATAGACATCAGGGGGGCGATGAGCCGGGCGCGGCGGGCGCGGTGGGCGTGGCGGGTACGCTCGCTTCCGGCGTCGTGGAAAGCCCGCAGAGATCCTCGACGAATCCCAACCGTGTCTCCGGATATCGATCGGTAACGAGAAGGATGTACTCCTTCTCCGGGGGCGCTGTAGGCCGCGCGGTCGGAAGAGCGGTCGCTCCGGACCACTGCCTCCCTGTCCCGACAGGTGCAATGTCAATCACGCAGTCAACCTCACCGTCAATATCCTTCAACCGAATCAACTGCTCGAGCGCCTGTTGATCGCGCGCCCTGAATATCGAATCGTCTTTGACGTTCACGTGGTCGCGCCACTTCTCAGATCTCCAGAGGTAGTGGACAAGCCACGGCTGCTGTCCATGACCGGTAAACGCGTCTGTGACGCGACCGTGAAGCGGGTCTATGACCCGCTTGACACGACGCGAACTCAGTCTCTCGACGTTTCCGGGCAACGTGACTGCGCCCGCCTTGCCAAGCACAAAGCCAAGTTCGCTTTCTGGTTTATATAAATAACTTTTAATGCCATCCTTTATGTTCATGCCAGCGTTCATTTCAGGGTACAATGTCGGTCTCGATTTCTCGAGAATGAGCGCCTCAGCACTCAGTTTCTCTACTGCGTACCCGAACGTTCTGGTCCCTGTGTTGATCTTCACACCTGGGTTTTTCCACCACTCTGCGCTCGCCCAATCAAGCTTAATCTCACTGCAAAACGCGCGATTGCCAACACACTCCGTAAGCGTTACGGGGAGTACGACCGAATCCAGTCGAGCAATCTCATGATCTGTTTCTGTCTCCCTATCTTTTTTAGATAAAATATTGATTGATATTAGCGCCCAACCCTTGAAAATCTTCACGCCATCTTCGCTGCTGACCGGAGCCGCGTCGATCTCGATCGCCTCGACCCCCGCAAATTCAAAGAGCAGGTCCGAGTTCTCGCTCCATTTCCAATTAAACGCAGAATTCATCTGCTCGGCACTCTGAGGTTCTGAGCAAACCTCGCGTGGCGCAAGTCCCCGCATCTTGTCGCCGTGTGATACGGACACCACCTGCGGCTCGAGCGGAACTCGCGTGGTGTCGCCAAGAATCTGGTTTCGGACCGACGAGACCGGCAAGGAATAAAGATTGTAGCTGGAGCAAGCCGTTCCCAGTTGCCATTCACTAGGCTCTGCGGTCCTCGTATCCTCGTCTACCGAGGGTCGTCCCTCTGGGGCAAAGTATACGTTACTCGCGGTGGCGAACATGCCGGAGATCTCCAAATCTTCACTCAGCGCGGGCCAGTTTACGTCGAGATACCGAACGTTCGATCGATGATGTCTAACGCCATCCCTCTCCTCCTCCTCCTCCCTGGTTACCTCGACTTTAGTCCCGGAGATCGTATAGAATTTTTGGGTTTCCGTCGGCTTCTCACCTTCAGGGCACCCCTCGTCCGGTGAGAACGCCGCGTACAATCCCTTCCAGCTGCGACTTGATTTAAGCCACTCGCACTTTGGACTCTCGGTGCGCCCGACTTTTACCGCGAAGTCACGGCGCTCCCAGGGATAAAGGCGATTCCGCTTGTGCCCGGAGGGATGCGGGACCGTGACGATCTTCTTTAATAACTCGTCGTCAACGGCCTCCCATCCAGCAGTCGCGCGCAGACCCTCATGCCGCTTCTCGGTAATCCATATGGCCTTTTCACCCCGTGACGTCCGCAGCCCGCCGTGGCGGGTCAGCTCAATCACGCGTTTATCGCCCGCCACGCCAGTTTGGCCGGTCGGCTCCCACTGCTCGTAATCGCGGCGTAATCTGTATATATTGACCGCTTCCCCGCTAGACTCGCTCGGGAGTGTCTTATTCTCCCAACGTTTCCCTTGCTTGAATATACATGCCTTGGGTCCATCGCCACCTTCGATGTGAAACGCCCGTCTCTGCCTTCTGTAGTCTTTTTGAAGCGCTTCTAGATCGCGTTTATCTGTACACCGAACGCGATCGGGCATCGCGTACTCACCGACCGCCCCGCGAAGCAGCTTCGATCTTGTTACTGTATCGCCGTCGTGTTCGACATCCGGTGCGCTCCAGCAGTCAAAATCCTCTGTAATGCTTGCAACGTCGCTCTTGGCCCGGCGCTCGAGGCGCTCCAGCAACGAGGTGACAATTTTACATACGGCTGGCGAGAAGACGACCTCCTTGTCGTCATTACGCCTCTTTCCTCGCAAGTACAGGTTGAGCGGCCGCATATTGTCCAGCCGTTCACTCGACTCGTACTGCTGGGCGATCAAGCACCGTCCCTTTGTAAATTGACCCGTCGTCCGCGGCGAACAGGCATCGTCTTCGCGAACCTTGTGGAGATCGTCTCGAAACTGGCTACCCTCGCCGGCCCAGAACCAGCCCGTACCGCCTTCCTTTAGCCGACACACCTTGTGAGTCGGCCCGATGAAGCTGAGGTTCCAGCCGTGAGAGTCGATCGCGCTAACCCACCGTCTTTCAAGTGACATCGCCGTCGCGGAGCCCTTCGAAGGGGCCCAGTAGTCGACCGCACCGGCGCTTCGCTTGATCAGTAGATCGATGAGACCTGCGTTTTCAAAGTAGGGAGTCACCGCGCCGAGCTTAAAATGCCATGGTTTGGGCAGCGCGTCGCAACTCCAGGTCTCTTTTCCCAACTCCTTGGAAACTTCGCAATCGTGTCCACATAAAACGCTGAGGAGGGGATCGTGGTGTTTGAGTCGTACCTCGACGAACGTCAGTCCGTCGGTAAATGGACCCAATTTGTCCGGAGCGCGCTCACTCAGCGCCACGAGGTCGAAAGAGGCGGCCGCGACCACCGCTGGATCCTCGAATCTCGTCCCGCCGGTATCACCACTGTACAGATAGCTCGCCGTCGCGCGAATTCCCGTTAGGCTCCCGGAGTCAATAAACATCGTCTCGAAGTCGTTGTTTGTTACGAACGTTCTCAATGTGTCGAAGAATCGACGTATAAAGCCGCAGTCGGCGCCCAGCGCCCCCAGGAGACTTGGGCAGGTGTTGGCGGAACTGCTTCGCGTCGTCGAGTCCAGCGACGGTGCGCATGAAAACAATTCCGGTGTATTTCGGCATAAGAACCCGTAGACAGTACCACTCCCGATCAACACGACACGACGGGCGCGCTGCGCATAAACGACTTTCTCCTCCGGCTCGTTCGCACCACAGACGGCGAAGAATACACTCAACGTGACTATTGCGATGAGTAAGGCTGTCAGGAGAATCGGCCGCCACGGGACTCGTTCAAGCTTCGTGACGATAATCCGCTCCCCCAGTACGCGAGGATGGCAGAATATCTGGACGCCGGCCCACCTGTAGGTCGCAAACTCGCGATCGTAGATACGATCTTGCGCCGCGAGGAATGATGACTCGATTGTCTCGCCGAGGGCCAACCGCTCGTAGAGCGTTTCGGCGAAATTGATCGAGTCTTTGACTTTCAGCGCAAATCGGAACGCGATGACAACCGGGATCCCCATGCGATGCAACCGCTCGGCGATTCCCGAGATGAGGAATGAACGCGGGGTTTCGTCGGTGCCGCAGGCCGAGATCACGACTAACTTGAGAGTAGAGGCGTATTGCCCCAACTTCGTCTCGAGCGCGGTGGCGTCCACGCGCTCATCGCCGCTGGAGTCGGTCGTCTCCGCGTTGTCGTCAGTTCTCGTGAGCCAAAGGCTGTCTTTTTCTCCGTGGCATACGATGTGCAGAATATCGAACGGCTTGCCGGAATTCTTGCTAGCGCTGAGATGAGCAGTGAGAGATCCGAAGGACGCGTTCTCTAGTGTCTCGCTGTGAAGGTTCTTCGAGCGCCCGATAACCTTGGCGTGTTCGGCGCCCTCGACCTTATTTTCATTGTTCGCCCCGTTCGACCACGCGAGCAACACGCGGGCCGAACTACGAGCACGGATTGCGCGAACACGGCGTACTCGCGTTGTTTTGTAGTAGTAGTGAACGAGAACACTGCCTGGACTCCCCAGCAGTTCCGCGTCATCGGCCAAGTACGCGAGTTCCCACGCGACTCCATAGACCTCAGGGGTTCTCGAGCACACGCTGACGACAAATACTCCTGAGCCCGGCTTGTCATGCTCGATGCGACGCGACCGTATTTCGCCACCTACGTCTCCGATCAGCTGTTTCAGATAGGTTGAGGTCGGTTTGCTCCCCTTGTCGAGCGCGTCGAAGTAGTCAGGCCAGTTTACGTGTGATCTTTGGTGCGCGTCACCGTCTGTATTGATCGCGTAGTCAGCGCTCACCTCCTCGATCATCGTGTTTGCTATAAGGTCTGTGCATCGATAGAAGTCGAGCTGGATCCCTGACTCTCGGTAGTTGTGCTCCGCCTCCATGCTCCAATCCTATCACCGCTTTCTCGAGGCAGCGCGGCACGATTATTGGTCGATCCCCAAGATTGGCGTCGCGTCATCGTAAGCGACGATGCGCGTCGGCGCTCGCCGGAGCGGCCGGCTCGCCGGAGCGGGCGGCGAGCGCGAGGTGCTTGTCTCGTTGGCTTCGAGGGTTCTCCAGCTAGCCCCCATTCGAGGAGCTGCGTTCGTTCAGCTGAACCGACTGGCGGTGGATGGCGGCGTGGGGGTTACTCAGACGCGCTCCTCACGAGCGAGAGCAGGCTCGGCAGCAGCACCCCGCCGACCATCGCCCCGATCGTGAGGACCGGGTCGTCTTGGATCGCCTGCTGCACACCCGCGTACAGCGAGGCGCCGCCGAGGTCGTCGAGCAGGTAGAGCGCGCCCTCGCCGATCGCGAGGCCGACCAGCGGGAGCAGCAGCAGGCTGACGAGCGTGGGCAGCCAGCGAAACGGCGTGGTCACGAGCCGCAGCGCCGGGATGAACACCGAGCAGGCCGCGAGATAGTTCGGAAACCACATCACGAGGGTCATCATCCCGAAGTACTGCGCCCGCATCGCGAGGGGGGCGCCGTCGGGCGCCGCGGGATCGAGCGGGCCGATCGAGAGGTCCCAGGTCTGCAGCGCGACCACGCCGAGGTACGTGAACGCGAGGGTGAACGACCAGCGCACCGGGCGGGAGTCGATCTTCATCCACAGCGGGAGGTCGACGCTCGACTCGCCGTAGTCGATGCGGCCCTCGGCGTAGCCCTCGAGCATGAGCAGCGGGAAGGTCAGCAGCAGGATCGTGGGCGCGAGCTCGGGGGGCAGAAGCTGGGCGAGGTCCGGGAAGCGCGTCGCGATTGCGATCGCGTGCAGCAGCGCCGTGACGATGAACAGAGGCGCGAGCGCGAGCGGGCGGACCATCCCGGGGCGCGGGCCCTTCGGCGCGCTCGCGTTGTCGTCGTCGTCGTCGTCGTCGTCGTCGACATCGTCGACCTCGTCGCGCTCATCTTCGTCGTCGACCATCGGCCGATGATGACACGCCGACCCGCCGGCCGCGGGCGAGTTCGCGCGCGGCCGAGTTCGACAGCGGCGCGCGTGCACTCGGGGCGCGCTGATGGTCAGCGACGACCGGGTGTCTCGCTCGACCCGACGGCGGCGCGCGTGCGGATCCGGTACACGTCGCGTGGGCGCCCGTAGGCGAGGCGCTTGGCCCAGGTCGTCGGGTAGTCGCGCAGCGCCGCGAGCGGCACGCGCTCGACGACCGTGTCGGAGAAGCCCGCTTCGTCGTAGCGCGCGACGAGCCCGCGCGCGTGGGCGTCGTCGAGGTTCAATATGTCCTCTTCGCCATGTTGATGTCCGCGGTCGCGGGCGCCGTAGGAGGCGACGAGCTCGAGGTGCGCGGCGGGTCGGCACAGCGCGCGCAGGCGCGCGAGCGCGGCGGGTCGCGGCTCGATGAGCCCGCGCAGCAGGCTGCCCCAGGGGAGGATGACGGTGACCCGATCGGCGCGAGCGCGGAGCGGACCGGGGAGGGCCTCGGCGGCCGCGACGACGAAGAGCAAATTCTCCACGCCGCCGCGTCTCGGCTTGCGCGCGGCCGCGCGCGCGCTGGCTCGCATCCCGTCGGCGTTGGCGTCGAGCGCGACGTACAGGCGCGCGGGGTCCCGCCGCGCCCAGCGGAGGGGGCCGCGCGCGTCGCCGGAGCCGAGGTCGACGTGGACCAGGCCCTCCCAGCGCGTGATCAGCTCATCGGCTTACGGGCCCCAGCGGGACGCGCGTCCGCGCGCGTCGAGGAGCTTGAACTCTCGCGTCACGGCGGCGAAACCACGGGGGCGCGCTGACTATTTCTTGTCGCGCGGGGCGCCGCGATCGCGTCTGAGCACGATTTCGACAGCGCGGATCCGAGGCTCGTCCCTACGGTAGCGCCATGGATCGCCGCGTTATCCGCTGTCTCACCGCCTGTCTGGTTTTGCTCCCGAGCTGGGCCCTCGCCGCGCCGGGCGAATTCGTCGAGGACGAAGTGCAGGTCCTCCACACGCTCGAGGGGGAGGCCGAGGGGGATCAGTTCGGGTGGGCGGTCTCGGAGCTCGCGGACATCGACGGCGACGGCGCGAGCGAGGTCATCGTCGGCGCGCCGAACCACAGCGAGGACGTCGAGAACAGCGGGCGCACCTACGTGTACTCGGGCGCCACGGGGGCGCCGCTGTTCAGCTTCTCGGGCGGGCCGGGGGGGACGCTGCACGGCTACGCCATGGCCGACGCCGGTGATGTCGACGGCGACGGCACCCACGACATCGTGGCGGGGGCGCCGGGGGACGGCGGGAAGGTGTTTGTGTACTCGGGCGCGAGCGGGGAGCAGCTGCACGAGCTCACGAGCGAGGGGATGCAGGGCTTTCTGGGCGCCGCGGTCTCGAGCGCGGGCGACGTCGACGAGGACGGCTTCGACGACGTGATCGTCGGCGCGCCGCTGTACCCCTCGTTGGGCGAGGACGGCGGGCGGGTGTACCTGTTCTCCGGCGCGAGCGGGCAGGTGATCCGCAGCTTCGACGCCGACGCGCCCGGGGCCAAGTTCGGCAGCGCGGTCGCCTACCTCGGCGACGTGGACGGCGACGACATCCCCGATCAGCTGGTCGGGGCGCGCGACGCCGGCGAGAGCATGGGCGGACGCGTCTACGTGTACTCCGGAGCCGACGGCGCGCTGATCGAGCCGATCATCGAGGCCGACGACACGGGGATGGATCTGGCGTGGTTCTTTGTCGCGGGCCTCGGTGATCTCGACGGTGACGACATCCCGGAGATCTACGCTGGCGACTTCGCGAACGCGGCGCGCGGGCAGGCGACCGGGCGCGCCTACGTGTACTCAGGCGCGACCCACGAGGCGCTGTTTACGTTCACGGGCGCGGGCGCGGGCGAGGGCATGGGCCCCGGGCGGCGCGGCGGCGACATCGACGGCGACGGCGTCCCCGACGTCGTGGCCTGCTCCTACAGCAGCAGCATCGGGGCGCCGTCCGCCGGTCAGCTCTCGCTGTTCTCCGGCGCCGACGGGTCGCTCCTGCGGACCATCACGAGCGCGCGCGAGGGCGAGACGCTGGGTTTCGACGCGGTGACGCTCGGCGACGTCGACGGCGACGGGGTCGATGATCTCGCGGCCTCCGGCGCGACGCTCAACGTCGTCTACATCTTCTCGGGCGCGGTCACGGACGGCGGCGAGACGGACGGGACGAGCGACACGAGCGACACCGGCGACACTGGGTCGACCGGCGACGGCTCGAGCAGCACGGGCGACGCGCCCGGCACGACGAGCGGGGGCGGGAGCGACGGCGGGGGCGCGACGACGACTGCGGGACCGGAGCCGACGACGGGCGGCGAAGAGACGGGCGGCGGGATCGACAGCGCGACCGGAGGGGAGCAGGACGGCGCGGGCTGCAGCTGCCAGCAGATCACGACGCGGCGGGTCGCGATCCCGTGGTTGGTCGTCTACTCGATCTTGCTGGGCCTGATGTTTTGGCGCCCGCGCGCGCGTCGACGTCCGCGGTAGCGAGGGCTGGGCAGCGCTGTAGATTCGGCAGCGCGCGTCGAAAACACGCCGTGATACGATGGAGAGACCTCGGGCGATCCCGAGGTCTTTCTTGAATTTTCTTACCAAGGATTACTCAATGCAATTCGATCGGATCTGGCAGTGGCGCTTTGTCGCGCTCGGCGTGACCGCGCTGGCCCTCTCCACCTCGATCCAGGCCTGCGGCGACGCCGGCGGGCCGCTCGTCGACGGTGACGCGGCGTGGGATCGCCCGCCTTTTGAACCCCCCGGAGGTGACGGCGAGCCCTTGGATGACAGCGGCGGCTACGACTCAGGCGGCAGCGCGACCGGCGGGGGCCCAGGCGGCACGACCGGCGGCGGCTACAGCAGCGATGGCTACGGCGACGGAGACGGAGACGGAGACGGAGACGGCGACGGAGACGGCGACTACATGTGCCTCTCGGATATGAACGGCGCGTGTGACCTGCACCCGAGCGCCTGCGAGCCCGCGCCGTTGCCGACGCCCGAGACAGACACAGACACCGAAACAGACACCGACACGGACACCGACACGGACACCGAAACAGACACGGGCGGCTGGGACACGGATCCGGCGCCTTGCTGCGAAGATCCGAACTGCGGCTGCGACACCGGTCAGTGTCAGAATCTGCCGTGCCAGGCGGACGCCTACTGCGACTGTCAGTGCCCCAGCGACCCTGACTGCGGGCCCGGGACCTGCAGTGATCTCCCCGCGCCGCCGCTCCCGCCCGTGATCTCGAACGACCCGGCCGCGCAGGCGGCGATCGAGTGCCCGGACGCGAAGGATCCGGTGGTGCTGTACATGTCGAACGACGACAGCAACTCGCAGGCCTCGCCGGTGCTCGCGCGCCGCACGATCCACGAGGGCTACGTCGTCGACCCGTTCCGGGTGCGCGTCCACGAGTTCCTCAACTACTACGACCTCAGCTACGAGACGGTCACGGACGCGCCCGCGCGCGTGGGCATGCAGATGCGTCGCATCAACCAAGAGATCGGCGAGTTCGCGCTGCTGCTCTACGCCCAGGGGCGGCATCGACCGAAGGAGGACCGTCGACCCATGAACCTGGTGTTCTCGCTCGACACCTCGGGCTCGATGTCGGGCGAGCCGATCGAGCTGCTCAAGGAGTCGATGCGCGCGACCGCGTCGGCGCTGCGCGAGGGCGACATCGTCTCGATCGTCGAGTGGAGCACCGTCCAGGCCGTGCTGATGGACTCCTACCCGGTCAGCGGGCCCGACGATCCGATGCTGCTCAACATCGTCAACAACGTCGAGGCGGGCGGGGGCACCGACCTTCACGCCGGCCTCGTGACGGCCTACGAGCTGGCGAACGCGAACTTCTCGGACGAGCGGATCAACCGCGTGGTGTTGATCAGCGACGGCGGCGCGAACACGGGGACCACCGACATCGACCTGATCGCCGCTGAGGCGGAAGACAGCGACGGCGAGGGGATCTACATGGTCGGCGTCGGCGTCGGTGAGTCCAGCGGATACCGCGATGACCTGATGGACGAGGTCACCGACGCGGGCAAGGGCGCGTACGTGTTCATCGACAGCGCGGCCGAGGCCCACCGGATGTTCGACGAGCGCTTCGTGCAGATCATGGACGTCGCGGCGCGCGACGTGCAGATGGAGGTCACGCTCCCCTGGTACTTCGCGATCAAGGAGTTCCACGGCGAGGAGTACAGCGCCGACCCGGCTGAGGTCGAGCCGCAGCACCTCGCGCCCAACGACACGATGAGCTACCACCAGATCATTCAGGTCTGCGACCCCGCGCTGCCGGGCAAGAAGCACACGATCAAGGCGCGCGCGACCTTCGAGGACCCGATCTCGCGCGAGCAGATGAGCGACGAGCTGAAGATGCCGCTCGGGGAGCTGGTCACGACCGGCGCGGAGCAGCTCTACAAGGCCGACGTGATCGTCGCCTACGCGCAGTCGCTGATCGTGATCGGCGACCTCGTGCAGCAAGGCGAGCAGGACCAGGCGAAGGCGGTCGCAGACGCGATGGTCAGCTGGCTTGGCGACGCCATGGACGCGCTCAATGATCCCGAGATCGCTGAGATTCGCGGGATCATGGAGGACTACGCGGCGATCCTGGGGTGAAGCCCTCCGCGGCGTCGGCGTCGGCGTCGGCGTCGGCGTCGTCGTCGCGTACGTAGTACCCTGAGCCCGTAGCGAGCTCGCTACGACTCGAGCGCGAGAATGAGCCAGCGCCTAGCAAGCTAGCTCGAGGGTCATTGTGCGCGCGCTCCCGTCGGGGGGCGCAAGCCCGCGGCGAGCCCACGGGCTCGCGCTCGGTCTCGCTGGGCGGCTCAGCCGATGTCGGGGCAGGCCGCCTCGGTGACGAGGCTGTCGTTGTTGTCCTCGTTGCACTCGAGGATCGCGCCGTCGCCCTCGCTCGCGTGGTCGACCTCGGCGAAGTAGTTCGCGGTCATGCCCGGGGGCGGGGCGGGGACCTCGAGGGTGACCTTGGTCGAGGCGCCGGGCAGCAGGCCGACGTTGGTCGGGACCGTGCCGAGCAGCACGCCCGTGGCGTCGAGGCCCTCGTAGAAGCTCACGTCGATGCCGGGGGTCACGCCGAGCGAGCCGTTGTTGTAGACGGTGGCGATGAGCACGAGCTGCGCGTCGCACTGGTCGAGGCCGAGCGCGAGCTCGACGGTGAGGTCGGGCGCGTTGAAGACGCCGTTGCCCTGGACGTTCTGGCGGTAGTTGTTGAGCCCCGGCTGCAGCCAGTTGTTGAGCTCGGGGTCGGGGACGACGCCCGCGCTGCTGGTGTTGGTCACGTGGTAGGCGTGCTGGTTCCAGACGCGGCGCGTCGGCACCCAGCCGTTGCCCGCGTCGCCGTAGACGAACACGCCCTGACGCTCCTGGTAGCCGGGGACGTTGCACTGACCGCCGAGGTTGGCGACCACGATGATCTCGGAGTTGCCGTCGTCGTCGACGTCGACGACCAGGGGGTACTCGTGGATCGTCGCGCTCGAGTTCTGCACCTCGAGCTGGATCGTGCCGTCGGTGCCGGAGTACACGCGCATGAAGCACTCGTCGGCGTAGACGACCTCGGCGGCGCCGTCGCCCTGGAAGTCGAAGACCGAGGAGCCCGTCGCGTTCGACGACTGGTCCTGCGTCGGGCTCTCCCAGCGGACGTAGGTCGCGCCGGCGGCCGGGTCGGGCTCGCCGCCCGGCTTGACGATCTCCTCGTCGGGTCGGTTGAAGTCGAAGACGATGTAGCGGCTCGCGCCGGCGATGCCGACCTCGGGCTTGCCGTCGCCGTCGAAGTCCGAGATCGTCGGCGGTCCGCCGCGCCCGCCGCCCGGGATGGCGCGCGGCTGCGTGCGCGCGGCGTCGTTATTCTGGCAGAGCACGCCCGAGGGGTCGGCGCCGCACCACAGCTGACCGGTCGCGCCGTCGACGACCTGCACGATCCCGCTGCCGATGATCACGACCTCCGGGGTCCCGTTGAGGTCGAGGTCGGCGACCGCCGGGTAGCCGTCGGGGCTCGCGTTGCTGGTCCACTTGAGGTCGAGGCTCACGGTCGGCGGGTCGCCGGGCTGCCAGTTGATCTCCCACGCGTCGTGCCCCGAGACGATCTCAGGGACGCCGTCGTCGTCGAGGTCGGCGATCGCCGAGATGCCACCGGTGTAGCCGTTGGAGGTGCCGTAGGTCCCGCCGTTGCCGCCCTGATCCCAGACCATCAGCCCGTCGTGATCAAACACGGCCGCGCCGAACACGATCTCGGCCTGGGGGTCGTCGTCGAGGTTGGCGAGCGAGGCGCCGCCGTTGACGATGGTCGTGGTCGCGACCTGGTTGTTCGAGGTGCGCGACGTCCAGATCAGGCCGCCGGCGCCGTTGACCGCGTGCACGGCCGAGCGCCCGTTGCCGCCCGCGCGCCCGGCGTAGACGATGTCGGCCGTGCCGTCGCCGTCGACGTCGCCGGCCGCGATCGAGGAGCGGCCGTGCGAGCCGTACTGGTTGTTGTTGGGGTCGTGGGGGATGGTCCACAGCAGGCTGCCGGTCTGCCCGTCGAGCGCGTAGATGTTGCCGTTCGGCCAGCTCCCGCCGTCCTCGCGGGTCGAGTTGATGACGACCTCGGGGATCCCGTCGCCGGTGATGTCGACGACGATCGGCGGCGAGATGATGTCCTCCTCCTCCCACGACCACTCGAGCGCGACCTCGAGCTCTTCGAAGTCGGGCACGTAGGTGCACTCGACCGGGTCGGGCTGCGGCAGGCACTGATCGAGGGTCGGCTCGCAGAACTGACCCTCCTCGCAGTCGTAGGAGTCCTCGCAGGGCTCACCTGGCGTCGCGCACATGTCCGCGAGGCACACGTCGCCGCCGTCGCAGCAGATCTCGAGGTTGGGGCCGCAGCGGACCTCGCTCTCGCAGGCGGGCAGGCACATGCCCTGGACGCACTCGTTGCCCGCCGCGCAGCACATCGCCGGCTGTCCGCAGAGCGTGCCGCCCTCGCAATTGTCGTCGCCGGTGTCGGTCTCGGTCCCGTCGGTCGCGCTCATCGTCACGGCGTTGGTGCTCGCGTCGGAGCCCGCGCTCGTCGTGTCGGTCGTGCCGGTCGCGGAGTTGTTGCCGGTGCCGCCGGTGTTCGGCCCGGCGCTCGTGCTCGTCTCGGTCCCGTCGGTCGCGCCGCTGTTGGTGGCCGCGTCGCTGCTGCCGCTCGTCTCGCCAGCGCTGACCTCGGTCTCGCCGCTCGAGTCGCCGCAGGCGAGCGCCATCGCGGGCGCGAGGATGAGGATTAAACAGGACCTATTGGACAGGTTCATGACATGGCTATTGAGACATAAAAAACCGGCGCGACCAAGCGCCTACGCCCGCGCGCGGGCGCGACGTCGCGCGCCTCGCGTCGACGAGTGGGGTGCTTCGCCACAGCGACCGACGCGTGCGGCCGCGCGGGCAGGGGTCAGAACCGGTGCGTCAGCGTGAAGCCGCCGCCGGTGGTGGTCGGGCCGGCGTTAAAGCGGAGCCCCGAGCGCGTCAGCCGGATCCCGTCGGCGTTGAGGGCCGTGTTGGCGCGACCGGAGCGCACGAACAGGACGGTGCCGGCGATCCCCAGCGTGAGCCCGGCGGCCTGGGCGGCGAAGGGGAACACGAGCACGACCTTCCCGCTCAGCGAGTCCGTCTTGGGGATCGCGAGCAGCGGGCCGACGACGGGGATCATCATGCGGATCCCGAGATCGCGACAGTTGTACTCACCCGGGGTGTTGTACAGCTCGTTGTCGGTCAGCCCGCAGCCGTCGTAGATCGCGGCGCCGATCAGCGCGGTCATCAGGTACGAGGCGGCGAAGGTCACGTAGCCGCCGATCATCATGCCCTTGCCGCGGCGCTTGGGCGGGGGCGGGGGCGGCTGCGGGTAGTTCTGGCTGGGCGCGGCGGCGGGCGCCGGTCCGTAGGGCGCCGGCTGGCTGGGGTCGGCGTAGGGCCCCGGCGCGGGCTGTGGCGCGGGCTGTGGCGCGGGCTGGTAGACCGGGGCGGGCTGACCCGCAGGGGCGGGCTGGGCGACGGGCGCCGGCTGCGGCTGCGGAGCGGGCTGCGTAACCGGCTGCGCCGTGGGTTCAGGGTAGGGGGCTTGCGACGCGCTCGCCGTCTGCGCGAGCCCGAGCGAGAGCGAGACCATCAATACAGCAGGGAAGCAGCGACGCATGGGCGAAGTGTCTCCCGCGCGAAACGGGATTGCAACTGGCGAATCGGCGTCACGCGGCACGCCGTGATCTAGGTTCAGGCCCGCGCTCGCGCCCGCGTGGACCTTCGTGCCGGCGGGCTCGAAGTCGGCGCGCACACGCTGCGGGCTGTGCTGCGTGGCCGGATTGCGCGTGCGTGCGCTCGCTCGCTACTGCGGGATGTACTGCTTGCAGAGGCTCTGCTCGACGGAGTCGTTGATCGCGGCCGAGAGACTGAGCGAGTTGTCGAGCACGTCGTTGATGTTGAACGCGCCGCCGTCGGTGGCCACCGGGATCTCGGTGTTGCCCTTGTAGGGCGTGAAGAAGCCGGCGCTGACGTCCTCGTTGTTGAAGGGGCCGCCGGTCATGTCGTTGTCGGCGAAGCTGAACACGCGGATCTGTCGGGTCTGCAGCAGCGAGACGGTCTCGAGGTACGTGCGCTGGATCGGCACGCCGCTCTGGATCGCCGGCTTCTCGCCGAAGGTGTCGTCGGTGGTGTGGATCACGAGGCGCAGCGTGTCCTCGATGTCCCCCCACTGAAACTCGTCGGCGGCCTGGTACAGCGCGTCGAGGGTGTTCTCGGGCCAGTCGTTGTTGCTCCCCATCCCGGAGGTCTGGGTGTTGCCCTGGGTGAAGGTGTACCAGGTGTTGAAGTGACTCTGGATCAGCGCGACGTCGGGCAGCGGCTCGCCGCTCGCGATCAGCTTGGTGTCGTCGACGAACACGATGAGGCCGTAGCGCGGCGTGATCGGGGCGCCGAGGTCCAGCGCCTTGATCGCGGCGTCGACCGTCGCGATCTCAGCCTCGAGCTTGGCGAGGATCGGCCCCATCGAGGTCGAGACGTCCATGACGAACACGAGGTCGACCTGAGTCTGACAGTCGTCATCGCCGCCGGTGCCGAAGCCGGAGGTGAAGCTGTCGCTGCCCGCCGTCTCGAAGGGGTCGTCGGTGCTGGCGCTCGTGGTCGCGCCGGTCGTGGTCGCGCCGGTCGTGGTCGCGCCGGTCGTGGTCGCGTCGATCGTGGTCGCGCCGGTCGTGGTCGCGCCGTCGGTGGTCGCGTCGGTGCCGGCGCTCGCGGCCGAGGCCGCGCTCGCGGCGGAGGATGACCCAACGGACATCACGCCCGTCGCCCCCTCCGTCGCGGCGCCGTCGTCACCAAAGCAGCCCGCAACACAGATGAGGGCGAGCGCGGCGCCGGCGAGCGCGGCGACGCGCGCGCGGGACCGCGAGGGGAGGAGTTGTTGCATACGCACGGGCGAATTCTCGGTCACGCCGACGCCCGCGCGCAAGCCGTTGTCAGCGCGGCGAGTCGCGCCGCGAACGTTCTGCCCTCGACCCAGCTCAAACGGTGTTCGCGGCGAGCGCCGACGTCTCGATCGCGTTTATTTCGGGTGCTTCGGACGACGCCCAGGCCGCGAGTCGCCCGGGACCGCGCCCAGCATGTAGCCGAGCCGCATCAGGTTCTTGCCCAGCGACTGCCGCTCCCTGGCGGTCCGGCTCGAGAAGCCGAAGCTGTCGACGAAGCGCAGGATGACGTTGAACGCGAAGGCGACCAGCAGCGCCTCCTCGATCGCGTCCCGCGGGACGCCGGCGGCGAGCGGCTTGGCCATGTCATCCGGTCCGAAGCTCTCGGGCGCGCTCGTGAGCCGGGCGAGCATCCCGAGCGTGGCGCGAAGCTGCTCGTTGATCGGCGCTGTGTCCGGGTCCTCGATGATCGCGTGGACGAGCTTTTCGTCCATGGTCTGCGCCGCGACCGCGGCGTGATCACCCAGTCAGTACTCGCAGCTGCTGTGCTTCGCCACGTAGGCCGCCATGATCTCGGCCTCGGCGACGGTCCAGCGCTTCGGCTTGCGCAGCGCGTGATGCAGCAGCGGCGTGAACTGGCGCCCGAACAGCGCGCGGCGATAGGAGAACACGAGGATCGGGTCGGGCACGTAGCCGACGAGTCGCGTGATCACCCCCAAGAGCATCCGCTGCAGCGGCCCGAAGCCGTGTTCGAACACGCTGATGCGCGCCATCAGCGGTCCCTTCCTCGCGTCGCCTGCTCCAGCGCCTCGAGCGCTCGCTCGTGGCGACCGCGAGCGGCCCCGAGCGCGGCGCACAGCGTGATCTCGAACAGCTCGTCGTCGGTGTAGCCCGTGGCCCTGAGCGCCGCGTAGTCCTCGTCCACGACCTTGTAGGCGTGTCGCGTGATCTTGTCGACGAGCGTCGTGAGCTCGCTGCGGATCGGGCCCGCGTCTCGCTCGCGCGCGCCGCTTTGAAGCGCCGCGCGGGCCTCGATCCCGCGTCGCAGCCGCTGCGACGTGTGCCCGGCGGGGCCGTCGAGCAGGCCGCGGACGACTCGCTGAATCATCGCGCGGGCTCGGCTGGTGAAGTCGTCGCGTCTCGATCTCCGCTGGAGCATGGGCGTCCTCCTCTCGACCGGGGCGCGACGGGGGGCCGCGCCGAGCGGGCTACGAAGAGTGTATTCCCGGATCGTCGCGTTGGTTCACGGTTTCGAGAGATTCTGATGAGCCGCGCCGGCCCGAGAGCCCCGCGTGACGTCCGGCTCGGCGCGCCGGCGCGCCGGCGCGCCGCGCCTAGAAGCGGCCCCAGTCGCCTGGCGTCTCGGACATCTCGAGCCGCAGCGTGGCCCCGTCCGCGAGCTGCGCCCACTCGACCCACGGGACCTCGAGCGGCGCGCCGTCGAGCTCGGCCGCGGTGACGTAGAGCCGCTCGGCGCTCGCCCCCTCGGCGATGATCGTCAGCGGGACGCGCTCGGGCGAACCCGCGCCCAGGTCGAGCTCGACGCGCTCGAACAGCGGGCTGCCGACGTAGAAGCGCTGCGTCCCCGGGATCGGGTAGAGGCCGGCGGCGCTGAGGATGTACCAGGCGCTCATCGTCCCGCCGTCGTCGTTGCCGGGGAGCCCGCCGGCGTCGACCCCGTAGTGCTGCGCGAGCGCCCAGCGGACCCAGCGCTGGGTCTCGTCGGGGCGCCCGAGCGCGGCGAACAGGTAGGTGTTGGGCAGCGACGGCTCGTTGCTGTGCCAGTAGTACTCGAAGGGGTTGATCGAGTTGCCGTGCTTGTTCGTGAGGTGGGTGTCGCTCAGCTCGAAGTACTCGCGCAGCTTGGCGAGCGCGGCCTCGCGCCCGCCGAACATGTCCGCGAGGCCTTCTGGATCGTGGGGCGCGGACCAGGTGTACTGCCAGGCGTCGCCCTCGGCGTAGACGTCGAGCCACTCGGTCGGCGTGAAGCCGTCGAGCTGCCACGATCCGTCGGCGCGCCGGCCGATCAGGAACTGCAGCTCGGGGTGGAACAGGTTCTGGAAGCTGCGCGCGCGCGCGTCGAACATCGCCGCGTCGTCGTGCTCGCCGAGCAGCTCGGCGAAGCGCGCGAGCGCGTAGTCGTCGTGGGCGAATTCGACCGTCCGCGAGACCGAGGAGCTGGCGACGTCGCTGGCGACGTAGCCGCGCTCCAGGTAGCTCTCGACGCCCGCGCGCCCGGCGTTGGGCCTGGGGCCCGTCGCGTGCAGGCGCGCGCCCGCGTAGGCGGCGTCCCAGTCGAAGTCGGTGAGGCCCTTGAGCGCGGCGTCGGCGAGCACGATGTCCGCGCTCGTGCCGACCATCCCGCCGGTGTAGCCGACGCCCAGCGGCCACTTCGGGAGGTCGCCGCCTTGCTCGTACATGCGCACCAGCGACTGCATCATCGCGCCGTGGCGGTCGCGCTGGATCAGGTTGAAGAGCGGGTGCAGCGTCCGGTAGGTGTCCCACAGCGAGAAGTCGCTGTAGTAGGTCTGACCGCCGTCGTCGTGGACCGCCCCGTCGAAGCCGCGGTAGCGCCCGTCGGCCTCGGAGTAGGTCGTCGGCGCGAGGTGGACGCGGTACATCGACGAGTAGAATTTCAGGCGCTCAGCCGGGCTGCCTCCGAGGACACGTACGCGCGAGAGCTCGTCCTGCCAGGCCGCGGCCGCGGCCGCGCGGGTCTCCTCGAACGCGAACTCGGGGAGCGAGGCCTCGAGGTTGGCGAGCGCCTGCTCCTCCGAGATGTACGAGAGCCCGACCAGCAGCTCGACCTGCGACGCGTCGCGCAGATCGAACTGCAGGTACGCGCCGATGTCCCCGCCCGAGAGGCTCGACTGCTCGAGCAGCGCGCCCTCTTCGTCCCAGACCCCGCGGGACTGCGCCGCCCGGCTGAGGCGGACGTGGAAGTAGGTCTTGAGGCCGCCGAAGCGCTTGGAGTAGCCGCCGTTCGTCGTCGTCCAGCCGTGGAGCGAGAGGCCGTCGTCGGCGATCGTGACGTGGCTGTCGGTCGAGGGCTCCTCCGCCGGGATGTAGCCGAGGTCGAAGACGATCACGCCCTCGGCGGTCGGCTCGGCCCAGCGGTAGCGGTGGTGGGCGGCGTACATCGCCCCGGTCAGCTCGGCGAGGATGCCGGTGTCGAGCATCGTGACGCCGTAGTAGCCGGGCTCGGCCCACTCCTGCTCGTGCGAGAACAGCGAGCGCGCGCCGCCCTTCGCGGTCTTGCCCTCGTCCATGCCGATCGTCGGCGTGATCAGCAGCGCGCCGAAGTCGGGCACGCCCATGCCGTTGAAGCGGTTGTGCGAGAAGCCCCACAGGTGCGTGTCGTTGTAGCTGTAGCCGGTGCAGTTCGAAAACCCGATCTGGAGGCCGGCGATCCCGGTGTCAGGCCCGGCCTTGACGAGCGAGAAGGGCACCGTCGGCCCAGGGTTCATGGTGCCGACGCCGTAGCCGACGCCGCCGCTGCCGATGAACGGGTCGACGAGCGCGGTCAGATCCTCGTCGGGCCAGGGGAAGGCGTCCTCGCCGGTCTCGCTCGCGTCGGTCTCGCTGGTCGAGCCGGTCGAGCCGGTGTCCGCGCTCGTCCCCGTCGTCGTCGCGTCGTCGCTCGCGCCGCTGTCGCTTTGGGAGTCGGTGTAGAGCTCGTAGCCGCACGCGCTGGCGGCGAGCGCGAGCGCGATGAGGAGCGTGGAGCGTGTAGATGCACGGAGATCGAGCCGGCTGCGCGTGTGCATGCAGGGAATCTACCCTCCGCTGGACACTGATTGTTTGTTCATGTTCGGAAATTGCTGGCCGCGTCACGCGCCGCGAAACCGAACTGCGCGGACTGGGTCCAATGTGACACACTCGCGCCCACGGAATCCCATGCGCCGACAGCTCACGATTTTGACCACAGCCCTGCTCACCTCCACGCTCGCGCTCACCAGCGCCTGTGACGGCGGGGAGAAACCCGCAGACAAGAAGGCCGAGACGAAGGCGGACGCCAAGGCCGAGACGAAGGCGGACGCCAAGGCCGAGAAGAAAGAGAAGACCGAGGCCGAGAAGCAGGAGGAAGGTCGCACGAAGAACGCCGAGCGCATGAAGGAGCTCGAGGAGAAGAGCAAGGACGAGACCGCGCGCTGGACCGACGAGGTCAAGGCCAAGGCCAAGGAGCTCTCGGAGAAGGAGTGGAAGAGCGCCGAGGACGCCGTGAAGGCGATCCTCGCGAGCCCGCACCGACTCCCGGATCACGCCGCGCGCGACGAGTACCGACACCCCGCCGAGACCATGGCGTTCTTCGGGATCACGCCGGAGATGACGGTCATCGAGGTCGGCCCAGGCGGGGGCTGGTACACCGAGGTGCTCGCGCCGCTGCTCGCCAACAAGGGCAAGCTGATCATCACCGACTTTGACATGAACGCGCCCGATCACGAGTGGACGTGGTTCGCGGCCCGGCGCATGAAGGCCTTCCTCGACCGCTCGCCCGAGCTGTTCGGCAAGGTCGAGAAGGACATCCAGAAGAGCTACAAGGAGTTCTCGCTGTCGACCAAGGACGCCGACGCGGTGATGATCATCCGCGGGCTCCACGGCTGGCACAACGCCGGCAACCTGCAGAAGAACCTGAAGGTCGTGCACGGCGCGCTCAAGCCGGGCGGGACCCTGGCGATCGTCCAGCACCGCGCGAAGGCGGACGCCAAGGCCGAGGAGTCGGCGAAGAAGGGCTACCTGCCGGAGGCCTGGCTGATCGAGGAGGTCCAGCAGCTCGGCTTTGAGCTGGTCGAGAAGTCTGAGATCAACGCCAACCCGAAGGACACGAAGGACTACGAGGAGGGCGTCTGGACGCTGCCGCCGACGCTGGCGCTCAAGGACAAAGACAAAGACAAGTACACCGCGATCGGCGAGAGCGATCGCATGACGCTTAAGTTCAAGAAGAAGTAGCGCCGCTCAGGTCGGCTGGAGCGCGGCCCGGGCGCGCTCCAGCGCCTCGTCGACCGTGTCGTGCAGCGTCCAGGTCCCCGGCGCGCGCACCGGTTCGAACACGAAGCTCGCGCCGAAGCGAAACACCGGATCGGGCGTCGCGGCGGCGACGTGGATCAGGTGCGGGTCCATGAACAAGCCGCGGATGACCTCCATGACGTTCTGGCTCGGCATGTACGCGCGGCGGAGGTCCACGACCATCCCGTAGATCTCGACAGAGCGCACGAGCTCGTCGAGCTGGATGCGCATCTGGGCGACCGTGTAGATCGTCGGCATCGGCACCTCCCAGTACCGGATGATGCCCGGCTCCAACCACTGAATGCAGTCCCGGATCGCGCGCTGCTCGGCGCGCGAGGTGTTGTGCTCGTGGAACAAGCGATTGGTGAGGGTCGCGGGCGAGATGTCGGTCGGGCCCTTGGCGCTCAGGTCGAGCGTGTCGAGCAGCGCCGACATCGAGGAGAAGCGGTCCTGGTAGCGGAACGAGAGCCCGCGGCGCAGCGCCTCGATCACGCGCGGCGGGATCTGTGAAGTCGCGGGGGGCTCGGCGTACTGGGAGCGCAGCATCGCGGAGATCCGCTCGATCGAGGTCTCGCCGGGGAAGGGCGAGCAGCCGAGCAGCGCCTCGTAGAGCGCGAGGCAGTACGAGAACTGATCGGAGTGCGGCCCCGTCGCCCAGCCGAGGAACTGCTCGGGGGCCATGTACGCGGGCGTGCCGGTGAGCTTCCCGGTCTGGCTCATCGACACGGACTCGTTGGCCAGCGCGATCGAGTCGAGCGGCGCGTCGACCGGCTGCATCGCGCCGGTCTTCTCCGAGCGCAGCTGGGCGCTGGCGAGGCCGAAGTCGAGGACCTTGGCCACGCCCGCGCGGTTGACCATGACGTTGCCGGGTTTGAAGTCACGGTGCGCGAAGCCCTTGGCGTGGGCGGCCACGAGGCCGTCACCGGCCGCGCGGAACGCCGTGAGGATCTCCTTCCACCCCCGCTGCTGCGCGGTGAGCCAGCGATCGAGGGTCATCCCGTCGATCAGCTCCATGACGATGAACACCCCGTCCTCGACGGAGACGCCGGCCTCATCTTTGTGGCCGTAGGTGCCGGCGTCGTACACGGCGACGATGTTGGGGTGCGCGAGCTTGGCGAGCGCGTGGGCCTCGCGCAGCAGCTTCCGGCGCGCGCGCTGCTGACTGCGGTTGCGCTCCGAGTCGCGCTCCTCGTCGGGATCCTCGTCCTCGTGCGTGGGCGCGGCGCGGCGCAGCAGCTTGATCGCGACCTTGCGATCCAGAATCGGATCGCGGGCCGCGTAGACCTGTCCAAAGCCGCCCGAGCCGATGGTCTTCAGCAGGGTGTAGCGCGGGAGCTCGATCGGGTGCGTGACCCCTTCGCTCGGGGCCTCGACGAGGGAGCCGTCGGCGATCGTCGCTCCGAGCGCGTCGACCGGCACGAGCGTTTTGTTCTCCGCCGTCATCCTACGCCGCGATTGTATCGGAGATACTCCCCAGGTGGTCGCGTCGGTCCCGGTGTCGGCGCGCGTGCGCTGCTGCGGCGCTCGGCTTCACGGGCGCGATTGCGCGAGCGCGTCGCGTAAGCGTCAGCGTCAGTTCGTTGGGATGAACTCGAGGACACCGCGCGCGTCGGCGGCGAGCTGGGCCTCGGATCCGCCCGCAGCGTGCTGGCGGTTGACGATCCAGTCCTCGAGTTGATCGACGGCGTGCGGGTGCTTGGGCTGACCGGCGTTCCCCCCCGGGAGCACGAAGCCCGCCTCGATCCCAGGGCTGACGACCTGGCGCAGCGCGGGGCCGTCATCGGTCTTGTACTCGCCGAGCACGCCGTAGTGATCCATGGCGTACACGCAGTGACGTCCGCCGGGCATGGCGTGGCGCTCCTGGCCGAGCAGGGGGCGGAGGATCTTCTTCGAGGCGAAGGGGTGCGCGAGCTCGAGCGTGTGCGCGCGGCCCCACGTCCAGCGCGCGACGTCGCCCCCGAATTGCTTCTTGAGCGCGCGCTCGGCCGCCCGCGCGGCCTCCAGCACCGCGCTCGGGAGCTCCTCGCGCGCGGGCGTGCTGGGGTCGTCCCAGCGGTGCGCGAGGCCAGGGTCGAACAGCGCGGCGTGCATCACCGCCTCCGAGAGACGGCTGCGGATGAGCTCCTCGCGGGCGCGCGGGTCGGGGATGTGGGGCCGCAGCAGGCGCTGGTGCAGCTGACCGCGGATCGCCTCGTAGATCAGCGGCGCGCGCAGCTCGGTCTCGTAGTCGTAGCCCCACGCGCGCAGCTCGGCGATCATGGCGGCGAGCCGGGGCGAGGGCGCGGGCGACCGCGCGAGCGCTCGCTCGAGGGCCGCGAGCAGCAGCGGGACGACCCGGGCGGCCTCGAGGTTGATGGTGTCGATCTGCAGGGCGCGGGCGCGGGCGCGATCCCAGACCGGGGTGGCGTCGAGGGCGGTCGCGATCCGCAGCGCGCGGTAGTTGCCGGAGGTGTAGATGTTGAAGCGCGCCTCGT
This sequence comes from Polyangia bacterium, assembly GCA_030430565.1. GTDB lineage: Bacteria > Myxococcota_A > Polyangia > Nannocystales > Nannocystaceae > JACKDW01. The sequence goes on from JAUIKS010000032.1 coordinate 126,950, forward strand.
CGCGGAGGATCGGCTGGTTGGTGGGGACGAGCACGCCCGACGCGGGGTCGATGATCACGGGGCGCGCGGCCTCGGGGAGGATCGTCGCGCGCAGGTTGGCGCTGCGCGTGCCGTCGCGCGGCAGCGCTGACGCGCGCGCGGCTGGGAGCGCGCCGCCGAGGACGTAGCCGATGTGCCCGTCGGCCGTGGCGAAGGTCCAGTTCTGGCTCGGGGTCGGCAGCATCCGGACGCCCTCGACGACCTCCTGGGCGCTCGCGGCTCGGTGCACGCGGTCGAAGGCGGAGACCATCGGCAGCGGCGCGTCGCCCGTCGCGCCCAGCCAGTGCAGCGCGTAGACCCGGCCCGGCACGATGCTGTCCTCTCGGCCAGAATTGAACACCGGCCCGAAGTGGCTGACGCGGTAGAGCTCGCGCTCGACCTTCGCCTTCGCGCCCTCCCCCCAGCGGAACTCCTGCGGCCACGGCTCGAACGAGACCCAGCGGTCGTCGAGCAGGTAGCGGGTCGCGTCGTCGGGATCGACCGTGAGCGAGTAGAGGTCCTGGACGTCGACGTACGAGGTCGTCAGCGACCAGGCGAGGTAGGGCGTCCGCCCGATCACGACCATCGGCAGGCCGGGGAAGGTCGCGCCGCTGACATCGGCGCTCGGCGTGTGCAGGTGCAGCTCGTAGAACACCGCCGGCCAGGGCAGCGAGAGGTGCGGGTCGCCGGCGAGGATCGGGCGGCCGTCGGCGGTCCGGCTCCCGGCGATCGCGAAGGCGTTGCTGCCCCCGTTCGGCGCCTCGGCCCAGGCCGTGACCGCGTCCGCGAGCGCGCCGCGCAGCGCCCGGGCGTCCGCGTTCACCTCGGCGCGCGTCGTCGTCGACGGCGTGGGCGCTCGCGCGCCGCTCATCGACACCGGCGGCTTGAGCGGCGGGGTCGGCACGGCCGGCCGCGCGCGCGGGTCCGGATCGACGATCGAGTTCCCGAGGCTCGAGCTGACCTGGACGATCCAGGCCGCGTCGGCCGGGTTCGCGGCGGCCGCGAGCGCGCGCTCAAAGACCAGCTCCTGCGCGGCGTTCTGAGCCAGAGACCAGGCCTGCAGCCGACCGATCGACGCCGTGTCGCGCGCGCTCCAGTCCTCGGGCGTGTAGCCGAGCAGGCGGAACTCGACGGGCCGGGGCAAGGACTTCGTCGCGAGGTTGACGCCAGCGGTGTAGGCCTCGATGCGCGCGCGATCACGCGCGGGCATGGCCTCGAGCAGCGCGTCGAGCTTGTAGGTCAGCAGCCGCAGCCGACGATCGACGTCGAGCAGGTCCTCGCCGAGCATCTCGGTCAAGCGCCCCTGGGACGCGAGGCGCAGCAGCTCGAGCTGGAAGCGGCGCGCGCGGGCGTGCAGGTAGCCGGTCACGAAGGCCGCGTCGTCGTCGCTGGCCGCGAACACGTGGGGGACATCGTGGCGATCGAGGTAGACCTTCGCGGGCGCCCCCATCGTCGGGGCGGCGATCCGATCGTCGCCGGGCGGGAACGACTTGCGCGCCATCGCGGCGCAGCCGGAGCTGCTCGCGAGCGCGAGCGTGAGCGTGATGGAGGCGAGCCGGGCGTGGTCGAGCAGGCGGGGCACGGGGCGAAGGTATACCGTTCACGGCGCCAGGATCCGCGAGGCCTCGGCGGTGAACTCACGGTCACGCCGCGCGCTCGCGCGCGTCGTCCGAGCGCGCGCTCGCGAGGTCGATGAGTGTACATCGTTCGCGCTTGACTCGGCGGACATGTCAAACGCAGGTTGAGTCCATGCGTGGATCTCGACTGCTCTCGCGGGGCGCCGCGACCTTCAGCCTCTCGCTCGCGCTCGTGTTCACGCCGGCCTGCTCCGGCGATGACGCCGGGGGCTCGGCGGGCACGGACGCGAGCTCGAGCGCGACGCTCACCGGCGGTGGCGTCTCGATCTCGTCGACGGGCGGCGCGAGCTCGAACGCGAGCACCGGCGCGATGACGACGGGCGGGAGCACCGGCGGTACGGGGATGACGACCGGCGCGAGCGCGGTCTCCTCGAGCGGCGGCTTCAAGTTCGACGTCGGCGAGGAGACCTCGGGGGGCAGCACGACCGGCCCCGATGACTCGATGTGCCCCTGCGCGCCCAACTCGGACCTGATCTACGTGCTCTCGGACGACAAGCAGCTGTGGACCTACAACCCCCTGAACAACCTGTTCGTGACGGTCGGCGCGCTCGGCTGCCCGACGCCGAACACGACCTTCTCGATGGGCGTCGGTCGCGACGGCTACGCGTGGGTCCAGGACACCGCGCTGGTCGGCCTGAATTCGGTGGGGGACCTGTTCCGCATGAACGTCAGCGACCCGGCGGACTGCGTGGACCCGGGCTACACGCCGGGGGCGAACGGCTGGAATCACTTCGGGATGGCCTTCGTCTCGCAGAGCGACATCAACCCCTGCGACTCGCTCTACGGCGCGCACTGGGACGGCGCGCTGGGCGGCTTCGGCGAGGGCGTGAACGTCGGCAAGCTCGGCGTGTTTGACGAGGACGCGCTGCAGATGAACACGATCGGCAGCAATAACTACAACGGCGCCGAGCTGACGGGCACCGGCGACGGCCGGCTCTACGCCTTCGGCGGGGTCCCGGACGCGAAGCTGATCCAGTTCGACAAGCAGACCGGCGAGGAGCTCGAGGTCATCTCCTTCGCCGGCTTCCCGCTGACGCAGGCCTTCGCGTTCGCGTTCTGGGGCGGCGACTTCTACTTCTTCACCGAGGCGAGCCCGGGGCAGATCGGGACCAAGAGCAAGGTCACCCGGCTCGACTACGACGGCGATCAGTCCCTGACGACGGTCAACGCGGGCGGGCCCGTGCGCGTGGTCGGGGCCGGCGTCTCGACCTGCGCGCCGGTGCTGCCGCCCGGCTAGGTTACAATCTTCCCTCGGCGACCACGATGCGCTTTAAGTCGACCCTGGTCTCGTTCCTGCTCGCGGCCGCGTCTGTCCTCGGGCTCAGCTCCTGCGCGAGCGCCCGCCTCAAGCGCGCGGTGAAGCAGGAGCGGGGGCTCAAGAAGGTCTCGTTGGACTACGTCGTGCACACGCGGAGCTGCCGCGGCGGGCGAGCGAGGTTCGAGGGGGAGCGGCGGGACGCGTCGAGTGGGTCTCCCGAGCGCCTGTGCGGCGAGGTGTGCTGCGACCACGGCGAGTGCCGGTTCCGCGAATTCGCTCGCTGCGGCCGGGCGCCGCCGCGATAGCGGGGGCTGGTGCTACGATCGGCGCGGCAGCGATGCGGCGCAGCCCCCTGATCGTGCTCCTTTGCTCGTCTGTCCTCGGGGGCAGCGCCTGCGCGAGCGCTCGCTACGAGCGGATCGTGGAGCGTCAGGTGCGCGAGATCGAGGATGTCACGGTGACCTTGATCCGGAAGACCCCCATGTGCCCGGCCGGCTACGCGGAGTACGAGGGCGTTCATCGCTACTCGCCGCACGAGACGCCGGACCGCTTGACGGGCGCGGTGTGCTGCACGTCGTCCCGGTTTAACTGCAGGGTCACCGACGCGGACGCTGGGCGCTGAGTCGAGCTCCGCTCGCGCTCGCCAGCGCCTCCAGCTCCGCCCGCAGCTCGCTGGGGACCTCGCCCGCGAGCGCGGCGCGGGCCAGCTTGGCCAGCTCGAGGCGCCCCAGCAGCTCTTTGGTGACCGGGCGCTTCATGTCGACGAAGAGGAACGCGCGCACGAGCTGGCGGGCGGGCGTCGTGTTCAGCAGCCAGCGGGCCGCCGCCGCCTCGGCGCGCGCGTCGAAGCCGAGGAAGTAGCAGGTGTCGTCGAGCATCACCGGCGCGCCCTCGTGGGGCCCGACCAGCGCGAAGCGGACGCGCTTGTGCAGCCCGCTGACCGCGACCTTCCACGGGCGAAATGCGTAGGGGCCGATCCCGAAGATCGAGAAGCGCGGGCGCCCGCGGTAGATCGAGCTGCGGCGCGCGTCGAGCCGGGCGCCGTTGGCCTCGAGGTAGGCCCAGGTGCGGGGGGTCTCGCGGGCCAGCTTGGAGGTGTCCTCTCCGACATGTGACTGCGGGACCAGCACCCAGCGCTGCGGGACGACGGGGGCGTCGCCTTCGTGACGCGCGAGCGCGCCGCTCTTGAGGAGCGGGAACACCCGCTCCGGCTCCAGCGCCGCGAGCTGCCCCAGGCCGTTGCGATACCGCGCGCCCTCCCGGCGCAGCTCCATCACGCGCGCGCAGTCGTGCTTGAGGCCTGAGCGCCAGGGCGGGGCGGCGGTCCCGATCAGCGCCTCGCAGGCGCGAAAGGCCTCGAGATCCGCGATCAGCCGCCCCTCGCGGACGCCGAGCGTCGCGCTCGGCTCGGGCTCCTCCAGGCGCGCGTGCACGGGGCAGGCGAGCTCGCGCGCGGGCTCGCGGGACGATGTTCCTGGTCGAAGTGACAGGTGAAACAACGACGCGTCGACGGCGGCCGCGAACGCGGCGCGGGCGTCGACGCGCCACAGCCGAGCCGCGCGCAGCTCGACGCCGAGCGCCGGCAGCGGGCTGCGCGGGCCGGCGAGATGGGCGAGCAGCCGGCGCGCGACCGCGGTCTTCAGCAGCATCGCGATGTCGAGCTGCTCGAGCCCGCGCGCGCCTCCTCGCGCGGCGCCGCCGATGCGCTCGACGAGGTGCAGCAGCATCCACTCGGAGATGTCGAAGTTGCCCTTGCCGGTGCGCGCGTCGAGGCCCTTGAGACCCTTGAGGTTGGCGCGCTTCGGCGCGTTGTCGCTGCCCAGCGCGGTCAGGTCGGCGCTCGTGATCCACGGCGGGTTGCCGAGCACCAGCACGGGGCCGCGCGCGCGCTGGGCGAGCGCGCGCCAGTCGGTGGCGAAGAAGTCGCCGACCTCGAGCTCGCAGCGGATCTTGGCGTCCGCGCTCGCGCGGCGGGCCGCGGCGATGTGCGCGGGGTTGATGTCGCGGCCGATCCTGCGCGCGCCGGGGAACGCGGCGGCGCTCGCGATCAGGAAGCTGCCGAGGCCGCAGGTCGGCTCGATCACGGTGTGCGGGCGGAGGCCGCGGGCGCGCAGCAGCTCGCAGACGCGCCGGGCGAGCGCCGGCGGCGTCTGGTAGTCACCGAAGGCGGCTCGGGTTCCGGCGCGGGTGCCCATAGCGAACGCGCGATGATCGACGGTTTCGCGCGCGCTCGCAATGCCCGGGGCGGGACTCGAACCCGCACCCTCGCGGAGGGAATTTTAAGTCCCCCGTGTCTACCGATTCCACCACCCGGGCGAGCGCCCAATCTACGCCATGCGCACCGCGAACAGAACTGCGTGGGCTGCGCGTGGCGATCGGCGCCGGCCGCCGGGAGGCATCACCATGGACGCAGGGTGGCAGCAGCGACGCGGCTGTGGGGGCCATTGGCGGTGTGGCGCGGCCGCGGCGGCGCGCAGGGTCAGCGCGGCGGCGCGAGTTCGCGCGTGCTATGACCGCGCCGAGGTGTTCACATGGAGCGACGCGGCGTACAGGTTCAAGAGCAGCAGGCCGAACAGCGCAAATCCAAGCCGCGGCGCAGTCGGTCCCCGTCCGGGAGGAGCGCGGTGAAGGGCAAGAGCACCCACGCCCGCGCGGCGCGCGAGCCCGACTTCATCGAGGTCCGCGGGGCCCAGGAGCACAACCTCGAGATCGAGCACCTGCGCGTGCCCAAGCGTCAGCTCGTCGTGTTCACCGGCGTCAGCGGCTCGGGCAAGTCCAGCCTCGCCTTCGACACGCTCTACGCCGAGGGCCAGCGGCGCTACATCGAGAGCCTCTCGGCCTACGCGCGGCAGTTCCTGGGGCAGCTCGAGCGCCCCAAGGTCGAGCACCTGCGCGGGCTCTCGCCGACCATCGCGATCGAGCAGAAGAGCGCCTCGTCGAACCCGCGCTCGACCGTCGGCACCATCACCGAGATCTACGACTACCTGCGGGTGCTCTACGCCCGCGTCGGCACCCAGCACTGCCACGTCTGCGGCGAGCCGGTGCGCTCGCAGTCGGCCGAGGAGATCGTCGACGAGCTGCTGCGCAAGGCCAGCGGCGAGAAGCTGGTCCTGCTCGCGCCGCTCGTCACCCACCGCAAGGGCGAGTTCCGCGAGCTGTTCGAAGAGCTCAAGGGCCGCGGCTACCTGCGCGTCGAGGTCGACGGCGAGCTGCACACGCTCGACGACCCGCCCGCGCTCGACAAGAAGTTCAAGCACAACATCGCGCTGGTGGTCGACCGCGTGAAGGTCCGCAAGAAGGACCGCAGGCGCCTGACCGAGAGCGTCGAGCTGGCGCTGCGCGAGGGCAAGGGGGAGCTGCGCGCCGAGTCGCCGGATGAGGGCGGGCCGAAGATCAAGTTCTCCGAGTCCCGCAGCCACTGCGGGTTCTCGTTCCCCGAGCTGAGCCCGCAGAGCTTCTCGTTCAACAGCCCGCTGGGCATGTGCGAGGCCTGCAACGGCCTGGGCACGCGCCTCGAGGTCGACCCCGAGCTGGTCGTCCCGGACGACGCGCTGAGCATCCACGACGGCGCGATCGCGCCGTGGCGCTCGGCGATGGAGCGCGGCGAGGGCTGGACCTACCGGATCGTCCAGGCGCTCGCCAACGACTGCAAGGTCGACCTCGACAAGCCGTGGCGCAAGCTCTCGGCCAAGAAGCGCCAGCAGGTGCTCTACGGGATCGCCGGGCGCCGGATCTCGGTCTCTTGGGGCACCGAGGGCTCGGCCAGCCACGGGACCTGGGGCATGCGCTTCGAGGGCGTGATCCCCAGCCTGATGCGACGCTTTCAGCAGACCAGCTCGGACCACGCGCGCGATCACTACAAGCGCTACATGGTCGAGAAGGCCTGTGACACCTGCGGCGGTCAGCGGCTCCGATCCGAGAGCCTCTCGGTGTTGGTCGGCGGGCGCTCGCTCGCCACGATCACCGACATGACGGTGCTCGGCGCGCACGAGCACTTTCAGACCCTCGAGCTGCACGGCGCCCACAAGACCATCGCCGAGGGGGCGCTGCGCGAGATCACCAACCGCCTGCGGTTTCTGCTCAACGTCGGCCTCGACTACCTCACGCTCAGCCGCTCCGGGCCCACGCTCAGCGGCGGCGAGGCCCAGCGCATTCGCCTCGCCAGCCAGCTCGGATCGGAGCTCAGCGGCGTGATGTACGTGCTCGACGAGCCGAGCATCGGCCTGCACCAGCGCGACAACCAGCGGCTGATCCACACGCTCCACCACCTGCGCGACCTCGGCAACACGGTGCTGGTGGTGGAGCACGACGAAGAGACCATCCGCGCGGCCGATCACGTCATCGACTTCGGCCCCGGCGCCGGGCATCTCGGCGGGCAGGTCGTGTTCCAGGGCACGCCCACGCAGCTCGAGCGCGCCAAGGGGACGCTGACGGGCGCGTACATGTCCGGGGCGCGCTCGATCGAGCTGCCGGCGCAGCGCCGGGCCCCCAGCGGCGAGATCTGGGTGCGCGGCGCGGCCGAGCACAACCTCAGGGACATCGACGTCCGCGTGCCGCTCGGCGTGCTGGTCGCGGTCACCGGGGTCAGCGGCGCGGGCAAGAGCTCGCTCGTCAACGGCATCCTGCTGCCGGCGCTCTCGCGCGCGATCCACCAGCAGAGCGCGGCCAGGGTCGGCGCGCACCGAGAGGTCACCGGCTTAGAGCAGCTCGACAAGGTCATCGCCATCGACCAGAAGCCGATCGGGCGCACGCCTCGCTCCAACCCCGGGACCTACACCAAGGCCTTCGACTGCATCCGCGAGATCTTCGCGCAGCTGCCCGAGTCGCGCACGCGTGGCTGGAAGGCCGGGCGCTTCAGCTTCAACGTCAAGGGCGGCCGCTGCGAGGCGTGCAGCGGCGACGGCATGGTCAAGGTCGAGATGCACTTCCTCTCGGACGTGTACGTCCCCTGCGAGGTCTGCAGCGGCAAGCGTTACAACAGCCAGACGCTCGGCGTGACCTACAAGGGCTACTCGATCTCCGAGGTCCTCGACCTCTCGATCGAGGACTGCTTCGAGCTGTTCCAGAACCACCGCAAGCTGCGGCGGATCCTGCAGACGCTGCTCGACGTCGGCCTCGGCTACATGAAGATCGGCCAGACCGCGCCGACCATGAGCGGCGGTGAGGCCCAGCGCGTCAAGCTCAGCCGCGAGCTCGGCAAGGTCCAGACGGGCAACACGCTCTACGTGCTCGACGAGCCCACCACGGGCCTGCACTTCCACGACATCCATCGGCTGCTCGGCGTGCTCCAGCGCCTCGTCGACAGCGGCAACACCGTGCTCGTGATCGAGCACAACCTCGACGTTGTGAAGTGCGCCGACTGGATCATCGATCTCGGCCCCGAGGGCGGCGCGGGCGGCGGGTTGGTGGTCGCCGAGGGCACGCCGGAGCGCATCGCCGCCGCCAAGGACTCGTACACCGGGCAGTTCTTGAAGCCGATGCTGGCCGGGCGCGCGGTGCCCGTCGCCGACGCGCCGGCGCCTCGCCAGCGATCGGCCCGCAAGCGCGGGAAGAAGCGCGAGGCGACGCCGCGCAAGGACGGCAAGCCCACGGGCAAGGCGGTCGAGAAGCCGACGACGGCCCGCGCGAAGAAGAAGAGCGCGAAGAAGGCCGCGAAGAAGAGCGCGGTGAAGAGCGCGGAGAAGGCCGCGGTGAAGAGCGCGGAGGAGAGCGCGACGAAGACCACGAAGAAGAGCGCGAAGAAGACCGCGAAGAAGAGCGCGAAGAAGAGCGCGAAGAAGTCCGCGAAGAAGTCCGCGAAGAAGACCGCGAAGAAGACCGCGAAGAAGCGCGCGAAGAAGCGCGCGAGCAAGCGCTCCTAGCTGGGGCGAGCCGAGGCGATCCGGCGCGCGGGCGCGCGCGCTGACCCTGCGCCTACAGGCATGCTTGAGTAGACATGTATTTTGAGACTAGTCGCCCGCGGGCGCGAGCGCGGGCGCGCGACCGCGATCGCGGCCGCGTGTTGTCGCGGGCGCGTGAGTCTGGCAACGTCGTGTGGGGGCGCTGGACGGCCCCTGCCGCGCTCGAACTCAGGCGAGCGAGCGCGTGGCGTCGCGACCTGCGGCGCCCACTCGGAGACAGGCGTGGACGAGGACGAATGGGAAGATGGACCGACGACGGTGCCGCCGAAGCTGCGCCCGCCGAAGGCCGCGACGGTTCGCACGTCCTCCGTCCGCCGCAAGCCCGTCGGGACGATCCAGCCCTCCGCGATCATCCGGCTCGATGACTTCGACGAGGCCCCGACCGCGGCGCCCTTCAAGCCGGAGGAGGACGACTTCCTGTCCCAGGTCGACTCGCTCGCGGTCGAGCTGGAGCCGGACACTGATCTCCAGCTCGACAGCCAGCTCGACGCGACCAACCCGGTCAACGAGGTCGAGGGGCCGTACGAGGACGAGGAGTACCGCTCTCCCTCGGGCTTGACCTTCTCGAGCTACGTCGACGAAGCCACGGACAAGCCCGCGCGAATTGGTCAATTCGTGCTCGGCGAGCGGATCGGGCGCGGCGGCGTCGGCGTGGTCTACCGCGCCCACGACGAGCGACTGCGCCGGACCGTCGCGGTCAAGCTGCTGCGGGCCTCGGTGGAGTCCTCGGAGCAGGCGCGCAAGCGCTTCATCCGCGAGGCGCTGGCGCTCGCGCGGATCTCCCACCCCAACATCGTCCACGTGTACGACGCCGGCGAGACCGAGACCGGCGGGCTGTACATCGTCACCGAGTTCATCCAGGGCGTGCACCTGCGCAAGTGGGCGAAGGCCAATCGGCCGACCTGGAAGCAGGCGCTCTCGGTCCTGATCCCCGCCGCCCGCGGGATCGCGGCGGCCCACGGGGTCGGGCTGATCCACCGCGACATCAAGCCCGAGAACGTGATGATCGGCGATGACGGGCGGGTCGTGGTCCTGGACTTCGGCCTCGTGCGACCCGTCGAGATCACGCACAGGGCGTTGCCGCCGGGCGCCGAGTTCGAGAGCCAGCTGACGCGGCCGGGGGCGCTGGTCGGCACGCCGCCGTACATGTCGCCCGAGCAGATCGACGGCGAGAAGACCGACGCGCGCAGCGATCAGTTCAGCTTCGCGGTGCTCTGCTACGAGCTGCTCTACGGGGCGCGGCCGTTCTCGAGCAAGGAGCCGGCGGAGGTCCGGCGCCAGCAGACCGGCACGCTCTCGATCCGCAGCCCGCGGAGCGTGCCGGCGTGGCTGCGCGACGCGGTGCTGCGCGGCCTGAGCGTCGAGCCCGATGAGCGCTGGGCGTCGATGCAGGAGTTCATCGGCGCGCTGCAGGGCGGGCGCCTGCCGCTGTTCCTGCGCAGCCTCGATCCGCGCGACTTCGACCTCAAGAAGCTCGATCCGCGCGGCTGGGACTGGCGCAAGCTCGACCCGCGCGGCTGGGACCTGCGCAAGCTCGACCCGCGGACCATCGACTGGCAGGCGGTGCGGCTGGTGCACTTCGTGTACATCATCGCGCCGCTGGTCCTGCTGATCATCATCATCGTGTGGACGCGCGGCGGCGATGACGGCGACGTGATCAAGCGCTGCGGATCGGAGCAGGAGGTCATCACCGCGAGCTGGGACGCGGCGGCGCGCGCCGAGCTCGAGGAGGCCTTCGCCGGCTCAGGGGTCTCGGGCGCGGCGAGCCGCGCGACGGTGGTCCTCGCCCGCCTCGACGCCTACGCGAAGCGCTGGAACGAGGCCTATCTCAAGGCCTGTCTCGACGTTCGCGACGAGGGCGCGCTCGAGAGCTCGGTCGCGCTGCGGCACGCCTGCCTGGGCGAGCTGCGCGGGGACTTCGACGCGCTCGTGACGCGCTTTAAGTCCGCCGACGACGAGACCGTGACGCGCTCGGTCGCGGCGGTCGGGAAGCTCGCGACGCCGGCGAGCTGCGACAACATCGTCGCGCTGCAGGGGCGGATCGCGGGCTCGGTGAAGCCGGACGATGAGCAGCGCGTCGCGCTCGCGAAGGCGCGCGCCGAGTTCCTCACCGGGCACGCCGACGCGGCGAGCGAGTCGCTCAGCGAGCTCGTCACCGCGATCAGCATCGGCGAGCCCAAAGACGAGCACCGCGCGCTCGCGGCCGAGGCCTTGCTGCTGCGCGGGCTGCTCGACCGCGCGCAGGGCAACGCGAAGGCGGCCGAGAAGAGCTTGTCCGAGGCGTACTGGGCGGCCGAGGCGTGTCGCCACGACCCCGTGGCGGCGGCGGCCTCGGCCTCGCTGGTCTACGTCAGCGGTGAGCTGCAGGAGCGGTTTAAGGACGCCGCCCAGTGGCTGCGGCACGGCCAGGCGGCGATCGAGCGGCTCGGCGAGGGCACCGGGGAGCACGTCGACCTGCTGATCGCGGGCGGGCGCATGAACAACCTGCGCGGCGACTACGAGCGCGCGGCGACGCTGCTCGCGCGCGCCGTCAGCCTCATCGAGGCGCTCCACGGCGACGAGGCGCCGGAGCTCGCGGCCGCGTTGACGCCCCTGGCCGAGGCGCGCGTGGGGCTCGGCGAGCTCGACGAGGCCGCGCTCGCGCTCGACCGCGCCAAGGACGTGCTCGCGGACGCGATGGCCCGAGAGCCAGGTGTCGAGAGCGAGCGGCTGCGCGTGCAGGCCTCGCTGCACGAGCTCAACGCCGAGCGCGAGGAGGCGATCCACTCGCTCGACGACGCGATCGCCCAGCGGCTGCAGGCGCGCGGGGAGGGGCACGCGTCGCTCTCGCGGCTGTACTACGAGGTCGCGCGCCTCCGCGTCCTAGGCGAGTCTCCGGAGACCGCGAGCGAGCCGCTCGCGCGCATGGAGGAGGTCGTCGAGTGGAGCTTCGACGCGCGTCACCCCGCGCGCGCGCGCGCGCTGCTGACGACCGCTCGCGTCGCGCGGGCCAAGGGCAAGCTGCGGACCGCGGTCGCGCGCTACGAGGACGCGGTCGTGCGGCTCGAGCCGCTCCCGCCGGGGCACCCGCTGCTGCCGCGGGCGCTCCACGAGTACGGCGCCGCGCGGCTCGAGTCGGGCTCGGCGAAGCGGGCCGCGCCGCTGCTCGAGCGCGCCGTCGAGCTCTACAGCGAGCTGCCGACGCCGCCGGCGCTCGCGCTGGCCGACGCCCGGCTGCAGCTCTCGCGCGCCCTGATCTCGCGCGACGACGATCGCGAGGCCGCGGAGGCGCTGGCCCGCGAGGCGCTCGCGGAGCTCACGAGTCACCCGAGCAGCAAGAGCGCGCAGGCTCGCGGCACGGTCGAGGCGCTCAAGGCCTGGCTCGCGAGCTTCGCCAGCGAAGACGGCCCGGCGGTCTCGAAGAAGAAGAAGCGGAGAAAGAAGAAGAAGCGACGCAAGAAGAAGTAGCGACTGCGCTACTATCGACGTGATGCCGACGCGGCTCGTGCGACGCGCGCTGATCGAGACTGTCCGAATGCGCAGGCGGCAACGCGGGCCGCTGCGGGCGAGCTGGTCCCTCGAGGTCGAGGCGGTGTCGCGCGTGCTGCACCACTACGCGCGGCGCTCGGGCTGGGTGCCGATGACGCTGCAGCGGCGCGCGATGGCGGCGGCCGTGCCGAGACGCGCTCCACGGGGCGTACGCTGCGAGCCGGTCACGATCGGCGGGCTGCGGGGCGAGTGGTTGATCCCGGAGGAGGTCGAGCGCGAGCGCGTGCTGCTGTACCTCCACGGCGGCGGCTACTGCATCGGCTCGATCGACTCACACCGCGGCTTCATCGCTCGCCTCGCCCGCTACGCGGGCATGCGCGCGCTGGCGATCGATTATCGCCTCGCGCCCGAGCACCCGTTCCCGGCGGCGCTCGACGACGCGCGCGCGGCTTGGCGCTACCTGCTCGATCGAGGAGTTGATCCCGAGCGCGCCGCGATCGCCGGGGAGTCGGCGGGCGGCGGCCTGACCATGGCGACGCTGCTTGCGACGCGCGACGCCGGCGAGCCGCTGCCGGCGACCGCGGTGGTGCTCTCGCCGTGGGTCGACCTGACGCTCCGCGGGGCGAGCATCGACGCCAACGATCGCTACGACTACATCCCGCGGCGCGCGCTGGAGCGCTACGCGTCGCGCTACGCCCAGCAGACCCCGCGGGCGCACCCCTTCGTCTCGCCCGCGCGCGCCGAGCTCCACGGTTTGCCGCCGCTGCTGATCCAGGCCGGCGAGGCCGAGACGCTCCTCGATGACGCCCGGCTGCTGCACACGCGCGCGCGGGCGGCGGGCGTCGAGTCGACGCTCTCGGTCTTCCCCGACATGATCCACGCGTTCATGGTCATGGGGCTCCCGGGCGCGCGCGAGGCGATCGGCGAGAGCGCCGATCATCTCCGCGCCCACACGACCGCGGGCTCTGATATGTAGCCCCTCGTGTCCCACGAGATCCCGGCAGACTCCCTTCGCGCCTCCGACGCCTACCGCTTGATGATCAGCCTGGTCGCGCCGCGGCCGATCGCGTGGGTCTCGACCCTGGATCGCGCCGGGCGCGGAAACATCGCGCCCTACAGCTACTTCCAGGGGGTCTGCTCGCACCCGCCGACCATCGTGCTCGGCGTCGGCGGGCGCCCGGACGGCGGCGAGAAGGACACGCTGGCCAACATCCTCGAGCGGCGTGAGTTCGTCATCAATCACGTCAGCGAGCCCTTCGCCGAGGCCATGAACGCGTCCTCAGCGCCCTACGCCCCCGGGGTGTCGGAGTGGGAGGCGCTCGGGATCGAGTCGGAGCCGTCGACGGTCGTCGCGCCGCCGCGGGTGGCCGGGGTCCGCGCGGCGCTCGAGTGTCGCTTGCAGCACGCGATCCCGGTGGGGGAGCACAGGAGCGGCGGCCCGTCGTCGACCATCGTCATCGCCCGCGTGGTGCATTTTCACGTCGCCGACGGGCTGATCGAGCGGGACGAGCAGGGGCGGCTAAAAGCGATCGATCCCGCGCGGCTCGCGGCGGTCGGACGCCTGGGGGGGATCGCGTACACTACGACAGCCGGGCAGTTTGAGATCCCGAGGCCGCCCAAGCCCGCAGAGCCGTCCTCCGCGTAACCCGGCGGTAAACTCGGTGACTCCCCGGCGCGCGAGCCCGTTCCAACCAGTACACCGTGACTGATCCCCATCACAACGAGACGACCGACGCCGAGCCCAGGAGCGAATCCGCTCCGGTCCCGCTGTTCTCGGGCCTGCCCGCCGAGGTCTCGATCTACGAGGTCGGGCCGCGCGACGGGCTGCAGAACGAGACCGTGATCCTGCCGACGGCGCGCAAGATCGAGATGATCGAGGGCTTGGTCGACGCGGGCATCCGTCGCGTGGAGATCACGAGCTTCGTCAACCCGCGCTGGATCCCGGCGCTGGCGGATCACATGGAGGTCGCGCGTCAGCTCCAGCGCCGCGAGGGCGTGGTCTACAGCGCGCTCGTGCCCAACATGCGCGGGCTCGACGGCGCTACGCGGGCCGGCATGGAGGAGGTCGCCATCTTCATGGCGGCGACCGAGACCCACAACCGCAAGAACATCAACAAGTCGACCGCGAAGGCGATCGAGACCTACAAGGTCGTCGTCAAAGAGGCGCTCGACCGCGGGATCCGGGTGCGCGGCTACGTCAGCTGCGTCTACGGCTGCCCCTACGAGGGCGCGGTGGAGGTCCAGAAGGCCATCGACGTCGGTCGTCAGCTGCTCGACCTGGGCGTCTACGAGCTCAGCCTCGGCGACACCATCGGCGTCGGCACGCCGCTGCAGGTCGCGCACGTCATCTCGAGCATGCTCGCCAGCGGGATGACGCTCGATCAGCTCGCGGTGCACTTCCACGACACCCGCGGGACCGCGCTCGCCAACATCACGGTCGCGCTGCAGCTCGGCGTGCGGACGGTGGACTCGGCGGCCGGCGGGCTCGGCGGCTGTCCCTACGCGCCGGGCGCCTCGGGCAACGTGGCCACCGAGGACGTGGTCTACATGCTGCAGGGCATGGGCTCGAAGACCGGCGTCGAGCTCGACAAGCTGGTCTCGATCTCCGATCGGCTCTCGGGGCACCTCGGCAAGGAGCTGCCGAGCAAGTACCTGAAGGCGCACCTCGGGCACTGCGCCCGCCAGGGCCGCCCGATCTGAGCGGGTGACGCCCGCGGGCGACCTGTCTCGAGTTACTTGTTGCGACGGGCCTTGGCCGCGACGATCAGGCGCTCGAAGGCCTGGCCCACGGTCGTGGTCAGCTCGTGCAGCGAGTTCGCGTCGACCGGGTGGCGCGCGGACGAGGCGAAGACCAGCAGCGGGACCTTGCCGCGCAGCGCGACGGGCACCACCAGCACGTTGCCCTGGACGCCGCCGAGCGCGGCGTGGAAGGCCGCGTCGATCGCCGTCTCGGTGCGCATCGGTCCGAAGTACGGGTTGCGGTGCTCGATCACGGTGGAGAACAGCGACGGGCCGCGGGCCGGGATCCGGATCTGGCGGACCGCCTCGACCATCAGGTCCTCGCCGCGGGCGTCGTGTCCGCGGATCTCCCCGCGCGCGTGGGTGAACATGATGACGCGGTCGAAGCCGTCGCCGAGGAAGTCGAGCAGCAGGTCGGTGATCTGATCGCGCGTCGTCACCGTGGCGAAGCGCGGCAGGATCCGGTTAAAGGCCTCCGGCGAGAGCGGGACCGGGGACGCCATGTGGGCCTGCGGCGGGTTCCAGCTGCTCGGCTTGCTCGCGCGCTGAATCCTCGAGTTGGACGAGGAGGCGCCTGGGTCCGGCGTCGCCATGCGCGAGGCGGGCGGGTCGATCTGGACCTCGGTCGTGACGCCGCGTCGTCCTCCCCCCGAGATCGTCTCGCCCGGGAGCGGCGGCGTGCTGCCGTCGTGGAGCGTGACGGCGCGGGCGTTGTCGTCGAGGCGACCGCGTGTTGGGTACGCGACCGCCGAGGGGCGCGGCCCGGCCTGCAGCTGCTGCGGGTCTGGACGCAGCGGGGCAGGGCGAGAGATCACCGCGGCCGGCCGTGGACCGACGGCTGGCGGCGGCGCGCCGGCGGGGGCCGCGACCGGCGGTGAGGCCATCGGCGGCGC
>JAUIKS010000033.1 GCA_030430565.1 Polyangia bacterium
CCCTTCCGAATTCTCCTGAATGATCAGGATCTCGGAGGGGGGTTTTCGCGTTCCATCACAAAACTTGACTCAGACGGGCTGGGTTTCCCTCGGTTCGCGTGACGCTGCTGAGCGTGGAGGTTCGTTTCGCCAGGGGCTTCACAAGAGGGGGGCTTTTGTGCGTGGTAGGTACTGGGCAAAATTTCGCGTCGATGGTGGTGATGGCTTTCGCCTGGCGGCCGTCCCCGCGAGCACGGTGTGAACGCCGCTACGCTAGGGAGGGTCACGGAAGGCACATCCAGCTCGCCGCCGAGATAGTCCCCCGCCGTGCGTGTTCCGACCGGCGCCGGCGCATCTTTACCGGCGAACCAGCCTCGCTCGATTAGCGCCCGGTCACTTTGGCTTCTTCCTCCTCGGGCCCAAGAGTTCCTCACCGCCGAGTCGAGCGCCGAGCAGCACGCCAGCGGCAGGCCGCCAGAGACCGAACGTAGGGGCTCAATGGTCACTTGTCGTTCACGTCGTGAACTGGGGAGCGGCTGCAAGGCGAAAGCCATCGGTAAGGTAAGTGCGGCGCAAAGACCATCCCCATGCCCTTAGGTGTACAGTCTCATGGTGGTCTTTGATTTCGTGATTGAAACCTCCGCCACGCACCACGCGCTGTGTTCCAAGATCTCTACTACTCTCGTCCGCGCCGTGGAATTCGTCCGAACACCATTCCCACACATTTCCGATGAGATCCTGGTGTCCGAATGGTCCTCGGCCGGCTGGATGTGTGCCGACCGGGGCAGGATACCCCTCACCGCCTCGAGCAAACCATGCGAATGTCATATCAGGAGCATCCGAGCCCCAGGGGTATCGTAGTAGTTGTGGACCACGAGCAGCGAATTCCCACTGAGCTTCGCTGGGTAGCATGTAGTTAGTATTTGTCGTTCTCTGATTGAGCCACTCACAGAATTCATTTGCTTCCTGCCAGCTTACGATGACCGGCTGATCTGCATTGGAGAACTTGGGAATTCGCCATAATCTCGGTTCCCTATGGCCCGTTTCCTCTAGAAACGCCGCGTACTGTTTGTTCGTCACTGGTGTTTCCCCCAGCCAGAACGCCGGTACATCCATATGCATCGTATTGCCCTCAGGTCCCATCATGAAAGTGCCTCCGGGCACCCACAGCATTCGAATACCCGTACGTTGCTCTGTGAATTCTCGGGAAGCGGCACGGGGGTGCGTCAATCCGAGAGCCCGCGCGGTGGCGTGGTCGATCGTTGTGCGCGCGATAGCGATACCTTGGGTCGTGCTCCGCGGCACCAGCGAGCGCTCCCACGGCGTGGGCGCCAACCAACCGGGAACCTCCACGCGATCTCGCGCCCCCGGCTTCGCCTCGTACAGCGACACCCGGAGATCGTTGTCGCGGAGCAGCTCGAGCACATCGCGCGCGCCGTGCTCCTCCCAGGGCGCGTGCTCCCCCAAGAGCGCGAGCGCCCGCGCCGCGCGGAGCACCAGCTCATCTGTGTATGCGCTGAGCGTCTCGGCGTCGGGGAGCAGGCCCTCGAGGGTCCAGACTCGGCGTCTACGCGCGCGTAGTTGGTTCGCGACGCGCTCCGCGAGCCGGCGGTCCCCCTCGGCGAAGACGAGCACGTCGTCGCACGCAGCGACCGCCTCGTCGCGGCCCTCCTCCGCGCGCCGGATCAGGTCGTTCGCCAACCAGCGGACATCGTCGTTCTCGACCTCGAGCAGCGCCCTCGCACGCATGACCAGCGCCGCGTCGTGGTAGTCGTCTCGTACCAGCCCGAGCAGCGCCACGAGGCGCGCCGGCTCAGTCGTGGGGACCAGCAGCTCGATCACCGCGGTGCGGTCACGCTCTTTCGCCTCGTCAAACAACCCGCGCAGCAGCAGCGCGTGCTCCGGGCGCAGCAGCAGCGGCGTACGTAGGACCTCGCGCATGAACGAGACGAAGACGCCGCGCCCGCCGAGGCTCACCAGCAGCTGCGCGACCTCGCGCCACCACGGGCGATCGATGCGCTGCGCGAGCGCTCGCAGGAGCTTCGTCGAATCGTTGCCGGCGCCGCTCTCGCTCGCGATGAACGCGGCCGTCAGGTACTCCTGAATCCCGAGATGGAAGAAGCCGTAGTGTCGTGGGGCAAACTCGGTCAGCACCCCCTCGTCTTGCAGCCAGCCCGTGATCTCGGTGGCCAGCTTGAGCGTGCCGTCGAGGCGCGCTGGGGTTCCCTCCTTTTGTTGGCCGAGCTCGCGAAGTCGGCTCTGGAAGTGCCGCTGCAGGCCGGCGCGGGTGACGTCATCGCGTCGTTCTTTTTGGTGCAGCGCGTGCGCGAGCGAGCGCATCAGCGACATGGCGATCGTGAGGTCGATCGGCGGCTGGACGTGCTTGCGCCAGCGCGATAGCAGCACCTGCAGGCACTCCCCGTAAAACTCCGCGCGATGGCGCGGGATCCTGTGCCCGCGGTAGACGATCACGCACAGCAGCGTCAGCAGCAGCGGCGTGCTGACCATCACCTTGATCTGCTGCGTTCTGTATTCCTCGCTGCCGAGCGTAGCAAGCAGGTGTTTGCCGCGCTCGAGCGTGGTGTGTCGCGGGATCGCAGTGTTGGCGCGCGCGGCCTCTTCGAACCAGCGCTCGATCAGCCTCGTGATCTGCTCATCATCGAGCGGGCGCACGTGCAGGTGCGCGAAGCCGCCCGAGAGCCACGACGAGTCGCGGTAGCCCGCGTAGCGGCACGACACCACCGCGCGTACGCCCGCGTACTCGGGGCATCCGAGCTCGGCCGCGAGGTACGTGCACAGCTTGGCGCGCAGCTCTTCGCGCGCGACCTCATCGAGGCCGTCAAGTAGCAGCAGCGGACGACCGCGCATGAGCGTGGACGCGGTGTCACCCGCGAGCGCGTCCTCGGAGAGCTCCGCCAGCTCGCGCTGGATGAACACCTCCAACGGCGACTCGAGGTCGTTCTCGGAGAACCGGCGCAAGCGGACGAACACCGGGACCGCCTCGGGAGCCAATCCCAGCGCCGCGTATGAGCCGGGCTTGAGGCACTCATGATAGAGTTTTCGCAGCGCGGTCGTCTTGCCCGAGCCGGGGTCGCCGAGCACGAGCGCATGGTGGGTCCCGTCCGGGAGCGTGCTGAACAGCTCCTCGACCACGAGGTTATGGTCATCGTGCGCGACCGCGCCCTCGAATTCACCAGACCAGCGCTCCGTGCTCATGCGGCTCTCAAAGCGCAGCGGTACGTAGATCTTGTCGAGCTCCAGGCGCATGTCCGCGCCGCCGACCCCGAACAAGTCGACGAGTCGGTGACGCGTGCGAGCCCAGCTGAGATAGTCCTCGACCGGAGAGGCCGCGGGCGCAGGGTCGGCGTCGTCGCTGGACGGGCCCCCAGGCGTCGACGCGCGACGCGACGACGGGCTTCGTGACCGATTCCACCGCCGGCCGTCCGGCTCGCGCACGGTCATCGAGCCATCATGCTCGAGGTGCATCTTGGTGTCGCGGTCAAACGCGTAGGAGCTGTCGCCCTTGCGCACCCGGTCAAGCGGCCACACGCGCACGCGCCCGTCCTCGTGCACCTCGCCCCAGGCGTAGCCCATGGCGCGGCTCTCCTTCTTGGTCCCGTAGTGCTCGAGACCGAAAAGCGAGGATGACTGGAAGTAGTGCCGCGGCTTGCCGCCGGCGCGGGCGATGGTCTCGGTCCGCGTCTCGTGCATGTGCCCGTGAATGCAGACATCAAAGCGCCCCGGGGTGTGAATCGAGTCCAGGAAACTCGACTTGGCCCGAGCCGAGAGCCATGTGGGCGGGTGGTGCATCATCAGCAGACGACGATGCACGCGATCGAGGGTGGCGAGCGGGTTACTCTTACCCTCCGGCAGGAGGACGGCGTGGAGCTGCTCTGGCGGGAGCTGGAGCCGCCCTTCGAAGTCGCCGCCCTCGTACTGCATCCACGCCGAGTTGAGCCCGGCGATCCCGAGCGGGAAGCGGCCCTCCGGCGTGAACTCGACCCACAGGTCACCCGGGATGTGGGAGGTCTGAAACGCCAGCTCGCGCGAGCGCGCCTGAAACTGCGGGACGATCGAATTCGCAAGCCAGGCCCGGTAGTTGGCGAACAGCGGATCGAGCAGGCTAGCGTCGCGCTCCTTCCATAGCTGCTTCTTGAGCGTCTGAGGCTTGGGCGCGTCGTCCTCGTAGTGATCGAGGATCATGTAGCGGTACGCGTCGTCGTCTTGAGGCCGCGCGAGATCGTGATTGCCCGGCACGGGGATGATGATCGGCTCACGCTTGATGCCGAGCTGCTTCATACGCGCGAGGACGCCCCGGAGGAACTCGTCGAGTTCGTTGAACTCGTCGGCGTCACCCTTGAACACCATGTCGCCAGAGAGCAGCAGGAGGTCCGGCTCGCCCACCACAGGCAGCATCTTCTCGATGCTCTTGTGAAGATCCTCGAGGGTCTGCCACCACGGGGCTCGCCCGGCGCAGCCGATGTGGATGTCGGAGAGGTGCAGCCAGCGGATCGGGTCGCTCGGGGTCAGCTTCGGGGCGGGCGCACGCGTCGATGCGGTCGTCGTCGCAGCTCCGGAGACACGCGGTGTGGCTGGTGGGCGCGAAACACCGAGCAACGCGGGGGCGGCGTCGAGCACCGCGGCGCGAACCTGCTCGAGACCATCCGGGTGTTGCTCCGCGAGCCTGAGCAGTGCCTGCGCGCGTGTCGGGATATCAGCAGGCGCGGGCGGGACGTGCGAGGCATCGATAGTGAGGTACATGAGCACCTCGCCGAATTGACCGGGTGTGCACTGCTTGAGCGCCTTGTAGAGCGTTACGCGATCGGTGTTCGTCATGGGGAGCGGCGGTTGCGATGGTGGAGCAAATCCACGAGAGCACGCATGGTACCCCCTCAGACGGCTCCATGCGCGTCGGTGACCCGCAAGCTGGCCAGTTGAACGCATTCGTCGCGGCCAGGAACTGCGGCTCTCTCCGCAACGGCCCCAGTCCACGGCCGATCCCATGGCAACGTCCCCGTTCATCGGCCGGGTCCCGGGGACAGCATCGGCCTGGCCGGAAGGAGAACTCGAGAACCGTGAATCGCATTCTGCAAATCATCTCCCTTGGCACCGTCATCGCCGGAACGACCGCTGTCGTCACGCCCAACATCGCGCTCGCCGTCGAGCCCGAGATCCCCGCGACTTGCTCGGACAGCATCGAGCACCTCGCCGAGACCGTGGCGGGGCTCGGTCTGTCGGTCGATAGTCAGTCGGATACCGGCATGGAGGCATCGAGCACTGAGGTCTCGCTGACCGCGAAGTGCGTCGACGAAGCGACCAAGATCGTGGTTGAAACCGATGAGACCGGGGTTGAGCTGACCTACGCGGTCAACCCCCGCCGTGGCTTCGCCGCGCTCATGAGCGCTGAGTTCAACGCGTCTGGCGGCGTGCTCGAGCGCCAGTTCACCTTCGCCGAAGGAGGTCTGTCGGCCCGCTTCGACGCCCACTTGGCGACCGGCCAAGGCGCCGCGGTCGAGTTCGCGCAGACCGAGAGCGAGTTCGCGGTCACCGAGGTCGAGGGTGAGCCCCAGGTGATCAACGAGCAACTGCTGGAGGTCCGTGAAGACTCGGCTTGGCGCCTGGCGCATCGCGTCATGCTGATCATGTCCGGAGTCGGAGGCGACCTGCCGGTGATCGCGGGCGCCGATGTCGAGGACGAGGTCCTCGACTGGCTCACTACGCCGCTCCCGGACGACGCGCTCGCGTCGAAGGAGGGGGCGATCGCGTGTGGCTCAGCTACGTTGGTCTGCGGTTGCGCTCTCCTCGTACCTGGATGCCAACCCGCCGCAACGGTATGTATCGGTGGCGCGGCGACCTGTATCGCTACCACGCTCGCGTTCTGGGAATAGTCCGGAGAAGGCTCCGTGAGTCTTCGCGGGGTCTTCGCCTCTCATCTTCGGTACAATCAAGCTCCAGCAGTGCGCAACCTCGTCAAACAGCAGAGCAGCTCGCCGCGGCGGAGTCTGCTCGATAAAAAACAGACGCTCGGGATAATCCCGACGGCTTGGTTTTGGACGCATGAGAACCAGAAACCGATCGCGTGGTTTCTGTTTCCGCTCTCGGCACTCCTGGCGCTCATCGGGTTCTTCATCACGAAGGCGCTCGGCGGATCGACGTTGATGTTGCTCGCGTTGACCTACATTCCGCCGTTCCTCTTGCTGGGGTTGGTCGAGCGACTCCTACGTCGGCGCGTGCTCGCGCGCCGTGATGAGGTCAGGCGAGAGCTGCTCACAGGCGACGAGAGATTGCGCGCTCTTCCGCCGGAAGACGACAATCCATGACGCGTTCGCTGTGGTGTGTTCCCCTGTACGCGTCGATGCGTACGGATCGAACGACCACGGCGACATAGGGCTCGCCGAGAGCCGAGCATCGCGCTACGATGCGCCCGTTCGCATCGTGTCGCATGGCGTTCATGGCGCAGTCCGAACAATTCACGCTCTATAAGGCGCTCAAGCAGTGCACGCCTAGCCAGTTCGGGGAGGTACTCCTTTTTCTTGGCGAGGATTTTGACGTCACGCATGTCCCGCCTGCGCCAGCCGACATCCCCACGCGTGCGCAGGTCTTGCTGAGGCTGTCGGAACAAGACCCGGCTGGTCTCGACCTGGTTCGCGCTGCGTTGGACGAGGTCGCCCCTGCGTTGCTTCGCTCGGTAGAGAATCGGCAGAATTCGACGAGGCGCGAACTTACAACGCCGGATCCGTCAGCGGGTCCGCCGCATTCGGTTGGGTCCACGACCGAGCTCGAGGCGAGCTATCGGGAAGTGCTCTGCGAGGGCCTGGATCAAGTCCCATTCGCTGGACTCTATGCTCGTCATCCCCCGCACGCTCGCGTTCGAGATCTATTCGTCCCACTTGAGTTTCAGCTAGCGAATCCAGAGCCCACGAGAAATCCCGGCCGTGCGCTTCGCCAGCATGTTCTCGATAGCTTGATGACAAAGGAGGGAGTCATCATTGGCGAGCCAGCGACGTTCTCGACTGAGTGGCTCGTCTCAGTAGCTCGCTCGGGACTCCACAAGGAGTTGTCTGGCTCGCCGCCGAGCGAAGCTCGAAGGGAGAGACCAACACGCCTGATTATCCTCGGTGCACCTGGTAGTGGAAAAAGCCTGCTGAGTCGCGCACTCGCGCTCGCGCTCGCGGAGGAAAGTGCCTCGACTCCTGTACAGCACCTCCCGCTTTTCTTGGCATTCCGAGATTTGGGGGTAGAGGATGTCAAAAAGCCGCTCGCCGACCTCCTGTACACTGGCTTTCAGCGTTACTACGTCGAGCCGCAGCGGTCATGGTTCAACGCGCTTCTAAGAGAGGGACGCGCAGTTCTTGTTCTCGATGGTCTTGACGAACTCGGAGATGCTTCGACCCGGATCATGATGTGCCAGCGAGTTCGTGAACTCTGCGCCGCCTTCAAGCGACTACGGGTGATCATCACGAGCAGGGTCACGGGGTACGATGAGGCCCGGCTTGACGCGGCGAGCGGCTTTGAGACGCTCCGCGTTCGGCCGTTTTCCGATCGCGCGATTGAGCGCTTCTGCGAGAACTGGTCACGCGTGAGCACTGTCGACGGAACAAAGTTACTCCGGGCTCTCCGTGGAAATCGTGGTGTTTGGACGCTCGCGCGTACACCCTTGTTGGCGACGATCAGCGCGATCGTCTTCGCCGAGAAAAAAGAACTGCCGAACGACGTCGGCGGTTTATATGAGTCGTTTGTCGTCACGCTTCTCGAGACCTGGCCTCGCAACCGTGGCGTGGAGTTTAAGGCGCTCTCGGTCGACGAGCAGCGAACACTTCTAGAATGGCTCGCGTTGTCAACTCAGGAGGCTCGTACAGACGCGGGGCACAGCGTGGTGTTCGAGCGCGCCGAGTTGGCAAGCTACTTCTCTCGCGTTCTTTCGGCTGCGCAAGGGGCGGACAGAAATTCGCTGGAGCTTGCTCGCGTTGTCGAGGCGTGGCTTGTTCACCTGGAGCGTTCCACTGGTTTGCTAATTGAGGAGGTCCCCGGGCAATTCGCATTTTTACATTTGAGCTTTGTCGAATACCTAGCAGCCGCGCGGCTCGGACGGATGCCCACGGATACTGTGGCGAAGTTTGTCCACGAACGCTTCGAGCGGTCGACCTGGCACCAGACTTTCAAGACTCTCCTTCGCGCTATCGGCGGTCGCGCGCTTGCCAAGGAGATCGTCACCGAGTTCTGCGTCTCGAATAGTCGCATCGAGTCGCTACTGTTCCTGTTCGATTTTGAGCTTGAGCGAGAGTGGCTACCAAGCGAGCTATTCGAAGTGCTGCTTAGAGCGCTCGTAGCTTCTCCCCACGCCTTGCTCGCGCGTCTACGGGTCGGGCAAGTTGCTGGGCGGTCTTCTCAAGACTCAGCGTTGCTGCGCGAGGTTATCCTCGATGGACTCGGAGCGGGCGATTTCGCAATGGTGCAGCGCGCCGGAACGTGGCTACCCTGGCGTGGTTCGACAGTGCAATCTATCCCTGTCGAGCCGTGCGTCGAGCACATGGCAGAACGCGGTGATGCCGAGCAGCTCGCGCCATGGCTTCTCGGTTTTGGCGCCACCCATCCGCTGGGCCGTTGGGCTATGACGAGTATATCGACCCGCGACGCGATCACGTGGTCGAAGGAAGAGAGTAGCCAAGACGACCATGCGCTGCTCGATGCACTGCTGACGTTGTTGGCAGAAGGAGTCGCTCAGGCAAGCCACGTCGGCGCCGCGCTCACCCAAGCGCTCGGCGAACAGGTGCTTCGACGGCTGGCGAGTATTGTTGAGGACGAGTCCGTAGGACCCAGCGTACTCGTGCTTCCGGGCGAGTACAATATCCCGACCTGGCCACTCTCTCATGCGCGAGCGGTGCAGCCGGCATCACCGCGGCAGTACACGCGATTCTTCGCCGGCGACAGTTGGCGGCAGGCGCAGCACCCCGATCTCACGAGGTACCGAGCGCTGGCGACAATTGAACATCCTCCGTCAGTAGTCCACGACGTACGTTGGATTCGGTACTCGGACATTCATAATCGACGCGAGCGGACCAAGTGGTTTGGATCCGCCGAGGACGTGATTTGGGCCGGTGAACTCGTTAATCTGAGCGACGGCTACGATCTTCACGGAGCAGGCTGGCTTGATCCACAGTCGCTACGAGAGAAGCGTGATGCGCTCACGCACGAGCACGTTGTAGAGGAGTTGGCAAGAGCTTGGGATGCCAACGTCGCGGCGGCAGCGGCGGAGGTCGCCGACGATGAGGATGATTTCCTCGACTTCGAGGGGCCGGCGACCGGTCCAGATGGCTATTTCCGTGAGGAGATGGATTCGGTTCTCGATCAACTGGTGCTCGAACCGCGCCTACGACCGGTGCGTGTCCCCGCTCCGGCGGAGCTGGCGGTTCAACCGCGTATTCTCGCGGCGTTTCGCGATCATTCGTCGCAGGACAACCCTCTTCGAGATTTCTGTGAACTCGCGTCACGGCACGTCGCGGAACTCATGGTGTCCATGGCGACCTCTGTTGGGCTCGACGAGCCAACACGAGCGGCGTACGTAGATCTGCGTCAACAGGCACGCTGGCTGCTGGAGAACTTCGACGCGATCGAGCATTGGATCGCTGCTTTCGACACGCCACTCGCGGTTGGTTTTGAACTCGCGCTGGGTTGGATTCAGTGCCTCACGACCTACTCCTGGCCCGCAACGGCTCGTTGGCGTGGGCATTTCGGCGGAGGCGCTCCGGCGCACTGGTTCGCGCGAGCGCATTGGTACATCGCTTGGCTTCTTCACGCGCCTTCGAGCGAGGTCTACAGCGATGGACTCGAGGCTGCCTTGAGTGAGGGACTCGAGGATGTGGCGCTTCGACCGCTAGCGCTTCAACTCCAGAACGTTCTATCACTCCTGCAACTGCCGCGACAGGGAGACGCGTAGCCTCAAGTTCGCGCCATGGGCCGCTCGTGGACGCTCGATGTGCCCCCCATGTGCCAAACTTCCCGCACGATCCAGCGTCCTCGAGCCACCTCACGCGTACTCGACTCGAATCCCCAAATCCCTGATCCCGCGGTCTGAAGTGACGGAAACGGCGTACTGCCGGAAGATGACCGCGGGACCAGGTTTTTGGGGGCGAGTCCTCGTAGTACCCCGTGAACACGCGCGGGGCGACCAGCGCGACCAGCAGGCCTCCGAGGCATCCACCGGCCGCGACCGCCAGATAGAACAGCGTCAGGCGGCGCGGCGGCGGGCGGAGGCGATACAGCTCGCCGTGGCAGAGCGTGCACGCGGTGAACAGCGCCGCGCAGTGGACGAGCAGCTGCCAGGCGATGCCGAGCTCGGGGCCGAGCAGGATCGTCGGGCCGACCAGCGCGAGCGCGAGCACGAACAGCCCGGCGAACAGCGGGCGTGAGTACCAGCGCTCGTTGTCGAAGCAGATCACGAAGCTCAGGAGGTACAGCGCGAGCGGGACGACCCAGAGCATCGGCGTGACCGCGATGTCGAGGCAGATCTGGTTGGTCGCGGCGAGCAGCATGACGGAGCCGCAGGCCGAGAGCGCGACCCAGAGGGCGAGGTCTCGCCAGGGCACGCGCGCGAGGTCCTGCTCGCGCGCGGGCGAGGCCGCGACGGGCGGCGGCGGTGTTGGCTTCATTGGGGCGCGCGCCGCGTTCGCGGACATGTCTTCAATCGGTATCGCGGAGCTCGCTGGGGCGCGACGCTGGGGCGCCTCTCGACGACGGCTCCGCAGGGCGCAGAGCGTGCAGAGCAGCCCGTAGGCGATGAAGGCCCACGACCACGAGGTGGTCTGCGTCTCGAGCGACCAGAGACGTTCGAAGACGAGCGGGTAGCTGAGCAGCGCGAGCAGGGAGCCGATGTTGGAGAGCGAGTAGAGGCGATAGGGCGACGCGCTGGGACGCGCGCGGGCGTACCAGCGCTGGACCAGCGGGGCGCCGCTGGCGAGCAGCAGGTAGGGCGCGCCGACGGAGACGAGCAGCAGCAGCAGGATCCTCGCGGAGGGATCGGTCGCGTCGGTGGGTTTAAACGCGGCGGAGGGCGTGATCGGCAGCGTGAGCGCGGCGGCGAGGAGCAGCGCGATGTGCAGCAGCGTCTGCGCGCGCGGGGACAGCCGGACCGAGAGGACGTGGGCGTAGGCATAGCCGGCGAGCAGCAGCGCCTGGAAGAACAGCATGCAGGTCGTCCACACGCCTGGCGAGGAGCCGAACCACGGCAGGATGAAGCGGCCGATCAGCGGCTGGACCTGGAATACCAAGAACGAGCCGAGCGTGATGGTCGCGGCGAACAGGAGCCCGTCGTACGCTGTTTCGCGCGGCGGGAGGGCGGCCTTCGGGCTTGTCACGGGCACACGGAGTCTCGCCGCCGCGGCGCCGCGCGTCGAGTGTTAAATGTCTTTTAGGTCATGTGTTCTCGTGCGCGTGCGCGGGCGCGCCGTGGACCCGCGGGCCGCGCGACCCGCTCGCGCGCTTGCATGTGCACCGGCGCTCGGGCGCGCGCGCGTGGGCACTCGCGCGCGTCCGATTTGACCTGTTTTATCGGACATGTATTCACGCTTCGCAGGAGCTCTCCGTGAACACGTCTTCGCGGCGCGTCGAAAGCGCGTCATCGCGTCATCGCGTCATCGCGTCATCGCGGCGGCGGGCGTCACCGCGCTCCGCTCCACGAAGGCGATATTGGTAGCTCGAGCACCGACGAATGAGGACGCCCGCGCGAGCGGCTGTCGCCGAGAACCTCGGCGGCGTGCGCTCGCTGTGACAGCGTTGTGTCGCGGGCGAGGGCGAGGGCGGACGTTTCACCTGTTACGGTGCGCCGTCACGAACTCGGTGACGCTACAACGAGCGCGGGATATGCAAGTATCCACGCCGAGAGCGGCGCTCGCCGGACTTCATCACCACCAAGGCCGCTCGCCTCTCGCCAGGAGCCTCATCATGATCACGCCTCGCCGCTCGACTCCTCCGCTGCTCCTCTCGATCGCCGCGCTCGCGCTCGCGGCCCCGGCGTGCTCCGGCGGGGGCAAGGACAGCGAGTCGACCGCCGCGGGTCCGACCGGCGGCCCCGGGACGCCGGGGAGCTCGGGGTCGGCCGGGACCGTGAGCAGCTCGGGCGGCGGCGACACGGGCGCGAGCGCGACGGGGCAGGCGACGGGCGGCGCGACGACGAGCACCACCAGCGCGACGAACACGACGACGATGACGACGGCGGGCACCACGAGCTCGACCAGCGACACCGATGAGCCCGTAGGGACGCCGACCGTCGAGAACCTGCGCGTGGCGTTCATCGGCGATCAGACGACGGGGCAGGCCGCGCGCGACGTGCTCGACCTGGTCAAGGCAGAGGGCGCGGAGTTCCTGATCATCGCCGGCGACTTCGACTACAACGACGACCCGACCGCGTGGGATGATCACAACGTCGGGCGCCTGGGCGCGGACTACCCGGTGTTCGCGGTCGCGGGTAATCACGACGAGAGCGCGTTCTACGGCGACGACGGCTACCAGGCCAAGATCCAGGAGCGCACGCAGAACGCGATCGACGACGGCGCGACCTGCACGGGCGAGCTCGGGCTCAACAGCGCCTGCAGCTACAAGGGCCTGTTCA
Organism: Polyangia bacterium; assembly: GCA_030430565.1. Taxonomy (GTDB): domain Bacteria; phylum Myxococcota_A; class Polyangia; order Nannocystales; family Nannocystaceae; genus JACKDW01. Next base: position 12,587 of record JAUIKS010000033.1, read on the forward strand.
TGGTGTTCTCGGGCGTCGATGTCTACAACAGCCAGGGCGAGAGCGAGGACTACATCGCCGGCGAGCTGGCGAACGACGACGCGATCTGGTCGGTGTGCGCCTGGCACAAGAACCAAAACGACATGCAGGCGGGCGGCAAGGGCGACGAGGCCGGCTGGGGCGTCTACCAGGCTTGCCAAGACGGCGCCGCGATCGTCGTGACGGGCCACGAGCACAGCTACGCGCGCACGCTGACGCTCACCAACCTCGGCGACGAGGGCGACGGCCACGGGGCGATGGGCGAGCACGGCGTCATGATGGTGGGGGAGGGCAGCACCTTCGTGACGGTGAGCGGGATCGGCGGTCAGGCGCTCCGCGACTACCACGCCGACGAGCACGACGACGACACGTGGTGGTCGACGATCTACGCCGTCGACTACTACCTCAAGCACGGCGATCCGCAGCCGGTCAACAACCCCGCCCAGGGCGCGCTGTTCATCGACTTCCACGTCGACGGCGATCCCTACAAGGCCTTTGGTTACTTCAAGAACATCAACGGCGAGGTCATCGACGAGTTCGAGATCGTCCGTGATCCGGAGATGAGCCCCGGCGGCACGACCACGGAGGGCGGGGACGATCCGGATCTGGTCATCGAGACATTTGATGACGCCTACGTCGACGGCGACGCGCCCGGCGCGAACTTCGGCGCGTCCGAGGACCTGCTGATCGACGCCGGCCCCTCGGTCTACGAGACCTTCATCAAGCCCGCGGGCCTCGACGCCATCCCGCCGGGTACGCAGATCGCCGAGGCGCGGCTCGTCATCGTCGCGCACGACGAGGGCGACACCGTCGAGGTGCACAGGGCGGACGCGGACTGGAGCGAGGGCGCGATCACCTTCGACAACCGGCCCGGCGGCGCCGGCGTGGAGCTGACCTTCGCCGCGAGCGTGGGCACGCACGAGCTCGACGTGACGAGCGTCGTCCAGGGCTGGGTCGACGGTCAGCCGAATTACGGGCTGGTGCTGCGCTCGGAGGGAACCAACGGCAGCGACTTCTACAGCAGCGAGGCCGGCTTCGGCGGCCCGGCGCTCGAGGTCTGGTACGCGCCCTGAGCGTCAGCGCGGGCCTTCGCGCTTGAGCAAGGCCTCCGCGTCCTCGCGCTCACGTGTGAAACCTGACCCAAGAGACTCGTAGGCGGCGCGGGCCTGCTCGGCGAGCGCGCGGGCTCGCGCGCTGGCGCCTGGCCCGTGCGCGCGCGCCCAGGCGAGCCGGCAGTCGGCGAGCGTCGGATCGTCCGCGTCGTGTCGCTGCGCGAAGCCGTCGCAGGCGCGCGCGTAGTCGACACGCGCGGCCGCGAGGTCACCGCGCGCGGTCGCGAGGTCGCCGCGCAGCTTGACCAGCACGAGTCGGTACTCGTTGTCCTCGGCGAAGCCGGCGTTGTCTTGAAATTCAGAGGTCTCGGCGATGAGCCGCTCGGCGCGGGCGAGCGGGTCCTCGGGAGGAACCTCCGGAGGATCGCGCTCGTCGAGAGCCGCGGTTTCCTCTGCGGCATCCAGCTCGCGTTCCTCTCCGACTTCCGTCCCGAGGTTGATCAACGTCTCGATCAGGCGAAGCGACATACGACCGAGCAGCACGGCGGTGTCCCCCTGCTGCTTCGCGTAGATCGCGTTGGCGCGCTCAAAGGTCTCGACAGCCTCGCTGCGTCGCCCGGCGAGCCCTTGGCCGGTGCCGAGGTACCACAGCGCGTCCGCGACGAGCTTGTGCTGCGGCGAGACGCGCTCACGCTCGATCGCGACGGACTCGTGGAGGTCGGCGAGGCCGCGCGCGGCCTCGCCGAGGCCGACGCGCGCGAGCCCGCGGACCTGCAGCCCCATCGAGAGCAGCTGATCCTCCGGGAATTCGCGCTCGGCGACCTCGATCACGCGGTCGCCCAGCGCGAGCGCCTCTCGGTAGGCGCGCGCGTACAGGTGGATGTGCGCGATCCAGACCCGCAGCGTCGACCGGCGGTGCAGCGCGGCGGGGTCGAGGCGCGCGAGGCTGTGCTCCAGCAGCTCGAGCGCCTCGACCCGCTGAAACTGGTCAAACAGGCACATCGCCAGGAGCACCGTGAGCATCGCGGTCCTGGGGTGCGCCTCGCCCAGCAGCGCGCTCGTGCGCCGCTGGACCGCGCGCAGCTCGAGCGCGGCCGCGCGCAGCTGCTGACGCGAGTACAGGAGCGAGGCGAGGTTCCCCCCGGTCGAGATGGTCTCGATCGGGAACTCGCGCGCGTCCGCGTCGATCGCCGCGAGCGCGGCTCGGTACGCGCGCTCGGCCCCGCTCACGTCGCCGCTGCGGCGCAGCGCGGCGCCGTGATTGTTGAGCTGCAGCCACCGCAGCCACGCCGGGCGACCGAGCTTCTCGACGAAGGCCTCGGCCTCGGGCGCGTCGCGCAGGCCGGCCTCTGGCTGCCCGAGCGGCTCCGCGAGGATCCACATCCGGCGCGCGAGCGCCTCGGCCGCGACCGCGTCCTGCCCCGAGCGGATCGCGGCCGTCAGCGCGTCGGACAGCGACTCGAGCGCGCGGTCGGGTTGGCGGGCCTCGAGCTGCGCGGCGCCCAGCTCGAGCTTCGCCTCGGCCGTGAGCGGCTCATAGCCGAGCTGCTCGGCGCGCCTCAGCACCTCGGTGGCGCGCGTGACTGCGGTCTTGTAGTCGCCGACGCCCGTGAGCGAACGGAGCCCGGCGAGCGCCTCTCGCAGCCGCTTGACCTCCCGCGCGACCTCGGGGTCGGAGGGCGGCGCGACGGCGGCGTTGAGCACCTGCGTGTCGCTGCAGTCGGCGATCGGGGGCAGGCTCGCCGTCGCCCAGGCCGCGCCCTCGACGGTCGCGCCGTCGGCGGATTCGAAGGCGTCGAGCAGCGTGCCGAAGCCGGCGCGGCGGCGGTCGAGGCAGGCGGTGCGCAGGTCGAACATCCGGTCTGACTGCTGCCCCACGCGGTGCGTCTCGCAGGCCTCCACGCGCATCCCCGACCAGGCGCGCGCGTAGGCGTCGAGCTTCGGCAGCACGCGCGCGAGCGCGTCATCAGCCAGCCGGTGCCCGGCGCCCGCGAACGCGGCGGTCACCTGATCACGGCGCGCGGGAGACCACACCGCGGCGAGCTCATCCGCCGCGCTGGCGCAGTCCTCGATCGGCGTCGCGCGCAGCTCCGAGAGCGCGTAGCCGCCGACGCCGGTGAGCGCGGCGAGGCCGACGCCGACCAGCAGCCGTCTGCGCGTGCGCGTCGGGTCGCGCGAGAGCGCGTCGACGAGCGCGCCCATCGACGGCCAGCGCAGCTCTGGCTGGGGGTCGAGGCCGCGCAGGATGACGCGGTGCAGCCAGCTCGGCACCCGGCTGCCGGGCGGCGGCGGGCGGACGTCGCGTCGGCCGATGTTGGCGACCAGCGCCTCGAGGGTCGCGCCCGCGAAGGGCAGCTGGCCGTACAGCCCCTTGTACATCGCGGCGCAGAAGCTGAATTGGTCGCTGCGCGCGTCGGCCTTGTGATCCGCGAAGACCTCGGGCGCCATGTAGGCGGGCGTCCCGATCAGGGTGCCCGCGCGCGTCAGCTCGACGCGGAGCACGGAGCTGTGCGACGGGCGGTCGGAGTCGCGCCCGAGCTCGAGCTCGGGGTCGGTGAGCAGCTCGGGATCGTCGCTCGCGACCGCGAGCCCGAAGTCGAGCACCTTCACCACGCCGTCGTCGCCGCGCATGATGTTGTGCGGCTTGAGGTCGCGGTGGATGATGCCGAGCTGGTGCGCCGCGAACAGGCCACGACCTGCCTGAATGTACACCTCGACGACCTCGTGCCACTCGCGCCCCTCGCACCAGCGGTCGAGGCTCTCGCCGCGCACGAACTCCATCGCGATGTAGATCTTGCCGTCGGCGTCGCCGACCTCGTGCACGGTCACGACGTTGGGGTGCGAGAGCTTGGCCATCGCCTGCGCCTCTCGCTTGAAGCGCAGGCGCGCCGTCTCGCTCTGGACGTCCTCGCCCTGGATCAGCTTGAGCGCGATCTTGCGGTCGAGCTCGTCGTCGTAGGCCGTGTAGACGACGCCCATGCCGCCGTGGCCGATGCTCTCGAGGAGGTCGTAGCGACCGATCCGCAGGCGCTCCTGCTTGTTGAACAGGCGCCCGAACACGCGGTTCTTCATCCGCCGGGCCTCTATGTCGCCGACCAGCGCGTCGGCGCCGGAGTCATCGATCGGCAGCGTGTTCGGGACGGCCTCCAGCGTGTCTCGATCGTCGCGCGGCGCGTCCGGAGACGGCGTGCCTGATCGGACAGGTTGGCGCGCGGGCGCGGACGCCCCGGTCAGCTCCGCCGCGTCGAGCGTCTCCTCGAGCGCGTCGTCGCCGGGCGCCTGGGGGGACTGCGTTGCGGGCTCGAGATCCACGGGGGCTGCTTCGCGGGCGCACGCGCGGCCCGTCACCAGGTTAACACGAGCCCGCTGCGGCAGCCCGGCGGTCGCGATCTACTCCGACGGCGCGGTGAGGGAGAAGAAGCGCATCCCGGGCGAGCTCATGTCGACGAAGCCCTCGCAGCTGGGCGGGCGCCAGTTGTGGATCTCCTCGCCGTGCTGCCGCTTGATGGGGCACAGGACATCCAGGCGCGTCAACGACTCGACGCGCGGCGTGTCGACGCAGATGATCCCGCGTTCATCCCACATCGCCTCGAGCGCGAGGCCCTCCGCGGCCGCGTAGTCGTACACGTCCGCCAGCGTCGCGCCCTCCTGGCCGGGCGAGAAGTTGTCGCGGATCACCAGCGCGTTGCCCGGGAAGGTGTAGGGGTGTCCGTCGGCGCAGTAGTCCGCCCGGATCACGCGGTTGGCGAGCAAGAACTCGTCGCGCTGATCCGGGAGGTAGCCGTACAGCGCGCTCTTGCCCGGCGCGCTCGCGGTGCAGGCGAGATGGAAGACGTCGGGCGTGTCCGTGGCCGCGCCGGTGTTGACGTTGATGCTCAGGTGGTCGTAGACGCGCGCGAAGCGATCGCCCTTGCTGCTGGTCTCGCAGATCGGCGCGAGCAGCTCGTTGTTCTGCAGGTTGACCTTGTGAATGTCGAACATCTGACCGCCGGCGGGATCGGTCTTGAAGTTGATGACGCGGACCTTCGTCGCGTACTGCGGGCCGCCGTTGTAGCGGGTCTGAAAGCCCAGCTCGAGACCGACCAGCTCGGCGCCGCAGAAGCTCTCGGGGGGCTCTCCCGGGCGAAACACCATGATCTCGAACATGCCCGTGGTCGTCAGCTCGACGCGCGGCGCGCCCTGCTGCACCGGGGCGCCGGGGTTCGTCGTGATGACGCCCAGCTCCGGGTGTTCAAACGTGATCTCGTCGAGCTTGTTCTCGAAGCCGTAGCCGTTGCTGCGCCAGACGCCGGAGCGGTCGAACTCGTAGATGTCGCGGGACGCGGCGCTGACCCAGTTGCTGGTGTTGAAGGTGAAGTCGCCGATCGTGCCGGGGCGGAGCGTCTGCTGCTCCTCGAGGCAGTCCTCCTCGAGCTCCTCGCAGCCGGTCGCGGCGACGCCACAGAGCGCGGTGACGGTGATCAGGACCTTGAGGGAGCGAAGGGGTGTGAAGGACATAACGGGGGTCTCCTGAGTCGGGCGTTTGCGCGGCGAGAGGGTTCTCGCCGGCTCTCACTTGAGGAATAGCGACCGGCGTCAAATCGACTCACCCCGCGGAAAAAAAATGAAAAAAAGCGGTCAAAAAAAGTCACGCCGCGCGCGCGTCGAGACGCGGCCCACGAGCCGACGCGCGCCGGCGCGCTCGAGGGCGCGTCGGCGCGCGTCGGCGCGTCGGGGAGGGCGCGATGAGGCCGTCGCGAGGGTCGCTGCGGGCGCTCGGTTCAGGTGTCGCGCGCGATCTTGGCGCGGATCTCGAGCGCCCAGGTCTCGAGGCCCATCACGGTCGAGTCGGCGAGCTTCGGGTCGTTCGTCAGCTCGCGGATGACCGTCGCCAGCCGCTTTCGACCGCGTCGCAGGTGGGTGTAGACCGTCGGCGACGGGACGCCGAGCAGCTCGGCGATCTGCGGGCCGCGCAGGCCTTCGAAGACGTTCAGCTCGACCACGATCTGCTGCGAGAGCGAGAGCCGGCGGAGGCCGCGGACGAGCAGGCGCGCCTCCTGGGCGTGCGCGAGGATCGAGCTGGGCGTGCGCGGGAGCGCGTTGGCGACGCAGACATCCCCGAAGTCGTCGAGCTCGCGGCGGCGCTTGGCCTGCTTGCGGTAGTAGCCGCGCAGCTTGTTCATCGCGATGGCGAACAGGAACGGCCGGAACGCGCCGGGGCCCGCGACCCGCTCCTTGCTCGAAGTGCACGCGAGGAAGGTCTCAGAGACGAGATCCGCGGCGTCGTCGGCGTTGCGCACCTTGTTGAGGAAGAAGCGCGTCAAGATGCCGAAGTAGCGCGTCGCGAGGCGCTCTCCCGCGCGTGAATCTCCTCCGCGCCAGGCGGTTAGTAGCGCCCAGTCGTCGGATTGCTCTGCCATAGTTATTGATACCATCGACTACCTCGTGGCCTTCGAATCGTGTTCGGCGCGGAATCGAGGCTTGTTACAGCGGGGCCCGTGGCGCTCGTCGCGCGGTTGGCGAGAAGCCGGCCTAGGACCGCCTGCGTGGCGGTTTAGAGCGCGGTAGACTTGCGGCCTTGAGGGGCTCTCTCCGCCGCGTCGCCCGGCTCACGCTCGGCGCTCTCGCGTTTATAAGTCTGTCCAATGCGACAGCTCATGCGAATGCCGTCGCGCCCGCGAGCGCGTCGGTCGAGCGCGCGGCGTGGATCGAGACCTACGCGGTGAAGCACGAGACCGCGGCGGTGATCGCCGAGCGCTACGGCGTCACCGCGGAGGACATCGTCCGCTGGAACTCGCTCGTCGCCGACGAGGATGGCCGCTACGTGCACCCGGGCGCGCGTCTCAAGATTCACGCGCGCAGCTTCCCCGCGCCGCGTCAGCGCGCCCGTCACCGGGTCCGGGAGGATGAGACCCTCGAGCGCGTCGCCGAGCGCTACGGCGTGCGCGCGGAGGAGCTGCTGATCTGGAACCCCTGGCTTTTGCAGGGCGAGAAGCGTCGAGCGCTGCGCGCGAAGATGCAGCTGACCGTCTGGGCGCCCTCGAGCGTCGCGGGGCCGGGCGGCGCGACGCGTGGGCCCGCGATCCCGGAGTTCAGCGCGCCGTCGGATCAGCCGGTCGCGACCTCGCGCGGGCGCCCGCACAAGGGGCGGCTGATCGAGGGCGCGGCGCTGCCGGTCAACGAGTCGCTGTACACGATCCGGTTCGAGCGCCTGGCGTTCGGGACGACGCTCGCGGTGCTCAACATCCAGCGCGCGCTCGCGTCGTTTCGCTACGAGACCGCGTACCCGGGGCCGGTCTACATCGGCGCGATGAGTCGAAAGACCGGCCGCCGGCTGCGTCCGCACAAGTCCCATCAGTCCGGTCGTGACGTCGACGTGCGCCTGCCGGCGATGCCCTACGCGACGCGGACCCAGAAGCTGCGCGAGTGGGAGGTCGACTGGCACGCGACCTGGGCGTTGATCCAGGCCTTCGCCGAGACCGGGGAGGTCCAGCAGATCTTCCTCGAGATGAAGTTCTGGCGCCGGCTCCGGCGCGCGGCCGTCGAGATGGGCACGCCGGACGCCGAGATCGCGTCGATCATGCGCGCGTACGTCCGCCACTCTCGCGGCCACGTCGCGCACATCCACGTGCGCTTCGTCTGCAGCGAGGCCGCCGAGTACTGCCGCGACTGAGCGGACGTCTCGCCCTATCGCCGCGGCGGCGGGCGGGGCGTGAAGGTCTGCAGCTCGATCGCGCCGCGCTCGACGGTCAGCGCGTGCGACTCGGGGATCGCGGTCCAGCGCGCGAGCTTGTTGAAGGGCTCGGAGACGACCGCGAGCGCGTCGTCGCTGAAGCGCTCGACGCCGGGGTAGGCGTCGGCGAGCGTGACCGCGTCGCGCGTGTAGTAGAGCGTTCGAGAGTCGCGCTCGCTCGAGTAGCGGACCGCGAACAGCCGGCGCCCGTCGCTGATCCCGAGCGTCATCATCAAGGGGTGCGGCTCGCCGAGCTCGCGCCCGGCGGCCTCGATGAAGCCGGCCATCCGCTCGAGCGCCGCGATCGGCTCGTCGCGCAGGCCGAAGCTGAGCGCGAGGTAGAACATCATCTCGGTGTCGGTGGTCCCGGCGATGCAGGGGTAGAGCGAGGGCTCGACCGCCAGCGCGAGGGCGCGCTTGAGCGCCTCGAAGCGGCGGATGACGCCGTTGTGCATGAACATCCAGCGCCCGCGCACGAACGGGTGGCAGTTCGAGCGCTGGACCGCGGTCCCGGTCGTCGCGCGCACGTGGGCGAGGAACAGCGGCGAGCGGATGTGCGCCGCGAGGTTGCGGAGGTTCGCGTCGTTCCAGGCGGGGTGCGTGTCGCGGTACACCCCGGGGCTCGGGCGCTCGTCGTACCAGCCGATCCCGAAGCCGTCGCCGTTGGTCGGCGAGGTCCCGAGCCGGGCCGCGAGGCTCTGGTCGATGAGCGAGTGCTCGGTGTGGAAGATCAGCTCCTCCAGGTAAATCGGCGCGCCTGAGTACGCGATCCAGCGACACATACGATGCTCCCTCGTCGGCGCGGCGACGCGAGCGCGAGCGCGCGCGGCGATTCACCACTTCTGTCCCATCGTTCATACAACCATCGCGCCCCAGCGTCGACGCCCGGCGCCGTAGAAAGACGCGACCGCGAGCCGAGCTCGCGCGCGGTTACGGGAGCTGCAGGGAAGGTGAACGACGATGACCTGCACGACGCGCGGCGGCGACGACGGCGAGCTGCGCAACGACGTCCCGAGCGCTCGAGCGACCGAGGCTGGGCGCGTGGAGATCGTGCGCGGGCCCTTCGATGTCCGCGCGCTGCTCGACGGAGGCCTCGGGCTGGCGATCTCGGGGAGGCGCAGCCGGCATGCTCGGCGGCGTGGGGCGGAAGGGGTGTTCACGAGGTGGGCCCGATCGCCGTGATTTCGAGGGCTGGTCCCACGAGCCGCGGGCAGCGTCGCGCCGGGTGACGAGTCGCCTGCGCGGACGTACAGCCAGCGCGCTCAGACGCGCGCTTAGGCGGGTCTGCCGGGGGAATCCGTGGTGGCCGCCGGTGCGCCGGCCGGGCGTGCGCGGGTCGCGACAGGGCTTGCCCCAAGGTCGAATCTGGTACTGTGACAGGGCCGACTCGGCGTCTCGTCGGGTGAGCCAGCGTCGCGTGGAAGCCGAAGACAAAGCAGGGTGGGTCGGCAAGACCCTCGACGGCCGCTACGAGATCCTCCGCGCCCTCGGTGAAGGGGCGATGGGGACGGTGTACGTCGGACGTCGACTTGTCGACCAAAAGCAGTTCGCTATCAAATTCCTGCGCCCCGATCTGGCCTCGCAGGAGCAATTCGCGATCCGCTTCAAGCGCGAGGCGGCCGCCCAGAAGCAGCTGCGTCACCAGAACATCGTCGGCGCCTTCGAATCCGGCGACCTGCCGAGCGGCGGCGCCTACATGGTCATGCAGCTCGTGCGGGGGCGTGACCTCAAGGAGACGCTCGAGGAGGAGGGCGCGATGAGCTGGCGGCGCGCCTGCACGATCGGCGTCCAGGTCGCCGACGCGCTCGCGGCCGCGCACAAAAGCGGCATCATCCACCGCGACCTCAAGCTCGCCAACATCATGATCGAGAAGAGCGTCCGCGGGCGGGCGCGCGCGCTCGTCCTCGACTTCGGCCTGGCGAGCCTCTACCAGAACGATCAGTCAGGCTCGATGGAGCGCCTGACGGTCGCCGGCTTCATCGTCGGCTCGCCGGGCTACGTCGCGCCCGAGCAGCTCTCTGGCAACGACTACGACCACACCGTCGACCTCTACGCGCTCGGCGTGATCCTGTGGGAGTGCATCGCCGGGCGGCGGCTCTGGAAGGCCGAGAACCCCATGGAGACGCTGCTCCGGCAGCTGCGCGAGAAGCCCGAGCCGCTGCCGACCAAGGGCGACAGCGTCGCGCCCGAGCCGCTGCGCAAGCTCATCTACCGGCTGATCTCCTCCGAGCCGAGCCGGCGCCCGCAGTCCGCCGAGGACGTGCGCAACGAGCTCGGCGAGATCCTGCTCGAGGCGCAGATGTCGTCGATGACGATGCGCCGCGCGGCGGTCATCGGCGACGAGGACGACTCCGAGCGGACGGCGTTTTACCGCCCGGTGGAGGAGAGCAAGCCGCCGGCGCCGCGCCGGCGGAGGGCTCGGACCTCGCCGTCGATCTCGGAGAGCTCGCTGAGCGCGGGGAGGCGGCCGAAGAGCGAGGACGAGAAGACCGGGCGCTCGCTGACGACCTCGCGCAGCAGCATGTCTTCGTCGACGATCCTCAGCGTCTACCAAGCGCCGCCGCAGCGCTCGATGGTCCCGTACTACGCCCTGATCGCGGTGGTCGGCGCGGCGCTGATCGTGATGGTCCTGCTCGGCGTGCTCTGACGCTCAGAACGTGATCCCGGCGCCCAGCGCCCCCGTCCAGTGGCCGTAGATGTCGGGGCCGAAGCGGAAGTCGACGTTCGCCGGGCGCACCCAGAACACCCAGAAGTCGTTGACGATCAGCTTGAGCGTGGGCCCGACCATGGCGAAGAAGTAGTGGTAGGTCGGGTCGTTGCGGAAGGCCTCGACGCGCCAGCCGCTGATGATGTGCGGCCCGAGGTACAGCGCCAGCGGCTTGTCTTTGACGAGCCGGAAGTCCCACTCGAACATCGGGCCGACGCTGAAGTGGAAGCGGCGGTTCCAGCCGCCGATGAACGAGGCGACGCCCAGCGAGGGGCCCTCTGGCTTGCCGAAGAAGTGGTAGCGGTAGTCGATCAGCGCGGACGCGCCCGGGGTGTGCCCGGGGCCGAAGAAGCCCCAGCCGAAGGTTGGACCGAACTCGAAGTGGTGCGGCTTGGTGCCGGGGCGGAGCTCCGGAGGGATGGCCTGGGCGTCCGTTGAGTGAGCGTAGACCGCCGCCATCAACGCGAGCGGCGCGAGTCGAGTTAAGAGCGCGCGCATAGTGTAAATACGATGCCAGAGCGCTCCGCCGCTGTCACGTTCTCCGCGGCGCGCTCGCGATCTGGCTCACACTGCGGGCTCGTCCGCTGGAGCCATCGCGCGGCCGAGGATGAATAAGCCGACGAGCGCCGACAGGAACGAGGCGATGCCGAGCGCGTTCACCTTGTGCTCGTGGCCGTCCGCCTCGCTCCGGGCCTTCGCGATCAAGACCTCGTAGTCCCGCTCGATCACCTCGAACTCCGCGGCCTCCTCCGGCGTCGCCTCGTCCTGGTAGACGATCGGCAGCAGCTCCTCGAAGCGCTCCTCGGTCTCGGTGATCGACGCGAGCGCGGCCCGCTTGTACTCGTAGAAGACCGCCGCCGCGCCCATCTCGGCGAACGCGATCATCAGCACGAAGACGCTCGCGCGTCGCATCCACACACGTTGCATTCAGTCGACTCGTTGATCGAGGAGATCGAGAAGTGCGCGCGTCGGCGGCTCACGCTGCACAGCTCCCGCGCCGACGGACACGAAGCGCGTCAGCGTGGGCAGGCCGCGGCGCCGCAGGTGGTTCACGACCGCAAACCTACCACCGCGGCGCGTGAGCGCGCCAATCTCCCGCGCGCGGCCTGCTAGAGTCGATCCGTATGCGACTTATGAACCGCAAGCGCGCGGCCGCGCTCGGTCGCGAGACCGTCGAGATTCTCCAGCAGGGGCGCTACGTCAGCGCCAGCGGCCGACAGGTGTGGATCCGCGATGACGTCGCGGCGGCCGTCGACGCGACCCTCAGCTACCCGCCGGGATCGAGCGTTCACCGGATCCCCGACCCCGAGCACTCGACCGTGATCGAGGTCGTCAACGAGACCTCGCTGGAGGCCGCGCGTCGCCTGAGCGCGCGCCCGGATCGGGGGCCCGAGGACCCCGAGGTCGCGGTGTTAAATTTCGCCTCGGCCAAGAACCCCGGCGGCGGCTTCTTGAGCGGCTCGCGGGCGCAGGAGGAGTCCCTCGCGCGGTCCTCGGGGCTGTACGCGGCGCTGTACGGCAACGAGATGTACGAGCATCACCGGGCGCGTCGCGACGCGGTCTACACCGACTACGCGATCTATTCGCCGGGCGTGCCGGTGTTTCGCGACGACGAAGGAGCGCTCCTGGACGAGCCCTACCGCTGCGCGTTCGTGACCTCGCCGGCGGCCAACGCCAAGGCGGCGCTGCGGCACGATCGACGCCGCGGGCCGGAGATCCGAAAGAAGATGCGCGCGCGCATCCACAAGGTCTTGGCGATCGCCGCGTACCACGGGCACGACACCTACGTGCTGGGCGCGTGGGGCTGCGGCGCGTTCGGCAACGACGGCGAGGTGATCGCCGCGTTGTTTCGTGACGCGCTGGGGCCCGGCGGCTTCGACGGCGTGTTTCGCCGCGTCGTCTTCGCGATCATCGACTGGTCGAACGAGCGCCGGTTCCTCGGCCCCTTCGCGCGCGCCTTCGGCGAGCCGGTCACCTGAGGCCGAGCGACGCGTCGCGGTTTACCCCGCGCATCTTTGCGCATACAACCGTCGTCGACGCAGACGGCGGATCCATGCACAAGTACCTCGTCGAGTTCCTGGGGACGTTCTTCTTCGTGTTGACGATCGGCCTGGCGGGCGTGCTCGGGACCGCTGGGCCCTCCGCCCCGCTCGCGATCGGGGCGGTCTTGATGGTCATGGTCTACGCCGGCCGGGCCATCTCCGGCGCGCACTACAACCCGGCGGTCACCCTCGCGGTGCGGCTGCGGGGTCGGGTCGCGGCGAGCGATGTCGCCCCGTACATCGGCGTGCAGCTGCTCGCGGCGGTGCTCGCGGCCGCGCTGCTCAAGGGCGTCTTCGTCTCGGCGGTCGCTGGCCCGGGGCTGCGCGCGTTCAGCTTCCCGAGCGCCTCCGCGGCCGCGCTCTCGGAGTTCCTGTTCAGCTTCGCGCTCGTCCACGTGATCCTGCAGGTGACGACCTCGAAGCGCCTAGAGGGCAACGAGTTCTACGGCCTGGCGATCGCGCTGACGGTCGTCGGGGGCACCTACGCCGTCGGAGCGCTGTCGCTGGCGAGCTTTAACCCCGCCGTCTCCATGGCGCTGCTCGTGCTCGGCGTGCTCCCGGCCAGCGACGCCTGGACGCACTTCGTGCCGCAGCTGCTCGCGGCGGTGCTCGCGACGCTGACCTTCGCGGTCCTCAACCCCGACGACCCCTAAAGATGTTCGAATGGTCAGCTCCGCGAACGATGTGCACGGGCGTGCGGCTCGGCGCGCGCGCACGTGTGCGGTGATCGGTGGGCACATGACTCCGAGAGCCTGTTTCTAGGGCCATCCACGAACGCGCCCGCGCCGCCGTGCTGATCTCGCAGGCGAGGGTCCGAAGCGTGCGGGATCCGCAGGCCTTCCCCGTCGAGGACCGCGCGATACCTCCACAGCGGGGGCGCGCCCGGCTTGGCCCGGTCTGTGCAGTACCTGGGAGCGCGCGCCCACCGGGCGCCGACCGAGGAGACTTCAGATGACGAACGCGAAGATTAAGTGGGTCGCTCTTGTGTGCTGCGCCGCGCTCACCGGCGCCTGTGATGATGAGGACTCGATCGGCGGCGGCGGTGACTCGAGCGCGATGACCGACGGGGGTCCCGACTCCGGCGGCGGTCCGGGGGGTCCGCCGCCGGAGCCGGGCGACGGCGACGGCGACGGCGACGGCGACGGCGAAAGCGACAGCGGCGACGGCGACGGCGACGGCGACAGCGGCGACGGCGACAGCGACAGTCACAGCCCGATCGAGCTCCCCGACTCCCTCTATAACTACGCCAACCCCGACCTGCCCGCCCACTTCCGAACGGCGGCGGTCGAGGCCCTCGACAACACGCCCAACAACAACCCCGTGACCGACGCCGGCGCGACGCTCGGGCGCGTGCTGTTCTACGACACCGCGCTCTCGCAGAACGAGACGATCTCGTGCGCCTCCTGCCACGAGCAGTCGACTGGCTTCTCAGACACCTTGGACCTCAGCGAGGGCTTCGAAGGCGGCCTCACCGGGCGCAACTCGATGGGCCTGAGCAACAGCCGCTACTACGCCCCCGGGCACTTCTTCTGGGATGAGCGCGCCGCGACCCTCGAGGAGCAGGTCTTGATGCCGATTCAGGACTCGGTCGAGATGGGCCTCACGCTCGAGGAGCTGGTCGCGCGCGTCAGCGAGCGCGGGTACTACGGGCCGCTGTTCGCCGACGCCTTCGGCGACGAGCAGGTCACGAGCGATCGGATCTCGCGCGCGCTGGCGCAGTTCGTCCGCGCCATGGTCTCGTACCAGTCACGCTTTGATCAGGGCCTCGAGCAGGCCGGCGACGTCCTCGCGCCCTTCGCCAACTTCTCCGATGTCGAGAACCAGGGGAAGGCGCTGTTCCTCGGCGGGCAGGCGCGCTGTGGGGTGTGCCACCTGGTGAACGCGCCGCCGCAGCCGGGTCAGCCGCCGGCGCTCAACAACCAAGCGATCTTCATGTTCGATCGCCCCTCCAACAACGGCCTCGACGCGAACACGAGCGACGACGAGGGGGTGGGGGCGGTCACCGGCAACCCGCAGCAGAGCGGTCAGTTCAAGATCCCGTCGCTGCGCAACATCACGCTGACCGGCCCCTACATGCACGACGGTCGCTTCGAGACCCTGGCGGAGGTGCTCGATCACTACAACACCGGGATCGAGAACCACCCGAACCTCGACCCCGTGCTTCGCGGGCCCGACAACCAACCCGTGCAGCTCAATCTCGACCCGGGCCAGCTCGCGGCGATCGAGGCCTTCCTCGGCACGCTGACCGACGACGCGCTGCTGACCGATCCGAAGTTCTCGGACCCCTTCGTCGGCTGATCGGGGCCTCGTCCGGCGCTGCTCTCCTGCACGCGCTCGCGCGCTCCCTCGCGCGCTCCCTCGCGTGCTCCCTCGCGCTCCCTCGCGCGCTCCCTCGCGTGCTCCCTCGCGCTCTCCCTCGCGCGCTCCCTCGCGCTCTCCCTCGCGCTCTATCGCTCTCCATCACGCTCCCTGCTCCCGCGACCGCTCAACCTCATGCGCACGCTCTGACGACCGCTCTCCCCGACGACCTCGCCGACTTCACTCGCGTACGTTCATGTTCTCGAGCCTCGCTCTCCGCGCTGGCAGATGGCCGCGCGCCGCCTGTCGCCCACCGTCTCGCGCTCCTGTCTCTACGGGCGGGGCGGCGCCCGGCTGTCTCGCCGGCGTGGACTGAGCGAGGAGCTGTCGACTGCCGACGCGCGCTCACGCGGGAGCGCGCGTCGGATTTTAATTTTTAAAAACTACGCGGCGGGCGGGCGCGGCTGGGCTTGCGAGCTCGCGCGCAGGAGCGCGCGGACGCTCGCCGCGTGCCTCGTGCGGGCCTCGCTTGGCTCACCCGAGCGATGGGGCGCGTCCGCGCGCGACCCAGGAGCTCTTGGTAGCATCGACATACAATCCAGGGGTCGACGGGATTTCATGACGATGATCAAGCGCGTGCTCTTGGTGGACGACGAGCCGGATATCCGGATGATCGCGGCGATCAGTCTCGAGCGACTCGGTGGTTGGGAGGTCGTCGCGGTCGGCTCGGGGCGCGAGGCGATGACGGAGGCGCGCGCGCGGCGACCGGACCTGATCCTGCTTGACGTCATGATGCCTGACATGGACGGGACGGCGACCTTTCGCGAGCTTCAGGAGCTCCCAGAGACGCGGGACATCCCCGTCATCTTCTTGACCGCGAAGGTCCAGCCGCAGGAGGTCTCGCGCTACCTCGAGCTCGGGGCCTGCGGCGTGATCCGCAAACCATTCGATCCGCTGTCGCTGCCCGACAAGATCCGCGCGATCGTGGAGGTCGAGTGACGCGAGGAGCCGAGGAGGCCTCGCACGAGGCGCGCGCCGGGCCTGTGCTCAGCGCCGGCGCGGCGATCATCACAACGGCTGTCGGCGGCACGATCCTGAGCTTCAACCCCGCGGCGGAGCGCTTGACCGGCTACAACGCCGCGGACCTCGTGGGCGCGCGCTCGATCACGATGCTGCACACGCCCGCGGAGCTCGATCGGCGCGCGGAGTCGCTGGGCGCGAGCGGCCCCGCCGCGCGCTTCGGCGCGCTGGTCGCTCAGGCGCGCCGCGGCGGGCACGAGACGCGCGCGTGGACCTACGAGCGCGCCGACGGGCTGCCGATACAGGCGCTCGTGACGGTGTCCTCGACGCGCGACGAGCACGGCGCGCTCGTCGGCTACGTGTTCGTCGCGCAGCAGTCGGGTCGGCTGATCCGGCGCGAGCGGGACCCCGAGCTGCTCGCGCAGATCGTGGACTCGTCGCGCGACGCGATCCTGTGCGCCTCGCTCGACGGCCACATACTCAGCTGGAACGCCGCGGCCGCGCGCCTGTTCGGCTACGCGCGTGAGGAGATCATCGGACGGCACGTCGCGGCGCTCGTGCCCGCGGAGCGCCGCCACGAGTTCGTCACGGGGCTCCGTCGCCTGCGTGGACAAGCCGACGCGCTGGTGCTCCAGACCGTGCGCGTTCGCAAGGACGGCGAGGCCGTCCCGGTCGAGCTGCGGATGTCGCCGGTGCTCGACGGCGAGGGCGTGCTGCAGGGCGTCTCGATCCTCGCGAGCCCGCGCGGACCCGACGACGCGGAGCCGCGGAGCCGCGACGGCGCGGGCGCGCGCGCCGAGCAGCGCTACCGCATGCTGGTCGAGTCGTCGGCGAGCCTGGCCGCGATCGTCGGCCTCGACGGCTACTTCAAGCTGCTCAACCCGATGTGGGCGAGCGTCCTCGGCTTCTCCGAGGAGGAGCTCCTGCGCCGCCCGGTCCTCGAGTTCGTCGCGCCCGAGGATCGCCAGCGCACGATCGAGGAGGGGCGCGGCCTGGCCTCGGTCGCCAACACGATGAGCATCAACATCCGGACGCGCTTCCTGTGCGCCGACGGGGGGCGTCGGTGGCTCTCGTGGAACGCGAACTCGGATCTCGAGTCGGGCTTTATCTACGGGATCGCGCACGACATCACCGAGCTCGTCGAGACGCGCGAGCGTCTTCGGCGGAGCGAGGGCCTGCTGCGCGAGACGGGGCGAATGGCCCGCCTCGGCGGATGGGAGTACGACGTCGTCCGCGACCAGATGCGCTGGAGCGAGGTGGTGCACGAGCTCCACGAGGTCGGCCCCGGCTACGTCCCGACCGTCGAGGGCGCGCTCGAGTTCTACGACCCGGACGATCGCCCGCGGATCCGCGACGCGGTGCGCGGCGCGGTCGAGGGCGGCGACGCGTGGGACGCCGAGCTGGCGTTCACCACCGCCCGCGGGCGCAAGCTGTGGATCCGGACGAAGGGGGAGGCCGAGCGCGACGGCGCCGACGGCCCGGTCGTTCGTCTCCGCGGGATGTTCCAGGACATCACCGAGCGCAAGGAGCTCGATCGCCTCAAGGACGAGTTCGTCTCCGTCGTCTCGCACGAGCTCCGCACGCCGCTCACGTCGATTCGCGGCTCGCTGCGGCTGATCGAGGGGGGGCTGACCGGGCCGGTGACGGGCGAGACCATGACGCTCGTGAAGGTCGCGAGCAGCAACTGCGAGCGGCTTGTGCGGATGATCAACGACATCCTCGATCTCGATCGGATCGAGCACGGGAGCCTGCGACTGAGTCGCGCGACGATCGACATCGGCGGGCTGATCCAGGAGGCCGCGCGCGAGCAGGCGCAGCTGGCCGGCGAGCGCCGCGTCTCGGTCACGACCGAGGTCACGCCCGGCTTGCGGACCTCGGGGGACCGCGACCGCCTGCTGCAGGTGCTCACCAACCTCCTGTCGAACGCGATCAAGTTCTCGGCCGCCGGCACGACGGTGCGCGTGGTCGGGAGTCGTCCCGCCGGCGGAGGCGCGCGCGTGACCGTGATCGATCAGGGGGCCGGGATCGCCGCGTCGGAGCGCGTCCGGGTGTTTGAGAAATTTCGCCAGCTCGACGCCTCGGACTCGCGACGCGTGGGCGGCTCGGGGCTGGGGCTCGCGATCTGCAAGGGCTTGATCGCGCTGCACGGCGGGCGCATCGGGGTCGAGAGCGCGCTCGGCGAGGGCTCGGCTTTCTGGTTCGAGATCCCGGGGCTGTAGCCGCGCGTCGGGATCAGCTCGCGTCCGCCGCGAGCGCGCGCGCCCGCTCGCGGAGCGTCTCCATCGTCGCCTCGGCGGCGTCCCAGCGCGCGTCGTCGTCGGCCTGATCGCGGCAGCGGGTGAGCGCGTCCTCGGCCGCGCCCGCGAGCTCGCCGATCGCGGGCTGACCGAAGGTTCCTGCTGTTCCGCGCAGCTTGTGAGCCGCCTGGATCGCGTCCGCGAGCGCCTCCGCGTCGCCGGTGCGCGCCCGACCGAGCAGCGCGTCGAGGGTAGCGACGCGGCCTGGGAACCTCGCGACGAACTTCTGCCGGAGCAGATCGAGAGCAGATTTTACGTCCTGCACGGCGCGATCATCCGGTTCTTTGCGGCTCATCTTGTTCTCCGATCGTCGCGGCTGGGCGCGCTTCGGCGCCGCGGAGGTAGAGGCGGGATAACGCGGCGCTGCGGCCTGGCGCGCGGTTTTGTGCGGGCCCTGGCGTCGCCGCGTGGGGGCGCGAGCGGTCGCTCGCGCCCCGTCACCAAAAACCCTGCTCAGCATACGTGATCAGGGGACGGCCCGCGCGCGCTGCAGAGCGCGACGCGGCGACGAGCGTGCGTGCGTGCGCTCGAGCGCCCGTCCGCGTGCGCTCGTTCGCGGTCTTCGTCGACGCGCTCTCGCGCCTACGCGATCGCGCTCGCGCGAGCGAGCGACGCGCGGCGAGTGACGCTCGCGCGCGCCGGCGGGGCGCTCCTCCGCGACCGCTGCTTCGCGCGCGCGGGCGACGACTTCCCGAGCTCTGACGCGCGTGGTACATTGCGTTCGGATGGCTGTACATCGCGTCCTTGTCGTTGACGACGATGATGATCTGCTCGAGTTCCTCGAGGTCGGGTTTTCGGGACATGGTTTTCTAGTCACGTGCGCGCAATCGGTCGTCAAGGCCCAGCAGCTGCTCGCGTCTGAGACCTACGACCTGGTGCTCACGGACGTGAACATGAAGGGCGCGACCGGCATCGAGCTCTGCCAGTGGATGAGCGAGCACCACCCCGAGACGCCGGTCGTGATCATGACCGCGTTCGCGTCGATCGACTCGGCCGTCTCCGCGCTGCGCTCGGGCGCGCAGGACTACATTCAGAAGCCGCTGCACATCGACACGACCATCACGCGGATCCACCGCGTGATCGAGTCGACGCGCCTGCAGGCCGAGGTCAAGCGCCTCTCGCAGGTGCTCGACGAGTCGCGCTCCTTCGCCGAGCTGATCGGCGCGAGCTCCGAGATGCAGCGCGTCTTCGGCGTGCTCGAGCGCGTCAGCGACACGCACGCGTCGGTCCTGGTCACGGGGGAGCGCGGCGCGGGCAAAGAGCTGGTCGCGCGCTCGATCCACGAGCGCAGCGGTCGCAAGGGCGGGCCGTTTATCGCGGTCAACACCTCCGCGATCCCCGAGAACCTGTTCGAGCGCGAGCTCTTCGGCCAGGTCGCGACCCGCGACGCGCCGGAGCACGACGGGCTGCTGCGCCAGGCCAACGAGGGCACCCTGTTCCTCGACGAGCTCGGCGAGCTCCCGCTGCCGATTCAGCCGAAGCTGCTGCGCGCGCTCGAGGATCGCTCGGTCCGCCCGGTCGGCGGGAACCAGGACTACCCGATCAACATCCGGCTCGTCACCTCGACCAACATCGATCTCGAGTCTGCGGTCGCCGACGGTAACTTCCGGCAGGACCTGTTTTATCGGATCAACGTCGTCCACGTGCGCCTGCCCCCGCTGCGCTCGCGCGGCAAAGACATCCTGCTGCTCGCGCAGCACTTCCTCGAGCGCGCCGCGCGGGAGTCGGGGAAGGCGGTCTCGGGTCTTCAGCCCAACGTCGCCGAGCGACTGCTCGGCTACAACTGGCCCGGCAACGTCCGCGAGCTCCGCAACTGCATCGAGCACGCGGTCGCGCTCACCCGCTACGACAAGCTCGGGATCGAGGACCTGCCGGCGCGCATCCGCCAGTACAAGCCGTCGCACGTGGTCGTCGCCAGCGAGGACCCGCGCGAGCTGCTGCCGATGCACGAGGTCGAGCGCCGCTACATCACGCGGGTGCTCGAGGCGGTCAAGGGGAACAAGTCGCTGGCCGCGAAGATCCTGGGTTTCGATCGCAAGACGCTGTATCGCAAGCTCGACCGCTACGCCAAGATGGACGCCGCCTCGGGCTGAACGATCGGACAGGTCAACGCTAGCCCTCCGGTGGCGGGTCGTCACGTCGCTCGAGCGTGACGACCCGGACCGCGCCGTCGCGGCGGACCGTCACCTCGAGGGCGTCGGGTCGCTTGCGCAGGGCGTCCGCGATGTCCCCGGGCTCGTAGAGGCGGACGCCGTTGATCGCCAGGATCGTGGCGCCCTCGCGGATCCCGAGCTGATCGGCGAAGCCGCCCCGCGTGACCTGCTCGACGAGCAGGCCGTCCTCGGTCGCCAGCGCCGAGACGCCGAGCTTCGGTGAGTCGTCGGCGAATAGCGGCGCGCCACGATCGGCGCGGGCGCGGGCGCGTCGATCCTCGTGATCGCGGCCGGCCGCGCGGGCGTCGTCGCGTGGACGCGCCCGAGCGCCTCGCGTCGCCGCGCGCTCGCCCTGACGCGCCGCGCCGCGCTCCCCCATGAGCTCTCCGCGTCGCGGCGTCGGCCTGTACTCGGCGCCGACGGTCACGCGCACGGACTTCGGCTTGCCGTTGCGCAGGAGCTTGAGGCGTATCCGCTCGCCGGGTCGTCGCGCCGCGATCTGCTCGCGCAGCTCGCTCGCGGTGCGCAGGCGATCGCGCCCGACCGCGGTGACGACATCACCGACCTGCAGGCGCGCGCTCGCGGCCGGCGTGCCGCTCGGGACTCGCTCGATCACCGCGCCGGCCTCCGAGTCTCCCAGCAGGAGGCCGAGCCAGCCCGGCTCGACCGGCTCGAGCGCCGCGAGCTCCGGCGGGGTCGTGTCTCCCACCGTCGGGAGCTTCTCGGCGCCGACGAGCTGCAGGACCGCGACCTCGCCGTCGACGTGGACCGTCCGCGCCGCGAAGCTGCGCCCGTCGGCGAGCGCGGCGACGAGCGGTCCGGCGGTCTCGACCACACGCGCGTTCGCGGCGACGAGGCCGTCGGGCGTCAGGATCAGGCCCGAGCCGAGGGTCGTCAGCCCGCCCGCGCTCGCGGGGCTCGCTAGCCCGGGGACGCCCAGGGTCTCGTGTGTGGGGAGCGGCGACGCGAGCGATCGAAGCTCGACGACGGCGGAGCGGACGTAGCGCTTCGACGCGCGGCTGGACGCGCGGCCGGACCTCCTCCGCGCGCGCTCCGTGACGTCCGCCGCGACCCGCTCGGCCACGGCCGCGCCCGCGTCTCGCAGGCCGGTGTCGAGCTCGGGCGCGCCGGTCGAGAGCGTCTTCCCCGCGCAGCCCGCTGAGCTGGCGAGCGCGAGGGCGATCGAGATCGCGGCCGTGGCGGGCGCGGACCATCGCGCGCCCCGTCGCGGGGTGGGGCGCGCACGGGCGCGAGACGAGGCGACGAGACCGCGGTATTTCATGGCGCTGATGCTATCAGAGCCGACCTGTCCGGAGGTTCAACCGGGCGACTCGGATCCTAGGCGCGCTCGTTGCCCTATGTACAAGAGGACATGTCGAGCACGCGCGGCGGTCGCGGCGCTGCTCCGCGCGGCCGCGCGCGACGGCTCAGGCGGCGCGCAGCTCGGCGTGCATCTCTTTCACCGCGCCCCAGACGGCGTCGACCCAGGCCTCGCGGGTCGGGTAGTCCGCCGGGTCGAGCGGGGCGCCGATCTTGACGCGCACGTCGACGTCGAGCGTCACGCGGTCCATCTCCTTCGGGAACACGTCGCCGGTGCCGTCGAGCGCGACCGGGATGACCTTGAGGTCAGCCTCGTGGGCCGCCCTGATCAGGCCGGGCTGGATGCGCTCGCGCAGCGATCCGTCGGTGGAGCGCGTGCCCTCGGGGAACACCACGACGCCGACCGACTCCCTGCACATCCTCAGCACCTCACGCAGCGCGCGCGAGCGGCTGTCTTTGTCCTTGCGATCGAGGAACACGCTGCCGCCCGCGTAGGCGCAGGCGCCGAGCACGGGGATCCAGCGGACGAGTTTCTTCGACAGGAACGCGGCGGTCTTGAGCGCGACCATCAGCACGAGGATGTCGACGTAGCTCTGATGGTTCGAGACGTAGAGGAAGCCGCGGTCGTCGACCGGGAGGTGCTCTTTGCCGCGGACGTCGAGGCGGGCGCGGAAGATTCGCGTCAGGCAGAAGCGCGCCCAGGGCAGCATGCAGTGCAGCCGTACGAGCAGCTTCTCGCGCTTGAAGCGTTCGAAGATCCGCACGGTCAGAAACAGCGGGATCAGCGTGGTCGTGGGGACCCCGGCGAGGATGCACACGACGCCGCGCGCGATCAGATGGAGTCTCTTGAGCATGCTGGGCCCGGGCGGGCGCGGACGATTCCGCGCACTGGAGATATACACGATCGCCCCGGCCCGCGACCACGGGCGCCGCGCGGGGAATGCACGGCGCGCGTGGTCTCGGCTCGGGGTCAGCGTCGCCCGGCGCGGCTCAGTTGATCACGAAGCAGCCGATGGTCGTCTCGATGCGGAAGTTCGACTGGGTCGTGTGTCGCTCGGCGAAGAAGAAGTCGAGGTCGTAGATGTTCCCGACCTCGATCCCGAGCTGCCCGGCGAGGGCGTCGAGATCCGCGCTCTCCTCGAGCGGCCCGTGCACGCCGCCCAGGTCGATCGCGAGCTTCCCGTTGATGAACACCCACAGGTCGTCGTCGCCGCGGAACGTGAAGATCTCGCCGCCCTCGTACTTGAAGGTCGTGTGCATCTCGAGCGTGAAGTGATAGTTGTGCTGATTACCCTCGTTGCCCCAGCCCTGATCGTCGATGGGGAAGAAGGCCGAATTGTCGTAGCTCCACAGCCCCGGCATCTCCTCCATCAGCTCGATCTCGATGTTGATCGGGAGGTTGACGTTGTCGACGTCGTTGTACCACTGGTTGAATTCGGCGGCGCCGTTGGTCGTGGGCGTGTTGGGCATGCCGTTGTAGACGGGCTTCTGGTCGTTGCCGAGGTCCTCCTGGACGATGCCGGGGTCGACCCCGATCGCGTACTGCATGTCGGGGTGCGCGATCTGGAAGTCGCGGACGACCGCCGGGAGGATCTGCCCGCAATCGTCGGCGTCACCGTCGCCGTCGCCATCACCGTCGCCGTCACCGTCGCCGTCGCCGTCGCCGTCGCCGTCACCATCACCATCGCCGTCGCCGTCACCGTCACCGTCGCCGTCGCCGTCGCCGTCGCCGTCGCCGTCGCCGTCGCCGTCGCCGTCGCCGTCGCCGTCGCCGTCGCCGTCGCCGTCGCCGTCGCCGTCGCCGTCGCCGTCGCCCGCCGAGCTGTCCGAGTCGCTCTCGGAGCCGCTCGGGTTCTGGGTCATGCTCGCGCCCGAGTCGCTGCCGTCCGTCCCGCTGTTGCTGTCAGGCCCCGCGCTCGCGTCGGTGTCCGTCTCGGTCTCGGTGCCCGAGTTGCTCTCGCTCTCGGCGGTCGAGTCACCGCACGCCGGGATAGTGAGCAAGCCGAGCGAGAGGGTGAATACGCGCGCCGTGTCGATGATCTTCATCCTGCTTCTCCAATGCACGCAGCCGCGGGCCTGGCCGCGGCTGGATATGCTGTGATGGTAGCGGATGGCGTCGCGGCTGCAATCGGGGTGATCCCCCTGTTTCATATGTAGTTTTAGACATGCGCAAAAAAACATGTCGAAACTCGCGCACGAAGAGCGCGGCGCGTCGGAGCTCGTTGCGCCGCGACGTCGCGCCGCAGCGTCACGAGGTGGGGTGAGGGTGCCCGCTGTCGGATGAGGCGTGCGCTACTGGCAGGCCATCGAGACGTCGATGACCTCGCCGGCGCGCGCGCGCCCGTCGGCGCCGGTGTACTCGAAGCGCGCGCGCGGGCCCTCGCAGTTTCCGCGCTCGTCGCAGCTGCGGCTGTGGGTGTAGGAGAGCTCGATGGCCTGCAGGCCGACGCTCTTGACGGGGCGGAGCTCGGAGAGGCTCGAGCGACGGTCGGCGTCGTGGTCGGACCAGAGCACGAGCTCGTCGAAGCGCTTGTCCGCGCGCGTGATCGCGCCGTCGCCGTCGCTGTCGAGCTCGTCGAGCGCGAGGAAGCCGTTGACCGCGTGGATCCCCGAGTCGAGGACGGTGCCGGTGCCGAACAGCTCGTGACCACCGTCGATGGCGCCGTTGCCGTCGCGGTCGATCGCCAGCCACGGGGTCTCGGCGGTCGGCCAGTCGGTGTTGAGGCAGGTGCCGGCGCCGTTGATGTCGAAGCTCGCGGCGGAGCTGGCGAAGCGCACGGGGGCGTCGTCGAAGCGCAGCACGAGCGGGGTGTTGCAGGCGTCCTGCGGGATCGTCGGGACGCCCTGCTCGAGGTAGCAGCTGTAGGTGATGCCGAGGCCGAGGCCGCAGCCGAAGGTCTCGCCGGGTTCACATTCCTGGCTCATGAGACAGGCGCCCCACTGGATCTCGTCGTCGATCATGTCGCAGTACTGGACCCCGCCGTCGTCGCAGTCGCGCGCCTCGCCGGCCGCGTCGCAGGGCTCCACCTCGTCGGCCTCGATCTCGCCGTCCATCTCGCTGAGCCCGCCTTTGGGCGCGTCGCAGGCGACGGTGAGCGCGGCGGAGGGCGCGGCGCAGAGGGTCCAGAGGGCGACGAGGGCGAGGCGGCGAAGGCGGGTCATCAAGGTCTCCTGTAGCGGCGTACGCGGAGAGGTAGTGCACGATGCAGGCCAAGCGCGTCGGGGTGGCGAGCTCGAGTGATTCCAGCGCTCTGTCGCGGGCGCGTGCGTCGACTCGTGACGCGCGTGTCAGGGACGCGGGCTGGGGCGTGATCCGCTCGTCACGCGCGATGGCCCGGCGGCGCGATGAGCTCGATCGCGCGCGTCTGTGGATGCCCGCGAGCGCGCGCGCGAGCAGATATCCGTGGAGCCGAGGCGGCGTGTGGGGGAGAATCTCACCGTACCGCGGAGTCGAGCCGATGACGGATCACAGCCACAAACTCCTGCTCTCGGATGACGAGGGCGTCCCGTACCTCGAGGGCGGCGCGGGCGATCGTCGTTTCGGCGAGAACGAGCGCGAGACGGTCAAGAAGCGGAAGTACCTCGCGGACCCGACCGCCGACGCGAATGACCTGCCGAAGCAGCGCTGGGCGATCGCGGTCCCCGAGGGCGCGCGAGGGGAGCGCTTGGCGGCGCTGACGCGGCGGCTCGTGCGTCAGCGCGCGAATGACCAGGGGCACCCGGTCGACGTGATCCGCGTGCCGTGGGGCGCGACCGACACCCACGAGCGCGCTGCGGATTGGGTCCGGAGCGAGTACCCCAAGCAGTACGGCGACTCGGAGCCGCGGCGGCCGCGGTACCTGCTGCTGCTCGGCGAGCTCCAGGAGGTCTCGCTGCCGGTCCAGCTCGCGCTCTCGGTCAACGGGCTCGTCGGCCGGCTCGCCTTCGACGCGGACGAGGACTACGAGGCCTACGTCGACAAGCTGATCGCGCTGGAGCGCACGCCTGACCCCGCGCACAAACCTCGCTCGCTGTTCTACACGGTGCACGACGGCACCGCCGCGACGCGCGAGGGCTACACGCAGCTGATCGAGCCGCTGTTCAAGCTCAGCCGCGATCGCCAGCGCAAGAACTATCGACAGTTCCCCGGCGAGCGCCCGCAGTCGCTGGGCGCTGAGCGACCGGCCCCCGACGAGTTCCTGTCGCTCGCGCGCCAGAAGACGCCCACGGTGATGTTCTCGATGAGTCACGGCGCGGGCCCGCCGCGCCGGGGCTGGCCCACGCAGGCGGAGGCGCGCCGGCTTCAAGGCGGCATGCGCTTCGGCGCGGAGGGCTCGCTGACGCCGGAGGAGGTCGGCGCGGGCGCGTTCCTGCCAGGTGGCTTTTGGTTCTACTTCGCCTGCTTCGGCGCCGGCACGCCGAAGCACAGCGCCTACTCGAGCTGGCTCGAGAACCACGCGCCCGACGACCTCCGCGAGGTCCTGCGCGGCCTCTCGAAGGGCGATGGCTTCACCTCGGGGATCACGAAGGCGGCGCTGCGAAACCCCGAGGGCCCGCTCGGCGTGATCGGGCACGTCGATCTCGCGTGGACCCACAGCTTCAACGAGATCAAGGGATCCGGCGAGGACGCCAAGACGATCCGGCGCGTGCGGCAGTTCCTCGACCCGCTCGCGACGCTGCTCAAGCAGCAGCGCGTCGGCGCGGCGATGCTGTACCTGCAGCTCGCGCTGCGCGAGGTCAACGTCGCGATCAACTCGACCTACGCGGCGGCGTCGCGGGGGCGGGGGAGCTTCGCGGTCGAGGACAGCGGCGCGTTGAGCAACCTGTGGATGTTCCGCGAGGACCTGCGCCAGTTCGTGCTGTTAGGTGACCCGGCGGCCAGCCTCCAGCTGAGCCCGCCGCCGAAGCTGAGCACGGCGGAGCTCGCCGCGAGCCTCTTGGGCGAGGGCTTTCGGCCGATGGCGAAGGCGGAGCCCGAGCCCGAGCCCGCCGGGGAGGCGATGGCGGCGAAGATGGAGGCCGGGCTCTTGGAGGTGCTCGCGAGCGGCGCGCCGATCGCCACGGTCGCCCACGACTTCGGCGTCTCCGAGGCGGAGCTGCGACGCTGGACCGACAAGTACCGCGAGGCCGGTCGCGCGGCGCTCGCCGGGCACGTGATCACGCGCGACGAGTAGTCGCCGCCTAGGCGTCCTGCGGCTCGGCTCGCGCGGCGCGGCGCGACGACGCCGTGCGGATCCAGCCGAGCACGTGCGCGGTGTGACTCAGCGGGATCACGTGCGAGCCGCTGTCGAGCACGACCAGCTTGGCCGCGGGCGCGAGCTTGGCGAGCGCGCGGCCCTGCTCGAGCGGGATCGCCATGTCGCGCTCGGAGTGGGCGATGAAGCCGGGGGCGTCGAAGCCCGTGACCGCGCAGTCGGGCTCGGCGAGCGCGGCCATGCGTCGCAGGCCACGGACCGCGCGGGCGGGCTCGACGTCGGCCAGCATCGCGCTGATGACGTCGACCGCGTGCTGCCCACGCTCATCCTCGGGGAGCCACATGCTGAGCGCCAGCGCGGCCAAGACCTCGGTGGAGACGTCGCCGCGCTCGAGCTTATCGGCGAGCGCGAGGCGATGATCGAGCGACTCGCGGTCGGCCTGGACGAAGCCGGCGAGCAGGACGACGCCGGTGACCGCTGGCGAGCGCGACGCGACCCGGGCCGCCAGGTACGCGCCGAGCGAGAAGCCGACCAGCACGACGTCCCCCGCGCTCTCGACCGCGCTCAGGAGGTCCGCCTCGATGTCGGCGAGGGTCGCGTCGGTGTCATCCGGCGCGAGGCCGTGGTCGAGGGGGTCGAAGAGGCGCACGAAGTGGTCGGCCGCGAGCGCGCCCTCGAGGTCCGCCCAGATCCGGTGATCGCCGGGTGAGCCCCCGACCAACATCACGCTGGGGGACGACGATGAGCCGAGGGAGCGAACCACTGGCATCGCCGGCAGAGTACCAAGTCACCCCCTTTCTGGCGCCTGTCGATTCCGAGCGCGGTCGACTGCGCGTCGGGCTTAAGGGGCAGGTTCCTACGTTCACGTGGACGCGCGCTCGCAGCCCGCCCGCGGGCGGCGGGCGAGCGCGGGCGAGCGTCTCCGCGGCCGCTCAGTCGAGCTTCCAGCGCGCGCGCCAGCGCAGCGAGAGCGCCTGGCCCCCGGGCTGCTCGAGCTCGACCTCGCCGGCGAAGTCTCCCGCGCGCGGCAGGCCACGGCGGGCGCGTGAGCTCGCGGGGGCGCTGGGGGGGCGCGTCGTCTGCGACGGCGCGTCCGCGACAGGATCCACCTCAGCGGCCTCTTGGTCGGTCGACGGCGCGGTCGCGGGCTCCGAGCTCGGCGCGGCCTCCGGTGGATCGCTCGGCGCGTCCGCTTCGTCTGGCTCGGGCTCCGCCTCGCTCGCCTGGGCGGGGTCCTCGGTCGACCCCGTGAAGTTCTCGGCCTTGGTCTCGGTCTCGGTCTCGGTCTCGGCCTCGGTCTCGGTCTCGGTCTTCGAGTCGAGCTCGACGGTCGCGCTCGCCTGCGCCGACGCGTCGGTCGACGCGGCGACGCGTGAGCCCCGGAAGCGCTCGTAGTTGAGGCGCGCCGCCGGATCACCGAGCAGCACGTAGCCCAGCAGATCCTGACGAATCATCCACAGATGACCGAGCAGCGCCTCCTCCTCGGCCGGGTTCGGCTGCTGCTTCGACGCGCGCTCCTCTCGACGGTCGTAGATCTTGGTGAGCTGCGCGATCTTCTCGTTGTAGTAGCGCGCCAGCTCGAACAGCGCGACCCCGGCGGTGCTGCCCTGCATCATCTCTCGGAGCAGGTTGTAGTACTTGTCGGGGCGCTCTCTCTTCTCGCCGGTGTCGAACTCGAGGAAGCTGTAGGTCCAGGCGAGATCGAGGTGGCCGAAGAACGCGATCGGGCCGTTGGGGTTGGCGAGCGCGGCCTGGGGCAGGGCGGCGGTGAAGCCGGGCGCGTCTCCCTCGGGGAGGCTGCGGAGCACGGAGTCCGCGCGCCCGCGGAATTGCTTGTGCTCGTTGAGGCGCTTGAGCCAGTGGTGAAATTTGCTGCGCTTCGGCGTGCCGGCGCCGAAGCAGGCGAACATGAACCAAAAGCAATTTTTGAGGAATTGCTTGTCGCCGATCTCCTTGGCGTAGAGCTTGCCCTCGCGGCCGAAGCTCATGGCGCCCTGGTGGGCGAGCTGCGTCGCGCGGTCTCCCTGCCAGCCGCGCCGTGGCGCGCCGGCGCCGTGGCTCATCGAGAACATCACGCCGCTCTCGGTCTGCCCGGCCGCGCGCATAAAGTCGTCGGGCGAGAGCACCTGCTTACCGAGGTTCTGGAGCGCGCCCGGCGGGAACCTCGGGCGGCTCGCGGCGAGCTCGTGGACCGGGTTGACCAGCGCTCGGGAGCCGACCCGCGTCGCGCCGGTGCCGTCGTGGACGGTGTAGAAGGTCGCGCTGCGCTCGTCTCGCTGCTGCTTCTTCTCGTGCTTGATCAGCTTCTCGACGTAGGCGTCGTAGCCGTCGTGATCGCGGAACGCGAGCCGGCCGATGAAGGTCTCGTGCATCAGCGCCTCTTGGATGCGCTGGGGGGTCTCGTGCTGATCGCCGAGCAGCAGCAGGTAGCGCGGGACGTCCAGGATGTCGCCCTTGTAGTACTCGTCAGCGACCCACTTCTGGATCTCTTTGTCCGTCGCGCCCGGGGGCGGCGCGGTGAACACCCGCGGCGGGATCGGGAGGTTGTTGTGGGACGCGCGGTGGTCGAGCAGCGGCTGAACGCGCCCGCGCAGCTCGTCGGCGAGCTGCTTGTCGTGGGGCAGCACGACGCCCCACATCTGATCCCTGATCGAGTTCGGCGACTCGCCGGACTCGAGGAACGACAAGGCGTTTGGGTCTTTTTTCTGCGCTTTGGGCCGCTTCGACTCGTCGGCGGCGGAGTCGTGGTCGAGGCCTTCGTTCAGCGTGGGCTCGTGCTCGTCGTCGGGCACGAGCAGCAGGTCGAGTGGGCTGTGGTGCGCGTCGGTCATCGCTCGCTCCTGTCGTCTTCGGCGTAGTGTGCTGTCGGGCTCGCGCGGTGGGCTAGTCGTGGGCTATTCGCGGTCCTCGCCCGCCTTAAAGCTGCCGCGCTCGCGCTTCACGTTGAGCGCGTAGGTGTCGTAGCTGCCCTTCTTGACGGCCCGGCGCCGGTCTTTGACCTTGTCGATAAACTCGGTCTCGATCGCGGCGCTCCATGAGCGAGGGTCGCGCAGCTGGTCGCCGTGCGTGGCGACCAGCTCGTCGATGAACTCGTTGGTCCAGCGGCGCACGTACACGGGCATCCAGTTGCCCAGGCGGACCAGCATGGCGACGCCGTACTCCGAGGTGACGTACTCGCGCGCGCGCGCGCCCTTGAAGTCGCCCGCGCCGCCCACGACCTTGTTGAGCACGGGGTTGATGAACTTGTCGCGCCAGAACAGGCACTGCCCGATCGCGAGGCTGGGGTCGTTGCCCGCGATCATGAACGCGCCGACCAGCCGGGGCTGCGTGCGCAGGTAGACCCAGCCGGGGTCGCCGGCGTAGGTCTTGCCGCCCGGCGCCTGCACGACGACGTGCCAGCCCTTGCGACTCGTGACCTCGCCCTTCTTGACGTACGTGTACCTGCCGTAGGCGACGTCCACGCCGTTGGCGACGAAGCAGCGCTCGTAGGCGTCCTTGGAGCGCGCGTCCTCCTTCAGGAAGCTCATCAGCTTGGCGAGCGTGCCGGCGTGCCCGGCGAACTGCGCCATACCCCACGAGACGATCTGGTTGTCCCAGGTGTTCATGGCGCCGAACTTCCCGCCTGACTCTTTGAGCGCGTTGGCGGCGAGGATGTCGTACTCGGAGCGGCTGTAGCCGTCGCGCTCGAGCGCGTCGAAGGACACGAGGTCCTTCACGCCGCCGCGGTAGCGCGAGACGTTGTAGGGGTCTCGCTTGCCGCCGCGGTCCTTGCCCCAGTAGCGGAAGCGGATCTCCTGCTGACCGTCGGAGATCACGTAGACGACGCCCTTGTCGGAGTCCTCCGTGCGCACGGCGAGCGCGGTCGGGCTCCCGGGGATCTCGGGCTGCGCGGGCTCAGGCGCGGGCTCCGGGGCCGGCGCGGGCGCGGGCGCCGGCTCGCCGGCCTCGCGCTCCGCCTCGGTGATCGTCGGCTTCTTCGTGCCCGTGGCGAGCTCGAGCGCGCGGTGGGTGTTGCGGCCGAGCAGACCGTCGACCGTGAGCTTCGGGATGTCGTCGTGGAAGCGCTTCGCGCGGCGCTGAAACTTCTTGATCGCGAGGCGGGTTCGGTAGCCGAGCGCGCCGTCGACCTCGAGGTTCGGCGAGACCAGCGACTTCAGGCAGCTCTGGATCCAGCGCTCGTAGCTCGACGTGTCGAGCTCGACGTCGTCGAAGGCCATCGGTGAGCTCTCGAGCTCGTCGGCCTCGAAGTCGTCGTCGAGCTCGTCAAAGTCGTCGAGCGGCTCTTCGTCGTCGAGGCCGAAGCTCAGCAGCGAGTCGCGCAGCTCGTCCTCGGCGAGGCTCTCGACCACGAGCCCCTCGCCCTCTTCCGGGTGCTCACGCTCGGCGTCGGGGGACTCGGGTGCGGTCTCGTTGGGCTCTGACTTCATCACGCGCTCCGTTTTCAGCCTACAGAGCATAGAAAGCTCCCTCTAGGGTGTCTACAGCGGCGCGTCGCGACGCCCGTCGGCGCGATTTGGACGAGGGCGCGACGCGATGAACCCCCGCGTTTGTGCTCGTGGATCGAGCGTGACGCTCCACCGGGCAGGTCACGCGCGGGCGGCGAGGAGCGCTCGGCTGTTCGCGGCGCCTCGCTCTCGCGCACACGCGCGCGCGAACGCCCGCGGCGACGCGAGCGTTGCCGCGCGCGGGTCGTCGTCGGCGCCTTCTTCCCGCGTCGCCCGTCGCGACGATGGCGCACTACAATGGTGCGCATGAAGTGGGCGCGTCGTGGGGTCGTAGGGGTGGGTGTTGGACAGGGCGCGGCGCTCTGCTTCGTCGCGGTGTGCTCGCTGGTCGGCTGCGGTGACTCAGCGGGCGAGAGCGCGACCTACAGCGACACGCCGGGGCCGACCGAGCACAGCGGCGGGTCGGTCGCGACGGGACCGACCTCGGGAGCGTCCGCGATGACGGAGACCTCGGGGGACGCGACCGCGAACACCTCGGGGCCCTCGAGCGCGTCGAACTCGACAGACTCGACGAACTCGACGAACTCGACGAACTCGACGAACTCGACGAATTCGACGAACTCGACGAACTCGACGGACTCGACGGACACCGAGGACCCGAGCGCGGGCTCGACGACGACCGACGATCCGCCGCTGGGTGAATTCTGCGACGGCTACGCGACGCGCTACTGGGACTGCTGCAAGGCGCACTGCGGCTGGAGCGGGAACGTCAACCCGGGGACCGAGGCGGCGGAGAGCTGTAACCAAGCCGATCAGAGCCACGGCGGGAACTACGAGATCGTCAACTCCTGCGACTCGCTCGCGCCCGACAGCGCGTACACCTGCTACTCGAACGCGCCCTGGGCCGAGAGCCCCGAGCTCGCGCTGGGCTTCGCCGCGGTGCCGGCCAACGGGGACATCTGCGGGCGCTGCTATCGCCTCGAGTTTACGGGCCTGTCTTATAACGCAGGTGATGATCCGGGCTGCGCCGCCCTGGCCGGCAAGGCGATGATCGTGCAGGCGACGAACATCGGGCACGACGTCGGCGGCGGGCAGTTCGACATCTTGACGCCCGGCGGCGGCGTCGGCCTGTTCGACGCCTGCAGCTACCAGTGGGACGTGGACACCAACGAGCTCGGGGCGACCTACGGCGGCTTCTTGACGACGTGCAAGCAGGGCGGCGCGAACACCCACGACGCGATCAAGGCGTGCGTGCTGGAGCGCTGCGACGCCGTGTTCCCGGTCAGCAAGCCAGAGCTCGGCGAGCTGCGAGCGGCCTGCGAGTGGTACGTCGACTGGTTCGAAGCCGCCGACAACCCGTCGCTGAAGTACCAGGAGGTCCCGTGCCCGCAGGCGCTCGTCGACATCTCGGGCGTCGATCGGGGTCCGCTCGACGACATTCAGCCCTGCGAGGGCGGCGGCGGCGGCGACGAGTGCACGCAGGAGATCAAGGACAACTGCGACTGCGGCTGGACCAACGGCGGAGCCAACTGCGGCCAGGACGATGGGAGCTGCTGCTGGGAGGCTTGCTGCGGGTGAGCGGGTGAGCGGGTGAGCGGAGCCGCGGCCGGGCGCGGTGCGGGCGCTGTGGGCTGGTGCTACAGTCCTGCGCCATGACTGCGACCACCGCACGCCCCACCGTGATCGTCGTCGGGGCTGGTCACGCGGGCCTCGAGGCCGCGTTCGCGGCCGCGCGCGTCGGCGCGCGCGTGCACGTCATCACCGGCCGGCTCGACACCGTGGGGCAGACGCCCTGCAACCCGAGCGTGGGCGGGATCGCCAAGGGGCATCTCGTGCACGAGATCGACGCGCTGGGCGGCTTCATGGGGCGAGCGGCCGACGCCTGCGCGATTCACTCGCGCGTGCTCAACCGCAGCAAGGGGCCGGCGGTCCGCGCG
The DNA here is from genome assembly GCA_030430565.1 of Polyangia bacterium. Lineage (GTDB taxonomy): Bacteria > Myxococcota_A > Polyangia > Nannocystales > Nannocystaceae > JACKDW01. Next base: position 45,762 of record JAUIKS010000033.1, read on the forward strand.
ACGCGGGTGCAGGTCGACAAGCGTCGCTACGGCGAGTACGCGCGCGCGGCCCTGGCGAGCTACCCCGGCGTAGAGTGCAGCGAGGGGCTGGTCACGCGCGTGGCGCTCGAGGGCCGGCGCGTCGTCGGCGTGACGCTGCGAGACGGCGCGACGGTGCGGGGCGACGCGGTGGTCGTGACGACCGGGACCTTCCTCGGCGGCGTATTGCACACGGGACATGTTCGGACGCCGGGCGGCCGGGTCGGCGAGCCGCCCGCGACCGCGCTCTCGCGGCAGCTGGCCGCGCTCGGCTTCGCGCTGCGTCGCCTCAAGACCGGCACGCCCGCGCGCCTCGACGGCCGCACGATCGCGCTGGAGGGCCTCGAGGCGCAGCCGAGCGACGAGCCGTTCCCGCGCTTCACCCAGCCCGACGAGGTCGGGCCGCCGCCGCGGCGCCTGCCGACGGTGCGCTGTCACCTGACCTGGACGCGGCCCGAGACGCACGCGCTGATCCGCGCGCACCTGCACGAGTCGGCGATGTACTCGGGCGCGATCGAGGGGCGAGGGCCGCGCTACTGCCCGTCGATCGAGGACAAGGTCGTGCGCTTTGAGGGCCGCGATCGCCACCAGGTGTTCCTCGAGCCAGAAGGCCTCGACACCGCGAGCGTGTACCCCAACGGGATCTCGACGAGCCTGCCCGCGGAGGTGCAGCAGGCCTTCATCCGCACGATCCCGGGCCTCGAGCGCGCGGAGCTGCTGCGCCCTGGGTACGCGGTCGAGTACGACGCCGTCGACGCGCGCGCGCTCGATCACGCGCTGGCGAGCAAGGACCACGAGGGGCTGTACTTCGCCGGCCAGATCAACGGGACCTCGGGCTACGAGGAGGCCGGCGCGCAGGGCCTGATCGCCGGGGCGAGCGCGGCGCTGCGCCTGCTCGATCGGCCAGCCCTGACGATCGCGCGCGACGAGGGCTACGCCGGCGTGCTGATCGACGACCTGATCACGCAGGGCTGCGACGAGCCGTACCGCATGTTCACCTCGCGCGCGGAGTACCGGCTGATCCTGCGCTGCGACAACGCCGACCGACGGCTCGGCGCGAAGGCCCACGACGCGGGCCTGATCACGGGCGCCCGTCACGAGCGCAACCGTGAGCGCGCGGCGCGGGTGCTGGGGGTCGCGGAGCTGCTGCGTCGCAACCGTCAGACGGCGGCGCGCCAGGTCGCGCTCGCGGGCTGCGATCAGCCCGACTGGGTGGTCGAGCGCGCGCTCGCGGAGGTGACCTACGAGGGCTACCTCGAGCGTCAGCGCCGCGAGATCGAGCGGATCCGCGGGGAGGGGACGCAGGACCTCCCGCTGTCCCCGGCGCTCGACTACCACGCGCTGGGCGGGCTCTCGCACGAGGCGGCGGAGCGGCTCGCGCGGGTGCGGCCGACGAGCACTGGTCAGGCCGCGCGCATCCCCGGGATCACGCCGGCGGCGGTGATGTGCCTCTGGGCGCACGCGCGTCGTGAGCAGCGCGGAGCGAGCGCGACCTCGTAGGCCGCGAGGGCTCGCGCAATCGCGCGAGCGCGCGATGGAGTCGACGTAGACTCGAGCCCTGGCTGCGGTTGAAGAGTCGTTGGCGGCGCCGCTGTTTGAGCGCGCGCTCGCCCAGGAGTTTCTCAAGAGCGAGCGTCTGCGGACGCGCATCGGCGTCGTCTTGATGTCGCTCGCGCTGCTGTTCATCGGCGTCGTCATGACGGTTCGGCGCGCCGACTTCGTCGGCCTGATCGAGCTCCCGCAGCTGCGCTACCTGGTCCTGACCCTGCCGGCGTCGATCATCGTCATGCTCGCGTTCTACGGGCGCTACATCGATCGCTGCATCGCGCGCGGTCGCGCGGTGCGGGTCTCGTTGCGCTACGCCGAGGCGCTGTTCGAAGTCACGACGATCACCGGCGCGGTCGTGCTGTTCTGCGCGATGTTCGGCGCGACCGAGGGCCTGCTGAGCCCGCCCTCGTACATCTACCCGGTGCTGGTCAGCCTCTTGACGCTCTCGCTCGATCCGCGCGCCTGCCTGCTCGCCGGGGTGGCCGGCGCGCTCGAGTACGGCGGGCTGTACCTCCTGCTGCGCGAGGAGGTGCTGCTGCAGTACCCGCACACGCTGCTGTCGACCGTGACGCCGTACCTGGTCCGCGTGACGATGATCGCGGTCAGCGGCGCGATCGGGGCGCTCGTCGCCTTCGAGCTCAAGCGGCGCTCGATCGCGACGCTGCGCAGCGCCCAGGCCCGCAGCCGGCTGCGCCAGGTGTTCGGCCAGCACGTCTCGCCCGCGGTCGCGCAGGCGATCCTCGAGGCCGGCGACGATCCGCTGCAGCCCGAGAGTCGGCGCGTGTGCGTCATGTTCCTCGACGTCCGCGGCTTCACGAAGTTCTCCGAGTCGCGCTCGCCGGACGAGATCATGCGCTACTTGAACACGCTGCTCGAGCCGCTGATGGAGTGCGTGAGCGAGCGCGGCGGGATCGTCAACAAGCTGCTCGGCGACGGCTTCATGGCGATCTTCGGCGCGCCGCTCTCGGACCCGCAGCCCGAGCGCGGCGCGGTCGCGGCCGCGCGCGAGCAGCTCGAGATCGTCGCGCGGCTCGTCGAGCGCGGCGCGATCCCGCCGACGCGGATCGGCGTCGGCCTGCACGCCGGCTTGGCGGTCACCGGCAACATCGGCTCGGCGCGCCGCAAGGAGTACACGGTGATCGGTGACACCGTGAACCTGGCCGCGCGGATCGAGGCGCTCAACAAGCGCTTCGACGCCCAGGTGCTGGCGTCGGCGAGCGTCGTCGCGGCCCTGGACGAGCGGCAGCGCGCGCGCGCGGAGGAGCTGGGCGAAGTTGAGATCCGCGGGCGGGCGGCGCCGGTGCGCCTGTTCAAGCTCGCGTAGGCGGCCGAAGGGCCGGCGTTGCTGTGGGCGACGTCGTCGTGAGATGATCCCGCGGTGAAGCTCGCGCGGCGACGGGTCCTGGTTGGCGCGGCGGCGCCCGTGCTCGCGCTCTGCGTATCGTCGTGCCGAGGCGCGCCGGCTCAGCCTCCGCCGGAGTCAGCGCCGGAGTCGCGCGGCACGCCCGAACCATCGTCGCCGCCGACGCCCGCCGAGACGACGCCGACGCCGACGCCGACGCCGACACCGACACCGGAGCCGGAGCCGGAGCCGACGCCACAGCCGACGCTGACGCCGCAGCCGCCCGCCGCTGATCAGACCGCGCGTCTCGAGATCGAGCCCGCGAAGCTTCGGGTGAAGCTCGGCGAGGAGCTCCAGCTCCGCCTGCGCAACGTCGACGACCACTCGCTCCAGTTTCACCACCCAGGCGGCTCCAACGGCTGCCAGGCGTTTCACTGGCGGATGTATCTCGAGCGCGCCGACGCGGTGTACTCCACCGAGGCGCCGCCCGGGGTCTCGTTCGCGTGCACGGCGGTGATGGTCCCGCCGTCCGAGATCGTGATCGAGGCCGGCGACGCGACCGCGCCGCTGGTCCTCAACACCCGCAGGCTGTTCTACGTGCACGCGCCGGCGGCGAAGGCGAAGGCGAAGCCGGGGAGCGTGGGGGAGCCGCAGCCGGAGCGCCTCGCCCCGGGGCGGTACACGCTGCGGGTCGAGGGCGCCGGGGTGACCGCCCGCGCGGCGCTCGAGATCGTCCGGTGAGGTCGAGGCGCTCTGTTGATCGAGGGCGACGACGCGGACATGACCGTGATGGACTGCGCGGACGACCCCTTCGACTCGCGCGACGTGTTCAGCGGGGACCTCAGCGCGCTGGTCAGCGCCGAGTGTACGAGCTGTCAGGCGAAGACGCCCTGCGGGTCGTCGGCTTGACAGGCGCGGGGTCGCGGTCTAGGCGAGCGATATGCGGCGCCGCCCCGACTCTCGCCTGTTCGTGACCTCAACCCTGTCGCTCACGCTGGGCGTCAGCGCGCTGGCGCTGGCCTGCGGCGGCGCGAGCGAGGGCGCGGAGCAGACGAAGGAGACGAAGGAGACGAAGGCGGCCACGCCCGACGCGCCGGCGGCGAAGCCCGTCGACCTGACGCCCTCGGGGCCGCCGCTGGAGCACGCGGTGAAGACCATCGACGGCGAGGAGACGACGCTGGCGAGCTACCGCGGCAAAACACTGCTGATCGTCAACACCGCCTCCGAGTGCGGCTTCACGCCCCAGTACGAGGGCCTGCAGGCGCTCTACGATCGCTACAAAGATCGCGGCCTCGAGGTCCTCGGCTTCCCCTGCAACGACTTCGGCGGGCAGGAGCCGGGCGACGAGGCGAGCATCAAGGAGTTCTGCGCGCAGCGCTTTAAGGTCAGCTTCCCGATGTTCAGCAAGCTGCACGCGAAGGGCCCGGAGATCCACCCGCTGTACAAGACGCTGACGGAGGAGACGCGCGAGGGCGTCAAGGGCGAGGTCAAGTGGAACTTCACCAAGTTCCTCGTCAACCCCGAGGGGCGCGTGGTCGCGCGCTTCGACACCAAGGTCGACCCGCTCGATCCGACGGTCACCGGCGCGATCGAGCGGACGCTGCCGGCCGCGGGGTGATCGATCGTGCCCGATGACTCACCTGCTCCTTCGGACCTGGCGCGTGATACAGCCGTGACGCCGCGGCCGGGCGCGCCGGGGCGCTACACCGCCGACCTGCCGGACCGCTGGAACTACTGGCTGCCCTCGGGCGGCGCGCTGATGAGCGCGGCGCTGCGGGCCGCGCGAGCCGAGCTCGCCGCGCCCGAGATGCGCCCGCTCTCGGCGACCGCGACCTTCTGCGCGCCGCTGGGCGAGGGCCCGCTCGAGATCGAGGTCGAGGTGCTCCGGCGCGGCTCGGCGGCGTCGCAGCTGCGCGCGCACATGTGGGCGGCGGGCGAGCGCGCGCCCGGGCTCGAGCTGACCGCGACCTTCGGCCGCGAGCGCGAGGGCTTTGACGTCCGCGATGTCGAGCCGCCGCCGGCGAAGCAGCCCGGCGAGCTGCCGCCCCATCACCACCGCCGCTGGGTCCCGCCCTTCGCCTACAATTTTGAGTACCGGCGCGCGTTCGGGGACGAGTGGTGGCGCGAGGACGCGAGCGCGGGGGGGCCGGCGCGCAGCGGCTACTGGTACCGCTACCGCGTGCCGCAGCGGCGCCCGAGCGGCGTCCTCGATCCCTTCGCGCTCCCACCGATCGCCGACACCATGCCCGGCGCGCTGTTTCAAAAGATCGGGCCCGAGGCGCGGCGGACGATCGCGCCGAGCCTCGACCTGACGATCCATTTCCTCGAGGACACGCGGCGCGAGTGGGTGCTGACCTACGCGCACGCTCGGCGGGCGCGGGCCGGCTACGCGACGGCGGATATCGAGCTGTGGGACGACGAAGGCCGCCTGCTGGCCTACGCGACGCAGATGATGATCTTGCGGACGCGTCGCGCCCGACGGGCATGAGCGCGCCCGCGCGGTTTTGTTCGCCAGCGGGCGCGCGAAGGTCTTGCTGACGCGTCGGTCGCGACTGTGTAGGGTAGGGAGGCAGCGGACGACGCGCGCACCCGCGCCGGCGGCTCGCCGCTCGAGCGAGGTTGGACGATGAGCGATCGGGTCGATGAGAACGACAGCGCGCCGGTGTTGGAGGCGGCTGAGGGGACGGAGGCCATCGCGCCCGAGACCGTGACGACGCAGGCGGTCGGCGAGGAGGGCGCTCCCACGACGACCGAGCGCGTCGGCGAGGAGGGCGGACCCGTGATGACGACCATGGCGGTCGGCGAGGAGGGTCCCCCGCTCACGACGATGGCGATGGGCGAGGAGGGGCCGAGCCCGGCGGCGGCCACCGAGGCCGAGGGCGAGGAGCAGGCGACGATCCCCCAGCCCGACGTGCCCATGGCGACGACGCAGGCGGTCGGCGAGGAGGGCCCGATGACGACGATGGCGGTCGGCGAGGAGGGCCTGGCGATGACGACGATGGCGATGGGCGAGGAGGGGCCGCCGCACGGCCACGGCTACGCCCAGGCGCCCGCGTACGGCTACGGCTACGGGCACGGCTACGGCTACGGCGGCGGGATGACGACGCGGGCGATGGGCGAAGAGGGCCCGAGCCTGACGACGCGGGCGATGGGCGAAGAGGGCCCGAGCCTGACGACGCGGGCGGTCGGCGAAGAGGGCGGACCCGGGATGCAGGGGCACGGCGCGATGACGCAGGTGTTCGGCGAGCACGCGCCCGTGACGACGATGGCGATGGGCGAAGAGGGCGGCGGGCTCACGACCCGCGCCGTCGGCGAAGAGGACATGACGACGATGGCCATGGGCGAGGAGTCCAGCTCCGGCGGCCCGGGCGGGCAGGGCAACCCCTTCGGCGCGTTCTAGATCTTCTCGCGCGCTGCGCCGCCGCGAAGAACACGGGCACGGATGCTCCAGCTTCAACCAGACACGCCAATTCTCGTCGCGGGCGGATCCGAGGATCCCAACCTCGCGGCGCTGCTCGAGACGCTCGCGCGCGAGCACGTCGCCGTGCTCCCCGCGCTGATCGGGCCCGGCCGCGACGTCGCGATCTCGTGGGACCTCGAGCGCGACGAGCTGCGCGTCGACGGCCGACGCTGCGCGCCGCGTGCCGCCTTCGTGCGTCACGACGTGTTCGCGCACCTCGCCGACGGCCGCGCCGCGACGGCGTACCGCGCCCGCGCCTGGTACACGACCATCACCGGCTGGATCGCGGCGCACCCCGAGGTCCGGTTTCTCAACCGCGCGGCGATGGACCGCGCCGTCAACAAGGCGCACGCGCTGGTCCTCGCGCGCGCGCTGGGGCTGCGCGTACCCGCGACGCTGATCACCAACGAGCTCGCGGCCGCGCGGCGCTTCCCCGCGGACTCCGCGGCAGCGGCGACGGGCCAGAGCGAGCGAGAGATCGAGGGCGAGCGCGCTGACGAGATCGAGGCCCCGCGCGAGACCACCGGCAACATCGTCAAGCCCGTGGGCGGCGGCGACTACTGTCAGCGACTCGACGACGTGCTCGAGGTCGTCGACGCCCGCGACGGCGTGGCGGCGGCGCCGGCGATCGTGCAGCCCGAGCTCGTGCCGCCGGAGCTGCGCCTGTACGGGATCGACGGCTCGTTCTTCGCGTTCGAGCTGCAGTCGCCGGCGCTCGACTACCGGACCTCGCGGGCGACTCGCGTGCTGCCGCGGCCGGCCCCGGAGCGGCTCTGCGACGGGCTCTCGCGGCTGATGGCGCGCCTCGGTCTGCGCTTCGCGGCCGCCGACTTCAAGACCTGCCCGGAGACCGGCGAGCTGGTGTTCTTGGAGATCAACACCGGGCCGATGTTCGCGGCCTTCGACCGTGCCGCAGACGCCGCGCTGACGCGGGCGATCGCCGCGTTCCTGACAGATCACTAGGCCAAGCGCGCGGCGCCGTTCGCGGCGTACGTCCGCGTACCCGTGCGGACGCCCACGGCGGCGAAGATGACGCCGGCGCCGTCACGCGAATTTCAACACTCTCAACTCGATAACGACAGCGAAACGGTACCCGGGGCCGGCTGTGTGGCGCCGTGGTGACAAACACGTGTCGCTGGCGTACACAGGGTGCACACCCGTGACGTGTCTGCGCGATCGCGTGTGCTACACAACGCGTCGCCGAGGAGCTTAGCCATGTCGAATGACCCAAAGACCCTGTTCCGTTCTGCCCTCCTCGCCTCCGCGCTGCTGCCGACCGCGCTCGCGCTCGGTGGTTGCGGCGACGACGGGAATTCGTCGGGTCCGGGGACCAGCGAGGGCACCTCGGAGGGCGAGAGCACGAACGGCGAGAGCAGCGACCCGAGCGCGGGCAGCAGCGGATCCGCGCAGACGACCGACGCGAGCGGGACCGAGGGCGGCTCGGAGACAGGCTCCACGGGTCAGCCCGGCACCACCGACCAGCCCAACACGACCGAGGACCCGAGCACCACCACCGGCGATCCGTCGACCACCAGCACCACCGACGACCCGACGACCGGCGACCCGACGACGACCGGCGAGGACGTGATGCCGGTGCGCTTCATCGCCATGGGCGACGCGGGCGAGGGCAACGACGGCCAGTACCAGGTCGCCAACACGCTCGAGATGATGTGCCCCGAGATCGGCTGCGACTTCGTGCTGTACCTCGGCGACAACTTCTACGACGAGGGCGTCGACGCCGTGGACGACTCGCAGTTCACCACCAAATTCGAGGAGCCCTACGCCGACCTCTCGATGCCCTTTTACATCTCGCTCGGCAACCACGACTACGGGCTGATCGCGAACAACTGGGGCAAGTCCGACTACCAGATCGACTACAGCGACTTCAGCGACAAGTGGACGATGCCCGCGGTCTGGTACGACTTCGAGCGGGAGAACGCCCACTTCTTCGCGCTCGACACCTCGCGGATCTTCTGGGGGTACCAGTGGGACGAGCAGCTCGAGTGGCTCGAGCAGGGCACCGCCAACAGCCAGGCGACCTGGAAGCTCGCCTTCGGCCATCACCCCTACATCTCCAACGGCGCGCACGGCAACGCCGGGAACTACGAGGGCCTGGGCTTCCCGATCCCGATCATCTCGGGCGAGGACGTCAAGGACTTCATGGACGAGGGCATCTGCGGCGACGTCGACGTGTACCTCTGCGGTCACGACCACAACCGTCAGTGGCTCGAGCCGGTCTGCGGCACCGAGTTCATCGTCTCGGGGACCGGGGCGAAGAACACCGACCTCGAGCACCACGACGACCAGCCGACCTTCTTCGAGGACGACACCAAGAACGGCTTCCTGTGGGTCGAGATCGACGGCGACACGCTCACCGGCCGCTTCTACGACGAAGACGGCAACATGGAGTACGAGCGCGTCCTGACCAAGTGAGCGCGACTCGTCGCGTGCGGCGGGGAGCGGGCGCTCGCTCGACCACTGCATGACGGATCAAGAAACCAGCCCAGCGTGGTTCTGGCGCGATCGGGTCGAGCCCGCGTTCGCGGAGATCGAGCCCCCCTTGCTCCGAGATGGGTACCGGGTTCGGGCGCTTCGTGACTGGTCGGATGAGGTCAACCGGCCGCTGATCGAGGCGCTGGTGGACGGCCGCCCCGTCGCCCCGCGCGCGTCCGTGCTGGTCGTCGAGGGCGAGGAGGGAGTGCTCCTCTACACCGTCGCGGTCTCGTCGGAGACCCCCGCGCGCGCGTGGCCGCTTCACGGCTGGCTCGACCGACGAGGAGTGGTGCAGCGCTTCAGACGCTTCGAGGGCAGCTTCGCGCGGGAGCGCGCCAGGGACGGCGAGCGCATCCCCCTCGACGCGATCGATCACTACATGATCGTCAATCACTTCCTCGCCGCGTTGAACGCCTGGCAATTCCTCCCGCCCGGACCTCGCGTGGTCACGGCGATCAAGCAGCCACCACCGCGAGGCCGACTCGCTCGCCTCGCCGGCTCCGAGCTCGGGCAGCTGGTGTTGTTCGCCGCGTTCGTGGGCGCCTACATGCTCGTGATCAAGGCGGCGTTTCTGCTGCCAGCGCTGCCCCGATGGTCGCTGATCATCGCGGCGCCGCTGACGCCCTTCATCGTCCTCTCGCGGCTTCGCCAGCGCCGCTGATCGGGGCGTCGGCGCCGGGCGGTCTCGCCTGCGCTTCGGTACACATCGCCGCGGCGCTCTCCGAGCAGGTCAGCAGGTAGGGCGGGCTTCGACGCGTGGTACGCGAGAGCGCTCTGAGTCGACGCGCGGCGCGGGCTCCGAGCGGCGCGCGGCCGCGTGGCCGTAGGTCGCGAAGGACATGTCGGCTTCGAATTCCACGCTCGGCGCCGCTGGCCTCCGCGCGCGAGCGCGCGCGGAGGCGCCGTCAGCGGCGGCTCTGAAGAAGCTGTCTCTTGCGTCATGATGGTCGGCGGCGGCGGGCCGCGCCCTGTCGTCGCGCGGTGGTTTTTCGTTTGACCGTCTCGGGCGCGTGCGAGACGTTGGCTCCCATGGACTCTCGATATTTCAGGGTGACGCTCGCGCTCGCGCTCGCGCTCGGCTGCGGGGGCGACGACGCCGGCAGCACGAGCGAGGACACCGTAGCGAGCACGACAGCGGGGACGACGGCGGGGACGACGGCGACGGCGGGCACGACCGCGACGACGACCCCGAGCGCGTCGAGCACGGGCGTCGGGCCGACGAGCGGCACCACGACCGCCGGCACCACGGTGGGTCCAGGGACCACGGGGCCCACCGGGACCACCGACATCGAGACGGACACGAGCGGGACCACGGGCGGCGGCGACGAGCTCTACGAGCCAGACGACGGCCCGAGCCACGAGGGGGGCGCGATCGTCGACGTCTGCAGCGAGGCCGAGATCCTGGCGGCGATCGCCGCGGCGACCGCCGGCGACGTCATCACGGTCTGCCCGGGCACGTTCAGCTTCAACCAGCTGATCTCGGTCAACGCGGACGGCGAGGACGCGGCGCGGATCTTCCTGCGGGCGGAGGAGCCGGGGACGGTGACCTTCAACCTGTCCCACATCGAGAATTTTAAGATCAGCGGGAAGTTCTGGATCTTCGAGAACATCACCTTCTTCGGCGACTGCGACAACGGCAGCGCCTGCGAGCACGCGTTCCACATCGTCGCGGACGCCGACGACGTCATCCTGCGCAACAACGAGGTGGTGAACTTCGCCTCGCACGTGAAGCTGAACGGCGAGGTCGTCAACGGCGGCCCGGCGAAGAGCTTCCCGGACCGGACGTGGTTCATCGGCAACTTCTGGCACAACACGAAGTACGTGACCAACGACGCGCCGCACAACATCCTCAACCTCGACGGCGGCAAGGACCACGTGGTGCGCGGCAACATCTTCGCGGACTACAGCGCGCCCACGTCGCTGCCGAAGTCGGCCTCGGCGGTCTATCCGAAGGCGTCCACGCTGCGCATCCTCGTCGAGCAGAACCTGATCGTGTGCGAGAAGGCCCGCCCCGACGGCGAGACCAACCGCGGCGTCCAGCTCGGCGACGGCGCGCCCGCCTCGATCTGCGACGGCGACGACGACCAGGACGGCAACGGCGACTGCGAGGAGAACGGGCAGAGCCAGGAGTCGCTGGTGCGGAATAACATCATCATCGGCTGCAACAACGGCGGCAGCTCGGGCGGGCTGATGGTGGGGAGCGATCGGGAGTCGTGGCTCTCCCACAACACGGTCTACAACGCCGAGCCGCGAAGCGCCGTGTTCTACCAGGGGCACCCCGACCACGACACGCTGTTTCGCTTCAGCGTCCTCGAGAACGGCTTCAACACCGACTTCGCCAACCGCCCGCTGAACGAGGCGAACAACATCACGCCCTCGCAGGCCGAGATGAACACGATCTTCGCGTCGCCGGGCACGGGCGACTTCTCGCTGGCCGACGGCGCGAGCGTCGTCGAGCAGAACCCGGTCGACCCCGACGTCCCGCACGACTTCTGCGGGTACCCGCGGGGGGACACCGCGGACCTGGGCGCGATCGAGTACTCGACGACCTACGACGGCACGCCCTGCGCCGAGATCGTGCAGGAGATGTACGACCGGATCCCCTGAGCGGCGCGCTCGCGCGGGGGAGCGGGCGCTCAGCCGCAGGCGCGCCGCGGGCTGCGGAGGCGCAGCACGAGCGAGCCGAAGGACCCGTCGGCGTCGCGCTCGGGCGCCCAGAGCACGACCGCGCCGCGCCCTCGGTGCTCGCACCACGTGATGATCTCGGGCTTGAGCACGGGCGCGGCGAAGCTCGAGAGGCCCTTGCCCGTGATCACGCGGACGTAGCGGTGGCCGAGCGCGCGGTGGGTGTGGACGAAGTCCACCAGCCGCTCGAGCGCGCGCTCGCGCCGGAGCTTGCGGACGGAGAGCCGCGGCAGCCCGCGCCCGCGGCCCTCATGGCGCGCGACCGCGGCGAGCAGCGCCTCCTGATCGGGCGTGAGCGACCAGCCCTCGAGCTCCTCGGCGGTGCGCGCGGCGGGGGGGTGGTGGTCGCGCCAGCCTGGCCCCGCGCGCGGGCGCCCGCGGATCCGCGCGAGGCCGCGTTCGAACTCGAGGCGCTCGGGGTCGACGGGCTGCTCCGGCGGCGTCTCGGCGCGCTCATCCTGCGGGCTCGGCCGGGTCGGGCGCGCGCGGACGATGATCGCGTCGGAGAGCGTCCCGCCCTGGGCCTCGGCGGCCTCTTCATGGTCGAGCGCAGCGAACACGCGCTGCATGTACTCGTGCTCCGTCAGCTGGAGCGGCGGAGGCGGCAGGGGCTCGGAGGTCGGCTCGGGCTCGGGCGCGCGCGCGGCCGCGCGGCGCAGGGTCTCGAGGCCCGGCGCGAGCGGGTGGTGCTCAAACGCCGGCTCGATCGCGCGGTCCCCCGCGCGTCGGCGCCTGCGCTTTCGGTCACGCGGCACGGCGGCCCCGCCGGTTCGGACATGTCCACAAGGTCAAGTGTTCCTCAGCCCGACTTCGCGTTGGTGTTCTTGCGCTGCAGCTCGATCGCGGCCTCGTCGCCGACGGCCTCGGCCTCGCGCAGCAGCCAGTGGAACACCGGCATCGAGATCGCGTGCTCGTCGCGCTTGTTCCACAGCCAGACCGCGTGACCGCAGGTGTCGCGGTGGACCTGCGGGAAGATCAGGCGGCGGACCTCGAGCCCGCCGAGCGCCGCCGCGCGCTCGCACAGCCGCCGCAGCGTCGTCCACTCGCTCCACTCCTCGATCGCCGTGAGCGCGCGCTTCTCGTCGACGCGGCGGCCGAGCTCCGCAGACGCGCGCTCGACCTCCTCGAGCAGGCGCCGCCGCAGCTCGGCCGCGACCTCGCGCGAGACGCTGTCGGGATCGTCGACGCGGCTGAGCGCCGTGATAGCGACCTCGGCGCGCTCGGCGAGCATCGCCAGGTCCGCGCAGATGAGGCGGCGAAACCCGTGCGCTCGGCGGTCCGCGGAGTCGTTGAGCGCCAGCGCCTGGATGCGCGCGTCGAGCCGCTCGCGCAGGGCGTCGCCGGCGAAGGCGGCGTCCCAGGCGGCGCACAGGTTGGTGAGCCTGGAGGGGTGACGCCCGAGCAGCTCGGGCGCGGCGGACAGCCAGTGCAGGTGCAGCGCGAGCGCGTGCTCGAGCGCGTCCTCGGCCACGGGCGGCTCGGCGGGCGGCGGCGCGGGCGGCGGCGCGACGCGCTGGCTCGCGTAGAGGATCCGCGGCTTGAGCAGCGCGCGCTCGAGCAGCGGCCTGGCGCGCCGTCGGTGATCGCTGCGCAGCCAGGCGATCTTGAGGGTCAGGTCGTGGGGCGAGGGCTCGCCGAGCTCGCGGGCTGCCGCGCCGACGATGAGACGTGCGCTATGGGACAGGTCGCCCTCGCGGCCCTCGACCCGCTTGAGCAGCGCGCGCCAGCGGCCGCGCGCCGCGTGGTCGGCGACGAGCCAGTCGAGCGCGACGCGCCGCGCGAGCGCGGGAGAGTCCTTGGCCTCCATCGTGAACGCGCTCTCGAGCAGGGTCCGCGCGCGCTCGAGCTCGCCGCGGCTGGCCGCGAGCAGCCCGTAGGCGACGACCCCGGCGGCGGCGAGCTTGGCGTCATCGGCGAGCTGCTGCTCGATCCAGCTCGCCGCCTTGGCGTCGTGCCGGGGCTTCGAGAGCACCGCGAGCGCGGCCGCCAGGGCCGCGCCGCCGCTGGCGTCCTTGAGCCACGGCATCGGCCCGGCGCCGGCGATGTAAAACGAGATCCGCGGCAGCCCGAGCGGGATCGTGACGCGCCGCGCGAGGTACCAGGGCAGAAACGGCGCGTGGTACAGCGAGAGCAGCGTCAACACGCAGATCAACGCGATGAGCAGCATCGCCACCACGGCCTCGAAGGCGAGCGCCCCAGGAGGCGCGAGGCCGGCGAGCACGAGCAGCGCGAGCAGCGGGCCCTTGGCGTGGATCGTCCAGCGCACCGCGTCGCTCCGCCCCCGCGCGCCAACATCCGCGTGGCGCCTCGCGTCGGAGTTTTCGTCGTTGGCGAGGCGACGAAACGAAGTTGTGCCGGGTGCACTACGGGCTTCGTCAACGAAGCCAGCGGCGGTGAGACCGAGCGAGGCGTCGCGTGGACGTTTGCCACGGGCTGCAAGCCCCAGCAGCGCGAGCGCGCCGAACAGCGCGACGGTCGAGGGGCTCATCGGCGCCTCCAGCCGAACAGCGCGAAGGCCTCGGGCCAGGGGGACGGGCCGCGGCGTGGCGCCTGCGCGCTCGCGTCGTCCCTCGCGGCCGTGTTGTCCTTCGCCGCCGCGGCCTCGGCCTCGGTCCGGGGCGGCAGCGTCGCCCACAGCTCATGCGCGACGCGCCGCTTCGGGTCGCGCAGCTCGGCCATCGCCTGTCGCACGGCGTCCTCGGTGCGCGGCTTGGGGCCCAGCGGGCTCGGGTAGCTGCGCACCGACTTGAGCCCCAGCTGCAGCATGTGCAGCAGCTTCTGGCCCTCGCGCTCGAGCTCCTTGCGCGTGCAGTCTGGGCGCAGCCCGAGGACGTGAAACGGGTTCTCTGTGAAGCGCGCGGTCGCGGCCTGCGGGTCGTCACCGCCGTGGGGGGGTTGGCTGTGTTTCGCCATCGCTCGCCGGTATCGTACCGCAGCGGCGTCGCGGCGTCGTGACGCGCTCGCGTGCGCGGTCGGGCGCGAGATCGCGGCCGCGCTCGCGCTGACAACGCGGCCCGCGGTCCGCGGCGGGCTCGACGGTCCCGCCGCGTGATTAGATAGATGTCTAAAGAGACATGTAATTCGTCGTCGGCTCAGAACGCGACGAAGGAGGTCAGCGTGCCCTCGTAGAGCGCCTTCAGCGGCGTCGTGTCGTGCAGCTTCGGGTACTCGGAGATGACCCACTCGTGGAGCCCGCGCGCCCACGGAGCCGTGGCGAGCGCGCGGTAGTCCTTGTCGCGCAGCCCCGGGCTCGAGAGGTTCAGGCGCCGCAGCGCCGTAAAGCGCGTGTTCACGAGGCGCGCGACCGCGGCTTGATCGAAGCGGAGGCTGCGGAGCTCGAGCGTCGTCAGGCCCGCGAGGTGCGGGTTTTGGAGCAGCGCGTTGGTCACGGCCGCGGACTTCTCGAGCGACCACGGCGGACGAAAGACCAGCTCCTCCAGCGACGCGAAGGCCTCGGCCTCGCGCAGGATCGCCTGCAGCGTCGCCGCGCGCTGCTTTTCGCCGCTGACGCTGAGCGAGAGCGAGGTCAGCTGGGCGGGGAGATCGGGCTCGCGCAGGACCGCGAGGTCCTCGATCTCGAGATCGTTGTTGACGAGGTCGAGCTGCTGGAGCGCGCGGCGGTGCGGCGAGCGGAGCAGCGCGCGCAGCCCCTCGCCCTCGACGTTGTTCCCCTGCAGCACGAGCGCGCGCAGGGCCGGGAGCCCGGGGGACTCCGCCAGCGCGAGCAGGCCTTCGTCGCCGATCAGCGGGTCCACAGAGTTGCCCTCAATGTCGAGCCGCGTGAGCGCGTTGAGGTGCTCGGAGCGCGCGAGCGCGGTCAGGCCGGCGTCGCCGATCTCGTTGGCCGAGATGTCGAGATGCTGCAGCCGCGAGAGCGTCGCGGCGCTGGCGAGCTTGGCGGCGCCGCGCGGGCCGAGCTCGTTGTAGTTGATCTTCAGGCCGGTGAGCGACGGCGCGAAGGTGGCGCGCGCGATCTTGCCGGCGGCCGCGTAGCTGAGGTGGTTGTAGCTGACGACGAGGCGCTCGAGCCGGGCCAACGAGGGCGAGGCGCACAGGTGCGCGAGGCCGATCGTCTTGAGCTCGTTCTGGTACAGGTGCAGCCAGCGAAGCCGCTCGAGGCCGGCGTCCGCGAGCCGCCCGGCGTCCGTGGCGGTCAGCGCGTTGGCGCGCAGATCCAAGACCGTGATCCGCGAGCGCTCGGCGGCGTCGAGCGTGCGGTCGAGCCCCGCGCTGCCCATCTCGTTGTACATGAGGTCCAGCTCGCTGAAGCCGGCGAGGTTGCGCGGGCGCAGCAGCGCCTGCCAGTCGCGGCGGCCCTTGAAGTGATTGATCCGCAGCTGCCTCGCGCCCGGCACCAGCTCGGCGCGCATGTCGAGCACGCGCTGCGCCCCTCGGACGCCGCGCTCTTTGATGACGTTGGCGAGCGCGAGGTTCCCCGCGAGGCGCAGGCGCGGGTCGGGCGGGGCGCCGTCGAGCACCGCCACCAGCTGCTTACCGCTGGCGAAGCGGATGTGCGCGGGCCACCCGTCGATGTCGGCGGCGATGTGGTCCACGATCTCGGGCAGCGCGCCCTCGGGCAGCAGCGAGAGCGCGCGGTCGAGCCGGCTCCAGCTCGCCTCGGTCCCCGGCGCGCGCGCGAGCGCCTCGATCATCTCGAGCAGCGCCGACTCGCGCAGCGGCTGCGGGCGCGGAGGCGCTGGCGCTGTTTCTGCCTCTTTCTCTGTCTCTGTCTCTGTATCTTCCGCCATGTCGGGCGTGTCGCCGGGCGCCAGCGTCTCGAGCTGCGCCTGCGAGTAGATCGGGATCCCGCGCGCGCGCGCCCGCTCGAGCTTCTTGCCGGCCCGCGCCCCCGCGACCATCAGCGTCGCGCGCTCGACCGAGTCGGTGATCTCGAACCCCCGCGCGCGCAGCCGCTCCTGGATCGTGCGCTTGCGCTCTCCCTCGGTGAAGCTGCCGGCAACGAGCACGTACGCCTTCGAAGTCATGGTGTCCCTCCGGCGGCGACTGTAGCGAAGGAGCGCGCGCGCGTCTTCCAACGGAGGAGGCGGCGCGACACACTAGACGGCGTGCGGATCCCGAAACACCTCGGACGACTCACCCCGCTGCTGATCGCCGCGGTCGCGGGCTGCGGTTCCGTCGAACCAGCCGCGAGCCCGCCCGCGCCGACGCAGCCGGAGGACTCGTCCGCTCGCGCGGCGACCCCGGAGGACCTCCCAAGCGACGCTCCCGCGCCCGCGGAGGCGAGCGTTGAAGCCGAGCCGGCGCCGACGTCGAAGCCGACGCCGACGCCGACGCCGACGCCGACGCCGACGCCGACGCCGACGGAGCGTTACGCGAACCGATCGAGTGAGCCGGGAGCGGAGTCCTCGAAGACCGCCCCGCGCTGGCGCGAGATCCTGGAGCTCGCGCGCGCGAGCGGGCTCGATCAGCCCGAGGGTCGCGGCCCGCGGCTCGCGGTCGACGAGCGGCGCACCGTCGTCGCGGTCGTCCACGCGGCCCGCGACCCCGAGAAGGACTGCAGCCCGCAGCGCGTCCGCCTCAGCGCGCTGCTGATCGAGCGGCGCCCCGAGGGCCTCGCGCTCGTCGCCCGCCGCCAGCTCTACGACGCCGCGCGAACCGGCCACGTCGACACCGTCGAGTACCTGCGCTCGCTGGACGACGAGCCCGAGGCGTCCGGCGAGCCGAGCTTCCGCGAGCTGGCCGAGCGCATCGTCGTGTCGATGCGCGCGGAGGACGTCGACGGTGACGGCCGCGACGAGCTGCTGCTGCGCTACGCCTGGTCCGAGAATTGCCCGGGCGGCGGCATGATGGACTACCGCGACCTCGCGATCCTCGATCCGCGCGCGCTCGCGCTCCAGATCAACCTCGGGATCGAGGCGACGATCAACGATCCGACCGGGGTCCGGTTCCGCTTCGTCGACGTCGACGCGGACGGTCACGCCGACATCCAGGGGTCGCGCTACTCGGCGTACGAGGGCGAGGAGGACGAGCCGTTCACGGCGCGCTACCTCGCGGCGCAGGATCGCTACGAGGACGGCCCGGGCCCCTTCGCCTGCACGCAGCGCGACGTCTGCTGAGCGCCCGCATCACTGGGGCGCCGCGCGCGGGAGGATGATCGTGAAGGTCGAGCCCTCGCCGGGGCTGCTCTCGGCGAGCAGCCGCCCGCCCATCAGGTGGCACAGCTCCCGCGTCAGCGGCAGGCCGAGGCCGGTGCCGCCGACGCGACGCGTCGGTGAGGGGTCGACCTGGGTGAAGCGCTCGAACACTCGGTGCAGCTGCTCCGCGGTCATGCCGATGCCCGAGTCGGTGACTTGGAACACGACGTACCGCCCGTCGACGCCGGAGTCCTGGGCGAGCGCGTCGTGCTCGATCCACTCGCGCGAGTCGTGGTCGAGCGTGCCGCCGCCGGCGATCACGGTCAGCGAGACCTCGCCGTCGTTGGTGAACTTGCACGCGTTGCTCAGCAGGTTCAGCAGCGCCTGACGCAGGCGCGTGGGGTCGACGGTCATCGCGCCCTCTGCCTCGATCGCGATCGTGAAGGTGTTCCCGTTGCGCGCGGCGAGCGGGCGCGTGACGCCCATGAGGTCGCGGCACAGCGTCTCGAGCTCGAGCTCCTCCGCGAGCAGCTCGAGCTTACCGGCCTCGATCTTTGAAAGGTCGAGCAGGTCATTGATGAGCGTGAGCAGGTGCCGCGAGGCCGCGAGGCTGCTCTCGAGGCTCTCGCGGGACTCGCCGAAGCGCGCGGGCGCGTCCTCGAGGTCCTCGAGGGCGAGCTCGGTGTAGCCGATGATCGCGTTGAGCGGCGTCCGCAGCTCGTGGCTCATATTCGCGAGGAAGGTCGACTTCGCCTCGTTGGCGGCCTCGGCGAGCCGCAGCGCGCGCTCGCGGGCGGCGGCCTCGCGCTCGAGGCCGGCGTTGGTCTGCTGGATCTGCTCGTGGATCTCGTTGCGCTCCCGCAGGCGGTCGCGCTCGATCGCCAGGCGGTGACGCTGCGCGACCCAGATCGTCACGCCGACGGTCAGCACGAGTCCGACCGCGCCGAGGACGTCGGCGACGGCGATCCGCGGGCTGAGCAGCGGGTACGCGAGCAGCCCGGCGATCGAGAGCGCCACCACGATGAGCGTGCTGCGGCTCGTGAGCAGCAGCTGCGCGAGCACGAGCGCGAGCGCGTGCCAGCCGAACACGCGCGTGAAGTTGGCGGCGCTGAAGTCCCCCTCGAGGCAGACCGTCGCGAAGGAGAGCAGCCCCGCGGCGATCACGATCAGCGCGGCGGCGATCCGGTAGCGCCGCGTCCGGCTCAGCCCGTAGCCGACGAGCGCGAGCAGGGTGAAGGCCCCCGTGATGTACACGACGTCGCCCGGGACCGAGAAGCAGCCCATGAGGCTGGTCACCGCGAGCGTCATCAGCGTGACCGAGAGCAGGCGAGCGCGGCGGCGCTCGCCGACGTCGACGATGAAGTCCGGCGCGTCGAACCAGCGCTCGCGCAGCCGCGCCAGCGTCGGGGCTGGTGGCGAGGGCGCTGGGCGACGCGTACCGTGGGGCATCACGGGGATTCACAATTGCGATACCAAACCGCCGTGATTTGAGCGCGCGATAGAATCGCGTCTCTCGACGCGTTTCGCCGCGAGGCGGCGAGCGCCGCCGCGCGTCCGCGAAGGCGATCACGCGCCCGCGAGCAGCGCGTCGATCGTCTCGTAGAGG
Source organism: Polyangia bacterium (assembly GCA_030430565.1). Taxonomy (GTDB): domain Bacteria; phylum Myxococcota_A; class Polyangia; order Nannocystales; family Nannocystaceae; genus JACKDW01. The sequence goes on from JAUIKS010000033.1 coordinate 65,009, forward strand.
TGCGCGCGCACCTGCGGCACGTTGAAGGCCGTGTTCCCCAAAAAGCCGTGGCGCAGCGTGTGGTCCCCGGCGCGCGCCATCCCGACCACCCAGATCCGCTCGGACGCGCCGCCCTGCGCGTCGATCAGCTGTCCGCGCTCGCTGACCCGGATGCCGATGCCGGCGTGCTTCTTGGCGAGCCCGCGGCGCAGGAGCCCGTCCCACAGCGGGTGACGGATGATCGTGCGGCCGATCGCGTTGATGATGTGGTCGAAGCGCGCCTCGTGGGTCGGGCCGCGCTCTGGGTCCTCGCCGATCGTCACGACGAATTCGCCGTCGCGCTCCTCGACCTCGGTGATGAAGCCGCGGGCGACGCTCAGACGACCCTCGGCCTCCGCCGCGCGGAGGCTCTCGGTCACCTCCCAGCTCGCGCCGATCGAGTTGACCGCGAGCGATCGTCGAAACCGGCGCAGGCGCTCGGCGGTCTTGTAGCAGCCGCCCAGCTCCGCGCGCAGCTCGTCCCAGTAGGGGCGGATCGCGGCGAGGATGTCCTCGGGCGAGTGACCAGCGCTGAGGTAGCGGGCGTAGAACTCGCGCAGGCACAGGTCGAACTCCTCGGGCGTCTCGGCGCGCAGGAACGCGGGCGGGCGCGCGAGGCTCAGCGGCGCGTTCTGCTGCTCGCGGCGGTAGGCGTAGTGTCGGTAGCCGTGGCGCGAGAGGATCGTGAGCCGGCTGTGCCCGCGCTTGCCCAGCAGGTCGGCCTGCTCCTCGCCGGTCAGGCCTGTCCCCAGGATCAGCACGCGGGCGTCTCGCGGCAGCGCCTCGCGGCGTCGGTGACCGTCGCGCGTGAGCGGGTCGACGATGACGCGCGGGTGCGCGCGCAGGTGCTCGAGGTACGGCGGGACCTTTACGGCGATCGAGCCCGAGGCCATGATCACGCGGTCGCCCTCGACGCGCGCGCCCCCGCGCAGCGTGACCGCGACGCGACCTGTCTCGGCGTGCAGCTGCACCTCCATCGCCTCGCCCGTGACGTCGCGGTAGCGGACGAGCGGGTTGTCGACGCGGCTACGTCGCCAGCGCACGTACTCCTGGACGAGCGCGCGCGGGAACGGTCGGTCCGGGTGGAGCTCGAGCGCGCGCAGCTCCGCTGGCCAGTGCGCGCGCGCCTCGGGGTCGTCGCACCACGTGAAGATCTCCGCTGGATCGCGCCCCAGGTACATCTTCCGGGTGGCGAGGTTGGTGCAGACGCCGTCGGGGAAGGGCTGAAAGCCCCAGCCGCCGTAGCGCCGCGACGGCTCACACTCGATCTCGATCACCTCGAGCGGCCGCGTCGCGCGCTGCCCGAGGTAGGTGCCGGCCTCGGATCCCGCGACGCCGCCGCCGATGATGACGATCTGCGTCGGTTTCGAACCTGACTTTGTGGGCATGTGCTCGGAGGAGTGTAGCGCGGCGCCGAGGTCACCCGACGCGGGCGTCGGCGCGCGCGCGAGCGCGACGACGCGCGGCGCGACGGCCGAGCGCCCCCGCGGGCGCGGACGTCACCACGGGCCGCGCGCTATCGCTTGTGTCGTCAACGCCGCAGCGCGACAATCGCCACGAGGTGATTGTATGTGCAAGCCGGCCCGTCGACTGTCCCTGTGCCTCCCGCTCCTGCTCGTTGGCCCTGGCGCCTGCGGCGACTCGGGCGTCAGCGGCACCACCGCGGGCGAGGAGGAGACGACGGGCGGCGAGCCCCCGACCACCGAGGCGATGACGGGCGTCAGCGGCACCACCGCGGGCCCGGGGGGCACCAGCACGGGCGACGCGACGACGAGCGAGGAGGGCTCGACGAGCACCGGCGAGCCCGGGACCACGACCAGCGGGGCGGGAGACCGACGCGACCACCGGGGAGCCCGTGGAGCCGCCGCCGCCGCCTGATCCGCCCGCCTACGGCGAGTGGCTGAAGATCGAGATCCCCGGGACGGTCTGCGGCGACGGCAGCCAGTACAAATTCTGGGTCAACTGGTCCGAGACCTCCGACGACGTCGCGCTGTTCTTTGAGCCAGGCGGCGCGTGCTGGGACTACCCGGGCTGCAACGGCGAGACGCCGCTCGGCGCCGCCAACCCCAACGGCCTCGACGACAACCACATGGACCTGTGGGGGCTGCACTCCCCGCTGATCCGGCGCGACGACCCCGGCAACCCGGTCTCGGACTGGAACCTCGTGTTCATCCCCTACTGCACCGGCGACGTGCACACGGGCAACGCCTCGGCGGCCTACTCCGATCCGGAGATGGCCGAGCCCGATCTCGAGTACGAGCACGCGGGGCACAACAACATGATGGCGGTGATCGACTGGCTCGACTGGCAGTTCCCGGAGATCCCCAACATGTTCCTGACCGGCTGCAGCGCGGGCGGAGCCGGATCGCTCGTCAACTACTACTTCCTGCGCAGCCAGCTCAACGTCACCGAGCGCGGCTACCTGCTCAACGACTCGGGCCCGATCTTCCCCAGCGAGCTGCACTCGGGCCCGCTGCACAACAAGATCCGCGACTCGTGGAACCTCGACTCGATCCTGATGCAGCTGCCCGAGTTCGCTGAGCTCGAGGGGGACTTCGGCGCGATCAACACGCTGATCGCCGACGAGTTCCCCGAGGACCGCCTGGCGATCACCTACTTCATCCGCGACTACAACTACTCGCGTTACTCGTACGAGAATTTCTACGACAACCTGTCGAAGGACGACATCCACGCGCTGTGGTGGGACGACACCCAGCTGCTCATGGACCGCTACGATGATCGGGACAACCTCGCGTACTACCTCCCGTACTACCGCTTCCTCAACGACAGCCACTGCTCGACGCTGTTTACGTACCTCGGCTCCGAGATCCCCGAGTCCGACATGACAATGGGCGGCTTCGTCGATGAGCTGTTCAGCGAGGAGCCGCTGATGAGCTACCTCGGCGGGCCGTGAACGCGCGCTCAGGCCTTGGCGTAGATGTTGCCGAGCCAGCGCGCGCGGTGGAGTCGACGGCGGGCGTCCGTTGGGGTCGCGTCGATGTCGAGGACTGAGAACGCGCGTGGGCCCGGGCCCGGATCGGGGTAGTGGACGCCGATGTCGATGAAGGTCGCCCCCTCGGCGCCGGCCTGGAAGCCGTGGATGTTGGCGCGCGCGCGCGTTAGCGTCGTCATCACGCCCGGGCGGAGCACCACGCCCGCGACCTCGCGGACCGTGAACTCGGCCTCGAGATCCGCGCCGGGCTCGGGCGCGTCGCCCTCGAGCTCGTAGTGCCGCGCCGTCACCTCGCCGCGGACGCCGAGGCTGATGAAGGCGTAGCCGACGTGGTTGTGCGGCCGGATCACGGCGTGCGGCTCGAGCTCGAACTCGATGACCTGGAAGATCGCGTCGCCGAAGATCGGGCCTGAGCGCAGACCGTCGGCGGCGTAGACGTCCCGCGCGCGCCCGCTGGGCGCGCCTGGCCCCGACACCAGCTCGGCGAGCTCGGCGCAGAGCGCGTGGACGAAGGCCTCCTCATCCGCGCCGCTGGTGACGTGCGCCCGCGCCCGCGCGGACCATGTCTCGAGGAACTCACGGCTGCAGGAGCGCGTAGCCGATCGTCGGCGGGCCGCCGTTGATCCAGGCCACGACCACCGAGTCGCCGAGCGTCACGGCTCGCGCCTCGCGGAGCAGCATCGGGTCGGTGACGACGCGCTGCGCGACCTCGAGCTCCTGACCCTGCGCGTCGAGTCGGTACAGGTCCAACGCGGTCGCCGCGTACGTGATGCCGGAGTGGCCCGGCAGGAGCGCGATCGTCTCTCCGTCGAGGATCACGTGCGGCGTCGCCCCGAAGAAGTCCGGCGTATAGCCGAGGTCGATGATCGGGCCCGCGGCCTCACCGGCCGCGTCGAGCCGGATCCAGCGCGGCCCGGAGGATCCGAGCCCGCCCGAGAAGTCCGTGAACGTCAGGCGGACGTCGGCGCCCTGCGCGACGAGGCGCGGGTACTCTGTGTCCTCGGGGACAGGTGTTGTCGCGGTGGGCGCGGCCGCGCCGTCGGGCTCGACGCGCGCGACCTGGACCCCGTCGAGGAACACGCGCGCGGCCACGAGGTAGCCGCCGTCGACGCGCGCGGCGCTGAGGTCGTAGTCGTAGGCGTCGAGGCCCTCCCCGAATGGGAGCAGCGCGGGCGCCGTGATCGCGGTCGCCGCGTCGTCGACAATCGCCGCCCACGCCTCGCCCTGCTCGCCCCACACGACGAGCGCGCTGTCGGGCCCCTGGACGAGCCGCGGCGCCGCGCCGCTCGCCGTCAGCACCTCGCTCGCCAGCACCACGCCCGCGTCGCTGATGGCGAGGAGCTCCACGCCAGCCCCGGACTCGACCGCCAGCAGCCAGCTCGTGTCCATAGCGGCGAGCGCGACCGCCGTGGGGCACTGAGCCGGCACGGTGACTGGCTCGAGGAGCAGCTCGAGGTCGCCGGCGAAGCGCGCGAAGCCCAGCGTGGCCGTGTCGTCATCGGCCGCGGCGACCCACGCCACACCGAGCGCGGCGCCGTCGGACGCGATGTCGAGCGACCACGGGCGCGTCGCCGCGACGGGGACGTCGCCACATGACACCAGCGCGCCCCCAGGCGCTTCGCAGCGGACGCACGCGCGGGTGTCGAATTCGCAGGTCTGCTGGCACGAGAGCGTCCCGCCCTTGAAGCCGAGCGACTCGCAGCTCTCGCCGCCCAGCACGTCGCCGTCACAAGGCTCTGAGAGCGACTCGAAGCACCGGTCAATCTCGCCGTTCCCGCAGGAGAATTCGCAGGGTTGTGTGGGCGGGAATTCGGGGCACGCGGGCGCCTCGCCGGTGGTGCCGGTCTCGGTGTCGGGCGAAGGGTCCGTCGTGCCCGCGCTCGTCCCCGGCGGGCACACGCAGGGGCCCCACTCCCCGTTGATGCACTCCTTGTCGCCGTCACAGCCGTTGAGGCTGCACGCTTCGTGGGCGTCGCCGACGCAGTCCCCCGTCGAGCTCTCGCCGCCGCTCGTGCTGGTCGTCGTGGCGCCTCCGCCCGTGGCGGCCGTCGATTGCGAGCCCGCGGCGGTCGCGGATCCGGAGCCGGCGTTGTCCCCACAAGCAGTCGCGATTGGGAGCGCAAGGATGAGCGGGGCGAGTCGCATCGTCGGTCCGCGATTGTAGCCCGCCGTGTTCGACATCGCCGCGAGCGCGTACCATGCGGTCGAGGACACGCGCATGTGCCGGAACATCAAGCTGCTCTACAACTTCCAGCCGCCCGCGACGGACGGGGAGATCCGCGCGTCGGCGCTTCAATATGTCCGCAAGGTCAGCGGGATGCGGACGCCCTCCAAGGCCAACGAGGCCGCGTTCACGCGGGCCGTCGAGGCCATCACCGAGATCACGCGGGGGCTGCTGCTGCGAGAGCTGGAGACCGGCGCGGCGCCGCGAGACCGCGCCGTCGAGCAGCAGCGCGCGCGTGAGCGCGGGCGCAAGCGAGCGGCGCGGATACGGGCGACCCTCGCGGCGGAGGCGAGCGGCGAGGCGAACGCCGATTGACGCCGCGCCGCGATCGCGGGCGATCGCGTTGAAGCTTCTCGGCCCCGGGCGCGTCGATCCGACGTACTGACATGAACCGCGCCCGTCGCGTCGGCTCTATCGAGTTGTCCTATCGGTCATGTCTAATGATTGGCCTCGGGACGCGCGAGCGCGGCGCGTGAGCTGAGCACGCCCATGAACCTGTCGCCGCTGCACCTCGCGCTCCTCCTCGCCTCGAGCCCCGCGGCCCCGGCCGCCGACGAGCCCCCCGATGACTCGGCCGCGCTGGCGGCGGACGCTGACGAGGACGAGGACGATGACGATGACGATGACGACGACGACGGCAAGTGGGGCAAAAAGATCAAGATCGAGGCCCACTTTGAGCTCGGCGGGCTCGGCTACCAGGGCAACCTGACCCGGCAGGCCTTCGACGCGCCGGCGGGCGCGGAGGTGCTGGTCGAGCGGCACGGCGGCGAGCTGCTCGGCGGCGGCGCGTACGTGGCCGCGGTGCGCGACGACTTCTGGATGTCTTGGTTCCACAGCCGCATCGGACACGGCGGGCTGCACTTCGGCGGCACGCCGACGCCGACCCTCAGCGACGACGCGGTCGCGGCCGGCAAGCCCGAGCCGCGCAGCGGCTTCAACTTCGGGCTGTTCGGCTCAGGGCGCACGAACTCGGGCGTCTCCTTCGGGGGGGTCTGCGGCTTCGGGCTCTCGCTCCTCACGCGCGGCTCGGTCAAGGCCTACACGCGCTCCACCGTGCCGGGCAATCACATCACGATCAGCGGGGGTCTCGCGGGCGGGCTGCACTGTCAGGACGGCAAGACGTTCTCGCTCGTGCAGTGGAGCGTCGACGGTAGCGTGGGCGCCGAGCAGATGCAGGTCCTGCGCTACCAGCAGGGCAACGAGATGTACTCGCCGAGCCTCGGCACGGGCCTCTTGCTGTACCCCTCCCACGGACCGGTGCTGACGCTCGTGCACGACGGCGAGCGCCTCAAGGCCGCGCTCAGCGGGCACGGCTTCTGGAGCTTCGGTCGCGGCAAGTACGGCGGACGGCGCGTGGGCGTGCGGGCCGAGCTCGCGGTCGCGCTGGCGGGCAAGCGGCTCGCGCTGGGGCTCGCGCCCTGGTACCAGTTCGAGCGGATCGAGTACACGGCGGACACCAAGGTGCAGGACCCGAATACCCGCTTCGGGCACACCTTCGGGGTCTCGCTGGTCTACGTCCTGCCCTCGCGGGACTGAGTCGCGCCGGGGCGCGGTCGCGCGCGCGGTCAACGGATAATATGTCGCTAGGGGCAGGTGATCGGCGGGCGCGCTTTACAGCGGGGGGCGCTCTGCTATGGTTGCCCACTGCTTGAGCAGGATCCTCGAGGTCGCCGATATGGACCCCGCGCACAACCGCTCCGTCCCCGCTCTCCGCGTCCGCGCGGTGGTGTGGTGCAGTGGTTGCGCCGGAGGTAGTGTCGAAGCCGGCGATCGAGCGCCGTGGCGGCCCGGGGATCATTAACGCGGACAGCGTGCGCAGAGCGTTGAGACCCCGGGCCGGTGAACCGACCCGGGGTCTTCGTGTTCTGCTCGCGTCTGATTGGAGAGGAGCGCAGTCATGAACAAACCAATAGACAATCAGCCCCAGACGGCGCAGGCGCCGTCAAAACCCGAGCCGCGCGAGCCCTCGTTCGTCGCGCTTCGTGGGCGCGCGCGCGCGCTGCGAGGCGAGCTCGCGCGGCGCGAACCCGAAGGCGATGAGGACGGCGTCCGTGAGGCCGCCGCGCGCGAGCTCGGCTCGCTGTATCGGCGGCTCGGCGAGCTCGACGCCGACGTCGCCGAGATCAACGCGCTGTACGAGTACTGGTTCGGCCCGCTCGGGCGCGAGTGGGATCCGGCCTCGCGGCTGCGGCTCGATCGTTGGTTCGGCGGCGCGGCCGAGACCGACGCGGAGATCCGCGCGCGCTTCGGGGAGTCGCTGGAGCGCGCGGCCGCGGGCGCGTTCGCGGCCTGGGCCGAGACCCCGCGCGGCGCGGTCGCGCTGCTGCTGCTGCTCGACCAGCTGCCGCGCAACGCGTACCGGGGGACGGCGCGGATGTTCGCGACCGACGCGCGCGCGCTGCCGATCGCTCGCGGCGCGCTGAAGCAGGAGCACCAGCTCTCGGCGCCCGCGCGCGCCGTGGTGGCGCTGTGCTTGGTGCACGCCGAGGACGCCGAGGCGGCGCGCGAGGGCGTGCGCTGCTTCGAACGGCTGATCCTCTCGCCGCTCTCGCGCGGGAACCGGCGCCGCTACAAGCGGATGCTGGCGAGCGCGCGCAAGCACGTGAGGGCGCTCGAGCGCTTCGCTCGCTACCCGCACCGCAACGCGCTGCTCGGCCGCGAGAGCACGCCGGCGGAGCTGGAGTTCTTGCGCGCGCGTAGCGATCGCTACATCCGCTCGGTCGAGCCGCAGCCGGGCGCGGGTCAGCGCCTGAAGATCCTCGTGCTGCACTCGTTTCGCCAGTCGGGGAAGCGGCTGTCCGCGAAGACAGGAAGATTGCAGCAGGAGCTGCGCGCGCTCGCCGACCTCGTGTTCATCGACGCGCCGCACGCATACCGCCCGACCGGGCGGACCGCGGCGCAATTCGCCGAGGACTTCGGCGACGCGCCGCCGCCGCTGGAGCATCAGCGCTGCTGGTGGATCTCGAACGAGGATCACAGCGAGTACCACGGCTGGGAGGAGTCGCTCGCCTACCTCGAGGACGTGTTTCGGCGCCTGGGGCCCTTCGACGGGGTGCTCGGCTTCTCGCAGGGCGCCGCGCTCACGGGCTTGCTGGCCGCGCTGCAGCCCCGCGGGCCGATCTCGATGCAGTTCGTGATCTGCGCCTCGGGCTTCCTCTCGCGCGCGCGTCCCCACCGCGCGCTGCTGCAGCCCGGCTCGATCGAGCTGCCCTCGCTGCACATCTTCGGCGAGACCGACGCGCTCGTCGACAACGCGCGCACGCTCGCGCTCGCGGGCTGCTTCGTCGCGCCCGCGGTCGCCTCGCACCCGCGGGGGCACTTCTTCCCCGACGCGTGGCCGCTGGACGTCGTCGCGGCCTTCCTCCGCCGTTTCACGCCGCGCGCGGTCGCGGATCCGCCGGCGGGGGACGACGCGCCGGCGCGTGAATCAGCCGCGCCCACGCTCGACGTCACGGAGCTCGCGGAGGCCGACTTCGCGGGGCTGCGCGCCTGGGTCGTCGCCCAGAAGTCGGCGAGCGAGGCGTCGCTGCTCGCCACGGCGATCGCGTGCTACCGCCCGCACCGCTACGGGCGCGTCAACTCGATCCTGGCGCCGCAGCCCGGAGACCTCGCGCACCGGCTGCTGCTCGCGACGCAGCTCGAGCGACCGACGGATCGCGAGGGGCTCGATCGACGGCTCGGCGCCCTCGAGCGCGGCTGCGGCTGGTCCGCGCTCACGCGGCTCGCGGTGCTCGCCCACGAGCTGCTCGAGGAGACAGACAACGAGCTCATCCAGACCGCGATCGCGGCGCGCTTCGCCGCCCGGCTCGGGCGCGAGCGCGAGCTCGACGTCCGCGGGTCGAGGTGCGCCAAGCATGCGCCGCGGGTCGACTCGGCGACCGATCGTCACTGCCGGCTCGCGCGGCGCATCGCGCTCGCGCTCGCGCCCACCGCCGAGAAGACCGTGGCCTACGCGGGCTATCGCCGGCTGATCGTCGGGCTATCGCGCACGGAGCCCGCGCCCCGCGAGCGCCAGCCCAAGAACGCCTCGGCCGCGGCGCTGCGCGGGCACGCGTCGGCGCCCTGGACCCGCGAGGCCCTCGAGGCGCCGATTTCGAAGGCCGTGCTGCAGCCGCTGCACGAGCCCGTGGTCCCGTGCACGCGCGAGTCTTTGGACCCGCTGCTCGAGCACCTCGACGCGCAGCGCCCCTCGCTGCAGCCGAAGCAGTTCACGCGCGGCACGCTGATGCCCGACGGTCGCCTCGACCTGTGCAAGCAGGTCGTCGGGCCCACGGGGATCGGGCCGCTGCTCGACGCGATGGACGGCAACCCGCACGTGCGCCGGCTGCTGCTCGGCAACAACATCATCGGCAACGCCGGGGCCGGGAAGATCGCGGACTTCATCCGCGAGGGGCGGTCGCGCGTCAACGTCTGGTACATCGCCGGCAACCGGATCGACGCCCGCGGGCTCGCGCCGATCTGCGACGCGCTCATCGACCGCCGGGATGTCGAGGGGCTGTGGCTCAAGCGCAACCCGCTGGGCCCCGCGGGCGCGCGCGAGGTCGCGCGAGTGCTGCGCAGCGACGCCGGGCTGCTCACCGTCGACCTCGTCAACACCGGGCTGCTCGACGAGGGCGCTGGGGTGATCATCGACGCGCTGCAGGACAACCGCTGGCTGCGGAACCTGTACCTCGGGACCAACGGGATCACGCCCCGCGGCGCGGCGGCGATCGCCGACTACCTCGCGGGCGAGGGCGGCGTCGACTCGCTCTTCATCAGCTGCAACCGGCTCGGGGACGAGGGCGCGCGCCTGATCGCCGACGCGCTGCGTCGCAACCGTCGGCTCGTGCGCCTGAGCCTGGCCTCGAACCGCGTCGGCCCCGAGGGCGCCGTCGCGCTCGCCGAGGCGCTCGCCGAGCACCCCACGCTGCAGTTCCTCGATCTCGGCTGGACGCGCGCGACCGCGGCCGTCGGCGAGCTGGGCAACCGGATCGGCAACCGCGGCTGCGAGGCGCTCGCGGCGATGCTGCGCAGCAACAGGTCGCTGCGGGTGCTCGACATCTCGCACAACGCCGTGTCGCAGTGGGCGATCGATCAGATCAGCGAGGCGCTCGTCGACAACGACACGCTCGTCGCGCTGCGCTGCCCGCAGTGGGGCAAGGCCGTCAACCACGACTCGCAGGACCGGCTCGCGGCGCGACTCGAGGCCAACCGCCGGGCGCAGGGCGTCGACCCGGAGGCGATCCGCACGCCGCTCGCGACCCGCGAGATCCTCTCGGTCTACCGGACCGCGGTCCAGGTCGAGGGTCGCTGAGCGGATCCAACACCGCGCGCCGGCGAAACGAGCTGTCGCTTGTTTCGCCGGCGCGGCGGGTGTGTCATAGTCGGGCGATGCTGCTGTGCGCGGTGGGTGATAGCCACGGCCACCTCGACGCGATGTACTCGATCGTCGAGGCGCTCGAGGAGGAGGTCGGGGCCGCGGTCGACTTGGTGCTCCAGGTCGGCGACTTCGGCGTGTGGCCGGACCCCGATCGTCTCGACGAGGCGACGCGGCGCCACGGCGGCGCGGGCGACTTCCCGCAGTGGGTCGCGCAGGGGCGCGCGGCGCCGCGACCGACGATCTTCATCCCGGGCAACCACGAGGACTTCTCGTGGCTGATCGAGCGCGGGGCCGGCGAGGTGCTCCCAGGCCTCCGCTTCCTGCCCTGGGCCGGCGTCGTCGAGGTCGGGGGCCTGCGGATCGGCGGGCTCGGCGGGTGCTACTCGCCGCGGTCGTACCGCATGCCGGGGCTCAGCGGGAAGCGCCGACGGCACTACTGTCGCGAGGAGGTGCGCGCGCTCTCGCGGGAGTCGCTCGACGTCCTGATGATCCACGACGCGCCCGCGGGGCGCTTCTCCGACATCCGGCCGGGCGTCGAGCGGCGCTGGGAGACCAAGGCCGAGGGCCTGGGGGAGCTGATCGCGGCGACGCGGCCAAAGATCTGTCTTCACGGTCATCTTCATGGGCGCTTCGAGCGGCGGCTCGACGACATCCGCGTCACCGGCTTGACCGCGGTCCCGTGGCCGGGCTGCGCGGTCGTGATCGAGACGAGCGAGGACGACGACGCGCCGTGGACGCTGCGCGCCGAGTGGTCGCGCGCCGCCCAGGGCTGGGCGCGCGCGCCCGCCGATGTCGTCGCGGCGGCCCAGCCCGTCGACCTGCGCCCGCTCGTCGACGCGCTCGAGGAGTGGCGCGACGCCGTGCTCGACGGCGCGCCGCTCTCGCGCGGGCGAAAGAAGCGGCTCTACGGCGCCATGAAGGGCCGCAAGGAGCTCCGCCGCGTGCTGATGGCCGCGCTCGGCGGGCAGGAGCTGGACGAGCTGCTCGAGGGGCTGCTCGAGGTCGGCTGGTCCGCCTCCGAGCTGCATCGCCTCGTCGAGTCGCGCCCGGATCCGGACAGCCTCGCCCCGGCGTGAGGTGCTCGAGGCGGGTCAGGCCTCCTTCACGGGGGGCAGCGCGCGCGCGCGCGCGAGCTCGTCGCGGACGAGCCCCAGCAGCGCGTCGCGGTCGATCGGCTTGGCGACGAAGCCGGCGGCGCCGGCCCGCCTGGCGTCGGCGCGCGCGTCCTGGGTGCTGACGATGATCACCGGGGTCGAGCCCAGCGAGGACTCTCGCTGGAGTCGCGTGAGCACGCTCCAGCCGTCGATGTCCGGGAGCGTGAGGTCGAGGATGATCAGGTCCGGCAGCAGCGCGCGCGCCAGCCGTACGCCGTCGTGTCCGCGCGTCGCGAAGCGGCCCGCGTAGCCGTCGCGCCCGAGCGCGGCCGCGATCACCCGGTGCACGCTCACGTCGTCGTCGACGACGAGGACGAGCGTCTCGCCCGCGCGCGCGCGGCTGGTGCGGGAGCGCGCGGCCAGGTCGGCGTAGGCGTCGCCGCCCTCGAGGTCCGGCAGCGTCACGGTGAATTCGCTGCCGATCCCGAGCTCGCTCTCGAGCGTGATCGCGCCGCCCATCATCTCGCAGAAGTGACGCGTGATCGTGAGCCCGAGGCCCGTGCCGTCCTGCTCCCGCGAGCGCGATCCGTCGGCCTGGACGAATGGTTCGAACAGCGTCTCGACGCGATCCGGCGCGATGCCGACGCCGGTGTCGCGGACGGTGAGCACGAGGCTGCGGCCGGCGCCCACGACGTCGGCGCGTCGCGCGGTGAGCGTGATGACCCCGCGCGTGGTGAACTTCGACGCGTTGCTCAGCAGGTTCAGCAGGATCTGACGGAGCTTGGTCCGGTCGGTGTGGATCAGGCCGAGCGTGGGCGGCAGCGACAGCTCGAAGCGGTTTCCTGACTTCTTGACCATGTTCCGCACGAGCGCGACGACGCTCTCCATCGCCGCGTCGAGCTCGACCGGCGTGACGTGGAGCTCCATGCGCCCGGCCTCGATCTTCGAGAGGTCGAGGATGTCGTTGATCAGCGCCAGCAGGTGCTGCGCGGCCGCGTGGATCCGGCGGACGTCGGCGCCGAGCGTGGCGTTGTCGTCATCCGGCAGGTCCGTCGACGCGCGCTCGGGCATGTCCTCGAGGATCAGCTCTGAGTAGCCGATGATCGCGTTGAGCGGCGTGCGGAGCTCGTGGCTCATGGTGGCGAGGAACTCGCTCTTGACCTGCGTGGCCGCGAGCGCGGCGTCGCGGGCCTCCTCGAGCTGCGTGTTGCGATCGCTGAGCAGCGCGCCGGTCCGCTCGCTCTCCAGCAGCAGGCGCTTGAGCGACGAGACGAGGCTGCGGATCACGAGGCCGAAGGCCGCGAGCGCGACCGAGCCGCCGATCGCGACCGAGAGCAGGTTCTGCGTCAGCGCGAAGGCTTCGATCGGCGCGAGCAGCTGGCGCCCGAACGCGGTGCCCGCGAACATCAAGGTCAGCGCGATGATCCACCCGCCCTGGTTGGACTCCTCCTCGGTCGCGATCGCGGTCAGGCAGACGAAGGGGAAGGCGAGCCCGAGGGTGAACAGCGCCATGCCGCCGCTGTCCTCGGTCAGGGTGTTGACGACCGCGACAGCCGACATGCTGACGAGCAGCAGCCGGATGTTGAGGCCGAGGCGCTCGCGCTTGATCTCGCGGTAGTTCCACAGGCTGACGGTGAGGAACACGAACCACACGATCGCCGCGGCGAGGTGCGCCGTCGTCGGCGCGCTGAGGTACTGGACGAGCCGCGTCAGCGCGATGGGGATGCTGGCGAAGAGCGCCCCGACGCCCATGCGTTGCGTGTTGCGAACACGAAATTCATGGAGGGGACCGAACTCGCTCATGCCGTGAAAAAATTCCCGGGGCGCTCGGCGGGTGAAGACCCGCGCGAAGCTCGAGCCGCGCGCTGCATGGATCGCGCGCGGCGTCATCACGCGCCGCGTCAACGCGGGGCGCTGGGATCACTGTCGCGCGTAGCGCGTGCCGGGGTCCGCGTAGAGTTTGCGAGTCAGCGCGAAGCGATCGCGGCGCGCGACATCGGTCGTGACGCGCTCGCGCACGCGCATACGCGCCGGTCTTGCTGGTCGCGCGATGGGGCCCGTCGGCGGCGCGACGGCGTGTACATCGAGTCGCGCGGCCTCCTCGTGGAGGTGGTTTATGAGACATGTATGTCAAAGGGCGCGTGCTCGTACACCGCCGCCGCGGTGACGGCGCTGAATCCATCGCTTGGCGACTCAGCACGCGGGGGGGATCGTGCGTCGAGACCTGAAGCCGGAGCGCGCGCCGCTCCGCTCCGCGCCCGAGCATCGACCCCTCCAGCGGCGGCGCGCGGATCGATCAGCGCACGCCGGAGTCGTGACCGAGGCGGCGCTGCTCGACGTCGTCGGGCAGCAGCTGCCAGAGCTTCTGGGTCACCCGCCGCAGGGTCGCGACATCGTCTTTCTCGGCCGCGGTCCGCCCCTCTTTGACGAGCTTCTGCGCGGCGACCAGATCCGTGGCGCGGTCGGCCTCGGAAGCCGCGTGTTCGAAGCGTCGATGCCACGCGCGGGGGTGACGGAGCGAGGCGGTGTTGCCGAGGCGGTTGATCAGCCGCAGCTGCCGCTGCAGCTCCATCGCGTCTTTACTCTTGCGCGCCTTCTCGAGCCCGCGGATCGCGTCGTCGAGCAGGCGGGCCTCGTGCGGCTGGCCCAGGTCGGCGACGACCGCGGTCGCCCAGACCACACTCTCGGCGGCGTCGCGCTCGAGCTCGGGCCAGCGCTTCTCGAGGTCGATGCCGTCGAGGGTCGCCTCGAGGTCGAGGAAGGCGCGCCGCGCTTTCTGGGCCGCGTCGGCGTCGCCGCCGGTCGCCGCGTCGACGTCGCGCTCGAGCTCGGCGAGCTCGAGCTCGATGGAGTTGAGGCGCTCGATCATCCGCGCGTTGTTGTTGCGGAAGGCGTCGGCGCGCAGGTCGATGACGCGCTTCTGCACCACCTCCATGTTGGCCCGCAGGACATCCGGGCTGGCCTCGGGGACGAGCAGGTGCGCGACCTCTTCGAACACCTGGTCGAGCGCCGGCACGAGCGCGCGCGCGGACAGCCGCCCGCCGCGGTCGAGCTCGATGGTGAGCTCGACGGCCGAGCCCGCGGCGAGGTTCTCGCGCACGGCCTCGCCGCGGATCTCGAGGCTGCCGACGAGCCGGCACAGGTGCGCGTCGTCGTACTCGCCCTGGATGATCGGGATCTTTAACAGGCACTCGCCGGAGCCGGCGGCGACGCTCTCGACGGTGCGCAGCGTGAAGGTGCGGCGCGCGGGCAGGGGGGCGCCGCGCTCGAAGTAGACGCGCACGCGGTTGTTGGCGAGCGCGACGCCGATGGTCCGCGACAGCGGCGGGTCGCTGATCGTCAGGCCCTGCACGATCGTGATGGTCGGCGGGTCGATCCGGACCTCCTCGTTGTTCGGCCCGCGGCCCTGGACGTGAAAGATGTTCGGGCGCCGCGCGATCAACGAGACGTTGGTGACGAACGCGCCCTCCTCGTCAAGATCGGCCCAGGGGCTCTCCCACTGCCCGTCGGCGCGCACGAGCCGGACCTGCTTGAGCGGGCGCGAGGAGCTCTCACCCTCGACGCGGCGACCGACCACGTGCGGCGTGAGGTCGGAGGACATCGCCGGGTACTGGAGCCACATGCGCTGGCCGGTGTGCAGCTCGACGCGGGTCTCGGTCGGGCTCGCGTCGAGGCCGGCGGTGGCGGCGTAGATCGCCGCGCCCTGCGAGACCAGCCCCATGGGGTCGAGCCCCGTGATCGGGGTGACGCCGAGCGCCTCGCCGACGCGCCGGCGCACGAGCGGCATCACCGACGGACCGCCGACGAGCACGATGTGGCTCAGCTCGCTCTCGGGCACGCCGTGGGCCTCGAGCAGCCGCCGGCAGACCGCGATCGTGCGGTCGACGATCGGCCCGCAGAGCGTCTCGAGCATGTCGCGGTCGAGGGTGACATCGAGGTCGTAAGGGCCGCCCTCGGACTCGCTCAGCAGCGACGCGAGCGCCAGCTCGGCGGACCGCGCGCGGCTGAGCTCGATCTTGGCGTCCTCGGCCGCGAGCTTGAGCTTGCGGATCGCGCTGGCGTGGGCCGGGTCTTTGCGGCTCAGGGTCACGCCGTCCTCGGCGATCTTGCCCAGCGCCCACTCGACCACCGCCCAGTCGAAGTCGCGCCCGCCGAGGAAGTTGTCGCCGTCGTGGCCGACGACCCGCAGCAGGCCGTCGCGCGTCTCGAGCAGCGAGACGTCGAAGGTCCCGCCGCCGAGGTCGTAGACGAGCCAGCTGCCCACGCTCTCCTCCGCCGTCCAGCCGGCCGCGAGCGCCGAGGCGATCGGCTCCTGCAGCAGCTCGACCTGCTCGAAGCCGGCCAGGCGGGCGGCCTCGGAGGTCGCGGCGCTCTGGGGCAGCTCGAACAGCGCGGGCACCGAGATCACCGCCTTGACCGGGGCGAAGCCCAGCTGGTCCTTGATGTCGTTGCGCAGCGACTTCAAAACCTCGGCCGAGAGTTCCTCGGGCTTCTTGGCTTCCCCGGAGCGCGCGAACTCCAGGCGCTGATCGGTGCCCATGACGCGCTTGAATTCGCTGCGCGTGTTGTCCGGGTCGCTGTCGAGGAAGCGACGCGCGCGACCCCCGACGGTCACCTTGCCGCGCGCGTCAATGCGGACGACGGACGGCGTGAGCGTGGCGCCCTGGGCGTTTCGGATCTGGATGACCTGCTCGCCGTCAAACACGGCGGCGGCCGAGTTGGTGGTCCCGAGGTCGATCCCGACGTAGCGCGGTGTGCTCGCTTTGGTGGACATGCTCCGCGAGGATACCGGACGCATCCTCCGCTGCTGACGGTCGCTGCTGACGGTGTGGACCCGCGGCCGGGCGCGTCCGCGGTCGCCGGCCGGGCGGCCGCCGCTACACGAGCCGTCGCCGGCGGCGCTTCCGGGCGATCCGCTCCAGGCTGACCCCCATGCTCGCGCCGAAGCCGATCAGCGCCATGGCGAGGGCGAGATCGACGAGACCGAGCCCGCGGGCGCCCTGGCGGCCGTCGTCCTTCTCCGCGACCGGAGCCGTGAACTCGAGGGTCGTCTGCGCGGGCGTCCACGGCTCGCGTACGCTCGCCTCGACCAGCGCCGGGAGCGATCGACGCAGCGGCTCGATATCGGCGCCGACCTGCGGCGTCACGATCAGGTGGGCCGCGCCGGGCCGTTCGGCGGCGTCGCCCGCCGTGGTCCACGGGGATGGCTGGGTTCCGCCGCGGAACACGACGTGGACATCGTGAATTTGGTCGCGGGCGCTCGCTAGCGCGGCCCCGCGGATCGCGGCCGCAGTCGCAAGATCACGGCGGATCTGCTCGCCTTCGCGCGTGGGCACCAGGGCCGGATCTCCGTACGCGCTCTCCCATGTCGCGGTCGGGCAGCGAGGATCGGGACGAGCGCGATCGTCATCGACACGACGTGGCGTCTCGGGGACCGAGCAGGCTAACGGCGCGGCGAACGCCAACGCGGCGAGAGTACGGACCAAGCGGGTGGGGCGCGTCATCGGTGCGGATATGAGCCTCTCCCAGGTTCGCGCGGCGTCCAAGCAACTTGAAAAATCCTCACCTGGGCGGGCCGCGCGTGCGCGGCCGGGAGTCTGGCGGCCCATCGACCGGCGGCGGGTCGTCGCGGCGGGCCGTGGGCGTCTCGAGCCGCGTTGTGTCCGTCTTCGGCGCCGGCTTTGTATGGGGGGCGAGCGCAGCGAGGCGCTCGGCGAGCTGCGCGAGCACCCGCGCGTGTCTGCGGCTGATCGTGCTCTTGTTCACGCCCTGCTCGTGGGCCAGGGCCTGCATCGTCCGCTCGCGCATGTACAGATCGGTGATCAGCGCGCGCTCGTCGGGGCTCAGCTCCGCGAGCGCGGCCTGGACCTGGGCGCGCAGCTCGGCGCGCCCCACCAGCTCCTCCGCGGACATGTCATCGTCGGCCGCGTGCTGCTCGAGCCGCTCGGGCTCGGCGTTGGCGATGATCACCGCAGCGCTGGTCTGCTTGACCTGCTCGACGGCCTGCGCGAAGCGCTCGGCGAAGCTGCGCGTGTCGAGGCCGCCGGCGTGGTGCCGGGCCTCGCGCGCCTGCGCCTCCTCGGCGACACATTGCCCAAGGGCCAGGGCGCGCGCGGCCCGACGGATCCGGCGCGTTGTCGGGTTCGCGGCCCGCACCGCGTCGATCATCGCCCCGCGGACGCGGGTGTACGCGTAGGCCTGGAACGGGACGCCCATTGTCGGGTCGTAGCGCGTGGCGACCCGCACCAACGCCTCATTTCCGGCGCTCACGAACTCATCGAGATCGAGCGTCCTGAGACGAGCCCGAACCCCACGCGCGATCTGCTTCACGCGGTCGACATAGCTCTCCACCCACGCTTGCTGCTGCCGCGTCAGCCGGGCAGGGGGCACCGGCGCTTTTCCGTCTGCGCTCACTGCTGCGCTGCGAGCGGCCGCTAGTTCGCCGGTCCCTGGCTGGCCTGGATGTGGTTGCGAAGCGCGCCGAATTGCTCTTCGCTCAGATCCTCGAAGCGGATCGCCATGTCGCTCTTGCTCGAGCGCACCACGACGCCCTGCAGCGGCAGGTCCTCGGCCAGCTCGGGGAAGCTGATGACCATCTCGACCGGCGTCCCCTGCGGCTCCCAGGCCGGTCCGGAGAACTTACAGCCGCCCAAGCTCAGGTCATCGAGCGTGCGCGACAACACCACCTCGGAGCCGATCACGTCCGCGTTGGCGTGGATGCGAAGACGGGGGTGATAGCGAGCGTCGTGGGTGAACGGCACAATCGCATCATAGCGAGCGCGGGTGCACCTGCGCGCGATCGAACGGCCGACCGGCTTGTGAAAACTCGCGTTCTCCCCGCGCCGCGACCGCGCGCGCGCCCGCACGACCGATCATGACCCGATCACCGCTTTGAACATCACCCGATCCTCGGGCCGCGCCGAGACTCCGTGACACGACCCGTCGTGAACTCGTGTCATTTTGGCAATCGAAGCGTCGCGCTCAGCCCAATTTTCGCTCCTCGCACGCGCCCAAGCTGTTGATCTTGGTCGATTTTCCGCGGGGTAGTTGCGGTGGACGGTGGCTTGCTATACGTAGCTCCGACACCGCCGCGCCCCCTCCTCCGCGACCATGAAACGACTGCTCCGCCCGTTCGCTCGTCTCGCCACGACCCCTGCGCTCGCGCTCTCCATGCTCGGGGCGGCGACGGTGGCCCTCGCGCCCATGGCGCTCACCGCCTGTAAAAACGGCCCCACGATCCCCGGGACCGAGATCCCGGACACCGAGGACAACCGCGAGATCCTGCAGACCCTCGAGCGCTTCCGGACCGCCTTCGTGCGCCAGGACGCGGCCACGATCCTCTCGACCGCCCACGAGAGCTACTACGATGAGGGCGGCACCGACGACCCCTACGACGACATCGTCTACGAGGAGCTCGGGCTGACCCTCAAGAAGCGCATGAACCAGATCGAGTCGGTGCGCTTCACGATGGAGTACCTGCAGATCTTCGTGAACCGCGACCGCGCGACCGTCGACGTGTGGATGGACGCCAGCTTCCGGATGAAGCCGATCCTCGACGAAGAGGGCAACGAGCGCATCCAGGCCCGCTTCGCCCGCCAGCAGGACTTCGCGCGCTTCGAGCTGGTCCGCGACGGCGACGGCTGGCTGATCACGAAGGGCATCTAGCCGAGACGAGTCGCGCACGAGCGCCCACACGCTGTGGTCCTCGTGCCGGTAGAACATCACGATCTCGACCCGGCGCGCACCGTGTTTAAGCGGGAACACGAAGCCGAAGCGGGCCGACGGTAGCTCAGCACGTGCTCACGGCGTGAGCGGAGCTCGCCGTCGAAGTAGAACGCGGGCGTCCGGATCCGCCAGTCGATCCCGTCGACGAACTGCTCGCCCCACGCGCGGACGTGGGCGCCGAGGCTGTGGCGCGCCAGCACGCGGCCGAGCAGCGCCCTCGCCCTCGCCGGCGTCGACGAGCTGAACGAGCCCGCGCGCCGGCAGCGACACGCTCAGCCCGCGCGCCAGCACGCGCGAGCGCGAGGACAGGCCACAGTCAATGAGCTGGAGGCCGCGGCGCACTGCGAAACATCAGCGTAGCACGGCCGCGCGGTTTAACATGTCTATAGGGTCATGTCTCAATGAAGCGCGCGCCGTGCCCCTCGTAGAGAGCACCGCGGAAACGCCGCGCGTCGCGCGGGGCGCTCACGAGGTCGTTGCTACGACATGTCGATCGACGTGTCGTCTCGCGTCCCCATCAGTTGGGTGTCTTTAGGGACAGGATGTAAGGGGCGCGCGTGATAGAGTCGCGTCCCAGGAGACGCGCTCATATGGACTTGTATTACACGCGCGGCCGGGCGGCCGGGCTCGGGCTGCTGCTCGCGCTGACGGGCGCTCCCGGGTGCGGGGACCCAGGCGACGAGATGATGACCGACGGCGAGGGCACCACCGCCGGGAGCGGCGAGCCCACGGGTCCCGAGCCGACGGCGACGGACGGCGGGACCGGGGAGCCGGGCGGGGCGTGCGAGGGGCTCCACGATCCCGGGCCCGCGCCGCTGCGCCGGCTGACGCACACGCAGTACAACAACACCGTCAACGACCTGTTCCCGGGCGTCGAGATCCCGCCGCAGACGATCCTCGTCGACCCCAAGTCGGGCGGTTTCGAAAATGACGGCGAGCTGCAAAACCCCTCGGCGCTGCTCATCGAGCAGTACCAAAAAGCCGCGGTCGCGGTCACCGAGGCGGCGCAGGACGGGATCGGCGTGTGGCTGCCGTGCCCGCCCGACGGCGGCCCGAACCCGGCGCAGTGCGGCCACGAATTCTTGCCCGAGTTCGGCGCGCGCGCGTTCCGGCGCCCGCTGACGGACGAGGAGCGCGCGGCCTTCCTCGGCCTCTTCGACGAGCGCCTGGCCGCCGATAACTTCAACGTCGCGCTGCAGCTGACGATGCAGGCGTTCTTGCAGGCGCCGCCGTTTCTGTACTTCCTCGAGTTCAACGGCGCGCCGGTCGAGGGGCAGGGCGACATCATCCAGCTCGACGACTACGAGCTCGCCGCGCGGCTCTCGTACTTCCTCTGGGACACGACGCCCGACGCCGCGCTGATGGCCGCCGCGGCCGCCGGCGAGCTGACGACGGACGCCGGCCTCGAGGAGCACGCCCGGCGGCTGCTCGGCGAGGCGCCCGCCCGGCGCGCGGTCGTCAACTTCCACCGTCAGTGGCTGGACTTCGAGAAGACCGAGCTGACCGCGCTCGACCAGGCGACGTACCCCGCCTGGGATCCCGAGGCGACCAACCACGCGCTGCTGGAGGAGCTGCGGCGCTTCATCGAGCACACGATCTTCGACGGCGAGGGCACGCTCGCGGCGCTGCTGACGAGCAACGAGAGCTTCGCCGACGAGACCGTGGCCGAGCTCTACGGCGTCGCGGTGCCGGCTGAGCCCTGGGGCCCGGTGACGCTCGACCCGAGCCAGCGCGCCGGCGTGCTGACCACTCCGGGGTGGCTCTCGGGACATGCCCACGCGGTTAACCCCTCGCCGGTCCAGCGCGGCGTGTTCGTGATGGAGCGCCTGCTGTGCCAGGTCGCGCCGCCGCCCCCCGCCGACGTCGACACCAACCCGCCCGACGGCGGCGACGAGGACCCCAAGACCAACCGCGAGCGCTACGACCAGCACACCGAGGACGCGACCTGCGCGAGCTGTCACAAGATCATCGACGGCATCGGCTTCGGCTTCGAGCACTACGACTCGGCGGGGCGCTACCGCGAGCTCGACAACGGCTTCCCGGTCGACGCTAGCGGCGAGCTGATCGGCACCGACGTCGACGGGCCGTTTGAAGACGGCGTCGAGCTCGCGCAGCGGCTGGGCCAGAGCGCGGTGGTGCGCGACTGCGTGGTCTCGCAGTACTTCCGCTACGCCCTCGGCCGCGCCCCGCAGAGCGCCGACGCGTGCGCCCAGGAGGCGCTGCGCGCCGAGTTCGAGACCACCGGCGGCGACATCCACGAGCTGCTCGTCAGCGTCGTGCTCAGCGACGCGTTCCGCTACCGACGCACGGGAGGTGAGTGATGAAGCGCCCGACCCACAAGCGAATTTATCGACCGCGTCACGGCCTCCCGCGGGACTCGCTCTCGCGTCGGCGGCTGCTCCAAGCCCTCGGCCTCGGCGGCGCCGTGACGGCGGCGGGGCTGCCCTCGTGGTTCGGCTTCGGCCGCGAGGCCCGGGCCGACGTGCTCGGCGGGGCGACGCGCGTGGTCCTGTTCGTCACCAGCCACGGCACGGTCTACGACAATTGGAAGATGCGCCCGGCGGGCCAGAGCGACGATCAGGACTGGGAGTTCAGCCTCGGCGGTCTCGCCGAGAACGAATTCAGCACCATCCTGCAGCCGCTGCACGGCCTGCGCGACAAGCTGCTCGTGCTCGACGGCGTGGCCGACGGCGCCGGGCCGATCTCGGCGATCAACGAGCACGAGTCGGGGCACGCGGCCGCGCTGACCGGGCGCTCCTCGGTCGAGCAGGAGGGCCAGCTCGCGCGACCCGACGGGCCGTCGATCGATCAGATCATCGCCGCGCAGCTCGAGAGCGAGAGCATCATTCGCTCGCTCGAGTACTCCGTCGGCGGCTGGCCGGTCTGCTTCGACGACCAGGGCAACGCGATCCCCTACGAGGGCGACCCCTACGAGGCCTACTACCGGCTGTTCCCCGACGGCCCCGACGGCGGCGGCGGCGAGCCGACCGACCTCGACCGGATCCGCAGCGCGCAGCCCAGCGTGCTCGACTTCCTCGGCGGCCGCTACGAGTCGCTGTACAGCAAGCTCGGCGCCGAGGATCGCGTCAAGATCGAGCAGCACCGCGAGCTGCTCCGAGACCTCGAGCTGCAGCTGGCCAACCTCGCGCAGCTCGAGTGCGATGTCCCGCAGCCGCCGATGGGCAGCCCGATGTGGGGCGCGCCGACCTACCCCAAGGAGATGCTCGACATCTTCTTCGGCCTCACCCAGGTCGCGCTCACCTGCGGCGTCTCCCGTATGATCACGATCCGCTGCGACGTGATCTTCAACGAGACCATCGGCGCGCCGCCCGGAGACCTGCACAACGACTACGCGCACCAGGCCTCGACCGATCCCGTGGCCGGCGCGATCATGACCGACTATCACACGTACCAGGCCAACCGCTTCCGCGAGCTCGTCGAGCTGCTCGACAGCGTGCCCGAGGGCAACGGCACGATGCTCGATAACACCGTCTGCGTCTGGTACAACGAGCTGGCGACGGGCGAGCACACGATGAACGACCTGCCCATCGTGATCGCCGGCGGCGGCGGCTACTTCGATCTCGGCCGCTACGTGCACTGGCGCAAGGGCGACACCCTGCAGGGGCCGTGGAGCGAGATCGCCATGGGCCCGGCGCACAACAAGTTCCTCGTCACGCTTGCGCGCAGCGTCGGCGTCGACATCGACCGCTTCGGCCGCGAGACGCTGCCGCGGGCCGGCGGCGGCGAGATCAGCACGGTCGGTATGCTCGACCGCGTGGCCCTCGAGGGCTGAGCGCGGCGCGAGCGAATCCGAGCCGCGCGCGCCATCTCGAGACTTGGCGTCGCGCCACCGTGCTCGCGTTGATGGTGACGCTCTCGGGGACCAGCGCGCGCTCCGAGACGCCGCGCGTCAGCGTGTTCTTCGTCCGCATCCGCGGGATCGGTCGGCAGGCGAGCGCTCTGTTCGCGTTCTGCGTGCTGCTGCTGGTGCTGCTCGCGGCGCCCGTGACCGAGGCCGAGTCGGTCGAGACCGGCCACACCTTGGTGGTCGTGCAATTTTACGTCACTGCGGGGCTCGTCGCGCTCGTCACCGGCTTGTTCACGTCGATGATCATGATGCTGCAGAGCACGCTGAACGACCTCATCATCGTGCTCGGGATGCGCCGGCACGACTACTACATCGTCGACTCCGCGGCGCTGGACGACCGCTGAGTCGAGCGCGGTCCATCGCGTCACGGCGCGCGCGGGCCGGGTACACTGCCGACCCCGCCGCCATGCCACGCCAGATCCTCGAGTGCCTCGACCAGCTCATCGACCTCCCGGACCTCCCGGAGCCGGAGCGGTATCCCGACGACTGGCACAACCCGCAGACGGTCCCGGCGGCGCTGTGCGAGTACCTGCAGGCGAGCCGGATCTGGGCGGTCTCCGGGCTCGAGCTCGAGCGAGAGCTTCGCGTCGAGCTCGCGGGCGTCTACAAGAAGCGGCTGTGCCTGCAGCCGCTCTTGCGGCCGCTGATGTTCTTCTACCCCTGCGAGGAGTTTCGCCGGCCGCTCGTCCGCGCGATCGAGCAGGCGGCGGGCGGCCTCCCGGAGGCCGACTACCGCGGCTGGAACGAGCGCTTCCCGGACGTGCGCATGTACGTGGGCAAGGAGATCGAGCGCCGCGCCGGCTCGTTCAACAGCCCCGATATCGCGCTGCCGGCCTGCCTCGCGTGGTCGCGCTACTTCGACGGCGGCGAGGCGGCGTGGCGACAGTTCGCGCTCGTGCTCAACCGGGCGCGGCGACGGGGCGATCAGCTGCGCAGCTGGCTCGAGCCGCGGCTCGGGCGGGGGATCTCGACGCGAGCGGACCTGTGGTGCGCGCAGCTCGTCGAGGGCTGCCTGCTGACGATCGCCGAGGGCGAGCGCCTCAACGCCCAGTGGACCGCGCTCGGCTGGGGGCGCCTCGAGTTCCCCGCGCGCGGGCTGACCGAGCTCGACGCGTGGCGCGGGCCCGCTCGTCGCGCGGCGGCGCTGCGTCGCGCGGCGGCAGCTTCTTGGGCCATGTCGGGCGGGCGCTGGCGAGACGCGGACTACGACGCCTACGCGCGGGCGCTCGCGGGCACCGACGACGCGCTCGAGGAGCCCGCCGGGCTCCCCGCCGGCTTGCTCGAGCGCGCCCGGCTCGCGCGCGCCGAGTGAGTTCTGACCGAAGGGTCAGGCGACCGCCGAGGCGCGTCGGCGCAGCGGTCGCGCGGGCGCGGGCGCGGGCGCGGTCATGCTCGCGGGCTCCTCGACGAGCGCGTTGAGCTGGCCGATGGTGTCCTCGACCGGGTGGCGCTCCGTCACGCGCACGAGCGCGAGCACGCCGCGGACCAGGAGGTTCGGCGGGCGCGCGACGACGTGCCCGAGCCGGTTGATCGAGCGATCGAGCAGCGCGACGTGGGCCGCCCGCTCGCCGCCGTGGAGCGGCGCGAGCGCGACGGCCTGCGCCCACGACTCATCGCGCGCGCGCTCCATCACGAAGGTCCCGGCCAGCTCGTCGGCGTTGCCGCACAGGCGATCGGCGAGCTCGAACAGCGGCGAGGCCTCGCCGATGACGTCCTGCACCCGATCGACCAGGGCGCCGAGGATCGTGTTGATGTGCATGAAGTCGCGCTCGAGGGCCTGGATGTCGTCGCCGGCGACGCTCGCGGCCGCGACCGCGAGGTCGAGGTTGATGTGCGCGTTGATCCCGAGCAGCAGGTCCTGCAGCAGGCAGGTCGCGCCGTCCTCGGACTTTTCAAACGCCACGCGCCAGCTGTGGGGGAGGGGCTGACCCGCCTCCCAGGCGCTGTAGGCGGCGAGGTAGCGGTTGGCGAAGGCGACGTCGAGCGTCTCCATGCGCGCGCCGTCGTCGAACTCGCCGGCGGCGATGCTGCGCTTGATGGCGATCGTCACCTGCCGGTAGAGCGCGGGGAACAGCCCGAGCTTGCTTCGGCGCTGACGCTCCTCCTGGACGATCGCGGTGAGCGCGTCGATAACCTCGTCGATGGTGGTAGCGGGTTTAAAGGTCGGCGACATGCGTGGCTCTCGAGGTGGTAGCGTCGGCGCCGCGCGAACGGATCACGCCGCGCGGACCTTCGCGCGCTCGCTCGCCCGCCACGCCCCGGTCAGACGACGCGCGACGGCGCGCGGTCGGCCTTGCTGAGCCGAATATCGACCGTCAAGCGCGGTTTCTTCCGACCGCTGGCCTGCGCGCGGACCCGCGCGCGCAAGCCCTTGAGGATGCGCCCGCGATAACTTCGGAGGTACGGCCGCTCGGTCTGGGTGTGGCCAGCGAGGAGCACCACCTGCCCGCGCTGGACCGCCGCGAGGACGTCGTGATGTCGCATCTCGCCGGTGAAGTAGGCGTCGACGAGGCCGGGGCGCAGCTTCTCGAACAGCCCTCCACCGGCGCCGGGACACACCGCGATCCGCTGGATCTTGCCCGGCGTCGGGCCGCGGGGGGCGATGGCGTCCGCGCGCGGGGCCGCGAGCTCCAGGTGCTTCAGGCGCAGGTGCTGCTTGAGGCGGCGGACCAAGGTCGTCGGCGAGATCGGGTCGTGCAACGTGTGGATTCGACCGCTGCCCTGGGCGGGGCCTCTGTCCTCACCGGCCTGGGGGTGGGGCGTGAATTCGAGCGAGACGATGTCACCCTGGGCCTGGAGCGCTGCCAATCGTCGGCGGACACCGGCCACGGCGTCGGCCGAGACGATCGCCTCCACGCGGGTCAGCTCGCGGGACGTGACGACCGCTTGGCCGTCCAGCAGCGTCGACGCCTCCGCCTCGCTGGTGAGCACTGGTCGACCGGCCTGCGCCTCGAGCAGGATGTCCCGGACGGCCGCGTCATCGGACGCCTCGACGTGGACGGTGACGCGAGCGCTGTGGCGCTTGAGCGCGCGGTCCGTGATCGCCCGTGATGTACCCGCGCCCACGCCCGCGCACAGCCAGTCGCCGAGCCCGTCCGCGGTCGCGTCGAGGGCCGTGTGCGGGCTGTAGACCGCCACGTGCTTGCGAACTGCGGTCAGCAGCGCGCGCTCCTTCCACGTCCGGCCGACCAGCCGGTCAAGGGGGCGAAAGATCGGTGGGTGATACGCGACGATGAGGTTCGCGCCGACGTCGAGGGCCTCCTCGACCACCGCCTCCGTGAGGTCGATACACAGGAGAATGCGCTTGATGCGCTGGCTCGGATCACCGACGTGGAGCCCGACCTTGTCCCACGATTCGGCCAGCCTCAGCGGTGCGATGTCGTCGAGCGCGGCGATGATGTCTTGAAGGCGCATGCGCGGAGCATACTGCCGCGCGCGATTTTCCGTCGATCCGCGCGCGAGCGGGCCGCGGTGATGGACGGCAGCTTGACCCTGTACATCGGCGTTGCGCCGGGGGAGCTCGCCCAGGCTGCGCGCGAAGGCGCGGGCGATTGACACGACAATATGCTGGTGCATAGGCTCGTAGGACGGAGTTTCCGTTGGAACGTCGTCCTGTAGCCCAACCGGCTGCGGTGGCCGTCTCGCGCCTCGTTCGCGCGGCGTTGACCGTGATCTTGACCACAGGATCGCTGTCGGTCGTCGCGTGTAGCGGCGCCGCTGACGAGGACAGCGCGCTCCCAGTTCCGCATATCCGGGCCGCTCAGGTCGTCGAGCGCGCGCCCTCCGGACAGTCGCGCCACCTCGCGCTGCTCGAGCCCGTGCGTCGCGCTCGGCTCGCGCCGCGCTACGGCGGACAGGTCACCGAGATCCTCGTCGACGAAGAGGCCGAGGTCCAGGCCGGGGAGCTGCTCGTCAAGCTCGCGGCGGGCGACGCCAAGGCCCAGGTGCAGTCCGCGAGCGGCGCGCTCGCCCAGGCCCGCGAGCGCGTCAAAGACAACGCGCGCGAGCTGAAGCGCTCGGAGCAGCTGGTCGCCAAGGGGGCCGAGGCCGCCCGCGGCGCGGAGCAGCGGCGCTCGACCAACGTCGAGCTGCGCGGGGCCAAGCGTCAGGCCCAGGGCCAGCTCGCGCAGGCCCAGGATCGCGTCAAGGCCTCGCGGCTCAAGGCGCCCTTCACCGGCACGGTCACCCGCATCGAGACCGAGGTCGGCGAGTACGCCGACGTGCGCAGCCCGGTCATGATCCTCGCGGACCTCAGCGAGCTGGCGATCGAGGTCAAGCTCAGCGAGCGCGAGGCGGCGCTGCACGACCAAGACCAGCTCAGCTTCACCGCGCTGATCCGCGACCAAGAGGTAGCGACGAAGCTCGACTGGATCTCGACCGAGGCCGACGAGGGCACCTCGACCTTCACCGCGCGCCTCGTGATCGACAACCTCGACGCGGAGACGGGCGGGCGGCGGTTTCGCGCCGGCGAGTCGGTCGAGGTCTTCGTCACCGGCAAGCGCGGGGTCCCCAGGCCGGCGGTGCCGACCACCGCGATCCGCTGGGCCGGGCCCAGCAGCTACGTGCTGCGCCTCGACGACGATCGCGTCATTCAGGTCCCCGTCAACGTGCTCGACGACGCCGGCGACTTGGTGACCATCGACAGCGAGCTCGCGCTCGGCGACTGGGTCGTGGCGAGCGGACCGCTCAACCTCCGCAGCGGCGACCGGGTGGAGGTCGGCGACGTGCTCGGCGGCGGACGCCCCGGCGACGCGGGCCCGGTCGGCGGCGCGCTCGAGGCCTCGGCCAGCGCGGGCCCGGTCGCGGCGGCGACGGACAACCCGGCGCCGGCGGACGAGGACGAGGACGAGAACGAGGACCAGCCCCAGCCCGAGGAAGCGGAAGAGCCCGAGCCCGACGGCGAGGGCGGCGCGTGAAGCTCCTCGACCGCCTCGTGCAGCTGAGCATCGGCAACTCGGTGTTCGTCAACCTGTTCTTCGTGATCGTCGTGGTCGCGGGCCTGATCGCGGCGCTCAAGCTGCCGCGCGAGGAGTTCCCCAACGTCGAGCTCGGGCGCGTGATGGTCAGCACCATCTACCCCGGCGCGACCGCGGCCGACGTCGAGGAGCTGGTGACGCGGCCGCTCGAGGACGCGCTCGAGGACGTCTCCGACATCAAGCGCGTCCGCTCGCGCTCGCAGGAGGGGCTCTCGAGCGTCACCATCACCTTCTTCGCCGGCACCGATCTCAGCGAGGCGCGCGCCGAGGTCGAGCAGGCGGTGGGCACCGTCCAGAACCTGCCCGAGGGCGTGGAGTCACCGACCGCGCGCGAGATGGAGATGGAGCTCCCGGTCATGACCATCGCGCTCGTCGGCGAGCGCGGCCGGGTCGCGCTCATCGATCGGCTGAGCGACGAGCTCGCCGAGATCCCCGGGGTCTCGCGCGTCACCGTCGAGGGCGACTCGGAGCGGAAGTTCTACGTCGACGTCGACGAGTCGCGCCTGCGCGCGCTCGGGGTCCAGCCCGCGGCGGTCGCGGCCGCGATCCGGGGGGCGCGCGCCAACGTCCCCGCGGGCACCGTCGAGCCTGGCTCATCGGACATATTTGTAAAGACGGACAAGCGCCTGCTCTCGGTCGCCGACGTCGCCCAGATCCCGCTGCAGCCCGGCTCGCCGCTGCGCCTCGGCGACATCGCCGAGGTCCGCGATGTCAGCGAGGAGGGCGACCTTCTGCTCGAGGTCAGCGGGCGCCCGGCGGTCCTGTTCACGCTGTTTCGCGAGGACGGCAAGGACCCGCTGCGCGTGTTCGACCGGGCGATGGCACGGATGCCCGAGTTCAAGCGCTCGCTGCCGCCGGGCCTCGACCTCGTGGTTTCGAAGGACCGGACCGTCGCGATCCGCGACCGCCTCGACACCGTGCTGAGCAACGGCGTCTCGGGCGCGATCCTCGTGGTGCTCGTGCTGTGGTTGATGTCCGGGCTGCGGCAGGCCGGGCTCGCGGTCTGGGGCATGCCGGTCTCGTACCTCACCGCGTTCTACCTGATGGCCTACGCCGAGATCTCGATCAACGTGGTCTCGACCTTCGGGCTGCTGATCGCGACCGGCATCATCGTCGACGACGCGATCGTCGTGATCGAGAACGTCCAGCGCCATCTCGAGATGGGCAAGTCGCGGGTCCAGGCCGCGCTCGACGGCACGCGCGAGGTGCTGATGCCGGTCACCGTCGCCGTGCTCACGACGATCTTCGCGTTCATGCCGCTGGCGCTGGTCGGCGGGACCATGGGCCGCGTCATGAAGATGCTGCCGATCGTCGTGATCTTCTGCCTGATCGGCTCGCTGCTCGAGGCCATCCTGATCCTGCCGGGGCACCTCGCGCACTTCGCCAGCAAGGACGTCAAGGACAGCCGGACCGCGCGCCTCGCCGCGCGCATGAAGGCCGTGTATCGCCCGGCGCTCGAGTTCTGCCTGCGGCGCCGCGGGCTCGTCTTGCTGCTCGCGCTCGCGGCCTTCGGCGGGACGCTCGCGCTCGCGGCCAACATGCGCATGCAGTTCGGCGCCGCGGGCAAGCCCTTCGAGCTGATGGTGCAGTACGAGCTCGCGCCCGGCACCGGCCGCAGCGAGACCTTCACGCAGGGCGAGGAGATCGTCGACTACCTGCGCGAGCGCTTCCCCGAGGGCGCCGTCGACGTCGCCACGATCCGCGCCGGCAGCGTCAACAACGAGCGCACGGGCTCGGTCTCCAACGGCGCCAACCAAGGTCGCGTGCGCCTGCAGCTCGAGGTCACCGACGCGCTGCTCGACGTCTACAACCCGGCCATCCGCGACCTGCGGGTCTGGCTGATCAAGAACCCCGACCTGTTCAGCTACTCGATCCAGGAGGTCGAGGCCGGCCCGCCCGGCGGCGCCGCGTTCACGGCCCGCCTGCGCAGCCGCGACACCGAGCAGCTCGACAACGCCGTCGAGGCCGTCAAGGACGTCGTCAGCAAGTGGGAGGGCGTCACCGAGCTCAGCGACAACCGCGGCAGCGGCAAAGAGACCTTCCGGGTCCGCGTCGACCAGGACCGCGCGTCGCTCTACGGCCTCACCGAGCGCGACGTCGGCGACGCGGTCAAGGCGGCGGTCGACGGCATCACCGCCGCCGAGGTCGCGATCGACGAGGAGTTCGTCGAGATCATCGTGCGCTACGCGGGGACCAAGCGGCGCACTCGCAACGAGCTGCGCGACCTCGTGATCGCGACCCCGAGCGGCGGGGTCGTGCGGCTTGACCAGGTCGCCGCGCTCGATCGGATCCGCGAGCCGAGCAACATCCGGCGCGAGGACGGCAAGCGCGCGATCTCGGTGCTCGGCGAGCTCAACCAAAAGGTCCTGCCGGCGCTCGACGCCAGCGACCGCATGCAGGACCGCTGGGACCGAGAGATCGGCGCGCGCTTCCCCGACGTCGAGCTGCTGTTCGGCGGCCAGTCCGAGGAGCTGCTCGAGAGCCTCAATGATCTCCCGGCCAGCTTCGCGATGGCGGTCGGGCTGATCTACATCGCGCTCGCGCTGCAGTTCGGCTCGTACATCCAGCCGCTCGTGATCCTCTGCGCGGTGCCCTTCGGGATCATGGGCGCGATCCTCGGCCTGTTCTCGATGGGCTACGACCTCTCGCTGTTCGCGCTGTTCGGCATCGTCGGCCTCGCCGGCATCGTCGTCAACGACTCGCTCGTGATGGTCGCCTTCATCAACGAGCGCCGGGCCGCCGGCGCCGACCTGTTCGAAGCCGTGCTCACCGGCTCGCTCGATCGCCTGCGCCCGATCGTCTCGACGACGCTGACGACCTGCTTCGGCCTCGGCCCGCTGGCCTTCGGCCTCGGCGGCCTGGACCAGGTGCTCGCGCCGATGGCCCTCTCGATCACCGCGGGCCTCGGCTTCGCCACCGGCCTCGTGCTGCTCGTCGTGCCGCCGCTCTACATGGTGCTCGACGACCTCGCCAACCTGCTCTCAGGGAAGCCGCGCGCCGCGCTCCCGCCGCGCGCCGGCGCGCCGGCGAAGGACGAGGAGGTCGATGTCGATGTCGATGTCGATGTCGATGTCGAGGAGCGGCGCTCTCGCTTCTGGCGGGTGCCGCTGCCCGACGAGGAGGTCGACCTGGTCATCGGCGACGACGATGACGAGCTCGAACTCGACGACTTCGACTAGACGTCCCCTGCGCCGCGCTCGCGCGCTCGTAGCCGCGCGAGCACATCCTGTGGCAGCGCACCGCTGTCCGCGAGACGCGTGAGCGCCGCTCGCCGTCGACGACGGAGCCCGGCGCCGACGAGCACCACCGCGGGCAGCAGGGCTGCCGGCGCGTCATCGTTCGCGGCGTCGAGCGAGCAGCGTGAGTAGCCGGGTGGATGGTACTCGGAGTAGTCCGGCGGTGGTCCGGCGGACAGGCACACCGAGAAGTGCGCGTCGTCCGGAGCACCGCTCGCCTCGGGGCTTCTCGCGGCGCGCTCGGGCGGGCTGTTGACGTGCTCCTGGAGAACACGCGCCACCGCGAGCGCCGTGGTCTGCGGACCCACGAGGTCACCTGGCGTCGCCTCTCGGTAGGCGATCTCGCCGAGGACCCGCGCGCACCGAACATCGTAGACGACCAGCCAGCGAGTGCATCGCTGATGCGGTCCGCACGCGCCGCGCGCTCGCGGGTGGACGATGAAGTCGACCGGGTGTCTACGGGTTAGCCACGCGCTGAGCCGCGCTCGACAGTCCTCTCGTGGTCCGCAGCCGAGCTCGGCGCGCGCCTCGGCGAGGGTGAGCGCGATCTTCTGGGGCGCGAACCCGCGGTGTAGTTCGTGCACGATCTTTGAGCGCAGATACTCGTCCGGCCCTCGCATCACGGCGACGGCAGCGTATGTGGGGTGCACGCGCGCGTGGTCGACGCCGTCCTCGGAGGCCGGCGTGCGCGCGTTGTCTGCACGGGCGCGGGTCCACGTTACGAGGCTGAGCACCAGCGCGATGACCATCGCGCCATGACCCGACGTCGCCGCGCCGCTACAAGATGTGGCCACCAGCGAGAGCGTCGCGGCGACCGCGATCCTGTTCCGTCGCGCACCTGCGTCCATGGGAGCCCGTTGGCGGGCGCGCCGGGATTCCTCGCGCGCTCGTTCTCGCCGTCCAAGAGACGTCGCGCGCTCAATCGATCATTCATTCATTCATTCAATCAGGGCGGCAGCGCGCACACGCCGACATCCTCGTAGCCAGGCGGGGCCTCGCCCTGCTCAAACCACGGCACGCACTCCATCCCGGGCGCCGGGCAGACCACCGGCGCGTCGACCTCACAGAACGGCGAGCAGCAGCCGAGCCCGCCGCAGCCGGGGAAGCTCTCGGCGCCGATGCACGCGCTGCCCTCGACGCAGACGTTGACGAACTCGCACTCGTCGCCGTTGGGGATGTCATCGGCCAGCGGCACGCACTGGAAGTTGTTGTTGAAGAACAGGCAGCCCTGCTCGTCGGGGCAGTTCTGGGCGAGCGGGTCGCAGGTGTCGAGACACAGGATCAGCACGCCGTCGTTGGCGATCAGGCACGCGGTCTCGGGCTCGCTGCAGACCGGGTTGTCCGGGCTCCCCTGGCACATGTCGACGCACACGCCCTCCAGCGAGTCGGGGTCGACGTCCCAGCACAGCAGGCCGAGGTCGCAGCTGTCCTCGCCGCTGACGGGGTGGTCTTGGACGCCGCAGGTGTCGCCGCTCTGCGCCGGGTTGTCGTCGATGGGCACGCACTTCGTCGAGTCGTAGGCGCCGCCCTGCTCGCCGGTCGGGGCGCACTTCTCCCCCTCGGGGCAGTCCTGGGCCCAGATGTCGCACTCGATGTTGCCGCCGCCGTCGGTGTCGGTGTCGCAGATAAAATTGCAGTCACCGGTGGAGGAGGTCCCGAGGCCGGTGGAGGAGGTCCCGAGTCCGGTGCTCGTGGTCCCGGGATCGGTGCCGCTCGTGGTCGAGCCCGAGGTCATCGGCGCGCCCGTCGAGCTCGAGGTCGCCGGCGCGCCGGTCGAGCTCGTCGCGTCGGTCGAGCTCGTCGCGCCGGTCGAGCCGCCCGTGTTGACCGGCGAGCTCGTGCCGCTCGTGCTGGTGTTCCCCGAGGTCTGATCGGAGTCGCTGGTGCCCGGCGTCGAGCTCTCGCTCGATGACTCTGAGGACATGTTCGCGTCGCTGGTCGAGGTGGTGTCGGGTCCACACGCGAGCGCGAGGGTGAACGCGAGCGTGAGCGTTGGCGTGCGCGGGCGCGCGAGAGCGCGACGGTGGCGCGAGGGAGTGGGGGACATCGAGCGACTCCAGAGAGGGGTTATGCAAGGAATGTAGGGTACGTCTCACACCCCCGTTTCCAGGTCACGCGCAAACCTTACATGCCCGCCCTTCGCCGTCCCGTACGGTGTTTGCCGTCGAATTCGCCGACGACGTCACGCCGGCGCGGGGCGCCACAGCTGCAGGAGGTTGCGCCCCAGCCTCAATATCTCCGGCGCGTGGGTCGTCAGCGTGCGCAGCACGGCGGCGACGTTGAACACGCCGAGCGCCCAGCTCCCGAGCACGTTGACCACGAGGCCGAGCAGCTTGAGCGCGATCCCGAGGCTCTCGTCGCGTCGGCGGACGCCGCCGATGAAGTACTCGACGTGCTCGGCGCTCGAGCGGGGATCAACGAGGAGGAACGCGCGCCCGATCCCGCGCAGGAGGATGATCGTGCGGCCCTCGTCGTCACGCACGCTGTAGCGGCCGCGCAGGAATTGGACCAGCCGGGCGGCCGCGTCGTGGATGGCCCCAAAGACATCTGAGAGCGAGTGGTAGACCACGCGGAACAGGTTGGTCACCGCGGCCTTGGCGTAGGCGACGGCCCGCTTCGCCGCGCGCACGCCCGTGTTGACGACGCGCCGCAGCCCCTCGCGCAGGTCGGTGCGGCGCTCGCGGAACCACTTGGCCGCGCCGCGCAGCCAGCTGCGGGCGCGCTGCGTGCCGCTCCAGACCGACTTGCGACGCGCGATGAAGTCCTCCCACCGGCGCTGCACGTCGGGCACGTCGTTGGCGAGCACCTCGGCGACCTGCGGCAGCATCGCGCGCAGCTCGGCGTCATTCGGCGCCTCGCGCAGGTCCTCGCGCTGCATGAGATCGGCGAACAGGCTCTCGACCTCGGAGACGCGCGACTCGAGATCGTCGCCGGCGAAGGACTGGGGGCGGTCATCTTCGTCGCCTTCGTCGCTGAAGATCAGCGGGCCGTCGGGATCGCCCTCGTCGAGCGGCTCGCCGGCTCGGGCCGGCGCCGCGTCTTCGGGCTCGCCCGCCGCCGCTGGCGGCTCGGGTGGATCGTCGGTAAACGCCTCCGCGCTGGCCTCGAGCATGTCATCGTCGTCGATGCCCAGCAGCTCGAGCTCCTCGCGGCTAGCGAGCTCGAGCGCCGAGGGCGGCGCGTCCTCGTGTTGTGAGAACGTCATCACGCCCTCGTCGTGGGGCGCGTCGTGGGGCGCGTCGTGGGGCGCGTCGTGGGGCGCGTCGTGGGGCGCCTCGCGGGCGGCCGCGAGCAGGCGCTCGTGGTTGAAGAGCGTGCGCACGAGCTCATCTTCATCGTCGGAGCGGGTCCCGAGCGCGCCGGCCAGCGCGCTCAGCTCCTCGCGCGCGCGCTCGGGGGGCGGGGCCTCGGGCTCTCTCTGATCGCTGAACATCATCGGCCCGTCGGGCGGAGCTGGCGCTTGGACCAGCTTGAGCTCGCGCGCGCGCGCGTGGATCGCCCGCCGGATCGCCGGGAGCCAGCGGCGCTGCTCGTCCTTCCAGCGCGTCACGTCGAGCTCGCGCTCGAGGCCCCGCAGCTCGTCGAGCGCCTCCCAGGCGTCGCTCGTGAGCTGGGGTTTCGGCCTCAGCCCGGCCTCGCTGCAGAAGCGCTCGAGCGCGTCGCCGTCCTCGTCTCGGTAGCCGAGCTCGCGCAGGCGCGCGCGCGCCTCCTTGACGCGCGGCGCGTGGTGTTGCTCGTAGACCGGCGACGCGGGCTCGATCGGCGCGATGCCGAGCTCGCGCTGCGTCCGGATGATGTCATCGCCGAGGGCGAGGAGGCCTTCGAAGGTGTCGCGTCCTGCGTTCGTCTCGCTCGTCATGAGCTAGCTGTGGAGTCCGGCCAGCGCGCCAGGTCGCGGGTGGCGAAGGCTCAGAGGCCGAGCGCGCTCTTAAACATGTTGATGATCGCGAGGCGGCCGTTCTGGGCGCTCTCGACGGCGGTCTTGTGCAGCTGGAGCAGCTCGTCGAGCCGCTCGCTGTCGGTGTCGCTCGCGCGGAAGTTGACGGTGTCGTAGTCGGCGCTGACCCGGGTGCTCGCGACGAGGGTGAGCTTGCCCTGGGGCTTAAACGCCTTCCAGTCGAGATCGCCCGTCTTCGGATCGACGGCCTGCTCTAGGCTGCCCGTGTAGGTCGACACCTCGAGCGTCGCCAGGTCGTTGACTGCGTTGCTCAGCTCGGTTAACGCGGATTTTAGGCTCATCGTGCTCTCCGTCTGCGTGGGCTCGTGTGAAGTTGTCTGGCCGCGAGGCCCGCCCCGCGTGTCCTCGGCGAGTGTACCGAACCGAGCTCATCGGGAGCGTCCGCGTTGCCGCGCGCGGCGACGCGCCCGCGCGCGAAACCGCGCGAGCGCCCACCGAGCCGCAGGCTACGGCGTCGCGCACAGGCCGACGTTCTCGGCCCCTGGGACCATCTGTTCGAAGAACGGCGCGCACTCGTTGCCCGGGAGCGCCTGACAGTCCGGGTCGTCGAGGGCGCAGAACGGCGTGCAGCAGCCGTCGGACATGTCGGGATCGCAGCCGGTCACCGCGTCCGACGGCGCGCAGAACAGCCCGGGCGCGCAGACGTTGAGCGCGTCGCAGGCGAAGCCCGCCTTCAGCGTGTCCATGAGCTCGAGGCAGAAGAACGCCGGCATGCCGGGCGCGGGCAGACAGGCCTCGTCGGCGCCCTCGCAGGCGGTCTCGCCCGCGAGCGGATCGCAGGGCTTGAGGCACAGCGAGACCGAGCTGTTACCCGAGACGCTGCAGACGTAGTCCTCGGGACAGGTCGGCTCCTCGGGCGTCCCGCCGCACAGCGGCTCGCAGACGCCGGTCATGGTGTCCTCATCGACGTTCCAGCAGATCGCGCCGGCCTCGCAGGTGTCCTCGCCGTCGAAGGGCGCGCCGATGTCCATGCAGCTCTCGCCGGGCGCGGCCGGATCAGCGTCGAGCGGGACGCACTTGGTGTCGTTCCAGTTGAGCTCGTCGTTGTTGGAGTAGGGCGCGCACTTCTCCCCCTCCGGGCAGTCCTGGGCGTAGGGGTCACAGGAGGTGTCGGGGCCCTCGGTGTCGGCGTTCGTGTCGGTCTCCGGCTCCGCGCTTGTGGTGTCGTCGCCGCTGCTCGAGTCGGTGAGCTCGGCCGTGTTCGACGAGGTCGCGGCGGTGGTCCCGGTGGCCCCCGGCCCCCCGGTGCCCGTGGAGCCGCCCTGGCCGTCGGTCGAGGTGCTGGCGTTCGAGACATCCTCGGTGTCCGAGTCGCCGCCGGAATCCGAGGCCGTGTTGGCCTCCACCGCCAAGGAGCTGCAGGCCAGCGCCGCGCCGCCGAGGAGCGCGGTCGTGACCGCGAGCGCGCCCCGCAGACGGGGGACAGAGGCGCGCCAGGATATCAAGTAGGCTTTATAATCAGGTCGCATAGCGACCAACCTAGCAGGTTTTCCCGCGCTCCTGCGCGCGGCGAAATCCATGCGGGAGGCGGTTGTAATCGATGTCGTGTCGACTACTGACTCGGGACGCGCGTCGCGTCCGCGGCCGCCTCGCTCGCGCGCTGCGGCGGCGCCACCTCGGCGCCGGGCGTCGCGCCGCTCGCGGGGGTGAAGACGGGGAGCTCCGCGCGTGACGGCTCGAGGTCGACGCCGGTCACGGGGATGGCGGAGGCCGGCAGGTACGCGCTCAAGAACTCGATCCGTCGCTGCCAGCGGTCGTAGCTCAAGCGCTGCCCGCTCGTGGAGCCAGGCATGCCCTCGAGCCGCGCGAGCCGGGCGCGCGCGCGCTCGTAGTCACGCGTCCGCGTGTAGGCCTCGACGAGCGAGAGCAGCGCGGCGCGGACGAACTCGTTGGAGGGCAGCGGGCGCTCGCCTGCCTCTGGAGACAGGCTTGATTCGAAGCGCGCGGCCGCCTCGGCGCTGGCGCGCGCGTTCAGCAGCTGGCGGCCGACGAGGTAGTCCGAGAGCGGGCCGTACTCCGGGTAGGTGGCGATCTGAACCGCCGAGTACAGGCGCGTCGTGACGTTCTCGACCCAGTTGGGGTTGCGCTCGAAGGGCAGGAAGTAGCCGACGATCGAGGGCACCAGGCGCGGGTCGCTGGCGGCGTACCACTTCAGCTGCAGCGTGCGCGTGCGCGAGGCGTTCAGCCCGGGGGTCGCGAGCGCGGCCTCGTAGGCTCGGTGCGCGGT
Organism: Polyangia bacterium; assembly: GCA_030430565.1. Lineage (GTDB taxonomy): Bacteria > Myxococcota_A > Polyangia > Nannocystales > Nannocystaceae > JACKDW01. The sequence goes on from JAUIKS010000033.1 coordinate 102,647, forward strand.
CTCGAGGTCCCCGAGCAGCAGGCCGATGTCGCCGCGCCGCTCGTCGATCACCGAGCGCGTGGTCGCGGTCAGCTCCGAGAGCTCGCTGGCGCCGTCGAGGGTCGTCAGCGCCTGCTCGTAGCGCTGCTCGCGGGCCTGGAGGTCGGCTAGCCGCAATCGGTGTGAGGGCTGCTGCGGCTCGATGCCGCACAGCGTCCGCAGGTGCCCGAGGCCCTCGTCGATCTGCCCGCGGGCCTCGGCCACGCCCGCGTCGTGCTGCAGGTTGGCGACGTAGTGGGCGCACGGCCGGCGGAAGATCGAGCGCCGCCGAAAGCGCTCGCGCTGGGTCTCGATGTCGTGCTCGTCGATCGGGCGCGCCGCGAGGAACTCGAGCCACTCGGCCTCGAGCTGCGCGACCGGGACGCCGTAGGTCCCCATCACGTCGCCGCCGCTCGCGTAGAGGCGCGTCAGCGGCTCGGCGCCGCGGGTCTCGAGCAGCCACAGCGAGAACGAGCCCGCCGCCGTGTAGGCGCGCCGCGAGGCCTGCCCCCAGAACCCGAGGCCCATGATCGACTCGAGCGCGGGGCGCTTGCCGAGGCGTTCCAGCACCGCGGCCTGGTCGTGGAGGTCGAGGCCGTCGCGGGCGCGGGGCGCGAGCGCGGTCGCAAAGCCCTCGACCATCGCCATGTTCAAGCGAAAGCCGCGCCGGAGGTCGAGGTAGCCGGAGACGCCGAAGGTCGGGTCCCCGTACATCGCCGAGAACGCGTGGGCGAGCTCGTGCTGCAGGACCCGGTGCGGGTAGCCGAGATGATTGAGGTAGATGTGACCGCGCCACGGCGGCGCGACCTCGGTGCGCCCGGCGCCCAGCAGCTTGCGCTTGAGGCCCGAGTTCGGGAACACGAAGCTGTGGATCTTGTGGTCGGGGGCGCGCCCCAGCTGCGCGTGGAGCTCGTGCCAGGCGAACTCGTGCTCGGCCGCGATCATCTCGATGTCGCGCTGCGTCGCCGAATTGGCGGCGTAGTGGATCACGAAGTGCTCGGTCTCGCGGACCCCCATCAGCGCCTCGGACAGGCTCTCGACCGTCGCGGTGAAGCCGTGGTGGGCGGGCCGCAGCCCGAACGAGGCGGCGGCGGCGGCGGTCACGAAGGCCAGCGTCGCGACCCACGGGTGCGCGGCCACGGGGTTTTGGGCCTTGCGCGCGCGCGGCCGGCTCACGCGCTCGTCTTTGTCGTCCGGCTTCGCCTGCTCGGCGCCGGCCGCTGCGGCGATCTGCCGCGAGGCCCGGTCGGTCCACAGGTAAAACGCCGCGAGCGCGGCCGTGGCGGCCAGCGCGTTGTAGGTCCGGTACCAGAGGTAGCGCTCGTCGACGCGGACGTTCTCGTCGTAGAGCGGGCCCGAGAAGTAGCCCCAGAACGGGTCGAAGGCGAACACGACCGGCGCGTAGTAGAGCCGCCACAGCGCGAGCGCGAGGCAGGCGAAGATCGGCGTGTAGGCCAGCACGAGCTGGAGCGCGCGTCGGCGGTGGAGGACGCCGCCCCAGAGCCCGCAGACCCAGCCGAGGACCGCCGAGCACGCCGGGCCGATGAGGAAGAACATCAGCCCCCCGAGCGGATCACAATTGCGCGTGATCACCAGGGTGCCGAACATCACGCCGAGCGAGATGGCGAGCAGCCACGCGATCTCCGAGAGCCCGATGCGCGCGGCGGCGAGCAGCACGGTGGTCCGCGGGCCTGTCCTGGAGAGCTTGTCTTTGGGGGTCGTCCGCAGCTCGCGGATCACGTCGACGCCGACCGCAGCGCCCAGCAGGCTGAAGGGAGCCGTCAGCGCGAGGCTGTTCTCGTAGCCGAGCGTCCCGACCAGCGGGAGCGGCGCGAGCGCGAGCGTGTACAGCAGCACGATCCACTGTCGACGGATTCGCGGGTTCTTGAGCGCGCGAAGCGGGCGCGAGGAGACCGAGGCCGTGGCCATGCGCTGGGGATTATAGCTATACATCCCGGCGATGAGCCCGTCTCCCTCCGCCTGGTTTCAGTGCGTCGCCGGCTGTGCCGGGCGCCACGCGCTCAACGCCGTGATCTATCGCTGCCCGCGCTGCGACGGCTTGCTCGAAGTCGTGCACGACATGGACGCGCTCCGCTCGCGGACGCCCGCCGAGTGGCGCGCGCTGTTTGACGCCCGCTACGGGCGAACCCGCTACCCCTACGGCAGCGGCGTGTGGAGCAAGATGGAGTGGGTGCAGCCCCACGTCGAGCCCGACAACGTGGTCTCGCTGTTCGAGGGCAACACCAACCTGATGGCGGCGCGCCGCTACGGCGCCCAGATCGGGCTCGAGCCCGACTCGCTGTGGGTCAAGCAGTGCGGCACCAGCCACACCGGCTCCTTCAAGGACCTCGGCATGACCGTCCTGGTCTCGAGCGTGCAGCAGATGATCCGCGAGGGGAAGCCGGTGCGCGCGGTCGCCTGCGCCTCGACCGGCGACACCTCCGCCGCGCTCGCGGCCTACGGCGCCGCCGCCGGGATCCCCGTCGTCGTCCTGCTCCCGCGCGGCAAGATCAGCGCCGCCCAGCTCGTGCAGCCCCTCGCCAACGGCGCGATCGTCTGCAGCCTCGACACCGACTTCGACGGCTGCATGCGCGTGGTCCAGGCGCTCACCCGCGACCCCACCATCTACCTGGCGAACTCGATGAACAGCCTGCGCGTCGAGGGCCAAAAGACCATCTCGACCGAGATCGTGCAGCAGCTCGACTGGGAGGTGCCCGACTGGGTGCTCGTCCCCGGCGGCAACCTCGGCAACGTCTCCGCGATCGCCAAGGGCTTTTTGGAGCTGCGCGAGCTCGGCCTGATCGACCGGCTCCCGCGGATCGCGTGCTGCCAGGCCGCCCGCGCCAACCCGCTGTACCGCGCCTATCAGCGCGCGGCCGGGGAGGGGAGAGCGCTCGCCGAGCAGGACTTCCAGCCGATCACCGCCGGCGCGACCCAGGCCTCGGCGATCCGCATCGGCGACCCGGTCTCGCTGCCCAAGGCCGTGCGCGCGCTCGTGGCGTGCAGCGGCGTCGTCGAGCAGGCGACCGAGCAGGAGCTCGCCGACGCGGCCGCGCGCGCCGATCGCAGCGGCATGTTCAACTGCCCGCACACCGGCGTCGCGCTTGCCTGTCTCGAGAAGCTGGTCGCCCGCAGCGTGATCCAGCCGCGCGAGCGGGTCGTCGTGATCTCCACCGCCCACGGCCTCAAGTTCACCGAGTTCAAGGCCCGCTACCACGAGGGGAAGCACGAGTTCCCCAGCGTCTACGCCAACGAGCCGGTCGAGATGGGCGCGCGCCCCGAGGAGGTCGTCGCCCAAATCCACGAGGCGATCAGCCGCGCGCTGGCGTGATCACTGCGACAGGATCATGAACTCGACGCGGCGGTTGGCCCGCTCGCAGTAGTCGTAGTTGAGGCTGCAGCAGGTGATCGGCTCGTCCATCCCGGCGCCGCGCGCCTCTAGGCGCTCGGCTTGAACGCCGTGCTCGACGAGGTACCGGATCACCGCCTCGGCGCGCTGCAGCGACAGCTGAATACTCTCGTCAGGGTAGCCGGAGGAGTCGGTGTGCCCGCTGACCTCCACGCGCATCGTCGGATAGCGCAGCAGGATCTCGACCGCGCGGTCGAGCTGCCGCTTCGCCGCTCGCGACAAGGCGGCGCCGTTCGCTTCGAAGTAGACCCCGCGGATGGGGTCCGTGTAGCGCGGCACGGCCTGGGGGATTCGCGCGGGGACGGGCGCGCTCGCGATCGGCTCAGGTTCGGGCGGCGGCTCGGTCGCCTCGGGTTCCGCGGTCGCCGTCTCAACGGGCTCGACAAGCCCGGCGTCCGCGCTCCGTCCCCGGCAGCACACGAGCGTCAGGCTCAGAAACGCCAGCAGCGCGAGCTTCGAGTCACCGCTCCGCCTCTCGTCGCGCGCCCGCGTGTACACAGCGACTATCTCGACAGGATCGCGAATTCGATCCGGCGGCTGCGGTTGCGGTCGTCGTTCATGCACGGGCCGCCGCAGCACGGGATAGGATCCTCCTCGCCCGCGCCGCGCGACTCCAGGCGCTCGGCCGGTACCCCGCGGGCCACCAGGAATTCCACGACCGCCTCCGCGCGTCGTTGCGAGAGCTTCTTGTTGTACTCGGCGTCACCGATGGAGTCGGTGTGCGCGCTGACCTCTACGCGCACATCCGGGTAGCGCAGCAGGACTGCGGCCGCCTCGCGCAGCAAGTCATAGGATTGGAGCTTGAGCGCGGGCTTGTTGTAGTGGAAGTAGATCCCCTTAATCTCGCCCGTGAAGTTGGCCAGATCCCGAGGTATCTCGTCGGGGCAGCCGTCCGCGTCTTCGAAGCCGTTGCGGTTCTCAGGCTCCAGCTGGCAGATGTCCTCGGTGTCGAGTACGCCGTCGCCGTCGGTGTCGGCGACCAAGCAGCCCGAGGGCGGGTGCCCGCGCTCGTCTGGACAAAAGTCATCGCGGTTCAGCACGCCGTCGCCGTCGCGATCGGGGTCCACGTACGCGACCTCCCTCGGCTCCGTCGGCTCGGGCGTTCGCGACTCGACGGAGGGGCGCGTCTCGTCCGCTGTGGGCTCGACGAGCGCCATGTCGGCGCCGCGAACGCGGCAGCCCGTGAGCGCGACGAGTAACGACGCGAACAGCACGAGCCTCGAGGGGACCATAAAACCCATCATAGCACTCACGCGGGCCCAAGAGACGCGCCGAGAACACCGTATACTTCACACTATGACCTCCTTGAAGAACACGAGCCGAGCCCTGGCGGCCCTGCTGTGCGCGCTCGGGCTCACCCTGACCACCGCGTGTGGTGATAGCGGCGCCGGCACCGACACCGATAGCGACAGTGACCCCAGCACGACGAGCGACGCGTCCAGCTCCGGCACCACCGCCGGCCCCGCGACGACGGGGGACGGAGACGGCGACGGTGATGGCGACGGCGACGGTGATGGAGATGGTGATGGCGACGGTGATGGAGATGGTGATGGCGACGGCGACGGCGACGGCGACGGAGACGGAGACGGAGACGGTGACGGAGACGGCGATGGCGACGGTGACGGTGATGGTGATGGCGACGGAGACGGAGATGGCGACTTCATGTTGTCGAGCCCGGCGTTCTCGCGCGGCGAGATGATCCCCGTCGACCACGCCTGCGACGGAGCCAACGTCTCACCCGAGCTCAACTGGTCCGGGGGACCCGCAGCCGGCAGCTACGCGATCGTGTTCACCGACAACAGCAACGGGCTGATCCACTGGGCGCTGTGGGACATCCCCGCAGACGTCATGACGCTCGCCGAGGAGATCGACAGCGGCTACGAGCCCCCGGATGTCCCCGGAGCGAAGCAGAGCCGCAACTACTTCGATCAGCGCTTCTACGCCGGGCCGTGCCCGCCCGACGAGCACAATTACGAGTTCGTCCTCTACGCGGTCGACGAGCCCACGCTGGCGAACCTCGGCATGGCCAGTAGCACCGAGGAGATCGAGCTCGAGGTCCAGGCCCACGCGCTCGATATGGCCTCGCTCGCGGGCTTCTACATCCCGCCTCCCTGAGCGAACAAGTCCCGAGGTTCAGGTCGGAGGCTTCGGCCCCTCGGGAGCTCCCAGCGGGCCCTTGGGGGTCAAGGCGACCCCGCGCGGCGCGACCGGCTCGTAGGGCGCGAACGGCCGCGCGCTCTTGCGGGTCTTGTTGAGCGCGGCGAGCTCGGTCGCGCTGAAGGCCTGCGGACCCTCTTTGGGCAGCTTCTCGCGGATGAAGCGCTCGATGCCGAAGCGCGCTCGATCGCCGGCGTGCGCGCGATACATCGTCAGCGCGACGCCCGGGTCGCGGATCTCGAGCACCTCGGCGGGCGGCGCCTTGGCGCGGGCCGGGTCGGTGCTCACGGCTCCGCCCTCGCACTCGTCCCAGCGCGCGAACAGCATGCGGCGACGCTCCTCCTCGGCGACCGACGTCTTGATCCAGATGTCAGTCAGCTCGGCGCGCAGCGTGCCGAGACCGGCCTCCATTACGCGGACGCGCTCGCTCAGGCTGACCAGGGTGTCGGTCTGTCCCCCGCGCTTGGCCTGGGCCTTCTTCGTGAGCCAGTCTCCGAGCCCGCCGATCGGCACGACGAGCTGCGGCGTCGCGCCGGGGCGTCGCTCCCCGCCGTTGAGCGTCGGATCTTCGACAAACGCGAAGCGCGCTTCGGGATCGAGCAGCTTGACGCGCAGCTGCCCCTCGGCGTCGTAGAACTCGACGAGCCCGCGTTTGAAGATCACGGAGTCCGCGCGGGTGCTCCCTGTCACGCCCTTGGCGGCGCTCGTCGTGATCGCGCCGTCAGGCCGCGCCGTCGGCTTGAACGCGATGGTGCTCGGGTGCGGCACAACGCCGGCCTTGGCCACAGGAGCGCCTTCATCGGCGTTCGGATCCTCCGCGGGTCCACCGCAAGCGGCCGCGAGGCACAGGGCGAGGGCGAAGGCGCCTGCGCGGTGGGAGCGAACTGATCTACACGGTCCAATAACGCCACGATCCATCGCTCCACAGTACCACTAGTTCGGGCGATCCTCGCCGCGTTCGGGGCTGTTGCGCGTCCTGCGAGTGCGCGCGCGCGGGGGGTGCTCGCGCGACCCAAAGAAGTCTTTTCGGTCATACCGGCTCCGCGGCCGACCGAGGCTCTGTCACGCGCTCGGTGCAGGTCTCACGCCGTGAAGTCTCGGTGACAGGCGACCGCGCTCGGGTGTCAGCACGGTCAAGCGCGCGCGGACTTCGGCGTCTCGCGAGCGTAGGCGCCTCGTTCCAAAGAATGGCGAACAGGATAGGGATATTAAAACGAGTCGAGGCAACCGCGCGGCGGAGAATCGCGTCTGCGAGCGGCGCGCGAGGCTGCTAGACTCCGCATCGATTCGGCCTTTCTTGGCATCACACCTGGCATCCAATCTCTTTGCACCTGCGGAGAACACATGACTGACAAATTGCGATTCATCCCGTGCCTGCTGGCGACGTCGCTGATTTTTGCCGCGGCGTGCAGCGGCGACGACGGCTCGACCGCGACCGACTCGTCGGCCGAGACCGACTCGGACACCGACGAGACTGAGGGCGAGACCAACGAGACCAACGACCCGACGACGGCGGGCCCCGGCGATGGTGATGGAGACGGCGACGGAGACGGCGACGGAGACGGCGACGGCGACGGCGACGGAGACGGCGACGGCGACGGCGACGGCGACGGTGATGGAGACGGCGACGGAGACGGAGACGGCGACGGAGACGGCGACGGAGACGGCGACGGAGACGGCGACGATCCCCCGGTCTGCGGCGACGAGGTCGTCGAGGGCGACGAGGTCTGTGACGACGGCAACGACGACGACACCGACGACTGCACGATCCTCTGCATGCCGCCGGCCTGCGACGACGGCATCATCAGCGGCACCGAGACCGATGTCGACTGCGGCGGCGCCGAGTGCGAGGCCGTGTGCGCCGATGGTCAGGGCTGCTTCGCGCCCGAGGACTGCGCGAGCCTCAGCTGCGATCCCGACAACAACGTCTGCCTCGAGGCGACCTGCGAGGACGGCATCCTCAACGGCACCGAGGAGGAGATCGACTGCGGCGGCGACACCTGTGGCCCCTGCGCCGAGCCTAGCTTCGTGATCAACGAGATCGACTACGACCAGCCCGGTGGCGACAGCGCCGAGTTCGTCGAGATCCACAACGGGCTGCTCGAGGACATGCCGCTCGAGGGCATATGGCTCGTCATGATCAACGGCTCCAACCAGCAGGTCTACGGCTCGGTCCCGCTGACGATGGGCGGCGAGACGCTGCCGGCGGGCGGCTACCTCGTGGTCGGTGTTCAGCCGGTGCTCGACGGCCTCGCCGACGACGTGCTGAAGATCCAGGCCTCGAACAACTTCCTGCAGAACGGGACGCCCGACGCGATCGCGCTCGTCGATGTCCCCAACCAGGAGGCCATCGACACCGTGGCTTACGAGGGTCCGGTCCCGGACATCATGTTCATGGGCTTCACGATCTCGTTCACCGAGGCCGAGCCCATCGACAACGACGATGGCTCGCTGCAGCGCATCGCCAACGGCATCGACAACGACCTCCCGTCGGACTGGTTGTTCATCAACCCGCCGACCCCGGGCGCTGAGAACGTCGAGCCGTAGGGCGGTTTTCGGTACCCAATGACAGCGGAGGCGTCCTTGTAAGGGCGCCTCCGTTTTTTTCTCGAGAAACATCGGGGCTACGCCAACGCTTCGAAGCGTCTTTGTGTGCTCTGTCACGGGCGGCGCGATCGGGCGGATGTTGTTTATTCCGTGGATCGCCAGCTGAGGCCCCCCTATGACGATGACAACGCGGTTTGAGTGTATGGCGCGACGTTGCTCATCCATCGGCGCGCCGCTTGAAGGATCCCGCGTTGGTTGGACATACATCCTTCGATGACGCGGCGGCAGGACCGCCAGCGCGGCCGACGTTCGAATTCGGTCGCGCGCATCCATCCATGAAGGGAATCGACACGATGAATTCGACTGCGTTGAGGGCCTTGGCTTGTTTCGCTACCGCGAGCGCTCTGATCATTGGCTGTGGCGACGACGGCAACACGACCAGCGTCGAGACGGATTCGTCCGCCGACACCGACGAGACCGACGGTGACGACGACGACGATGATGACGACGACGACGACAGCACCACCGCCGGCCCGACCGGCGGCGAGACTGACGGCGAGACGACCACCGGAGATGGCGACGGAGACGGCGACGGCGACGGTGATGGAGACGGCGACGGAGACGGCGACGGCGACGGAGACGGCGACGGAGACGGCGACGGAGACGGCGACGGAGACGGCGACGGAGACGGCGACGGAGACGGCGACGGAGACGGCGACGGAGACGGAGACGGCGACGGAGACGGCGACGGAGACGGCGACGGAGACGGAGACGGAGACGCCGACGCCTGCGCGGCGCCGGAGGCCTACGAGGCGTGTGACGACTTCGGCGACCTGGGCGCCAACGGTCAGGTCCTCGGCAACACGCTCGCGGACAAGCAGATGGCGGCGCTGCGCGCCATCGGCATGAACTGCCCCGGGGCGACCGAGGACAACGGCATCTTCGCCTATACGACCATGGACGCCGACACCATGGGCGCCGCCGACGGTCTCAACACCACCCCGGGCGGCGGTAACGCGGTCAACAACAACACCTGGAGCATCGTCACGCAGTTCGGTGACAACGGCTACTACTCGCCGCAGCCGGGCAAGGTGCAGATCAACGACGACGACGAGAACCCGGAGTTTGAGGATGTCATGCCCTCGAACTCGTTCTTGCTGTTCAGCACCGGCCAGATCCCCTCGCCCAACGAGGACGGTCTCCTGACCGGTCTTAACGGACAGTCGGGCAACGGCGACAACAACAACTACGACGGCGACAACATGTACCCCGGCGGTATCTCGCCAGACAACGGGGGGAACCCGCCGTTCGAGAATTGTGACAATCAGAACGACTGCTCCAACACGCTCTCGGCCCAGTGGGCGTTCAACCCGAACGCCAACGACCAGATCTGGCTCAGCTTCCACATCGTGGTCCCTGAGGCGACCGAGGGCTACGCCTACGACCTCGCGTTCTTCTCGTCCGAGTGGCCGCAGTGGCTCGAGAGCTTTAACGACCTCTTCGTCGGCTGGCAGGTCGCCGAGGAGTACACGGGCAACACCTCGTTCGTGACCGTCAACGGCCAGGCGCAGCCGCTGACCATCACCGCGCTCGACGAGTACTTCGATCCGGGGCCGGGCTTCATGTACAACGACCCCGAGCTCGACGGCACGGGCTTCGACCAGGTGCTGGGCTCCGACGGCGCCGCGACGCAGTGGCTCACCGCCAAGGCGCCGGTCAACCCCGGCGAGGTCGTCTCGGTCACGCTGTTCCTCGCCGACATGGGCGACAACGCCTGGGCCTCCGCCGTGGCGCTCGACAACTTCCGCTGGGACTGCAAGGGCTGCGTCCCCTCGGAGGTCATGGAGTGCGGCGTCCAGGGCCCGATGTGATCGGCGCCTGAGCCGCTTCAACTCGACGAGCCGTCGCGCAGCCGCGCGGCGGCTCGTCGCGTCTCTCTCGTGCTTTTTTTATGGGGAGGACAGCGCCGACACGCGCGCGGGCGCACGGCGCGCGCGATCTGGCGCGCGCTCCTGGAGGTACGACGAGGGCGAGGCCCAAGATCATTATTCTGTCGACGCGCGAGCCGGTACAACGTGGGCATGCTTCATCGAGGAAAAGGAATCATCGCCGCTGTCGCGCTCGTGGGCTTGTTCGCGTGCAAGCCGAAGGAAGAGCCGGCGCCGCCCGAGCCGGCGCCCGAGCCCGTCGCCGCCGAGCCGGTCGCGGAGCCAGCCGCCGAGGATCCCCCCGACGTGCACATCGAGGGCGACCACATCACGATCGACACGAAGATTCACTTCGAGCTCGACAAGGACACCATCCTCGACGACTCGAACGAGATCCTCGACCATATCGCGCAGACCCTGGGCAACCACACCGAGATCGCGGTGCTGCACGTCGTCGGGCACACCGACGTCGCGGGCGGCCACGACCACAACCAAGACCTCTCCGAGCGGCGCGCGGCGGCGGTCGTGGCGGCGCTGCGCGAGCGCGGGGTCACGCAGACCATCGACTCGCGCGGGGTCGGCGAGACCGAGCCGGTGTGTGAAGACGACACCGACGAGTGCCACGAGAAGAACCGCCGCGTCGAGTTCATCGTCGAGATGAACCAGTAGCGCGCGCTACGGGCTCGCCAGCCGGACCGTCACGGTCCCGCTGTCGAATGTCCCAGCGACCAGGTCGATCGCGCCGTCGGCGTTGACGTCGGCGAGCGCGACCTGATGGACCACGTCGTCAAATTCGACGATCGACGGCGGGAAGAAGCCGCCGTCGCCGAGGCCCTCCGCGATCCACACGCGCGGGCTGTCGACCGCGAGCATCACCGCGTCGAGCAGGTCGTCATTGTTGACATCCGCGAGCGTGATGTAGGCGGGCGCGTCGCGCGGGTGGGAGGGGATGAACGCGCCGGCGATCGTGGGCGTCGGCACGCCGCGGCTCGTGAGCGCGACGATCATGTTGACGCCGAGATCGCCGACCACGACCTCAGCCGCGCCGTCCCCGTCGAGATCGCCCGTCGCCATGACCGCTGGCGACGGCATCGTAAACAGCGGCTCCGGTCGCGCGAAGCCGCCCCCGCCGACGCCGTGCGCGACTCGGAGGCCGTCAGCGCGCCCGCGCTCGAGGAGGATCGCGTCGGCGAGGCCGTCGCCGTCGACATCGGCGACCTCCATGTTGGTCGGCGAGAAGTCCGCGCCCGCGAGCGAGGTCTCGACCGTCCCCATGAGGCCGTGGGCGCCGTCGCCGAGCAGGACGTTGAGGCCCTGCTGCGCCTCGTCCTCGGGGTCGCGGATCAGCGCGACGACATCGGCGCGCTCGTCCCCGTCCACGTCGACGACCTTCGTCGTCCGCGGCAGGCCCGTGAGCGGGAGATCGTCGACCTGGCCGAAGCGGCCCTCGTCGTCGGGCGCGAACAGGTGCAGCCTCGGCTGACAGGTAGCGAACAGGATGTCGGTGGCGCGCGCGTTGAGGCGCGCGCCGAGCTGGCCGGGGACCGGGTGCGCGCTGCAGCCGTGCACGCCCGGGTCGAGCGGCGCGTCGAGCAGCACCCCGCGATCGCGCGTCTCCACGCCGCGCCACAGCTCGGCCGTGACCGTCGGCGCGAGCCCGATGATCATCAGGTCCTCGAGCAGGTCCCCGTCGAAGTCCGCGACGCGCAGCGCGTGGGGCTCGAGCGCGGGCTCGATGATCCGGAGCGCGCCGCGCAGACACAGCTCACCCTCGTCGAGCACGCCGTTGTCGCAGGTCGGGATCGACACGGTCTCGTCCGCGCAGCCCGTGAGGGGGAGCGCGACGGTGAGCGTGAGCAGCCAGCGGCGTCGCTGCGAGGCGGTGATCATGGGGCGTCCACGCGCGGCGTTGCGCGCGATATTCGCAGTATACCCTATGCTGGCTGCATGGCTTGTCGACAATATTGCGTGCTGATCGCGCTAATGTACCTCAGCGCGTGCGGCGATGACGTGGCCGGCGAGACGGAGCAGTCGCCGGCTGGGACCACCGACGCCGGCACCAGCTCGACGGGCGGCAGCGGCACGGAGGGCGAGACATGCGCGACGACGGGGGACGCGTGCCTGACCTGCGACATGCTCTCCGACTCCGTCTGTGACGCGTACCTCGACGACGACGGGGGCTGCCCATCCCACGCGACCGCGCTGCAGCCCCTCTGGGATGGGTACTGCGTGGCGGCCTGTCACCAGAGCGACGGCCCGCTGATCTTCTCGCTCGAGGGGCAGGCCTACGGCCGGCTCGTGAACGCGTGCGCCGTCGAGCCCTCGGGCGACTGCGCGATGAACCGCGTCACGCCCTTCTCGCCGACCCAGAGCTACCTCTGGTACAAGCTCAAGGGCCACCAGGGCTGTGTGCCGGGCATCGGCGGGGAGCGGATGCCGCCGGACAGCCCCCCGTTGCTCGACCCGTTGATGGAGACCGTCGAGCGCTGGATCTGCTGCGGCGCGCCCGAGTGACGTTTAGCGGCGTCGGCGGGCGCGGAGCAGCAGGAGCACGGCCGCGAGCCCGAGTACGCCGCGGCCTCTGTCATCACCGCCGTCATGCCGGCAGCCGCAGCCGTCGTCGGTCGAGACCCCGCTGTCGGTCCCGCCGTCGCTGTCGGTCGAGTCCTCGCTCGAGTCTTCTCCGGTGCTCCCATCGCTCGCGGCGCTCGTCGAGCCTGAGTCCGAGCTGGAGTCCGAGCTGGAGTCCGAGCCCGAGTCGCTGCCGGAGCCGTCCGAGGTCGGCCCCGCCGAGGGGTCGGTGTCGTCAGTGGTGCCGTCCGTCTCCGTGCCGCCGGTCGTCCCGGTGGTCTCCGGCGCGAGCTCGCAGACGCCGTCTTGGCACATGCCCTCCTCCTCGCACGGGGTCCCGTCCTCCGCCGGGCCGTCGTCGGGGCACTCCGCGGCCACCCCGTCGCACAGCTCGGCGGCGTCACACTCGTCGGCAGCTGGGCGGCATTCGACGTCGTCGCCGGCGAGCTGGTCTTCAGGACACTCCGCGGACAGCCCGTCGCACAGCTCCTCGACGTCGCAGTCGCCGGCCGAGGGGCGGCACTCGGTGTCCGGGGCGGCGAAGCCGTCCTCGGGGCACTCGAGGGACTGGCCGTCGCAGACCTCCGCGACGTCGCACTCGCCCGCGCTGGCGCGACACTCGGTGTCGGCCGCGATCGCCTCGCACTGCCCGTCTTGCGAGGCGCCGGCGGCGACGCTGCAGGCCTGGCAGTCCTCGAGCGCGCCCCCGCCACACTCGCTGTTGCAGCACACGCCGTCGACGCACAGCCCGCTGTCGCAGTCGTCGTCCTCGACGCAGGCGTCTCCTTGCCCGAACTTGATGCCAAAGATGTAGGCCGCGCCGGCGTTGAACTCGGGGTCGTCCGCGACCGGCGCGCCGCCGATCAGCCGCGCGCCGGAGATGTCGACGTCGAAGCCGAACTGATCGCCCGCGAGCAGCTCGTTGGCGACGACCTTGTCGACCTCGCTCCACACGTCGTCGGCGAAGGCGAACAGGTAGGCCGAGCCCGAGGAGTTGCCGAGGTCGTCGTCTCCGCGCGCGCCGACGACGACCGTGAGGGTGTCGATCGCGAGCGCGTAGCCGAAGTTGTCGTTTGAAACCCCGTCGCCCGCGATCAGCTTGGCGTCCTGGATCCAGTTGTTCTGGTCGGAGAACACGTAGGCGGCGCCCGCCTCGTTGCCGACCTCGTCTTCGAAGGGCGCGCCGACGGCCACGACGCCCTGCGAGATCGAGACCGCGCGCCCGAAGTTGTCTCCGAGCGAGCCGTCCTCGGCGAGCAGCTTCGCGGCCTCGCTCCAGACATCGCCCGCGCGCGAGTAGGCGTAGGCGGCGCCCGCGTTGTCGCCCAGCTCGTCCTCGAGGTACGCGCCGACGACCGCGAGGTCGCCGTCGATGTCGACCGACCAGCCGAAGCGGTCGGCGGCCTCGCCGTCGCTGGCGAGCAGCTTGGCCTGCTGCGCCCACGAGTCGCCGTCGTAGGTGAAGACGTAGGCGGCGCCCGACGAGCTGCCCAGGGTGTCCTCGCCGCGCGCGCCGACGATGATGTCGTCGCCGGCGATCGCGATGTCGCTGCCGAACTCGTCGCCGGTGAAGCCGTCGCCCGCGAGGAGCTTGTCCTCCTCGACCCAGCTGTTGCCGTCGTAGCGGAACACGTAGGCGGCGCCGGCGTTGCTGCCCGAGGCGTCCTCCTCGTGCGCCGAGATCGCGATCGCCGGCTCGTCGATGTCGACCGCCCAGCCGAACTCGTCGCCGGCCTGGGCGTCGCTGGCGATCAGCTTCGCCTCCTCGATCCAGCTGCCGTTCATCTCGCGGAACACGTAGGCGGCGCCGCTGTTCAGGCCGATGTCGTCGTCGAAGGGCGCGCCGATGATAGCGATGTCGCCGGAGATCGCGACCGAGTAGCCGAAGTTGTCGCCCAGCTGCGGGTCGCTGGCGAGCAGCTGCGCCTCCTGGGTCGCGACCAGCGGATCGATGGTCACCGGGTACTGCGCGCCGGCGTCGTCGACGGTGATCTCGAGCGTCGACCCAGCGCGGCGGAGCTGAGCCGGGAGCGCGCGCCCGCGGGCGTCGGTGACGTGCAGATCCGAGTAGTGCACGCGCGCGCCGCTGGCCGCGTCGTCGAGGGTCGCGGCGCGGCCGTGCGCGGCGATCGTCGTCGTCCAGCCCGGATCGACCGCGAGCCCGAGCACGAGCCCGCCCTCGCAGGCCCGCGCGCGCTCGACCGTGAAGCCCTGCTCGAGGCCGAGCGGGCCGTTGAGGTACCACTCGGTCACGGCGCTGGTCGCGAACGCGCGGCGATACTCGACCCGGTTCGCGCGCGCGCGCGGACGCGACGTGCTCGCGTCGCGCTCGGGGGCGCTCGCGCAGCCGAGCGATCGTGTCTCGAGGTTCAGGGTCCAGGCGTCGCCGCGCAGCTCGACGCCGGACGCGTCGAAGCGCGCGTCGAAGCCCTGGGCCTGGTTACTCGCCAGCAGCGCGCCGACGCCACGGATCGCGTAGGTCGGCGTCGCGTCGCGCTGGACTGCGGCGATCCAGCCCGCGCGAAGCCCCGCGATCGGCGTCGGGGCGGGCGCCCTGGCGGACGCCGGCGCGTCCGTCAGCCTTGGTGAATCTGTCTCAATGGACAGGCCTAGGCCGAGCGCGAGGAGCAGGGGGACAGACGAGCAAGCAATCCAAGAGCCGCGGAGCATGGGGACACTGTATCCCACGGGCCCCCGACGCAGCGCTCGAGACGGTGCTGGTTTTTCGCCGCGGCCCCGCGGCCCGATGGCCCGCTGAGGACTCGCCGGGCGACCGGTCCGCGTGTCGCGTCAGCGAGCGCGGCGTCGTCGTCGTCCTCGCCCGAGCGCGAGCGGGAGCAGCAGCCCGATCCAGCCGTCGCCGCCCGAGCGCGCGCCCGACGAGCACGCGCAGCCGCCCGCGGCCGGCGCGGGCTTGGTCCCGCTGGCGCCCGGCGTGCCGGGCTTCGCCTTCGCGTCGGCGCCCGCCTTCGCGTCAGCGCCCGCCTTTATGTCGGCGCCGGCGTTCGCGTCGGCGCCTGGCTCTCCGTCGACCTTCGCGGGCGCCGGCGCGCCGTCGTCATCGGTCACCGGCGCGAGGCCGAGCGCGCCCACGGCCGTGGCCGCGAGCTTCAGCTCGGGGATGTCCTCACGGACCATCGACGCCAGCTGCACCCCGCCGCGCGGCGCGAACGCGACATCCTTAACGGCGGTCGTCTTCTGCTTCCCGCCGCTGTTGGGCGGGCCGCCCCAGATCCCGCGCCGCGGGTTCTCGCAGTTGATCGGCCCGGTCCACTCGTGACGGATGATGTAGCGGGCCTGGAAGTTGTTGGTGCCCGACGGCTTGGCGCCCTTCTCGACCTCGCTGCCTTGCTGGCGAACCTCACGCCCGCCGACGATGCCGTCCGCGGCCTTAAACACCAGGTCCTCGCCGAGCGAGCGCTTGTCGTAGCGCGCGTGCAGACGCGTCAGCACGAAGTCCCAGGAGTCCCCCTGGCTCGGGAGCACGTCCGCGCCGAGCGTCGCCAGCTCGCCCTCGTCGAGCGGGTCGACGGGGCAGGGGTCGCAGCTCAACGCCTGCCACGAGTACTCCGTCACGACCGCGCCGGGGTTCTGGGCCAGCGTCTCGTCGAACAGCGCGGCGTAGAACTCCCCGAAGCGATCGCGGACGGCGTTGTTGACGTTGATGTTGGTCGGGATCGTGACGGTCTTGTAGTTGGCGACCTCGTAGCGCTGGTCGCGGGCGAGCAGGTGCACGATCAGGTCCTGGGCCTTGCCGGCGTTGATCAGGCCCAGCCGGATCGGCAGGCTGAATTCTTTGGAGTCGTAGTGCACGCGCAGCGGTGAGAGCGTGGCCCGGCCCTGCTGGTCAAACTTGACCTTCTTCACGTCGACGCGGGCGACGAAGAACTTCGAGCCGCGCTCGACGTAGGGTCGCAGCAGCGGCTCGGCGCCCTCGGGGATCTGGTACTTCTCGCGCCGCAGCCAGGTGTCGAGACCGGTGGAGTCCTCGGCGCTGAGGATCACGATCTCGTACTCGCCGACCTTGAACTGGGCCTCGATCTTGACGCCGAGATCCACCGCGGTCGGCGCGGGCATCAGATCGGCCTTTACGTCGCCGCCCGAGCGGCGGCGCCCCTTCTCGTACTGGCGCATCGGCTGGCACGGGTCCTGCTCCCAGTACTCGACGAGCCGGGGGGCCGCGAGCTGGTCGATGCGATCGAAGACCGCGTGCGGCAGGGTCTTCACGTCCTCCTCCGCGAGCACCACCGGGACCGGCACGACCATAGCGAAGTCCTCGGCCGGGCCCTTGTAGTTGTTCTGCATCGACAGAACGGTGCGCAGGCCGTCGCGCATCAGCACGACCTGGGTCGCGTCGTTGTACAGCGACTGGCCCGCGCCGCTGACGTAGAACCCACAGAACGCGTTGGCGACCGTCGGCGCGACGGCGACGCCGAGGGCGGCGGTTGTGCAGAGCAGCAGGGCGCGGAGCTTGGTACGCATGGACGATCCTCCAGGAGTGGTGTCACTGTAGCCCCGCGCGCGCGGCTCTCGGCCGCGCGCGCGGGCGGCGATGTGTGCAATTAACGCGGGCTCAGTCGCTCGTGTCGCCCCCGCGCGTCTCGAGCCACGCCGCCACCTCGGCGCGCGCCCCCGCGAACAGCGGCCCCGCGGTTTCGTAGTCTGCCAGCGCCGCCTCGGCGAGCGCGCGCGCGCGCGTCGTCCACGCTCGGTTTGAGCGCGCGCGAGCGCGAAGCGTGTCTCGCCGATCAGCTCGGGGCTGTCTCCAAGCTCGAGCGCGCCCTCGACGTCACCTATCCCGCCCTCGCCGATCACGCGCTCGACGCGGTATCGACCGATGCGCGCCGGCGGGTCCGACGGATCGCGCCGGCGCCCGAGCTCCGGCTCGCCGGCGCTCGCGGTCTCACGCAGGTAGAGCGAGTCGCGCGCGCGGGCGGCTCGCCGGGCGGCGGGCCGCGCCGACGCCGTGGCGCTTCACTACGCCATCGCTCCGCGGCGAAGGTCCCAAATAATATGTCTAAATAGACATGTTATACCGACGCCGCGCGCGTCGGCGCCTGGCTCGCCGCGCGCGACTTCTGTAAACTGTCCATCGAGTCATAATGAAAATTTCAAGCCCGAAGTACCGCGCCATCATGGTCCTTCTCACCGCGCTCGTCGGCCCGGGCGCGTGCGCCGGAGACGACGGCGGGACGGACACCGACTCGACGGCCACGACGAGCTCGACCGGGACGTCGGAGGCGACGGGTAGCAGCACCGACGCCATGACGTCGACCACCGAGGGATCCGCGACGGGATCGGGAACGACCGGCGACGGAGATGGGGACGGAGACGGCGACGGCGACGGCGACGGCGACGGCGACGGAGACGGAGACGGAGACGGCGACGGCGACGGTGACTTCGACGAGCTGTGCGAGCTGTACGGTGAGCTGTACGCCGAGTGCTACGGGCCGCAGTACCAGCAGGACGGGATCGACGACTGCCTCTACACCCTCGAGAACGCGGGCCAGTTCGGCGACGAGTGCGTGACCGTGATCGAGGAGCTGTACGCGTGCCTCTCGGCGCTCGACTGCGTCGAGTTCGAAGCCGGCGGCTGCGAGGAGGAAGACGACGCGGTGCTCGACGCGTGCTTCGGCGGGGGCTGAGCCGCCCCGTCGGTCTAGAGGCTACAGTAGTCCGGGAAGCCCCCCGGCAGCTCGTCCGCGTAGGGCGAGGGGCGGACGCCGTAAGGGTGCTTTGAGAAGAACTGCAGCGTGCTCGAGATCGCGTCGGTCGGGATCGTGTGCCCGTTGCCGTGGTCGCAGATGAACGCGAAGTGGTCGTTCATCAGCAGGTCGTCGAGGTAGGTCTCGCTGGCGAGCTGGAACGAGATGACGACGTTGTCGCTGGCGCCGCCGTGGTAGATCATCGCCGCGAACCGGTTCTCGGGGTTCTGCGAGGCCGGCACGCCCTGGATCCCGATCCCGCCGGAGTAGGTGACGACGCTCGCGATGTAGGCCGAGCGGCGGTAGCTCATCTGCGTCGTGTGCAGCCCGCCCGCGCTCATGCCGATGGCGTGGATCCGCGTGGGGTCGACCCCCCACTGCTCGTCGAGGCAGCCCAGCACCTCGTCGGCGAGCAGCAGGTCGTCCTCTTGCTCGCCGATGGTCAGCCACCAGGGGAAGGTGCCCGCGTCGGGGTCGGCGACGGCCGCGACGACCATGCCGCCGGCGGCCTTGAAGGCCTCGACGCCGGCGTTGCTGAGCCCGTAGGGGGCCTCGTTGGTGCTGCTGCCGGTGCCGTGCCAGTAGAACACGACCGGGCCGTCCTGCGCCGCCGCGGCGTCCTCGTCGATCCAGATCCGGGCCTCGCGGGGCTTGCCGACGCCGGCGGGGTTGAAGGTCAGGGTGCCCTCGGTGATCTCAGGACAGGCGCCCGTCGGTGTCGGGATCACGGGTTCGGGTCCGTCCTCCGTGGGATCTTCGGTCGGATCGTCAGTAGGGTCCTCGGTCGGATCGTCAGTAGGATCCTCGGTCGAATTCTCGGTCGGATCCTCGGTCGCCTCGCCGCTGCTCCCCATCCCCTCCGTCGCGTCGCCGCCGGTCTCCACATCAGTCTCTGATGAGCTCTCTCCGCTGTCGCCGGGCTCACCGAGGTCGCCGCAGGCCGGCGTGAGCAGGAGCGCGAGCGCGCAGGGGAGGGGGGCGAGGTTGCTTCGGGTGAAAAGAAAATCCACAAGATCCATGGGGCTCTCCCTCGATCGCGTTCCCGCGAGGCGGGCTCCAGTGTACCAAGTCGGGCTCCGTCGCCCGCCGCGTGAAGATCGTCGGCTCAGGTCCTCGGGCCGATCAGTCCGCGCGCGTGATCGGCTCGCAGATCGTCTCGCCGCAGCTCCCGGGGCAGCAGGCGTAGGGCGAACGCTGGAGCGCCCAGAGAATCTCTTGCGACTTGACGCGACGGCGCGCGACCTTGCGGTAGATGATCACGCCCGTCCCGTCGACGATGAAGACCGAGTGCAGCGCCAGCTCCGGCGTCGCGGGGTTGCGGACCCCCCACTGGTCAATGACCCGCAGCTCGGGATCGCTGGCGACGAGGAACTCCAGACCGAGCTTGTCGGCGAATTTTTTTGACGTCTCGACCGGGTCGACGCTGATCAGCACGAGCTCGGCGCCCGTCTCGGTGATCTCCGCGTAATGTCTTTGCAGCTCCCCGAGCTGGCTGTTGCAGGCGGGTCACCAAAACCCGCGATAGAACACGATCACGACGTCGCCGCCCGCGCTCGCGGTCGCCAGCTGAAACGTCTCGCCGGTGGTCAGCGGGAGCTGGAAGTCGGGCGCCTGGTCGCCGATCTCGGGGGCCCCGGGCGCGGAGCTGAAGCGGCCGTAGTCGTTGCTCGTGATCGGGATCGTGGCGCCCTCGGCGTAGCGTCTGGGGGCCGGCTCTTGGGGCGCCGGCTCAGCGCTCTCCGAGCGGGGCTGGCAGGCCAGCGCGGCGCTCAGGAGCAGCAGCGCGGGCGAGGTAGCGCGGAGGAGCTTCACCGGCGGCGTGGGCACCACTCGACCCTATCACGCGGGGCGCCCGGCGTGGCGACGGGCCCCGCTGCGGCGTGGCGCCTGTATCTTTGGCCATTTACCGGCGACTCGTCGTCGGCGCTGCGGGACGCGCTACAATCTCGCGATGGACGGGGCGTGGCGGTATCTGATGTTGATCGCGTGCGTCGGCGGCGTCGCCTGCGGCGACGCGGGCGGGGTGACCACCGGCGGCGGCGAGAGCGAGACGACCGGCGCGCCTTCGACCGGGGAGGCGACCGCGGGGGGGAGCACCGGCAGCGGCTCCACCGACCCGACCGGAGCTTCGTCGTCGTCCTCCTCCTCCTCGGGCGCGACCGCGAGCGAGACGACCGGCGCGGCCTCCTGCTACGAGGGCGACATCGCAGCCGACGGCGAGGAGGAGGTCTCGGCGCTGTTCGAGACGCTCGCGGGCGTGGAGTGCGTCACCGGGAACGTCAACATCGAGGGCACCGCGCGCGAGGACCTCACCGGCCTCGAGTCGCTGCGCTCGATCGGCGGGTGGCTCGTGCTGCGCGACAGCGGCTTCACCTCGCTCGCCGGCCTCGAGAATCTCGAGTCGGTGGGCGACGTGCTGCAGCTCAGCAAGAATTTCGAACAGATCGACGCGAGCCTGCCGAGTCTCACGTACGTCGGCGCGGATCTCGATCTGCTCAACATGCACGCGCTGGAGACCTTCGACGTCCCGGCGTTGACGGAGATCGGCGGAGCGTTCCTGGTGCACGGCAGCGGGCTCACGTCGCTCGCGGGTATGGCGGCCCTCGAGACCGTCGGCGACCGCGTCACGATCTACTACAACGACGCGCTCTCCGAGCTCGGGCTCGCGTCGCTCGTCGAGATCGGGGGCGACGTCGTGGTGGGGAGCAATTCCCAGCTCCTCGAGGCGCGCTTCGAGGGCCTCGAGAGCGTGACCGGGTCGATCGAGATCTCGGGCAACGAGGCGATGACGAGCGCGCGCGCCGACGCGCTGACCTGGATCGGCGGGGGCTTCTTGCTCGAGAACAGCGACGCGCTCGTCGAGCTCAGCTTCGCCGCGCTCAGCGAGATCGGGGGGCTGCTGGAGGTCAAGGCCTGTGATCAGCTCGTCAGCCTGGGCGGCTTCGACAGCCTGAAGACGCTGGGATCGTTGTTCGTCACGAGCAACGACGGCCTGCTCACCGTCGGGGGTATGGACGCGCTCGAGACGGTGACGCTCATCAACTTCGACTGGAACAAGGCGCTCGTCGGGATCGAGGGCTTCGGCGCGCTCGAGCACGCCGAGGAGCTCGCGATTCGAAACTCGGCGCTGCTCGCGTCGCTGGACGGCCCGGGCGCGCTCACCTCCATCGGGGCGCTGCGCGTGTTTAAGGGCGCGTTCGCGGACTTCTCGGGCCTGGAGGCGCTCGAGATGGCCGGGACCATCGAGCTGGACGCCGTCGAGGGCCTCCAGACCATGCAGGGCCTCGAGTCGCTGGTCGACGTCGGGACGCTCTGGGTCACGGGCTGTCCCGCGCTCTCCTCGCTTGACGGCCTCGAGGGCCTGACGACGGCGAGCAACATCCTGTTCGTCGCCAACCCCGTGCTGACGGACGTCGACGCGCTGCGCTACGACCTCGGGGGGTCGCTGGAGCAGGCGGGCTTCCTGGCGTTCTTGGACAACGCGGCGCTGCCGACCTGCGCGGCGCGAGCGGTGCGCGACGTGATGCCCGCGCCGCCGGTGTTCTACTGCTTCGAGGGCAACGCGCTCGACCCGTGCTCGCTCGACCCGGACCTCTGCGAGCCGCTGCCGCAGCCCTGAGAACGACATGTAAAAACGGCCAGGTCCCCGGGGACCTGGCCGTTTGTTCGTGGCGCTCGCGGGGGCCTAGCGCTGGTCGAGCGGGACGTAGGCGCGCTCGTCGTGGCCGATGTAGATCTGGCGCGGGCGCGCGATCCGCTGCTCTTTGTCGGTGAGCATCTCCTGCCACTGCGCGAGCCAGCCGGCGGCGCGCGGGATCGCGAAGAGGACCGGGAACATCGTCGTCGGGAAGCCCATCGACTGGTAGATGAGGCCCGAGTAGAAGTCGACGTTGGGGTAGAGCTTGCGCTCGACGAAGAACGGGTCGTTGAGCGCGATCTTCTCGAGCTCGAGCGCGATGTCGATCAGCGGGTTGCGCCCGGTGACCTGGAAGACCTCGTGGGCGAGCTTCTTGATGACGCGCGCGCGCGGGTCGTAGTTCTTGTAGACGCGGTGGCCGAAGCCCATCAGGCGGTGCTTGCGGTCCTTACAGGCCTGGATGAACTCGGGCACCTTGTCGACGTGGCCGATGGTGTTGAGCATGCGCAGCACGGCCTCGTTCGCGCCGCCGTGCAGCGGGCCGTAGAGGGCGGCGGCGGCGGCCGCGAGGCTGCAGTAGGGGTCGGTCTCGGCCGAGCCGACCGCGCGCGCCGAGTTGGCCGAGCAGTTCTGCTCGTGGTCGGCGTGCAGGATGAACAGCACGTCGAGCGCGCGCTCGAGCACCGGGTGGGGCTCGTACTTGGGCTCGGCCATGCGGAACAGCATGTTGAGGAAGTTGCCGGTGTAGCTCAGCGCGTTGTCCGGGTAGATGTACGGGCGCCCCGTGGAGTGCCGGTACGTCCAGGCCGCGAGCGTCGGCATCTTGGCGATGATCTTGATGATGTGCTCGTGCCGGACCTTGGGGTTACGGACCTCCTTGGAGGACTCGTAGAAGGTCGAGAGCGCGCCGAGGAACGAGACCATCATCGCCATGGGGTGGGCGTCGTAGCGATACCCGTTCATGGCCTTGGTCATGTACTCGTGGATGTACGTGTGGTGGGTGATCTCGTTGACCCACGACGCGTGCTCCTCCTGGTTGGGGAGCTCGCCGTTGAGCAGGAGGTAGGCGACCTCGAGGAAGCTCGACTGCTCGGCGAGCTGCTCGATGGGATAGCCCCGGTAGCGCAGGATCCCGCGCTCGCCGTCGATCAGCGTGATCGCGGACCGGCATGAGGCCGTGTTCTTGAACGCCGGGTCGTAGCTCATCAACCCGAAGTCGTCGTCGGCGACTTTGATCTGGCGCAGATCCGCGGCGCGGATGGTGCCGTCCGTGATCGCTACCTCGTAGTTCTTGCCGGTGCGGTTATCGGTGATCGTCAGCGTATCGGACATGCGTCTCGTCTCTCTGGAGTGATGGCGGCGGCGCGGGCCTACGCCGAGGTCGAATGGCGTCGCGCTCGACTCGAACGCGTTACTCGGCAGAGCCGACGGCGGGCGTGAACACCTGCCAGCGGTCCACGGCTTTGCCTTCCGTGGTCTCGCCGCCGAGCAGGAAGGTAGCACCAGTCGATAGCTTAACGGAATGGCCCCCGAGGGCGCGGAGCGCGGGCGTTGACGTGATGCTCGCCTCGAGCGTGTCACGGGGGAGCGTCAGCCAGCGGCCATCGTGTTGCGCGTATACGGCGCTCGCGTCCGCGAACCAGTGGGGCGCGGCCATCGGCTCCTGCAAGATCGCGGGCAGCTCCTCGACGAGCGCGTCTGCGTCCGCCGCGTCCCAGGGCGTCGGTGGCAATTTGAGCAGTAAACCGTCAGCGGTGGGCTGGTCTCCGCGCACGCCACCGGCGCACAGGACCCGGATTGTGGCCGTCTCGTTCGCGGTTTCAGCGATGTCGAGCTGCGCGCAGTCCAGGCCGTCCCACGGCCCGAGCGGACCGAGCGCGAACGGGACCGCGCCTGCAGGATCGTCGTCGCCCGTCTCCGCCGGGATCAGCTCGAGCGCGGGCGTTGTATCGCTCGCGGTCCCGGCCAGGACGATCCCTTCGCCGGTGTCCGATCCCGTGCGCGTGATCCACCGCGCGCGCGCGCCGACGCGCGGATCCGTCAGCGTGATCCCGGGCAGCGCGGAGGCGGCGTAGGAGCCGTCGTCGTCGTCGGGCACGAGCGCGAGCTGGACGATGTCGCGGGAGCTGCCGCCGCCGAACAGCAGCAGCCAGTCGCGGCCAGCGTCGACGAGGTGCGAGGCGCCCGCGCGCGGACCGATATCGCCCGCGCCGGCGATCGTGAGCCGCGACCAGTCGTCGGCCCCCGGATCAAACCGGTAGCCCGTGAGGGATTCGTTCCAGGTCACGCGGACGACCCCGCCGCCGCTGTCCGAGACCAGCGCGCCGTCGGCCGGGTCGGGCGCGCCGTCGGCCGGATCGAGGGTCTGGGCCGCGTCGGCCGTGAGCGTGAAGGCGCTGAACAAGAACGTCTCGCCCGCGCTGCCGAGGATGATGATGCCGCGGCCGACGGCCTCCGCCGCGAGCACGTCCGGATCGGGCGCGTCGAGCGAGCCGGGGTAGGTCGAGAGCGCGCCCGGACGACCGAGGAACATCGCGAGGTCCTCGCTGGGCGCCTGCGTGACGAACACCGCGCTGCGTCCCCACGCGAGCAGCTCGGCGCCGCGCGCCAGGTACAGCTCGACGGCGCGGTTGAGATCATCGGGCTCGACCTCGAGCGCGACCGAGAAGCTGGTCCCGTCGACGTCGTAGTTCGCCGTGATGCCCTCGGGCAGCAGGACGAGCGCCGCGTTGTCGGCGCGATCGAGCGCGTCGTCATCCTCGGGCAGGACCACGCGGATCTCGAGCGGGTAGCTCGAGTCACAGGACGCGGCGAAGCCCAGCGAGCTGACGAGCAGCGCCGCGTAGCCCAGCCTCGATCGAGCGCGTCCGCGCGTCACGCCGACACCTCGTCGATCCAGAGGCTCCGGCTGGCCGCCTCGATCGGGCTGACGCGCGCGCCCTCGCCCTCGACCAGCAGCGCGTCGCGGTACAGGTTGACGGTGGTGCACACGTGCTCCGGCGCCAGCCACAGCAGCGCGCCGAGCTCGGGCAGCGTGGGCGCGGCGCCGGCATCGGCCGCGCGCGTGAGTGGGAGATGTTCCTCGCTCGGCGGGAGCGGGATCAGCTCCGGGTGCTGCGCGATCTCGCAGCTCGGTCGGCAGTCGGGCGCCACCCCCTTGCTGCCGGCGTCGAGCGTGATCCGGCCGGCGCTCGGATCGCGGCTGATCACCCGGCTGGCGACCCACGCCGCCTGGCGCAGGCCGAGGTCGGCGGCCGCGTGCTGGCTGCGCCGGTCGGACAGCACGATCGTGCCCGGCGAGACGCGGTGGAGCACTCGTGGACCGTCTGGGCTCGTCGAGAGACGAGCGAAGCGCGGAAACGCGAGCGCGTGGTGATAGCTGTGGGTCCCGGAGGTGATCACCTCGAAGCCGCGCTCGCTCACGGGGCCCTCGTCGGGGAGGGTCGCGAGCACACGCTTAGCGAGCTCGCACAGCGCTTGATAGGCCGCGTGCGCGGCCTCGCGCTCGTCCCACGCCAGGTGCCCGTCGTAGCCGTGCAGGCCGGTGATCTCGACGCCCTCCGGGGCGCGCTCCCACGCGGCGCTCCAGCGCGCGGGCGAGGAGCCCGTGCGCCCCATCCCGAGATCGACATCGAGCTGGACCTCGATCGTCCGCTGACGCGCGGTCGCGACGCGCGCCAGCGCGCGCAGGTGCTCGGGGTTGTCAGCGACGAATTGCACGCGCGCGCTCGGGAAGCGATCGGCGATCGCCAGCGCGCCCACGAGCGCGGCCTCGTGCAGCGGGTAGGCGAGCACGACATCGCCCGGCGTCTCGCGCCCCGCCGCGGTCGCGAGCGCGAGCTGCAGCTCGTCCAGCGTCGCGCACTTGCAGGCGTGCACGCCCCGCGCGTGCAGGAGTCGGAGCAGCGCGGCCTGCTTGAGCGTCTTGATGTGCGGGCGCCAGCGGTCGGCGTCACCGCAGCGCCGGACCATGGCGTCGACGTTGTCGCGGACCGCGTCGAGATCGATGATGAGCGCCGGCGTCGTCAGGCGCGCGAGCGAGGGCGCGAGCGCTCGCTCGAGCCGCCGCAGCTGCTCGGGGCGCACGTCCACGCGCGACACGAACGCGGGGCGGGCAGGGGGAGGGTCGCTCGCGGTCACGGGCGAATGTGTACCACTCCCAGGCCGGCGCCGCGTTCGCGTTACAGTCGACCGCCTGACGATGGAACCCGCGCCCCCCTCCACGACCCCAGCCCCCGCGTCCCGCACGATCGCGAAGCCGCATCTCAACGTCGCCTTCATCGGGCACCACCGCGACGGCAAGACGACCCTGCTGGCGGCTCTGCTCGCGCGCCTCGCCCGCGAGCCCGGCTGTCGCGTGACCCCGCTGACCGTCGAGCAGCTCGACCAGATAGACAACCCCCAGTGGCGCGCGTGGCGGCCCGCGTACCGCGTGCACGGCCCGATCACCGTGCGTCCGCGGCGGCTGTTTGTGGAGACAGCTCGTCGGGCGCTCAGCTTGGTCGACTGCCCGGGGCTCCGCCGCCGGATCAAGCAGACCGCGTGGGCGGTGAGCGCCGTCGATGTCGCCGTGCTCGTGGTCTCGGCGCCCGACGGCCCGCAGGCCCAGACGAGCGAGCACCTGCGGCTCGCGGCGGCCGCGGGCGTCGGCGCGCTCATCGTGTTCCTCAACAAGTGCGACCTCCTGGACGACGAGCAGCGCGCGGACGAGATCGAGGTCGAGCTGCGCGAGCTGATCGAGCGCTGCGTCCCTGGGATCGACGGCGACGACGTGCGCGTGATCCGAGGCGCCGCCGCCCCGGCGCTCGCCCGCGACCCGCTGTGGCAGGACGGCGTCTACCGCCTCATCGAGGCCCTCGAGGACGGCGTGACGCCGCCGCCGCGTGACACCGCGCCGGAGCGGACCTTGGTCGCGATCGAGCGCGTCTACGCGACCCCGCCCAGCCCGGGGGAGAAGCCGAAGCCCCGCGCGCTGGTCGGCGGGACCATCAAGCGCGGTCGCGTGGTGACCGGCGAGCGGCTCCTGTGCAGCGGGCTGCAGGAGAAGCCGCGCGTCGTCCAGGTTCACTCGATCGAGATCGACGGCCGCCCGGTCACCCAGGCCGAGGCCGGCGCGCATGTCGGTATGGTGTTGCGGGCCGGCGAGTACCTCACCGAGGGATCCCTCTACCCCCATCACCTCGGGCGCGGGCAGGTGCTCGTGCCGGCCAGCGCCGATGAGCCGAGCGATCTCTTCTACGCGCGCGTGCGGCTGCTCGAGCCCGATGAGGGCGGCCGGCACACGACGCTGAAGACAGGGCACACCGTACAGGCTCTGATCGGCGCGGCGGCGGTCGCGGCCCAGCTCGTGCTCGTCGGGGGCGGCGCGCTCGGCCCGGGGGAGGACGCGGAGGTCAAGTTCCGCCTCTATCACCCCCTGCTGCTCGCGGCCGGCATGACCTTCACCTTCCGCGACGGCAGCGACGGCCTGCAGTGGCTCGAGGGCGGACCGTGCGTGTGGGGCGGGACCGTCGGCCGCGGCGAGATCCTCCGAGTCGCGGCGCGTCGCCGCGCCGCCACGGCGTGATCGAGCGCCCGTGTCGCGAGCGCGCTCGCTGGCGCTCGAGACATATCCCGCGCCTTGAAAATGTTGCACCGCACAAAACTCACGCGGCGCGGCCCCTCCTGGAGATTGTCTCGGTCCGCCGGCTGCCCTACTCCTGACGCATGGAAATCTCGTTGAAAGATCGGGTCGCCCTCGTCACCGGCGGCGCCCGCGGTATCGGCGCGGCGACCGCTCGCGCGTTCGCGCAGGCGGGCGCCTGCGTCGAGATCTGGGACCTCGACACCGAGGCGGGGGAGCGGCTCGCCGGCGCCTTGGCGGACGAGCACGACGTCCTCGTCGGCTTCCAGCGCGTCGACGTCAGCGATCGCGGCGTCGTCGACGCGGCGGTCGCCTCGATCCTCGAGCGGCACGGCGCGATCGACGTCCTGATCAACAACGCCGGCATCGTCCGCGACGCCCAGCTGCTCAAGGTCAAAAACGGCGAGCTGGTGCGCAAGATGGCCGAGGAGGACTTCGACAAGGTCATCGACGTCAACCTCAAGGGCGTGTTTAACTGCGCGCAGGCGGTCGCGGAGGGCATGATCGCGCGCAAGCGCGGGCGCATCGTCAACGCCTCGTCGGTGGTCGGGCTCTACGGCAACTTCGGCCAGACCAACTACGTGGCGACCAAGGCCGGCGTGATCGGGATGACGCGCGTCTGGGCCCGCGAGCTCGGCCGCTACGGCATCACCGTCAACGCGGTCGCCCCGGGCTTCATCGCCACCGAGATGGTGCGCTCGATGCCCGAGCGCGTGCTGGAGCGGATGGTCAAGGCCACGCCCGTCGGGCGCCTCGGGACGCCCGAGGACATCGCGCGCGCCTACCTGTTCTTGGCCTCGGACGCGGCGAGCTTCATCAACGGCGCCGTGCTCAGCGTCGACGGCGGCGTGGTCCTCGGGACCTGAGCCGCGCGCTCGCTCGAGCCGCGGATGTTGCGGTGCGACATCCGCGCTCGACCGCGCGCGGGAAGGGGGGTACCCTGCCGATGGTGCTCCTTATTAAAAAGTACAGTAACCGGCGCCTCTACGACACCTCCGCGAGCGAGTACATCACGCTCGAGCAGCTCGCCGAGCGGATCCGCGGCGGCGCGACGGTTCGCGTGGTGCACGCCAAGACCGGCGAGGATCTGACGCAGCCGACGCTGACGCAGATCATCCTCGACAGCCGCGGGGCCGCGCGCCTCTTGCCCGTGCCGCTGCTCATGCAGCTGATTCGGCTGGGCGACGACGCGCTCGCCGAATTCTTCGGCACCTACGTCGCCTGGGCGCTCGACGGCTATCTACGCCTGCGTCGCGGCGCGGGCATGATGGCCAGCCTCAACCCCTTCGCCAGCCAGATGATGTTCCCGATGTCGTTCGCGGACGCCGTGTGGGGGCGGTCGCACGGCGCGGGGGCAGGGGCGCCGCAGGGGCCCGCGCAGGACGTCGGGGAGGGGGCGCGCGAGTCGAAGGCGCCCGCGGATCAGGTCGCCTCGGAGGTCGCCGAGATCCGACGCGAGCTCGAGGAGCTGCGCGATGAGCTCGGCCGGGGTCGTCGTAAGCGGAAATGAGCGCCGATTCAGTTTTTGTGCGGTGCACAAAAAAGTCGCTTGACACGGTCTCGCCAGTGCATACCCTCTTCACGCGGCGCCAACACGTAATGGCGCGCAATTGCCACGGAGAGACAACATGGAGAATACGCGAAGCGAGCGCGAGACGACCGAGTCGTCTTCGCAGGTGCAACAAGATGCGCTCGGGCCGTGGGCCCAGCTCGTCGAGGACGCGAGCCGTCGCGGCGAGGAGCTCCTCGCCAACGCCGCGCGCGCGCAGAAGACGGGCGTCGAGCAGCTGACGGCGGTCTCGGAGGAGCTCGGCCGGCTGGGGCGGGAGAGCGCGGGCGTGCTCACCTCGATGACCTCCGCCTGGTGTGATCTCGCGATCGAAGGGGTCCGCACGTCCCGCGAGCTGTGGACGACGAACTGGCTGAGCACGCGGTCGCGCTGAGGCGTGATCCGCCGCGAGGGCCTTGAACACACGCCGCCGCTCCCGGAAGATTCGACCGAGCGTTCGAACGAAACAGAACGAACAGCAAGGAGTCACGCGGTGTTCATAGGAGACTGGATGGAGCGAGGAGCGCGTTACTGGCCGCGCTCCGTCGCGGTGGTGGATGTCGAGCGCGGGGAGCAGGGTCGCTTCACCTACGCGCAGATGAACGATCGCGCGAATCGCTTGGCGGCCTGGCTGCGCGCGGCCGGGGTCGCGCCCGGCGATCGCGTGGGCCTCTACGCGCAAAACGGCGTGGAGTACCTCGACGCGCTGTTCGCCTGCGGCAAGCTCGGCGCGACGCTGGTCCCCTACAACTGGCGTGAGCACTGGCGCGAGCTGGTCGCGCGCGTCGAGCAGACCACGCCGCGCGTCATGATCTTCGACGACGCGTTCGCCGACTCCGTGCGCGAGCTGCAGCGGGCCTGCGCCGGCGTCGAGCGCTGGCTGCACACGCGCGGCGCGGGCGTCGGCGGCAGCGTGGCGCTCGACGCGATCGTCCGCGAGGGCGACGCGCCGCCGATCAGCCACGAGGGCGTCGACCCCGAGGACATCCTGTGCCTGCTGTTCACCGGCGGCACCACCGGGCGCCCCAAGGGCGCGCGCGTGTCCCTGCGCATGATCGCCTGGAACACGCTCAACACCTTGGTGCACGAGCTCGAGCGCGGCGACGTCACGATCACGCACACGCCGATGTTTCACACCGGCGGCCTGCTGGTCTACACGCTCCCGCTGCTCACCGTCGGCGGCGCCGTCGTCATCATGCGCAAGTGGACCGCCGACGCGATGCTCGAGCTGATCGAGCGCGAGCGCGTGACGATGATGTTCTGCGTGCCGACGCAGTACCAGATGATGATGCAGTCGCCGCGCTTCCGATCGTGCTCGTTTGAGTCGATCCGCTTCCTCACGAGCGGCGGCGCGCCGCTGCCTGTGCCCGTGCTCGAGGCCTACCGCGAGCAGCACGGGGTCGTGTTCAAGCAGGGCTTCGGCATGACCGAGTTCGGCCCCGGCATCTTCTCGATGGGCCCCGAGCACGCGGTCTCGAAGGCTGGGAGCATCGGCCAGCCCAATTACTTTATCGACGCGCGCGTCGTCGACGAGGCCGGCGAGGCGCTCGCGCCCGGCGAGGTCGGCGAGCTGGTGCTCAAGGGCCCCTCGATGTCCTCGGGCTACCACGGCGTGCACACGACGCCCCACGGCGCGGCCGACGAGGACGGATGGTTTCACACCGGCGACATGGCCCGCGTCGACGAGGACGGCTTCTACTACATCGTCGACCGCAAGAAGGACATGTTCATCTCGGGCGGAGAGAACGTGTACCCGGCCGAGGTCGAGGAGGTGCTCTACCGGCACGCCGCGGTCGCGCAGTGCGCCGTCGTCGGCGTGCCGCACCCGAAGTGGGGCGAGGTCGGGCGCGCGTTCGTGGTCTTAAAGCCAGGCGCGAACGCGGACGAGGAGGCGCTGCTCGAGCGCTGCCGCGGCCAGCTCGCTCGCTACAAGGTGCCGAAGTCGGTCGTGTTCCTCGACGCGCTCCCGACCTCGGCCGCTGGAAAAATTCTCAAGCGCGCGCTCTTGGAGCGCGGGGAGGCAGATGATGCAGGGCACAAACACGGCGCGTGAGGGCGCCACGCGGCGCACGCCGCTCGCGCTCACGCTCAAGGCGATCGGCTACCTGACGGGGCCGAAGTCGATGACGGGCAAGGCGTTTCAATGGTGCGAGCGGCGCGGCTCCAAGGCGCTCGAGCGGCTCGCGGTCAACCCGACCTACCTGCGGATGGCCGGCGGCATGATGCGCCAGAGCTTCCGCACCCAGGCGGCCTACACCAAGTTTCTCGAGGACATGGTCCACAGCGCGCGCATGCCCGCGCTGTCCGACGTGGAGCAGCTCGAGCAGCGGCTGGCGCGGGTCCTCGACAAGGTCGAGGCGCTCGAGAGCCAGCTCGAGTTCGCGACCCGTGACGCGGGGAGGGGGCGCGCGTGATGCCGGCGACACGATCCTTTGGTTCGCGCCTCGCGGGCGCCTTTCAACCCCTCAGCGAGATCGGCGACGCGCTGCGCGGGCGCGCGCAGGGGCCGTACCCCTACCTCGCGCCGCTCGTGCGGCGCGCGGCCGGGGTCGGCGAGCCGCCGCTCAACCCGACGCCCTACACCGTGGTCTGGACCCGCGGCCCGGCGCGTCTGCTCCGCTTTCAGGGCGCGACGAAGCGGCGTCACCGAACGCCGATCCTGTTCGTCTACTCGCTCATCAACCGCTACTACGTGCTCGACTTCCTGCCGGGCCGCAGCCTGATCGAGTACATGCTGGAGCAGGGCTACGACGTCTACGCGATCGACTGGGGCACGGCGGGCTCGGCCGAGCGAAGCCTCGGCTGGGACTACTACCTCGGCACGCTGATCGCCGGCGCCGTGCGCTGGACCCTGCGGGTCAGCGGCGCGCCGGAGCTGACGATGTACGGCTACTGCATGGGCGGCACGATGGCGCTCGCCTACGCCGCGCTCTACCCCGAGGGCCTGCGCAACTTCGTCGCCCAGGCGACGCCGGTGGACTTCAGCAAGGGCGGCGTGTTCACGACCTGGACCAGGCCCGAGTTCTTCGACGTCGACGCGCTCGTCGACGCCTACGGCAACATGCCCATTGATCTGATGGAGGCCGGCGTCTCGATGATGGCGCCGATCCAGCGCATGACGAAGTGGCTCGAGGTGTTCCGCCAGATCGACAACCCGAGCTTCATCACCACCTTCCTCGGGATGGAGCGCTGGGCGAGCGACAACGTGCCCTTCCCCGGCGAGGTCTACCGCCAGTACATCAAGGACTGCTACCAGGAGAACAACTTCTGCAACGGTCGCATGCGTGTCGGCGGGCGCCGCGTGGACCTCGGCGAGATCCGCTGCCCGGTCCTCGTGCTCACCGCCGACCGCGACACGACCGCGCCGCCGCCCTCCAACGAGGCGCTGCTCGACCTGGTCTCGTCGACCGACAAGCAGCTGATGAACTTCCCCGTCGGACATGTCGGCCTCTCCACCTCCTCCAAGGGCCGTACGCTGATCTGGCCCAAGATCTCCGAGTGGATCGCCGAGCGCAGCGAGCCCGAGCCCACCCCTGATCCCTGATAGAGGGGTCGCAACACTCGTCAAGAGCACGGAGGCGGCCCACAACGTGGGTCGCTTTCGTGCTTCCACGACCACATAGAGGGTTCGCAACACTCAATGCGCACCAAGAGCATGGAAGCGGCCCACAACGTGGGTCGCTTCCATGCTCGCGTTCAGCGTCCGCAGAACGGGAGAGAGCACCGCGAGCGCAGAGACGGAGCGGGGCGGAGAGGGAGGGGCGGGGGGCCGGATGAGGACTAAAGCCGTAGGAGCGGCGCCCGGAGGGTGTCGGTCCTGCGCGCCCCGCAAGTAGCGCCCCCCGCCCCTCCCTCCAAGAGCCCCGCGGGACAGGTTGTCCGGCATCATCGCGCGATGATGCGGTGATATAGCCCGATAAGAAATCGAAATGTTGCGGCGCAAAAAACGCCAAGCACCATACGGCGCTCGGCGTTTTCAAGTGACTCGAGCAAGTCTACTCGAGCCAGCCCAAAACGACCTCGACACCCTCCGGATGCCACCCGAGCTTCAGATGGTTCTGCACGATCAACGCTGAGTCACCCAGCGTAGCGATGCCGGTCTCGTCGGCGCAGCTCTCGATAAAGACCACCCCGTCGCTCGGCCCCGACACCTCGTTGGGCAGCACCGGGATCTCGTTGTTCGAGTCGCCCAGGGTGTCACCGCAGAGCAGATAGGTGGGCACGCTCGCCGGCACGCCGGCGTCGAGGATCTCCTGCACCAGCGAGCCCTGGCCGATCGCGACATCGATGCCGAGCCCGCTCGAGACGAAGCCCTGACCGCCGTGGTAGGTCGTGTACCAATCTTGGTTGTCGATCGGGATGTCGTACACGTCGTCCCAGCGGTACAGCATCTGCTTCTGCCCCGGGTACGGGTCGATGTCGCCCTGGGTGTAGATCGAGAGCTCCGGGTGCTCGTACATCACGCCGTAGCACATCGACTCGGTGTGCGGCGACGGGGCGTTGATCGGGTCGACCATCAGCGGCGCGGTGCACTCGGGGTACAGCAGCGTGTTGTGGTTGATGCCGTAGCGGAAGATGTAGTCGAAGCCGCGGTTCGGCGCGCCGATCAGGACCAGCCGGCGGACGTCGTCTTGGTAGGGGTCGCTCCACGACCCGCCGACGCTCGAGACGTACATCCGAGCCGAGAACGCGCCCATGCTCCAGCCGACCAGGTCGACCGTGTCTGTCCCGGCGCGGTCTCTGACGACCGCGATCGCGTCGCGGATGAGCTGCGCGGCGATCCGGTTGTCGCCCTGCCGGTGCCCGAGGCCGATCGCGAACACGCGCCGCCCCGACTGCGAGAGCGCCTGCATCATCCCGGTCTCGGGGCACTCGGTGTCGCCGCAGCCGTAGGCGCCGGACTCGTTGGGGTTCGCCCACGCGCGGTCGGGCGAGTCGTTCGCGCCGTGGACCAGCAGCACCGGCGTGTCGTCCGTGTCCGCGTCCCAGCCGGGCGCGTAGTAGAGGAGGAAGCGCGAGGAGGCCGGCTGCGGCACGTTGTCGAAGAACGCGAGGCGCTGCCCCACGACGTCGCCGCGCCCGTCGGGCGGGAAGTCCATCTGCGGGAGATCGGGCTTTTGATCGTTCCAGCGCTCGACTCGCGCCCAGCCGAACTCGACGTTGTCGTACTCGTCCTCGCACTTCACGAGCCCCGGGTCGACCCCGCCCTGGCAGCCCTCGACGCCGCCGGTGGTGCTCGGGTCGGTGGTGTCGTCCGTCTCGCCCCCGGTCGTGTCGTCGGTGCTGCCCGCGCTCGTGCCGTCGTCGCCGGTGGTGCCGCCGTCGCCGGTGGTGCCGTCGGTGCTGGCGTCGGTCGCTGCAGCGGTGTCACCCTGCGTGGTGCCAGGCTGCGCGCCGGTGATCTGGTCCGTGTCAGTCCCGCCGCCCGAGTCTCCGCAGCCCGCGAGGCCGAGGAGCGGGGTGAGCAGGAGCGCGACGAGGCGCGGGCGTGGGTCCGTCGTGGAGATCTGCTTGTTCATCGTGCCGGAAAAAGTTGATAGCCGGTTCAGTTTCTATTTTCAACGCCGGGCCGCGAGCGCCGGGGATCAGAGGCACTCGACGATCAGCCCGAGCGCGTCGACGCCGGCCTGCTGCGCGTGACAGGCAGACTCGTAGATCTCGCAGTTACAGCCGTAGGTCGGCATCGTGGGGGTGCAGCGTGTCGGGCGGGGCTGACACGCGCCGACCTCGGCGTCGCCGCACAGCAGATCCGGGAAGTCGCAGAACTCACCCTCGCCGCAGTCGGCGGGTCCCGTGCACGGGGTCTCCGCGCTTGTGGTCGTCCCCACGCCGGTCGTCACGAGCTCGTCGCTTGTCGTCTCGTCGGCGCTCGTGGACGAAATGTCCGCGACCGTGGTCGTCGCGCCCGCGCTGCCCGTGCTGTCCGTGCCGCTCGTGTCGTTCGTGCCGCTCGTGCCGCTCGTGCCGCTCGTGCCGCTGCCGGTCGTCGAGATCGCGCCGCTGGTCGTGCTCAGCGCGCTCGTCGAGTCGTCCGGTCCGGGATCGGCGAAGCAGCCGCTGAGCGCGAGCAGCAGCAGCCCGCCGAGGCTCACAGCCCGTGGCGAGCGCCCGGGCGTCGCTGCGCTCGGTCCCGCCGTCGTTGGCGTCGTTGGCGATACAAGCTCGTTTCCCCGCCTGGCCGGCGACGAGAGCTCCGGCGCGAGGCGCCGCGCGGACGCTCGCCGCGGGCCGCCCGGCGCGCGCGTGTGGGCGTTGGGTCGCGTCATCGCGACGCTCTCGAGGCTTGAACTGAAAACTGAACCATGATTCAACTTTTTAAGATGACTGACGCTTGGAACGCAAGACTGCTTATGAGCGCGCTCTCGGGCTTGGTGCTGCTGACCCCCGCGAGCGCGCGCGCTGGCTGGGAGCAGCGCGTCGTCGCGGGCATGGACACGCACGTGTACACCCCGGACTCGCTGAGCCCGGTGGGCGACGGCCGCGGGCTGCTGCTCGTGCTGCACGGCTGTGTCCAGACCGCGGCGCAGCTGCAGGCGCTGGCGAACGTCGAGCCAGGCGCCGACGAATTCGGGGTCGTGGTAGCGATTCCCGAGGTCCCGGCGGGGGGCGTGTTCGCGGGCTGCTGGGATTACTACGGGGCGAACCACACGCGCGAGAACCGGCACAACGACGATCTGCTCGCGCTCGCGGAGGAGCTCTCGAGCGAGCCCGCGCTCGCGGTCGACCCCGATCAGATCTACATCTCCGGCTTCTCCTCGGGCGGGGGGCAGGCGATCGCGACGGGCTGCCTCGCGCCGGACGTCTTCGCCGGCGTCGGGATCGCGGCGGGGCCGTCGCTCGGCACCGAGGCGGTGGAGATCGGCTTCGCCTCAACCACGGCCGCGGCCGCGGCCGCGCTCTGCGAGACGCTCGCCGGCCCCGCGAGCGGTGACTTCGCGACCCAGCTGACCGCGGTGCACACCGGGACGTCGGACTTCACGGTGGCGCAGGACTACGCGCTGATCAACGCGGAGGCCTTCGCGCTGCGCTACGGCCCGGGCCTGACGACCGAGACCCTCGACGTCGCCGCGCTGGAGGGGCACGAGCCGGCGGGCGAGGGCACCCTCTGGGTCGACGGCGACGGCCCGCGGATCGCCTGGATGAAGGTGACCGGGGCGACGCACGCGTGGCCGGCGGGCTCGGGCCCGGGCGGGCTCAACAGCTTCGTCGAGGGCTCCGGCGTGAACTACGGCTGGTTCCTCGCCGAGTTCTTCACCGTGCACAACCGCCGGGTCGAGATGATGCCGGTCGAGCCGGGGACGACCGGCGGGGACACGGGCGAGACCACAGGAGATGACTCTGGGGACAGCATGGACCCGAGCGCGACGGACACCGACGCGTCGACCACGGGGGATGACTCGGGCGGCAGCAGCGGCGAGCCGCCGCCCGAGGAGACGGGCGCGAGCTCGTCGGGCGACGGGGGAATTTCCGGCGGCAGCGTCGGGATCTCCGGCGGGCTCGAGGGCACCGACAGCGACTGCGAGGAGGACCACGGGGGCTGCGCGTGTGATCACGATCCACGTCGAGATCGGGGCGCGGGCGCGCTGGCGCTGGGGCTCCTCGTGCTGTTGTTGGGGGCGCGTCGGCGTCGACGTTGCTGAGGACGAAGGACCTACAAAGGACCTGCACAGGACCTACACAGGACCTACACAGGCCGCGAGCGCGCGGCTTCACTCACGGAGGAGAGATTGATGATGACCTGGAACAATAAGCATGGACGAGCCGCGCGCGGCGTGACGATGTACGCGGTCGCGGTGGCGCTCGCGCTGCCCGGCTGCGGTGACGACGGCGCGGGCACGGGCACAGACGCCGGCACCACGGGCGAGGACGCGACGACCGAGGACGACTCGAGCGCCGGGAGCACCACGAGCGCCGGGAGCACCACGAGCGCGGGTGAGACCACGACGGGCGAGTCGACGAGCACGGGCGCCGAGACCGAGACGAGCGAGACGAGCGAGACGGGCGAGACGAGCGAGACCGGAGAGACCACCGGCGACGTGCCGCTCGATCTCGACGCGCTGCTCGAGGGGCTCGAGGATCCGTACCTCGCGGTCTACGAGGGCGACGGCGACGGCGGGCTCGGGCACGTGAATTATTTTGGGCTCGATCCCGAGAGCCCGGAGTTCGCCGAGCTCGATCCCGCGGAGCAGGCGAAGGTCGGGAAGATCCAGGCCACGAGCCTGCACAGCGTGCTGTTGCAGCCGACCGTCGAGTACGCGGGCGCGGAGGTCACCGGCACGCTCGAGGTCAGCGACGACGACGGCGTGCGCCGGCAAGAGCTCGTGCTCAAGCTGCCCGCGGACTGGAACGGCAAGCTCGTGGTCGCGGGCGCGCCGGGGACGCGCTCGGAGTTCAGCAACGAGGCCGTGCTCACGCCCTGGCTGCTCGCGCGCGGCTACGCCTACGTCGCGGGCAACAAGGGCATGACCAACGCTGGCGCCGACGGCAACACGACGATGCTCGGGCAGGGGCACCCGACCGCGCACTGGGGCGCGATGATGATCGACATGGGGCTGTGGGCGCAGGAGCGCCTCGAGGCGGCGACCCAGGACCCGGTGACGGCGGTCTACGCCGTCGGGCTGTCCAACGGCGGCTACCAGGTCCGGCGCGCGCTCGAGCTCGATCACCTGCGCGTTGGGCAAGGTGAGGACCGACTCTTCACGGGCGGGCTCGACTGGGCCGGCGCCTACTGGCCCGACGCGCGCGCGCTCGATCTCGACGACGATCAGGAGGTCTCGGTCGACGAGTTTGCGGCCGCCAATCACCTGGTCTCGACCAACGAGACCGCAGCGCTGACGATGGGCTGGCTGCACGACCCGGACACGCTCAACGCCTCGGACTTCTACTACGAGGAGCCGCCCTTCGGCGACGCCCACGCCGCGATGATCGCCGCCGGCTTCGCGCCCGCGTCCGCGCTGATCTGGGGCGCGTACAACTCGACCTTCGACTACCTCAAGGACTACGGCCTGACGGAGTTCAAGGGCGTCGGCTACTACAACATCACCGGCTACGTGTTCCGGGCCGAGCTGCTGGGGCACAGCCTCGAGCAGAGCCTCGCCTACAGCTGCTACTCGGACGGCGGCGACACGCCGCCGCCTTTCTACCCGTGGCTCGAGCAGGCCGAGAGCGGCGGCTGGACGGCGGAGAGCGTCGAGTGGGCGCTGCGCAACGCCAACACCGGCGAGTTCTCGGCGCCGCTGATCTCGGTGCACGGCGACCGCGACGGCCTGCTCGGCCTCGACGCCAACGCGGTCGCCTACGCCGACGCCGTGGAGAGCTTCGGTGACGCGGCGATGCACCGGCTGTACGTGATCGAGCACGGCGGTCACATCGATCTGCACAGCGACGGCCTGCTCGACTTCGACGCCAACGGCATGGTCGGAGACGAGGGCGCGGCGGACTCCTTCACGATCATCCAGCCCTACGCCGAGCGGGCCTTCGACTACCTCGTCGAGTGGGCCGAGCAGGACACGCCGGCGCCGCCCAGCGCCACGGTCCCGACCGACCCGACCAACGACATCCTCGACGCCGATCAGCTCTCGTTCGACTGAGGCGCCGATACCGAGTTCAACGCCCGATCGCGCCCGCGCGGTCGGGCGTTGATGCGTCTAGGCGCTCGTCGCCCGGAAGTCGGGGGATGTCGCGCTCCCAACTCGATCGAGTCTGCGCGGTCGGGTGTACAGGATCATCGAAGCTGTAGGGCGCAGCTGCGGGTCGAGCCAGGGAGGGGCCGACTGAGGACGGCGAGCGCGGAGGCCTTCGTCCGCTTGACCCGCCCAGGCGCTCGTCGCCCGGAAGTCGGGGGATGTCGCGCTCCCAACTCGATCGAGTCTGCGCGGTCGGGCGTACCGGATCATCGAAGCTGTAGGGCGCAGCTGCGGGTCGAGCCAGGGAGGGGCCGACTGAGGACGGCGAGCGCCGTGGCCCTCATCCGCTTGACCCGCCCAGGCGCTCGTCGCCCGGAAGTCGGGGGATGTCGCGCCTGGGCGGGTCAAGCGGATGAGGGCCACGGCGCTCATCCG
>JAUIKS010000034.1 GCA_030430565.1 Polyangia bacterium
GCTCAGGGCTGGGGATGGTGCCTACACGAGCCGAGAGAGGAGCGCAGCATGATTCAAAATCCCGGAAGAACACTGGAGACGCGACACACGTGGTTCTCGGTTCACGACCATATTCGGCTTCGAACGCTTCGTGAGCGGCATTGAAGTTGGATAGAGCGTCAATGCTCGGATCCATGGTGTAGGTCCTTTCAATCATGTGCCCTCCTCCAGCTCCATCGATCCCCAGATCGAGAACCCCAGGGAGATCATGAGTGAGACGGTCAGGATCAGATGCCATCCGAGATCCGTCACTTGGAC
Source organism: Polyangia bacterium (assembly GCA_030430565.1). Classification (GTDB taxonomy): domain Bacteria; phylum Myxococcota_A; class Polyangia; order Nannocystales; family Nannocystaceae; genus JACKDW01. The sequence goes on from JAUIKS010000034.1 coordinate 298, forward strand.
TTCTCCTCGTTCTTGACGTCATCCTTGGACTTCTCAGATTTCTCCTCGCTCTTGTTCTCATCCTCATCCTTGTCCACAGACTCCTCAGCTGGAGTCTTCGGGGGCTCTGTGTCTCCTGGAGGGCAGCCCGCGGAGATCATGAGTCCGATCATGAGGGTTGAGCTGACGACTGCGAGGCGTGCTGCTGAGGTTGATCTGCGATTAGTCTTCATTCTGGGATTCCTGATTGTGTATGTAATCACGGTTGGATGCCTGAGCCAGCCTATCCAGTGACTCGCGTAGTTTGTTTGAGCGATTGTGATTGCAGCGATAGTGAGAGCGAGCACGGGAGCGTGGTCGCGGATCAAGAGTGCCAGCGTGAGCCCAGATATCAGGGGGATCACGACGACTCTCAGGATGGCGTCTCTGTATCGGACTCCGGTGAGAGGTCTAGCGATCACGTTGATTCGCCTCCCTCTCTTGATCCTTCTCCTCGCCCAGCTTCAGGGCCCGCTGAACCGAATTGACGGCTGCTGCTAGTGCCCCCGCGTCTCTTGCCCACTGGCTCAAATTCAGCCCGCTCACCACGAGGAACCAAATGCCAAGGGCCCAATACGTAGCTGTCGATAGCGTCAGGGCCATGATGTCGGCAGCGACGAGCACGCCCACGGGCACGAGGAGAAGGACCCCCGCGAGTATTCCGATCGTCTTTGGGGCTGGGGGCTTGGTCACTTCTCACGCCGCCCGTGCTCTCTGAGCGAGGTATTGAGACACTCGCTGGTCATACTTATCGGCATCAGGCATCTCGCGGATCTTGGCGGCCAGCTCTCGGGCCTCCGCGATTCGTCTCGCGGATGCGGCGTAGATCTCGTGATTCGAGATCTCGAATCGTGTCGCGTATCCGTATTTGGCGATCTTGGTCCGCCTGAGCCCGAGGCGTGCGAGGAGAGCGTGTGCGAGCTTCCCGGGGCGCTGGAGCTGCCCAGGTCTTGATTGGGCAAGCTTGATCAGCGGTCTCAGGATGTCAGGGCATCGCTCGTATAGATCTGTGACTCTCGTATAGAGTGCCTCCTGCTCGATGCTTATATTATCGAGGTCCAAGGGCGTTTGGACCTCTGGTACGAGTATCCGAAGCATCTCGGCTCCAGCGTGCGCTTTTGCGATCGCTGTTCTCGACTGATGGACTGATGCCCATCCGACGTACTGACTCTCTCCCTCCATCCACATGGTGGTGAGGACAAACTGGGAGATCGTCCGCTCATTGATTTTAGGCTCAGCAATCTTCATCCTAGACATCCTCGCATATTCACTATACGCGGATATATTGGCGGATTATTGTGATCGTGTATTCCAAAGATAAGAGCGCTTGTGAACGGTTCGGGCCAGAGGTCACTGGAGGGCCCAGGGGGCCTCCAGACGAGCGATTGGAGATCTCAGCGGGGCTAGGCCCGCTGCCGGGGCCAAACAGCTTTCAGGCGGATTCTAGGACTTCCTGGGGAGTGTTCCGCGGCGGCAACCGCCATGGAACACTCCCCAGGCCGCCGCGGGCCAGTCTGTGTGAGATGGAAACAAGCGCGTCTGATCCCTTGGGTTCGTAAAATCAAGCTCTCTTGCTTTGTCTCTTCAAGGATAGGGAGTGATGCCTGAGAGCCCTATATATCTTTTCTCCATCGACTTTCTTGAGGTCTCCAAAGTGATCGAGGGAACGGATACAGTAATCCAAGACAGTATCGTATTCCTGATCGCGTTCCACGAACTTCAAGAATCCAAGCCCCTTGGAGTTTGGGGTCCATGGACCCTGAACATCAAGTTCAAGCTTTGAGAGGTCTTGAGCTTGTTTCAGGACCAACGGGAGCCCCATGGGCTTTTGTTTGTTCTCTGATCTCTCCTGAGCCCTCATGTGGATTCTGAGAGCCAAGAGGAAGGGGATTTCTCTCTCAGAGAGATCAGCCCCTTGGAGGTCCTTGATATCCTCGATCGAATCACAAGCGACCTTGATCATCTGCTCCCAGGAATCCCAAGGGATCCAGTGATCATGAGATCCGATCTTGATCCCAAGGTAACAAGAAGTCACTCCGAATGTCCGATACTTGAATTTCTCATTCTGATCTCTCGCTCGATAACCTCCGAGGACAAACCCGAACTCATATCCACCTTCAGATTTTTTCCTCCGAAACGGAATTGATCTTTCTGGAATCTGTTCATCATCCCTTTCGTCTTGACTCTCGAGAAACGTTCCCAGGAGTTCATCTACACTCGGAGATGGTTCTTTCTCCGCGGCAGCAGTGGAGCGGGGGGCAAAGCCCCCCGCAACAGCCGCCGCCGCCGCAGGCGGGTACTCTTTCTCGTCGAAGGAAGAAGCGACCGAAGGGAGCGACGACTGAGACGAGAAAGAGTCGTTGCTTGGCTCTGAGCCCTCTTGGGGCGACGAGTTAAGAATAAGAGGCATCCCGTTGTAAGAACCGTTCTTAGGGTCATCGCTCCCGCTGTAAGAACGGTTCTTACTCTCTAGGGAAGAACGGTTCTTCCCTCCATCATCCTCACTGAGGGAAGAACGGTTCTTCCCTTCATCGTCCTCGAGATCCTCTTTCGCCAACGCAAGGATAAAGCCCTTGAACGGATGAGGCCTGATCAGGCCTTGGATCTCGAGAGCACGGCAAGCCGTCCGAACGGTATCCACGCTAATCTCGAGATCTTCAGCGATCTTCTCTTTCGAGCAGATCGCATGTTTATGTCGCTGTGGATCCTTAGCAAAAGGATTACAGTAGCGGCCCAGTGCGACGAACACAGCAACTTGTGTAACCTTGGGTACCTTGATGCTCTTTCTCTTGCGGCGCTGTTTTGCTGCCGCCTCACTGTGATCTACGATCTTCTTCGGTCGCCGCGTCGACTTACACGTGTTGCGTGGGATTTCGATCGTTGCGATCCTGAAGAGATGATTCTTGATGACAACACTGCGTGGGGATGGTGTCTTGATGCCTGACTTCTTTGGGTCCCCGTAGCGCTTGGGCTGAGGGTGTGATACTGTGGATCTGCTCATTGGGACTGTCCTTTGGTCATCGGTCTCGAGCGGTAAAAACAAGCCTGACCGGCCCCATACCGGTCTCTTGAGGGAGTCAGCGCATATGCTGGCTCCCTCAAACATTTTGAAGCCTATCACACGCGTTGGCTCCTGACCGGCCCAGAAGCGCGTTAGTTTGTCTATACGAGCGAATTCTGCCTCTTGAGATCTCGCTTGGAATTGATTTCTGCTCAAGAAGACAGATTTAGGTAATTCTTGGGACGGTGCAGATAGACAGCTTGTCATCTCACGCGCCTATCCCGAGAAAGATAGTGCGTATCTCGATCCTCGAGATACAGACCTCATGACAAGCCGTTCAGTTACAACCCGCGAGTCCACGGACTCAGCAAGGAGAGTGCTTGGTTATGGCAAAATCGACAATCGAATGGACAGAGGCCACGTGGAACCCCGTCACGGGCTGCAACAAGGTCAGCCCAGGCTGCAAACACTGCTACGCCGAGATCATGGCGAGGCGTCTCAAGGCCATGGGCCAGCGAAATTACGCCGACGGCTTCAAGCTGACCCTCCAACCGCACATGCTCGATCGTCCTCTCCGTTGGAAAAAACCGCAGGTGATCTTTGTCAACTCGATGTCCGACCTGTTCCACGAAAATGTCCCGCTCGAATATATCCAGCGCGTCTTTGCGGTGATGGAACAGGCCCATTGGCATCGATTCCAGGTTCTGACCAAGAGGGCTGAGCGACTCGAGGAAATCTCAGGCTCATTGCCGTGGCCGGAGAACGTGTGGATGGGCGTCAGCGTAGAGAATGCTGACTACACGCACCGGATCGACTTGCTTCGAAAAATTCCGGCAAGCGTGAAGTTTTTGTCCCTGGAGCCCCTTCTTGGGCCGCTACCAGATTTAGATCTGGGAGGCATCGATTGGGTCATCGTGGGTGGAGAGTCGGGGAGGAAACCGCGAGCGATGGAAGGAGCATGGGTCAGGGACCTCCGCGATCAGTGCGTCCAGGCGGGTGTTCCGTTCTTCTTCAAGCAGTGGGGGGGAACCAACAAGAAGAAGTCGGGGCGGATGCTTGAAGGGCGAACATGGGAGCAGATGCCGGGATGACCCCCAAGAACCCCAGTCTGCTGTCGACTGACGATCTGGCCGCGATGCTGGGGAGAACGGCGTCAGCGATAAGATCCGCACATAGCGAGGGACGCCTTCCCCCGTCCCTCAAGATCGGGAGGAGACGCTATTGGCGCCGATCGACGATAGAGCGCTGGCTAAGGGTAAAGGAAAAAGAGGGCCCCAAGCGAGACCCTCCTTTATAGAGGAGATGGAGAGGATGGGGATCAGTAGGGCCGGCAGATGCCCAGCTTCTCCTCGTTCCACTGATCGCAGGACCTGCCAGCGGGACAATCCGAATTCTGCCAGCAAAGCGGCTCGCACGTGTGCGGGACACCAGCCTCCTGGGGCAGATTTGTGAGGTCAGCCGATCAGCACAGTGATGCGTCTCCTGACACTCCTCCCCCAGATCGAGATCGACGTCAGGAGACGCATCGGCGAGACACCATGCCCCGCTGCCCTCCGGCAGATCGGGATCGAATCCACAGATCAGATCAGGATCGCCACAGGGGTCGCGGACGTGCTCGCACGGCTCCCCAAGCTCCTTGGGGATGACCTCCTCCTTGCCGCCTCCGCCGAAGCCGAGATTGCCAACGTCATCGGGATCACAGCCAGCTTGCAGGGCCATGGCGAGGGAGAGAGAGGCGAGGAGGAAACGAATGGTCGACATGGGCAAGAGCGTAACGAGCGCGGGGAGCAGCGCTTGCCTCCGACTAGTGTGAAATCACACGCGTCGGCTACCACGCATCCCGAATTCGAGAGTTCTGAGCCGTTCTGAGCCAGTTGTGTCACAGGGATCGCGAGTAATCACACGTATCGGCTATCAGCGAACTCTTGATACGAGAGCGAAGTCGATCATTAATAAATCAACAATTCACACAGTGTGAGTTGAGGACAGGGCAATGAGAAGAACAACAAAGCAAGAAGAAGAAGTAGCAGTCGCCTATGGAGAGATGGGCGCTTTTCTCGTTCAACGCGAATGCGGAACGCTCAGGTCGTACTACGTGACGCCGCGAGGCATCGTTCTCAGACTTGGCACATGCAGGCACAAAAGCGCGCAACGTGCTGCCGACGCGCTTGCCAAGAAGGACCGGATCTTTGATTTCGATGATGACGACCTCAATGCCGCGACCGACAAATGGCACCCAACCCATCTTGTCGACGGGTTGCCGCATATGTTCGTTGGACCGGATATGGACCCACGCCTACGTATCAGGGGTGGGAGGCTTCAGACCTTGGACCCGGCCGATCCATTCTTGAACCTGTACGCCATTCGGCCTTCGGTGATGCTCGAGGTTGCGCGCGCGCACTGGGACTCGCTTGGGTATGAGTTCTCCCCGGCGGACCAGTGGGACAACGAGATCCGACTTCGCAACGGGACCCTTGTTGAGATTTGGCTATTCGCAATCAAACCAAATCGAGACGGGTCCATGAGCGCTGTCGTCTCGATCGGCTGGCAACGCGGGGAGAAGCACGGGCAGGCCATCGGGCGGGTAGCAGCGTGGGGTGAGGAAAGCGGTGCGAAAATTGCGTGGTTCGGCGAGGTTCCGATCCAGAAATCGAGGGAGATGCTCCGACACATCGACCGGCTGTTTCTTGCTGCGCTGGAGGATGCCGACAATGGTTGATCTGCGGAAAAAACTGCGGGATGCCCGTCATCAAGCTGGGCTCACTCAAGGTGAGGCCGCTGAGCGGGCTGGCCTCTCTGTCTCCGCGGTCTCTAAGATCGAGCAAGGGATCCACGACCCCCGCTCGGAAACCCTGAGCGCGCTCGCTGAGGCGTACCAAACGACGTGCTCAAAGCTCCTCGAGGATGCACGCCCCGGGGATCCTGACCTCTACTTGGTTGAGCCCAGGGAGGGGATCGAATGGGACAGGTGGAGGGCCTCTCTCGGCCCCAGCTTGATGCTCGAGCTCCCGCTTGATCTCGCGCCCCTGATGCGCGGAACGGATGCAGGCGTTTGGGTGTCAGGAGCGACGCTCGCGTGGTGTCGCTCGACCCCCAAGTGGATCGGCGGATCTCGATCCCCTCTCATTGTGCGAGCAAAAGCAAAGGTGGTGTCATGAGGGCTTACAGATACGAACTCGCGCCTCTCATCGCCATCCCGGGGACCGACGAACAAGGTGCACATCGAGCGACGATCGAGTTTGGGCAAGAGGTCATCGAGATCTTCTGTGGAGTGCGAGGGCATCGTGTCGCACTCCTCATCACGGAGGGTCAGCGCCTCATCGCTACAGGGCAATGGAACACCCTCGTCGTGGAGATCATTCGTGTGCGCGGTGCCCCGCTCCCTGCCGATGTCGTGGAGGCCCTCGAGGAGCTCCTCGCGCTCTTGCCTGATGGGGGGATGTCATGATCGAGAAAATCGCATTTCGCCCTTACCGGGGCAGCGATGACAAGATCGAAGCCGAGATCGTGGTCACGGTCGCGGGCAAGAAGATCCGCCGAAGGAAGCGCGTCCCTGATGCCCTCACAACGCCGGCAGCGATCAAGGCCGTCGCCAAGGGCAAGGCTCTGAAGCCGTCGCTTCCCGCGTGGAAGTGGGCGAGGAGGGAAGCCGAGAAGCTCATCACAGAACCGCCGAAGAAAAAACCGAAGAAGGGGCCGAAAGGACTCAGCTTCGGGCAGTTTTGCGAGCGGTACCTCGAGGCGTATTGGACGAGCATCGACGCAAAGCCCATGACCCGCTTGCGGCACGAGACGACGCTCCGGCGTTATCATCTGCCGAAGTTTGGGAAGACGCCGATGATCGAGATCACGCGGGCCAAAATCGCGCGGTATCAGGCGGAGCTAGCTCAGACAATTAAAGGAGTGTCAGGCGGCCCGGCCAAACCCGCCAGCGTCAACACGATCCTCATGGTTCTCGTGACGCTGCTCAAGTACGCCGCAGAACTCGGCTATCTCGAATCAGTCCCCATGGTCAGGCGCCTCAAGACTCCAAACCAGAAGAAGAAGGCGCCGCGCTATTCGGAGGAAGAACTCGATCAGTTTCTCCTCGCGGCCGAGAACACCGGCGATCCTCATGTTCTTCTCGCTGCCCTTCTTGGCGCTGACCAAGGGATGAGAAGGTCAGAGATCGTGACCCTCCAACACGAGGACGTCGATCTGGCGAAGATGGAGATCACGATCAAGCGCGGCTTGTCCAATGAAGTGGAGGGCGAAACCAAGAGCGGACGCGAGCGGACGATCCCCATGAGCAAGCGTGTCGCCCAAGCCTTGCGCCGGCATCCTCGAGCCTTGGGGCTCCCCCAGGTCATCTGGCACGCGTACAAAGGCCCCCCACGGCGCTACACCGCGAACGGTTTGTACAGGCGGTTCGGCGAGATTCAGGAGCAGTTGGGGCTTCGCACGGGGGTTCACATCCTGCGGCACACGGCCGCGTCTCGGCTTGCTGACCGCGGGGCCAGCCAAGCTCAGGTCGCGGCTTTTCTCGGCCACAGTCGCCCCAGCACGAGCGACATCTACGTGCACGTTTCTGCGGAGGGGGTGCGCGGCCTTCTTGACGACGAACCGATTTCTGGAGAAGCCCTGGAGAAATCCAGAAACTAGCCTGCACTGTTGACCAGATTAGGTCCTTTGGAACATCTTTGTTTCAGTAAGAAGTAGCGCGCGGCGCTACGCGTCGCCGCGGATCGCCGCGGCGATGCGCTCGCGCTGCGCCGCGTCCGGCAGCGGACCTGACAGCGCGGACATGTTGTCGTCCAGGTGCGCTGGCGAGCTCGTCGCCGGGATCGGGCAGGTCACCGCCGGGTGCCCGAGGAGGAACTTGAGCGCGAGCTGAGCCCAGCTGCTGCAGCCCAGCTCGCGCGCCCAGCTCGGCGGCTCACGCCCGCGCACACGCTCAAAGAGCGCGCCGCCGTCGAAGGGGCGCATCACGAGCACCGCGACGTCGTGTTCGGCGGCGGCCGGGAGCAGGCGACGCTCGGCCTCGCGCGTGAGCGCGGAGTAGGGGAGCTGCACGAAGTCGAGCTCCGCGCGCGTGATAAGCCGCTCGAGCGCGTCGAAGGCGGAGCGCTGGTAGTGGGTGACGCCGAGGTAGCGGACTCGGCCCTCGCGCTTCCAGGCGCGCAGCGTCTCGAGCTGCGTGTCGGTGTCGACGAGGTTGTGAACCTGCATCAGGTCGACGCGCCCGCCGAGCTTGCGGATGGAGTCCTGCATCTGCCGGACGCCCTCGCCGCGCCCGCGCGTCCAGACCTTCGTCGCGACGAAGGCCTCGTCGCCCCCGGCGACCTCGGGGAGCAGCGAGCCGATGACCGACTCGGAGCGTCCGTACATCGGCGAGCTGTCGATGAGGCGCCCGCCGGCGGCGAAGAAGCGGCGCAGGACCTCGGCCCGGCGCGCGCGCGCCTCGGGGTCATCGCCGATGTCGAAGGCCTGCCAGCTGCCGAGGCCGATCGCGGGGAGCCGCTCGCCGGAGCTCGAGCGGGGGATCGGGCGGGTGAGCGTCGTCGACTCCGCGCGCTCGTGGGCTGATGACCTTGAAGACATGCTGGAAGAGTCCGGTAGATGCGGAGGGGCGGGGTCGCTCGTCGGGGGCGGCGACGGCTCGCGTCGCGTCGCGTCGCGCGAGCGCCGGGGGCCGCAGCTCGTGAGCGCGAGCGCGGCGAGGCCGGTGCACAGCTCTCGTCGCGTGGCATCGAGCGGGTGGGCGCGCGTCACGGCTCGAGAGGATACGACCTATACTCTGTGGGGGAGTAGCGGATGCTGCGCGTCGTCGTTGGGCAGGCGGAGGGGCTCGACACCGTCGAGGTGATCGCGGGGGTCATCGCGAGCTGTGAGGCGCAGCTCGACGAGCTCGAGGCTCGGCTCGAGCCGAGCGCGGGGATCTTGATCGTCGCGGGCTCCTTCGACCCGGTCGTGGTGGTCACGGCGATCCGGGCGCGCTGGCCAGGGCTCGCGCTGGTCGGGAGCGGCTCGTGGGGGGTGATGACGAGCGCCCGCGGCTACAGCGAGGACGGGATAGGGCTGACGCTCTTCGTGTCGGACACGATCTCGATCGGCGCCGGCATCGGCCGCGCGTGCTCGCTGGATCCGGACTCGGCGGTGCGCCGCGCGATCGAGGAGGCGCGCGCCGAGCTGAGCGGCGAGGAGCGGGCCTGCGTGGCGCTGACCGACGCGGCGCGGGCCTCGTCGACGGAGGTCCTCGGCGCGCTCTCGAGCCACCTCGTGGGCGGCTGCGTGCTGTTCGGCGGCGCGGCGAGCTCGATGCCCGGCTCGAGCGGACCGGTGCAGTTCTTCGCCGACGAGGTGGTCTCGGACGCGGTGGTCGTGCTGCTGCTGGCGGGCCCGCTCGAGATCTCGCACTGCGTCGAGAACAGCTGGAGCCCGGTCGGAGAGCCGCACACGGTCACCGGGGCGTCGGGCAACGTCGTCCACCGGATCGGGGATCGGACGGCGCTCGAGTTCTATCACCACTACCTCGGGCCGCACACGAGGCCGGCGATCGAGTTCCCGCTCGCGGTGTTCGAGGAGCGTGACGGCGGTCGCTACTACCTGCGCGTCCCGAATAATTACGACGAGAAGACGGGCTCGGTCCACTACGCCGGGATCGTCCCCGAGGGCGCGACCGTGCAGATCACCGAGGCCCGCCGCAGCACGATGCTCACGCAGACCGGCGCGTCGATCGACGAGGCGGTGCACGAGCTGCCTGGGGCGCCGGCGGCGGCGCTCGTGTTCTCCTGCGCGATCCGAAACCGAATTCTCGGGACGAAGGCCGCGGAGGAGGTCGAGGTCGTCATCGATCACCTGCCGCGGGTGCCGATGCTCGGCTTCTACGGCTTCGGCGAGATCGCGCCGCTGTTGGCGCGGACCTGCAGCGTGATGCACAACGCGACGCTCGTCGCGGTGCTGCTGCGCGAGCGCGGCGCGGCGGAGCAGCTCGAGCCAGCGCGCGCGCGGCCGCGGAGCGCGAGCGCGCCGCTCAAGCCCGACGTCCCGCTGCTGCTGCGGAAGCTCGAGCGCGCGGAGCAGCAGCGCGCGAGCCTGGAGGAGTACCGCGACCTCAACAACTCGATGCTGCGGACGATCGGGGAGGAGATCGAGCGCAGCCGTCAGCAGATCGCCGCGCAGAACGTCGAGCTGCGGCGCCTCAACGAGGCGCTCGCGGTCGAGAAGCAGCGCTCGGAGGAGCTGCTGCTCAATATCCTGCCGCGCGAGGTCGCGCAGGAGCTCAAGCAGACCGGGCACGTGCAGCCGGTGTTCTACGACGCGGTGTCGGTGCTGTTCACGGACTTCAAGGGCTTCACGCGGATCTCGAGTCAGCTGTCGCCGTGCGCGCTGGTCGAGGAGCTCGACTACTTCTTCTCCGCGTTCGACGAGATCGTCGCGCGGCACGGGCTCGAGAAGCTCAAGACCATCGGCGACGCCTACATGGCCGCGGGCGGGATCCCGCTGGCGAACGGCAGCCACGCGCTCGACGCCGTGCACACCGCGTGGGAGATCCAGGAGTTCATGGCGGAGGAGGGGCGTCGGCGCGCGCGCGCGGGTCGCCCGGTCTGGGAGCTGCGGATCGGGATCAACACGGGGCCGCTGATGGCCGGGGTGATCGGGCACAAGAAGTTCGCCTACGACATCTGGGGCGACACGGTGAACATCGCGTCGCGGCTCGAGTCGGCCGGCGCGGCCGGTCGGATCAACCTGTCTAGAACGACATATGACCAGATCAAGGGCGCGTACCGCTGCACGCCGCGGGGCCGGCTGCCGGTCAAGAACGCCGAGCCGGTCGAGATGTTCTTCGTCGACCGCGCGACGTGACGCTTCGCGGTCCCGCGCGTCGAGGTACGCGGGCGGGCCTGCTGCCGACGGAATGCTGTTTCGCAGGCCGGGCGCGGCGCGAGGGCGGGGAGCAGAACTCGCGGGTGCGGCGAGCTCGCTTCTGTTCTAGGCTAACGAGACTTACCGCTCCGGACATGAATATGAAGATCGATTCGCCCCCTGACCGTTGGACCGCGCGGCGAGGCCCGCGTCGCTCGCTGCTGCTCCTGGGCTCGCTCGGCCTCACGCTCGCCTCGGGCTGCGCCGATCGGGCGCTGTACTTCGGCGAGGAGAGCGGCAGCGGCTCCGGGGGCGGCTCACGGGGCCTCGAGGAGCCCGAGCCCTTCGACGAGCCGGAGCCGGAGCCCGAGCGCCCCGAGCTGCGCGGCTGCGGCGACGGCCAGGTCGACATCGACGAGCTGTGCCTCGACGAGGCGATCGAGTTCGACGCCGGCATCGATCCCTGCTCGCTGGTCGCTGCGGATCTCGACGACGACGGTCACTGGGACCTCGCGGTCCCGAACTCGGATGTCATCACGCAGCCCTACCCGAACGTGGCGAACGTGCTCTACGGGACAGGTGATGGTCGACTCAGCGCGCCCTTCGCGTTCAAGGCGGGCGGCGACGTGCCGGTCGCGATCGCGGCGGGGGCGGTCGATCCGGCGCGCGGCCTCGAGCTGATCGTCGCCAACTACGAGGTCAACGAGATCACGCTGCTGCGCTACGCGGGCGATCGCAGCTACTTCAGCGACGCGCCTTCGAAGGTCGGGCTGATGCCCCAGGGGGTCGAGGCCGGCGACCTCAACAACGACGGGCTCGACGATGTCGTGGTCACCAACGGCGACGCCGACAGCCTGACCGTCATGCTCTCGGACGGCTTCGGCGGCTTGAAGCCCATGGTCACCTACGAGACCGGATCGCTGCCGATGGTCCCGGTGATCGCGGACATCAACCGCGACGGGCTGCAGGACGTGCTGGTCACGAACACGGGCTCGGGCGATGTCAGCGTGTTCGTCGGCCTCGGCGGCGGGAAGCTGGTCGAGACCGATCGCGTCGATGTCGGCGAGGGCCCCTTCGGGCTCGCGGTCGCGGACATCGACGACGACGGGCGCGTGGACGCCGTGGTCGCCAACGAGTACGACAACACGCTCGGTGTGCTGCGCGGCCGCGGCGACGGCGGCTTCAACAAGAACTCCGGGATCTCGGTGGGCTGGGGGCCGCGCAAGCTGGCGCTCACGGACATGAACGGCGACGGCGCGATCGACATCGCGGTCGCGCACGGCGCCAGCGAGGACGTCTGGGTGCTGCTCGGCAACGGCGCGTTCGAGTTCAGGCACGACTCGACCTACGAGGTCGGCGCGCTGCCGGCGGGGTTGGTCGCGGTCGACTTCAACGAGGACGGGATGCCCGACATCGCGGTCGCCAACCAGTACGGCAACACGATCAGCCTGATCCTCTCGAACCCGTGAGCGGGGGCTCGCTAGGTCACGCGCGCGCGAAACAGCAGCAGGTGCGCGGTGCGGTCGCGGCCGCGGCGGTCCTTCGTCCGGTGTTCGAAGCGCGTCTCGTAGCCGTGGTCGGCGAACCACCGGCGCAGCGCGTCGATGTCGTAGCGACGCGAGTAGAGCACGGAGCAGCGCTGCCCCGACGGGTTGATGTCGACGTCGTGGACGAAGTTGTAGGAGCCGGGGACCTCACAGGTCGCGCCGCCGTCGCGCGGGATGATGCGCATGCGGGTGTCTAGGGGGGAGCCGACGGAGGCGCGGAAGCGGCGGTGCGGGCCCTCGACGAGGCCGCGGCGCACGGTCTCCTGGGTGTCGCCGAGCTGCCCCTTGGAGAGGGTGTAGAGGCCGTCGTCCTCGATCCGCGTCTGGCGGACGCCGACCTCGAGCCAGAGCATGTCGCCGCGTCGCAAGAGCCGCCCCAGGGAGTGCTCGACGAAGCGGGTCTCGCTCTTGAGGTTGCCGAAGGTGCCGCCGAGGAACAGCGCGAGCCGACGGTCGCCGGGGTTGTCGGAGAGGTGCCCGGCGAAGCCGATGTTGCCGTCTTCGAAGTCCGAGCACGAGGGCCGGACGAGGTAGTGCGGCCAGGACTCTTTGTCGAGCCGGTCGCGGATCAGGTTGCGAGCTTGCTCGGAGGCCATGCGCAGCAGCGGGATCGAGACGTCGACGGGCGTGTAGGTCAGCCAGTCGATCAGCCGGTGCTTCGGCCCGGCGTGCTCGATGAGCAGGCGGATCGCGTGGGCCTCTTTGGTGCCGTCACCGGGGCCCAGGCTGATGAGATCGACGCCGCACGACTTGTTCTCGCTCCAGCGCAGGAGGGACGCGAGGTTGGACTTGCCGACTTCAGGTCGGCGGCTGAGCGCGATGTCGAACGCGGTGCTGAAGCCCTTGGCCAGCTGAGAGCTGCCGTAGCCAGTGTCGAGCATCTTCGTCCAGGCCATCGCGCCAGCCGGGTGGTAGTAGAGAAACTTGTGGCCGAGGTAGACCGAGTCCCACTTCTCGCGGAGCTGGCGCTCGAGGTCGGCGGGCCCGGCTCCCTCCTCGATCACGATCGGGCACAGCGACGGCTCGCCCACTAGGTCCACGCCGCGCCGCTTGCTCAGGAAGTAGACGCGGCGGATGACCTCGTCGAGCTTGCCGCGGTTGAGCGCCTTGACCTTGCCGGTCTTCCAGTTGGTGATGGTGGTGGGCGTGACGCCGATGATCGAGGCCTGCGCCTCGTTGGTGTGGAAGCCGTGGCGCTCGAGCAGGCCAAAGATCAGCTCGAAGACTTGATTGTTCGAGCCCCGGGACATGTCAGGAGTGTAGGTGCGCGCGTCGGCGACGACGAAGTCCAAGAACGCCGTCGCGGTCAAAACTTCGGGCCACCGGCCCCAAAGACCGCGATCCACGCACAAGCCTCAGAACCTCGTTCCTGCGTAAGCACGGGCGGCCGGCATCGCTGAATCGGCCCGTACTGCGCTCCTGATAGGTTTTAGTAGGGCGGCGATCTTTGAGTGATGTCCTCGGATGTTCGCGTGGACCCAGCCGCGCGTTCTCCGTATTCCATTACTACGGTTCTCGTGCGCCGCGTGTCGCTGTTTAGACGCGCCTGGAGCACGCGCCGGGGGGTATTGCCATGGCCACGACTTCGACGACTTCTTCGCCCACGCTCGAGCTCCTGCCCGAGTACTCGACGCTCTACCGGAACGTCCGCGCGATCCTGCGCATGCGGGCTCGCGGGCTGCACTGCAGCGATATCGACGATATCGCGCAGACCGTGATGGAGAAGATTCTCCGCGCGAGCGCGCGCGGGAAGGGGCCCTCGTCGAACGCGCGCGCCTGGGTCAAGCGCATCGCCCACAACGAGCACATCAATTGGGTTCGTCGCCGCGGGCGAACCCGCGAGTGCGCCCTCGACACCGAGCTCACCATCGACTCGACGGCCGTGAAGAACACCGACCGCAGTCACAGCGGCGCGACCGTCGTGTTTCTTTGGGACGTCGAGGGCCAGCTGACGAGTCGCCAGCGGGCGGTCGTCCGGATGTTCTCCTCGGGGTACACGGGCCAGGAGATCGCCACGACCTTGGGGCTCTCGCCCGCGCTGATCTCGCTGGAGAAGAAGACGATCCGCAGGACGCTGCGCGCCATGGGGTACGCGCACCGGAGTCGTCGTCCGGCGCCGGCGCCCAGAGCGCGCGTGGCGTAGGATTTATTGAGTGAAAATCGGCGCGCTTCCCGGGTATCGGGGAGCGCGCCGATGGTTTTGTTGCCGGTGCCCGCCATCGATGCGCGGTTGCGACGAGCGCGCGGACGTGAGTGCGCGCGTTTGCCCTTGGTGGCGATCTGTGATGATGCTTCGAAAGTCGCCGGAACAGGTTTTGATCCCTGTTCGGGCGCCGGCCAGCATGAAAGAGGTGTTCGCATGATCGTCGGTGTCATCGGGTCCGGGGCCATCGGTCCGGACTTGGCCTACGGATTCACGTCCGCGCTCGCGTCCGTCCCAGGGGCGCGCGTGTACCTATTGGATATCAAGCAGGAGGCGCTCGACGCCGGGGTCGCGCGCATTCGCGGCTACATGGCGAAGGGGGTCGCGCGCGGCAAGGTCAGCGCCAAGGCGGCCAAGGCGATGGAGTCGATCCTGACACCGACGCTCGACATCAAGGACTTGGCCGACTGCGAGTACGTCCTCGAGGCCGCGACCGAGCACCTGCCGGTCAAGCGCGCGATCCTCAGAAACCTCGAAGAAACGGTGTCCCCGACCTGCCTGATCGGCTTCGCCACGTCTGGTCTCCCGCGCGCGTACATCGCCGCTGAGTCCAAGATCCCGGCGCGCTGCTTCGTCAACCATCCGTTCTTCCCGGCCTGGCGGTCGTTGCCCATCGAGGTCGTCTCGGGTAAGGGCAGCCCGTTTGAGGAGCGGATGTTCAACACGCTCCGGACGCTCGGCAAGGTCCCGGTGGCCACCGCGGATGTCCCGTGCTTCGCCATGGATGACATCTTCTGTAACTACTGCGCTGAGGCCGCGCGGATCGTCGCCGAGGGGGTGGCGACGCCGGCCCAGGTCGACGCGATCGTGAACACGGCGATCGGCGGCGGCGGCCCGCTCAACGTCCTTGACGGCACCCGCGGCAACCTGCTCGTGGTCCATTGCCAGGAGTTGATGGAGGAAGCCGATACCGGCACGGAGTGGTTCAAGCCGCCCGCGATCTTGACCGAGAAAGGCAACGACGCCTGGCACGACGGCAGCTACTCGGCGGACCCGAGCCATGATGACGCGCTGCGCGAGACGGTCCTGAACCGGATCCTCGCGGTGCTGTTCGCCCGGACGTTCTTCGTCGCCGACAACCGGATCTGCCGGTTGACCGAGCTCGACTGGATGAACCGGATGGCGCTCGGCTTCCGGCGAGGCTTCCTCGACCTGGCGGCCGAGATGGGCATGGACCGGGTGCACGAGATCTGCGCCGAGTACGCGAAGAGCAACCCCGGTTTCGTGATCCCCGAGAGCATCAAGGAGCGCCGGGCGCCGGAGTTCTTCCGCAACCTGAGCACCTCGGTCGAGGACGGCATCGCGCTCGTGAAGGTCTTCCGGCCGGAGGTGAAGAACGCGCTGAACCGCCGGACGCTCACCGAGATCGAGGACGCGGTGCGCGGGCTCGGGAGCCAGGATCACGTCAAGGGCGTGATCATCTCCAGCTTCGACGGATCGCTCGCCGGCGCGGATCTCGGCGAGCTGTCGCAGATCGACAAGCCGGAGGACGCGGTGGCGATCTGCCAGCTCGGTCACGGGGTGTTCTCTGTGATCGAGACGCTCGATAAGCCGGTGGTCGCCGCAGTCGATGGCCCGGTCATGGGCGGCGGCGCCGAGATGTCCATCGCGTGTCACGCGCGAGTCGTCGGGACCAAGCTCGTGCTGGCCCAGCCGGAGGTCAACCTCGGCATCATCCCCGGCTATGGCGGGACGCAGCGCTTGCCGCGGCTCATCGGGCTCGAGCACGCGCTCGACCTCGTGCGCACCGGCCGGGCCGTGGGCGCGGCCGAGGCCAATAAGTGGGGCTGGGCGACCATTGACCCGGTCGACGGCGATGTCGTCGAGGCCGCGAAGGCGCTGATCGGTCAGCACCTCGCGGGGACCGTCACGCTCAAGCCGGTCGACCCGGCGCCGATGGAGGTCCCGGAGGCGCTGCCGAAGGTCGAGCTCGGGCACCACTCGCGCAAGACGGACAGCATCCTCGTCGACGTGGTGCGCCGCGGCCTCACGAAGCCGCTGGCCGAGGGCCTGGCGATCGAGGCCGAGGGCTTCGGCGCCTGCACCCAGACCATCGACATGGATATCGGGATGAAGAATTTCATGCAGAACGGCCCGCGCGTCCCGGCGGTGTTCATGCACGAGTAGGAGAGGAGCACCTTCACCATGGCACTCAGCGAACCAATTGTGATCCTCGACGGCGCGCGCCGGACCCCGCGCGCCGACATCCTGATCCGCAACCGCGAGCCGGGCCTGTTCGCCAACTTCACGACCACGCAGCTCGGCGGCATGGCCGTGAAGGCGACGCTCGAGAACACGGCCGTCGACCAAGCGAAGATCGGCCACGTGGTCATGGGCATGGCCCAGCACAGCCACCGCGACTCGATCTACGGCGCCCAGGGGATGCGCTGGCGCGGCGGGCTCGGCAACACCGTGCCGGCGTTGACCGTCGCGCGCATCTGCGGCAGCGGAGCCGAGTCGATCTCGGTGGCCTGCGAGATGATGACAGCTGGCCTGCGTCACGACGAAGAGCGCCCGTTCTACGTCGTCGGCGGGGCGGAGAGCATGCAGTACCCCTTCTGCCTCTACAACTACCGGGGCAAGAAGGTCGGCAGCGCGATCCAGAAGTACGGCCCGATCAACCCGAGGGGCCTGGCGCGGGGCGAGCACCTGCAGGACATGCTGCTGATGAGCCTGTACGACCCGGGCGCCAAGATGGCGATGGCCAACACGGCCGAGGAGCTGGGTCGACGCTACAAGATCACGCGCGAGGAGGCCGACGCGTTCGGCTTCCGCTCGCAGACCTTGGCCAAGGCGTCGCGCGACGCGGGGCACTTCGACGAGGAGATCGAGCCGGTCACGGTGGTCGATGATCCGGCGGAGCAGCCGCTCGTCGTCAAGCACGACACGCACATCATGGACAACGTCAGCATGGCCAAGATGGCGCGCCTGCGACCCGCCTTCGAGATGGGCGGGATCGTCACGGCGGGCAACGCCAGCGCGGTCGTCGACGGCGCGGCCGCGATGGTCATCGGTAAAGAGCGCGACGCCGAGGCCCACGGCGCGAAGCCGCTGGCGCGCATCATCGGCTTCGGGGTCGCGGCCTGCGATCCGCAGATCATGGGCTGGGGCCCCGTGCCGGCGACTGAGCGGGCGCTGAAGATGGCGGGCGTCAAGGGCGCCGACATCGATCAGGTCGAGCTCAACGAGGCCTTCGCCCCGCAGGCGCTCGCGGTCATCCGCGACTTCGAGAAATTCGGCATCGACCCGGAGAAGGTCAACCCGATGGGCAACGCGATCGCGCTCGGTCACCCGCTCGGGGCGACCGGCTCGATCCTGACGCTGACCTGCGCCTACGCGCTGCGCCGGACCAAGAAGCGATATGGCCTCGTGACCATGTGCATCGGCGGCGGGCAGGGCATCGCGCTGATCCTCGAGTCGATTCACTGAGCCCGCGCGGAGCGGCGACCGCGACGCGCGCGTTGGCATCGCCGGCGCGCGCGTCTGTCTTTTGGTTCACGCCGCGAGCGCGGGCGCCACGTCGAGCTGGTCGCGGACCGCCGCCGCGTCGATGTTGAACTCGCGCCGCAGCTCGGCGAGCGGGGTCGCCCAGCGCGTCGACCAGTCGACGCCGGCGAGCGGCCTGGCGCGACGGCCGAGCAGGTACCCGCGGACGAGCGCCTCGAGGCGCGCGGGCCCGCTCTCGCGCTCGATCAGGATGCTGTTGAGCAGCGCGCTCGAGAGGAGCATCAGGGGGAGCGGCGCCGCGAGCTGGGCCGCGTAGAAGGCCTGCAGCTCGACCTCCTCGTTGATCGTGACGCCGATGCCGGTGAGGACGTGCCACAGGTCGTGGGTGCTCTCGAGGTGGGCCTTCACGCGCGCGAGCGGGCCGTAGTCCTCGAGCGTGTTGTTGAGGCCCTCGGGGTCGAGCTCGTTGTCGCGCAGGAACTTCACGAACTCGGCGCCGAGCGTGCCCTCGGGCAGGCGCGCGAGCGCGTCGAGGTCGACCTCGACGCGTCGGGCGGGCGCTTGGACGACCGACTGGAGCTCCGGGCGCTTGAGCATCGGGATCGTGTCGGGGTCGATGTCGCGGTTGTGATCGAGCATCGCGAACACCATGTCGAGGCGGTAGGGGTCGCGGGTCACGGTCGCGTATGCGCGCAGAAATTTAGCGAGTGCGAGGGCTTGTCTGAACATGCGGGCGTACCTCCACCGTTCGCGCGTCTCACGGCTCGAGGGGGCGTGACGACGCGGCGCGCGGCTGGTCTGTCGAGTGGCTTGTGTGGTTACTATGGGGCTGACGCCGGCGCCTGGCGATTCGCGTTTTTAGCCCGTGACACGAGACCGCAAAACCGCCAAGAGACGCCGCAGGAAGCCGCTTCAGGCCCGATCCGCCGCGACCGTCGACGCGATCCTCGAGGCGACCGCTCAGGTTTTAACGGCGCGCGGCTACGACGGCTTGACGACCACGTTGATCGCCGAGCGAGCGGGCGTGAGCGTCGGCTCGCTCTACCAGTACTTCCCCAACAAGGACGCGCTGATCGCCGAGCTCGTGGAGCGACAGTTCGTCGAGATGACCGAGCAGCTCATCGCGCTCATGCCGAAGCTGCGCGAGCTCGGGCTGCAGGGGATCGCGCCGCTTGTCTCGCGGACGCTGCTCGACGCGCACGCCGAGCGCCCGTATCGACGACAGGCGCTGTTCGTGAGCGCCGCGCGGGTGCTCGGCTTCGAGCGCGTCGACGCCTTCCTCGCCAACCTCGAGCTCTCGCTCGAGGAGGTGTTCTCGGACAGCGAGGAGCTGATCCGCCCGACGCCGGAGCTGGCCGCGCGGGTGATGGTGCGGGCGCTCGGCGGCTTCATCGAGCAGACGATGCGCCGCGACCCCGAGCTGTTCTTGGACCCGCAGCTGCCCGAGGAGCTCGTGATCCTGATGCTCGGCTACCTAATGCCTGAAGAGTCAGGTCAGACACGGCGCTAGCGCCCGGTGATGAGCCGCGGCGACTCGCGCAGCGTCGCGTAGATCTCGAGGCACTCGCGGACGTGCGCGCGCACGCCCCCGCCCTCCGGGAAGTCGCGCAGCGTCGGCAGGCGCTCGCGCGCCGGCTGGATCCCCTCGCTCGAGAGAACGCGCTCGTAGAGGTGAGGGTGGCGGCCGTCGAGGTTGTCGAGCTCCAGGGTCTCGGCGCAGGGGCGCCAGCGCAGCTGCGCCGGCGAGAACTCGAGGCCGAGGCGCGCGAAGACCTGCGGGAAGACCTCCAGCGGCCGCGCGCGGAAGTCCGCCGCGTCGACGAGGATGTGGTCGCGCTCGAGCTCCCGGCAGCGCGCGATCTGCCGCGCGAGCAGGTGCCAGCCGGACTCGACGAAGGGGTAGTCGGGGGGCTCTCCGCCCTTGATCTTGTGCCGGCGACGCGACTCGATGTTCTTTCGAGGGTCGCGGAGCAGGAACACGATCGGCGCGCTGGCGAGCGAGAGCAGCGTGTCGATCCGCGGACCGACCTGGTAGGGCATCTCCTTGATCACGAGGCCCGCGCCGGTCGGAGCGCTCTGGTAGCGGCGCATCAGGTCGAGCGGCCGCTCGAGCTTCTCGAGCACGGCGTCGAGCCCCTCGCCGTCGTAGTAGGTGACCTCGAAGGGCTCGTGCGCGTAGTAGCGGACGCGCGGGTGACCCCAGAACACGCGCGCGAACGCGGTCGAGCTGCAGCGCGGCGGCGAGATGATGACGACGCGCGGCTCGTGACGGGCGCGCACGCGCTCGAGCCGGGCCTGATGGTCGTTGGGCGTGGTGATCTTCGCCTGGGGATCGAGGTTGGTCACGGTGTGTCTCCCTGCGTCACGACGGCGGCCTCGCGCGGCGCTGGGAACAGGCCGTCGACGCTCAGGTAGTCCTTCCCGCTGTCGGCGATCAGCACGACGATGGTCGCGCCGCGGTGCTCCGGCCTGCTCGCGAGGGTGAGCGCCGCGTGCACCGAGCCGCCCGACGTGATGCCGACGAGCAGCCCCTCGCGCGCCGCGAGCTCGCGGCAGGTGGCGAAGGCGTCCGCGACGCGCACGGTCATCAGCTCGTCGATCAGCGCGGGCTCGTAGAGCCGCGGGATGAAGCCGGGCCCGATCCCGAGCATACGGTGCGCGGTGAAGCGACCCTCGCTGATCAGCGGCGCCTCGGCTGGCTCAAAGGCCACGCAGCGCAGCTCGGGCTTGCGCGCCTTCAGGGTCCTGGCGACGCCCGCCATCGTCCCGCACGAGCCGAGGCCGTGGACGAAGATGTCGACGCGGCCGCCGGTGTCGCGCCAGATCTCCTCGCCGGTCGTGCGCGCGTGGCTGAGCGTGTTCGCGGGGTTGTGATGCTGCTCGAAGTAGACCGCGCCCTCGAGCCGCTCCGCCAGCGCCAGCGCGCGGGCCCGCGAGCCGCGGATGCCGTCGCGGGCTGGGGTCAGCTCGAGCCGAGCCCCGAGCGCGTGCAGGACCCGCTTGTGCTCGTCGCTCATCAGCTCCGACATGCAGATGATGACCTCGTAGCCGCGCTGGCGGCCGATCCACGTCAGCGCGACGCCAGCGTTGCCGCTGCTCGCCTCGATGATCGTGCCCCCGGGCCGGAGCGCGCCGCTGCGCTCGGCCTCCTCGATCATGAACAGCGCCGGGCGATCCTTGAGGCTGTAGGGGTTGAGGAGCTCGAGCTTGGCGAGCAGCTCGACCTCGAGGCCGCGCGCCTCGGTCAGCCGGCGCAGGCGCAGCGTCGGCGTCGAGCCGATGAGCTGCTGGAGCGAGTCGACGATCATGACCCCGCGAGCGTACCGAAGCCTCGCGGCGTCGAGAATCACCGCACGCGGAGGTCTCGAGCGCGCGCGCGCGCGAAACCGCGAGCGCGCGCGCGAGCTCGCGCGGGGCGTGGGAGCCGCTGTGGCATCCTGGTCGATGAAATGTCTGGAGAGACAGGTCGTGATCGCGCGCTCGTGCGCCTCAGCGGCCACGCCCGGGCGTGGCGCGCGGAGCTCGACCTCGTCGAGGACGGATCGATACGCCGCCGGCTCGCCGCCCCGCTCGCGCCGATCGGGTGGCTTCGTCGCGCGATCCGGCTCGAGCCAGCGGGTGTGTGGAAGCGGCTGACGCGTCGCTTCCGCGCGTGGATCGAGCCGTTGATCCCCACGCCCGCCCACGCGCGCGCGCTCGTCGAGCTCGACGCGGCGCTCTCGGGCGCGTCGCGTTACTCGCCGTCGTCCGCGTCAGCGCGCGCGCGCGGCGGCTCGAGCGGGAGCTGAAGCCGGAACACGCTCCCGCGGCCGACGACGCTCTCGGCGGAGACGCGCGCGGACATCATCTCCGCGAGCGCGCGCGAGAGCGCGAGCCCGAGCCCGACGCCGCCGTACTCGCGCGTGCTGCTGTTGTCGACCTGGTGGAAGCTCTCGAAGATCCGCGAGAGCTGCGGCGCCTCGATCCCGATCCCCGTGTCGTGGACTTCGAAGACGAGCGCGCGGGGGGTCGCTGCACGCTCGACGCGGATCTTGAGGGTGACGAGCCCGCGCTCGGTGAACTTCGCCGCGTTCGTCAGGAGGTTCAGGACGATCTGGCGGACGCGAGGGCGATCGGCGGTGACGGTGAACACCTCGTCGAGCGCGGGCTCGAGCTCGAGCTCGAGACGGTTCCCCCGCCGCGCGGCGATCGGCCTGACGTCGCGCGCGAGCTCCTCGGCGAGCTCGCGGACCGAGAACTCGCTGAGCTCGAGCGCCATCCGGCCGGACTCGATCTTCGTGATATCGAGGATGTCGCTGATGATCTGCAGGAGGTCGGAGCCGGCCTTGTGGATGCTCTCGAGCTCGGCGCGCGACTCGGGCTCCTCCTCGAGCAGCATCTCGCTGTAGCCGATGACCGCGTTGAGCGGGGTCCGGAGCTCGTGACTCATGTTGGCGAGGAATTGCGTCTTGGCCTGGCTCGCTTGCTCCGCGACGCCCCGCGCGACGCGGGCCTCGGAGAGCAGCGCGCTCGCGCGGCGCTCCTCCTGCTGCGCGCGCTCGATCGCCTGGTTCAGCCCTCGGACCGCGAGCGCGAGGAAGTAGCCGGCGCCCAGCAGGTGCGCGCAGTGGGTCATGAGCGCCATCTCGGGCGTGTTCGGCGTCCGCGGGAACGGGAGGGCCTCGTCGAGGCCGCTCGTGTCGATCACGTAGACGGAGATCATGCACGCCAGGATGGCGCCCGCGACGATCAGGACGGCGCGCGGGCGGACGAGCACGATCGCCATCAAGATGACGAGGAGGTTCGCGCCCATCGTCGGGCTGTGGATCCCGCCGTAGCCGACCGACGAGACGTTGACGAGCAGCATCAGGTTCAGGATCAGCAGCAGCGCGGTCAGCTGCACGTGGCCGCGGCGCAGCAGCGCCATCAGGAAGGTCACCCACGCGGCGGTCGCGACGAGCCCGAGCATCCCCGACGCGGGCCCCGAGATCGCGAATTGCACGATCAGCGTGACGAAGACGATGACGAGCAGCACCGAGAGCATGTTGTGGACGATCGCGGCGACGCGCTCGTCCTCGTCGACCGAGAAGCGGGGCGGGCGGAAGCGCCGACGCAGCGCGTCGAAGCGCGTCTCGCCGCCTCGCGTGTCGTCGTCGTCGCTCGCCACCGCTATGAGGCTGTCAGCACGCGGCGTGACGGCGCAAGCGGCGATCGTGCTGGGTCGCTTTCGCGCTGGCGTCGTAGCGACGCGCTCGCGCGCGCGCGTTGAGCCCCACAATTGAATCGTGGCACCCGCGGAGGCGATTGCTATTAGATGTTTTTTAGGGCAGGTCTATGGGATCACCGCCGCGCGCCGGCGGCGACGCCGACGCGGGCGCTCGCGTCGCGCGAGCGCCCGCGTCGCTTCGCGGTCTTCACACCGGCATCAGCCCGCGCGGGTGAAGGTGGAAGCCCTCGCGCGTCCCGTCCTTGAGGAAGCGCTGGATCACGCCGGTCATGCGGGCCGCGACCGCGGCGATGAACGGGAGGTGCTCGCCGTCCTCGCAGGTCGCTTGACCCTCGCCGCCGCCGTCGATCGAGAACTCCTCGCGCCACATGATGCGCGCGTAGGCGCCGTCCTGCGCGAGCGCCCCGTGCACGCACGGGAGGTTGAGCTCGACGCTCGCGGTCTGGATCAGCCGGCGCGTCTCCGCGTTGTCGACGCAGTCGACCACGAGCGCGGCGCCGTCGAGCAGCTGCGCGACGTTGTCGGCGTTGAGGCGGTGCGGGCGCGCGTCGAGCCGGAGCCCGAACAGGCCCTGCATGGCCTGCCCGAGCGCCTGCGCCTTATTGCGGCCGACGCCCATCTTGGAGTGGAACTGCGAGAGCGTGTTCTTGCGCTCGACGCGGTCAAAGTCGATCACGGTGAAGCGCGCGGGCAGGTTGCGCCCGAGCAGGACCACGTGGGAGCCGAGCGCGCCGACGCCGACGATGACGATTCGCGGGGTGTTGTTCATGGTGAGGAGTCCTCTCGGTCAGTTGTGGCGAGCGCTCCGCTCGCCATCGCGCGCTCAGCCGAAGGGGGTCTTCGGGCGCAGGAAGATGCGGTTGTGCGGCGCGTTGCGGCCCTGCGGGAAGCGGTCGACGACGAAGTTTCGGAGGTCGACGCGGCCGCGCGCGCGGATGCCCGCGACCGAGTCGCCGGTGAGCGCCTCGGCGACCCACTCTTTGATCTCGCGATCGCTCGCGTCGAAGGGCACAGGGTCGAGCAGGTCGCCGTTCTGGCCGCGCCAGGTGATGTTGACGCGGGCCTCGTGGGGGAGGATTCGATCGTTGTTCATGATGTCGCTCCTTCGCGCTCGCGGAGTTGGCGAGCGCGTGCTTGTGTTCAATGAGTCAGGTCTCTCTACGTGGAGGTTGCAAGCGCCGGGCCAGCGCGCGTCGTGATCGTGAAGCCGGAGCGCCGGCGGAGCTCGGCGAGCCAAGGCGGCGCCGCGTCGACGAGCGCGACCTCGGCGTAGTCGAGCGGCGCGGGCCCGCTCCAGACGAAGCAGCGCAGCTCGCCGCGGGTGGCGATCCACCAGCGCAGGCGCGCGCCGAGGCCGAGCTCGCAGGCGTCGAAGGTCGTCAGGTCCGTGCGCGAGGGCGCCGGGGGGCCCCCGCCCGGGTGCGTGTGCGCGACGCCGACGAGCTCGCCTCGTCGACGCCACATGATCTCCCACAGCCCGCGCGAGTCGGGCAGGTGCGTGGTGGTGCGGCCGCGCGGCGCGTGCCAGTGCAGCACGTCGCCGGCCGCGCCGATGAGGGCGGCGGTCTCGAGCATGATGGTGGTCCTCCGTTGAAGGTTCGGTCGGGCGCGCTCACACGCGCCGGAACACGTGCAGCACGCCGCGGCGCATGGCCTCGTCGATGACGGCGGGCAGCGACTCGAGCGTGAAGCGATCGTCGCCGCGCTCGCCGGTGGCGTGATTGATCAGGCAGACGCCGGCGTCGATGATCCGCAGGGTCTCCGCGTGCGCGACGCACTCGAAGCGACGTCGCTTGAAGCGGAACTGAACGACTTTCTCGCCGCGGCGCACGTTGTCGCGGTGATCGAGGAGCTCCGCGCCCGAGACGGCGAGCGCGGCCTTGGCGGCCGTGCCGAAGTCTCGACGCGCGAGCGCTCGGCGCTCGCGGGCGTGTCGCTCGGCCGCGCTGTAGATCTGCTGCAGACGGCGCTGCTCGGCGACGCGGGCGCGCTCCTCCGCCTCGAGCTCCGCCATCATCGCGGCCTCGGCCGCGCGGGCCTCCTCGGCGGCGCGCTGATGCGTGAGCCACAGGAAGGCGAGCTGAAGCGCCGGCGTGACGCCGGGGATGTCGTCGAGCGAGTCCTCGCGATCTTGCCAGGCCTCGAGGACCTCGAGCTCAGGGCCCTGCGGGAACTCCTGACGCACGTAGATGAGGCGGTCGTCCGCGCGGCGCACCGCGAGCGCGCGCGCGAATCGATCGAGGCCCGGCTCGGCGAGCCAGACCTGCTCGGTCTGCTCGAAGACCGCGCGCGGCTCGACGCGCACGGCCGCGTGGTCGGCGATCATGCGATCGCCGACGAGGTAGCCGCGCACGGCCTCGCGCCCGCGCTCGAAGTCGGGGTCGAGGGCGTCGGGGCCGACCCAGCGCGCGTCGCGTCCGCCGCTCACCGCGAAGCGGTGCCAGCCCAGCTCCGGCGGCAGCGCGCCGCGGATCTTCCAGCGACGCGCGCGGTCGAAGATCATGCGGCCGCCGAGCCAGGGGAGCGCGCGCTCGTCGTTGTCGGCGAGGAGGTCGTTCCAGGACATCGTGAACCTGCGTATCTTCTTAGGGTCGGTGAACGGGGGAGGGCGGCGCCCCCGCCAGGCGGGGGCGCCGGTTGTCGCCTGTCCTCAAGACCATACGGGCTTGAGCAGCAAGGGCGTCTTGAGGATGGTCTCGACCAGCGACTCGCGCTTGCGCGCGCTCGTCCGCGCCTGCGAGGCGCGGGCGCTGACGGGGGTCGAGGCGATGAGGCGACGCAGGGTGCGGCTCACCGCGTAGGCGTCGCTGAACATCTCCTCCTCGATGCGGAAGCACGGGATCTTGAGGTTCCGCGCCGTGTTCTCGACCGCGCGGTTGCTGGCGAAGCCGCTCGGCTCGACGTAGAGGAAGCCGAAGGCGACCGGGGCGAGACCCGATGAGCTCACGGCCTCGGTGAAGGTGCCGTACTGCTGCTGGTCCCCGACGAAGATGAAGAGCGCGTCCTCGTCGGGACCCTTGGGGTGACGCACGAAGACGTCGCGGATCGCCGCGCCGTGGTTCGTGCCGCCGCCCGCGCGGATGCCCTTGAAGGCGTGCTGGACGCCCTTGGCCGAGGGGTGGCGAATCTTCACCTCGCGCGCCGAGGTGTTGAACACCGCGACGGTGAGCTTGTCGAGCGGGAAGCCCTGCAGGAACCGGGTGAGGTAGCCCTTGGCCTTCTCGATCGCGTGACCCATCGAGGCCGAGATGTCGACCGCGACGTAGACCCGCAGCCCGCGTACGTCCTCCGCGACCGCCTTCTGGAGCGCCTTGTCGGCGGACTCCTGCAGCCGCTCGGCGACCTTCTTGCTGCGCACGCGCTCGGCGATGTGCGCCGCTCGCTGGTTCTCCGCCTTCTCGTTGGCGGCGACCCAGCGCTCGCTGACGCAGGGGACGTCGAGGAGATCGAGGTCCTCGAGCGTCGGCGTCAGGATGATGAGGTCGGCGTCGGACATGCAGCCGGACTGCACGGCGGCAGCCACGATCGCGCGCGTCAAGCCGAGCTCGGGCGGCAGCAAGCCGACGAGGCGCTTGTAGTTGGGGCGGGTCGCGACGATCCGCTCGCAGACCTGGGCCTCGCTGAGGCCGACCCACGACTCCGCCGCCTGGACCTCCGCGCCGATCGCGATGGAGCGACGACCGTCGTCAGACTGCTTCTGCTTCCAGCGCAGCAGCTCGAAGAAGCGCGGCGAGAGCGGCTTGTAGCCCACGCGACGCGCGAGCTTCATGACCGTGGTCTTGAAGCCCGCGCGCACGAGCCCCTGCAGCATGCGGGGGTTCTGCTCGCGGTGGCGTAGCCAGCGCGTCACGGCCTTGTGATACCGACCCATGGGCGGCTTGCGAGCGGAGCGACCGAAGCCGAGCGCGCGGTTGATCCGCGCGACGCCCGGGAGCGCGAGCAGGTCGCCCACGCGCAGCAGCAGCTTCGGGTTGAGGTCGCGCTTGTCCTGGCGACGCAGCAGGCACATCGCCTCGCCGACGGCGCGGAAGTCGTCGTCGTGGAACAGCAGCTCGCCGTCCTCGACGACCGGCTCGCCGCTGCGGCTCTGCACGAGCATGAAGGCCGCGAGCGCGACCTTGAGGTCGCGGTGCTCCTGCACGAAGGACCAGGAGGCCCAGCGCGCGGCGAACTCGTTGTCGAGCTTCCAGACCTCGGCGATCTGGCTGTACAGCCAGGTCGCGGCCTCGGGGAAGAGGCCCGGCGCGCGGAACTCGGCGACGCGCTGACCGTGCTCGGTCACGCGGCCGTCCGGCTGGAGCTTGCCGACGCGGTGCTGAACGCTCTTGCGCTGCTTCGGGCCGCCCTTCTCGAGGCGGTAGACGACGTCGCCGCGTCGCGTCGCGGGCTGCCAGCGCACGCCGATCGGCGTGCCGTGGGCGCGCGTGACGACGCCAGGGCGGTTGTGAACGATGTGGTCGTTAAAGGTCAGAAGCGTCTCGATGATTCGCTCGGCGGGACCGAGTGACTCGACGCGCTGCGGGTTCAGGATGTGCTTGCTCATGACGTGTCGCTCCCGTACGAAGAACCCCCGCGGGCGCGGGGGTGAGTTGTGGGGACCTGCGGCGCGCGCGGCTGCGTCGATCTGTCCTTGCGGGCAGAGAGCAGCCGCGGCGCGTAGAGAGAGCTCGCCGCTCGAGTCGAGGTACTGGTTTGAAGTGCGGCGGGAGTTGAACCCGCGCCTACAGATTAAGAGTCTGTCGCTCTACCAGATGAGCTTCGCGTGTGAGTACAACATGCGGAGCGGCGAAAAATGGTTCCCCTGCTCGAGGAGAGATACTTGGTGTTTGTGCAGCGGGAGTCGAACCCGCAACCGACAGTTCCGAAGACTGTTGCTCGACCATTGAGCTTTGCGTGTGAGTATATCGGGCTGAGCAGGGGAGAAGGGGACGGCAGGAGTCGAACCTGCATCTACGCGTGTACGCTCGAGAGAGTGGGCCGGTCGGTCAAGCCGCGGGCCCGAGTTCGGGAGCCTGGACAGTGCTGTCAAAGTTGGATGCTTTGTGCTCTACCGTTGAGCTACGTCCCCAGAGACGGAGTGGATATCGGCTTGCTGTGGATCCTTTGTGAGTGCGGCCGTTTCGCGTCGCTGTAGCGATCGCGTGTGGAGGAGATGGTTCCCCTGCTCGAGGAGAGATACTTGGTGTTTGTGCAGCGGGAGTCGAACCCGCAACCGACAGTTCCGAAGACTGTTGCTCGACCATTGAGCTTTGCGTGTGAGTATGTCGGGCTGAGCAGGGGAGAAGGGGACGGCAGGAGTCGAACCTGCATCTACGCGTGTACGCTCGAGAGAGTGGGCCGGCCGGTCAAGCCGCGGGCCCGAGTTCGGGAGCCTGGACAGTGCTGTCAAAGTTGGATGCTTTGTGCTCTACCGTTGAGCTACGTCCCCAGAATGTGACAGTGGATGTTTGCTTGGCGTGTTCCTCTGTTTATGTGGCGCGACCCGGTTCGTGTCGCTCGCCATTTGAAGTTTGCAGGGGCCGTGCCAACCCGGGGTTGGCGGCTGATCAAGGCCAGTCGCGGGCCGGCTGCTGGGCCGGCGAATTCGTTAGTATCCTGATGGATAGATATTGATTCAAAATAATAGATTGGCGAGCGAGGTCTTACCGGATGTCGATCTGCGCGTTCGCCGCTAGATCGAGACGAGGAGCCGTCCCGTCATGGAGGGCCACCCATCATCTTGTTGAACGACTCGTCCGGCGTCCCGCGGTAGCAGCGCAGGATCCACGGGTAGGCGTCGGTGATGTAGTAGCCGTACTGCCCATGGCCAAAGCCCGCGCTCGCGGTGAATCCAGCAGCACGCTGTTCTCCGTCGTTTCTGGCCGCGAGCGCGGGCGTTTTTAGGTTCGAGGGAGTACGCGCGGGGACGCCGCGAGACGCGTGTTTTTGCGTCGTTTTTGGCACCAAGTGGGAACATCGACGGCTGGTCTTCGGTGCAGATCGGTCACCACGCGCGGCGTTCGGAGACATCTCAGTGCATCGGGCCCACGAGGCGCGCGAGCTGAACATCGTCGGGATCGAGACAGGCTCCCTGCTCGTCAAGCAGCCACGTCTGCCAGCCCTCGCGGTGAACCTCCACGCGACGCGCCCGCGACCAGGGATCGCTCCAGCCGGGGGCTGAGCCTGTGACGATCTCGAGCAGGGTGTCAGCCTCGAGCGCCGCCTGCTTCAAG
Organism: Polyangia bacterium; assembly: GCA_030430565.1. Lineage (GTDB taxonomy): Bacteria > Myxococcota_A > Polyangia > Nannocystales > Nannocystaceae > JACKDW01. Next base: position 29,777 of record JAUIKS010000034.1, read on the forward strand.
GTGTAGAGCGTGGACTCGGCGCGGTCGACCCAGGGCGCCGGGATGCGCTCGTCGAGGAATCCCCAGCGCAGACGCACGCAGCCGTGGAGGCGCCCGTACTGGTACAGCGCGTGGAGCGACTTGACGTTGGCCTCGAGGCGACGGCGCAGCTTCTTGTGCTGCCCGGCCTTCAGGTACTCGGCGAGCTTCTTGGCGTCCCCGAGCGGGCGGCTGATCCCGCACGAGCCCTTGATCAGCAGCTCGGGCGTGATCGTGAGGGTCCGGCCGCGCTTGTTGAGCTTCTTCGTCTTCTGCGGCGGGCCGAGCTCGGCCAGCCGCTTGTCTCCTGGGTCGTAGCTCAGCGCGCGCAGCAGCGCGCGGATCTCGAGCGCGCCGATGACATCGTAGACGTCGAGCAGCGCGCCGAGCTCGCGAAGCTCGTCCCCGACGAGGGTCCTCAGCGCGCGCGTCTGGACGTCGACCAGCGCGACCGCTTCAGGCTGTCTCTTGGGGAATCCATAGAGCAGCACCCGGCGCAGCTTCGCCAGCGCGGCGGCCCTGGACTCGCGCGCGCGCTCGGCCGCCTTGATGCGCGCCTCGGTCACCGCCGGGTCGGTGCGCGTCGCCGCGTGGCGGCGCAGCATCTCTACCCGATCCCGCACAGCCTCGCGCGCGGTCTCGAGAATGTACTGCGCATCGGGGGTCGATCGGATCGACCAGCGCCCGTCTTCGAGGGTCGAGATCGCGGAGTTCTTGCGCACGAACTCGGTGGCGAGATCGAGTGAGTGTCGCTTCGCGCGCTGCTCCACGAAGGCGATCACCTCGGCCGGTCGCAGCGGCTTCCCCAGCGCGTCGAGCACCGCCAGCGCGGTGCGCTGCTTCGACCAGCTCTGGACGTGCTCCCCGGTCCACGCCTCATCGAGCTCCGCGACCGTGAGCGCGATCGACGAATCTGGCCGCGGCGCGGGCGGAGGACGTACGACGCGGAGCGGCGCGACCTTGGGCGGACGAAGTCCCAGTCGAAACGCCCACAGCGACAGCTCGTCGTCGTGGGGATCCAGCGCGTAGTGGTCACCGTCGCGGTAGACGGGCGGCCGCGCGGGCCGACAGCGCTTGAGCGAGCGCAGCGCGACCTCCCGCGGCATCACGCCCGTCTCCTCGAAGCGTTGGGCGACCTCGAGAAGGGTCAGCGGCACACCGCGCTCGAGCAGCGCGACGAGCAGGCGGGCGAAGGTGTTCGCCTCCTTGTGCCTCGCGGCGGTCTCGAGGTTCGGACGGTCAATCCCGAGAATTTCACACCACGCGTTCGTCGTCATGCTCTTGGAGACCCCTTCTTGGTCGTCGGCCATCGTCAAGCCGAATGTATCGAGAACTCGGATGTATTCGCCGTAGCCACACACGCCGCGATTTCAGCGAGCCATCGCGGAGACTCCAGAGGATGACCGACGCCATCGTAAGGGCTCTCGGCGCGCTCGAGGATCCGGGCTCGTTCGCGGTCCGCCTTCGCGCCCCCGCCACCGATCTCGAGCTCTCCGTCACCAAGGTCGGCGCGCTCGACTTTCCGCTCCAGGAAGAGGACGCGCAGCGGCTGCTCCGCGTCGCCGCGCGCTCGCCGTTCGGGCTCGGGGAGAAGACGATCGTGGACCCGCGGGTGCGCAGCGGCTGGGAGGTTCGAAAAACCCGCGTCAAGATCAACGGCCGGCGCTGGAACCCCGCGCTTCGCGGTCACCTCGCGACGATCCAGCGCGAGCTTGGCCTCTCCTCCTCGGGTCGACTCGAGGCCGCGCTCGATAAGCTGACGATCTACGGCCCCGGCGAGTTCTTCAAGCTCCACCAGGACAGCGAGAAAGGCGACAGCATGCTGGGGACGCTCGTCGTGCTGCTGCCCTCGCGCTTCACCGGCGGCGCGATCCATATCGATCGCCAGGGCGCGCGCGCCGAGTACCGCCGGACCGCCCGCAGCGCGGCGGATCTCGAGCTCATCGCGTTCTACGCCGACTGCCACCACGAGGTCCGTCCGGTCAAGTCGGGCTACCGCGTCGCGCTGATCTATCAGCTGCGCTATGAGGCCGGAAGCTCTGTCTCGAGAGACATGCCCTCAATCACGGGTGCGCAGCGCATCGCGCTGCGAAGCGCCATCGCCCGTCATTTTGACACGCCGCAGCTGAAGCCCTACGCGCGCGACGGCGAGACCTTCGTACCCGAGAAGCTCGTCTACCTGCTCGATCACCAGTACACCCAGCGCAACCTGTCGTGGACGCAGCTCAAGCAGTCCGACATCGTGCGGGCGTCGGCGCTGCGCGAGGTCGCGGGAGAGCTCGGGCTCGAGCTTCACCTCGCGCTCGCCGAGATCCAGGAGTCGTGGGAGTGCGAGCCTGAGCGCTCCTCGTATCGATCTCGGTGGTCTCGACGGTCGCGCTGGGACGACGGTAAGGACGAGGACGACGAGGCCGAAGCGAAGGGGGTCACGCCCACCGACTTGATCAACTCCGACGTCGGGCTCGACCACTGGCTGGACGAATCAGGCGCGCCCGTCGAGGTAGGCTCGCTCCGGGTGCTCGACGCCGAGCTCTGCTTCACGGCGGCCAACGACACGCAACGGCCGCTTCGCTCGCACTACGAGGGCTACATGGGCAACTGGGGCGATACGCTCGATCGCTGGTATCGTCGCGCGGCGATCGTGCTGTGGCCGCGGTCGCGGGCGTTCATCACGGAGGTCCGAGGGGCGCCGCAGGCCGCGATCAAGCGGCTGGTTCGCGAGGCCCGGAGCGCCAAGCCCGGGGACGAGCGCGTCGCCAGCAAGCTCGCGCAGCTGCTCGAGGTCTGGACATCCTGTGTACGCGGCGAGCCGAAGACCAGCCTGGTCGTCGATGTGCTGCGGCTCGCGGCGGTCGCGGGTGGGCCCGAACTCGCTGAGACCTTGCTCGCGCCGATGCGCTCGCATGAGCTGCCGGCCTCCGGGATCAAGCCGCTGCTCGCGCTCGCGCGTCGCCATGACGTCGACCGCTGCGTACGCGCGCTGACGGCGTGGCACGAGCTGCCGCGCTGGGACACGTGGCGCCCGCCGTGGCGGACGGGCCACTCGTACACCTGGCTCGGGACGCTCGTGCAAGAGGGCGGGGAGCACGGCGGGGAGCTGGCCCGCGTGATCGTCGGGAAGCAGTGGGCCGAGCTCCAGCGTGAGCTCGATATCAAAGGGCCAGGTCGACTGCGCTCACCGTTCGCGGACGCGCGCCGACCCGAGCTGCGCGAACACGTGCTCGAGGTGTTGCGCGCCTGTCGTCTCGTCGGCGATCGACAGACGCATGACGCGCTCGCGTCGCGGCTGCTCGCGGAAGACTCGCCGCTGACGCCGCTCGAGACGGCGGACGTGGTCGAGGGCGCGCTGCGAGGACTCCGCGGCAAGGCGCGGACCGAGTGGGGGCTCGACGCGCTCCGCCTGCGTTGCCGCGACCAGCTCGCGGCGGCAGCGGCCCGGCCTCCGCGGCACGACGGGGACTGGTCGATCACGGTCTCCAGCCCGTGCGATTGCGACGACTGCGGTGAGCTGCGGGTGTTTCTCGAGTCACCCGAAGCGCGCACGGTGTGGCCGCTGGCCAAGGCGCGTCGGCGACACATCCACGAGATCATCGAGCGCCTCCACCTGCCGGTAGACCACGAGACGCAGCGCGTCGGGAGCCCGTTCAAGCTGACGCTGACGAAGACCGCGAAGCTCTTCCAGCTCGAGCAAGAACGACGCGCGCTGTACAAGGCCGCGCTGAAGATCGTGCAGAAGCCAAGCGGGTCGGCGTCCGGGCGCTCTTCAACCGCTCGTCCGTCAAACACTCGACGCGCGGGCGCTCGTAAGGCGCGAGCCTGACACGCCTGATTTGGTTGAGAACCCTTCGAGCCAGGAGCCGAGCTCGCCGCTCGCTCGTTGTGCTGCGTCGATTATCCGGGATCCGAGTGCGCCGCGTCGCGCAGCGTGTTCATGATCCACAGCCCCAGGCGCCGTGCGTCGTCATCCGCGAGACCGGGGCGGAGTCGCCAACAGCCGACGCCGTAGCGCTGTCGAAACGCGGGCTCAAACCACGGCGCGCAGACTGCTTCGTGGCCGGGCGCCAGGATGAGCGCCGCCACCGGACGAGACTCGCGCGGCGGCGAATCCGTCGTCAGCCAGTACAGTGTGTCGTGATAGATGTGGAGCGATTCGAAGGCCTCGGCGAGGCTGCGGCGCGAGACCCGGTACTTCGCGTCGAGCACGAGCCACGCGCTCGCGCCGGCGTGGTCGAGGCGGACCGTCAGATCCGGTCTCCGGGTGCCCGACAGCGACAGCCGCTCACCTCGACGAACGTTGAGGACGCTCGGGAAGGTCGGGTTGTACCGCAGCTCGACGCGGCGGTCGGTCTGCCCGCGTCCGACCAGCATCGACCCGTGACCCAGCCCGGGGAGCAGCGACGGATGCGTGGTGGGTGTCCAGCGCCACGTGAGCTCGGGGGCCGCGAGTTTGAGCGCGCGCACGGTCGCTAGCAGCGTCCACAGCTCGTAGAGTTCGAAACTCTCGTGCGTCGGCGCGGCGCGCTCTGGATCGGGCTCCTTCGTCAGCTGAAAGCGCGGGCGGAGGAAGGGGCGCGCGAGCCGATACACGCGCGAGTACAGCGGATCGTCGTGGAGGGTCTGGAGCGCGGCTGGGCTCGGCGGGCGCGGCGTGAGTCTTCCCAGGAAGCTGCGCTTTCGAACATGTACGAGCGCGCGCGCGGCCGAGCGCGCCGCGTCCGCGCGAGCTCGGCACAGCCGCTTGAGCTCGTCGTCGTTCCGACGTCGCTCGCTCTCGTCACGCAGCGCGTCCGCGACGCTGAGCAGACGACTCGACACGCGACGCAGAGTCCAGGCCAGGAAGCGATTGACGGGGTGGTCGAGGGTATCAACGATGCGTCGCTGGGAGAGCAGCGGCTGATCGAGGCCGCTCCACTCGGGCGCCCAGCGATCGAGCGCGACCCGGACGCGCGGGTCCTTCGCGGCCATGCGGATGCTGGTCCGATCGGCGCGTCGGATCGCGTGGAGGGGGACTTCCTCGCGGATCGTTCGCTGGAGCTCGCGAGGCGAGCGAGCGACGCGCTCGATCGCGGTGATGAGCGCGGGAACGAGCGGGAGCAGGGCGGCCGCGAGGAATTCGGCGTCCACGCCCACCGTGTCGACCACCCCGAGCCCGGCGGCCTCCATCCCGAGGGTGAGCCCCGCGTGCCAGGCCTCGAGCTCCTCGAGCATGCACAGCCACGTGCTCGCGTCGAGCTTGTCGCGGTTGGGCAGAACCTCGACGCCGAAGCGCTGTGCGCCCGTGCCCAAACGAAGCTCGAGGAGCATGAAGCCCGGGGTGAAGCGGATCGGCGCGAGGAACGACGAACTCTCCTCGCACCACTGCAGGTCGCGGCCGCCGAGCGTCGCCTGCGGGGTCACATCCGGGCGGATCAGTGCGCTGTCCAGGACGATCCTGTACACGGTGTCCTCCTGTAGCGCCCACGTCTTGAGGTCGCGCTGATGCTGCGCGAGCTCGGGGACGTTAGTGTCCATCGGTGTGTCGTGGACGATCTTCATCAAGAGAAGAACTTCGTCACGCCTGATCTCTTGAGGCGCGCGTGCATGTCTCGCAGCTTGGCGACGCAGCGCGAGAGTTCGTTCGCCTTACACGATGCGGTGAGCTTGTTGAGCGCTTCGAATAGCTCGGGGCTCTCGTCGCCGCGGATCCGCGGGAGGACGCGGGAGAAGATGACCTGATCGAGGAAGGGGGACGCCACGCGCCCGCTGCCGGTCTCGTCGAGCGCCTCGACGAACTCGAGGACCTCGCGGGCCGTTCGGTAGCCGAAGTGTCGACGGATTGGGCGTAGGTGGGCGTAGAGCGTGAGGAGTAGCTGCTCGACGCGCGCGTAGCGTCGTCCGGCGCGTCGTTCGAAGAACGCCGCCAGATCGACCTCCCAAAACTCGAGCGTGAACGCGCGGTCGATGACCTTGTCGCTGAACGAGTGCGTCGTCTCGTCCATGTTCACGGTCCCCGCGATGTAGAGGTTTCGCGGCCATAGAATCTTCGGTGGCACGCCGTTGACCACATCCGGATTGGCGTGGACGACGAACTCCCCCTTGGTCTCCATGGCCGAGAGCATCGGCGCGAAGTAGCGCTCGACCCGGGCGAGGTTCATCTCGTCGAGCACGAGGAAGTAGGGCGCCCCCGGGTCGCGGCTCGCTCGCAGGAGCAAGCGCAGCGCTGGCTCGGCGTGAAAGGTTGGGTCGGCGTGAAGAGCGTTGAAGTAGCCGAGGAGCCCGGAGGGGTCGCGCCAGTCCGGCGACACGGGGACGACGGCGAGGTGGCGCTTGAGATCGAGCGACGCGAGCGCACACACGGCGCGCGCGTAGTGAATCGCCAGCGCGGTCTTTCCCGTGCCCGACAGCCCGGCGAGAATCACGAAGCGCTTCGCCGGTTGACACTGCCAGGCGACGTGCAGCGATCGCATCTGCACCGGATCGAGCACGAGCTGCCGGGCCTGCTCGTCGGCCGCGAACCACCGCTGGATCGCCGGGAAGTCGGGGAAGCGAACGACCGTCGCGGGCGCTGCCTCGGGTTCGGTCTCGAGCTCGTCGGCTTCGGACTCGTCGTCAACGCTCGCTACGGGCGGTGTCGGCAGCTTGTCTGGGAGCAGCGCGGCCCAGCCCTCGCCGTAGGCCGTGATCGAGACGCACTGCTTCTCCTTCTCCACGAGCCCGAGGTCCGTCAGCCACTTGCGCACGTGATCGGGAGGGAAGGAAGAGCCCCATGGCGGGTAGAGCTTCTGGAGCGCCGTCCGCAGGTCGACCGCGTCCACGCCGTCCTGGTGCGTGGAGAGGTGTCGGAGCGCGTGCGCGAAGCCGAAGAAGCGCTCGATTAGGTTGCGAACGAGGACGTCGTTCTGCTCGTCCTCTAGCAGCTCCTTGCCTGCATCGGACGGCCACAGCTGTTGGTCTCGCTCTACGAGCAGACCGATCCGCTTGGTCCGTCGAATGACCGAGCGGGCGCTTTTGGGGCTCAGGTTGCGGTTCTCGAGTCCGACGAGCGCGTCGATGAGATCCTCACGCGGGATCCCGTCGATGGTCTGCTGCGTCACCCATCGCACCGTTCTCGAGAGCCCGCCGAACCACGGGATGCTCGTGAACTGCTTGGTACCGGGCCAAACCGCGAGCGGCTCGGTCTTATCTGGGGCAGAGGACACTCGCTCGCCGCTCGCGGCGTTCTTTGTCCTGAACTCGTCGCCGTGGACGCTGAGCCACCAGCAGAACGTCGCGCGTCGAACGTCATCCTCGAGAGTTCGCTCCGGACCGAGCGCCTCGCGCAGTCGAGCGCGCTGACGGGCCTGGAGCGATAGATGTCCACCGGCCTCGCCGTCGAGCAGGAGCGCCGCGGTCTTGAGGTTGGGTTTGTACGCGATCACGCAGGTGAGCTCGCGCGGCAGTAGAGCCGCGAAGGCTCGCTTGAGTCGAGCGGCTGGCATCCGCTTGGACACGGCGCTGCGCACCGCCTCGGCGAGCTCATCGTGAGCGGCTTGTATCTGCTTTGCGCGCGCGTCCGCGTCCGCTGGCCACGCGCGCCTGCGGAGCGAGGCGAAGCGCTCGGCGAAAGTGTCATCCGTGAGCAACTCCTCGACGCTCACTCCGTCGCCGGGACCGACCGGCGTAATGTCGCGGGCGGACCAGAGCAGCTCCTGATGCGCGCGCGTGCGAAAAACGTCGTCGGATGCGGCCAAGATCGATTGTGTCTGCGCCGCATACCTGGATTGCCAGGCTGGGTAGAAGCTCTCCGCCTCGACCTTCCCGGCGCATACGGCTTGAAAGCGGGCCCAGGCTCGCTTGAGTTGTGAATCTGTCAGCACGGCCAGCTACCATCCCGTTCGCGGCGGAGAGCTGCGCTTCGATCGTGCGCGATCTTCTCGCCCAATTGGCGAGCTGCGCTCTCGCCTACACGTCTCGAGTATTGACCGTCGCGCAGTACGCCCGCCACGCTCGAGTTCGAGCGGTCTAGCTGCTTCTGACCTGACTACGACAATCGTGTCGCCGGGCCCTTCGGATTTCGAACGCCTGTGGCGCCGTCGGTGAACAGATCGCCGAACCGGTGAGGGCTCCGTTGTTCCGAGCGCTTAGAGGCCCACGCTGAGGCTGACGAGACGACGTCTTCATCGACATGCGCGAGCCACCCGCTCGACCAAGCGAGTGGTATCTGGAAAAAAGAATGCAAAAATGAACTTTCCGCGCAACGCTGGTGGCTCGGGGCCGAACGGTCCTGCATGAACACACTCGCCACCATTTCTCTCGCGTTCTTCATGGCCTTTTCACCGTCAACCGACGAAAGGCGCGTCGTCGCTCTCGCGGTGGACGCGCTGGCTGAAGCATCACAGTCGATCGTTGATGTCATGCCCGAGGTCGGCGCCATTCCGGTGCATTGTGACGAGAGCCGTACTAGCGAGTTCGCTCAGACTGAGGTCGATCAGCGACTCGAGCGCGCCGTCTCGGTGCTGCACGAGCTCGAGGCGCAGGGACTGGCGCTCGTAGCTATGGGCGGTGACATGTCAGGGCTTCAGTACCCGCTCGCGCGGATCGCGAACAACGTCGCGTGGGCCGAGAACGCGCTCGCGGTCTATCGCTGCGAGGATGATGAGCTGGCGAAAATCACCTGTACGCAGGCGATCCCGGGCTCGTACATTTGCAAATACGACACGAGCGGAGAGAAGTCGACGTTGAAGAAGAAGGGCTGTAGCTGCCCCGCGCACTACGACCACGAGTGCATCTGCGACGGCGACCACTCGACGAAGGACTGAGCGCGGCTTGGTGTCGTCGGGACTTCGCCCGGCGGCGCGCAGCATCACCTAAAATTGCGCCGCCCATGTCGCGTCTCTCGAATTCTCGCAGCCTCGCCGCGCTCGGCGTATTCGGCTTGTTCGTGTTCGCCATAGTTCTGGTTCTCTTCCTTCGGAGCCGGGGCGAAGAGCCCACTCGAGACGAGGCCTCGCGCGTGGAGCCCAGTCAGCGCGTCGCTCGGCGTGTGCACGGGGTGCCCGCTCAACCCGAGGAGACGCCCGCGCGCGTTGCTGGTGAGGTTTTGCTCGCGGTGAGCGACTCGACAGGGACGGCGCGAGTCTGCGCGACCCCGCGGGCTCCCTCGGGTCATGTGTTGCTCGCGCGCGTCGCCTGTACCAAGCCTGAGGCCGGGCGCTACTCGTTCGAACTCCCCCCCGGGGCCTATCGGATGTCCGCGAGCGCGCGCGGACACCTCCCCGACGCCCAAGACGTCACGCTCGCCGCGGATGACCTCGTGGTCAACTTCGAGCTGGCGAGCGGCGGCGTCGTGATCGCGGGACGGGTGCTCGACCTGGCGGGAGGAGTCATTGACAGCGCGATGGTCCGGGCCGGCGACGGCTTTGCGGTCTCCGACGAAGAGGGTCGTTTCGAACTCTGGACGCGCGCGGGCGAGACCTCGGTCACCGCTTGGAGTCCGGGATACGTGCCGGCAAGGACTACGCAGTGGGCGCCTGTGGAGACCCTGGAGCTTCACTTGCTCATGGCGTCGTCGCTCTCTGGACGAGTGGTCGGGCTCGACGGCGCGCCGGCGGCCGGGGTGGAACTCTCGGTGCTCGACGGCGCGCTCGCGGTGTCGGACGAGCGCGGGGAGTTCAAGCTCGCCCCGTTGCGTCCTGGGCGGTACTCGGTGATCGCGCGGGCGGACGGAGCGCGGGGTCGGGCCGAGCACTCCGTGCTCCTCGGGCTCGGCGAGCACGCGAGCGGGGTAGAGATCACGCTGCAGCCGGCGACGCGCGTCCGTGGCGTGATCGTGAACGAGGATGATCGTCCGCTCTGCACGTCGGGGCAGGTCCTGCTCAGCCCCGAGACGCCGGGCATTGAGGAGCTCGAGTCCGTGATCTCGCCGACGAGCGAGTCTGAGTTTCGCGCCGCGGCGCCGGGCCGGTACTACGCTCACGTTCGTTGTGATGAGCCGAACGTGAAGTTCTCGGTGCCGAACGTGATCGTCGAGCGCGAGCCTCGGACGTTGCGGTGGGCGGCGCCCGCGGGGGCGACGGTGCGCGGGTGCGTCACGCGACACGCGGAGAAACTCGTGGGCGCACGCGTCGCCCTCGACGGGGCCGAGGAGAACCCGCCGGTTCATCGTGTCACGCGACTCGACGCCGACGGTTGCTTCGCGTTCTCGCGGATTCCTCCGGGGCGCTATCGGGTTGGCCCCGATCCCTACGGTGAGCACACGGCGACGCTCCTCGAGCGGCGCTTCGCGCTCGATCGACGCGACGTCGAGATCAAGCTCGAGATGGCAGAGGTGGCGACGTTCACCGGGACGATCGTCGACCGGGAAGGCGCGCCGCTTGTGGGCTACGCGATCAAGCTCGACGCGCAGGGGGAGCGACGAGCGAAGCTCGAGCGGGTGACAACCGCGGCTGGCGAGTTCCGCTTCGACGTCGTGCCAGCGGGAGCCCTGCTCGTCACCGTGCGCGACGGGGACGGGCGAGGCGCGGAGCTTGAGGGGGCGTTCCCCGATGCCCCGACGCTCACGCTGCGGGACGGCGAGACGCGAACGCTGGAGCTTACGCTCCCGCGTGGCGACGGGCGCATCGCCGGGACGGTTCGTGACTCCGGAGCTACCGCGCTCTCGGACGTGTTCGTGACGGCGGCGCGCGAGGGCGACGGGATCGAGCGGGGGAGCCCGAGCGACGCTCGCCTGCTCGGCGTCGCGGGGGGGCACACGGTGCTCTGTGATGTCGATGGGAGCTTCGAGCTGAGTCACCTGACCGATGGGACCTATACGGTCGCCGCCTTCGAGCGCGGCGGGCGAGAGGTCTCCCGCGTGGGGGTGCGCGTTGGTGACACGGTAGCGCTGGTGCTCGAGGATGAGGCGGTCTTGCGCGGGACCGCGTCGCTTCCCGGCGGAGACGCTCCGGAGCGTTTCGAGCTGCTCGCGCGCCCCGCTTCACCGGGCGCCGGAGTTCACGAGGCCTTCGAGCGCACTGAGGGTCGCTGGCGGATCGAGGGGCTCAACGCGGGGGAGTTCATCGTCTCCGCAACGGCGGAGGGAGGCTTCGCCGCGGTCCAGCGTGTCACGACGATGGCCGGGGAGGTCACGACCCTCGATTTGCAGCTGTCGGCGCCCGTGACGATCTCGGGGCGTCTCGTGGACGCGGGCTCCGGTCAGCCCGTCACCGGGATCAAGGTCTGGGCCGGAGACGCGCTCGCGCGCTCCGATGAGCGCGGGGTGTTTCGCATCGAGGGTGTACCGGTCACGGAGACGAGCCTGTTCGCGTGGAATGGGGCCGGATCCGAACACCAGATGGCGCGTCTACGGCTCACGCTCGCGTCCGGAGAGAACGTGGACATCGGCGTAGTCGAGCTGTCGCGTGCGAGGGCGCCATAACCTATGGGCGAACACTCGCTACCGTCATCAACCTCCTTCGCTGGAACGGCCACTCTGGAGTCGACGTCGTCCGGCGCTTGCGGAGGGCTCTTGATGGGCCTGGGTGCAGGGCTGTGTCTGCCGATGAGTTTGGCGATCGCCGAGTACGACCGCGGCAGCGCGGCGATCTGGCGGTCGTAGCGATCGCCGAGGCCGAGCAGCGGAAGTTCACGCCCGAGGAGTACGGTCTCATCGTCGACCAGCACGATCAGAACAAGCGAATGCGTGCGCTCGCGGTCGTCACCGGCGTCGTGGGTGGGCTGTTGTTCGCGGGCGGGTTCACCATGGTTTTGCTCGGGGCTCGAGACCTCGGCGACAGGCAGCCGCATGTGCGTGTCGCACCTGCGCTGTCTCCCGGGCACGCGGGGGTTTTCATTCGCGCGCGATTTTAGCGATGATGACGCTTCGAACGATGCAACGCCGTCCTGCAGAGCATCTCCGGTTGCTCGGTGTCGCGGTCCTGTTGGGGGGGTGCTCGGGCGATCGGGCTTGGGAGGCGGCGCAGGAGATCTCGATCACGTGGCCGTCGGAGACGACGGGGGAGAGCGAGTCGGACGGCTCCACGTCGGTGACGGACACAGAGGTCTCGTCGTCGAGTTCCACGACGGAAGGACCGGGTGGAAGCGAGAGCGAGAGCGAGGGAGCGACCTCGCTGGCGACGGGCACGACCGCGGCCGCGACGACGACGACGGGTGAACCGGCGGTCTGTGGCGACGGTCAGGTCGGCGGCGACGAGGAGTGCGATGACGGCAACGCTGATAACACCGACGACTGCCTGAACTCGTGCATGAAGCCCTACTGCGGGGATGGCCTCCTCGGTACAGACGAGGAGTGCGACGACGGGAACACCGAGGACGACGACGGATGCAACAACGCGTGCGCACGGGACGAGCTTGGTGGTTCTCCTCGCGTGTCCTCACGAGAGCGAGTCGACGGGCCCGCTGAGCGATCCAGGAACAGATGGCGATCAAGCGAGCACCGGCGAAGGGACTTCGGACGATGGCCCAGAAGCTCGCCGGGCACGCGAAGCTCTCGACCACCGAGGTCTACATGCACCTGGTCTCGGACCTGGAGGAGGACGCGATTTGGCGGATCCGGGAAGATGACCTGGAGGACACGCTTGAGTAGGAGGCACGTGCCGGGAACGGTCCATTCGCGTTTCCGGATCCTGGAGTGATCTTGATAGCTTAGCTCAGCAGGGCGGCGTTGTAGCCGTACTGCCCGTCGACGGTCATGCCGTTGCACTCGTCGAGGTCGCCGCTGCCGGTGTACTCGAAGTCGTCGATGTAGGTGCCGTCGTAGTCGCCGCCCGGACCATCCGGCTCCGCCGGGCGCGCGCCCTGCTTGAGCTCGTAGCCCGAGACCGCTTTTCGCAGCGTGCCGTTGTCGTTGAAGTAGGAGCCGTAGATCGGGAAGCCGTCGGCCGCGAAGCCGATCACGGGGGAGCCGTTGTCGCCGGGGCTGTCGTCCCACATCGACGCGGGATCGCCGTGGTAGTGGTAGGTGCCGTCGGGCTGCGTGTGCGCGTTGTGGGCGTCGGCGCCGAAGGTGTTGCTCGGGTGCATCGGGTCGCGGCGCCAGGGCGTGTTGATGTCGAAGCAGCCGATCACGCCGTCGCCGACGCCCCAGCAGCCGGCCGAGAAGATGTCGACGACGACGCCGTTGAGCATGATCGCGTCGAAGGAGCTGAGCGCGAGCGCGGAGGGCTCGGCGGCGACGCTGGGGTTGCGGGGGAGCTCGAGGCTGCGCTGGACCTCCGCGACGGGCGTGGCGAAGCTCGCGCTCGCGTCGTTGAAGTCATGGTTGGGGATCGTGTTTGACTCGATCAGGCAGCGCGCGCCGTCGTCAGAGACGCGGACCGTGGCCGTGAAGCCCTGGTCGCGCCCGAGGTCGCGGGCCGCGGCCGTGTAGGCGCCTACGTAGTCGGCGCAGTCGGGGCTGCGGTTGGCGAACACGGCGTTGGTGATGTCCTCCTCGGCGCCGCCGGTCTCGCCGGTCTCGCCGTCTCCGCCGGCGCAGGCGAGCAGCGTGATGGCGAGGAGCGCGGTCGAGGTCGACGCGGGGGCGAGCGTTGGGGCGGTGCGCACGCGCTCAGCATAGCAGGAGGCGCGCTGTGAAATGTCCCATTGGACATGTCACAAAAAACGCGCGGCTCGAGCCGCGCGCGTGAACCTGACTGAAGGTCTGGTCTTGTGAACGTTTCCGAGCGGGCCGGCTACTCGTCGATGACGGCCATGAACATGCCGGCGAGGTTCTCGTGCCCGGTCGGGGTCGGGTGGATACAGGTGAAGTCGAACCAGTTGTCCGCGTCGGGCTCGTAGCACACGGTGCCCATGTCGTCGTGGTAGAAGCCGTGCCCGCAGTACTCCTCGGACATGAAGATCATGTCGGTCCCGTACTCGACCGCGAGGTCCATGAAGCCCTCGTTGAGGTAGTTGATGAACGGCATGCCCTCGGGCCACTCGCCGCTGAGGTCCTGGAACTGCGCGGCTTGGCAGACGCCGAGGTCGCCGGTGCGGTCGGTGTACTCGTAGACGTTGGCGAACACGACGTAGGCGCCGTTGGGGAAGTTCATCGGGTCGGCGGCGTAGGCGAGCAAGTCGTCGAGGTACTGAACGACCTCGTCCATGCGGTTGTAGATCTCCTCGTCGGAGATGGGCGGGTCCGCGGTGGCGTCCTTGGCGATGCTGGCGAGGTCGTTGCCGCCCATGGTCGTGACGATGAGCGTCTTCGCGAGCTCGGGGCCGTCGAAGCAGCCGGCGAGCTGGGCCGCGAAGTCGTCGGTGCGGGCGCCCCACTTGGAGCAGCTGCTGAAGGCGCCCGAGTGCTTCTGCAGGGAGACTCCGTCGACGAAGTTGACCTGCTTCCAGAGACCCGAGGGCGGCTCGATGCCGAACTTGTTGGCGAGCGCGTCGGCCATGACCGAGCGGTAGAAGCTGTTGGCGGGGGAGGGCGGGGTGCCCACGGTCACGGAGTCGCCGAGGAACACGACGCGCTCGACGTCGTCGATGTCCTGGTGGTTGGTGCCGACGCAGTGCGAGCCGACGACGGGGTTGAATTGATCGTAGTCGGCGAGCGGCACCTCATCGGAGAATTTGTCGGAGTAGCACTCGGCGACGGATCCATCGCCGTCGCCGTCGCCGTCACCGTCGCCGTCGCCGTCGCCGTCACCGTCACCGTCACCGTCGCCGTCACCGTCGCCGTCACCGTCGCCGTCGCCGTCGCCGTCGCCGTCGCCGTCACCGTCACCGTCACCGTCGCCGTCACCGTCGCCGTCGCCGTCGCCGTCGCCGTCGCCGTCACCGTCACCGTCGCCGTCACCGTCACCGTCGCCGGTCTCGGATCCTGATTCGCTCCCGCCGGGGCCTGCGGTCGTGCCGGCGTTGTCGTCGTCGTCGTCGTCGTCGTCGCCGGTGGTCTCCTCCGCGTCGGTGTCGACGGATCCGTCGTCGCCGCAGCCTGCGAGCGGAGCCACGAGCAAGAGGCTGAGGGCGGTGGGGATCAGGGAGGCGGAGAGAGTGGAGAGACGGGCCATGGGACAGCTCCAGGTGCAGAGGTCAAGAATGCCGCGCGACTCGTGGAGAGCGCGCGGATGAACTCCCTGGATATACACCATGCCGAGGCCCTCGCTCTGGGCGCGTGGGCGTGATGTCTACATTTGCGCTGCCGAGATCGGTGTAGCTACCGGGAGAACGCTGCGGCGTGTCCGCACGCGATGGCCTCGCGGAGGAGCGCGGGCGTCATGCCGTGGATCTCGAGCGCGCGTAGGTGCTCTTGTCGCGCGTTGACCCGGGATAGCAGGGTGTTGTCCGGACAAACGCAGGCTCGGACGCCGCGCTCGAGCCAGCGCGCGAGCGGATGCTCGCGGCGGTCTTGGAGCACGCCCGTGTGTTCGTTGGAGGTTGGGCACGCCTCGATGGTGACGCCGCGCTCGAGGACGAGCTCCACGAGCGCGGGGTCGTCGAGGAGCGTCGTGCCGTGGCCGATGCGCTGCGCGCCGAGCTGCTCGATCGCGACGCGGATCTCGGCGGGCGGGCGGCCCTCGCCCGCGTGCACGGTCCGCCCGAGGCCGTACTCCGCCGCCCTTCGAAACGCGCCCGCGTAGCTCTCGAGGCCCCACGCGTGCCCTGGGGCGGGTCCGCCGGCGAGGTCGATGCCGACGACGCCGGCGCGCGGGCGGGCGATGTCGACGAGTCGCTCGAGGGCTGAAGGTGGCTCTCCGTACAGGCCGCAGAGGATGAGCCCGGCGCGGCCGTCGAGGCCGGTGAGCGCGGCGTCGACGATCGCCTCGGGGCTGGCGCCGCGCTCGCCGTGGAGCTGGGGCGCGAAGCGGAGCTCGAGGGTCGTCACGCCCTCGGCGCGCGCGTCTTCGCAGATCTCCGCGGCGACGCGGCGGACGCTCGCGGGGGTCTGCAGCAGCGAGAGCGTGAAGGCGAAGCGCTCGAGCGCGGCGGCGAGGCCCATGCCCGGGCTGAACTCGAGGTCCGTCGGGACAGGTCGGCCGGCGTCGGCGGCGAGCTGCTCGAGCGTCGCGCGGCGCAGCGAGCCGTCGAGGTGACGGTGGAGGTCGGCGAGCGCGGGCAGGGCTTCAGTCGGCATGGTGGCGCGGGCGGGATATCGCGCGCGTTTTTTCCCTGTCAAGCGCGTCGACGCCTCGGGGCTGGCGCGGCGTTGGAGCAACGCTGGTACAACAGCGGGGTGGCGACACCCGACAGCGCGCGCGTGACCCGAGGCGTGGGGCTCGCGTGGTTCTTGGGCGCATCGCTGACGCTCGCGTGCGGCGGTGGTGCGGGCGAGACCGAGTCGTGTGACGGCGTCGACGCGCTGTGCACGGGCGACGGCGGCGAGGATGACGGCGGGACGACCAACGGTGGTGACACCGCCGACGCCGGGCCGGTCTGCGGTGACGGCGTGCTCGAGCTGGGCGAGGCCTGCGACAACGGCGAGGGCAACGGGCCCAACCGCCTGTGCACGCCGGAGTGCGAGTTCGCGGTCTGCGGCGACGGCTACACGGCCAACGGCCTCGAGACCTGCGATGACGGGAACACGATGTCGGGGGACGGCTGCGAGGCCAACTGCCGGCTGCCGTCGCCCGGGATCACGGCGCTGGCCGCGGGGGCAGCCCACACCTGCGCGCTCGACAGCGGCGGCGACGTGCGCTGCTGGGGGAGCAACGCCAGCGGTCAGCTCGGGCTCCCGGGCGCCGACATCGTGGGCGACGACGAGGCGCCGGCGTGGATGCCTGCGGTCGCGCTCGGCGGGCCGGCGGTGGCGGTGGCGGCCGGCTATGCGCACACCTGCGCGCTGCTCGAGGATCAGCGCGTGCGCTGCTGGGGGAAGAATCAGTTCGGCGAGCTCGGGCGCGGCGACACCCAGGCGGTCGGCGATGACGAGACGCCGGCTGAGGTCGAGGCGGTCGCGCTGCCGGAGGGCTTCGAAGTCGCGCGCCTGACCGCGGGGTCACATCACAGCTGCGCGATCTCGGCGACCGGCGCGGCCTACTGCTGGGGCGCCGCGCTGGCGCTCGGGTACGGCGAGGACGTGTTCGCGCACGTGGGCGACGACGAGCCGCCGACGGCGCTCGGGCCGGTGCCGGCGCCGTTGGCGGTGCGCGCGGTGAGCACGGGCGCGAGCCACACCTGCGCGCTCACGACGGGGGGCGACGCGCTGTGCTGGGGCGCGGGTACTTCGGGACAGCTCGGCCAGGGCGCGGCGGAGAGCGTGCTGCTGGCGGCGCAGGCGGTCGCGCCGGCGCTGGCGATCGACTCACCGCTGGCGGCCGTGCGCGCGGGCGAGCGCTTCAGCTGCGCGCGCAGCGAGGGCGGCGCGGTCCAGTGCTGGGGGGCGAACGCGTCGGGGCAGCTCGGCCTCGGCCACGTCGACGCGATCGGTGACGACGAGGCGCCGGCGCTCGGGGGGCTCGCAGAGCTGGGAGAGCCGGTCGCGCAGCTGGCGAGCTGGCGGCACAGCTGCGCGCGCTTGAGCTCGGGCGCGGTCCGCTGCTGGGGGCCCAACGAATTTGGTCAGCTCGGGGTCGGCGAGGACTCGTACGAGACCATCGGTGACGATGAGCGGCCCGTCGACATCACGGCGGTCTCGCTGCCGGGACCGGCGGTGGCGGTGACGGTCGCGGAGTTCCACAGCTGCGCGCTGCTCGAGAGCGGCGAGGTGCTGTGCTGGGGGCTCAGCGCCGAGGGGCGGCTGGGCAACGCGATCGCGTTTAACGAGCGTCGCTGCGTCGGTGATGGGGTCGGGACGCGGCGGTATCGCTGCGATCAGCACTCGCTGTGCTGCATCGAGACGCCCGAGGACATCGGCTCGAGCGCGCTGGTGTACTAAGGACCACGTCGAGCGATCCGCGGGTCGCGTCGACCGAGCGTGACGCTGTCCGCGGCTGCCCTCGTGACGTCTTTCGTGACTTGTTCGTGCAGGGCAACGCGATCGGCGCCGCGGCGTGGCGATCGTGGTGACCGGCTTCGAGCCTGTGGACCTCTTCGAGGCAGCGCGCCGTCGCGGGTCCGTCGCCCACGCGCGCGCGGGAGGCGGTATCGTAGGCCCATGGACGATCCGCGTGTACGCTCATCGATCTCGTGGCGCTTGTGTTGCTCCGCGGTGACCGTGGCCCTCGGCCTCGCGGTCGGCTGCGGTGACTCGGGTGGTGACTCGGAGGGCGCGAGCGCGGGTCAGACAACGGCGACGACGGCGGGCGCGAGCACCGTGTCGGGCGCGGCGAGCTCGAGCGGCGCGACCGCGGAGACGACGGCGGCGACCACGGGCGCGACGACGACCGGCGGCGGCTCGCAGGGCTCGACGACCATGGCGGTCAAGTTCGACGTGGGCGACGACCCGACGGAGACGGTCGATCCGAGCGCGGGCGACGAGGGCTGCAAGAAGGTCGACTTCCTGTTCATCATCGACAACTCGGGCTCGATGCTCGACGAGCAGGAGAACCTGATAGCGAGCTTCGACGGCTTCATCCAGTCGATCCAGGGCACCCTGATGGCGCAGGACTACCACGTCATGGTGGTGGACACGGATGCGGAGTCGCTCGCGTTTAACCAGATCAGCATCGGCCCCGACGGGGTCAATTGTATGCCTGAGCCGCAGTGCTGCCTGGCGGTCTGCTTCGAGGGCGGACCGGTGGTGATCAACCCGCCGCCGACGGAGTGCAACGACATCCCCTGCGATGAGTTCGAGCTGCCGACGGGCTGCGACGTGACCCTCGGCGCCGGCAAGGTCCAGGACATCGCGCAGGAGGAGTGCGGGATCGCGGGCGGGCACCGTTACATGGTCGACGGTCAGCCGATGTTGAACGAGACCTTCGCCTGCGTCGCGTTGGTCGGCGCGGGCGGTGACGGCAACGAGCGCCCGATGGAGGCGATGATGGAGGGCCTGGGCCCGTTGACGGCGCCGGCGGAGTGCAACGACGGCTTCTTGCGCGACGACGCGATCTTGGTGGTGACGTACATCAGCGACGAGGAGGACGACGACAAGTCGCCGGGTGATCCAGTCGCGTGGAAGCAGTACCTGGTCGACGCCAAGGGCGGGGACGAGTCGGCGGTGGTGGTGCTCGGCTTGATCGGCGACAACGACACCCCCGGGGCGCTGTGCAGCGAGGACGGCGCGGAGCCGGCGCCGCGCCTGCGGTCGTTCGCGGAGTCGTTTGAGTTCGGTCAGTGGGGCAGCGTGTGCGCGCCCAATTATGCGCCGTTCTTCGACGAGGCGGTGAGCGTGATCGACACGGCCTGCGACCTGTTCGAGCCCCCGGAGTGAGCCGCGCTCCTGTGGTAGACCGCCCTAACGGCCCGACGGAAGCAACATGTACCAAGCGTATCGGTTCTCGTTTCGCCAGTCGCTGTGGTGGACCCGCCACTCCCTGCTCTTCACGACCCTGTACGCGGGCGTCGCGTCCACGCTCGCGTACTTCAGCGGGTGGAAGTGGTTCGCGCTCCCGTGGCAGCCGGTGGGGCTCTTGGGCGTGGCGTTGGCGTTTTATCTCGGCTTCAAGAACAACTCGGCGTACGACCGGCTGTGGGAGGCGCGCAAGATCTGGGGCGGCATCGTCAACGCCTCGCGGTCGTTCGCGGTCATGGCGAGGGACTTCGTGATCAGCGAGGACGCGCCGGCGCTGCGCAAAGAGATCGTGCACCGGCACGTGGCCTGGCTGCACATGCTCGCCGTCGAGCTGCGCAAGGTCACCCCGTGGGAGCACCAAGGCGCGCTCTCGAGCGGAAATCGTGAGCGCTACGGCACCGCGGTCACCGAGGCGGACGCGCAGGCGGTGCTCGAGACGTACGTCTCCGACGAGGAGGCCGCGTACGTGCTCAGCAAGGGCAACCGCTCGTCGCACCTGCTGAGCAGCCAGTCGCGCCGGCTGATGGCGCTGCGCGAGGCGGGGGTCATCGACCACTTCCGGCACCTGGCGATGCAGGAGCTGATCACCGAGTTCTACACGCTGCAGGGCAAGGCGGAGCGCATCAAGAAGTTCCCGCTGCCGCGGCAGTGGGTCAGCGCCAACGCGTACTGCATCTTCCTGTTCGGGGCGCTGCTGCCCTTCGGGATGATCGACGTGTTCGGGCGCGCCGAGGAGGCGTGGACGGTCTTCTTCGCGATCCCGGCGACGGTGATCTGCTTCTGGATCTTCTGGCTGATGGACCGGGTGGGCGAGTACAGCGAGAACCCCTTCGAGGGCCTCGCCAACGACGTGCCGATCAGCAGCATGGCGCGCGGGATCGAGATCGACATCCGCCAGATGCTCGACGAGACCGACCTGCCGCCGAAGCTGGGCCCGATCGCGGGGACCGACGTCGTGGTCTAGGAGCGTGTCTGAGTAATCCCCACGACGCCATGCACCACCAGGAGCGCCGGGCTCTCCTAGTCGATGCCGAAGCGCTTCATCAGGCGGTAGAGGGTGGTGCGCTCGACGCCGAGCTCGCGCGCGGCCGCGACGCGCACGCCGTCGTGATCGCGCAGCGCCTGCTCGACGCGGGCGCGGGCGGCCGCGTCGAGGTGCTCCTGCAGGCTCAGCGCGCGGGCCGGCGCGGCGGCGCCGGGGCGCTCGGCGCTCGATGACCCCAGGACCATGTCCGAGAGTTCAACTCGATCGCCGCGCGCGAGCACGACGCCCCGCTCGATCGTGTTCTCGAGCTCGCGGACGTTGCCGGGCCAGGCGTGGGCGGCGAGCCAACGCTCGACCGCGGGCGTCCAGCCCGTGATCGCGGAGCCGCCGGGGGCGGCGCGCCCGAGCTCGCCCGCGATCCGGGTCAGGAAGCTGCGGGCGAGCGGGAGGATGTCGGCCGGGCGCTCGCGCAGCGGCGGGATGTGGATCGGGATCACGGCGAGGCGGAAGTAGAGATCCTCGCGGAAGCGACCGGCCGCGACCTCGGCTTGGAGCGCGCGGTTGGTGGCCGCGAGGATCCGGACGTCGACGGGCCTGGGGCGCTCACCGCCGACCGGGAGGACCTCGCGCTCCTGCAGTACGCGCAGCAGCTTGGCCTGAAACTCGAGGGAGACCTCGCCGATCTCGTCGAGGAACAGCGTGCCGCCGGCGGCCCGTTCGAACACGCCGCGGCGACCCTGGGCCGCGCCCGTGAACGCGCCGCGGACGTGCCCGAAGAGCTCGGACTCGAGCACGCTCTCGGCGAAGGCCTTGCAGTTGACGGCGACGAAGGGCTGGGCGACGCGGCGGCTGTGGAGGTGGATCGCGCGGGCGACGAGCTCCTTGCCGGTCCCGCTCTCGCCGCTGATCAGCACGGTGCTGCGGCTCGCGGCGGCCCGGCGGGCGAGCGCGAGCACGGCCTTCATGCCCGGGCTGACGGCGACGATGGTGTCGAGGCCGTGCTCGTGGCGCAGCTGCGCGCGCAGGTAGCGGTTCTCGCGGGCGAGGCGGCCGCGCGCGAGCGCTTGGCGGACGCACTGGCGGCAGCGGGTGTTGTCGACGGGCTTGGTCAGGTAGTCGATCGCGCCCTCTTTCATGGCCGCGACCGCGGTCTCGACGGTCGCGTGCGCGGTGATCAGCACGACGGGGAGCTCGGGGTCGATGGCGCGGGCGCGGCGGGTCAGCTCGACGCCGTCGACGCGCGGCATCTTGAGGTCGGTGAGCAGGAGATCGAAGGGCGGCTCGTCCGCCTGCTCCTGCGCGCGCGCGCGGGTCAGCGCCGTGAGGAAGGCGCGCGGCGAGGTGAAGGTCTCGACAAGGGGCGGCGGCTCGCCTTCGTCGTGACCGCTGCGGAGCACCATGGCGAGGATCTCCGCCATGCGCGGCTCGTCGTCGACGACCGCGACGCGCGGCCGGGGCGTCGGGCTCGTGTTCACCGGGCCTCCTCGATTGTTGGTATGTCCCGTTGAGCAGGTTGTGACGCGCGCGGGATCGTGGCGACGAAGCAGGCGCCGCGCCCGTCGGGGCCGAGGCCCGCGCGCGCGCGCAGCTGCAGGGCGCCGCCGTGGGCCCGAAACGCGCGCGCGGCCATCGGCAGACCGAGGCCGGTCCCGCGGGCGCGGGTGGTGACGAAGGGGTCGAACAGGCGCGCGCGGAGCTCGTCGTCGACGCCGGGGCCGTCGTCGGCGACGATGAGCTCGAGGACATCGTCGCGGGCGCGCGCGGTCAGGCGCACGCGCCCGCCGGTGGGCGTCGACTCCGCAACGTCCTCGTGGTCATCTTCGTGGTCATCTTCGTGGTCATCTTCGTGGTCATCTTCGTGGTCATCTTCGTCGTCGATGTCCGCGAGGGCTTCACCGGCGTTGACGAGCAGCCCCGAGAGCGCCGGCGCGAGCACGTCGGGGTCGAGCTCGAATTCGCTCGGCGCGCTGCCCTCGAGCTCGAGCTCGACCGCGATCGTGATGGCCTCGCGCGCCTCGAGCTCGGCGAGGGCGGGGCCGGCGAGCATGCGCGCGCGCTCGAGCAGCGCCTGCAGGTCGGTCGCGCGCCGCGTGAGCGCGGGCGGGCGGGAGAAGTCGAGCAGCGCGCGGACGAAGCCGTCGAGTCGGTCGACCTCCTCGCAGATGAACTCGCTGGCGCGTCGCGTCTCCGCGTCTCCTGTGTCGGCGCGCTCCTGCAGCAGCGAGGCGGCGCTGCGGATCACGGCGAGCGGGTTGCGGACCTCGTGGGCGACGCCGGCGGCGAGGCGACCGATGGAGGCGAGCGTCTCGTACTCGACGAGCCGCCGCTGCGAGGCCTCGAGCGCGGCGAGCTGCCCGCGGATCACGGCGGCGTCTCCGGTCACGCGGATCCGCGTCTCGATCAGCCAGCCGACGAGGAAGCCGAGGATCGTGAAGGTGAGGGCGAACAGCGCGAAGGCGGTCAGCGCTTGCGCGCGCGCGTCGAGACCGAGCGCGTCGCGGGAGCCGAGCAAGAAGCCGAAGTCGATGAGCGAGAGCGTGAAGCCGGCGGCCAGGCCGTACCATCGATACGCGTGGGCTCTGCGCTGCACGGAGCCCTTGCGTATCACGAACCGTGCCAGGGCCGCGCGCGTCTCTGCGCCCGCAGCGGATGATGTAGGGGCGGGGCGTTGCGCAGCCGCAACGCCGGCGCCGGCGCGAGTGTTGCGGCGCTGCAACGGCGGCGCCGGATCGAGCGCGGCGAGGGTCGAGGGACGCGGCGGCGCGTCCTGGCACGGCGCTTGCGAACGCTGGGGAGCATGAACGAAACCACCAAGCGACTCCTCGGCAAAGTCCTGCTGTCCCTCGTCCTCGTCGACTTCCTCGCGCTCACGGTCTGGGTGATCATCGAGCACGGCGGCTTCTTCACCGCGATGAGCGACCTGGTGTCCACGCGGCTCGGGCAGCTGGCGGCTTTCGACATCCTGATCTCGCTGTCGCTGGCGACGGTCTGGATGGTCCGCGACGCTCGCGGGCGCGGGGTGAACGTGCTGCCCTACCTCGCGCTCACGCTCACGACCGGCTCGGCCGGGCCGCTGCTCTACGTGATCCGCCACCGCGGCCCCCAGCGATCCTCGTCGTGATCGTCGTCGTGATCCTCGAGCTGCTACAGTCGCCGGCATCATGACGAAGCGCCGGATCGGCATTCTCACGGGGGGCGGCGACGCGCCGGGTCTCAACGCGGTGATCCGCGCGGTCGTCAAGCGCGGGGCGGGGCAGCTCGGCTGGGACATCATCGGCAGCGAGGACTCCTTCAACGGCTTCTTGATGCGGCCGCAGCGTCTGTTCGAGCTGACCCCGAGGTCATGTCAAGGCTTGCTGCACCGCGGCGGCACGATCCTCGGGACGACCAACCGCGGCGACCCCTTCGCGTGGCCGGAGTCGGACGGCGGCGCGCGCGATCGATCCGCCGAGCTGGCGGCGGCGATCCGCAGCGCGGCGCTCGAGGGGCTGATCGTGATCGGCGGCGACGGCACCCAGCGAATCGCCGCCCGCCTGATGCGCGAGCACGGGATCAAGGTCGTCGGGGTCCCGAAGACCATCGACAACGACTTGACCGCGACGGACTTCACCTTCGGCTTCTGGTCGGCGGTCGAGGTCGCGACCGAGGCGCTCGATCGGCTGCACACGACCGCCGAGTCCCACGACCGCGTGATGATCTTGGAGGTCATGGGGCGCACCGCGGGCTGGATCGCGCTCTACGCCGGGGTCGCGGGCGGAGCCGACTGCATCGCGCTGCCCGAGCTCCCCTACGACCCCGAGCGCTTCTGCGAGAAGATCCGAGCCCGACGCGCGCGCGGTCGTCAGTTCTCGCTGATCGTCGTCGCCGAGGGGGCGCGCCCCAAGGGCCGCGAGCGCTCCTCCGGGACCGTCAAGCACGGCCGCGGCTCGATCCGCGCGGGCGGGGCGGGGCAGACCCTCGCGCGGGCGCTCGCCGAGCGCCTGGATGTCGAGACGCGCGTCACGGTGCTCGGTCACCTGCAGCGCGGCGGCGGACCGATTCCCTTCGACCGCGTGCTCGCGACGCAGTTCGGCGTCGAGGCGACGGCGCTGGTCGAGCGCGGCGCGTGGGGGCGGATGGTCCGCGTCGCGGGCGGGGTCATCGGCTCGGTCGCGATGGAGCAGGCCGCCGTGGAGCCGCGTCTCGTCGACCCCGGGCATCCGCTGATCGCGACGGCCCGCGCGGTCGGCATCGAGCTCGGCGCGTGACGGCGGCGCGCCGCGAACGGTATGTCCCTCGAGTCAGGGCTCGCGAGTCCGCGCGCGAGGTTCAAATTCGCGGCTTGACGGCGGCGCGCGCACGGTCTTCCATGGACGCGTGAAGCTCGACTCGATCCCGCGAACCACGATCGTCCGCAGTCTCGCCCTGGCGAGCTTCACCGTCTGCTTGGCGCTCGGCGCGGGCGCGTGTGAGCGCGGGCCAGAGACCCAGCCGCCCGACGGCGTGGGCGAGGGCGCGGAGGCCGGCGGGAGCGGCGGTGCTGCCGGCGGCGGCGCGGCGGTCGCGTGTGAGCCGGCCGCGTGCACGGAGAAAGGGCTCGAGGCCGCGCGCGTGCAGGACTTCGGCGCCGCGCTCGAGCTGTTCACGAAGGCCTGTGACGGCGGCGACGCGCCGGGTTGCCATCAGCTCGGCGAGGCCTACGAGAACGGGCGCGGCACCGATCGCGACGCGGGCAAGGCGGCCGCGGCCTACACGGCCGCCTGCGACGGGGGGCAGGGCAAGGCGTGTGTGCAGCGCGGGCAGCTCGCGCTCGCCGGCGACGGCCCCGAGCCGGGTCCAGCGACCGCGTTCGGCTTCTTCGGGAAGGGGTGCGACGCCGGCCAGGCGCTGGCGTGCACCACCGCCGCCGAGCTGGCGTACAGCGGCAACGGGGTCGAGCGCGATGTCGACAAGGCGATCGCGCTGTACGAGAAAGCGTGCGCGGCCAAGGAGGTCGTCGGCTGCCTGAACGCCGGCGAGCTGCTGTTCGACCCCAACAAGGACAAGGCGGTCAATCAGCGCGCGGTCGCGGCCTTCGCCGCGGCCTGCGACGGGGGGCACGGCACCGGCTGCGTCAAGCTCGGGGCCGCGCACTATTCCGGCATCGGGACGGCGAAGGACGCCGGCAAGGCGCTCGAGGCGTTCAAGCGCGCGTGCTCGGCCAAGCGCAAAGACGACGACGGCTGTCACGTCACCAAGCAGCTCGAGGCCGCCAAGGGCAAGACCGTGGCGCTCGAGCTCACGAGCAGCATCGATCGCTGGGACGAAGATGTCCCCGTGCGCAACCTGAGCTGCCGCATGCGCGAGCAGGGCCCGATGGCGCTCGGCGAGGTCATGTCCGGCGTGGGGCCGGTCAAGGGCAAGCTCGACGCCTGCGCGGCCGCCGGGAGCGCGCTGCGGGTCACGTGGACCTTCTCCAAGGGGCGCGTGCGCGAGGCGAGCGTCGCCAAGGGCGGCGATGACAAGCTCAACAAGTGCGTGGTCAAGGCGCTCAAGAAGGCGAAGATCGGGCAGACCGGCAGCTGCACCGCGAATATGCTCATCGGCGATCTCAAGGCGGCCGAGGCCGCGCTGTCGAAGCTCCAGTAGCGGCCCGCGCCCGCGCGAGCGTTTACAAGCGCCCGTCGTTTCGGCAGGGTGCTGGCGATGCCCACCAGCACGCCGGCGCTCGGCTACGTCATCCTCTATGTCGAGAGCCTCGACCGCGCGGTCTCGTTCTACCGCGACGTGCTCGGCTTCGAACTCAAGTTTCGCCAGGGCCCCTACGGCGAGCTGGTGACCGGCGCGACCACGCTCGCGCTCAGCGAGCGCGCGTTCATCCGCGAGCACATCTTCGGCGGCGCCGAATTGCCGCCGGCCGGCCAGGGCTGCAGCGAGATCGGCGTGCTCGTCCCCGAGGAGGAGGTCGACGGGCTGTTCAGCCGCGCCGTGCAGGCCGGGGCGCAGGCGGTCGTCGAGCCGATCGAGCAGCCCTGGGGTCAGCGCGTCAGCTACGTGCGCGACCCCGACGGCCATCTGATCGAGATCTGCTCCCCGGTCCGCCGGTAGGGAACGAAGGACACACGCATGCCGCTCGCCTTCGACAGCACGTGCGAATTGGCGCTCGCGCCCGCGGCGCTGTGGGCGACGGTCAGCACGATGGCCGGCGTGAACGACGAGCTCGCGCCCTGGCTGCGGATGACAACCCCCAGCGAGGCCGCCGGGCGCAGCCTCGCCGACGCGCCCCTCGGAGAGCCGCTGTTCGCAAGCTGGCTCTTGGCGTTCGGCGTCCTGCCCTTCGACCGCCACCTGCTCAGCATCGAGCGCGTCTGGTGCGGGGAGCAGGACGCGACGGGGACGGCGCGCTGGGGGTTCTTCGAGCGATCCCGCTCCTGGATGCAGCGTGAGTGGGTGCACGAGCGAGTGATTCGCGCGTCGCCAGCGGGCGCGACGCTGCGAGATCGCGTGTGGGTCGAGCCGAGGGTTGCACCACTCGCGCCGGTGGTCTGCATCCTTGTGCAGCGGCTGTTTATGCATCGACACCGGCGTCTCAGGGCGAAATACGGCAGCTGACGCCGGTTGTTCAACGATCGGTGCATGCATCGATGCACGCACAAACCGATCCAGGCCCAGGAGCTGCGCGGGAGCGCGCGCGTTCCCCACGTCCTTGTGAGCGCTCGAGATTATTTGCCGGGTCCTCTTGACTCACCCCATCAGCCATGTAGAGTACGCCCCCCAGCGCGGGAGTAGCTCAGTTGGTAGAGCGCGACCTTGCCAAGGTCGAAGTCGCGAGTTCGAGCCTCGTCTCCCGCTTCCCTCCAAAACCCTGCCGCAGATCGCGGCGGGGTTTTTGTTTTCCTCCATGTCGGTCCGCGGGCGATCGCCCATCGCGCCGCCTGGACACAGCCCCAGGCCCTACACGGTTGGGGTGTACAGCCCTCAGCCGCGCACGAACGAAGTTTCTGCCGACCGGCGCCCGATCGAGCTGGATCTCGCGGTTCTGGGAATAGGCAGGCGCTTGCGCAGTTTGGCCAAAGCGCATAGCCTCGCGCATCAGAGGAGCGTCTCGCGCTACCTTTGCTGTCGAAGAATCGACTGAACGAGCAGAACGAACGGAACGAAACGAGTCGTGTCCGGCTTTCTCCAGACGCTCCTGCGTTGCCTGATGATGCTGACCCTGTGGGTCAGTGTGTTCAGCGCGGGCGCGTTTGCCGGTCCCGGGACCGCGTACGGACTCGAGGCGATGAACGCCGAGGGCGACTCGGTCGATCCGCGCATGGTCCTGCTCGAGCTGGTCGGCGGCGACCGAATGTGTGGTGACGAGCGCAGCGACGAGTCACTCGTGCTGTGCGGTGGCGACCGGCTCGCCGGGATGTACACCGACGCGTCGCTGCTCGTGATGACCCGGGGGACCTGTAGCCGTCTGCTCGAGAGCCTGTTCGAGGGCGAGACCTGCGACCCCGAATATCAGAAGTGTGGAGAATTTCACGGCGGAGTTCCGCCCCCCGCCCCGACCGAGATCGCGCCGCCAAGCGCTGGCCAGATGTTCTCCGTCGACGGGCGCGCCGAGCTCGCCTTGCTCGAGGCTCGTCACCGCGCGCGCATGCGTGCAAGCGACGATCGCATGCCGCGTTCGCGCGTCGACTGCCCCAAGCCGCCGCCGCCCCGAACCACCCTCGCGTAGTGGTGTTGGGCTGCTGCGTGCGGGTCGTCGTGTACGTACATCCAATTTGTGATGGCTGCCGATGACGAAGCCGCAGCGCCCCAACGGGGCGGGCGCCTGTGAATTCGGCGTCCACGGTGGGTACCCGACCTCGTCGGGTCCCAGGACTCGAAAAGCATCCATGGACACTTCATGCGGAGCAAAATCTGGACTCTCGGGCTTCTAGCCCTGGGTCTCCTGTGTGTGAATCCCGCTTGCTCGCGCGAGGCCGCCGACTCCGGCGATCACCCGCATGGGCACGCCGCGGTAGTCGCCGCCGAGTTCGACGGCGAGGGGCGCTTCCTCGTCGAGCTCGAGGCCGACGACCAGGCCCTCGGCGGCGCTGAGGGCGAGGCGCTGGTCACGGTCGTCGTCTACTCCGGCTACGCCTGCCCGCCCTGCGCCCGGACCTGGCAGGTCCTCGACAACCTCGTCGAGGACTACGGCGACGACCTGCGCGTGGTGTTTCGCGCGCTCACGATTCCCGGCTTCGCTCCCGGTGAGCAAGCCGTTGAGGCCGCGTTCTCGGCCGGCGCGCAAGGGAAGTTCTGGCCGATGCACAGGCGGCTCTACGCCGCCGGCGGCCGCTTCGATCGCGCCACCCTCGACAAGCTCGCGCAGGAGCTCGAGCTCGACCCGGGACGCTTCGCCGACGACCTCGACACCGGCGTCCACACCGGCGCGCGCATGCGTCATCGCAGGCAGGCGCTCGAGCTCGGCATCGAGTTCGGGCCGATCGCCTTCGTCAACGGGCGTCCCATCGTCGGCTTCCGCAGCGAGCCCGAGTGGCACGCCTTGATCGACCTCGAGCTCGCCGAGGCGCGTCGCCGCGTCGACTCGGGCACCGCCCGCGCGGCGCTTTACCAGGGCTTCATGGCCGAGGCCGAGAAGAAGCGGGTCGAGCTCCCGGAGGAGCTGCTGGCCCGCTACCGCGAGCTGCTGGCCAAGCGGGATCCCGGCCCGGCGGCGCCCAAGCACACCCCCGATCCCGCGGTGCGCTACGCCGTCGGAGCCGAGGGCGCGCCGACGATCGGGCCCGAGGACGCGCCGGTGTTGATCGTCGCGTTCATGGACCTCGAGTGCCCGTTCTGCAAGCGGATCCACACCGAGTCGCTGGGCGCGGCGCTGCGCGAGAAGTTCCCAGAGGACGTTCGCGTGGCGATCCGTCACTACCCGCTGCCGATTCACCCGGCCGCCGGCGGCATCGCCCGCGCGGCGGTCGCGGCCCACCGCCAGGACAAGTTCTGGCCGTTCTACGAGCGCGCGATCGCGGCCAAGGCCGGCTCGCTCAGCCGCACGAAGTTTGTCGAGATCGCCGACGAGATCGGACTCGACAAAGATCGCTTCCTCGCGGACCTCGACGCCCCGGAGGTCATCGAGGTTGTCCGCGAGGACATGATGCTCGGCCGTCGCCTCGGCGTCGACGGCACGCCGGGCATGTTCCTCAACGGTCGCTACCTGACCGGCTACCAGACGCTCGACGCGCTCAGCGAGCGGGTCGAGGAAGAGCTCGCGCTCGCGCGCGAGGCGGAGAAGGCCGGGACGCCCCGCGCTGACTACCTTGAAAAACTCTTGGCTGACGCGGTTCAGCCGAGCCAGTTCCCCAACGCCGCGCTCTAGCCGAATCCACGGCGACGGCGCCACCCACCAAGCAAGCATTCTCAACCACCAAGCACAGGGCCGCGCGCGAGAAGCCCGGCTCTCCAACCACAAGAAGAGAAACCATGAAACGCGTTAAACTCTCACTCGCCATCGTCGCGGCCCTCGGGCTCTCGACCACCGCCCTCGTCGACGCGGGCTGCACCGGCAAGCGCGGCAGCGCCAGCAAGGAGGCCCACAAGGACGGCGCCCACGCCGACGCCGGCCACCCCGGCGGCGGCACGGTCGTCACCATGGATCAGGTCGACGACTCGATGAACGACAAGATCAAGGGTGAGCGCTTCCGCATCACCTACACCGAGGACGACGGCTTCCACGGCGCCGCCGAGCCGCTCGTCACGATCGTCGAGTTCTCCGACTTCCAGTGCCCCTACTGCTCGCGCTTCGCCAACATGCTCACCGAGCTGATGGCCGACCCGGCCTACAAGGACGACGTGCGCGTGGTCTTCAAGCAGTTCCCGCTGCCGATGCACAAGCAGGCCAAGTACGGCGCGCAGGCGTCGCTCGCGGCCAAGGACCAGGGCAAGTTCTGGGAGATGCACGACATGCTCTTCAAGAACCAGAAGAAGATGAGCGAGCAGGACGTCGAGGGCTTCGCCAAGGAGATCGGCCTCGACGTCGAGGCCTTCAAGAAGGCGATCGCCGAGAAGGCTGGCCAGGTCGAGGCCGACCTCAAGCTCGGCCAGCAGTTCGGCGTGCGCGGCACCCCGAGCTTCTTCATCAACGGCAAGTGGCAGCGCGGCGCGCCGCGTGACATCAGCGGGCTCAAGAAGCTCATCGACGCCGAGAAGACGGAGGCCGAGGAGCTGGTCAAGGCCGGCGCCAAGCGCAGCGAGATCTACGCGCGCATCATGAAGGCCGCCAAGACCTCCCGCACGCCGCCGCCTCGTCCCGAGCGCAAGCGCGCCGGTCAGCCTGACCCGAAGGTCAACTACGGCGTCCCGACCGACGGCCGCCCGCAGTGGGGCCAGGCCGACGCGCTCGTGACCATCGTCGAGTTCTCGGACTTCCAGTGCCCGTTCTGCAACCGCGTCAACCCGACGATGAAGCAGATCAAGGAGCAGTACCCCAACGACGTGCGGATCGTGTTCCGCCAGATGCCGCTGCACATCCACCCGCAGGCCAAGCCGGCGGCCAAGGCCTCACTCGCGGCCGATCGCCAGGGCAAGTTCTGGGAGATGCACGACAAGCTCTTCGCCAACCAAAAGGGCCTCAACGACCAGGCCTTCTTCACCTGGGCCGGCGAGATCGGCCTCGACGTCGAGAAGTTCAAGAAGGACTACGCCGACCCGGCGCTCGACAAGATCATCGCCGAGGACATGAAGATCGCCGGGCAGTTCGGCACCCGCGGGACGCCCTCGTTCTACGTCAACGGCCGCCACATCTCCGGCGCGCGCCCGTTTGAGCAGTTCGACGCGCTCATCAAGGAGGAGAAGGCCAAGGCCGAGAAGTTCATGGCCGAGAAGGGCGTGGCCAAGGACAAGCTGTACGACGAGATGATCAAGGGCTTCGAGAAGGAGCTCAAGGTCCCGCCGCCCCCGCCGCCCGCCGACCACAAGCGTCGTGACGTCAAGACCGACGGGCTGCCCGGCAAGGGCAACACGTCCAACCCGAAGGTCACCATCGTCGAGTGCTCGGACTTCGACTGCCCGTTCTGCAAGCGGGCGACCGGCACGGTCGACCAGATCGCCAAGGAGATGGGCGACAAGGTCGCGATCTACTTCCGCAACTACCCGCTGCCGATGCACAAGAACGCCAAGGGCGCGCACGTGGCCGCGGCCGCGGCTGGGAAGCAGGGCGCGGACAAGTTCTGGGCCATGCACGACCTGCTGTTCGCCGACAAGACCAAGCGCAGCGACGACCAGCTCAAGGAGGTCGCTGGACAGGTCCCGGGCCTCGACGTGGCCAAGTGGGAGGCGGACTTCAAGGATCCGGCGACCACCGCCCAGGTCGACACCGACATCAAGACCTGTCAGTCGCTCGACGTTCGCGGCGCGCCCGGCTTCCTCATCAACGGGCGTCTCCTCAGCGGCGCGCAGCCCTTCGCGACCTTCAAGAAGGTCATCGAGGAGGAGCTGAACGGCGGCTTCGAGGCCACGCTCAAGAAAGAGGCGGCGGCCAAGAAAGCGGCTGGCGCGGCCAAGAAGCCCGCTGACAAGGACGGCAAGTAGCCGGCTCGGGCCGTAGGAGCCGCCGATAGGCGGTCCATGGCCCATCCGTTGTAGGTGCCAGCGCGTCGCCCGTCCCCCGGGCGCGCGCTGGTCCTGCCGGCTCTGCGATAGCCGTACTCGACGGCGAGGGGGTATGCTCCCGCCCGCCGACTCCACGAGATCCGCTTCTCAATTCACGTTCCGCTCCTCAAGATCCGCTTCTTCTAGAGAACTTCTAGTAGAGATCCTCCCGATCCCTCGACCTCGATCGCGCACGGAGTGCCGCAATGTCCGACGACAAATCTGATTCGAAGCAGGAGACCGCCAAGCCCTCGACGCCCGCGCCGGTCGTCTCGGACAAGCCCGAGACCGAGACCAAGGCGACGCGCGGCGGCGCCGCAAACATCCTCGGCGTGCTCGGCTTCGCCGCGACGCTCGCGTTCGGCTTCTACGCCGGTCGCTGGATCAAAGAGAACTACTGGACCCCGGCCCCCCAGGCGGCCGCGGAGGGTCGGTATCGCGTCGATCTGCGCGGCGATGAGCCGTCGATGGGTCCCGACGACGCGCTGATCACCGTCATCGAATTTTCAGACTTTCAGTGCCCGTTTTGCTCGCGCGCGGAGCCGTCCCTCAAGGAGGCGATGGACGCCTTCGACGGCGACGTGCGGGTGATCTTCAAGCAGCTCCCGCTGCGCATGCACAACCGCGCGGTCCCTGCGGCCAAGGCCGCGCTCGCGGCCCATCAGCAGGGCAAGTTCTGGGAGATGCACGACCGGCTGTTCGCGGGACAGCGCGGGCTCAGCGACGGCAACTTCGTCAAGTGGGCCGGCGAGATCGGCCTCGACGTCGCCAAGTTCAAGAAGGACATGGAGAGCGAGGCCGTGTCCAAGATGCTCGACGAGGACTACGCCGCCTCGAACAAGGCCGGCTGCACCGGGACGCCGTGCTTCATCGTCAACGGTCGCCCGTACTCCGGCGCTCTTGACGCGGCGCGCTGGAAGCAGGTCTTCCGGGCCGAGAAGCGCGCGGCCAACGCGCTGGGCGTCGACCGCAGCGAGGTCTACGCGACCTTTATGAAGGACGCGGCCGAGTCACGCGGGGGCGGGAAGCCCGGCAGCGTGCCGAGCCAGTGGGAGAACGCGCCGCGCTCGGGCCCCGACCCCAACAAACGCTACAAAGTTCTCCCGGGAGATGGGCGCCCACAGAAGGGGCCTGACGACGCGCTCGTGACGATCGTCGAGTTCTCCGACTTCCAGTGCCCCTACTGCGAGCGGGTCACCAAGACCGTGGATCAGGTGAAATCCAAGTACGGGGACGACGTTCGCGTGGTCTTCCGTCACCACCCGCTGCCGTTTCACTCGAACGCCCGACCGGCCGCGGTCGCGGCCATGGCCGCGCATCGCCAGGGCAAGTTCTGGGAGATGCACGACAAGCTGTTCCCCATGCGCAAGCAGCTCAACGAGGAGCTGTACAAATCGCTGGCGACCCAGCTCGGCCTCGATATGGCCAAGTTTGACGCCGATCGGAACGACCCGAGCCTGGGCAAGATGATCGACGAGGATATCGCGCTCGCCCAGCGTATGGGCGCGAACGGTACGCCGGCCTTCTTCATCAACGGACGCTTCCTCTCCGGCGCGGTACCGCTCGATAAGTTCACGGCGATCATCGATAAGGAGCTCGAGGCCGCGAAGGCCGAGGTCGCGAAGGGCACGCCGAAGGGCCAGGTCCTCGAGGCGCTGCTCGCCAGCGCGGAGACCTCGCATACCCCGCCGAAGGCCCAGGGCAAGAAGCCCCGGCCCAAGGCCAACACACAGACGGCCCCAACACCGACGCCCGCGCCGGCGAAGGCCGCGCCGAGTCAACCCGCCGCACCCGCGCACTAGCTCGGGGTAGAGTGCGGCCGCGAGGCAGGTGAACGAATGGCGGAATCAGTCGATGCCAACGATGAGCGCGCGGCGACCACGTCCGGCGAGCTCATCAACATCGACGGCATCACGCCGGCCGAGCTCGAGGCCGCCGCGAAGTCCCTGCACATCCCCGGGCCCGCGGTCGAGCAATCACCGCTGGTCGCCGCCGCCGCGCTGCTGCTGTTTCTGCTGGTGAGCGGCGGTCTCGTGTTCGGCTACGGGCTGTCGCTGCAGCGCGCCGTCCAGAGCCAGAATTCGTCCCCCTGCCGCCCGCTGACGCCGAAGCCCCTCGACGGCCCGGCTCCGGATTTTTCGGTCGTCGATGTGGCGACGGGCGAGACGCTGACGCTCAAGGACCTCCGCGGAAAGTTCGTCGTGCTGAATTTCTGGGCCTCGTGGTGCGAGCCGTGCATCACCGAGTGGCCGCAGATCGCGCGACTGGCCGAGCGATTCGCCGCGCGCGACGACATCGTGGTCCTCGCCGTGAGCCAGGACGAGACGGCCGAGGAGGTGACGAAGTTCCTCGAGCGGATGTCGCTGAAGTCCTCGGGCGTGCGCGTCGGCTGGGACAGCGAGAAGACGGTCGCCAAGAGCTACG
Source organism: Polyangia bacterium (assembly GCA_030430565.1). Classification (GTDB taxonomy): domain Bacteria; phylum Myxococcota_A; class Polyangia; order Nannocystales; family Nannocystaceae; genus JACKDW01. Next base: position 64,060 of record JAUIKS010000034.1, read on the forward strand.
GGACCGACAAACTGCCCGATACCTACTTTATCGGCAGCGACGGTCAACTCATCAGCGCGTTCGTGAACGTCCGCGACTGGGGCCGTCCCGGGGCGTATCGCTGCGTCGAGTCCGTCGCGCGCTGATCCCGAATATTGGCCCGACGCGCGCTGACTCGGACCAGCCGAAGCTCAAGGACGCGCGCGGGCCAGGGAGGCCGGTTATCGTCCCTTCGACGGCACCGGACGTAGCTGGACGTCTCCGAAGCTCAAGGGACGCGCGCGTATCGCCCCATCGACGGCACCTGACGTAGATGGACGTCGCATCGAAGCTCAAGGGACGCGCGCGTATCGCCCCTTCGACGCCACCGGACGTAGCTGGACGTCTCACCGAAGCTCAAGGGGCGCGCGAATCGCCCCATCGACGGCACCGGACGTAGCTGGACGTCGCATCGAAGCTCAAGGGACGCGCGCGAGCCAGGGAGGGGCCGCCTGAGGACGGCGAGCGCGTTGACGCGCGTCCGCTTCACTCGATCAGGCGCTCGCCGCCCGGAAGGCGGAGGGACCCCTGGCGTTAAGCAGCGGCCCGTTGCCCGCAGACTGTGAACGCTCGAAACGTCATCGCCGCTGAGCCACAGTTTTTCGTCAGTGCCTCTGCATCCACGAGAGCACCTGGGCCTCGAGCCCGCGGTTGGGCCCGAAGCCGAGGTCGATCCCGCGCGGATAGCCGACGTGACCGCCGCCGTAGATCCAGCGCGTCTCGACGTGGGCCGGGAGGCCGACCAGGCACGGGCGCACGGCGTCCTCCGGGATCATCGGGTCCCCGGTCGTCGACACGATCAGCGTCGGGAGCTCGAGCGTCGGTAGTCGCGGTCCCGCGCTCGCGCGGTCGTAGTAGTCGAGCTCATCGCGAAAGCCGAAGCGCGGGACGATCACGTGCCTGTCCCACGCGCGGATGTGGCGGACGCGACGCACAACCTCGATCGGGGTCGGGACCGGCCGGCGCGCGGCCACGAGCTCGTAGATCTCGACCAGCCCCGAGAGCACATGCGCCCGGTAGAGACGGCGCGACGGGTGATCGATCGCTGCGGACGAGCGGTGCAGATCGAGCGGTGCGCAGACGCTGACGAGCGCGCGGATTCGCGGATCGCGTGGCTCCGCGCGCCGTGTGCCGAGGCGCAGGGTCACGTGTCCGCCGAGCGAGTAGCCGAGCACGTAGATCCGGCGGTAGCGCTGGAGCGCGGCGCTCGCTACCGCCGCGTCGAGGTCGTCCGTAAGCGCGGCGTGATAGTAATCCTCGCCCTGGCGAGACGCGCCGCGCAACGCGAGACGCAGGCAGCTGATCCCGGCGGCGTCGGCGGCCTGGGCGGCGCGGATCGTGTACTGGCTGTCGATCGCGCCCCCGAGCCCGTGCACCACCACGCACACCGCGTCGCTCTCGGCTCGATCCCGCAGCTGTCCGTGCAGCGTGACCCGACCGACCGCGGGATCGAGGAGCGTGGTCGACCACGCGCGCGCCGGGGGCGGGCGGAGCGGGCGAACGCGGTGGCGCAGGTTGGGGAGAATCGTCCAGAGATGACCGGCGACCATTCCGAGCTCAGTGTAGTCGCCCGAGCTTCGTAGCTTGCCCAAGGTTCAGATTATTGTGAGAAAGCACGCGTCATTGGGGGCGCGCGGTCGATTGCGACGGTCCGTCGCGCAGGATTGACCCCCTCTGGGGGCCGCGCTAGGTTCCCGCCCGTGAGTCCTGGAGAGCCGGAGAGCCGTGTGCGTAGCGGCGCGTCACCTGACGCGGCGACGCCAGAGCACAAAGGTTGGCAGGGCCCGAGCCTCCGCTTCGTGCTCACGACGCTCATCGTGCTCGCGCTGGTCCTCGGCTTCGGCGCCTTCCGCACCTACTCCAAGGGCCTGCGGATCATCAGCGACGCGATGCACAAGTTCGACGAGGCCGGCAAGACGCTGACCGCCGACCAGTGCATCGACGAGACCATCGAGTGGTACATGGAGGAGTGCGCGGCCAACATCGTCATGTGCGAGTCGGCGATCCGCAAGGCGATGGCCCACTGTCTGCAAGCGCAGGACCGCGCGGACGAGTGCAAGATGCTCTCTGAGACAGGTGTCCTCAACCCCGAGCACGGCGAAGTCCTCTCGGAGGTGCGCGAGCACGGCACCGGCAGCGGGCAGTGGGTGTTCTACACCTGCAAGGCCCGCGGGACCGAGTGCAAGAAGCGCAAGAAGTGTCCGTGCGCCGACGCGGTGCGCTCGGTCGACGAGTTCTGCGTCTACACCCATAAATCGGTGGTGGAGTCATGACGAGCGCGCGTGAGTCGTCATCCTCGTCGAGCCTCGCGCGCGATCTGATCGCGCTGACCAAGCCGAGCATCGTCCGGATGTGCGCGATCACGACGGCCGGCGGCGCCTGGCTCGCGCCCAACTTCGAGTGGTTCACCGCGGTCATGGGTGTGCTCGGGGCCAGCTTGTCGGTGGCCTCCGCGAGCGCCTTCAACATGGTGTGGGAGCGCAACTCGGACCCGTTGATGGCCCGGACGCGCAACCGTCCGCTGGCCGCGGGGCGGCTCTCGCCAGCGACCGCGATGATCGTGGCGAGCCTGCTCGGCGTGCTCTCGATCGCCGTGCTCGCGCTCGGCACCAACCTCCTCACCGCGGGCTTGGCGTTGTTCGCGATCGTCAGCTACGTGTGCGTCTACACGCCGCTGAAGTACCGCACGCCGCTCGCGCTGTTCATCGGCGCGATCCCGGGTGCGATGCCGCCGCTGCTCGGCTGGACCTCGATCACCGGCTCGATCGACGCCGGCGGGCTCGCGTTGTTCTTGATCCTGCTGGTGTGGCAGATGCCGCACTTCATCGCGATCACGCTGTTTCGCAAGGCCGAGTTCGCCAACGCCGGGATCCGCTGTGTGCCCGTGGTCCGCGGCGACACCAACGCCAAGGTTCAGGCGGTCGCGTGGGCGGCGAGCCTGATCCCCGTGTCGCTCTTACCCACCATCTTCGGCGTCACGGGGCTGTTTTACGGCGTCATCGCCGGCGTGCTCGGGACCGCGTTCTTCGTCGGCAGCGTGCGCGGTTTTGTGGCCGAGGGCGACCCGCGCTGGGCTCGCAACCTGTTTATTGGGTCACTCGTGTACCTGCCCGCGCTGATCGTGGCGATGGCGGTCGATGTGTTCCTGTTTTGATGTTTGCCCGCTTGCTTTGCAGCGGCTCTCCGCGTCGGCGGTGAGCGCAGGAGTGATGTCGTGAGTCGTCAAGGTGAAGCTGTCGGCGCAGAAGATCTAGATGAAGATCCGTTCGCGCGCGCGCGCATGCCCGCGCCCGAGGAGCGCGGCAACTGGCTTCGTCGGCTGTTCGTCCGCTACCCGTGGCACTTCTCGGCGATCATCGGGATCCTCTGCATCACCTGGTACGGGCTGCGAAATCGTCACATCCCCGAGCCGCCCGAGGTGATGTTCGAGGTCCCGGCGTTTGAACTGGTCGATCAGGACGGCGCGGTCTTCAGCTCCGAGACCATGCGCGGCGACGTCTGGGTGGCCTCGTTCTTCTTTACGAGCTGCCCGAGCATCTGCCCGCGGATCACGAAGTCGATGATGGAGTTACAGACGCGCCTCGACGAGGCCGATGTGAACGTCCACCTCGTCAGCTTCTCGGTCGATCCCGAGAACGACACGCCCGAGGTCCTCAAGCGCTACGCTGGCACCGCGGGCGCAGACGAGCAGCGCTGGCGCTTCGTCACCGGTCCGCTCAAGGACATGGAGGCGCTGGTCGTCGGCGGGTTCAAGACCGCGATGGATCCGAAGCAGCGCGAGGGCGACGTCGGCATGTACGATATCGCCCATACAACGAAGCTCGTATTAATTGATCAGGACGGCGGCGTGCGCGGGTACTACAACACCGACCCCGAGGGCATCGACGAGGTGTTCCATCGCAGTCAGCACGTGCTTCGCGCAGGGGGACGCTAGGTCGATGCGAGCGTTCGCGCGTCCTTCGATCGCCGCGGCAATCGCGGTCCTCGCGTTCGCTGGCTGTCAAGGCGGTCCTCCCGCGTTCACGGAAGCCCAGGTGCTCGGTGGCGTCTCCGTCCCGGCCGAGATCCTCAATCACGGTCAGCGGCTCTACATGCGCTCCTGCGCGTCCTGTCACGCGGCCGACGGCAGCGGGCGCGGCCCCGCTGCGCGATCGCTTCGGCCGGGACCGCGCGATTTTCGAACGGGCGATTTTTTGTACAAGTCGACCCCGGAGGGCGCGCTCCCCACCGATGAGGACATAGCGATCACCATTCGCAATGGCCGACTCGAGCGCGGGATGCCGTCGTGGCGCGGCATGCAAGAGACCGACATCAAGGCGCTCGTGCAGTTCATCAAGACGTTCTCGCCCCGCTGGCGCGAGGCGCCCGCGGCCGCAGGTACGGATCAAGCAGCGTCCGAGCCGGCGCCCTCGCGCGAGTAGCACGTCCCGTCGATAACACGCGCGTGCTCCTCGCGGGTGAGCCTGACGTCGGGGAACCAGCGCGAATGAGCAGGTGCGTGCCGCACCGCAACAGAAGGACTGAGGAGCGATCCGGTCCGATGTGATGAGCGTCTCGTTCGCAGATGACGCGCTGTCGCGCGCTCGATTTGATCACTTGCATGGCCCAGTTCTGGAACTGGGCCGCGACGGATCGTCGCGGGGCAAGATTCCCCAAATTGCCGCGATCGCCAGATATCGCGCAGCGTGGCGCGTTGTCGCGGGCCTTGCCTGCGCAGCTCGATGCACGTCACAGTGCTTTTGGGCGCGCTCTTTCGCCGGGGTATTCCGCTATTCACGCCTATTCCCGCCTGTTGCGACCCGGACACAACGCTGATAGTGTGCGCGCCGAAAACCTGCCTCCAGGATGCTCTATGAGTCCGTCGTAGGGCTAACGACCTGAAGGCCACCCTCCCAGGAAGGTGAACAGAAGTGCCGGCCATCTTTCCTCGCTGGACGAATAAGATTCCGCTCGCGATCGGCGTACTGGGGCCGCTGTTCCTCGTCGGCGCCATCCTTGGCGTTTGGTACTACTTCGCGCCCGCTTACACCGACGCGGGGTATCGCCCGCAGCAGCCGATCCCGTTCAGCCACAAGCTCCACGCGGGCGACATGGGCATGGACTGTCGGTACTGCCACAACACCGTGGAGCGGGCGGCTGACGCCGCGATCCCCCCGACGCACACGTGCATGAACTGCCACAAGGAGCTGGTCAAGACCGACAGCCCCAAGCTGAAGCTCGCGCGTGACAGCTACGCCTCCGGTCAGTCGATCCCGTGGATTCGCGTCCACCAGCTCCCCGACTACGCCTACTTCGACCATCGTCCGCACCTCGCGGCCGGTGTTGGCTGCGCCAGCTGCCACGGACGCATCGATCAGATGGTCATCGTCCAGATGGACCAGCCGCTGTCGATGGGATGGTGCCTGGATTGCCACCGTGACCCCGAGCAGCACCTCCGCCCGCTCGACAAGATCACGGACATGGACTGGGACACCAAGGCTGAGAACTACGACCCGAAGAGCGATCCGGCGCGCAAGCGCGTGGTCAATCCGCCCGAGCACTGCTCTGGGTGCCACCGCTAGTTGATCGGTCCGATCGCACACTTCCACCGCTGAGGTCGACACGATGAGTAACTCGCAACCCCCCAAGACCTACTGGCGCAGCGTCCATGAGCTCGAGCATGGACCGACCGAGCAGGCCGACGAGTTCCCGGGGCTCAAGCAAGCCCTCGAGGACTCCGGCGGCGGGCTCGTCAAGCTCAAGCGCCCCGTGAAGGCCGACAGCTCGTCTGGGATGAGCCTCGGCCGCCGTTCCTTCCTCGGCGCTGTTGGAGCCGGCACCGCGCTGGCGACCACCGGCTGCGTTCGCAAGCCACGCGAGCACATCCTGCCCTTCACCAAGCGCCCCGAGGACCTGATCCCCGGCAAGCCCGAGTACTACGCCACGGCCTTCCAGGTTGGTGACACGGTCACGGGCGTGCTCGTCGAGTCGCAGGACGGTCGCCCGACCAAGATCGAGGGCAACCCGAAGCACGAGAACTCGCGCGGCGCGACCGACGGCTGGGCCCAGGCCTCCGTCTACAACATCTACGACCCTGACCGCTCCCAGCTCGCGTTCAAGCGCGGCGCCGAGGGGCCGTCCGAAGTTGGTTGGGATGTCGTCGCGGGCGAGCTTGGGGCGCAGCTCGAGGCGGTCAAGGCCGCCAAGGGCAAGGGGCTCGCGCTCGTCATCCCGAGCGTCAACTCGCCGACGCTGCGGTTCTTGCTCCGCTCGCTCATCGACAAGCACCCGGACGCCAAGGTCTACCTTGACGATCCGCTGTCGGAGAGCAACGCCAACACGGCGGCCTCGCTGATGATCGAGGAGGGCGCGCGGCTGTCCTACGTGCTCAGCGACGTGCAGACGATCCTCGCGGTCGACAGCGACTTCCTCGACTGCGGCCTCGACAGCACCCGGCTCTCCGGGGAGTTCGCAAAGCGGCGTGATCCCGACGCGGTTATGAACCGCCTCTACGCGGTCGAGCCGCACTTCACGATCACCGGCGCGCAGGCGGATCACCGACTGCCGCTGCGCGGCGTCGAGGTCGGCGCGTTTGTGGTCGATGTCGCCAAGCAGCTCGCCGCCAGCGGGGTCAAGTTCAACGACGCGGTCGCCGGCCTGGTCGCCGGGGCAGACCTCGACGAGAACAAGCTGCAAAAGAACCTGGAGCCGGAGCGCGCGAAGTTCGTCAAGGCTGTCGCCGCGGACTTGGTGGCGAGCAGCACGCAAAAGGGCCTGCACAGCGCCGTCATCATCGGCGAGCGCCAGCCGGTCTGGGTGCACGCGCTCGGCATCGCTATCAACGCCGCGCTCAAGAACTTCCAGAGCAGCGTGCGCGTGCGCGTGCTCGACAAGGCGATCACCACGGAGGGGCTCGACGCGCTGGCCAAGGCGCTCGACACCGGCGAGGTCACCACGGTCATCTGCCTCGGCACGAACCCGGCCTACAACGCGCCGGGCTCCCTCAACATGGGGGCGCTGCTCGGCAAGACCCAGCTGCTGGTCCACGCCGGGCTCTACGTCGACGAGACGGCCAAGCTCGCGCATTGGCACCTGCCGCTGACGCACTACCTGGAGTCCTGGGGCGACCTCGAGGCCTCCAACGCGCAGATCAGCATCTGTCAGCCGCTCATCGACCCGCTCTACGCCAGCACCCGCAGCCTCATCGAGATCGTCAACTGGCTCAACGGGGGCGAGGACGCCGCCAGCGACTCTGGTTACGACGTTGTGCGCGGTTACTGGAAGGCCGAGCTGGGTCCGAACTGGTCCGAGCGCGAGTGGCGTCGCTGGCTGCACGACGGCGTGGTCGTCGGCGCGCCGCGGCCCAACATCGTCGCCCGGATCCAGAAATGGGACGAGGCGGTCGCGCTCATCACCGCGAACAAGGACGCTGCGGTCCCCAACGAGGGCTTTGAGGTCAACTTCCACATCGACCCCAAGGTCGCGGACGGGCGCTTCGTCAACAACCCGTGGCTGCAAGAGCTGCCGCACCCGATGAGCAAGCTGACCTGGGACAACGCGGTCTACATGAACCCGTTGGCCATGCGCGAGCTCGGGCTCAAGAACAACGACCTCGTGAAGGTCAGCGTCAACGGCCGCGAGCTGGTCGCGCCGGTCTGGGAGGCCCCCGGGCAGGCCGCCGGCACGATCTCGGTCAACGTCGGCTACGGCCGCGAGGGCTTCGGTTACTACGCCGAGAAGTCCGGCTTCAACGCGCGCGTCATCCAAGACGCCGCCAGCCCGAGCTTCATCGGCAAGGCCTCGGTCACCGCGAACGGGGGCAACCGTCCGCAGTACTCGACCCAGGACCACGGCTCGCTGAATCCGGGCTTCGGCTACCCAACCCGGCCGATCGTCCGCGAGTCGACGGTCGAGGGCTTCAAGGAGAACCCGGAGTTCTCCAAGCAGGGCGACCTGATGAAGCCCGAGAAGTTGGTCTCGCTCTGGGAGCACAACCCGCGCGACGGCGTCTGGGGGCGCCCGGCGCTCAAGGGCCTCCAGCAGTGGGGGATGACGATCGATCTCAACCAGTGCACCGGTTGCAACGCCTGCGTTGTCGCCTGCCAGGCCGAGAACAATATCCCGGTCGTCGGTCGCAAGGAGGTCTCCAACGGCCGCGAGATGCACTGGATTCGCCTCGACCGCTACTACAAGGGTAGCCCGGAGAACCCGGAGGCGAGCATCCAGCCGATGCTCTGTCAGCACTGCGAGATGGCCCCCTGCGAGAGCGTGTGCCCGGTCAACGCGACCACGCACAGCCCCGAGGGCCTCAACGACATGGCCTACAACCGCTGCGTCGGCACTCGCTACTGCGGCAACAACTGCCCCTACAAGGTCCGCCGGTTCAACTTCTTCTACTACACCCGCTGGATGGAAGAGGGCCACACCACGGACCTCGGCTACAACCGCTTCAAGTACCACGGCGAGAACCTCGGTCGGCGCAAGCAGAACGTCGCCGGGCTCATCGGCATGCAGCGCAATCCCGATGTCACGGTCCGCTTCCGCGGCGTCATCGAGAAGTGCTCGTTCTGCGTGCAGCGCATCAACGAGGCCAAGGTTCAGGCCAAGGTGCGCGGCTACGACGTGGTGAAGGACGGCGACATCATCCCGGCCTGTCAACAGGTCTGCGCGACGAAGGCCATCACCTTCGGCGACGTGGCCGACCCGACCACGGCCGTCTCCAAGCTCAAGGCCGACAAGCGTAACTACGCGGTCCTGCAGGATCTGCTCACCAGGCCGCGCGTGACCTACCTGGCTCGCGTCCGTAACCCCAATCCGGAGCTCGCGTAACCGCCATGGCAGTTGCAATCGACAAACTCGACCCCGTATCGGGCCGGAAAGACCTCGTCGAAGGGAACCCCTCCTTTCACGAGGTGACAGAGGCAGTCTGTACCCCGATCGAGAACCCGGATCCGCGCTGGTGGATCGCGTTCATGATCTCGGCCTCGGTCCTGGGCATCTTCGGCTTCGCGGTCGCCTACCTCATCTACGAGGGAGTCGGTCTCTGGGGCCTGAACAACCCGGTCGACTGGGGATACGCGATCGTCAACTTCGTGTTCTGGGTCGGCATCGGTCACGCCGGTACGCTGATCTCGGCGATTCTGTTCCTGTTCCGGCAGAAGTGGAGAACGTCGATCAACCGCGCCGCCGAGGCGATGACGATCTTCGCGGTCATCTGCGCGCTGCAGTTCCCGATCTTCCACACCGGGCGCCCGTGGATGGCGGCCTACTGGCTGCTCCCGCTGCCCAACCAGATGGACATGTGGCCGAACTTCCGCAGCCCGCTCCTCTGGGACGTGTTCGCGGTCGGCACCTACTTCACGGTCTCGCTGCTGTTCTGGTACGTCGGCCTGATCCCCGACATCGCCACCATGCGTGACCGGGCCAAGACCCGCACCCGGCGCATCGCCTACGGCATCTTCGCGCTCGGCTGGCGCGGCTCGAACCGGCACTGGCAGGTCTACGAGAAGGCCTACTTGATCTTGGCCGCCTTGGCGACGCCGCTGGTCCTCTCGGTCCACTCCATCGTTAGCTTCGACTTCGCGGTCTCGCAGCTCCCGGGCTGGCACACCACGATCTTCCCGCCGTACTTCGTCGCAGGCGCCATCTTCTCCGGCTTCGCGATGGTGCTCACGATCATGCTGCCGCTGCGCGCATGGTTCAAGCTCGAGCACATCATCACGATGAAGCACATCGAGAACATGGCGAAGATCATCATGCTGACCGGCACGATGGTCGGATACGCCTACGCGATGGAGTTCTTCATCGCCTGGTACTCCGGCAACCCCTACGAGTCCTACGCGTTCTACAACCGCGCGTTCGGTGACTACTGGTGGGCCTACTGGACGATGATCAGCTGCAACGTCATCAGCCCGCAGCTGTTCTGGATCAAGGCGTTCCGTCGCAACGTGGTGGTCATCTTCATCATCACGATCTTCGTCAACATCGGTATGTGGTTCGAGCGCTTCGTCATCACGGTGACCTCGCTCCACCACGACTTCCTGCCGTCTTCGTGGGACTACTACTCGCCCACGGAGTGGGACGTGGCGCTCCTCGTCGGCAGCTTCGGCCTGTTCTTCACCCTCTTCTGCCTGTTTGTCCGCTACTTGCCCTCCATCGCCATCTCCGAGGTCAAGGGCGTCATGCCGCAGGCTGACCCGCACTACGGTGACCACCATGAGTAAGCGCAAGAAGGTCTACGGGCTTCTGGCGGAGTACGAGACTCCGAAGGCCATCTATCACGCGTGCGAGAAGGTCCGCGACGCTGGCTACGTGTGCTGGGACTCCCACACGCCGTTTCCGGTCCACGGCCTGGACGACGCCATGGGGATGAAGCCCACGCACCTGCCGTGGGTGGTGTTCGCCATGGGCATGACCGGCGTCGCCACGGCCATCACGCTCCAGTTCTGGACCTCGGCCATCGACTACCCGACGATCATCGCCGGCAAACCGCTGTTCTCGTACCCAGCGTTTGTCCCGGTGACCTTCGAGCTCGGCATCCTGTTCTCGGCCTTCGGCGCCGTGTTCGGGATGCTCGGCTTCAACAAGCTCCCGCAGTACTACCACCCGCTGTTCAAGGTGCCGGAGTTCGCCCGTGCCACGGACGACCGGTTCTTCATCAGCATCGAGGCGCGCGACCCGAACTACGACGCCGGGCGCACGCGCAAGCTGCTCGAGAGCACCGGGGCCATCAGCGTCCAGGAGGTCGAGGACTAGTCATGCGTACGCCAGACTCCACGACACGATTCTTCAAGCAGGTCGCGCGCGTTAGCGCGCTCGGTCTGGTGGCCAGCTTGGCGCTCGGCGCCTGCCAGGGCAACCGCTCCGACGATCCGCCGGTGCACATCTGGTGGCAGATGGACGGGCAGAACTACTTCGAGGCGCAGGAGGAGAACGACTTCTACTACTCGGTCGACTGCGCCGAGGAGGAAGCTCGGATCGCCAAGGAGCAGGCCGAGGCTGAGGCCCAGGGTCATCCTCCCTACAACCCGCCGCGTCACTGCTTCGGCCGCGCGATGCGGGAGCCGCCGGCCGGCACGGTCGCCGTCGGTCACCTCAAGAACAACGACCACCTGCATCAGGGGCGCGACGTCAACGGCCGGTTGGTCGACGAGCTGCCCGCGAGCATCCCGCTCACGCCCGAGCTGCTGGCTCGCGGCGAGGAGCGCTACAACATCTATTGCCAGCCCTGTCATGACTACACGGGCTCGGGCAACGGCATCGTGACGCGTCGCGGCGGCGGTTTTCAGGCCAAGATGCCTGTCAACTTCCACACCGACTACTACCGCGCGATGCCGCTCGGGCACTTCTATGACGTGATCAAGAACGGCAAGGGCACGATGCAGTCGTACGGTGCCCAGATCCCGGTCGAAGACCGCTGGGCGATCGCGGTGTGGGTGCGAACCCTCCAGCAGAGCCGTACGACCCTCGCCATGGGGAGCACGAAGTAATGGGGCACCACGGACCGACAGCTGAGACCATCGACCGCGGTCAGATCTTCATCAAGAAGGGCTCGATCTGGAGTCGTCTGCCCCTGATCGGGGCTGTGATGGCGGTCGTGGGGCTGGTCGCGGCGATCGCGATCTACTCCGGTAACAAGTCGTCGCTGCACGCGGCGGAGGGCGCCTACGAGCAGGCCTGGCACAACGTCCAGGGAGCGGCCGGCGCCGACGCCAAGGCGACCTTCGAGCACCATCTCGCCCACGAGAAGGCGATGCACGAGGCGCTCGACCAGAAGCTCAAGGCGTCCGCTGACGCGCGCGCGGTCTGGGAGACCGCGGTGAAGAGCAAGGGCACCGACTCGGAGTCGGCTGAGATCGCCTTCGTCGAGTCCTCCGCGGCCGTCGTCACCGCCCGCGACGAGCTCGCGCACGCGATGCACGAGGCCAAGCACGGGCGCATGGAGCTGGCCGAGGCGGTCGGCGGTGAGGCCGGCGAGGCCTACATCGCGGCCCAGAAGCAGCTTCACCTGGCCGAGGCGAGCACGAACCAGTTCTGGTTCTCGTACCTCACGGCCTTCATGACCTTCCTGGCCCTGGGCCTGGGCGGGCTGTTCTTCGTCATCATCCAGCACCTCGTGCGCGCCGGCTGGTCGATCGTCGTCCGCCGCATCGCCGAGAACATGATGCTGAGCCTGCCGTTCTTGGCGCTCCTGTCGCTGCCGATCGTGTTCTTGCCGGAGGCCCAGCACGCGCTGTTCCACTGGACGCACCCCGAGGCCGTGATCTCCGACGTGATGCTCGCGTCCAAGGAGGGCTACCTCAACCTCGGCTTCTTCCAGACGCGGATGGTCCTGTACATCCTCGCCTGGTCAGGGCTCGCGTACTTCTTCTACAGCCAGTCGACTGGTCAGGATAAGGCGACCGGCGAGGCCATCACCAACGCGTCCGTTCGCATGCGCTGGTGGGCGCCCATCGCCCTGGTGATGTTCGCTATCTCGCTGACCTTCTGCGCCTTCGACCTGCTGATGTCGCTCGACCCGCACTGGTTCTCGACCATGTTCGGCGTCTACTACTTCGCCGGCTGCGCGCTGACGACCCACGCCTTCATCGCGCTGATCGTCATCCTGCTGCACCGGTCGAACTACCTGCGCGGCGTGGTCACGCGACAGCACTACCACGACCTCGGGAAGTACATGTTCGGCTTCACCGTGTTCTGGACGTACATCGGCTTCAGCCAGTACTTCCTGATCTGGTACTCGAACATCCCCGAGGAGACCGGCTGGTTCTTGTACCGCCAGCAAGACGACTTCATCTACGTCTGCTACTTGCTGGTCATCGGCCGCTTCCTGGTCCCGTTCTTCTACATGATGAACGGCCAGACCAAGCGCTTCGCCAAGACCATGCTGCCGGCGGCCATCTGGATCGTCTGCTTCCAGGTCGTCGACATGTTCTTCCTGGTGCAGCCGGTGATGGCGCACAACTACGCCCACGAGACCGGTAGCCACCACATGGAGCTGGTCATCGGGATGGTGGACTACTTGACCGTGCTCGGTGTGGGTGGCGTCTTCCTGGCGGTGTTCGGCTGGGGCCTGAATCGCTCCGCGCTGGTGCCGACCAAGGATCCGCGTCTCACCGAGTCGCTGCAGTTCGTGAACATCGGATAAGGGGAGAGGGAGACAGACCCATGAGCCACGATTTTGTAGGCGGCCACGAGCTCGACGATCCCAACGCCCGACGACTGTTCAACATCGTCTTTGGGCTCGGAGCGCTCACCTTCCTGTCGCTCATCACCTGCGTGCAGCTGTTCAACGTCCACCGCGAGGCGCTGATCGATGAACGCGGCGCGCGCGGCTCGTACCTGCTCAACGAGTATCTCGAGGAGCAGGACAAGATGCGGACCGGCTCGGGCGAATACGAGCCCAAGGTGATCAACACCGAGCCGAACCCCTTCAAGCTCAAGTACGTGCCGATCGCCGAGGCGCGCGCGAAGGTGCTCAAGAACCCGAACATGCTCAAGGCTGGCAAGCCGCCGCCCGGTTGGCAGCACCCCGACGATCTCGGTGGTGGGGGTGCCGCCGCTGCGCCTGCGCCGACGCCGCCTCCCATGCCGGTGCGTCCTGTGGCGCCCCCACCGGGTGCGACAGGAGGACCCGCCGCTGTTGCACCTACCCCGGCCGGTACGCCAAAACCACCAGGGGCTCCCACGCCTGCGCCTGCCAAGGCGCCGACTCCGGCTCCCGCCAAGGCGCCGACCCCGGTTCCCGCCCCTGCCGGTGGGCACTAAGCCCCGACTCGATCGCTCGTCCTCTCGGCTCACATGAAGCTCTTCTCGCACATCTCTAAGCGCGCGCGCGCGCTGTCGATGGCCGCCGTGTTCGCGGTCTCGGCCGCGACCGGGCTCGCCGTGGCGACGGGCGCAGAAGAGGTTCACGCCGAGGAGCCGCTCGCGCCCGCGATGGGCTCGATCGATGTCGAGGAGCACCTCGGGCTCAAGCTCGACACCGCGGTCTCGTTCAAGGACCACAACGGCAAGGACGTGACGCTCGCCGACTACCTCGACGGCGAGCGCCCGATCCTGCTGACCCTCAACTACTACCGCTGCCCGGTCCTGTGCAGCGTCCAGCTCAACGAGCTGACCGAGACGCTCAAGCACCTCGACTGGACCGCGGGTGATGACAACTTCCGCATCGTCACCGTCAGCATCGATCCCCGGGAGACCCCGGAGCTCGCCAACGACAAGCGCGCCTCACATCTCAAGGCGCTCGGACGCGGTGACAACGTCGACTGGTCGTTTCTGACCGGCGACACCCTCAACATCAAATCCCTCGCCGCTCAGGTCGGTATGGGCTACGCGTACGACTCCGAGCAGGACCAGTACGCGCACCCGGCGGTGCTCGTGTTCGTGTCCCCCGAGGGCAAGATCGTGCGCTACGTCTACGGCCTGACGACCACGCCGCAGGACCTGAAGTTTGGTCTGATGGAGGCGGGCGAGGGCAAGATCGGCACCACGGTCGATCGCATCATTCTCAGCTGTTTTCACTACGACTCGTCCATCGGTCGCTATGGCCCGTTCGCGTTCGGGATTATGCGGCTCGGTGGCGTTCTCTCGGTGCTGCTCCTCGGATCAGTGCTCCTCTACTACTGGCGTCGTGAACGGCGTCAGAGCGTAAAGGCGGAGGCGATTTCGTCATGATTCTCGCACTCATGGGTGCCCCAAAAGCAAGCGATGTGGGCACAGCCCCCATGTCCGACAGTCCCTGGGCCTTACTCCCGGCGATGTCGAAGAACGCTCAGGCGATCGATGACCTCTACGTGTTCATCACGGTCCTGTGCGTGATCTCGTTCCTGATGGTCGTCGGGGCGATGTTCTACTTCATGTGGAAGTACAAGAAGCCGGAGTCGGGGCACCGCAAGACGCACCCGATCACCCACAGCGGCCGGCTCGAGTTCGCCTGGAGCGCGATCCCAGCGGTGTTCCTGGTCGTCATCTTCGCCTGGGGTGAGATCGGCTTCGTCGAGCAGTTCTCGCCGCCCGACGACGCAATGACGATCTACGTGACCGGGCAGAAGTGGGACTGGACGGTCCGCTACCCCGACTTCAACAACCGCGAGCTGAACTCCGCAAACGCGCTCGGCAAGGACGGCGGCGAGGATCGCAAGCCGACCCTCATCGTCCCCGAGGGCGTGCCCGTCCGCCTGGTCCTGACCTCGCGCGACGTGATCCACTCGTTCTTCATCCCGGTGTTCCGACTCAAGCGTGACGCGGTGCCGGGGCGCTACACCACGTACTGGTTCGAGGCGATCGAGTCGGGCGAGGCGCGCGAGTACCCGCTGTTCTGCACGGAGTACTGCGGTGACGAGCACTCCAGCATGATCGGCTACGTCCGCATCGTGCCGCGCGCGGACTTCGAGGCGGAGCTGCTCGAGGCCACCAAGCTGGAGCTCAAGGACGGCGAGACGATGGAGCAGTTCGGCGGTCGCGTGTTCAAGAGCAGCGGCTGCCCGTCCTGTCACAACGTCGACAACCCTGAGAAGAAGACCGGCCCGAGCCTCTTCCAGGCCTGGGGCCGCACCGAGCAGCTCGCGGACGGCTCGTCGATTCAGATCGACGAGAACTACGTGCGCGAGTCCGTGCTCGATCCCACTGCGAAGATGGTCGCCGGCTACGCGCCGCAGATGCCCGCCTTCGCCGGTCGACTCAACGACGATCAGCTCGACGCGCTGATCGCCTACATCCGGTCCCTCAAGTAGATCGCTCAAGTAGGCGCAGAAAGAGACATCGATCATGTCCAACGCACCCGCTCAACACGGAAAGCACGAGCGCGAGGTTGACTACCTCCGCGCCAAGCGCGGCCTCATGTCGTGGCTTGTCACGGTTGACCACAAGCGCCTCGGGATCATGTACCTGGCGTCGGTCCTGTTCTTCTTCCTGATCGCCGGCGTCCTCGCGCTGACGATCCGCGCCGAGCTGCTGACGCCCGAGCAGGATTACCTGACCGCGCTTCAGTACAACCAGGTGATGACGCTGCACGGCGCCATGATGGTGTTCCTGTTCATCATCCCGGCGGTTCCAGCGGCGCTCGGTAACTTCTTCCTGCCGCTGCACCTGGGCGCGAAGGATGTCGCCTTTCCCAAGCTCAACCTGCTGAGCTTCTACGTGTTCTCCGCCGCCGCGCTCATGCTCATCGGCGCCATCATCGGCGGTGGCATGGATACGGGCTGGACGTTCTACACGCCGTACTCCACGACGACCGGCGGCATGGTGACGCTCGCGCTCCTAGGCGTGTTCGTCGCGGGCTTCTCGTCGATCCTGACCGGCGTCAACTTCGTCGTCACGGTCCACAAGATGCGCGCGCCCGGGCTGACCTGGGATCGCCTGCCGCTGTTCGTCTGGGCGATCTACGCCACGGCGGTCATCCAGATCCTGGCGACCCCGGTCCTGGCGATCACGGTGCTGCTGACCTCGCTCGAGCGCATCTTCGGTATCGGCATCTTCGATCCGGCGCTCGGCGGCGACCCGGTGCTGTTCCAGCACTTCTTCTGGTTCTACAGCCACCCGGCGGTCTACATCATGATCCTCCCGGGCTTCGGCATCGTCTCCGAGGTCCTGACGATCCACTCGCGCAAGCACATCTTCGGCTACAAGGCCATCGCGCTGTCGTCGGTCGCCATCGCGGTGATCTCGTTCATCGTCTGGGGCCACCACATGTTCGTCTCCGGGCAGTCGGAGCTGGCGGGCGTGCTGTTCAGCTTCCTGACCTTCGCGGTCGCGGTGCCCACGGCGATCAAGGTGTTCTCGTGGGTAGCGACGCTGTACGGCGGCAGCATCATCTTCACGACGCCGATGCTGTACTCGCTGATCTTCCTGTGGACGTTCACGATCGGCGGCGTCACCGGCCTGTACCTCGGTACGCTGTCCACCGACATCCACCTGCACGACACCTACTTCGTGGTCGCGCACTTCCACTACGTCATGATGGGCGGCCTCGTCATCGCGTTCATCAGCGGTCTGTTCCACTGGTGGGGCAAGATGACCGGTAAGATGTTCCATGAGACGAGCGGCAAGATCTCCGCGCTGCTCGTGTTCATCGGCTTCAACATGACCTTCGGGACCCAGTTCTTCCTGGGCCACCAGGGCATGCCGCGTCGCTACTACGCGTACCTCGACGAGTACCAGCTGCTCCACCAGATCTCGACCTACGGCTCGTGGGTCCTCGCCGCGGGCTTCCTGTTCGCGTCCTGGAGCCTGTTCACCGCGCTGTGGAACGGCAAGCCGGCCGCCGATAACTACTACGATGGCCTTTCGCTCGAGTGGCAGACCCAGAGCCCGCCGATCGAGCACAACTTCCACGACACCCCCCATGTCCATGGGAGCCCCTACGACTTCGCCGAGATCGACAAGTCGATCGAGGGGTACCACTAACCGACAGGTGGATGGTCTACGACCTCACTCGAGACGGGCGGTTCTGAAATGAGCAGTTCACACGACCACGGCCACGGGGAACGCAATCCGTTCCACGCCCATCACTTCGACACGATGGACCAGCAGCAGAGCGCCTGCAAGTTCGGGATGTGGCTCTTCCTGAGCACCGAGCTGCTGATGTTCAGCGGGTTGTTCCTGGCCTACTTCCTGATCCGGATGTTCTATCCGGAGATGGTGCTCGGCGCGTCGGAGCACCTCAACAAGTGGATGGGCGGCCTCAACACCGTCGTCCTGATCGTCTCGTCGTGGACGATGGCGCTCGCGGTCCGGGCCGCGCAGACCAACAACACGCCGGAGTGCAAGCGCAACCTGATCTACACGCTGATCTGCGCCGGCATCTTCATGTGCGTCAAGTACGTCGAGTACACCACGAAGTTCGACCACGGGATCTTCCCGGGCCGCTTCTTCGAGGCCCAGTGCCACGGCTACGCCTTCGAGGGTCTGCCGCACATCTTCTTCGCGGTGTACTTCGTCATGACCGGCCTGCACGGCGTTCACGTGCTCGTCGGCATGGGCATCATCGCTTGGATCTACCTCCGGGCCGCTCGCGGCGAGTTCAGCTCGGAGAACTACATCGCGGTCGAGAACACGGGCCTGTACTGGCACCTTGTCGACCTCATCTGGATCTTCCTGTTCCCGCTCCTCTACCTGGTGAAGTGAGGTCACGTCATGGGTTCGCAAGTCTATCTCTCAGGTAAAGAGCTCGAGCATCCCCACGAGCTTCATCATCACGTCGCGCCGAAAAGCCTCTACATCAAGATCCTGGGCGCGCTGCTGTTCCTCACGGTCGTGACGGTCCTCGTCTCCGAGGCCAACCTCGGCCCGGCGAGTCTCCCGGTAGCGATGGTCGTGGCGGTGATGAAGGCCTCGCTGGTCGTCGCCTTCTTCATGCACCTGAAGGACGACCACCCGTATCACCTGTTCGTCTTCCTTGGCACGTTGCTGTTCATCTTCATCTACTTCAGCTTCACGATGTTTGATGTGCAGAGCCGCAACGCGCTGAACGACGAGCAGGAGACCTTCACCTACTGGAAGGAGCAGGAGGCGGCGGGCAACGGGCTTAAGATCGGCATCGAGACCACGCCGGAGGGCGCCGCGCGCTGCGAAATGCTGCGCAACGCTCACCACGGCGGCGGCCACGGCGGCGATCACGGTGGTGGTCATGGTGGTGGTCATGGCGCCGAGGGCGGGCACGGCGGTGGCGACCACGCTCCGGCGGCTGGTCACGACGCGAAGGCCCCGGCTGGCCACGACGCCAAGGCGCCGGCTGGTCACTAGACCCCGGTAGCGTCGCGCACCAACGACCGCGTATCCGGCACCGGATACGCGGTCGTTTTCGTCAGGTATCTGGTAGCGTTACGGTTCTAGCATCAGCGTCGCGCACAGCACGCGAAGGCGTGGCAACTTAACGTTTGGTAAGCTTTGCGCGAAGCACCCGCGATTCATCGTGACACTCGTCCAAATTCGCACGCCCACGGGATCGGGGACCCTACAGGTGCCCCAAACGGTACCGGCGGTCTCGAGCGCGCCGCTCGTGGACCAGCAGCAGCGGCGTGTTCGATACCTCCGCGTGTCGCTGACCGATCGCTGCAATTACCGCTGCACCTACTGCATGCCGGAGGAGGGGATCGAGCATCGTCACCGCGACGAGCTGCTCTCGCTCGAGGAGGTGGTGCGGCTCTGCGCCGTGTTCGCGCGGTGGGGCGTGGAGCGGGTGCGTCTGACCGGCGGGGAGCCGACGGTGCGAAAAGGGCTCGTCTCGCTGGTCACGGCGCTGCGCCAGCTCCCGACGCCGAAGGGTAAGCTGGAGGTCGTGATGACGACCAACGGCGAGCGGCTCGAGGCGCTCGCCGAGTCGTTGGCGCGCGCGGGACTATCTGGCCTCACGGTCAGCATCGACAGCATGCGCCCTGACAGGTTCCGCCAGATCACGCGCCGCGGCGCGCTCGCGCGGGTGCTCGCGGGGATCGAGCGCGCGCGGGCGGTCGGTCTCGGGACGATCAAGCTCAACACCGTGGCGCTGCGCGGCTTCAACGATGACGAGCTCGGGGAGATCACCGAGTACGCGTGGACCCGCGACATGGTGCCGCGCTTCATCGAGCTCATGCCGATGGCGGCGGGTAGGCTGTTCGTGCCAGGAGAGCTGATGCCGGCCAGCGAGATTCGTAGCGCGATTGCGACCTTCGCGGAGGTCGCGGAGCTCGTCCCGGACGAGGCGCGGGGGATCGCGGGGCTCGGACCGGCGACCTACTGGCGAGTTCCGGGCGGCCGGTTCGCCGGTCGTCGGCTCGGGATCATCGCGGCGATGACCGAGAATTTTTGCAACACATGCAACCGTCTGCGGGTTTCGGCATCGGGGCAGCTGCACGCATGCCTCGCCCGCGACGAGGCTGGGGATCTCCGCGGGGCGTTGAGGTCCGGCGACCCCGGCGCACTCGAGGAGCGCGTCCGCGCGGTCCTCGGGGCCAAGCGAGAGCGACACGGTTTTGCGCTCGATGGCACGGGCGGCCCGAGAAAGGCCATGATCAGCATCGGCGGGTAGACCTCCCAGGACGGGTCGACCCACGACAAGAAGGCATCGGAGGAACGGCGTGGCGCTCCCAACTTCATCAAAACTGATTATCGCGGGCGTCATCGCTGGTGGCGCGCTGCTCATCGCGCTCTCGAAGCCGGGCGACGGTGTGCTCGAGTATGTGTATGTCGACCATCTGATGCAGAACACCGCGAAGTTCGAAGACCGCGTGTTCAAGGTCCACGGCACCGTAGTCGAGGGCAGCGTCAAGCAGAAGATCGGCGAGGCCGGCGACTACACCTTCGAGATCACGCGCAACGGCGAGAAGCTGGCGGTGCACTACACCAACATGGTGCCGGACACCTTCGCCGAGGGCGGCGAGGTCGTGTTGACCGGCAAGCTCGGCGCGAGCGGGGTGTTCGAGTCGACGGAGATGGCGGCGAAGTGCCCCTCGAAGTACGAGGAGCAGGAGCAGGCGAACCCGAACGGCTAACGACCGCGCGCGCGCGGTGCCGAGGAGACAGGCCCGATGTTCTCAATCACGATCGCGGATCTGGGCAGCGCCTCGATCCTCCTGCTGTTCCTCGTCAGCCTGATGACCGTCGGGCTCGCCTCGCTGGGCGCGCTGTGGCGCGCGCCTCGGCTGGTCGAGGCCAGCGTCCAAGGGACCTACGCGAGCTTCGGCGTCGCGGCGTTCAGCTCGTCGCTGATCATCTACGCGTTCTTGGCGGGTGACTACTCGATCCAGTACGTGCAGCACACGAGCGACGCCTCGATGCCGCTGTTCTACAAGATCACGGCGTTCTGGGGCGGGCTCGATGGCAGCCTGCTGTTCTGGGTGCTGCTGCACACGCTGTTCGCGAGCATGGCGATCCGCGCCAACCGTGAGCGCCACCCGAGCCTGATCCCGCACGCGGTCGCGGTGCTGGCGACGATCACGGCGTTCTTCGTCGGCATCCTGCTGTTCGTAAAGGACCCGTTCACGCCCTTCTTGCTCGAGGTGCCGGCGCAGGGGCGGGGGCTCAACCCGCTGCTGCAGAACCTGTACATGATCATCCACCCGCCGAGCCTGTACCTCGGCTACGTGTCGCTGGCGGTCCCCTACGCCTTCGGGATGGCGGCGATGCTCTCGGGGGAGGTCGACGCCTCGTGGCAGCGCAGCGTTCGTCGCTGGGTGCTGTTCTCGTGGATGTTCTTGACCTTCGGGCTGATCCTGGGCGGGCTGTGGGCCTACGAGGAGCTGGGCTGGGGCGGCTACTGGGCCTGGGATCCGGTCGAGAACGCGGGTCTCTTGCCCTGGTTCACGGCCACGGCGTTCCTGCACTCCGTGATGATCCAGGAGCGTCGCGGGATGATGAAGGTCTGGAACCTGTCCCTGATCATCATCAGCTTCCTGCTGACGATCGTCGGCACCTACATGACGCGCAGCGGCGTGGTCCAGAGCGTGCACGCCTTCGGCGAGGACCCGGTGCTGGCGTGGACCTTCGGCGTGTTCATGATCGCGATCGTCGTCATCAGCTTCGGAGTGCTGTTTTGGCGGATGCCCAAGCTGCGCTCGGAGGCCGAGCTCGAGAGCATCCTGAGCCGCGAGTTCGCGTTCTTGGTCAACAACTGGCTGTTTCTGGTCTGCGCCGTGTTCGTGCTCGGCGCGACCATGTACCCGACGATCTGGGAGTGGGTCAGCGGGATCCTGAAAGAGCACTTCCCGGCGATCGCGGACTACCTGCGGGCGAAGGCCGCGACGGTCGAGTTCAACCCCGACACGGCGTGGCGGTACTTCGATCCCGACAAGCGCGTGGTGATCGGCGAGCCGTTCTTCAACCGCTACATGAAGGTGCCCGGGCTCGCGCTGCTGCTGCTCACGGGCGTTGGGCCGCTGGTCGCGTGGAAGAAGACCAGCAACCAGCTGCTCATCCGTCAGTTCGCGGGGCCGCTGGCCTTCGGCACCGGCTCGATCATCTCGGCGTGGCTGGTGGTCGGCAACACCTCGCCGTGGGCGCTGGCCTGCTTCGGGCTGTGCGGCTTCACGGTCTGGACCATCTTCCAGGAGTTCTACCGCGGGGTCGCGGCCCGTCGGCGCAGCCGCCCGGACGAGGGCGTGTTCAACTCGCTCGTGCGCCTGGTGCTGCGCGCGCGTCGACGCTACGGCGGCTACGTGGTCCACCTCGGCGTGGTCCTGATGTTCTTCGGGTGGGCCGGTAACGCCTACAAGATCAAGCGCCAGGTGATCCTCAAGCCCGGCGAGACCACGCAGCTCGGGCACTACGAGCTCCGGCACGACGGCCTGCTCGCGACCGAGGACTGGCAGAAAGAGATGATCACCGCCGAGATCGCGGTGCTCAAGGACGGCGCGGTCGTCGACACGCTGACGCCGGCGCGCTGGTGGTACTACCAGATGCCCGAGCAGCCGACGACCGAGGTCTCGCGCTACATGACGCCGGCGCACGACGTCTACGCCTCGATGCAGACCGTCAACCTCAGCACGGGCTGGACGCAGCTGAGCCTGTTCATCAACCCGCTGGTCAACTGGATCTGGGGCGGATTCGCTGTCATGCTCGCCGGGTCCGTGATCTGTATCGGCACCCGGCGAGAGCGGAACCAAAAGCCCACCCGGCGGCCCGTGAAGCCCCCGGTCCCGACGACGACGCCCGCGCCCGCGCCGGGTCGCGAGGAGGCCGCGGGCGAGGGTGCCGCTGATGATGATCGTTCCGCCGAGGGCGTCTGAGGGAGCACGACCAAGCGATGACGGCACACCCCGAACCCGAGCGCGCTGGCCCGCTCGCCGCGCTGCCGCCGTGGCTGCAGGCGACTGTTGCTTTCGTCGGCCTCGGCGTCGTGATCTACGGCGTGCTGCTGCTGATGGGCGCCGCGATGGAGCCGCCGACCGTCGCGCTGTCGCTCGCGGGCGTCGCCTTGGTGTTCGCGGTCTGGCGGATGTTCGCGATCGTCCACGCGCTCGCCGTCCCGGCCAACGCCGGCGTCGAGCTCCAGCGCGTCGGCGGGGCCCGTCGCGCGGGTCTCGAGGATGAGTTCCAGCGGCTGCTCCGCTCGATCAAGGAGCTCGAGTTCGACCACGAGATGGGCAAGATCTCCGATCAGGACTTCGAGCAGATGGAGGTCAGCTACCGGGCGCGGGCCATCGACGTGATGCGCCGGCTCGAGAAGACCGAGGCGCTGCACCCCTCGCTCCAGCGCCTGCTGGCGGTGCGCGAGGAGGAGCGCTCGGGCGGGTTCTTGCTCTCCGAGCTGGAGAAGTCGAGCTCGGGTCACTCGGACACGAGTCAGGTCCTCGGCGAGTCGAGCTCCGACGCGCCGGTGAGCGCGAAGATCTGCGGCGAGTGCGAGGGCAGCAACGACGAAGATGCGCGGTTCTGCAAGCACTGCGGGAAGGAGCTGGTGGCCTGATGCGCCGGGGTGGATGGACGCGATGGGCTCGAGCTTCACGCCGCGCGAGCGGCTGCTTCGTGATCGCGTGCGCCTCGCTGCTCCTGCTCGGGGTGCCGGCGACAGCGGGCGAGGCCTTGGCTGGCCCGCCGCCGATGGCGGGCGGGCGTCCGGATCCACGGATGATGTCCGGGATCCCGCGGCTCGATCCCCAGGTCGCGCCCGGTTCATTGACCGTGCGGTGTCTGCTCGGGAGCTTCGACAAGCCGGCCGTTGGTGTGACCGTCACGCTCGCGCTGACCAGCGCGGACGGATCGAAGACCGAGCAGCGCACAGCGGTCTCGGTGGAGCAGGGGCGGGCGACCTTTGACAACCTCGAGGCGTTCTTCGGCGGCGCGGCGATCGCCAGCGTCGAGTTCTCCGGCGAGCAGGTGCGCTCGCGGCCGATCTCGGTCGACGCGCGCGCGGGCAGCCGCGTGATGCTGGTGCAGGGCGCGACGCAGGTCGCCGGCGGGGTGCCCCAAGGGCCAGGAGCAGGCGCGGCGGCGCCGGCCGCCGGCGCGGGGGCGCACGGCGGAGCCGGGGCCGGGAACGTGCCGATGCCGGGCGAGGCCTTCGCCAGCGCGCGTTTCGAGCGAGGCACCCTCGTGGTCGGGACGCTCGATCTCAGCGCCGGCAAGCCGATGCCCAACGTCGAGGTCGTCGTCCGCGGGATCAAGCCCGACGGGCAGCCGGTCGTGATGCGGGCCCGCAGCGACGCGGAGGGGCGCGCGCGGTTCTCCGGCCTGCTCGCGGACGAGACGCTGACGGGCGCCAAGTGGGTCGCCGAGGCGGCGCTGAAGGGCGAGCCCACGAAGTCGACGAGCTTCACCATGCACCCGGAGCAGGGGATGGCGGTGATCCTCGCCGTCGGCGGGCGCGTCGATCCGGCCGCCGCGTCGAGCCAGCCGCAGGCGAAGCGACGACGTCCGGTGATGCCCCCGAGCCGCGTCCCGAGCGAGCCGCCGGGGACCGTCCGCGTCACCGTGATCGACGCCGACGACAAGCCGGTCGCCGACGTCCCGGTCCGTGTGTACCGCGAGTCGGTCACCGGCGCGAAGGGCATCGTCGAGGTCGACTCGCTCCAGAGCGGCGTCGCCCGTGTCGAGGTCGACATCTCCGACGACTCGCTCTACCACGCCGAGGTCAAGTTCAACGGCGCGCCGTTTAAGTCCTCGTTCTTCCGCATGGACGAGCGCACCGGCGTCGCGCTCGAGCTGCGGGTGTTCGAGACCACCAGCGACCCCAGCCAGATCCAGGGCGAGGCCCAGCTGGTGTTCGAGACGCGCGAGAAGAACCTCGTGCAGGTGGTGCAGTTCCTCAACGTCTTCGTCACCGGCGATAAGGCCTATTGGCCAGGTGATGGCTTCAAGATCAAGGGCGCCGAGGGGGCCAAGGGCTTCGTCGTGATGAACCGGTCGTCGGAGGTCCTGGACCACGACGACGAGGCGCCCTACGCCACGCTCGACGAGCCGATCCCGCCGGGGGAGCTGGTCGAGCTGTCGGTGGCCTACCTGCTCGAGCACGACGGCGCGGCGGCGCTCGAGTGGGAGGCGCCCTTTAAGCTGGTGGGTCTGACGGTGGCGATGCAGCCGGAGCTCGAGCTCACCCGCGGCGCCCAGGGTCCGCCGACGACGACCGCCGAGGACCCGCGGCGGCCGGTCGCGGAGATCTACAAGCTCGGACCGCAGACCGCAGGCGCCCGCGTCGAGCTGGAGGTCTCGGGCTTGGCGACCAACGAGCTGGCGGCGACGCTGCGCTTGATCGGCTTGCTCGCCGCGCTGTTCATCGGGCTAGGTGTGCTGGTGCTCGCGCTCCTCGGGAACCGCCGGACCGCGCGGGCCCGCCTCACCCAGCGGCGCGACGCGCTGATCCAGGCGCTCGAGGCCGTCGAGGCCGAGGGCGCGGTGGAGGTCCCCGGGGTCGAGCGGGGCGGAGCGGCCCAGCGGCCCGGCGCGAAGCTGCGGCGTCGGCTGATCATCGCCGCGCTGGACCAGGTGTACCGCGACCTCGATGAGGTCGGCGGCGGGCTCGTCCGCGACGAGCTGGCGCGCGCGAAGACCTCGGGGGCGCGGGCCGGCTCATGACCGCGCCCGCGCGCCGGATCACGCCGGTGACGCTCGCGGGCATCAGTCAGCGCTTTGGTCGCAAGGCGGTGCTGCGCGGGCTCGATTTTGAGCTTCGCGGCGGCGAGGTCGTCGGGTTGATGGGCGCCAACGGGGCGGGGAAGACCACGCTGATGTCGATCATCGTCGGCCTGCTGCAGCCCGACTCCGGTGAGCGCAGCTTCGGCGGCGCGCCGGCGGACGAGGTGGAGCTAGAGATCCGCGCGCGGCTGGCCTTCGTCGCCCACACGCCGCAGCTCTACGCGGGCCTGTCCGCGCGCGAGAACCTCGAGCTCTACGCCGGTTTACGGCGCGCGGCCGGCCTCGAGGTCGGTGGGAGCGAGGAGGTGCTGGAGCGCTTCGGGCTCGCGGGCGCGGCCGATCGCATGGTCGGGACGTTCTCCCGCGGCATGGCCCAGCGACTCTCGCTCGCGCGCGCGCTCGTCGTCCGGCCCGAGCTGCTGCTCTTGGACGAGCCGTTCACGGCGCTCGATCGCCACGGTCGCGCGCTGCTGCAGCGGGTGCTTGACCAGGAGCGCGCGCGCGGAGCCGCGATCTTGGTGGTCTCGCACGAGCTCGAGACCCTCGCGGCGGTCAGCGACCGGATCGCGCTGCTCGACCGCGGCGTCATCGCGCGTCAGGTCGAGCGCACGGCCTTCGCGGACCACGATGAGTTTCGCGCGAGCGCCGTGCGGCTCTGGGACTAGCGTGTCTGAGTCATCCCCACGACGTAGCGGGGCCGCGACCGGGCGCCACGGTATTCGGGCTGAGCCCGTGACGCGCCGCGAGATTCGGGATAGAACGACCCCCGGCGATGCGTCTTGCCAGGCAGACGTGGTTGTTGACCCACAGCGAGCTGCGTCAGGAGCTGCGCGATCGTGAGCTGTTGCTCACCTCCGGCTTCTTCTCGCTGTTGATGCTGGCGATGTTCGCCCTCTCGTTCTCGGCGATCCCCCGCGGCGACGCGCTGCGGGCCGCGATCCCGGGGATGCTGTGGCTGAGTGTGGCGTTTGTCGGGTCGCTGACGTTGACGCGGATCTTCGATCGTGAGCGCGAGGCCGACACGCTGCGCGCGCTCTTGGCCGCGCCGGTCGAGCGGCTCGCGATCTACTTTGCGAAGGCCGCGATCACGCTGGTGGTGCTGCTGGTCTGCTGCGCGCTGCTGCTGCCGGGCCTCATGCTCATTTTTGAGCCCGCGCGGGTGATGGCCGAGGCCCCGCTGCACACCCTCGGCATCGTCGTGTTCGGCTCGCTCGGCTTCGTCGCCGTCGGCGCGCTGTTCTCCGCCGGGCTGGCCGCGGGCAGCGGCAAGAACGTGCTGGTCTCGGTGATCCTCTACCCGTTGACGACGCCGGTGTTGATGATCGACATGGTGGCGACGCGGGCGCTGCTCGAGCGCAACGAGGATGTCGGCGCGTACATCGGGCAGCTCGTCGGTCTCGATATCATCCTGCTGACCGTCGGCGCGCTGCTGTTTGAGACGGTCGTCGTCGGCGCGGGTCGACGCGCGGGCGCCGGCGCGGGTCGACGCGCAAGCTCTGGTCGAAAGGTGGGCTCGTAAGCACCATGTGGAGAACGCTCCCGTACCTCCTGTTCGCCGTCGCCGGCGTGATCTTCCCGAGCGCCGCGGCGAGCGTGTTCCTCGACACGCCCAACGAGCGCGAGATGGGGACCGCGTTCAAGATCTTCTTCTTCCACGTCCCGATGGGCTGGCTGCTGATGCTCATGGCGATCGTCTGCGGGATCGCGGCGGGCATCGAGCTGCGCTCGCGCTCGCTGCGGGCCTCCGCGGTGGCGCGGGCCTCGGCGGAGATCGGCTTCTTGACCGGCGCGGGCGTGCTGCTGACCGGCCCGATCTGGGGGAACGCGACCTGGGGGACGCCCTGGACCGGCGACGCCCGCCAGGTGACCACGGCGCTCCTGTGGCTGATCGTCGTCGCCTACCTCTTGGTGCGGAAGTACGGCGGCGCCGGCTCCCACCGCTTGGCCGCCGCGCTGGCGATCTTCGGCGCGATCGACGTCCCGATCATCTACTACGCCGTCAAGGTCTGGAAGACGATGCACCCGCAGACCGGCGTCGTCGGCAAGCTGCCCCCGAGCATGTGGGCGACGTTCTGGCCGTGCTTGATCGCGCTGCTGCTGTGCTCCCTGGGTCTCATGGGGATCCGGATCCGCCAGCTGATGCTGGCCGAGCAGCTCGACATCGCCTGGATCAAGCTCGACCGCGACAGCGACATCGATGGCGCCCGAGCGCCCCAAGGAGCGAGCGCATGAACCAACAGGGACTCGTTGTATTCGCCGTAGCCGTAGACGTGCTGCCGCCGCCCAAGGAGGAGCCCGCCAAGGCTGCAGACGCGAAGGCCGACGACGGCTACGCGCCGGCCGTCGGGCTGACGCGCCAGGACAAAGAGAAGGCCGCGATGCTCGAGCAGCAGGTCTCCGACAAGGTGATCAGCGACTACACGCACATCGTCTGGGCCTACGGGATCCTGTGGTCACTGTTCGTCGCCTACGGGATCTTCTTGTGGTTCCGCAGCGCCCGGCTCAAGGCCGACCTCGAGGACCTGCGCCGGGCCGTGAACGACAAGGAGCGAGGGTCGAGGGGATGACCCTCGGGCACTTCATCTACATACCGGGGATGATCCTGCTGGGGATCGTGATCGGCTACGTCATGGCCGGGCGCGTGCGGACGGCCTCCTCGGACGTGAAGGCCGAGGAGGACCAGCGCAGCGCCGCTCGGCGGGCGCGGGCGCGGGCGCGGTCGTCGGCCGCGACCGACACCAGCGTCGAAGATCGGCCCGGCGGCTCGCCGTCCGCGTAACGCGCGGATTATCACCTCACACGCGGTGGCGTGCGCGTGCCGGTACGGTCAGCCGGGATGTTATGTACGTCGAGGGCCGTTGGAGGCGCAGCGGCTCCGTTCAACAAGAGACCAGCAGAGATATCAAAACCATGTTCAATCCCACGTACACCGAGGAACAGCACGCGCTCGTTGACACCACCCGCAAGTTCGTTCGTGACCGCTTGATCCCGGTCGCCCCCGAGCTGGACGAGGAAGAGCGATTTCCGACCGAGCTGTTTGAGGAGGCGTGGGAGCTGGGCTTGATGAACGTCGAGATCCCCGAGGCCTACGGCGGGCTCGGGCTCTCGACCCTCGAGGGCTGCCTGATCGCCGAGGAGTTCGCCTACGGCTGCACCGGCTTCGGCACCAGCATCATGTGCAACCACCTCGGCTGCCTGCCGCTCATGGTCGCGGGCACCGAGGAGCAGAAGCAGAAGTGGCTGACGCGCTTCAGCGAGGAATTCATCTTCGCCAGCTACTGCTGCAGCGAGCCCGACGCGGGCTCGGATGTCGCGGGCATGAAGACCAAGATCGTCCAGGACGGCGATCACTGGGTGATCAACGGGCAGAAGCGCTGGATCACCAACGGCGGCCACGCGAGCGTGTTCACCGGCTTCGCGACCGTGGATCCGAATCTGCGCCACAAGGGCATCGTCGGCTTCGTCGTCGACCGCGAGACCAAGGGCGTCAGCGTCGGCAAGAAAGAGAAGAAGCTGGGGCAGCGCTGCTCCAACACCGTCGACGTGCTGTTCGACGACGTTCGGATCCCCAACGATCAGATCCTCGGTGAACCCGGGCGCGGGTTCCCGGTCGCCATGGAGGTCTTCGACAAGTCGCGCCCGATGATCGCGGCCGCGGCCGCCGGCCTGATCCGCCGGTGCCTCGACGAGTCCTCGAAGTACGCGCTCGAGCGCAAGACCTTCGGCGTGCCGATCGCCGAGCACCAGGCGATCCAGTTCATGATCGCCGAGATGGTCATGGCCTACGAGACCGTCCGCATGCTCTACAGCAAGGCCGCGTGGGAGGTCGACGAGGGGATCAAGCGCACCAGCACGAGCGCGATCGCCAAGGCCCTGGGCGCCGACCTGGCGGTGAAGTGCGCGACCGATGCCGTGCAGGTCTTCGGCGGCTACGGCTACACGCGCGAGTACCCGGTCGAGAAACTCTACCGCGACTCCAAGCTGCTGCAGATCTACGAGGGCACCTCGCAGATCCAGCGCATGGTCATCGCCAAGAATCACCTGTTCCGGCGCTGATCGTTCGGCGCGACCAAGGTCCGTATGACAGCAGGCACGGACGCCCGCGACTCCTCCTCGATCGGCGTGTTCGACTCGGGGGTTGGCGGGCTGACCGTGTTGCGGGCGCTCCGCGAGCGGCTGCCCGGGGAGTCGCTGATTTACCTGGGCGACACGGCGCGCCTGCCCTACGGGACCAAGAGCCCGCGCGTCGTCGCGCGCTACGCCGAGAACGCCGCGCGCGTGCTCGTCGAGCGCGGGGTCAAGATGCTGGTGATCGCGTGCAACACGGCGACCGCCGAGGCGCTGCCGCATCTCGAGCGGGTGTTCGCGCCGCTGCCCGTCGTCGGCGTGGTCGAGCCCGGAGCGGAGGCCGCCTGCGAGGCCTCGCGCAACGGTCACATCCTGGTCGTGGCGACGGAGGGGACGGTGAAGAGCGGGGCGTACGCCCGGGCGATCCGATCCCGTCGCCCGGGCGCTGTCGTTCGCTCCGCCGCGTGCTCGCTGTTCGTCGCGCTGGCCGAGGAGGGCTGGGTCGACGGACCCATCGTCGAGTCGGTGGTGCGTCGCTACCTCGCGCCGGTCGTCCGGGAAGATCCCTCGGTCGACTGCATGGTTCTGGGCTGTACACATTTCCCGGTGCTGCGGGACGCGATCGCGCGCGTCGTCGGGCCGGGTATTACGCTCGTTGATTCGGCCATGACGACCGCGCGCGTCGTCGCTGATCGCCTGCGCAGCAGGGGGATGTTGGCCCCACCTGTGAACGCGGCTGCGCTCGAGTTGATGGCGACCGACGCTCGGGCCCGCTTCGCGCGGGTCGGCGCGGTGTTCCTCGGCGCGACGATCTCCGAGTCACAGGTTGAGATCGTCGATCTCTGAGTCAGTCGACCTTCGATCGTCGATCGATCTTCGGTCGATCTTCGGTCGATCTTCGATCGATCTTCGGTCGATCTGCATCCGATCTTGCATCGATCGTCGGTCGCTCTTTGAAGAGGCCTGCCGCGTGGTATGGGCCGCGCAGCACAAGAACTTCACTGCTGGAGTGACTGTGAGACGGCGCTCCTCCGCCACGTCGCTGGCCCGCGGTCAAGGCTCAGCGGTGTTTTTTGGCGTTGCGAAGCCCGCTGCGTGGAACGGACCACAGCCGCCGAACCAATTCGATTTGCCGTGAGCGCAGGACTTCTGACACGGCGCGTGTGACTCGCGCGACTTCGGGAAAAACCGGTCCTATCCGCGCACGAGCGTCGAGCATTGTGTTATATCCCCGTGACACCGGCTCACGATTCCGCTCAATACTCGCGTTCGCTACCGGGCCAATCCACCGGTCCAAGGTGTTTGCAAGGAGTTCCCTCCTGTGAAGCCCACCCGCTCTCTGCTCACGTACACGCTGTCCTTGCCCCTCATGTTCGGAACCGCGGCAGCGGTGATGACCGTGCCCGATACCGCGGAGGCCGCGTCCGATGGTGTCATCAACGGCGCGGTCACCGACGAAAAGAACGGCGAACGAATCGGTGACGCGATCGTCATCCTTCAGTGCGCTTGTCTCCAGGGGACCCGCGAGACCCGAACCAACTCAGAGGGTCTCTACACCTTTAAAAACTTGCCTCCCGGCGCCTACACCGTCCAGGTGCTGACTGGCCAGGCGAACGTCTCGAAGATCGTCGACCTGCCGCGCGGCGCCAAGTACCGGGTCAACGTCGCGCTCGATCCGAAGAACTCGTTCACGCGCACGATCCAGGTCGAGACCAAGATGCGCTCGGACACGGCCGCGGTCGAGCGCATCGACATGTCCAAGGCGAAGGACATCCCGGTCGGTGGAACGAGCCGTGACTTCACCGCCGTCGTCGACATGTCGCCGACCGCTTCGAAGGACTCCGGCGGTATTCGCCTCGGCGGCACCGCGTCGGACGAGAGCAAGTACGCGGTCGACGGCGCCAACGTCAACAACCCGTCCTTCGGTAACGTCGGCGCGACTATCGTCCAGGAGTTCATCGACACGGTCGAGGTCCTCGAGGCCGGTTACGACGCCGAGTACGGCGGCGCCTCGGGCGGTATCGTTCAGGCCCGTCGTATCAGCGGTTCGAACAAGGTCCGCGGCCAGGCGGTCGTCAGCTACACGCCGCGCCTCGCGGATCCGCGCCTGATCTCGGCGACGGACGAAGCGATTCGCGCCTCGGTGGTCACGGATCACCAGATCCAGGCGGTCGTCACGGTCGCCGGTCCGATCATCAAGGACAAGCTGTTCTTCGCCCTTGGCGTCGCGCCCCAGGGCAACATCAACTCCCTGATCCAGTCCTTCTATCACCGCGTCGACAAGGACCGGTCCGGCGGCTACGCCGACTGTCCCTACAAGAACGGTGATTTTGACTGCGCTGAGGGCGGAAACTACATCCAGACCGAGAAGTTCGCCGAGCAGAAGTTCCAGACCGGTCAGATCAACGTCGGCTGGTTCGGTCGTGTCGACTGGGTGATTACGCCCAAGCATCGCTTGATCCTGTCCGGTGGTGGTGGCCCCACCTTCGATCGCACCACATACCGACTGCCGGCCTCGTCTACTCCCAATAGTTTCGGCCTCAACCCGACCGCCTCGCTCAGCGGCGCCGCCCGCGTGGCGACCGGTATCGTCAACGATCACTTCGGCTGGGGTCTCGGCAACGGCACCCAGGTCGGTCTCTCGTACGAGGGCCGCGTCGCCGAGGACAAGATGGAGATCGACGCTGGCGTGTCGTACTTCCAGGCGACCTTCGAGGAGGCCTGGCGGCTCGACAACGAGGAGAACAAGAACATCACGCTGACGCAGGAGAGCGACAACCAGGGTCGCAACCTGTACGAGTTCCTCGACCGCGACGGCGCGGTCAACCTGGTCCCGCAGGTCCAAGAGCGCTGCAACAACGCGGAGCTGCCCGGCCTTGCCTGCCCGACGCGCTTCTGGTTGTCGGGCGGCCTCGGTCAGTACAACCGCGAGGTCAACCGCCGCGTCGAGGGTCGCCTCAACCTGACCCACTTCTTCAACATCGCGCGGACCAACCACCAGCTGAAGTACGGCACGTTGATCGAGCACCTCGAGCGTGACTCGAGCTCGACCTACTCGGGGGCCAACGCCGACGACTTCTACGATCGCTGCTCGACGCCGCAGGAGAACGGCGCCGGCGGCGAGTTCTGCTACGACCCGGCCTCCGGCTACGACATCAACTACGCCAACCGGGTCAACAACAACCGCGTCGTCCTGGTCAGCACCGACAACCCGAACCAGCGCGCGACGCTGGGGTACGGCCGTGTGCGCCGCGAGGAAGACGACCTCCGCGCGATCGCTACGCCGATCGGCGCCGGTGTCCGCGTGCAGTCCTACGACGCGCGCCTCACCACCCAGAACTACGCGGTCTACCTGCAGGACAAGATGCAGCTCCTGCCGGGCCTGTACCTCAGCGGCGGCGTCCGCTGGGAGATCCAGGACATGCGCGACATCAACGGCAACCGCGCGCTGTTCATCTGGGACAACGTGGCGCCGCGCGTCGGCATCACCTACGACTGGACGGAAGAAGGCAAGAGCCGCCTGTACGCCAGCTACGGCTGGTTCTACCGCTCCCTGCCGCTGCAGCTGAACAGCCGCGTGTTCGGCGGTCTCGTCAACGTCCGCCGCAGCTACCGCTCCAACGACTGTAACGGCTCGGTCAACATCAACGGCACGGACTTCCCGATGACGGTGAACTCCCAGCCGACGGAGTACTGCACCGACTTCAACGCCTCGACCACCGGCCTGACCGTCGGCTCGGTCGTGCCGAAGCTGCGCGGTCAGTACAACGAGCAGTTCCAGCTCGGCTACGACCAGGAGGTCATCGAGGACCTCGTGCTCGGCGTCCAGTGGCTGCACACCTCGCTCGGCCGCGCGGTCGAGGACGTGTCGACCAACGGCGGCCTCAACTTCATCATCGCCAACCCCGGCGAGGCCGTCTCCGAGTCGGACCTCATGGCCGAGCAGATGCGCTGTGATGACCTCCAGGGACAGTTTGACGGGCTCAACCCCGATGACGACCAGCGCGACGTGCTCGCCCGCGAGATCAACCGCTGCAACTTCCTGGTCGACGCCTACGACAAGATCAACACCCTGTTCAATAGGCCAGTTCGTAACTACGACGCGTGGACCTTCAAGGTTCGTAAGCGCTTCGCCAAGAATTGGATCATGAACGCGAGCTACACGTTCAGCCGCCTGGTCGGTAACTACGACGGCTCGGTCGACCGCAACACCGGCGCGGTCAACCTCGGCGCCAGCACGCAGTACGACATCCCCGAGCTGGTGCGTAACTCCTACGGCCCGCTGTTCGACAACCGGCCGCACTCGATCAAGCTCGACGGCTTCTACCAGTTCGACCTCAAGGAGGCCGGACGCCTCACGCTCGGCACCTCGCTGCGCTACATCTCCGGTACGCCGGTCAGCCTCCGCGCCGACAACAACCGCTACTCGGGCCTGTTCCTCATCTGGGTGCTCCCGCGTGGCGCCGGCGGCACGCTGCCGCCGCAGTTCCAGTGGAGCCTCCAGGCCGGCTACGCGTACCCGCTGCCCGGCGAGCTCGAGCTGGAGTTCAACGCGCGCCTGATCAACGTCACCAACTCCAAGGCGCCGTTCCGCGTCGACGAGATTTACTCGTACCAGTCCGCGCGACCGGTCGCGGGCGGTGACCTCGACGACCTCAAGCACACCAAGATCCAGAGCCCGGGCGCGCCGACGACCTTCTACCAGCGCACCATCCTCGCCCCGCAGGGCAACTTCGGGACCGAGATCCTGTTCCAGCAGCCGCTGTCCGCTCGCTTCGAGCTGCGCCTGCGCTTCTAGCCCGGTCTTCCGGAGCCCCGTGAATCAACGCCGTCCCGAGCTCGGGGCGGCGTTTTTTCGCGCCGCGGCGCGAACCGGAAACGTGATGGAAAAGACAGGTGGGGCGCCGACGCGCCACCGCGCGTGATCGTACATCTTGATCGCGGCGGCGCGCGTGCAGAGGTCCGCGGCGGCGCGCTGGAGCGCGTGCACGAAATTCTCACGCTTGCCAGCGCTCGGCCGCTTGCGTACAAATATTGACCCGTGAAGCTGATCCGCCGCGTCAAGCTGACTCACCAGGATGGCAACGTAGAGAGGATCTTCGAGATCGATCTCTGCCGCACCGGATCGGGCAAGTTCGCCGTCAACTTCCGCTACGGGAAGAAAGGCGCGAAGCTCAAGGAGGGCACGAAGACCAAGCGCTCGGTCCCGGAGGCCAAGGCGCGCTCGATCTTCGCGCGCCTCGTCGATGACAAGAAGCGCAAGGGCTACATCGAGGCTGGTGGCGCCAAGCCAGCCGCTAATTCGGGATCTCGCGCGAGCGGGCGCTCGGGTCACGGCGGCGCCGGGACGCGCGGCGGGCCGGTCGATAAAGACGCGCGCGCGCGCGCGGTCATCGAGCGGCTGCGGACGCAGAACAACAGCGGCTGGCGGCTCTCGCGGGCGGCGTGGCGCGCCGGCGAACTCGGCCTCAAGGAGGCGGTTCCGCATCTCGTCGCGCTGATCGGCACGGGCTCGTCCATGCGTGACTACGCGGTCGCGTGGGCGCTCGGCCGGCTCGGCGACGCCTCGACCTTCGACCTGCTCCTGGCCAAGCAGGGGGGCGAGCCGGCGGTCATCGTCGGCTGTAGCTCCTGTGGACAGAAGAACAAGATCCCGACGCGTCGCTTCCCGCTCAGCAGCGACGGCAAGGCGCGCTGCGGCTCCTGTCACGCCGAGCTGCCGCGCTACGACAGCGCGCTCGATGTCGCCGCTGACACGGTCACGCGGATCTTCCCCTCGGCCAAGAAGGACAGCAAGGTCGAGCGGATGGTTCGCGAGATGCTGCGGGCCTGGGGCGGCGCGGCGCGGGAGAGCGTGCAGCGCGACGCGCTGGCGAAGCTGCCCGATTCGCTGCGCACGGCGGCCGCGTCGGGCACGGCGACAGACTTTGAGCGAGCGCTGTGGAGCCTCGTCGACGGCGGCAGCGCCCGCGACGCGGAGGCGCTCGAGCTCGCCTACGAGCTCGACAACGAGCGCACGCGGCCGGGGCTGATCGCGGCGCTTCGTCGCGCGCCGATGAAGCCCAACACCTTCAAGCCGCTGCGGCACATCCTCAAGCGCGCCGAGCTTCGTCGCGACGGCGAGGTCTTCGGGCTGATCGCCTACCGCTTCGAGAAGGGCCAGGCGATGTTCGCCAACCGCCGCTACGTGTACGCGGGCGGGCGATGGACGCGGGCCTCGGCGGAGCTGGCCAAGCCGAACTCGACGATCGCCTACTCCTCGGCGACCCGCGAGTACATGCTGCGCCACGTCTGGCGCCTGCTCGAAAGGGCAGGGGAGCTGGGCGACGCCGAGACCTACGTGCGGCTCGCGGTCGGCGTGCTGCTGCCGGTCAAGGACAACGACGGCGGGCGTCCGCGCAGCACGCGACGCTACGACTACCGCTCGCGCAGCACCGTGACGACCCACTGGGACTCGTTCGCCAGCTGGCGCGCGTTCAACCACATCCTCTACGGCAACAGCCACCGCTACGAGTACATCCGCAAGACGGGGACCTGGCGCTGCACCGGCGGCTACACGCCGGGCGGCAAGCACCCGGGCGGGCGCGAGGAGCTGCACCCGACGCTGTGGGACAAGATGCCGGTCGGGCTGCTGCACCTGCTCGCCGAGAGCGGCAGCGAGCGCGTGCACGGCTTCGCCGCGCGGGCGCTGCGGGCCAACACCCAGTTCTGTGAGGGCCTCGACGTGGAGGTCCTGACGATGCTGCTCGGGCGCCCCTACAAGATCACCGCGCGGCTCGCCTACGAGCTGGCGCTCAAGCGCTACGACGCGGTGAACCCCGACTTCGACTTGGTGGCGGCGATGGTGCACTGCCCGGTCGACGAGGCGCGCGCGCAGGCGCAGCGTTGGATCGAGGAGGAGCGGCACAAGTTCCTCGGGCAGCCCGGGCTGATCGCCGGGCTGACGATGAGCAACTACAAGGACACGCGGGACTTCGCGCGCCGGCTCTTGACCAGCAGCAGCCTCGGCTCGCGTGAGGCCGAGATCGTGATCGCGCGGGTGCTCGCGGCCCTGCAGGCCTTCGACATCAAGGTCGCCTCGGGCGACGCGGCGGCGCGTGACGCCTGCCAGACGCTGCAGGCGGCCTTCGCCCGGCAGCTGCGCTCGATCGGCCTCAACGTCGTCTCGGACCTGCTCGGGCACAAGCTCGCGGCGGTCCAGGCTTTCGCCGCCGAGCTGCTGCTCGGTCACGACACGCGCCCCCGCGACCTGCCCGAGGACCTGCTCGCGGCGGTCATGAACTCGAAGTTCGAGGCCGTGCGCGTGGTCGGCATCCGGCTGTTCGGCGAGCTGCCCGATCGGACATTGCTCGAGCGCAAGGCGCTGATCGTCGCGCTAGCGACCTCGGAGCTCGCCGACGTGCGCGAGTCGATCCGGCCGGTGATCCAGCGGCTGGTCGCCACGCACCCCGACTTCGCCAGCGAGCTCGCGCGCCTGCTGCTGACCGTGCTGGTCGGCAAGGAGCGCTTCGAGGGCCTGCACAGCTACCTGCTGCGCATGCTCAAGAGCGAGCTGCTGCCGTCGCTGCGCTCGGTCTCGAAGAAGGTCGTGCTGCGCCTGCTCAAGGCCCAGAGCTCGCAGGCGCAGGAGCTCGGCGGGATCCTGCTCGGGCGCTACGTCGACTGGGACGAGCTCGAGATCGTCGAGGTCGCGCGGCTCGCCAGCCACGAGATCCTCTCGATCCGCGAGGCCTCCTGGAAGTTTTACCGAGAGAACACGCGCCGGATCAAAGCCGACATGGACGCGGCGTTGCGGATCCTCGACGCCAAGTGGGATGACTCGCGCGCCTTCGCCTTCGACCACTTCCGCGGCGCGACGTTCACGGCCGACGACTTCACGCCGAGCGTGATCGTCAGCGTCTGCGACAGCGTGCGCGAGGACGTGCAGGCCTACGGGCGCGAGCTGGTCGGGCGCTTCTTCAACGACGACGACGGCCCGGCCTACCTGCTCAAGCTCAGCGAGCACCCCTCGGCGGAGCTGCAGCTGTTCGCGAGCGCGTACCTCGAGGAGTACGCCGCCGGGGACCAAGCGCGCCTCTCGGCGCTGCAGCCCTTCTTCCTCTCGGTGCTCTCGCGGGTCAACCGCGGGCGCGTCGCCAAGGCGCGGGTGTTCGACTTCTTGGTCGAGGAGGCCCGAAAGAACCGCGAGTCGGCGGAACTGGTGGCGGGCATCCTCGAGCGACAGTCCGTGACGATGGCGATCGGCGACCGCGCCTCCTGCATCGAGGCGATGCTCGAGATCCGGGGCGAGTACCCCGAGGTCCCGCTGCCGATCCAGGTGCTCCCGCCGGAGAGCTGGACGCCGAGACCGACCACCGCGCGGGGAGGAGCGTAGGCCAGTGGAGTTTAACTACCGCTACGCGGGCAACACCGCGATCGAGTCCGGCGCTGGCGCGACGGACATGTCCTTCGCGCCCGACACCCTGCGCGAGCCGACCTTCTTCTCGGGCGAGCTGCGCAAGCACCTCGAGTTCCGCGAGGCGATCTCGGCGCTGCATGACGTCGTGATCTCGGACCTGCGGTACAAACCCCGGGACAAGAGCGCGTACCTCGAGTGGGCCAAGCAGCGCGAGCAGATCGACTGGCAGCAGGTCGCCACGCAGCGCTCGCAGTACACCGCCGAGATCAAGCAGGCGCAGGACGAGCTCACCGACCTCAACCGTCGCTCGGGGACGCGGATGCAGCCGTTCTACCGGGCGCGTCAGCGCTACTTCGACTACCTGTACAAAAAGGACCGCGACGCTTGGTTCGTGCTCGACCCGGTCATCACGGTTCACCCGGACGAGCTGTTCTTCGAGTGCTTCAGCCAGGACGAGTCGAGCTACGGGCGCCTGGGCTGCAACTACGAGGTGTTCAAGAACATCGGCGAGTTCGCCTGCGGGACCACCAACATCGACTACTCGGCGGCGCTCTACGACGAGTTCCAGAAGATCCGCCGCTACAAGACCACGCAGTTCGCGGTCGACCCGGGCGGCTTCGACGTGACGACCACCGGCGAGGAGTCGTACCGCGAGCTCAAGATCGACCTGCCCGACACCTGGGTGCGCGGCTTCTTGCAGGTCAGCTCGGCGATGACGCTGCCGGCCGCGAGCTTCGACCTGCACCCGATGGACGTGCACAACCTGTGCTTCGTGCTGCGGCGCAACAAGGAGCGCAAGGGCCCGCGGAGCATGCGGTTCCAGCTCAAGCCCGATCACCCGGTCAAGATCGTGATGGAGCCGTGGAACTACGTCGTCGAGTGCCCGCGCTCGATCTACAAGGGCGACGCCGCGCAGGAGATCCGCGTCTGGGGTCGTCGAAGGATCCACATCCTCGAGCGGCTGATCCCCGTGACGCGCAAGTTCACGGTCCATCTGCTCGGGCGCGGGATGCCCTCGTTCTACGTCGCGGATCTCGGCGACATGAACTTCACGCTCGGGCTCTCGGGCTGGACGGCGAACGACTGGTCGACCGCGGGCAACTTCGACCTGATGGCGCCGCGGGCCACGGTTGATGACCTCACCAAGCGGCGGGTCTTCGAGGGGCTCAAGGACCGCTGGTACGACACCGCGGACGGCCTCGCGAGCCGCCTCAACATCGACCGCCGGCTCGTGCTCGGCGCGCTCTCGGCCTACACGCAGGCGGGGCGCGTGATGTTCGACCTCGACCGTAAGGTCTTCCGCGTGCGCGAGCTGAGCCGCGAGCCGCTGCCGATGAGCAAGCTGCGCTTCGCCAACAAGCGCGAGGAGACGGCGACGCGCTTCGTCGAGCAGAACAAGGTGAAAATTCAGCGCGCCGACACGCGCTCCGACGGCATGGTGAACCTGCGCGCGCGCGTGCAAGATCGCCACCGGCAGTACTTCCCCGATCTCACGATCGACCGCGATGAACGCATGGTGCGGGCGCTCTGCACCTGCAACTTCTACTCACAAAACAAGCTGCACAAGGGGCCGTGCGAGCATATACTCGCAACACGCATGCAGCACGCGAAGGCCAGCTCAGGCCGACGCTGAACCGCGCGCGGGGCTCTCGCAAGCACGCCAAGACCAGGAGGACGCGCAACCAGTTCCCAACAGTTTTCGTCACGGCAGCGGTGGTGGTGGACCAGCCTTGCAAACCGGGCGGCGGATCGCCGTCCATGCACACAGCTCAGCCACGCATCACTGGTCCGCTCTTTACTGTGCGGTACCATCGGGTAGTCGTGCTTTTCCGGTGCGACTTCCGAGAAGTGAATAAGCACGACTACCCGACGTACCGCTTGAGTTGAGCGGCCCAGTCCCGAGGAGCCTTCGAAGGGACCCGCCGTCGCCGCCGCCGTGACACCTTTTTCTCCCCCCGCCTTTTGGACATGTTGAACAGGACATGACCGATGGCGCGGGCTCCCGAACGAGCGCGACCCCACGTCACGAGCCCCATGAGCCGCCAGCCATCCACACGCGAGGAACTCTACGAGCGCATCCGCAACTCGTCGAAGGATGAGGTCATCCTCGAGGAGATGGTTCGGCTCGGGTTCTGGCCGGCGTCGAACGGGCAGCCGAACGACCCGGCGGACGAGATCCGCCGCCGTGGGGAGCTGCAGCGCAAGCTCGCGGACCTGCGCAAGAAGGTCGGTCGGCTCTACAACGAGCAGCGCCTGATCGCGGACCAGCGCAAGCAGCGGCTCGCCGAGTCGCGACGCAAGCGCCAGGAGACGAAGGAACGCCGTGAGCGCGAGCGGCAGCAGAAGGCCGCGCTCTGGAACCAGCGCAAGCAGCGAGAGCTGCTGTACCTGGGCGAGGGCGTGTCGGGCGGGCTGCTCGAGCGCAAGGCCGACCAGGCGCGGCTCGTCGGCGCCGGCCTGCCGGTGATGGCCGGGCCCGAGGCGCTCGCCGCGTCCATGGGCATCTCGGTCGGCGCGCTGCGGTTTTTGGCGTACTCGCGCCGCGTCGCCCGGATCTCGCACTACCGACGCTTCACGATCCCCAAGAAGACGGGCGGGAAGCGGACGATCTCGGCGCCGATGCCCCGGCTCAAGGCGGCGCAGCACTGGGTCCTGCACAACATCCTCGACAAGGTCCCGGTGCACGAGGCGGCCCACGGTTTCCTCGAGCGCCGGTCGATCGTGACGAACGCGGTCCCGCACGTAGGCGCGGATATCGTCATCAACCTCGACCTCAAGGACTTCTTCCCGACGGTCACCTACGCGCGGGTGAAGGGCCTGTTTCACAAGCTCGGCTACTCCGAGTCGGTGGCGACCGTGCTCGCGCTGGTCTGCACCGAGCCGGACGTCGCGGAGATCGAGCTCGACGGCAACCGCTACTACGCCTCCCGCGGACCGCGTCGGCTGCCCCAAGGGTCACCCGCGAGCCCGGCGATCACGAACCTGCTGTGCCGCCGGCTCGACCGGCGCCTGCAGGGCCTGGCGCGCAAGCACGGCTACCAGTACACGCGCTACGCCGACGACCTGACGTTCTCGGCCCGCGGCATGATGACGGCGCGCTCGAGCGCGGTCGGCCGGCTGCTGCGCGACGTCGCGGATATCGTCGAGCACGAGGGCTTCGCGGTGCACCCCGAGAAGACCCGCGTGATGCGGCGTGGGCGTCGGCTCGAGGTCACCGGGATCGTGGTCAATGACAAGCTCTCGGTCGATCGTAAGACCTTGAGAAAATTCCGGGCGACGCTGTTTCAAGTCGAGCGCGACGGGCCCGACGGGAAGCGCTGGGGCGAGAGCCGCGATCTGATGGCGGGGCTGCTGGGCTACGCGAGCTTCGTGGCGATGGTGGATCCGCAGAAGGGTCGACCGCTGGTCACGCGCGTGAAGGCGCTGCACCGAAAGCACGGCTACCGGGCGGCGGCGCCGAAGCGCTCGGCGGGCTCGACCTCGACCTCCGCGGCCAGGAGTGTGACGCAGAGCGCGACGGTCGTCTCGCCCAACGTCGATCCGCTCAACCCGAGCACCGCGTCGCAGCCCGAGCCGGATCCCGATCCGCCGAAGAAGAAAAAGAAGAAGTGGAAGCTGTGGTGACGCCCGCGTGAGGCCTCGCGCGCGTCGCGTTCGTCACTTCCTGCTCTGCTCTTCTTGCTCTTCTTGCTCTTCCCGCTCTTCCCCTTAGCCACGCTCGCGCCGGCCGCCTCGGAGCACGCGTGGGTGCAGCAGTGAGGTCGGCGGGAGCAAGAAGTGCACCACCGCGATCAGCCGGCGGGTGACGTCGGCGTCGCGATGTGTCCCCTTGAACACGCGGTCCATGTAGCGGTGCACGAGCTTGAGGCCGCGGGGCGGGGTGCCCTCGGTCTCGGGCCAGCGGAAGTCGTCGGCGGTCGCGAGCATGAACGCGATCTGGTTGCTCTTGGCGAGGCGGCGCTGGAACGCGGCGCAGGCCCGGGCGTCGAGGGCGCGCCCTCTCTTCTTGTCCGAGAGGAAGGCGTCGAGGACCTCGGCCGCGCGCGCGGCGTTCGTCATGCCCTGGCCGTACACAGGGTTGAGGGCGCAGACGGCGTCGCCCGAGCAGACGAAGCCGGCGGGCCAACGCGGCATGCTCTCGAATTTGCGCACGCGGTTCGCCGTGCGTCGGTAGCCGCGGACGGGCCCCAGCGGCTCGGCGTGCTTGATGGTCTCGTAGATGTCGGGGGCCGCGAGGCTGCGGGCGAACTCGAGGAATTCATCCTCGTCGGTCGACGGGTAGTCGCGGTTGTAGCCGACGAGCGTGACGATCCAGCGGCCGCCCTCGATCGGGCTGAGCGCGCCGGCGCGTGGGAGACCCGGCGGGCTGGCGGTGATGTAGAGGACCGTCCAGTCGGCGTCGTGATCTTCGGGGATCTTGAACAGCCGCGTGGCGTAGCCGAGGTGGGCGTCGACGTCGATGGTCGGGGCGCAGGGGTAGCCGAGCGCGGCCAGCCAGTCCTCGACCTTGGAGCCGCGGCCGCTGGCGTCGACGACGAGGTCGGCGGTGCGCGTGGCCTCGTCGAGGGTCTCGGGGTCGTGGGGCCCGGCGCCGTGCGGTCTCGTCTCGACGCCGCGGACGCGGCCGTTGTCGCCAGGATCAGCGCGCAGGCCCGTGACCGCGTGTCCGCTGATCATGCGGACGTTTCCGCGCGCGCCCACGGCCTCGCGGATGGCCCACTCGAACAACGGGCGGCTGGCGAGGCGCGAGACCATCCCGGACGCGCCGCGCTTGATCCAGCCTCCGGCGAGGAACCATGCGGTGTCTCGCGTCCAGTCGAAGCGGGGGGCCCCGTGGCGATCCAGCAGCTCATCGAACTCGGGGAAGAACCGCGTGAGCGCGCGGTAGCCGTGGGTCAGCAGGACGTGGATGTGATGGCCCTGCGGCGCGCCGGCGCGGGCGGTCGGACCCTCGGGGACTTGGTCGCGCTCGATCAGCGTGACGCGGTCAAAGTGGCGGCTGA
Source organism: Polyangia bacterium (assembly GCA_030430565.1). Taxonomy (GTDB): domain Bacteria; phylum Myxococcota_A; class Polyangia; order Nannocystales; family Nannocystaceae; genus JACKDW01. The sequence continues at coordinate 107,071 of JAUIKS010000034.1, forward strand.
GCACGTGCGCGTGCAGCAGGCCGGCGATTCCTCCGCCGATGACGATCGCGTGCGCGCGGCGGGCTTTCGTGTTCGAAGAGTGGGGCATTCGCGATCGCGGGCGCGGCCACGGCCCGCGCGGGCGTCGGTCCGCGCGGGGTCGATGTCATGAGGCTACACCGAAGAGGTGCCGATGTCCGCTTGGCGAGCGTACGCAGAACCGAGACACTGACGCGGGCGAGCGCGGCGCCGCGAGCGAGCGCGCGCCGGCGACTCGAGCTGATTTCGAGCCGCGCGCTTCGACGCGACGAACGAGGCGGAGCGCGCTATGCAAGCGAAGCCAAGGCGAGGACGACACGTGATGACAGACGAGTACCGAATCCCACAGGAGCCCCACTTGTCGCAGCAGTTTGAGGTCAAGGGGTACTTCGTCAACATGATCTCGGCGCCGCTGCACACCGACCCCGCGCTCGGGAGGTTCCCGACGCTGCTGCTCTACGACAACGAGAAGTGCAACCCCGCCGGGCGGATTCACGCCGTGCTGTACTTCCACCCGACGCCGGCGACGGTCGGGCTGCCCTCGGTGCGCGACAACTGCATCTTCCTGCACTACCCGCTCGCGGCGCTCGATCCACTGCTCACCATGCTGCGCTCCGGCGACGCGGTGCGCTGCTACTACCGCGGTCAGGGGAACGGCAGCTACGGCGGCGTGCAGCGCGGGCCCATAGCGATGACGGCGGGCGCGGAGTAGCGAGTTAGATATGTCTCTTTGGACCTGTTCGATCGGGCGCCGGGGCGGCTGCCGCGGCGCCGGGCGTGATACCCTGCGCGCAGAGGTGCAGATGCCAGGAGCGACTCGAGGCGGAACGAATCAGCGGCGTCGACGCGCGGCGCTCGCGGGCGCGCTCGCGCTCGCCGTGGGCGCGGCGCCGATCGCCTGTGATCAAGGACAGGCGACGCAGCCGCCGGGACCGAGCAACACGACCTCGTATCACGTGTCGATCTTCAACGCGTGCGGGGCCAAGATGCGGATCCGCAAGAACGACCCCAAGGACGAGACGAACACCCTGTTCCTGTTCAAGAACATGCGCGAGACGATCACGGGCACCAACGAGACGCTGTGGCTGATCGACGATCACGGCGAGGCGGTCGCGCACTACCAGCCGGTGCAGGGGAAGCAGAGCGTGCGCGTGACGGCGGACTGCACCGCGATCGTGCGCGAGTAGCTCGCGGATAACTCGACGTCGTCCGACGATCTCGGGAGCGACGAATTTGCGTGCGTCGACGCGAACGCGCGATTGCGACGCGGCGAGGTGTATTCGTCGTTTCGTAACTACCGACATTCGTCGATTCGCGAGCGCGCCGCTGCGGCGCGATACGACGCCGCCGAGCGCGTAGCGCTGGCCAGCGAGGCCCGACAGCCGCGACGCGACTACACATTTGAATTGGTCAATGTGTGACGTCGATGAGGGGCGCGACGACGCCGCGGGGGGCGCGGTTTTGTCGGTCCTCCCGCGGGCGTCTACGCTACGATCGCGTCCATCGTGGTCCTGTTTGTTCTACCGCGGCGCGGTCGGGTGGGCCTCGTCATGGTCCTGGTCCTCGGGGTCGCGGCGCGCGGCTGCGCTGATGGCGACGCGGACACGGGCGCGGACACGGGCGCGGATGAAGCGCCGCTCGTTGAGGACCCGACCTGGTATCGCGATATCGCGCCGATCGTCGCGGAGCGCTGCGGCGGCTGTCACCGCGAGGGCGGCGTCGCGCCGGTGTCGTTTGAGACGTACGAGCAGACGGCGCCGTGGGCTGAGCTGATGATCGAGGCGGTCGAGGTCGGGCTGATGCCTCCCTTCGCCGCCCACGAGTCGGGCTCGTGCACGCCGCCCGCGCCGTGGCGCGATGACCCTCGACTGGACGATCGGGAGCGCGCCTTGCTGATCGCGTGGGTCGAGGACGGCGCGCCGGCGGGGGATCCCGAGACGGCCGCGCCGCTGCCCTCGCCGCACGAGCTCGCGCTGACGGAGCCCGACCTCCGCTTGGTCCCGACTCAGCCTGTTGAGGTGACCGGGGATCGCGATCAATTCCTGTGCTTCGTGCTCGATCCAGCGCTCGAGGAGGACCGCTACGTGAGCGCGGTGCAGCTCGTGCCGGGCAATGAGCGCGTCGTCCATCACGCGCTCGTGTACGCCGACCCCGAGGCGCAGTTCGGCGCGCTGGCGGGCGATAACGGCTGGTTCGAGTGTGATCCCGGGGGGCTGTACGGTGAGTCGCTGATCTCCGCGTGGGCGCCCGGGGGGCTGCCCCATCGCGCGCCGGAGGGCAGCGCGACGCGGCTCCGCGCGGGCGCGCAGCTGGTCATGAGCGTCCACTACCACCCGACCGGCGCGCCGGAGATCGATCCCGGGACCGCGCTCGAGCTCGAGTGGTACGACGGCGAGCCCGAGCAGCTCAGCGAGCTCGCGCTGATCGGGAACTTCACCGACGAGCGCCTGCAGCCGGGGCCCAACGACCCTGACCTCACGGCGTTCTGGATCCCCGCGGGCGCCGAGCGGCACAGCGAGTTGATGATCGTCCCGCTGCCGCCGGAGCTGCCCGAGCTGCGGGTGTGGATGGTCGGCGCGCACATGCACTACCTCGGCGTCGACGCCCAGATCGCGCTGCTGCGCCCGGACGCGGAGGACCCGGCGGCGCGGCAAGAGTGCCTGCTGCACGCGCCGCGCTATCAGTTTGAGTGGCAGCGCACCTACGCCTACGACGCGCCCACCGAGCAGCTGCCGGTCGCGCGCGGCGGCGATCACCTGCTGATCCGCTGCGAGTACAACAACAGCTTGAAGAACCCGTCGCTCGCGCCCTTGCTCGCCGAGCGTGGCCTCACGGAGCCCGTCGGGGTCGGCCTCGGTGACGGCACGCTCGACGAGATGTGCCTGGGCGTGTTCGGCGTGGTCTATCCCCGCGAGCTCGCGGACGAGGAGTGGAGGCCGTAGTCGATGCCCGCGCGTCGCTCGCGAACGCTGGCGCTCACGGTGCTCGTCTCGAGCGTCGCCTGCGTCCCGGAGCTCCCGGGCGAGGCGGAGCTGTACGCGCTCACGCCGATCGCGATTCACGCCGAAGTCGTCACCTCGGGGAACCTAGGCGTCCCGGCGTCGATCGACGGTCGCGCGCGCGGGGAGCTGCTACCGGGTGATGTCGTGCGGCTCTCGTCGGTGCTCGCCGACGCGAGCGGCCCGGTCGACCCGACGCAGCTCGAGATCAGCTGGTTTCTGTGCTCGCCGTGGGACTTCGGGACCGGTGAGTATCGCGACTGCTTCGATGCTGATCTCGTCGGCGGACCTGGGCTCCCGGATTGTCCGGCGGGCGCGTACGTCGGCGCGCTCCCGTACTGTCGGCTCGGCGAGGGCGCGTCGATCGAGTTCCTGTTCGCGCCGCCCTACGTCGCCGAGCTGGTCTCGGGGCTAGCGAACCTCAGCGTGACGATGATCGCCCGTGACCCCCGCGTGAGCGACGAGAGCTGCGAGCGCCGGCTCGCCGCCGACCCGGTCGAGGACGTGAGCGACTGCGCGATTCAGCAGCGGCAGATCACGCTGGGCCCCGAGAGCGCGCTGGTCGACGCGCTCGACGCCCGGGGGCTCGTGAACCGCTTCGAGTACCCGCCCGAGCTGTGGTCGCTGGAGCCCGACCTGAACCCGCGCGTCGCCGGCTTCGCGCTGCGTGAGCTCGAGACCGGCGCGGTTCGAGAGGTGGCGCCGCGCGAGGCCGTGACGGTCGCGCCCGGCGAGCGCTTCACGGTCGAGCCGATCCTCGACGACCGCGACGTTCAGGTCTTCCACATCGACGAGGACGGGGTCGAGTACGACGAACTCATGTTTTGGCGCTGGGGCGTCACGCCGCCGGCGGAGGTGATCGCGGTCGGCAGTCTTGCCGCCGCGCCCACGGACCCGATCACGATCGAGGCGCCGCGTGAGCCTGGCGCGAGCTTCTACGTGTTCCTTCAGCTGCGCGAGCTTCGAGGGAGCCAGGTCGGAGAGTGGCTCCGGCTCGACACGAGATGAGCTCATGACGTCCGCGTTCGCGATCGCGGGGGCGCTGGCCATCCTCGCCCCGACCGCCGCCTCGCCGTCGACTGACACGACGGCGCATGCTCCAGCGCGGGCGTTTCAGGGGCGAGCGGTGCGAGCCGGCGATCGGGCGCCGATCGCCGGCGCGATCGTCCTGATGATCCGAGAGCCCGACGACCGCTCGCCTGGGGTGGCCGACGCCTCCACCGCCGATCCCGACCCGCCCGCGCTCGCCCGGGCGGAGACCGACGAGGACGGCCGCTTTGAGCTCGGCGAGGAGATCGAGGGGCCGCGCGCGCGCGTCGTGATCATCGCCTCGGGTTACGAGCGGCTCGACTACGTGATCGCGCGCGACCGCGAGGGCGCCAAGACCAGGCCTACGCGGTTCTTTTTGCAGCCCGACGGGGACGACCCCTACCGCACGGTCGTGCGCGATCAGAGCCCGCCGGAGGACGAGGGCGGGTTCCAGCGCCGCACCCTGCGAGACGAAGAGATCGAGACGGTGCCCGGCGCGTGGGGGGACCCGCTGCTCGCCCTGCAGAACATGCCCGGCTTCTTCCGCTCGCCCGCGGGGATCGGCGCGCTCAGCATTCGCGGCGGCGTGCCCGGCACCAGCGCGACCTTCATCGGCGAGCACCCGGTCCCGCGGGTGTTCCACGTGCTGCCGCTGACCAGCGTCGTCCCGGCGCCCTTCGTCAAGCGCATCGACTACGAGGCCGGCAACTTCGGGGCGCGCTACGGCGACGCGGTCGCGGGGATGGTGCACGTCGAGCCGCGCGCGGGCGACACGAGCGGCGTGCACGGTCACGCGCAGCTGAGCGTGGTCTCGGTGGGCGCCTCGGTCGAGGGGCCGGTCGGGCCCGGCAGCTTCCTGCTCGCGGCGCGGCGCGGCTACACCGACGCGGTGATCGGGATCGCCAACCGCGTCGGCGGCGGGCAGTTCTCGCTGCCCTCGTACTACGACTACCAGGCGCTCTACGACATGCCGCTGCGCGCGGGCGGATCGCTCGGCGTCCACGTGATCGGCTCCGGCGACGCGGTTCGGCTCAGCACCGAGGAGTTTCCGGAGCACGACGGCCGCGTGTTTCGCTCGGACTTCCACCGCCTCGACATGGTCTACCGGCGCGCGTTCGGCCCCTACGAGGTGCTGCTGAGCCCGGCGTTTCGCTACGACATCAGCGCCGATGAGCCGATCTCCTACCGCGAGGGCGAAGACGGGTTTTTTGTCCCCGTCATGGAGGAGGTGAAGCGGCGCGACTACAACGTCTTGCTGCGCGCCGAGCTGCGTCGGCAGTGGACGCCCCGGCTCAAGACCACGCTCGGCACCGACGCGCGCCTCGACCCGTACGTCGTCTCGCGCGTCTCGAGCTACGCCGGTGCGGCGCCGCCGGTGCGCGGGCGCATCGGCGACATCGGGCTTTACGCGCAGGCGACCTTCGACCTTGGCCCGCTGCGCGTGATCCCGGCGACGCGCCTGAGCGGCTTCTTCCTCGGCTCGCGCGCCGGCTTCGCCGCGGATCCGCGGTTCACGATCCGCGGCCGCGTCGGCGAGCGCTGGACGCTGACGGCGGCGATCGGGCAGTACTCGCGCTCGCGCTACGGCTTCGAGACGAGCAACCTCGCCGTGCTCCCGAGCGGCTCCACCCCCTTCGACTCGGACGTCCCGGGGCTCGGGAACCTCTCGCTGCCGTCGTCGTACTACCGGATCATCGAGCCGACGCTGGCGCTCGCGCCCCGCGAGGAGACTTTCTTCGTCCAGCACGCGCTGCAGACGAGCGCCGGCGTCGCCTACGAGCCGGCGCGCGGCTGGTCGATCGAGCTTGTTGGCTTCACGCGCGCGATCCGGGCGCTCGTCGAGGGCGACCCCTCGGTCGAGCACTACTGGGCCCCGACCTACGGCGCCGAGCTGATGATCCGCCGCGCGCTCACGCGAAAGCTCTACGGCTGGCTCAGCTACACGCTGCTGTGGTCGGAGCAGGTGTTCAAGAGTCAGCTCGACGGCTCGATCGAGCGCCACCCCACCGGCTTCGAGCAGCGCCACAACCTCAACCTCGTGCTCAGCTATCAGCTGCCCAAGCGCTGGCGGATCGGCGGTCGCCTGCGGCTGTCCTCGGGCGTCCCCTACACGCCGATCGTCGGCAGCCGCGAGGTCGACGGCAGGTTCGTCCCGATCCTCGGGAAGTGGCACTCCGCGCGCTATCCGTGGTTCCACCAGCTCGACATCCGCGTGGACAAGCGCTGGGTGCTCAAGCGCGTGAGCGTGTCGATGTTCCTCGACATCCAGAACGTCTACGGCGGGAACGCGGTGGACCTGTACATCTACAGCCCGGACTACCGCGCTCGCGAGGGGATGGCGGCGCTGCCGATCCTCCCGGTGATCGGGCTGCAGGTGAACTACTGATGAAGCGAATGATGAAGCGAATGATGGAGCGAAGGGCGGGCGGAGTCGCTCGCGCGCGGCCGGAGGGCGGCGCGGCGCGACCGTCGGCGTTACACTCGTGAAGAGAGCAGACCCGAGAAGCAGAGTTCGTCCCTCGCGGGGTCGCGCCGCCGCGTGCTCAGGCCAGCGGGCCGCGGACCCATTGAGCCTATGCCGATGATGACCAGGAACACCCCCACCACGCTCGCGCTCGCGCTGCTGCTCGTCGGTTGCGGCGGGGAGCTGCAGGACGAGGCGGAGACCCTCGGCCCGCCCACGGAGATGACGCTCACGGGCCCCGCGAAGCGGTTGTGCTCTGGGCTGTGGGTCTCGCGGCGCGACGACCTCGAGCAGCTGATGTACACCACCGTGCTGTGGCGTGATGACCAGGTCCGCGACTACGAGTCGGGCGAGCTCGTGTTCGAAATCGATGAGCAGCTGCAGATCGTCTCGGCGCGCTACCTGGCCGAGGAGGACGCGGTCGGGCGCGCGCGCTACTTCGGCGATCAGGGCTGCGTGATCCTCCCTGAGCACACCAACGGCGTGTTCTTTACGCCGCGTGAGGTCACGAGCGCGCTGCCGGACGCCGACGCGACCCCGTGGCCGATGGGCGACCTGCTCTCGGACGCGCCGCTGCCGGACGACGTCGATCAGGACCGCCTCGACGAGGCGCTGGCGACCCTGTTTGACAACAAGAAGGACAACCGCGCCGCGTATATCGTCGTGCACCGCGGGCGCGTGATCGCGGAGCGCTACGGCGGCGGCGCGCACCAGGACATGCAGCTCGAGAGCTGGTCGATGGGCAAGAGCGTGACCGCGACGCTGATCGGCCGGTTGATCCAGCTAGCGCAGCTCGAGCTCGATCAGCCCGCGCCGGTGCCGGAGTGGCGGTCGACGCCCGGGGATCCGCGCGCGGCGATCCGCGTCTCGGATCTGCTGCGGATGTCCAGCGGCCTGCGCTTCACCTACACGACCGACAGCGAGGAGCAGCTCGCCGAGTCCTTCGTCCCGGGTCAGCCCGACCATCGCCTGGGCTACGTCGCGCCGATCGACGCCTTCGGCTTCGCGATCTCGCGCGAGGCCGAGCACGCGCCCAACTCGGTGGGTCGCTATCGCAACTGCGATCCGCTCTCGCTCGGCTACATCGTCCGTCGGATCGTCGAGGAGGAGCTCGGCGAGGCCTATCACTCGTGGCCGCAGCGCGCGCTGTTCGACAAGATCGGCAGCCGCGAGTGGATGCTCGAGACCGACGCCTACGGGAACTTCCTGATGACGGGCTACAACTTCGGGACCGCGCGCGACTGGGCGCGTCTGGGCCAGCTCTACCTGCAGCGCGGGATGTGGGAGGGCGAGCAGCTGCTCCCGGAGGAGTTCGTCGAATTCGTCGCGACGCCGGCGCCGGCCTGGTCGGACGGGGCCTACGGCGGGATGTTCTGGCGCAACGCCGGGCGCGTGGAATTCGAGACGCTGCCGGACGACGCGTACTGGGCGGGCGGCGCCGGCAATCAGATGACCATCGTCATCCCGTCGCGCGAGCTCGTGATCGTCGTGCTGCACCACCGCTCCGACGTTCGCGCGGCCTCGGGGCGCTGGGATCGATTGCGCGAGGGCCTGGGCCAGACGGTCCAAGCGGTCGATCCGGGCTGGAGCTGGTAGGCGCGCGCGCGCCCAGAGACAGCGTTCCACGAGCACCGCCCGCGGGGCGGCGCGCGCTTTCGGGCGCTGGTGATATGCCGGTGAACTGTCAGGGCTCCGGTGCTAGAGTCCCACCTTCAATCCCGTACAGGCGAAGCCGCGCGCGTCCCGAGCGGGCGCCGACGCGGGCCAGGAGGACCCGAATTCATGAGCAAGAAAACCGTCATGGAGGTTTTTGAGGAGACCGCGGCGAAGCGGTCGAGCGCTCCCGCGCTCAAGGTCAAGCGCGGCGGAAGCTGGCAGACCACGACGTGGAGCCAGTATCGAGACGCGGTGCGGCTGGCCGCGCGCGGCTTCATGAAGCTCGGGCTCGAGGCGGGGCAAGGCGTCTCGATCATCGGCTTCAACTGCCCCGAGTGGGTGATCGCGGACGTCGCGGCGATCTACGCCGGCGGGTTCCCGGCGGGCATCTACACCACGAACTCGCCCGAGCAGTGTCAGTACATCGCCGACCACTCGGACTCGGCCATCGCGGTGGTCGAGAACGCGGAGCAGCTCGCCAAGTTCAAGGCGGTGCGCGACCAGCTGCCGAAGCTCAAGGCGATCGTGATGATCTACGGCAGCGACGCGGACTCGGACGTCCACAGCTGGGACGACCTGATGAAGCTGGGCGCCGAGGTCCCCGAGTCCGACCTCGAGGCGCGGATCGCCGCGCAGAAGCCCGAGGACTGCTGCACGCTGATCTACACCTCGGGCACGACCGGCAACCCGAAGGCGGTGATGATCTCGCACGACAACATCACCTGGACGTCGAACGCGGCCTACACCGCGCTGGGCGGCAACGACAACGACCAGTTCATCAGCTACCTGCCGCTGTCGCACATCGCCGAGCAGGTCGTCAGCCTGCACGGGCCGATGCTCGTGGGCGCGTGCACGGCCTTCGCCGAGAGCATCGAGCTGCTCGGCGACAACCTGCGCGAGATCCGGCCGACGATCTTCCTCGCGGTCCCGCGCGTGTGGGAGAAGATCCAGGCGAAGATGGTCCAGGCGGGCTCGCAGAACCCCTGGCTCAAGAAGAAGATCGCCGCGTGGGCGCGCAAGCAGGGTCTCGCGGGCGGCTACGCCGACCAGCGCGGGCAGGGCCGCCCGATGTTCTTCGGCCTGGCCGAGAAGCTGGTGTTCAGCAAGGTGCGCGAGCGGCTGGGGCTCGACCGCTGCCGGATCCAGATCACCTCGGCGGCGCCGATCTCGAAGAGCACGCTCGAGTTCTTCCTGAGCCTGGGGATCCCGATCATGGAGGTCTACGGGATGTCCGAGTGCACAGGTCCGGCGACGATCTCGATGCCCGACAAGTACCGCACCGGCTCGGTGGGCTGGGTGCTCCCGGGCGGCGAGGTCAAGATCGCCGACGACGGCGAGATCTGCATGCGCGGGCGCCACGTGTGCATGGGCTACTACAAGAACCCCGAGGTCACGGCCGAGACGATCGACCCGGACGGCTGGCTGCACTCCGGCGACATCGGCGAGATCGACTCCGACGGCTTCCTCAAGATCACGGACCGCAAGAAGGATCTGATCATCACCGCCGGCGGCGAGAACATCGCGCCGCAGCTGATCGAGGGCATGCTCAAGAGCATCGACGTGGTCAGCCAGGTCGTGGTCGTGGGCGACCGCAAGAAGCACCTCTCGGCGCTGGTCACCATCGACGAGACCAAGCTCGAGGCGCTCTCCGCCGCGGTCGGCGAGAAGGTCGAGAGCCTGGCGGCGGCCGCGGGCAGCCAGGCCGTGCACCAGCACGTGCTGGGCCAGGTCAACGAGGTCAACAAGCAGCTCGCGCGGGTGCAGACGATCAAGAAGATCAAGATCCTGCCGGTCGACCTGACGATCGAGGGCGGCGAGCTGACGCCGACCATGAAGGTCAAGCGCAAGATCGTGAACAAGAAGTACGCGACCGAGATCGAGGCCTTCTATAGCTAGTCGCTCGCGGCAGGCCTGTTTGTACATGTCCCGAGGGCCGCGTTCGCGGCCCTCGGCAATTTCGAAGCTCGTGGGCGCTAGCGGCGGTTCTGCCGGGCCTGCGCGCGCGCGAGGGCGCGGGCGATGTCGGCGTCGACGCCGACGAGCAGCTCGATGAGCAGGTCGGCGAGCACCCGGCTGTAGCGGGGGTCGCGGCCGGCCGCGGCCGCGGCGGCGTAGAGCGGGTGATCAGCGGGGAGCTCCAGGTGGTCGGCGGCGCGGGCGGCCTGCTGAGGATCGATGTTGGCGAGGGTGTCGAGCCGATCGACCTCGACGAGCGCCTCGTGCATGGAATTCTCGTGGCCGCCGAGGGTCAGCGTGTTGCCGAGCCTGCGCAGCGCGCCGCCGGCCGCCTTGACCTTGAACTTGAGCTTGCGCTGGCCGCGGATGAAGGTCGCGCGCTCGCCCGCGCCGCGCGCCTGGATGAAGAGCGCGGCGCGGCCGGGGACGACGGCGCCGATCCGCCTGGCCTCGAGGACCGGCCAGTTGAGCGAGACGGTGACCTCGACGGCCTGCGAGATGTCGACGGTCTCCCCGCGCGTGTTGGCGGGCAGCGGCAGGTGCGGGGTCAGGTAGAGCCAGAACGAGCCGCTGAGGCCCACGAGCCGCTTGAGGCGCTCGTCGGCCGCGATCCGCCGGAGCGCGGCGTCGAGGCGCGCGCGCACCGTGGTGGAGCTCGGGGTGCCGTCGTCGTCGTCGTCCTCCTCCTCTTCGCGCTCCTCGGCGTCCGCGATCCGCTCGGCGAATTCACGGGCGAGGCGGACGAGCAGGTCGCGCGCGACGCTCTCGGTCTCGAGCCCGCGGGCGACCTCGATCCAGCGCGCGGGGACGAAGCCGGCGCCGACCGCCGCGTCGAGCTCGAGGCGGTCGAGGCGACGGCGCTCCTCGTCGCGCTCGTGGGTGACCCGGTGGGGGTTGAGCCCGGCGATCGGCATGACGCGCTCGAGCAGCTCGAGCGCGCTCGTGAGGGCGGTGACGCGCTCGCGGCCGGGGGCGGTGAGCTCGGCGGTCCGCAGCCAGGCGCGCGCGCGCGGCAGCCAGCTGTCGAGGAATTCGCGATGCTCGCGCAGCGGGAGCTGGCGCGAGAGGTTCCAGACCATGTCCTTGGCGTTGTCGGCGTCGATGAAGTCCTCGAGGATCGTCGGGCGCCAGAGCGCGCGGTCGAGCTCGTCGCGCTCGCGTCGGCGGCGACCCGAGAACACGCTGCTCTGCTCCCCGGCGCGCTCGCCGAGCCAGCGCAGGATCGCGCGGCTGTCGACCTTGTCGGCGGTCAGGCCCGCGAGCGTGACGGTGATGAGGGTGTCGACGGGGGGCTCGGGCGCGGCGAAGAACAGCGGCTGGTAGTCGTAGCGCGTGTGCACGGCGACGCGCTGGGCGCGGTGGTGGGTCAGGAGGATGAGCTTCACGCCGGCCCTCCGAGCGCGCGCGCGCTCGTGGGCGCGGGGGTCTCGGCGGCGAGCGCCTGAAAGTGCTGCAGGCGCTCGAGCAGCTCGGCGAAGCGGGTCGCGGCGGCGTCGCTGTAGCGCCCCCAGATCGTGAAGGTGTCGCGCCCCAGGTACAGGCCGAAGCGCTGGTAGTACTCGTAGGCGATGCACAGCTCGCCGGGCGCGCCGTAGGCGTCGTTGAGGTTGAACACGCGCTGAAACGGGAGGAGCGCGCCGAGGATGTCCATGTTGTCGGCGAAGGGGATGTCGAGGATCAGCGGCGCGTCGGGGTTGAGCTGGCGGATCGAGCGGGCGACGGCCGGGAAGTCGTAGCTGTGCGCGCCGCGGGTGCTGAGCCCGCCGAACTCCGAGAGCAGCCAGCGCTCGAGCTGGTCGCGGTCGTCGGCGAGATGATCGATGACGCCGTCGAGCTCGAGGTCGTCGATGACGTCGACGCCGCGATCGCGCAGCAGCAAGAGCCGCGTCGGCGCGGCGCTGGCGACGGTCGCGTAGAGCAGGAAGCTCATGACGTGGATGACGTTGGCTGGCTGGACGAAGCTGACGGGGCCGGCGTCGCCGAGCAGGCCGCCGAGACGCCGCCCGAAGTGCAGCAGCAGCGGCTTGAAGAGCGGGCGGAGCAGGCGGCGGCGCGCGCCGAGGGGGGCCGCCATGAAGGCCTTGGTGACCTTAAAGAACGGCAGGCTCAGGCCGCGCTCGAGGATCCCGCGCTTGACCTTGATCGCGAGCTGCTCGGCGCGCGCGTCGGTGAGCCAGGGGCTCCACTCGCTGATCCGCAGGAGCGACTCGACCGGCGTGGCGCAGCGCAGCGCGTAGTCCCGCAGCGGCTCGAGCTCGGGCTGCCTGGGGTCGGTGAGCTTGACGCCGCGGGCGCCGAGCATGCCCATGTACGAGGTGATCGGGATCGGGTGTCGGCCCGCGAGCGCGCGCAGGAAGGCCTGCAGCGCGCCCTTGCTTGGGCGCGCGCTCGACTCGGCGACCAGGGCCTCGCGCGCGCGCAGGTAGGTGGCGACCGGCTCGATCGCCTCGAAGTCGCAGCGGACGCGGGTTCGACCTTTCTCAAAGCACAGGCTGTGGATGGCGCGCTCGCGCGGGCTGGTGAAGCGCAGGCGCAGGAGCGCGGCCGACTGCTTGATCGCGGCGCGGTACTTGAGGATGGCGACGCCGGGCGCCGAGGCGAGCAGCTCGAGGTAGAGCGCGCGCAGGGCCGGGTAGCGCGGATCCTCGACGAGGCGGAAGCTGAGCGCGCGCCGCCAGCCGGTGAAGATCACCGCGGCGGGCTTGATGACCGCGATCGGGAAGCGCAGCCGCCAGCCCCAGGGCAGCGCGCGCAGGAAGGCCCGGCAGCGCTCCTCGTGACCGCGCTCCCAGGCGTAGAGCGCGAGCAGCAGCTTGTAGTCGTTGAGCAGCGCGCGGGCGTGTCGTTGCAGCAGCGCGTGCTCGCGCTCGTCTCCGGCGCGCACCAGCAGCCACGCGCGGCGCAGGTGCTCGGGCTCGTTGAGCGTGGCGGTCGCGACCAGCTTGTCGACGAGCGCGCCGTCCGAGAGCGGCGCGCCGGTGGAGAGCGGCAGCGGGATCCCGAGGTCGTGGGTCGGCAGCGCGCGCCCGAGCGCGAGGTTGATCTTGTAGCGTCGCTTCAGCTCGCGGATGCCGACAGGAACGGGCACGGGTCAAACGCCTCGGGGTAAGAGGGGCCGCCGGGTACACAGGGTCCGGCGGCATTTGGAGGTGTAAATTCCAAATACTGAACGCTCCGCAGTACGTGGGTCGCGGAGCGAGCGAACGGTAGCACACGCGAGCGCGCGCGCGAGCGCGTGGGCGCCGGCGCGCGGCGTTCAGGCGCCAAGGAGCTGGCGCGCTCGGGATACAATGATCGGCCGCGCGGCGTGTTGTGACGCGCGGTCCGAGGGAGGAAGGACGAGGGATGCAGGCTTCGAATCAGGCATCGGACCAGGGTGCACCGGCGCCGCGACGCGTCGCGTTGATAACCGGGGGCGCTCGCGGCATCGGCCGCGCGATCGGGGAGGAGCTGGCGAGCGCCGGCTGGCGCGTGGCGATCTGCTACCGCACGAGCGAGGCCGACGCGCGCGAGGCGGTCGCCCGCTTCAAGCAGCGGGGCGGGGACGGGATGGCCGAGCGCTGCGACGTCTCGGACCCTGGCGCCGCGCGTGGCCTGTGTCGCTGCGTCGAGGACGAGTGGGGGCGCATCGACGCGGTGGTCAACGCCGCCGGCCCGTACCACCGCGCGAAGCTGCTGAAGGAGACCCCCGCGGGCTGGCGCGCGATGTTTCAAAACAACCTCGACCCGGTGTTTTTTACCGCGAAGTACGCGAGCCCTGGGATGATCGAGCGCGGCTGGGGGCGGATCGTGAGCTTCTCGATGGCGAGCGCGGACCGGATCGCGGCGAACACGGCCGTGACCGCCCACTTCATCGCCAAGAGCGGGGTGCTGAGCCTGTCGCGCGCCCTGGCGAAGGAGCTCGCGCCGCACGGCGTGACGGTGAATTGCATCTCGCCCGGCTTCATCGACTCGAAGAGCGCGCCGCCGGAGGAGCTGAAGAAGATGAAGAAGCGGATCCCGGCCGGCTACGTCGGCGCGGTCGAGGACGCGGTGGCGGCGGCCCGCTACCTGCTGTCGGAGGAGGCGCGCTACGTGACCGGCGCGAACATCCACGTCAGCGGCGGCTGGGGGCTGTGAGCCGCGCGGCGCGGCGGCGGCTCGTGGGCCCGTGTAGTGGGTAGATGTCTTCTTGCACAGGTTGTCGCCGGCCGTCCTCTAACGAGGATTCCGCGCGGAAAAATTCGGAGCGCGGGCGCTGCCGGTGTCGCGTCCCCGGGGGGGCGTGGTAGTGACCCTCTATGCGTCCGCTTCGCGCTGAGCAACCGCCCGCCCTCGTCTCCCGTCCCCTCGGCCCGTGCGCGCTGGTGTTGACGCTGGCGCTGTCGACGGGGGCGCTCGGCTGCGGCGACAGCGAGGGCGGCGCGACGAGCGAGGGCGAGGCCGGGACCACGGCGCCGTCTTCGACGGACGCGATGGGCACGTCGACGAGCGAGGGCGGCGCGAGCACGGGCACGAGCGCCGCGACGAGCACGGGGGTCGGCGAGTCGGAGACCGGCGACCCGCCGGGGCCGGACTCGGCGCTCGAGTGCTTCGAGCCGATGTACGTGGGGGACGCGGCCGCGATCGGCCCCGACTACGATCAGTTCGAGCTGTCGATCGGCAGCCACTGCAAGGGGACCAACCACCAGGAGATCGAGGGCGTCGAGCGCGTGGTGTTCCTCGGGGACTCCGTGACGGTGGGCTCTCCCCCGACCGAGTTCAGCGACTTCTACCGCGTGGTGCTGGCCGACAGCCTGGCGCAGCGCTTCGGCCTGCAGCCGCCGGGGATCCAGTGGCAGTACCTCGACCTCGGCGAGGGGCAGTCGGCCGAGCTCGAGTCGGGCGCCTTCGCGAGCTGCGCGAAGTGGGGGGCGCGGACCGACGACGTGGTGCCGATGAGCCAGCAGATCGCCGACTGCTTCCCGGAGGACAAGCGCGGGCTCAAGACGCTGGTCGTCATGACGGTCGGCGGCAACGACCTCTCCGCGATCATCCAGGACGGGATCGAGGGCGTCCCGCTGGAGCTCTTGTGGGAGGACGTCGAGCAGTTCATCGAGTACATGCGCGAGACGATCGCGTGGCTCAAGGAGCCGACGCGCTTCCCGAACGGGATCGACATCGTGTTCGCGAACATCTACGAGTTCACCGACGGGACCGGCGACCTGACCTCTTGCCCGGCGGCGGGCTCGGCCGGCTTCGACATGCCCTGGGAGGACCCGGACGCGATGAACGAGGTCGCGGTCTACGCGAACGAGCAGTTCGTCTCGATCGCGAGCGAGACGCAGACCGACGTGATCTTCCTGTTTGAGCACTTCTGCGGCCACGGCTTCCGCTTCGACGACGAGAGCTCGCCCTGCTACCGCGGGCCTGACTCAGAGAACTGGTTCGACCTGACGTGCATTCACCCGAACCCGACGGGCCACGCCGCGATCGCGGATCTGTTTCTCTCGGTGATCGACGAGTAGCGCGGCTCGCCGCGCGAGCGCTCAGCGATAGGGCTGCGGGCCGTAGGTCGCGAGCGCGAGCTCGTAGCGCTCGAGCAGCGCGCTCGCTCGCGTGAGCTCGCCGAGCAGCGCGGCGGGGTCTTGATCTTCGTCGTAGAGGTCGCGCTCGTGCAGCGCGCGGAGGGTCGCCGCGTCGAGCTCGAGCTCTCGCAGCAGCGCGCGCTCGGAGTGCTCGAGCGCGTCGTGACGCGCGAGCCAGTCGCGGAGCGTGTCGGCCGCGCGCGCGACCGCGTAGTCGAAGCTCGCGCCCTCGAGGCGGTGCCAGAGCGGGCGGCGGCGGCTCGGGTCGGTCTCGTGCGGGAGCTCGACCGCGTCGCCGACGCCCGCGAACTGCCGCGCGTAGAGGGTGATCGCGTCGAGCTCGATCCTCAGCGCGCGTGTCCGCGCGAGCATGTCCGAGAGTCCATGTGAGAGGCTCGCGCTCGGGAGCGCGCGCTGATCTCCGCCGCGCGCGGCCGCGAGACGTCGCAGGCGGCTCGCGCGCCCGCGCGTGCGCGCGAACGCGAAGAGGGCCATGCCGGCGGCGAGCAGCCCGACGGCCGCCGCGATCGTGAAGACGAGGCCCACGCCTGACTGTACAGCGCCGCGGCGGCGAGCGCCCGCGCGGCGTCGATCGGCGTCGCCCGGCCGGCCGGAGCGGCGTTTTTGGGGACCGCGCGGCGCGGGCCCGCGCGCGCGTCGCTCGGCCGGCGCGCGGCCTTGCGCGCGAGGGCGAAAATAATCTTAGGACATGTACTTTGGGGCTGTTCATATGTGAGGTCCGCGTTCGGAGAACATGTCCTAAGAAACCGGCCCGCGGGTCGTGAGTTCTCCGGCGTGCTCGCGCGCGATCTTGATCCAGATCGTCGCGCCGCATTCCTCTACCCTCTGTAGCCATGCCTCTCGTTCTCAAATCCCTCAACCTGGCCGACGCCGAGAAGTTCCTCTGTGAGACTGCGCTGCACAACGCAGGGAGCATCGTCGAGGCGTCGAACCTCCTCGGAATCACCCGTCACGCGCTCAAGCGCCGGATCATCAAGCACAACATCGAGTGGCCGCGCGCGCGCCAGTCGATGACGCCGGTCCAGACGACGGTGGTTCAGCCGGCGGCCCCGTCGCAGGTCCTTGGCGCCGCCAAGTGAGCTGATCGTCGCCAACACGCGAGCGAGAGCGCGCGACCCCCTATCGGTCGCGCGCTCTCGTTTTTAAAATTGCTACTATTGCATGTACAACGAGCCGCCCGGCTGGCTGGCGCGCGCGACACCGGGCGGCCCGCCGGCGCGGCCTGGTTCGTCCGCAGAACGGGGAACCTCGACCGTCTGAGCCCGTTTTTCCGTGATCGCGCGCCGCGGGGCCGTGTGCGCGGGAGAGGAGTCTCGGTAAGCGAACTTACTGCGAGTGCGCTCGCTGAGCCGCGCCGCGCGTGGCGGTGCGGTGCGGTCGCGGGGCCGCGACGTCGGATCCGCGCTCAGCGGCGGCGTCGCGCGCGGCCCCGAGTTCTATTGTGTCTTAACGAACATGTGCGAAGGAGCTTGTTGCTAGAGGCGCTCGATCGAGCCAGGCGACTCCGCGCCGCGCCCCGCCGCGCCGCGAGGCCGCCGGGCGGCGCGCCGCGGGAGCGCGTGTTCGCGGGCCGCTAGGGCGCGGGGCTGGCGGGCCGCCCAAGCTCGTAGGTGAGGCCGCGCAGGATGATGTGCTCGACCGAGCGCAGACGCGGTCGGCCGGGGTCGCTGATCTCGTGGACGGAGTTGCCGGCGACGACGATGTCGTCCTGGGGCGAGATGTAGAGCGCGGTCCCGCGGCCCCACGCGGTGGTGGCGAGGAGGTACGGGTCGGAGCGCTCGCCGTCGTCCCTCGCGACGCGCTGGAGCAGGATCTCGTCGTAGACGCCGGGCGCGTTGCGGTTGCTCCGCTTGCGCCGCTCGGCGGTGCCGAGGAGCAGCAGATCTCCGTCGCGGAACAGCGCGAGGCCGCGATCGTTGAGCTCGTCGTAGCGCGCGTCGGCGTCGGTGACCCAGCGCGCCGCGCCGTCGCCGGTGAAGCTCGCGACGAAGGGGCGGCCGCGGCGGACTCGCTTGAGCTCGGTGGCGTCGAGCTCGAGCGCGCGACCGCGGCGCCCGGTGAGGACGATGACGTCCGGCTCGCTGCAGGCGATCGCGTGCAGGCGCTCGCGGTCGCCGGCGTGGCCGATCGCGCGGATCCAGCGAGGGACGCCCGCCGGGCTCAGGCGCGCGAGGAAGATGTCCTCGAGGCTGCCGCTCTCGAGCCGCTGCGCGCCGAGCTCGAGGGCACCCGCGCTGAGGCCCGCGACGATCAGGTCGCCGTCGGGCGCGGTGATGATCTGGTGACCTTTGTGGAAGCCGTCGACGCCGAGCTGCTGCGACCAGCGCAGCTCGCCGGCTTGGGAGAAGCGGGCGATGAACGCGTCCTGCTCGCCGCGGGCGGTGAGCGTCACGTCGTCGCTCAGCTGGAGGGTCGTGCGGAGCGAGCCGGTCACCCAGAGGTCTCCGGCGCGGTCGAGGGTGAGCGACTCGATCGTGTCGGCGCCGGGCCCCCCGAGCTGCTTGGACCAGCGCACGTCGCCCTCGGGGCTGATGCGGGCGATGAAGGCGTCGAGGTGGCCGCGGGAGATGAGCCGCGTCTCGCCGAGCGAGAAGCCGTGGGTGAACACGCCCGCGAGCAGCGCGTCGCCGTCGGGGGTGACGACGAGGCCGGTGAGCTGCTGCAGCGCCTCGGCGCCGAAGCTCTTGCCCCACGCCGGCACGCCCCTGGCGTCGGTCTTCATGACGAGGATGTCGTCCTCGCCCTTGGGCTTGATCGTCTGGTCGAAGAAGTGCAGCGCGCCGCGCGAGACGCCGCCGAGCATCAGCCCGCCGTCGGGGGTGGGCGCGATCGCGGCGATCTGCGCTCGCTCCTCGGCGCGATAGGTCAGGTCCCAGATGGGCGTGAAGCCCAGCTTGACGGGGGCGGGGGGCGCCGCGGCCTCGCGCGCGCTGGCTTCGGCTCGCTCGTCTTCGGCCGTTCGGATCGGCGGTCGGTCCTCGCCGCAGGCGAGGTTCAAGCTGAGCGGGACGAGGGTGACGCCGGCGAGGGCGAGGGCGGCGGGGCTCCACGAGCGCATGGCCCGTGGATCATATTGGGAGAATCAGAGGCTGCCGAGCCTCGTGGGTCCGAGGGTGATGATCTTGTCGTCGGTCTTGAGCTTGAATTCGCGCGTGGGGTTCAGCTGGGTGCTCTTGCCGCGGCGGACGCCGATGGCGATGTGCTGGCGCGCTCTGCACACGTCGGCGATCGCGCCGAACGAGGTGTCTTTGCCCTTGTAGACGGTCAAGTAGATCTGGACGCCGTGGAGGTTGGTGGTCAGCTCCTCGATGACGTCCTGGACGCCGGGGTTGAGCAGCTCGTGGCTGACGAAGTGGGCGTCAAAGCGCGCGGCGCAGACGATGACGTCGCTGCCTGCTTTCTTGAGCAGCTCCTCGTTGTCGAGGTTAACGCACTCGACGACGGTGAAGACCTTGGGGGCGCGGGCCTCGATCGCCAGGGTGATGGCGACGTTTTGGTTGTCAGAGGTCGGGTCGCCGGGCCGCTGAACCAGGACGATCGCGTGCGTGGCGGTGTCGAGGCAGGCGCGCGTGAGCGTCTCGTCGAACATCGGGTCACCGCGGACGTAGCGGAGCCCGCGGTCCGCGAGCGCGGGGGGCAGCTCCTCGAGCTTGTCGTCGATGAGCACCATGTCCGTCTCGCGCCCGAACGAGGCGTCGCTCTGCAGCTCGGCGAGCACGCGGCGGACCTTGTCCTCGTTGGGGAAGTTGACGAGCACGAGGTGGTTGCGGAGCTTGTGACCGACCATGCCGCGGATCTCCTTGTTCTTGGCCTCGATCAGCGCGGTCGCGGCGAGCGAGAGCACGTAGCCGATGATGCCGATCCCGAGCAGCATCAGCGGGGTGGCGACGATGAACTGGCCGCCGAAGGTCGAGGGCGAGATGTCGCCGTAGCCGACGGTCGTGGCCGTGACGAGCGCCCACCAGAAGCCGTCGGACCAGCTGAGGTCCGGGCTGTTGGGGATCTCGAAGTACAGGAACCCGGTGGTGCCGTAGAGCAGCACCGCGATGAGCAGGACGCCGACGCGGGTCGTCGGCGTCGGCCGCTGAAGCGTTCGCTTCAGCATCCGGAACAGGACCAAATTCACTCTTCATCCCCCCGCTCGGTCCAGCCCTCGATCATCGCGTCGGCGCGGCGGGCGACCGCGGTGTCGCTCCACAGGCCGCTGCCGAGGTCGCGCGCGCGGCCCTGGAGCTGGAGGTAGTTGTTGATCGCGTCGAAGGGGTAGGCGGTGTAGACCAGCGCGAGCCCGCGGCGGACCAGCTCGAGGCCGAGGTTCTTGTCGCCGACGAACAGCTCGGCGATGACGCGGTCGTGACGGTCGACCTTGGTGTGGCCGTCCTTGGTCAGCTGGACGCGGACGCGGGCTTTGTGATCGGCCATGTAGCCGCGCAGCGCCAACACCGCGTCGCGGCCGTAGACCTCGCGCTGGGGGTCGAGCGCCTTGATCCCGAGCAAGCGGATGACGACGGACTTGCCGTCGGCCTTGACGACCTTGAGCGTGTCGCCGTCGATCACGTGCTCGAGGGTCACGAGGTCGCCCGTGTCCAGGAGCACGGTGTCGCCCTGCTGGGCCTCCCGACGGCGGACCTCGGCGCCGACGCCGAAGAACAGAGAGGCGGCGAACAGGGCGATGATCAGCGTCCAGAAGATCCGCGCTTCGCGCTGCACCCACGGGAACCTAACAAAGATTCGTAGCGAAGTGCGGCTCCGCGGAGCTCGTGTGCGGGGGCGCGCGGGCGGCTAGCTGCTATTGTCCCCCGCGCAGGCGCGCGAGCATGGCGGACGAGACTACGAGCACTGGCGAGCGGCGGGGTACGCCCGGACTCGGCGTGATTTTGTTGACCGTCTTCCTCGACCTGGTCGGCTTCTCGATCATCTTCCCGCTGTTCCCGGAGATGCTCGAGTACTACCTCGGCGGGGTCAGCGGCGGCGACGAGCTCAGTCTCTTGGGACAGCTCATCTACGCGCTGCAGTCGATGTCGGGGGCGTCCGGGGCGCAGTCCGAGTTCTACACGCAGGTGCTGTTCGGCGGGCTGCTCGGCTCGGTCTACTCGCTGCTCACCTTCCTCGCCGCGCCGGTCTGGGGAGCGCTCTCCGACCGCTTCGGGCGTCGCCAGATCTTGGTGTGGACGATCGCCGGGACCGCGCTGTCCTACGCGCTGTGGGTCGTCGCTGGCAGCTTCGCGCTGCTGCTGTTCGCGCGCGTTATCGGCGGGCTCGCGAGCGGCAACATCTCGGTGGCCTCGGCCGCGATCGCGGATGTCACGGACGCGCGCTCGCGGACCAAGGCCATGGGGATGCTGGGGGCGGCCTTCGGGGTCGGCTTCATCGTCGGGCCGGCGCTCGGCGGCGGGCTGTCGATGATCGACCTGACCGGGGCGCTGTCGTTCATCCCGGGCATCAACCCGTTCTCGGCGCCAGCCCTGGCCGCGCTGCTGCTGGCGCTGTGGAACCTGGTCTGGGTCGTGACGCGCTTCCCCGAGACGCGGCGCCCCGAGCAGCGTCAGCACAGCGGCGATGGGAGCGAGACCCGACGCCCGATCAACCCGCTCGCGCTGCTGCAGCCGACGCGCTTGCCCGGGGTCGACCGCACCAACCTGATCTACCTGGTCTTCATCGTCGCGTTCGCGGGGATGGAGTTCACGCTCACCTTCTTGGCCCGCGATCGCTTCGCCTACACGTCGAGCGATAACGTCTACATCTTCCTGTGGGTCGGGCTGCTCGTCGCGCTCGTCCAGGGCGGCGTGGTCCGCCAGCTCGCGCCGCGCATCGGCGAGCTGCGGATGGTGCAGGTCGGTTTCGGGATCCTCGGCGCGGGGCTCGTGGTGGTGGGCGTCGCCGCGACGCAGACGGTGATGTACCTCGGCCTGACGCTGCTGGCGGTCGGCACCGCGCTCGCGAGCCCCGCGCTCACCAGCCTGGTCTCGCTGTACGCCCCGGAGCACCGGCAGGGCGAGATCCTGGGCGTGTTCCGCTCGCTGGGCGCGCTCGGGCGGGCGATCGCGCCGATCATCGCCAGCCTGCTGTACTGGCGCTACGGCTCGACGCTCCCCTACGTCGGCGGGGCGCTGGCGATGCTGATCCCGCTCTCCCTGAGCTTCGGCTTGCCCAAGCGCGACGTTCACGGATAGGCGGGCGGCGCGGGAACGCGCAGGAGCGCGTGGCTGTGGTGCGCGCGTGCGAGCGCGCGCCCGTGTAAGATCATCGGGCGGGTCTGGAAACGGGCCTGATGACGGGAGATGCCGACGTTTCGAATCTCCCGCGCCGTGAGGACCCGATGCGCTCCACGATCTTCGCCTTCGCCCGTACAACCCGCGCGCTGAGCCTGCTCGGCGCGCTCGCCTTGGTGTCGATCGGCTGCGGCGAGATCTACACCAGCACCACGACCGAGGATGAGGAGACCGACTCCGCGGAGGACAACGAGACCGGAGGCGACGAGCTCGTGATCCTGTGCGACCCGCTCGACCAGGACTGCGGCGGCGGGCAGTCGTGCTTGCCCGACGGCCGCGGGTTTCGCTGCATGCAGTACCTCGAGGACAGCGCCGGCCTCGCCGGAGACGAGTGCGGGAGTCCAGCCGAGTGCCGACCGGGGCTGTACTGCAACTCGGGGATCGTGGTCGCCGGCTGCTCCGGGCCCGGGTGCTGCGCGCCTTGGTGCGACCTCGATCGCGCGGACCCCTGCGGCGGGTCGGAGAAGTGTCAGGCCTGGTTCAGCGGCGAGGTGCCGCAGGGCGGCGAGCACATCGGCATCTGCGCGGTCCCGTAGCTTTGCAGCGGGGCGCCCGCTCGATGTTCGAACTCTTGCGCCGCGCGAGCATCGGGCCGCCGTCCATGAGCTTCGTTGAGACGCGAGCGCTGATTTCAGGCCTTGCAGCCCGTGGCGCGAGCTTCGGCGATCTGAATTAAAGGACAGCCGGACGACGCCCGCGAGGTTCGCGGGATCGTCCGGCTGAGGTTTGATTGAGACCGGCGCGGCCTACTCGGGGAGCTCTTTCTTGACCTTGACCTCGACCTGGCGCTTGCCGTCTTCGTCGTCGTGGACCTGGACATCGATGTCGCCCTCGACGCCCTGCTCCTGCAGCTGCTCGATGATCTCCTGGCGCGCGACCTCGGGGTCCTCGGCGTCGCTGTGGACCATCGGCTCGGCCTCGGGGGCGGCCTCGCCGACCGCGATCGAGGCGCTGGCGAGCTCGGGGAACTGGGCCTTGAGCTGATCGCTGAGCCCGGCGCCGTCGCCGAGGTTGGAGCCCATCAAGACGACCTCCAGCTCGGTGGCGTCGCCGTCTTTGTGGACCTTGACCTTGGCGCCACCGACGTCGCCGGCGGCGTTTTGCTCGATGTACTGCGCGATCGCGTGCAGCTGCTCTTGGCTCAGCTCGGCCTCGGTGTCGATGGTGATCTGCATGGCTTCGCTGGCTCCCAGCTGTCCGCTGCGATCCGCCGGCTCGGCGCCGTCGGACGCCGGCTGGCAGCCGGGCGCGGTGGCGACCATCGCCAGCGAGAGGGCGACGGCGAAGGGGAGGGCGCGGATGACGTGAAGCGGTGTGTTTCGCATTGTGGGGGGTGCTCCGTGTTCACCGGGTCCTACGAGCGGGTGGGCGAAGGGTGACAGCGTCGCGGCGGTTTTTTTAGATTATTGAAATTTCCCAAGCGCGGAGGGCCGCCCCGTCACGGGATGCAGGTCGGCTCGGCGACGCTGCAGCCCGTGAACCAGTTGTCGATGTCCATGCAGGCGAGCTGGTCACCCGGCGCGGTGGCCTCGAGGCAGTCGGCGAAGAACTCGAGATCGCGCAGGGTGCAGCGCTCGAGCGCGCGGTAGCGAAACTCCTGCTCGCAGGCGCACGTGTCGCCGCAGGGGCTGGTCACGCGGGTCACGAGCATCGCCTCGCCGTCGCCGAGCGCGTAGATCGCCGCGTCCTCGGCGCGGTCTTCACACTCCCAATTCAGCGAGAGGCGCCCGTGCCCGCCGCTGGCGAGGTGCTGGAGGACGCAGAATTCCGCGGCGTCGTAGTCCTCCTCGCCCTGCTCGAGCGGGCCGCCGCAGCGCGACTGCCGACGGTAGAAGTGCGCGCTGGGGCACGGCGCCCCGAGCCCGCAGGCGTCCATCAGGATCACCTCGTTGGGCGTCTGCCCGCAGACCGGCGGGCGGTTGTCGACGTCGGAGTCGTAGAGATCGGCGCGCAGCGAGCTCTCGTCGCAGCCGCCGGCGGAGAGCTGAATGAAGAGACCTGTCACGAGCGCCAGCAGCGACGAGGCCGCGGAGGCGGCGGCGGGTCGACGGCGGGCGCGACGGTCCATCACGCTGAATCGTAGCAGAACCGAGCGGCTCGATGCCGCGCGCTAGTGAAAGTCCACGCCGCCTCACTTCATCAGCCGGGTTGTATAAACCTGTCTTAATGGTCATGAATTGCGTGCACGCGAGCAGGCGTGCGCGTACGCTCTGCGGGATGAGCCGCGCGCCTGACACGACCTCTCGCCCCATCCTCGGAGTTCAGCGGCTGGGGCTGGTGCTCGGCCTGTTCGCGGTGCTGTTCGCGGCGCTGAGCGAGGTCGGGCACGTGGAGGTGCCGGCGACGGCGTTGGCGGCGGTGCCGATCCTGGGCGGGGCGACGCTGGCCTGCGCGGCGATCTCGATCTTGTTCGGCGCGCGGACGCTGCCGGGGGTGAAGCTGTTTTTGCTCGGGGCGGCGGCCTTCGCGATCGCGCCGTTTTTCTGGGGCGCGGTGGTCTTGATCGCGCTCTGGGTGATCGGGAACTTCTTCGATCTTTTTGATGTTCTCGACCTGTTTGAGTGACGTCGCTTGACAGCGTCGCTCAATGACGTCGCGCGGCGCTGTTCGACGCTGGGTTCCGCGGGGCTACCCGAACGCTTGACGGATCACGAGATCAGGCGGGTCCACCACTCGGAGAGGACGCGCCAGAGGCCGGCGAAGAATGGCTCGTCCTCGGCGATGCCGAGGCGGCGCTTGAGGAAGCGGATGAACGCGCGGCGCAGGGCCCAGAACACGAGGCTGAGGCCGTTGATCGCGGGGCTCTCTTCGGGCGGTGGCGGCGGTGGCGGGGGCGCTGGTTCCGGGGCGGGGACGGGCTCGCTCGGGCTGGTCGCCTCGGGCGGCGACGCGGGCTCGGCGGCTTCGGGCTCGGGCGCAGGCTCGGGCTGGGCTACGGCCTCGGCCTCGGCGAGGAGGTGACGCTGCATCGCGTCCGCGAAGGCCTGGGTGTGGTGGCCGGCGAGATCTTTGATCATCCCGCGGGCGAAGGTCTTCATCTTGCCGGAGATGTTGAGCTCGGTCTCGACCTCGATGTGGGTCCCCGAGTCGGTCGCGGTCAGCTTCGAGGTGATGGTGGCGCTGAAGACCCCCTTGCCGCGGGTCTCTCGACCCTTGGCCTTGAGCACCACGCGGTGGGCCTGGTCGTCGCGCTCCTGAAAGCTGACGGTTCCCTTAAAACGCAGCTGCACGGGGCCGACCTTGATCTTGGCGGCCGCCTCCCAGACGTCGGGCGCGCCGTCCTCTCCGGGGATGACTCGGACCAGCTCGGCGCCGGGCATGCACGGGATCACGCGCTCGGGGTCGAGGAGAAAGGCCCAGGCGCGCTCGGGCGGCGCGGACACGTCGAACGCGTTGTTGAGCTGCACCGCAATTGCGTACCCTTTGGAGCACGCCCGAGTAAACCCCGCGACGCGGCGGGCTGCGCTCTGAATGTACGGCTTCGCGCATACGCCCTTTGAGTCGGTCGTGTCCGCGCGCCGCTTGGGTGTGTATGTACGACTCGCGCGGATGTGGATGCGAAGTCGATCGCGCGGCGCGAGCTGGATTTCGCGTTCGCGGTCTTCGATCAGGTGTTGTTATGATGCGCGCTCGAACGAGTCCGCTCCGCTCGTCGGGAGGTCGCATGCCGTCCGTCACGCTCAACGTCAATTCGAGAACCGTCACCGTCAACGTCGAACCCCAGACCCTGCTGGTCGATCTGCTCCGCGAGCGGCTCCACCTGACGGGGACGCACGTCGGCTGCGACACCAGCCAGTGCGGCGCCTGCGTGGTCAAGGTCAACGGCCGCACGGTGAAGGCCTGCACGATGTTCGCGATCGAGGCGGACGGGCAGCGAGTGACGACGATCGAGGGCTTGGCGCGACCGGGCGACCGCGGGCTGCACCCGATGCAGCAGGCGTTTCATGAGCATCACGGGCTGCAGTGCGGCTTCTGTACGCCGGGCATGGTGATCAGCGCGACCGAGCTGCTCGAGCGCACGTCGCAGCCCAGCGAGCACGAGATCCGCGAGTGGCTCGAGGGCAACTTCTGCCGCTGCACCGGCTACCACAACATCGTCAAGGCCGTGTCCGCGTGCGCGAAGCAGCAGGCCGCGACGGAGGAGGCGAAATGAGCGGGGCGAACATCGGCGCGCGCGTTCTCCGAAAAGAGGACCGCAGGTTCCTGCGCGGCAAGGGCCGCTACACCGACGATATCCGCAGGCCGGGCGAGACCTACATGGTCGTCGTCCGCTCGCCGCTGGCGCACGCGAAGATCAACAGCATCGACGCCGCGGAGGCCCTCGCGGCGCCCGGCGTGCTCGCGGTCTTGACCGGCGCGGACCTGGCGAAGGAGGAGTTCGGCGGGCTGCCCTGCGGGTGGCAGATCAACAGCAAGGACGGCTCGCCGATGGTCGAGCCGCCGCACGCGGCGCTCGTCGTCGATCGCGTGCGCCACGTCGGCGACCAGGTCGCGATCGTGGTGGCGGAGACGCGCGCGCAGGCGAAGGCCGCCGCGCAGCTCGTCGACGTCGACTACGAGGAACTCTCGGTGGTCGCCTCGATCCCGGCGGCGACGGCCGAGGGCGCGCCGCTGGTGTGGGACGAGGCGCCGGGCAACCAGTGCTACGACTGGGAGATCGGCGACAAGGCGGCGATGGAGGCCGCGTTCGCGCGGGCGGATCACGTCGTCGAGCTGGAGCTGAGCAACAACCGGCTGATCCCGAACGCGATCGAGCCGCGCGCGGCGATCGGCGAGTACGACGAGGGCACCGGCGACTACACGCTGTGGACGACCTCGCAAAACCCCCACCTCACGCGCCTGCTGCTGAGCGCCTTCACCATGAAGATCCCGGAGCACAAGCTCCGCGTGGTGGCGCCGGACGTGGGCGGCGGCTTCGGGTCGAAGATCTTCCACTACGCCGAGGAGCTGCTCGTGCTGTGGGCTTCGAATCGCGTCGGCCGCCCGGTGCGCTGGACCGCCGAGCGCACGGAGTCGTTCATGACCGACTGCCACGGTCGGGACCACCTCAGCAAGGCCCGGCTCGCGCTCGACAACGCGGGCAACTTCCTCGGGCTGCACGTGCAGACGCGCGCCAACCTCGGCGCGTACCTCTCGACCTTCGCGTCGTCGGTGCCGACCTACCTCTACGGCACGCTGCTCGCGGGGCCCTACAAGACGCCCGCGATCTACGGCGAGGTCCAGGCGGTGTTCACCAACACCGTGCCGGTCGACGCCTACCGCGGCGCCGGGCGCCCCGAGGCGACCTACCTGCTCGAGCGCCTGGTCGAGCACGCCGCGCGCGAGCTCGGCCGCGACCGCGTCGAGCTGCGGCGCCAGAACCTGATCCAGCCCGATCAGTTCCCGTACCAGACGCCGGTCGCGCTCGAGTACGACGTCGGCGAGTACGAGCGGGCGCTCGACATGGCGCTCAAGATGTCCGATTGGGCAGGCTTTGAGGCGCGGCGGGCGGAGTCGAAGGCGCGGGGCAAGCTGCGCGGCATCGGCATCTCGACCTACCTCGAGGCTTGCGGGCTCGCGCCCTCGGCCCTCGCGGGCTCGATCGGCGCGCGCGCGGGGTTGTTTGAGTCGTCGACGGTCCGCGTCAACCCGACCGGCTCGGTCACGGTGTTCACGGGCGTGCACAGCCACGGGCAGGGGCACGAGACCGCGTTCGCGCAGATCGTCGCCGACCACTTCGGCGTCACGGTCGAGAACGTCGAGATCAAGCACGGCGACACCTCGAACAGCGCGTTCGGCATGGGCACCTACGGCTCGCGCTCGCTGGTCGTCGGCGGCTCCGCGATCATCAAGGCGGCCGACAAGATCGTCAACAAGGCTAAGAAGATCGCGGCCCACATGCTCGAGGCGAGCGTCGAGGACATCGAGTTCAAGGACGGGCAGTTCACGGTCAAGGGCACCGATCGCGGCAAGGCCTTCGGCGAGGTCGCGTTCACGGCCTACGTGCCGCACAGCTACCCCGAGGGGGTGGAGCCGGGGCTCGAGGAGACCGCGTTCTACGACCCGCTCAACTTCACGTACCCGGCCGGCTGCCACGTTGTCGAGGTCGAGATCGATCCGGAGACGGGGGTGGTCACGGTGCTCGACGTGAGCGCGGCCGATGACGTCGGGCGCGTGATCAACCCGATGATCGTTGAGGGCCAGCTGCACGGCGGGCTCGCGCAGGGGATTGGCCAAGCGCTCTTGGAGGGCTGCGTCTACGACGACACGGGGCAGCTGCTGACGGGCTCGTACATGAACTACACGATGCCGCGGGCCGCGGACCTGCCGTTCTTCAAGGGCGGCAACCACGTCACGCTGTGCACCCACAACCCGCTGGGCTCGAAGGGGGTCGGCGAGATGGGGGCGATCGGCGTGCCGCCGGCGGTCATCAACGCGGTCCTCGACGCGCTCGCGCCGCTCGGCGTGAAGACCATCGAGATGCCGGCTACACCCGAGCGTGTGTGGAAGGCGATGCAGCGGGCGAAGGCCGGGCGAGGGCAGGCGAGCTAGGCCTCGGCCGCTCGTCGTAGACACTCATTCAAGAGATCGAGAGACGGAGGACCAGATGGAGAGCTTCACGTTTCACCGCCCCAAGACCGTCGAGGCCGCCGCCGCCGCGCTGCGCGAGGCCGACGAGGGCAAGCTGCTCGCCGGCGGCCAGAGCCTGATCCCGCTGATGAAGCTGGATATGGCCCAACCGACAGATCTGATCTCGCTCGCGGACATCGACGCGCTGCGGGGGATCTGCGAGGACAAGGGCGCCGTGGTCATCGGCGCCAACACGACGCACGACGAGGTCGCGCGCTCCGAGGCGGTGCAGGCCAAGATCCCGTCGCTGGCCGCGCTCGCCGGGCAGATCGGCGACCCGCAGGTGCGCAACCGCGGGACGCTGGGCGGCTCGCTCGCGCACGCCGACCCGGCCGCGGACTACCCGGCGGCGGTGCTGGCCCTGGGCGCGACGATCCACACCGACGCGCGCCCCGACGGGGTCGCGGCGGACAGCTTCTTTAAGGGCCTGTTCGAGACAGATCTCGACGAGCACGAGATCATCACGAGCGTGTCGTTCCCGGCGCCCAAGCGGGCCCACTACGCGAAGTTCGCGAGCCCGGCGTCGAAGTACGCGATCGCCGGGGTGATGGTCGCCGAGCTGCAGGACGGCTCGGTGCGGGTCGCGGTGACGGGGGCCGGCGAGCACGTGTTCCGTGTGGGCGACATGGAGCAGGCGCTGGCGAAGGAGTTCTCGGTCGCGGCGCTCGAGGGCGTCACCGTCGACGCGGAGGAGCTGCGCGGCGACATCGAGGCGGGGGCGGAGTACCGCGCCCATCTCATCGGCGTGATGGCGCGTCGCGCCGTCGCGGCGCTCGCCGGCTAGGCGTGATGGCCGAGGAGCCAGGTTCCACGAGCGCGCCGGCGACGGTCGACGCGCTCGTCAGGCTGCTCGCGGCGGGCCGCTACGTCGCCGACCGCAGCCTGGCGACCGCGCTGCTCTTGGCGCTGAAGCTCGGGCGCCCGCTGCTGCTCGAGGGCGAGGCGGGGGTCGGCAAGACCGAGCTGGCGAAGGTGGTGGCCGCGCAGCTCGGGCGCGAGCTGATCCGGCTGCAGTGCTACGAGGGTCTAGACGTCGCCTCGGCGGTGTACGAGTGGGCCTACGCGCGGCAGATGATCGAGATCCGGCTCGCGGAGGCTGGCGCTGACGCGGCCGGCGAGCGCGGTCTGGACCGCGACGCGCTGGCGCGCTCGATCTACAGCGAGCGCTTCCTGATCCGTCGACCGCTCCTGCGCGCGCTGACGCCCGGCCCGGCGGGTCCGCCGGTGCTGCTCATCGATGAGCTCGACCGCACCGACGAGCCCTTCGAGGCGTTCTTGCTCGAGCTGCTCTCGGACTTCCAGGTCACGATTCCTGAGCTCGGCGTGATCGCGGCGCCCGAGGGGGCGCGGCCGATCGTCATCCTGACGTCGAACCGCACCCGCGAGATCCACGACGCGCTCAAGCGCCGATGCCTGTACCACTGGCTCGACTACCCGGACGCGGCGCGCGAGCTGGCGATCGTGCGCGCGCGCGCGCCGGCTGCCAGCGCGGCGCTGCGCGAGCAGGTCGTGGCCTTCGTCCAGGGCCTGCGAGGGCGCCAGCCGTCGTTGTTTAAGCCGCCGGGCGTGGCCGAGTCGATCGACTGGACGCGGGCGCTGCTCGCCCTCGACCGCGAGCTGCAGACGCTGTCGCCGACGCTGATCGAGCAGACGCTGGGCGTGCTCCTGAAGTACCGCGATGATGTCGAGGTGGTCCGCGACGAGCTGCGCGGCGGAGGCGAGGGCGCGAGCCCGTGACCGGCGTGGGCGCCCACGAGCGTCGCAGCGTATTCGCCGACAACGTCGCGCTGTTCGCCCAGCTCCTGCGCCGGGCGGGGATGTCCGTCGGGACCGATCAGGTGCTGCTGGCGACGCGCGCGGCGGCGGCGGTCTCGATCGCGCGTCGAGATGAGCTGTACTGGGCGCTGCACGCCGCGCTGGTGACCCGGCAGGAGCAGCGCGAGCTGTTTAAGCAGGCGTTTGAGCTGTTTTGGCAGGACCCGGCGCTGCGGCGGCAGCGGGCGGCGATGTTGAGCTTGCTGCCGAGCGTGCGGGCGCCGGGCCAGCAGCGGAGGGACCCGACGCTGCAGCGGCTTAAAGACGCCTGGCGGGCGCAGGCGCGTCGCCGCGAGGAGCCGCGAGCGCGGCCGGAGCAGCCGGCGGAGCAGGTCGACGCGATCATGACCTACTCGGCGGTCGAGCGGCTGCGGCACAAGGACTTCGCGCAGATGACCACTCGGGAGCTGCAGCGAGCGACCGCCGCGATCGCGCGGACGCGCCTGCGACCGGTGCTGGTGTCGACGAGGCGGCTGCGCCCAGACCCACGCGGGGCGCGGGTCGATCTTCGCCGGACCCTGCAGGCGAGCGTGCGCGCGGGCGGGGGCGCGGCGCCGCTGCGCTGGCGGGCGCCGACGCGGCGGGAGCCGCCGATGGTCGTGCTCTGCGACATCTCGGGCTCGATGGAGCGCTACGCGCGGATGCTGCTGCACTTCCTGCACGCGCTCGGGCGCGGGCGTAGTCGGCTGCGCGTGTTCGTGTTCGGCACGCGGCTGACGGACATCACCCGGATCCTGCGCGCGCGCGACGTGGACGTGGCGCTGGCGCAGGTCGGACGTCGCGTCGCGGACTGGTCGGGCGGGACGAAGATCGGCGCGAGCCTGCGGGCGTTCAACCTCGAGTGGTCGCGCCGCGTGCTCGGGCAGGGCGCGGTGGTCTTGCTGATCACCGACGGCCTCGATCGCGACCCGACGAGCAGCCTGTCCGTAGAGGCAGCACGGTTACGTCGCGCGTGCGCGCGGCTGGTGTGGCTCAACCCGCTGCTGCGCTTCGAGGGCTTCGCGCCGCGGGCCCGCGGGGTGGCGGCGCTGCTGCCCAACGTCGACGAGCACCGCCCGGTGCACAACCTGGTGAGCTTGGAGCAGCTCGCGGCGGCGCTGGAGGGGCTGTAACTTGTCGCGAGTCGAAGCGTGGGGTTATGCCGTTTCGAATGTCTCCAATTCGTGGGCATCGGGTCGCTGCTTAACGCGTGGGCTCCCTCCACCTTCCGGGCGGCGAGCGTCTGAACGGGAGGAGCGGACGAGCGTCTTGGCGCTCGCCGTCCTCAGGCGGCCCCTCCCACGCTGGCGCGTGACGCTTGAGCTTCGTTGAGACGTGGGCGCGCCGGGGGCGTTCGCGTCGGGAGTGTCTGTGACACGCGGGCATCGGG
>JAUIKS010000035.1 GCA_030430565.1 Polyangia bacterium
AGGTCACTTCGATATTGGCATCGATGGTCTGCTCGACCGTCAATACGATGTCGAGCGCGCCGCAGTACGGGGGGAGGTCCCAGTCGTCCGCGCCCACGTCCTTCATGGGACCCGTGGTCACGTCCGCGGGACTGGTGCCCGACGGAACTGGGCCCGAGCTCGAAGTCGACGGGGACGTGGTCTCGTCTCCCGCGCCCGTGCCGCTACCGCTGACGCTCGTGATGCCCTCGTCGCCGCTAGTCTGTGACGTGACGCCACCACAGGCGATGAGCACAACAAGCAGGACTACGGGTGTATGACGCGGAGCCACGAGCTACCTTGGTCCCCATTACCGTAGTTGACATCATGCTGCCCCAGCAAAGCGACATATCCGTAGGGAAGCGTCTTGGCGACGACATAGCGCGTGGCCGATGACTTGAGCCCCATCTGCACCTGCCACTTCTTCGAATTCCCAGCGTAGCGGCGCCGTTGCGCGAAGCACTCCGCGCCGAGGGCGCACTCCGCTCCTGCGACCACGTACTCGCCGTGACTCGACGCGGCGATCGTATACGCGATCTCGACATCCGCCGTTTGCTCGAGCGCGTTGATCGGTACTCCGATTCCAGTATCGGCCTGGAGATGCCGCACGAGCATACGCTTGCCGCCATCGTTTTCCTTTAGTCCAGCCGTGCGGAGACCGTCAGGAAGCACGGTGACATCGAAGATGTCTTCGTTCTCTGTCGGGAATTCTCGAGACCACAAGGGGGTCCCATCCTCGGCCGCGTAGGCCCATGCTGCGCCGTACGGCTGCGGGTTGCCGGCGTACGAGATCTGCCCGACCGCGAACACGCGCCCGTCCGCGACAGCGACCGCGCGGGCGACATTCTTGTCTCCGCCCGCGTTCTCGTTGCGGATCCAGTATGGCTCGAGTTCAGGCGTCATCGCCCATGTGCGCGCGTTCGTGTCGGTTGTGGACAGCGCCCCTGTATTACCGACCACGTACACGAGGCCGCCCGCGACCGCCACGTCGCGCCACTCCGTATCGTCCACGCTGTACTGGTACAGCAGCGATCCATTCGCGGTGTACCGGCCGACCCAAGACGAGCCATCGACGTCGCGCGCGACAACGAGCGGCGTCGAGTCCATGAACGCCACGGCCACGCCAAAGCGATCTTTCGTCGGGGGCGTCCAGGAGTCGTCGATCAGCGAGCCCCCTGGCCCTCGTCGCTCCGAGAGCAGCGTGGTCACACCGTCCACGACGCGGAAGCCGACGACGAAGAATTCGCCATTCGGGCTCACAACCACGTCCTCCCAGTAGATGTGCTCACCCGGGGGCGGGGGCTCATCCGGGGCGGAGAACAGCGACGAGCCACTCTCCGGTAGCTCGACCGTCCATGGAACTGTGCCGCTGGTGGTTGTCTGACCGGCGTTGTCGACCGCGACCGCTTGGAACTCGAACTCGCCGGCGTCGTCCTGATGGTCGATCGCCAGCGTGTGCGTGTAGTGCCCGTAGTCGTGGTCCGTGACCGCAGCCACGAGTTTGTCGCCGACGAAGAAGTCGACACGCTCGATCGCCTCGTCATCGACCGCGATCACCGAGAGCGTGACCGGGCCGGCGGCGGTGATCGGGTCCGGCGCATGCGAGCCTTGGACCTCTGGCTGGAAAACCTCGGGCGGGGCATCAACGTGATCGTCGGTTGTGATATCCTCGGGGTCGCTGGTACTGGTACCTGTGCCTGAGAGCGAGGCGCTCGGCTTGTCAGAGCCCGTGCCGCTGGTCGACGTGTTGATGCCGGGGCGTTGATCCTCGTCGACATCGCCCATGACCTCACCGTCCTCGGCTTCGCTGTCCGCCAGCTCGTTGTGCTCGTCAGCGGCGTCGAACACCTCGCCGCATCCGGCGGAGATCGATAGCGTCGCTATCAGGAGCAATTGAACAAGTGAAGGGGACGATGCCATACCACGAGCCTTGTGCGCGTTTCCGAGCGCTTCCTGTGTATCATGATTCTTCGCCGTTCGTTCCGAGCGGCGCTCTTCGTCGGCTCCATCGATTTCGTGAGTGGCATCGGCTCCGTCACGAAGGATGGCGAGGAGCTGCTCGAGGGTCTTCGTGAAACTCATCGTCATGCGGTACCCAACCTCACATGCGGGTTGCCGCTCAGTAGTTGGGACAGTCAGTTCGCGCGAATTCGCTCATCCATGTAGGCGTACGTCGCGGCCCGAGAAAACTAGCTACGGTTCGAAGCCAACCTCGCCCCAGCATTCTGTTGTGACAAACAGCCCAGCGGCCACACAATCCCTGCTCAGTCGTTCCAGGCGCTTGCGGAGCGCCTCTTCCTGCTTGGCACCACGAGCCGACTCTCCGTTTGCGCGCAGAAGCACAACCGGCGCTGACGTATGAACGCGGCGGACGAGCTTGATGACGCGCTGGGGTTGCTCGTGTCGAATTCTCTCGAAGAGCCTTTGAGCCCCGTCGAGTGTAAGAACGAGTGAGTCTCCGGCGACGAGTTCGCCGTCTTTGATTACCAGCCCGACCCGGCGATACGCCGGGACGAGCTCGCCAACCTGATACACACGTGACACCGCTTTGCCGCTCATCCGGCGTCACACTCCTGGCTGGCGCGCGCGGCGTCGTTCACGGTGCCGTGTTCCGTCAGCGCTACCGGCACGAGCGCGCGCTTCATCGCTCTAACGACAGGTTGAAGGTTCATGCTGCCTCCGATCGTAGTGAGCAGGCTAGAGTGTTTGAGAGCGCGGT
Organism: Polyangia bacterium; assembly: GCA_030430565.1. GTDB lineage: Bacteria > Myxococcota_A > Polyangia > Nannocystales > Nannocystaceae > JACKDW01. The sequence goes on from JAUIKS010000035.1 coordinate 2,738, forward strand.
CGATGCCCCTGCGCCAAGCAACGCGGCGGCGAGCATGAGCACGATGATGCCGGTGCGCGTGATCGGAGCTTGAAGAACGATGGGACGCGGGGTCCCGTCACCGAGACTGTCCAAGAACAGCGGCTCGCGACGCGGGAGCGTGAGAATCACGCTGGCTTTCTTGTCTTCGCGGTTCATACGGCCACCGCCATCGCTACCGCGTCCGACACACGCGGAGGGACGACGTCGGCCGCCTTCGCCGAAGGCGGGAGCGACGGAAGGTAAACGACCGCGAGCCCGCTCCCGTAGATCATGACAACGCGTCGCTCGGACGTGACGCAGTAGAAGACGCCCGAGTCTTGGTAGAAGCCTTCAGGGCGGTTTGCCCCGAGGGTGTCTGCGGCTTCGGTGACGGTGGCGATGTCAACGTCGATCGCGTCATCGCCAACTACTCTGGCGTCGAGGGGAAGCGACGCGGGGGTGAGTTGGACGCGCCCAAATTGGTCGCGAACCAACCAGCATTCGCCGGCCGTGGTCACGTAGAAGAGCGACTGATCAACGACACGGAAGCCGGGTGATGGTGGTGGCGCAGAGTTCGCGGGTTCGCGCAGGTTCAGCTCGTCAGCCCAACGTGTCCCCGCGATGGTGGTCGGTGTGTTGTCTGGCACACGATTATGGTTATATTCTTCACTTCAGAAGTCAATTCATAAAGAAAGAAACTGCCACAAATGGCAGGGCGGCTGATTTGTGGCGTTTTCCGCAGATCCTTGGCAGTCTCGTGCCATGACGTGGAGTCTGAAGCCCGAGCACTGTCGCGCAGCGCGAAACCTGCTTGGATGGACGGCCGCGGATCTTGCACGGGCGAGCGAAGTGAGCGAGGCGACGATCCATTACTTTGAACAGGGCCAGCGAAAGCTCCAACGGCGAACAGAGCGTGATCTCGTGGGTGCGCTGGAGGGTGCCGGCATCGACTGGAGTTCAGAAGCGCCCGGAGAACCGCACCACAAGTGCGCGGACGGAACTGTGATAACGCTGAGATCGCGGGGCGGGCTCCGTTGAAGCAAGTCGCGCAACCGCCCGGCGTCGCGTACCAGCTTCTCGTGTGAACCTCACACAGATCTCGTGAGCGCGTGGCCGCTCGCGAAAAACTTCCGTGGCTTATCACACCCAAGGATGCTCACAGGTGTGAAGGTGGACCGAATTCGCGTTGGTTGACACCAGTCAGCAACGCCCAAGCTCGGAGGTTGCCGAGTTGGCAGCAGCGCGGCCGCCTCTTCGTACCGACCGCTGGTGAGCAGCAGCGAGCCGTGCAGGTCCCGCAAAAACAAAACCCGCGGGCAAGCCCACGGGTCTGTTTGTAAACTGGTCGGGACCTCGGGTGTTGGCTCAGACGAGGTCACCGAATCGTCCGCGGTTTTTGCCGCGGGCGGTTCACCCTGCCTTCTTGCGGCGACGTTTCTTGGCAACCACGGCCTTTTTTCGGTTGCTGTGCTTCGTGATCGCGCGTCCCATCTTTTCGACGCCCTCGGCGAGCGCAGCATCGCTCAGGTGAGCGTACCGTTGCGTCGTGCTGGCCTTGCGATGGCCCAGGATCTTCCCGACCACGGCAAGCGGTACACCCGAGTTGATCGCATCGCTAGCCGCGGAGTGTCGGAGGTCATGGAGGCGAACGTCATGTAGCCCGACACGGGCACGGATTGTCATCCACGTCTTCGAGAGCGTGATTCCGAGAATCGCCGTCCCCTTCGAGGAGGGGACCACGTACTCGCTCGGGTTCTTCCGGTCACGGGCCTTACGAAGAAGCTCGAGAGCGGCCGAGGACAGGGGGACAGCTCGCCGGCCGGTTTTGCTGTCGGGGAGATAGACGACGCGGTGGTGCCAGTCGACCATCGACCAGGTGAGATTCAGGACCTCGTTGCGACGCATGCCTGTGTGCGCGAGGAGGCGAAGCGCGCAGATCGATTCCCAACGGAACCCGCCCCCTCTCCCATACTTGAGGTTGGAAACAGACTCGAAGTACGCCTCGAGACGCTCGCGTTCGTCGGGCGTCAGGTAGCGCTCGCGGGCCTGCTCAGGGAACCGCTTCACCCGTGTCGCGGGTGACGTGAAGCCTTCGGGCAAGACACCCCACTCGATCGCTCGCGAGTAGATACTCTTCAGGACGACGAGCCCGTTGTTCGCTTCGCTGGGCGTCGCGGACTTCGCTCCGTGCCACTGGATGACCTCCGCGCGCGTGACCTCGTGCAAGCGCCGGTTGCCGAAGCGCGGAAGAATCATGGTTCGAAGAAGCTGGCGGTACTTGTAGTGCGACCCCTGCTTGAGTCGGATGTCCACGTGCTCGGTCACGAAGCGTTGCGCGAAATCCTTCACGCGCGGGGAGGTGACCGCGCCTGTGTCCGCGGTGTGATTGTTTGTCACCACGCGTGCAGGGATTGACTTCGAACGTTCGTGTGCGGCTTCATCCTTGGCGGAGGTAATGCACTCGACCGCACGCTGGCGCGCAGCCGCGAACGAAACCTCCTCCGTCGTGCCGATGCGTTTTCGTCGGTCTTTTCCACCTGTCCGGAAGCGCACGTAGTAGATCTTCTTCCCGCTCGGGAGCACGCGCAGGATGAAACCGCGCAGCGTAGAGCAGGTGATCTCGTACTTGGTCGTGCGCGACCTTGCCCTTGTGACATATCTCGCGGTGAGGCGTTGCGTCTTCATGTGTTCAGAATCGACCCAAAAACAGGTCCAAATCAAGCCCGTCGAGGGCAGCCAAAATTCGCCGTAACTTCAAGAATTTAAGGAGCTAGCGCGGTATTGATCGCTGCAACAGTGTCGTCGACATCGTTGGCGTCGTCGCAGCCCTCGCCGGGGGCGATGAGGCCGTCGCCGCAGAACGCGTCGAGGCACATGGAGGTGCAGACCTGATCGTCGCCGTTCATGTCGGCCTGGTCGCACTCCTCGACGCCCGCCTGGACGAGGCCGTCGCCGCAGAACGCGACGGCGCAGGCCGAGGTGCAGGCCTGGTCGTCGCCGTTGCCGTCGCCGTCGTCGCACTCCTCGGCGCCCGCCTGGACCTCGCCGTCGCCGCAGCTGGCGGAGACGCAGGTGTCGAGGCAGTCGTCGGTGTTGTCGGCGTTGCCGTCGTCGCACTCCTCGCCGTCGTCGACCATGCCGTCGCCGCAGACGGGCGGGCCGGCGGTCGTGGCCATCGTCTCGCCGTCGGTGCCGGAGCCGCCGTCGGTGAGCATGCCGCCCGTGCCGTCCTCGGTCTCGCTCGGATCGCTGGTCGCGCCCTCCGTCGTCGTCGTCGTCGTGTCGACCACCGTCGTCCCGGTTGTGTCGTCCGTCGTCGCCGCGCTGTCGTCGCCGCAGGCGACCGCGAGAGAGACAAGCCCAATCAAATACACGCTACGCATCCGCATGCGCTCACGGTATCTCAAACATGTATTAAGAGACATGTTAAATGTTTTGGCTGAATAACGGCGTACGCGGCGTGGCGAATCGCCACGCCGCGGCGAAACCGTCGCGCTGCGGCCCGCGAGACCACGCGTCGCGACCGCGCGGGTGCGCGAGCGCCTGACCCGTCACCCCGCCGACGCACACGCCCGCGACGCGGCGAGGACGCGCTCGTCGTCGCCGCGTCAGACCGTGGTTCACGGCTTCGCGCGCGTCAGAGCTGCGTGACGCACAGCGCGAACTCGTTGCTCTGCCCAGCTCCCTGCACGCACCACTGGTTCTGCTTCGCGCCGCAGCTGCTCTCGTTCACCCAGTTGAAGCCCAGGTGCTGGTAGAGATCCCAGACCAGGTTGCACTGCGAGGGGGACTGGCCGTTGCACAGCATCTGCGACATGTTCAGCATCGGGTTGCCGCAGCTGGTCTCGTTGCCGGTCTGGAGGCACGAGTCGTCGTTGTAGACGCAGTTACCCGTGGACTGACAGGGCACGGAGAGGCCGCAGGCCTGACACGCGGCGAGGACGTTGGTGTCGGTCATTGTGCCCTCGACCTGGACCTTCCAGTACTGGTAGCCGTTCCAGTCGTCGAGGAAGATCTCGCCGGGGCACTCGTTGGTGCAGTCCGCGGCGCAGCCGTCCCCGTCCTCGTTGTTGCCGTCGTCGCACTCCTCGCCGAGATCGGCGTTGACGACGCCGTCGCCGCAGACGGGCTCTGGCGGCGCGCCGGTGGTGCTCGTGGTGTCGACCGCGTCGGAGTCAGTGGCGGAGTCCGTGGCTGGGCCGGCGCTGGTCGAGCTCGAGCTCGAGCTCGAGCTCGAGCTCGTGTCGGGCGCGGTGGTCATGCCGGTGGTGGTCGTGGTCGGCTGGACCGTCGTCGAGTCGTCCGTCGTCTCGCGGCCGCTGTCGCCGCAGGCCGGGGTGAGCAGGAGCAGCGACGATCTTGTGCGAGGCGATGCGCCCCGGCGCGTCCTTCGCTCGCGGGGCTTCACGCCCGCGCGCGTGGCGATGTGCCTCGGCGCGTTCCTTGTTCGCGCGCTCGCGGGGCTTCAAGCGCGCGCGGCAGAGGGGGCGCGCCAACGCGCGTGGGAGAATTTGAGAACGCTCACTCGATTTTTTCGTCGGAGCCGCGTTGGTTCGCGTCGGACTTCGCTGACTCAGCGCGTAGGGCCATGCGTCGCGGGAGCTAACCCGCGGACAACAACACTCACTCACTCACGCACACACAGACCGGAACAGACTATGCACACCAACACCGCTCGCCTCGCGCTCTCCGCCCTCCTCACCATCGTCGCCGGCGTCGGCCTCGGCGCCTGCGACACGACGGACGACATGGGCGTCGACGATATCGCGCTGCGCTCCGTCACGATTACAGACGGGTGGGACATCTACGGGCCGACGCAGCTGCCGGACGTGAACTCCTGCGATGACTACTGGAACGACCGCTGCGCGGGGCTGACCCCGGCCCAGTGCCAGATCGCCAAGAACCGCTACAAGTGCAGCGACAGCGAGCACGGCGTGATGATCGAGGACGGCTACTGGACCGACGCGAGCGCGATCCGCTGGCGGGCCGTCGACATGGAGGGGAGCGTCGGGACCGACGGCGCCGAGGACCCGTTCACCGCGTGCGAGGGGCTCGCGGACTACGAGACCTGCGCGCAGCTGGCCGCGCTCGCTGAGCAGCTGAACGAGAGCTTGCCCGAGCTCACGCAGGGGTCGCCGAACGGCGGGATCGGGAGCGTCTTCGCGGTGAAGGGCGGCGTCGCGATCTCGCCCGAGTTCGCGCTCGAGGGCAGCGACGATCTGACGCTCGGCCTCGCGGACGCGCTGAGCTGGAGCGCGCCCGCGCTGGAGCAGCAGTCGCTCGAGGGCGGCTACGTGTTCGAGGACAACGTGATCTTGATGGTCCGCCCGAACGGCACGCTCTCGGTCTCGACGCCGAAGGTCGCGCTCGTGCAGGACCTGCCGCTCGAGGTCTTCGGGGACTGCGGCACCGGGGGGCTCACGCTCGCGACGGAGCAGGTGATCGAGGAGCAGCCGCTCGCGCTCTAGTCAGACCGCGGACGGGCGGCGCGCCGTGACGCGTCGCCCGTCTCGGTCTCTGCCTCGTCGTCGTCCCTCTCGCGCCCGGAAGACCGATATGTCCCCCAGCCCCCGCGTCCCGCGTCTCCGCGCCTACCTGCGCGACGTCTTCGGCCTCGACCCGCGATCGCTCGCGGCGCTGCGAGTCGGGCTGGGCGTCACGCTGCTGATCGACCTGGTCATTCGGGCCGGTGATCTCGAGCGCTTCTACAGCGACGCCGGCGTGATCACGCGCGCGGCGGTGCGCGGGCACAGCCCGCTGCCCTCGCTGCACATGGCGTCGGGCGCGTGGGAGGCGCAGGCCGGGCTGTTCGCGCTGGCGGCCGCGTTCGCGTGCATGCTGATCGTCGGCTGGCGGACGCGGCTGGCCGCGTTCGCGTCGTGGTTCCTCTTGCAGTCGCTGCACGCGCGTAACCCCTTCGTGCTCAACGGCGGCGACATCCTGCTGCGCTGCATGCTGCTGTGGGCGATGTTCCTCCCGCTCGGCGCGCGCCTCAGCCTGGACGCGCGCGCGGGGCGAGGCGGCGCGCGGGCTCCGGTCGTGCTGGGCGCGGCGAGCGTCGGCTTCATCGCGCAGCTGGCGGTGATGTACGTGGCGACGGCGGCGCTCAAGTCCGGCGACGCGTGGCTCGACGGCTCCGCGCTGTACTACGCGCTCCACTCCGATCACCTGGCCTATCAGCCAGTCGCGTCATGGCTGCTGCAGTCGGCGCCCGTCGAGCTCGCGCTCGGCGACGGGTGGCTCGCGACCCTGCGGGCGATCGGGCTGCCGATCCGCGACGGGACGCCGTGGATCACGGCGCTGCTGACCTACGCCACGCTCGCGCTCGAGTACCTCGGGCCGCTCCTGCTGCTGTGGCCGTGGCGGCGCGGGCCGGCGCGGGCGCTGCTGGTGGCGGTCTTCATCGGCTTCCACGTGTGCACGGACGTGTGCCTCTCGATCGGCCTGTTCGCGCTGATCAGCGTCGTGATGTGGACGGCGCTGCTGCCCGGCTGGCTGTGGGATCGAGTCGGTTGGCGCGCGGTCGCCAGCCGCGAGCGCGGACCGGCGCGCCGGCGGTGGTCGATCGAGGGCGCGCTCGCGGTGGTGCTGCTCGTGCTCGTGCACTGGAACCTGCACACGCTCGACTGCGAGGGGCGGGTGGTCCCGCGCGTGACGGCGGCGGAGCGCGCGGTCGTGGAGGCGCTGCGGATCCATCAGCGCTGGTCGATGTTCGCGCCGACGCCCGACAAGAATGACGGCTGGTGGCGTACGCCGGCCCGCCTGGTCGGCGGCGGGGAGGTTGACCTCTCGACGGGGCTGCGACCCGCGTGGGCGCCGGTCTCCCGCAGCGACGGGCACCGCCCGCTGCTCAGCCCGGGCGACGCGACGCTCGAGCTCAGCCGCGAGAAGCCGCGCGACCCGGCGGCGCAGTACCCGAACCACCGTCACCGGAAGTTCATGAACAACCTCCGGCGCTCGCGGCAGCTCGCGCTCCGGCCTCGACTCGCGCGGTACCTCTGCCAGGAGTGGAACGCGCGGCGCGAGGGCGACGCGCGGCTGCGCGAGCTGCAGCTGGTCTACATGGTCGAGCGCACGCCGGCGCCGGGCGAGACGGCGAAGCCGGTGCAGGCGATGAAGATCTGGCACCACTCCTGCGAGGGCGCCGAGGAGCGCGTCTGAGTCGGCGCCGCGGCGCCGCGCATGGCCAGGCGCGCCGCGGTCTTCGTCGCTTCGAGCTTCCGCGCTCGCCGCCGCGAGGCGGGCTAGAACGCGTCGAACGCCCCGTTTACGCCCGCGAACAACCCGTCGATATCATTTAGGGCGCGCACGGCGACGCTGTTGCGGTAGGCCACGTCGCCGCGGACGCGCTCCTGAAATGACTGCACCATCGCGATCGCGCTCCCGGCCTCGTACACCTCGACGGTCGTCGTGCCCTGGATGAGCGTGATGTGAAAGATCCGGTTGCCGTCGATGATCCGCCAGCCGCTCCCGGCGTTCTCGGTGGTCGCCACCGCGGCCCCCGTCAGGTTGATCGCGGGCACCGCGTTGGCGAAGCTCGCCGTCAGGTCGGCCACGAGGTTGCCGTCGAGATGCGCCGGGTCGCCGGCGGCGGGCGTCGTCGTAAGATCGACCGAGAATAGAAACACTGCGGGGTAATGATCGAAGTAGCTGGTGCCCGCGATCGTGCGTGTCCGGTTCGCGCTGATATCTGCGTGGTTGAAGGCGAGTCGCGGATTCGCCACGGCCACGACCTGACCGCGGGCGTTGAGCAGGTCGCGGCTGTTGAGCACGCGATAGTACGATGGATAGTCGCAGTTCAGGTAGTCGGTCCAGTCATGCGCTTGGCAGCGCATTGCATAGTTGGGACGATGGTAATTCTCACCTCCGTTGTACCAGGCCTTGATCGAGCCGTGATCTTGAAACCCGTTGTCCGCTACAAACGGGGGCGGAACCGGCTCAAGCGCGTTGATGTACACGGTGCGTAGATTCACGCCGTAGGCCATCGTCGCCTGCGGTGTGTAGCGCGCGAGCGCGCCGCCCAGATCGACCCCGGCGAGCCAGTTGCGGAGCCTGTTGCCAGGATCCGCGACCAAGTACGCCCACGCCTCCTTGAACGCGCGTCGCATCCACTTCTTGGCCATCGTGCCCCTCGTGTGTCGCAGGGCGCCGTCCCAGTAGAAGATCTGACACTTGTCGCCGTCTTCAGGACCTGGAGAATTGAACATCCTCGTCATGAGCGTCTGCGCGAGCGCGTCGGTCTTCCACTTGAACGAGATCTCGAGATCGATCAGGTACGGGCGCTTTTTGTGGACGATGAGGTTCTCCTCGTGGACATCCGCCATCCCGAACAGCATCGCGACGGCGATGTACCAGCCGAGCGTACGGTAGTAGCGCATGAGATCGCCACGCTGATCGGTCACCCAGTCCCAATCCTCGTACTCGCCGTCGACGACGATTCGAGCGAGATCAGTGTCGGGCTCCGGCGCGTGGTGAAGAAACTCGATATAGCCGTAGGCGCCGGCCACGTCCCCGGGGTTGCGGGGGAGGAGCTTGTAGGTCGGCAGCTGGAAATCTTCGATCGGCTGCGGATCGCCGGTGTGGTAGCCATCGTTAAACTTGGGGTTCGGGAAGCCGATGGGTCGCGGCTGGCCGTTGAGGATGCCCTCGTTGATCCGCTCGAACAGGCTCATCTGGGTCGGGAGCCCCTGGTTCCCGATCTGGTTGACGATGGCTCGCGTCGCGCCGACGAACAGGTAGTCGAGCGTAAGATCCGAGGGCTTGTAGATCAGCTTGACGTAGCTCTTGGGACGCCTTCTCAAGCGCCCCACCGGCTCGGCGGTCTGGGCGGTGAAGGTCAGCAGCGCGACGGACTTGCCGCCCTTGTGCGAGTCGCTCCCGAAGAACTTAACCCGCTTGAGGCGCAGCAGCTCGAGCTCCGGGAAGAATACGCTGTTGAGCTCATCCCAATCGGCTTCGACGTGCTGGAGGATCGAGGTGAGGTAGTTGACGAAGTTCGTCGTGGCGGTGTCGATCCCGTGCTTCGCGATCGAGGCGTTGTGCGCTCCGTTCTGCAGCGCGGCGATGTCCTGGTCCGTCGGGGGGGTCGCCTCGTCGGAGTCGAGCGCCTCGTGGTATTTCCACGCGTAGTAGTCGAGCGCCGACGCGAGCGTCCCGAGCAGCACGTGGCGCTTCTTCGGCTTGAGCGCGACGCCGACGCGCGCGGGCAGATTGTTCTTGAGCGTGCTCAGGTCGCCGTCGGCAGCCTCGAGCTGCGCGCTGTAGTACTTCGTGAGCGCGAGCGAGTACCTGCTGGTCGGCGCTTTGACAAAATTTCCGGTCTTCGAATCGAGCGCCTGGACGAGCGCGGTCTTGAATCTTGACTCTCTGATGATCGGCATCGCAGTGGGCCCTTTCGCGCGCTCTGGCGTCTGCGCGACGCCACGCGTCGCAGAAGGCGGTCTCGGTTCAGTCTCAGTGACGTCACGCGGGGCGCTCCGTGAATTCGGCGGGCGCGACCTCGAGAATTCGTTTTTCACACCCGCCCACGCCCGATGTCTCTTGTCGGGGGACCGTTGCACAAGCGACAGAGGCAAGCGCGGCCTGAGTACAGCGCCGAAGAGCTCGATGAGCTCGATGAGCTCGATGAGCTCGATGAGCTCGATGAGCTCGATGAGCTCGATGAGCTCGACGGGCTCGACGGGCTCGAGGGCGACGCGCGCGAAGAGGAGACCGAGGATGATGAGCTCGAGGGCGTGATCGACGAAGACGATTTCGACGACGACGCGGACGGCGCGGACGCCCACGACGATCACGACGATCACGACGATCACGACGATTTCGACGACCTCGACGAATTCGATGAATTCGGCGAGAACGAGGACGAAGACGACGAGCGAGCTCGCGCCGAGGGGGTCGCCGAGGAGCTCGCCGATCTCCTCGACGACTTCGACGATTTCGACGACCTCGACGACCTCGACCTCGACGAGGACGGGGCGGAGGAGCTCGGGCGCGATGAGCTCGCGGACGAGCTCGACGAGCTCGAGGACGACGATCTCGAGGACGACGATCTCGAGGACGATGATCTCGAGGACGATGATCTCGAGGACGATGATCTCGAGGACGACGAGCCCGAGCCTGCAGATGAGCGCGCTGCGGCGGCGAAGCCCGCGTCGGGCAGCTCGAGCGGCCAGGGCCAGGGCTCGCCGCGACCAGCGAGACGTCGGAAGGCCCGGGGGGGTCGTCGGCGGAAGCCATTTCGAATGTACCGTCGCTGACGCGGGTCCACGCGGCGCTCAGCTCACGCGGGGACGTCGGCGCGGAGGACTACGGCGCCGGCGCGCGCCGCTCGGGCGGCGCGCTCTGTTCGCGCTCCCGCTGGCACGACTCGGCGTGCTCCGCCGCGTCCTCGCCGGTCTCGCCCAGCAGTCGAACGCGCTGTTCCGCGGTGAGGCATACCGGGTTCGCTCGCTCGATTCGAGCGTGCAGCGAGCTCGTGGTGAAGTCCGCGTTCCACAGCCGCACGCTGCCGTCAGCGGCCCCCGAGGCGATCTGCAGCTCATCAGGGCTGTAGGCCGCGCTCGTGACCTCGACCGTGTGGCCGCGGAGGATGACCGGCTGCGCCCTGGAGCGCCAGACGCGGAGGGTGTGGTCGCTCGAGGCCGTGACGACGCGCTCTCCGGAGGACGAGAAGCGAACCGAGCGGATCAGCCCCTCATGACCCTCGAACACGGTGGTGCTGTCGTCGCTCGCGAGCCTCCACAGCCGCGCTTTGCGATCGTAGGAGCCGGTGACGAGCAGCCGGCCCGACGGGCTGAAGGCGACGCTCAACACGGCGCCGCCGTGGTCACGCAGCGCGCGGGTCACCCGCGCGCCGGCCCCCTCGCGCCTCCAGATCAGCGCGAGGCGATCGGTCCCTCCGGTCGCGAACCGTCGATCGTCGCGGCTGAAGGCGACGCTCTGCACGGTCCCAGAGTGACCCGCGAGCGTGGTCGCGCGCGCGTCAGCGAGCGACCACAGGCGCAGCCCCTCGAGCGTCGAGGTGACCGCGTGCTCGCCGTCGTGGCTGATCGCGGCCGCGATCAGCTTCGCGCCATGGCGCAGCGTCGCGCGCGTGCGCGGCGTACCGCCGCGCAGCGGCCATCGCCTCGCCGCGCCGGCGGCGTCGAGGGTCAGCAGCGCGCCGTCGACGAAGCGCATCGCGACGACCCGCGCGGGGTGTGAGAGCGCGCGCGGCTGACCCCGCCCCGCGCGCGGCCAGAGGAGCACGCTCCGATCCGCCGCGCGCGTCGCCAGCCACGCGCCCGAGTCGTCGAACATGACCTCAAGTACACGTCCTCCGTGGCTGCGGAGCTCGCGGACGCCCCGGTCACCGTCGGCGCGCCAGACCCGCGCGGTGCCGTCGCGCGACGCGGTCACGACGTGTCGCCCGTCGTTGCTGAACTCCGCGTACATGACCTCTTCGTCATGTCCCGATAGAATTATCGGGTCGCGCGCGCCGCCGGTCGGCCAGATCCGCGCGACGCCGTCCGCGGACGCGGTCACGACCCGGCGTCCGTCGACGCTGAACTCCGCCGAGTAGACCCGCGGTCCGCCGACCTCGCCCAGCACGACCGGGGCGCGCTCGCCCTTCACGTCCCACACCCGCGCGGTCCCGTCGAGCGAGGCGGTCAGGAGGCGCGCGCCGTCTTTGCTGTAGCGCACCGAGACGACCTCGCGCGTGTGCCCCTTCAACGCGCGCCCTCGCCCCGCGCCGTTCAGGCTCCACAGGCGTACGCTCCCACCCTGGGTGACCGCGGCGAGCTGCCTCCCGTCTGGCGAGAAAGTGAGATCGCGGACGGTGCCGGCGCGTGTTCGCAGCACACGCGTCGGCGCGCCCGCTGCGGGCAGGGACCACACGCGCACGCTGCCGTCCCGCGCTCCCGCAGCGATCCTCGCGCCCGTCGGATCGACGGCGACGGCGGTGAGCGAGACGCCGGGCTGCTCGAGCACCTTCGGCTCGCCCTCCGGGGGCCAGACGCGCACGCTGCCGTCCCGCGAGGTCGTCACGACGCTCGCCCCGCGGCTGTCGAAGCGCGCGTCGAGGAGCTCTCGTCGGTGGCCGGCGAGCTTCCGCGCGGGGCCCGGCCCGGCGAGCTCGTACACGCGCGCGGTCCAGTCTTGCGACGCGGTGACGACGCGCGCGTCGTCGGGGGCGAAGCGCGCGTCCTCGACGACGGCGACGTGGTCGTCGAAGCTCCGGAGCTCCCGCGCGACGCCGCGCCAAGTCCACAGCCGCGCGGTGCGGTCCTGCGAGGCCGTGAGCACGCGTCGCCCATCCTGGCTGAAGCGCGCGGTCGAGACCCCGCTGCGGTGGCCTCGCAGCACGGCTTGGCTGACGGGCTTTCGCAGCGTGTCGACGACCGCCGGCACCCAGCCAGGGGTGTCCTCGGGCGACTCCGTCTCTCGCAGCAGCGCGAGCATGGTCGTTGGGTCATCTCGAACCGCGCCGAGCGCCTGCGCGAGCCGAGTCGCGTCGCGAGCTCGGCGCGCCTCGACGCGCGCGCGTCGGTAGTTCTCTCGCGCTCGTCGCCCGCTGCGGACCGCGTCCTGGTGACGCTGCTCGGCGTGGCGCTGGGCCAGCTTGGCGATCGCGCGCGACTGCTCCGAGTCTCGGCGCGCGCGCTCGGCGTCCTCGCGCGCGTCCTCAGCCTCTCGCTTGGCCTTCACCGCCGCCTCGCGCTCGCGCTCGGCCTGCTGCTTGTCGTTCACCGCCTCTCGCCTCGCCTGCTCGGCCTTCGTGCGCAGGTCGTCCGCGAGCTTGCGGGCCGCGACCGCGCCGCGAGTCGCCTCGTCGGCGCGCCGCTTCCCGTACAGGGCGCAGGAGCCCGCGAGAACCGACAGCACGGCGAGCGCCGCCACGATGAGCGTCACGCGCCTGGCCGAGCGCGCCTGCGCGCGCGCGCGCGTGAGCTCAACCGCCGCGGCGCGCTCGGCCGCGAGCCGCTCTCGCGCGCGTCGCTGCTCGTGGACCTTCATCGCCAGCCAGTCGTGGCCGAGCTCGAAGTAGCGGCTCCCGTGATGCTCCTCCGCGCGCAGGATCGAGGCGCGCTCAAGCGTGTCGAGCACCTTCGTCAGCGCGGCTGGATCGAGCTCGCTCGAGGAGCGCGCCTCGGCCTCGGTCAGGAGCCTCCGGCTCCCCTCCGCGGTGATGAGCTTCTGCTCGAGGAGCTCCACCGCGGCGCGCTGGAGCGGCCCGAGGGAGCGCAGCATCGCGTCGAGATAGGCCTGCAGGATCGGCGCGGCCTGTATTTCGCCCTCGGGGTCCTGACCGGCGAGCAGCTCGGGGGCGCGCGCCGGCTCGGCCCGCGCGAGCCAGAGCGCGCGGCAGACGATCTGGACGAACGCCGCCTGGACCTCGGCGTCCTCGTCTTCACGCTGATCGGAGGCGCGCATCTGCAGGACGAGCGCGCGCGTCTGGTCTATGCGCCAGGTCTGCGGAGGGCGCCCGTCTCGCGCCGCCGCGCGGACCGCCTTGACGATCTCGCGGACCGAGAGGGGCCCGAGGCGGAAGCCGTGCTCGAGCAGGAGTCGACGCCCGCGCGCGTAGTCGCGGAACCGGCCGAGGTAGTCCTCGCGCATCGACAGCACGAGCTGCAGGCCCCGCATCGGGTGCGCGGCGATGCGGTCCGCGCAGCGCGTGAACTCTTCGAACTCGCCGCTTTGGCGGCTCGGCAGCATGATCTGCTCGATCTGGTCGAGGTAGATCAGGATCGGGCGATCCGAGCGTCGCTCGGCGCGCTCGATCGCCTCCTCGAGCTGCGCGAGCGGGTCGCCCTCGCGCGGGCGCGCGCCGACCTTCAGCTGCGTGTACAGCTGGTCGACGAGCCAGGTCGCGGCGCGCTCGTCGAGCGGCCAGCCGTCGATCGAGATCACGCGGAAGTCGTAGTCCTCGACCAGCTCAGGGATCACCGCCGCCTGCATCAGCGACGACTTGCCCGCGCCCGACGGCCCGAACAAGGTGACGCAGCGATGCGCGAGGATGCTGCTCGCCAGCTTGGACGCCGCCACCCGACGGCCACGAAAGGAGCCGCGGTCCTCCGCCGAGTACGGCTTGGGGCCGGGGAAGGGGCTCGCCCCGGTGCGCTTCGCTGTCGTCATGAGGCGGCCGAGAGGCTCATCGCGCGGATGCGGTTCGCGAGGTGGTTGAGGTTGCAGCGGACGGCGCGGATCTTCCCGCGACCGGGGAGCGAGGCGCCCTGCCGCCGCCACAGCTCGGCCTCGCGCTCCTCGGGCCCGAGCAGGACGACGCTGCCCTCGGGCGCGGCGCGGTAGTCGAACAGCCACTGCAGCAGCATGCGGTGTCGCCACTCGAGCACCGAGATCCCGAGGCACAGCGCGGGGTGCATCCGGAGCCAGCCCATGAGCTGGCTCTCCCAATCAGGCGGCAGCAGCTCGCCGAGCTCCATCAGCCCCTGGATGAAGTCGTCCTCGGTGATCCGCGGCGTCGTCAGGATCGGGTTCTCCTCGGGGGAGTAGCCGCCGTACAGACGCAGCACGACGTAGTCTCGCGCGAGGTCGAGGTGCTCCGGGACATCCTCGAGCTCATCCCAGCCGCCGTCGGTCGGCGCGCGCACGAGCACCACGCGCTTCTCTCCGCTGTTGGGGTACCCCGTCTGGACCACGTAGATCGTGCGGTCGGCGTGGTGCCGCAGCAGCGCGTGCTCGAGCACCGGCAGCCACAGCAGCGTCACGTGCACCCCGGGGCGAAGCGTTGCGCCGAGCGCGTCGACGATCGGCGGGATCGAGAGGGACTCGCCGAGCGCGAGCGATTTTTGGAACATTCGATTGAGTCGCCCCTGACCGGCGTACAGCGCGTAGCGCTGCGTGAGCGTCCCGAGCGCGAGGGTCTCGCCCTCGCTCTCCCCGGCGGCCCGCAGCGCGCGCTCGAGCGAGCTGCGAAAGCGCTGCAGTCCGTCGAGGTCCTCGCCCGCGGCGCCGCGATCGAGCACCAGGCCGTGCGAGGTGTCCAGCAGCTGCTCGAGCGCGGGGTCAACGTCCGCGGCGAGCGTGCTGCTGAGGCTCTGCGCGCGCGACAGCGGCACGAGCTTTCGACCTTCGAAGTCGAAGGGCGCGCTCGAGATGCCGCGCACGAACACGGCCGGCGCGAACGCGGCCGCGCCGGCCTGCACGAGCAGCGCGCGTCGAGTCGCCTGCATGCTCGCCGCGACATCGCCCTTGAGCTGTCCGCCGTCGGTGAGCGCGCGGTAGAACGCGCTCGCGGCGGGCCGCGTAAACTCGGTACGCACCGGCCACATGTACGCGACGACGGTGTCGGCCCCGCGGCGCGCGAAGACCTCAGCCGCGCTCGCCAGCGATCCCGGGCGCGCGCCGGAGCAGGCCTCGAGGAACACGAGCCGGAGCTCGCGCGACAGGCTCGCCTCGAGCTCCTGCGCGAAGGCGTCGACCTCGATCCACGTCTCGTCGCCGTCGTCCGCGTCGGCGAGCCGCAGCATCGGGCGGCGCTCCCGTGACATCCCGCCGTGGCCGACGAAGTGGAGGACGTGCGGGCAGCGGATCCGGCGGAGGTGTTCGAACAGCCCGGGCAGCCGCGCCGCCTCCTCCGTGATCGGCTCCGTCCACTCCACCGCGCCGCGCTGGATCGCGGGGTCGAGGACGTGCCGGAGGTGGCTGCCGCCGTACCCGCCGATCGGCGCGATCACCAAGAGCCGCACGCCACGCCGGACCTCGCGCGGCTGCCACGGGCGCGTCGACGTGATCGCGCGCGTCGTCAGCAGGCGCGGCGAGGTCGCCAAGAAGCCCGCGCTGGTGCCAGGCTCGCACAGCGCCTCCCAGGGCACGACCTGCAGGCGCGGCTCCCGGATCACGAAGCGGAGCTGCAGCGGCGCGTCGCCCGAGGCCTCGAGCGCGCGGACCAAGATGTCCCTCGTGTCATGTGAGAAGACGGCGTCGTAGAGCGCGTGCGCGTCGCTGAGGGCGCGGGGGCTCAGCGGCTCACCCGCCGCCGCCGCGCGCCCGACCGTCTGCGCGAACGATCGAATCCTCGCGACCGCGAACCGCCGCGTGAGCGCGTGGGGGCTCGCGCGCTCTCCCCGGGAGCCGCGCGCCGAGACCGTGATCTCCTCGCGCGCGCGCTCGATCTCTATCTCGACCCACAGCATTGACGCTTCACCCTCGCTCTGCAGCGCGCGCTCAGAACCTCCCGCCCAGCGTGAGCCCGAGCCCGCGGCGCGTAGGCCCCGGGGCGAGCGTGAGCTGGCGACGTCTCGGTGACGCGCTCGCCAGCACGAGCGCGACGCCGGTCGCCAGCATCGCGCCGGAGAGCACGGCGCCGGCGACCGCGAGTCGGTTGGCGCTGACCCCGAGGTTAAACGCGCTGCGCAGTCGCTGCTCTCGCTCGTCCTGGTCGATCGAGTCGTCCATCGCGACGCGGACGCCGTCGTCCTCGGCCGCGCGCCCCAGGCCGAAGCCCAAGCCCATCAGCCCGAGGCCGATCGGGGCGCCGGCGCCCGCGATCACGCTGCCCGGCACGAGCAGGCGCTTGTCGAGGCCGCCGCGCGGCGCGTCGCGTTCACGTTGATCCAGCTCGAGTGAGCGCGCGCGTCGCTGCTCGGCGCGCGCGTGCTTGGTCTGGGCGCGCGCGAGCTCCTGGGCGAGCGCGCCGCGCATCGACTCGAGCGGCGCGCGGTTCTCGGTGTCGGTCGGCGCGAGCTCGCCGAGGCGGGCGTCGAGCAGCGAGACCGCCCGCTCGAGCGGCCGCGCCCGTTGCTCGGCGCGCGCGAGCTCGCGGTACGCAGCGACGATCTCGAGCAGGATGATCGTGCGCTGATGCGCGAAGCCAGGCCCGACAGGCACGAGCGCGTAGGCCCTCTCCCAGCGCTCGATCGCCGCGCGCGGCTCACCCGCGTCGAGCCGCGCCTGCGCTTGCTCGAGCAGCGCCACGATCTGCGCCTGAGCGCGGGCGAGCGACTCGTGCTCCGCGTCTTCAGCCATGACCTGGGCGTCGTCCGCCGTCGCGTCCTCCGGCGGGACGTCCCAGCTCGCCTCTCCGCGCGGGGCTGGAGCGCCGGGGAGCTCGGCGGCGGCGCGCGTGGGCGCGGTCGCCAGCGCGAGAGACAAAGCGAGAGACAAAGCGCGAGACATCGCGAGCGCCGCGCTCGCGCGTCGCGTGGTCAGTCGCCGCCGCCGCCGGCTCACGCCCACGCGATCCTCCCGCTCACCGTGTGTGGACGGTCGCCGCGAGGGATCGTGAAGCGCCGCGAGTCGGCCGGGTGATTTCAACATGACTATTTAGACATAGTAGAGGAACCGGCACGAATCAGCCGGCGCGTCCCTGGACGGTCGAGTGAACCGTTCAGCTCGCGGGGCTTCGTCACGCCGCGCGCCTCGGCGAGTCGATATACTCGTGGAGGTCGTGAACGCGTCGCTGAACAACTGGGCCGCGCTGGCGTCGCTGGGCTTCGCCGCGCTGCTCTGCGGCTGCTTCGAGGGCGCCTGGATCCAGGGACAGCCCTGCGAGGCCGACGCTGACTGCGCGCCCCCGGTCTCGCTCGGGGGCGGCATGTCGCTGCGCTGCGAGGGCGGCTACTGCGGGGGCACCCCGAGCTGCAGCGAGGCGGAGGACTGTCGACAGGCGCTCGGCATCACGCACACCTGCGCGAACAATCGCTGCGTGCCCGCCGAGCTCTCGCAGCGCTGCAGTCGCAGCTACCCGGAGGACCTGTTCGAGCACCCGGAGCGCTACCGCGACGCCGTGATCTTCGGGACGCTGCTCGACCTGCAGGCGAGCGACGTGAGCGACGAGTACCTCGTCAACTCCGCGACGCTCGCGGTCTCGCAGTACCAAGGCAGCAAGCTCGCGGGGCCCGAGGTCGCCATCGTCCACTGCAACTATCAAGACGGCGGCGGGATCGATAACCTCAGCGAGTCAGACGCCGCCGCCGAGGGGGCGCGCTTCCTCGTCGACACGCTCGGCGCGACCGCGATCATCGGCCCGGGCACCTCGCAGCTCGCGACGCACGTGTTCGAAACCATCTGCGGGGCTGGGGTCGAGTCGTCGGCCGACTGCGCGCGCGACGTCGTGATGATCTCGCCCTCCGCGACGAGCGTCTCGCTGACCACGATCGACGGCGAGGTGAAGACCGACGAGCGCCCGGGGCTGTTTTGGCGGACGGTAGCGAACGACTCCCTGATGACCGACGCGATCGCGCACGACCTACAGCGCCGCGGCGTCGATCGCTACTTCATCCTGGCACAGCGCGACAGCTACGGGCTCGGGATCGAGGAGGCGCTGCGCGAGCAGCTGAGCGGCGCGACGAGCTACCTGTTCAGCGACGCGGACGAGCTGCGCGCGCAGCTCGATCTCGTCGTCGCGGACGTGAGCGGCGAACCAGGCGCTGGGGACGTGACAGAGGCGACCTATGACGAGATCGTGTTCATCGCGTCGGAGACCGCGCTGGTGCTGGAGTTCATCGAGTCCGCCGCCTACGAGGGAGACGCGCTCGCCAGCCTCGGCCTGATGTTCAGCGAGACCGCCGCTGAGCCGCAGCTGTTCGCGGAGGCGAGCCTCGCGCTCGAGACGCTGCGGGACCGGATCCGCGGCGTGCGTCCAGAGGTCCCGCCCGAGATCTCGTATCAAGAGTTCACCGAGAAGTTCAGCGCGGCGTTCCCCGGTCGTGACGCGACGCAGTCGTTCTACGCGCCGCACACCTTCGACGCGACGTGGCTCGCGATCTACGGCGTGACCTGGGCCTACTATCAAGAGCAGCGGGTCTACACGGGCACGACGCTCGCGCGCGGAATCCGGCGCCTCAGCGACACGAGCGGGCTGTCGTTCTTCGTGCGCGAGACGGACTTCGAGTACCTCGCGGCCCAGCTCGCGGAGGGGCGCGCCGTCAACATCACCGGCGCCTCCGGCCATCTCGACTACGACGCCGCGTCCGAGGAGCTCGCGACCGAGGTCGAGTACTGGACGATCGAGCGCGTCGACGGCGAGCTCGTGTTCGAGGCCGACGGCGCGTACGCTCCCTGACACGCGCCGCGCTCACGCCGAGACGATCGACATGTCTGTTGAGATAGATCGTCCATAGGACCGTTCAGCGAGCGCGCGGCGCAGCCGGCACGCCGCGCGCCGGTCGGTGACGGTCTTGAACCGTAGGGGCGCGACGGTCGTTCACCCCGCGCCGCCCGTCGCGTCTACCCTGCGAGCGCGCCAGCCGCTTGCGAGCGGCGCAGCCTGGCGCGCGCCGGAGGAGGTGACGCTTGGGCGATCTGACAAAAGCAAACCCGCAGCTCGTCGACACGCTCGGGCAATTCCGCGAGCACGTGATCAGCGAGAAAGTCGTCAAGATTCACGGCTCCGGCGTCGCCTTTCAGGCTGTCTCGATGTCGACCGCGCACGCGATCCAGGACGCGACGGACTACGTCCGCAACGTCACCACGATCGCGACGACCGCCATCGGCATGGCGCTGAGCAAGCTCGTCGAGACGAAGGACCCTGCCTACGGCAAGATCATCGAGACCGCCCAGCAGACCATCAACACGGCGGCCACCAACATGAAGACGATCGGCGCCGCCGCGACGGAGATCGCCAAGGGGTACCCGGTCGGCGAGTGAGCGCCCGGCACGAGGCGGAGCGGCGGCGGTGAGTTCGAAATCCCCAGCAGCGGCCGGAGAGCCCGCGGACGTCGTCGGGATGCTGTACCCGCTCACGCACATCGATCACATCGCCGTCATCGCGACGCTGGTCGGCGCCGCGCCGGTCTCGGTCCAGCGCTGCCGCGTCCTCGATCTCAACGCCGCCGACGGATCCAACCTCGCGTCGCTGGCGAGCGCGTTCCCCCGCAGCCAGTTCGTGGGGCTCTCGTCGCGTCGTCGCGGGCGTCCGCTCGCCGTCGAGATCGTCGCGGCGCTCGAGCTGCGCAACGTCGAGCTCGTGGATGACGAGGTCGAGACCTGGGAGGGAGCGGCGGGAGAGTTCGACTACATCATCGCGCGCGGCCTGTACTCCGCGGTGGCCGAGCGCGGCCGCGCGCGGCTGCTCGAGCTCTGTAGACAGCACCTCGCGCCGAGCGGGGTCGCGTATCTCAGCCATGACACGATGCCCGGCGGCGGCGTGCTCGGGCAGCTGCGTGAGCTGGTCCGGCTGCTGACGGATCCCGGGGCGTCGCCCTCGTCCGCGCACGCGCGGGCGATCCTCGAGTTGATCGTGAGGCTCACCCGCTCCGACGGCGAGCGGGACGTCGCACCGTACGCGCGCGCGCTCGCCGAGCGCTCCCGTCAGCTGCTCGCGCTCGACCGCGCCGCGTTCACGCGAGCTCTCCTGGGCAGCGCGCGCCACGGCGTGTACCTGCGGGACTTTCTCGTCCTCGCGGAGCGACACGGCCTCCGCTACCTCACCGACGCCGAGCACCGCGCCGCGCTAGCGCCGTCGCTCGCGGCCCAGCTCACCCGAGAGCTCGAGCAGCTCTCGGGCGAGGAGCTCGCGCGTGAGCAGCTCTTGGACTTCGTGACCGCTCGCGCGACGCGGCACAGCTTGCTCTGCCGCGAGGAGCTCGAGCTCGTCGCGCGCCGCCAGTCACCCGAGCACGCCATCGACGGGATGCTCGTCGCGGCGCGCCCGCGTCGTGACGGGCTCGCGTCGACGGAGCGCAACGCCTGGGTCGACGCGGCGATGGTCGAGCTCCACGAGAGCTGGCCGCGCGCGCGCCCGTTTCCTGACGTCGCGCGGGCCGTGGTCGCGCGCTTGGGCCTGCCGACGCCGGAGGCCGCCGCCGCCCGCCCTGTGCTCGCGCGCGCGTTCCTCGAGCGGTTTCGTCGCGGCCTCGTCCGCCTGATGACCACGCAGGCGACCTTGGTCCGCGCGCCCAGCCACCGACCGGCGATCTCGGCGTTCGCCCGCTTCCAAGCCGCTCACCGCGGGCTCGTGTGCACCCATCATCACACGACGCTCGCCGCGCGCGGTCGCTTGGCGTGCGCGCTCGCGGCTCAGCTCGACGGGGAGCGCACGAGCGGCGAGCTCGTCGAGCTGCTGTGGCGGCGCGCGCGAGCGGAGCGCTGGTCGAGCGAGGGCGGCGCCCTCCTGACGCGGGCGTCGGTCGCCGACGAGGTCGCGCGGCTGCTCGAGCAGCTCGCGTTGGCCGGCGCCTTCATCAAGTGAATAAAGAGACAGGTTTATCGACGCGGCTCACATCGCGCGCCGGCGTCGCGCGCGTCGAGCGAACGACCCGCTCGCGCGCCCGCGCAGAGGCCGAAGCGCTGCGGGTTGTGATCGATCAGCGCGTTGAGCAGCCCCGTGTAGTCGACGCCCGATCGACGGGTCAAGCGCCGCGCGCGGTCCAGGAGCCGCGCCGGGACCTCGCGGTGAGGCCACGTGCGCATCCCGAAGAGGACGCGGTTGCCCTCGACTGAGTGGAGGCGCGCCGCTGCGGGGAAGCTCGCCGAGATCACGTTCCCGGGGCTGCCGAGCGGCGGCATGTCGCGGGACCAGTAGTTGCTAGCGAGCACGCCGCCCTCGCGCAGCATCGCCGAGCAGGCGCCGAACAAGCGCGTCCCGAGGATGCTCTCGTCGGCCCCGTGGCCGTGGAAGAGATCGACGAAGATGACGTCGAAGCCCGGTCGCGCCGTCTCGCGGGCGAGGGACTCGGCGATGGGCAGCGCGTCGCCGATGTGGACGCGCAAGCGCGGATCGTCGGGGAGCTCGAAGTAGCGGCGCGCGAGCTCGACGACCAGCGCCCGGCGCTCGACCGCGACGACGCTGCACGCAGGCGCGAGCTCGAGCAGGTGTCGCGCGAGCGCGCCGCCGCCTAGGCCGAGCACGAGCGCGCGGCGCGGGCCGGGGGCGAGCAGCAGCGCCGCCGCCATACGTCGCGTGCACTCGAGCACGAGCCGGCGCGGGGCGTTGAGGTCGTGCGCGCTCTGGTGCGCGTGTGTGCCAAAGTGCAGGTAGCGGACGCCCGCGTGCTCGATGACCTCGATCGAGCCGTCGGGGTCGCGCCCGCGAAAGAGGAGCTCCACCCCAAGACGACGCGCGCGGCCCCAGAACGTGACGGCGCGCGCACGCGCGGCCGCTTTCACAACAGCCGAGACCCCGCGTCTGCTTGTGGGTGAATGCAGCCCCCAGGCCGCCGCCCGGAGGAGGCTCGCGTGAACACACATCACCCTGACGACCACCGCGCGCGCGACGACGACGAGGCGCTGGTGCTGCGCTGCCACAACGAGCACGCGCGCGAGCATCTGGCCGAGGCGCTGCGCTGCCGCCGAGCCGGCGCGCTGCGCTCCGCGCTGCGCTGCACCTGGGCCGCGGTCGTCTGTGACCTCTCCCAGAAGCTCGCCGAGCTCGACCTCCTCGGTGAGCCCGAGGTCACCGAGGCGCTCGCCGCGTTTCGCGAGCTGCTGCTGAGCGGGGAGCCCTCGACCGCGCAGGCGCGTCAGGCTCGCATCGGCCGTGAGCGCGCGTTGCTGGAGCTGGCCGGTGAGCGCTTCGAGCTGCTCTCGCCGCTCGAGCGCGACGACGTCGACCGCCTGCGGCGCGACAGCGAGCGCTGCAGCCACCCGCTGCTGAGCCCGCTCGAGGCGCCCTTTCGCCCGTCCGAGTCGCTCGTCGCGACGCACCTCGACAACGCGATCGAGCTCGTGCTCGCCAGGGAGAGCCGACAGGGGCGGCTCGCGTTAAAGCGTCTGCTCTCCGAGGTCGAATCGCCCTACTTCCCCAGCACGATCGACGCGGCCGCCGAGCTGCTCGCGCGCGGACCGATGAAGCGCGCGCGCGCGTCGCTCGTCTACGCGCTCGTCCGCGAGCTGACCTTCGCCTCGATGACGCGGCCGGAGCCGCAGTCGGCGAGGGCCCGGAGGCACGCGGCGCTGGGCGCGATCTCGCGGCTGTTCGCTACGCCGGCCGCGATGGCGCTCCGGCTGTACCTCGCGCCCGCGATCGCGGCGCTCGAGGAGCCCGCGCTGTGGCGCGCCGTCGAGCTCTTTGGACATGTCCCCGGGGTCTGGCGTCACCTCGATGAGCAGACGCAGCGGCGCCTGCTCCGCTACCTGGCGCAGGTGCGTGACGACCACGCCGCCGCGGCGCTCGACGCCGGGCTGCGCGTGCCCGAGCTCGCCGCTGAGGCCGCCGCCCTCGTCGCGCGGCTCCCGGCCCGCGATCTGCGGGCGCTGATTGAGGCTGGGCACGCGCGACCCTGCCGCGAGCGCGCCGTCGCGCTGTTCGCGAGCGCGACGGAGATCGCCGGCGCCGAGTGGCTGGGGCGTAACCTCTTGCTCCCGATCGCGAGCGTGCTCGAGGCGAGTCACGTTCGCGCGGTGTGTGAGGCCGTCATCACCAACGAGGTCCTCTACAGCTCCTGGGTGACCGCGAACGAGACGCTGCTCGACTTGCTCGAGCGAACCGACGCGCGCTTTGTCGCCGCCGCTGACGCCTGGGACCGGCTCGCGGTCCACTACATGCGCCCCGAGCTCCACGACATCGGCGCCCGCCTGGTCGACGCGATCCGCGATCGACAGCGGGCGGGGCTTGCGAGCGATCCGGGAGGGACGAACGCGGACGACGAAGACGCAGACGATGAAGGGTCGACGGGCGACGACGCGCCCGCGGAGGGCGCGGCGGATCCCGACAGCGAGTTGATCGAGCCCGAGCCCGACGCCGAGGGGGCGCCGAGGTGAGTCGAGCGCGGTCGTCAGCGACGCCGACGCTTTCGCGGGCGCGCAGGCTGCTGCGGCGCGGGGCCGTAGAGCTGCTGCACGCCGCGGACGCAGGCGGCCATGCTCGTGATGTAGAAGCTCTGCTGCGCGGAGACTGCGTTGAGCATCGACAGGCCCGCGGCGAGGCTGCCCTGCTGCAGCTGGCTGCCGAGCGCCATCGCTGGGGCGAGGCCGGCGGTCAAGAGGTTCACGGACGCGACCGCGTCGGCGACCGCCATGCCGGGGGTGGAGATGGGGACGAGCGTCTTCGAATCGTTCATAGCTTCCCTCGCGCCGCGTCGCGCCGCGTCCACGCGGAGCGCCCCGGCTCGAGAGTGAGACGGGCGCGTCAGCGAGATGTGAACGAACAAGGTCGTCGCTGGACCGTTCAGCGCGAGCGCTGCGCGTCGCCCCGTCCCGCGACGGGTCGTGAGACGATCGGAGACTAGGTGGCGCGCGCTCCCAAGCTGAAACGACTCGTCTCGAGCGAGGCGCTCGTCGACAACGCGCGCCAGCTGCTCGAGCGGATGCAGCGTCAGCAGACCGCGCTCCTGCGGACGCCGCTCCCGTTGCCTCGGCGTCGCAAACCCAGCCCGTCGCGTCGGAGGCGCGTCCCCGCGGAGTCGAGGCCGGCGCGCGATGACGAGCGCGACGAGCCCGTCGACCGTCGGCTCGCGGCGAGCGTGCCGCTGCTCGGCCCGCTCTACCAGCGGGCGATCAAGCGCGACACGAACCCGACGCCAGCGCTCCTCCGGCTGCGCCCGCAGCAGCTCGCCGAGCGAGCGCGACTCGACTTTATCGCGCGTAGCCAGCGGATCCTCGAGCGCGCGATCACGGCGTCACGACGCGAGGAGGAGCGCGGGCTGCCGATCGCCGACTATCACGCGCTCGGACGTCGCGCCATCGCCCCCAAGCTCGCCGAGCTCTCGCTCGCGGAGCTGCAGGAGCTGCGCAGGCATGAGCTGCGCGGGAAGAACCGCGTCACCGTGTTGCGCATGATCGACCGGAGGATCTCCGCGCGCGTCGGCGCTACGTCGACCCCGCGGTGACGCGCGACGCGACGCGGCGACCTCGCGACGCGCTCAGCCGCCGCGCATGCGCTTGGCGAGCTCGCGCTGCACTCGATCGATCGCCTGCATCGCGTCCTGAACGCCGCCGAGCAGGCTAGCGACGTGCTGCTGGGCCATCGCCAGCGCCGCCTCGCGCTCACGCTGCGCGGCCTCGTCCTCCGCGGACGGGGCCTCGGCTGCGCGCTCGCCCGCGCGCTCGCCCGAGCGCGCGCCGGCGTTCTCGTCCTCGACGTCACCCGCGCCCGCGCCCGCGCCCGCGCCCGCGCCCGCCCGCTCACACGGGCGTTCGTCCGCGTGTGCGCCCGAGCGCTCGCCCGAGCGCTCGCCCGCCGCGCTCGCCCGCGACTCCGAGCTCGTCGCCCGCGGCTCGAGCACGACGCCCGCGGGGCTCATCGTCTCGCCGAAGATCTTCATGAGGCGCGCGCTCGAGGCCTCGAACTCGCGCGTTACGGCGCTCGTCACCTCGCGCGCGCTCCACGAGCCAGACGTCATCGCTTCGAACAAGCTCGAGAGGTCTCCTGGTCCCGCGCGGTTCGCCATACTCGAGCTCTACGTTCGTGCGCGAGCGCTCACTCGTTGATCGGGTAATTCTTCACGATCTCCGCCGCGCTCTTGCCGACGAGCTCGAAGCTCTCGGCCGCGGTCTTGACGGAGTTCTGCGCGAGCTCGATGACCTTGGCGTACGAGGGGTCCTTGGTCTCGATCATCTTCGCGAGCGCGGTGCCGACCGCGGTCGTGGCGATCGTGCTGAGGTTTCGGAGGTAGTCGGTGGCGTCCTGCACAGCCAGCGCGGTCGACTGCGAGACCGCCTGGAAGGCGAGCCCGCGGCCCTGCCGATCCGTCACCTTCTCGTCGGTGATCGTCTGCGCCTGGACGTTCAGCGAGTCCACGAGCTTCGCGTTGACTTTGCTCAGGTTCGACATGCTCACTCAGTCCTCTCTGCTAGGTCGTACCGCGCGCATCACCCGAGGCCGCCGCCGCCGCCGCCGCCGCCGCCGCCGCCGCCGCCCGCCGCGGCGACGATCTTCGCGCAGGCCGTGGCTACGACCGAGGTGCTGATCTGCTGCATCCCGTTCTGCACCGAGACCGCGTTCTGCATGGCGAGCCCCATCGAGTGCGCCATGGTCTGAAAAATCATCGCCATCGAGTGGCTAGGAGCCTCGCCGAGGACCTGGAGCGCGGTCTGTGTGATCGCGTCCGTGACCTGACTGTTGACTGTCTTATCCTCTGCCATGCGTGCTCCCGTGGTCTCATCTCGCGTTCACGCTCACCCCGTCAGGGGCTCCAGCTGGGGGCGGTGAGGGCCGCCTCGCTCGCCGTCGGAGCAGGCGCAGCCGCGGCCGCGCCTGCTCCTCGTTCAACCGCGACGCGCTACTGACCGTCGGCGGCGTCTGCCGCCTGACCAGCGGCGGCGGTCCCCAGGCTGTAGAGCGCGGTGACACCCATGGTCGTCGCGGCCTGGTGGATGACGTTCGCCTGCTGCTGCGAGGTCACGGCGTTGCCCGCCGCGAGCGCCAGCGACTGGCTGATCGCCTGGTAGAGGTTGCCGAGCGCGAGCGCCGGGGCGTCGCCCAGGACCTTCACGTTCGCCTGCGTGACCGCATCCGTGATCTGAGGGTTGACGTTCTCTGCTGCCATGATTCGTACCTTTTCCTGTCAGGTGTGAGTTGCTTGGGTTTCGCGCGCAGCGATGACGCTGAGCGCGGGGCGAGAGGGATCAGTCGCTAGCGCGTACGATCGCGACTGAGGTGTTAGGCGGGCTTCTCCGGGTCGTTCGCGATCGCCTCCGAGGCCTCGCCCGCCGCCGCCGTGCCGAGGCTGTAGAGCGTCGTGACGCCCATGGTGGTCGCCGCCTGGTAGATGACGTTCGACTGCTGCTGCGCGGTCACGGCGTTGCCGGCCGCCAGCGCGATCGTCTGGCTGATCGCCTGGTAGAGGTTGCCGAGCGCCATCGCCGGCGCGTCTCCCAGGACCTTAACGTTGGACTGCGACACCGCGTCCGTAATTTGTGCGTTTACGCTTTCCGCTGCCATGTTGGTTCTCCTCGTCTGTCAGGTTGATTGAGCAGTGTTGCTCTGCGGCTGGCCGCTCGTGTCCTGTTCGCCTTCACGCTCGTCGACGCTCTTCATGAGCGGCAGGAGGGAGCGGTCGTCCGCACTCTGAAGCACACCGGACTCGTCCTCGGAGAAGCCGGCCTGCGGCAGATGTGACGATCGACGACCGCGGTTTGTGAAAGCTGAACCGTACTGAGTGGTTCGCGCGCGCGGCTTCGCGTCTCGCGTGCACGGCGTGACGAGCAGAGGCGCGCGCGGGCGTAACCGTCGCGCCGCGTAACCGTCGCTAGACCGTTCATGTGTGCGCTCATCAGCTCGACCTCCTCGCGCCGACGCCTCGCGCCGTGGAGTGCTGGCGCAGCTCCTCGCGCAGCAGCTGTCGCGCCTGCTGAATCCGCTTCCTCGCGTTCTGCGGCGTGATCGCGAGGCGTACCGAGATCTCGCGATACGGCAGCTCCTCGACGAAGCGCAGCATAAAGACCGCGTAGAGCTTCGGCGGCAGCGCCCCGACCGCGACCTCGATCGCGTGCGCAATCTCGTCACGGTGCACGCCGTGGTCGGGCGCGTCGAAGGTTCGCGCGCGTCGGCTGCCGCGCGTCGGCCGAGGCTCGCCCACGCTGTCGTCGAGCGGGATGACGCGAGATCGCTCGCGGAGCACGTCGATGCAGAGGTTGTAGAGGATTCGCGAGATCCACGGGAACAGGTTGCGCACCGAGTTCGGGCGCGCGCGGAGATACTCGATCGCCTTGATCGCGCCGGCGCTCAAGACCTCCTCGGCGTCGGCGCGGCTCCCCCTCAACCACTTGAGGCAGAGCTTCAGGAGGTACTCGCGCCGCTCGATCCAGAGTTGCCAAAACCGCTCACACTCGCGATCCGCGGCGGCCTCGACGGTTACGCGCGCGGCGTTGACGGTGACGACTTGGAGCGCTGTCGGGTTGAGTGTATCGGCACGATATTGAACTTCGGCTCGCACGGTATTCACGGCTCGCGCCGACAACAATGCAGAACACGTGCCACGTAGTTGAACCGTCCAGAAGCGAGTTCGAGGCCTCGCGGCTCGCCCCGGGCGCGCGATCACAAGCGATCGCGGCCGCCGACGCGACGGTCCTGTACCGTTCGACGGCCCACAGCGAACGGTCTCCGGTCTCACATATGAAGGAGCATGTTTTTACAGACATGTACTTTAGGGCGCCGAAAGATCGTTCGCAGTCTGCCCCTGCGGGTGACGTCGAAGTCGCTCGCGCGAGGCTTCACGACGCGCGAGCGGCCGCGTCTACCTTGGGGACGCGGCGGGCCGTGAGCCTCGCTGACCTTGCGCGCGCGCGAGCGACCAGGCTCGCGCGCGTCGTGGCGGTGTTCGTCGACCCAAGGAGTCGCTACTCTCGGGATCACCAGTTCGCACCAGCACGCATGACTTACCTGGAAGAAGACTCGGCGACGCTGGCTCCACGCGACGCGACGCTCGCTACGGCGCTCGAGCTCGACGCGCTGAGTCGCGACCTGCTGCGCGGGGATGAGACGCGACGCGTTCTTACGCGTGCTGCGATCGAGTCGACCCCGCGGGGGGTCGCGGAGCGTGAGGGCGGCGCCGCCGCGCCGCTCTTGTCGTCGCGCTTCTCCGTCCTGCGGACGCTCGGTCGCGGAGGAATGGGTCGAGTGCTCCTCGCGCGCGACCTGCTGCTCAACCGGCTCACCGCGATCAAGGTAGGCCTGTTCCCGACGGGGGCGCGCGGCGGCTGGCCAGCGCGTGTCCGGATGATGCGCGAGGCGCAGGCGCTCGCGCGGATCAACCACGGCTCGATCGTGAGTGTCTACGACGTCTCGATCGAGCGCGGGCGCGTCGCGATCGCGATGGAGTTCGTCCGCGGCGAGCCGCTCGATCGATGGTTCGCGCGCCTCCCCCCGTCGCGGTGCGCGTGGCCGCGCAAGCTCGCGGTGCTGCTCCGCATCGCTCGCGCGATCGCGGCGGTCCACGACCTCGGGCTCGTCCATCGCGACATCAAGCCGTCCAACGTGCTCGTCTGCCCGGACGACTCGGTCAAGCTCATCGACTTCGGCCTGGCCCGTGAGACCGGTTGTCGCTCGCGCGATCCCGGCGGCGCGCTCGGGGCGGTGGCCGTCGCCGAGGACTATCTCTCCCTCTCGGTCACGCGGGACGCGGGCGTCATCGGGACGCCGCGCTTCGCCGCGCCAGAGCAGCTCCTCGGCGCGTCCTGCGAGCCGCGCGCGGATCAGTTCAGCTTCTGCATCTCGGCGCTCTCGCTGCTGCTCGTGCCCGACGCGCTGCCTCGAGGCGGCTCTGAGGACAGGAGCTTAGCGATCGAGACGCTGCGCCCGCGCGCGGAGCTCCGCGCGCACGCCTTCCCCGACGCGGCTTGGGAGCTCTTCAAGCGCGGTGTCGAGCGCGAGCCGTCACGTCGGCATCGCGACATGAGCTCGCTAGCGAGCGCGCTCACGACGCTGACGCGCGCCCACGCCGACCGATCCGAGCGTAGATCGCTGACGCGTATCTACTCGTAGCTCCTTCGCCCTCGGCCCGCGCCCTGGGTCGAGTCTACGCCTTGATGGACGAATCCACGCTCAAACCCGAGCAGCGAACAGAGCTGTTGGCAGCGCGCTCGCGCAGCGCGATCACGATCGCGTTTCACCCCGACGCGAGCCGGGTCGGTGAGTGGCTGTGGCTCGACGAGCTCGCGGTTGACGGCGTCGTCCAGATCAACCGGAGGACGCCGAGCTTTCGCGGCGCGGACGGCGTGCGGCGGCCGCTCGCGGATCGACACATCAGTCGTCGATCGCTCACGCTGCGGCTCGGTCGCGACGGCGGAGTCGAGATCACCGTCCCGCCGAGCGCGATGCCGGCGCGCCTCAACGGCGCGCTCATTACCGATACGGTCAGGGTCGAGCCCGAGCGGCTCTTCGCGGGCGCGGTGCTCGAGATCTCAAACCGCGTGGTCCTGCTCATCCATGAGCGCGACGACGTCGAGCCCGTCGATCGCATGTGCGGCATCATCGGCGAGAGCCCCGGGGTCCATCAGCTCCGGCGCGAGATCTTGCAGGTCGCGGAGCTGCCCATCCCCGTGCTGCTGCGCGGCGAGTCCGGGACCGGGAAGGAGCTCGCCGCGCGGGCGATCCACGCCGCCTCGCGACGCGCCTCGAAGCCGTGCGTGTGCGTCAATATGGCCGCGCTCAACGGTCAGACCGCCGTCGCGGAGCTGTTCGGCTACGCTCGCGGCGCGTTCACGGGCGCCGTGCGAGCGCACGACGGCTACTTCCGCGAGGCCGACGGCGGCACGCTCTTCCTCGACGAGATCGGCGAGTCTCCGCCCGAGGTCCAGGTGATGCTGCTCCGCGTGCTCGAGACCGGAGAGATTCAGCCGCTCGGCGGCGGCGCGAGCCGACCCGTCGATGTCCGGCTGCTCGCGGCCACCGACACCGACCTCGAGCGAGCGGTCGCGCACGGTCGGTTTCGCCTGTCCCTGCTGCATCGGCTCGCGAGCTACGAGATCTGGCTGCCGCCGCTGCGACGTCGACGCGACGACATCGCGCGGCTGTTCGTCTACTTCCTTCGCAAGGAGCTGCGGCGCTACGACGAGCAGGACAAGCTCGACGCGTCACCGCGCGCGCGCCCGTGGCTGCCGGCGAGCGTCGTCGCGCAGCTCGTCCGCTACGACTGGCCGGGGAACGTTCGGCAGCTGATGAACCTCGCGCGCCAGATCGTCGTCTCGAGCCACGGCGGGGCCTCGCTGCGGCCGAGCTCGGCGGTCGTGCGGCTGCTCGAGCACGCCAGCGAGAAGACCCGCCCGCAGGCGCAGGAGGCGGGCGCGACGGCCAGCAAGGCGCGATCGAGCGCCGCGCCCGAGCTGCGCCGGCGGCCTCCCTCAGAGATCAGCGAGCGCGAGCTCGTCGAGGCGCTCCGCGCGAACAGCTGGCGGATCTCCGCGACCGCGCGCCACTTCGGGATCTCGAAGACCTCGCTGTACACGCTCATCGAGCAGTGCCCCCGGATTCGAAAGGCTCGCGACTTGACCCCTGAAGAGATCGTCGGCGCCAAGGCGCGCTGCGCTGGCTCGATCGAGCGGATGTCCGCCGCGCTCGAGGTCTCGGTGCGCGGGTTGCAGCTCCGGATGCGGGAGCTCGGGATCTCGTGACTCGCCGCGCGCTGGGTCGCGCGAGCTACCCGCGGCGCGCGAGCGCGTAGCGACCGGCCTCGCGATACACGCGCGCCATGTCGTAGAGATCGTCGAGCGAGACCCCGACGCGCGCGGCGATTCGTCGCGGTGACTCGTCGCCGCGGAGGAACGCCAGCACCACGCGCTCCTGGAGCTCGAGCCTGCGCGCGGCGTCCATCACCCCGAGGGTCGGTTCTGTCTTCGTGGGCATGTTCTGATACCGAGGCGGTGGGTGGTAGCCCGGGGGCGCGTCGAGGTGGCGCTCGATCCCTCGATCCCGCGGGGGCGGCTCGTGTGCGTCGACGGGCGCCTGATAGACGACGGGCGCGTCGTCGCGCCGGGGCGCGCTCGGCGATCGCGGCGGCGGCGGATCCGGCTCGCGCGGCCGGGGCGGCGCCGGCTCCTCAACGCGGGGCGCGGTCGTCAGCTCGGGGGCGCTCGAGAAGGTCTCGAGCCTCGGCGGCGACGTGTCCGTCGGGGGCGCGACGGCTGGCCCGAGCTCGATCCGCGCCTGC
This sequence comes from Polyangia bacterium, assembly GCA_030430565.1. Lineage (GTDB taxonomy): Bacteria > Myxococcota_A > Polyangia > Nannocystales > Nannocystaceae > JACKDW01. The sequence continues at coordinate 34,210 of JAUIKS010000035.1, forward strand.
TCGCGTGGTCCCGGCGCGGTCGTCGATCGACGGGGGGCGCCCCGGGGCTCGTCGCGCGCGATCGAGAGGCGCGCCGCCGGGTCGCCGAGCAGCACGTACCCTCGCAGGTCGTTGCGCGACATCCAGAGGGCGCCGCGTCGAGGCAGATCGGTGGGATCGGGCTGAGCGCGCGCCAGCGCGTCTCGCTGCAGCTGGTAGCCCGCCATCAGCTCGTCGTTGACCTCTCGATACGCGCGCATGAGCGCGTCGAGGGCGACCCCGGCGCGGCTCCCCGAGAGCAGCACGCGGAGCATCGAGAACATCCGAGACGCTCGGCTCCGGCGCGTGCGCGCGTCGGTGAAGCCGAACGTCCACGCGAGATCGATGTGCCCCACGAGCGCGAGCGGTCCGCGTGGGTTAGCGAGCGCGGCCTGGGGGAGCGCGGCGACGAACGGGCGCGCGTCGTCGCCTGGGAGCCCCCGCAGCACCTCGCGCAGCGACTTCTCGCTCGCGCCCTGCTCGGCGAGCAGTGACAGCCACGGGTAGAACACGCTCGTCGACGGCGTGCCGGCCGAGAAGCACGCGACGCACGCCCACACGCCGCCCGGGAGGAACGGCACGCTGGCGATCGTCTCGGCGGTCAGCGGATCCTCCATGCCCATCGAGAGCGCGCCCTGCAGCGCGCGCTGATGATCGGGGCTCCTCCATCCTCGCCGGGGCGCCCCGAGGCCGTGACTGAGCGAGAGCATGACGGCGGGAGCCTCCTGACCTGCTTCTTCGAGCAGCTTTTCAGGACCCCAGTCGCTGTAGGGCACCTCCACGACGCGCGCGCGAGCGTCTCCGTCCGCGGCCCAGCGCTGGTTCATCTCCACGCACGGCTGCACGAGCTTGCAGTAGCCGGTGTTGACCGCGGTGGTGCCGTCCTGAACCGTGTAGTATAGCGCGCGCGTCTCCCCGTCGCGGTCGGGGCCGCGCTCCGTCGCGACGACTTTCTCGGCGTAGCCGCGAAAGCCCGCGAGCGAGGGGACTTGGAGCCGGCCGACGAAGGACCCGTTCGCCAGCACCTGCTGCGTCTCGAGCGAGACCTCGTCGAGGTCGCCGAGGATCATCAGGTACCGCGGGCGCTCCTCCTCGGGGACCTCCTCGTCACGCAGCACCCCGTTCTTCCAGCGCATCGCGGCGCTCGCGTCCATGCTCGACTCGACGCGGTACACCCTCGGCGGCGCCCCTTGTTGCGCGCCGCGATGCTGCAGCAGCGCGTCGATCGCCGAGAGCATCTGATCACCGCGCTCCCCCGCCGGCGCGATCACGCCCCAGCGCTGCGCCGGCAGCTCGTTGGGATCTCGCTCGGGCGCGTCGAGGTTCATCGCGTCGACGCCTCGAGGGCCGCGCGCGGGCGGCTGGGCCTGCTGGAGCGCATCCGCGTCGAGGCCGTCCTCGAGCACCGGCATGTACTCCTCGGCGTCGCTGAGCAGCAACCCGATCGAGCTCTCTCCGCGGTCGGCCATCGTCTCTCGTCGCGCTCCCCTCGCGCTGATAGGGATCCGCGTGGCGCCCTCCGACGCGCCCGTCCTCCTCTCCTCTTCGAGGCCTCGCCATACGACGCGGCGCGCCTCGCTTCGTGAACCCCCGACGCGCGCGATCTCGCGGGGGCTTCACAAACACGCGGCGCGGGCGTCTGAACCTTGCGGTTTGCAGCCGCGATCACGCGGCTGCAGGCGCGTGAACAATCGCCGGGCTCCAGGAGCCTCTCGGGGTCGCGCGAGCGCGCCCCGGAAACTACGGGCCTCGTCGCGCGGCCGCGTGCGGCCCGTACCTCGACGTCTCAGCCCGCGCGCGAAGGATGGTGACGAGATGCAAGAAGACAACGGAATAACCCTGGGGAACGCCACGTACAACGACTCCACGCGCCGACAGGCGATCACGGCCGAGTTCAACATGGCGAGCGCGGTCGAGCAGCGGATCTTTGAGGGCAAGCTCGACAGCGCCGTCAGGGCGCTCTCTAAGCTGATGAGCGAGAAGCTGGCGGAGTTCGCCAAATCGCGTCTACCCGAGGCTCGCGCCGGCGCGGAGGAGGCCTTCGGGGACCCGGCGGCGGCGGGCGTGCACAAGCCGCTGCTCCAGCCGACCGCCGACGCGCTCGGCGAGGAACTCAAGGGTGAGGACGTGCCGAAGACCGTGCGCGACGCCGGCAACCTGCTGCGCCTCGTCGGCACCGCCTACGAGAAGGCGGCCGAGCTGATCGAGGCCAAGTTCGAGGGCAAGCTCAAGGAGACGGGGGGCTTCCTCGGCGCGCTCGAGGCCGCGCTCGACAGCGGGCAGGGCGAGGCGACCGTCAGCGCGCGCGTGGCCGAGTTATTCCCTGAGCTGCGGGGCGAGGCGCGCAGCATGCTGCTGCACATCGTCCGCTTCGGGCAGGTCCAGGGCAGCTATCGCAACGGCTTCGCCATGCAGGTGCTCGACCTCGCGGGCGCGCCTAAGAAGTGGTGGGCGCTGGAGGCCTTCAACAAGAAGACCAACCGTCGTCGCCACTTTCGAGAGGAGCCAGCGCGGGTGGAGCGCGCCTTTGACAACGCGGTGTACGCGGCGTTTTTTGGGGGCGAAGATGACGAAAACATCTTTGGTGACCAGGAGCGGCTCGTTAAGAGCTCCGGGCGCCTGCGCTGGATCGTGCAGCCGACGAGCGTGCTGTTCTGGGCGAGCCGACTGTTCGGGCTGTCGGAGGGGGGCGACATCTCCGGGACCACCGCCGACGCGATGTTCGTGCTCGAGGGCTTGATGATGCTGCCCGAGTCCGCCGCCGTCCGGCGCGCCTTCGGCGAGCGGATGGCGATGGCCTACCTGCTGCCGATGGTGCACATGCTCAAGGAGCAGCACCACTCGCTGCTCGAGATCGCGTTCGTCTACACGCTCAACGGGACCTGCGAGTACGTCATCAACGACTACACGACGCTGCTGCCCAAGTCGATCAGCCCCAAGAGCGCGATCGGCGAGGAGTTCATCGCCGCGGTCAAGACCCTCTCGCCGGCTAAAAAGCTGTACCTCGACGGCACCAACACGCAGGGGATCCTCGACAAGCTGCGCGAGGGCTACCCGCTCTCGCTGGCCACGACCAAGCTGACCAAGGCGGAGGAGAAGGTCGCGAGCGACACCGAGGGCAAGAACCTGGGCGACTTCGCCTGCGCCGTCGGACAGAACGCCAAGGTCTGGACCATGCAGACCGCCGACGAGCTCGCCGCCTACAAGCAGCTGGCGACCTGCGGGAAGTCGATGTACCGGATGTTCTCGATGCTGCGCGACGCCAAGTCGGCCTCGAAGGAGCAGCTGCTGGTCGCCGCGCTCGAGTGCAACCGCGGCGCCGCGATGAACCTGCTGTGCCACAAAGCCGGCTGAGCGGCACCCTCGACGCGCAGCGGGCCGCCGACCTCGGGTCGGCGGCCCGCTGCTCTTTGGACCGAGCAGCGCGCCTTCTTAAACACGAGGCCCCGACGCGGCGCGCCGGGGCCCGTTTATGTGAGCGCGCGCGCCTCAACCATCATCGGGGTCGTAGATCTCCTTGGGCATCACCAAGGGGTAGGGGCGCTTCGGCTCGTACCACGCGTCGATGAGCTCCGGCACGCTGCTCGGGTTGAGCCACTCCCCGCCCTCCATCCGCCCGTAGCTCTGCACGTACGCGCGCTCCGACGCGACCGCCCTGAACAGCTCGATCATCTCCGGCTTGGAGCGGGTGCGCACGGCGTGCTTGAAGGCCTTGCGGGCGACGACGATCTGCGCGGTCGAGAGCCCCTCGAGCGTGCCGTCGCCGCGGTCGCGGTACATCTTGCTGATGAGCTGGGTGTTGTCGAGCCCGCGCTCCTCGCGGTGCTTCTTGAGGCGCGCGCGCTCCTCCTCGAGGCTCTTGCTGAGCGCCTCGAGCCGCTCGACGTCCACGGCGCCGACGCCCGCCTCGTAGGCCAAGCCGCTGTCTCGGTCGACGATCATGATCTTCTGACGCAGCTCGCCAGCCTCGATCACGTGGCGCTCGTAGCGGTTCCAGGTCTTGCCCTCAAAGAGCTCCCGCGGCGTGTTGGGGTCGACGACGACCGTCACCTCGTCGAAGCGCAGCGCGTTCTCGGCGGCGAAGTGGATCGAGATGAAGTCCCACAGGTACTTCGCGCCGACGGAGGAGACGATCTCGTTGAGCTGCGGCCACGGCAGCCCCTCGTCGAGGAGCTTGCCGCCCGGCGTCATCTCGACCGTGCCGCCCGTGAGCTGGGCGCGCGCGGTCGCCATCCCGGTGCCCTTCGTGCCGGCGTCGAAGGCGGAGTAGAACACGCCCGGCTTGTCGTGGGTGAGCCCGGCCGCGAGCACCTCGGCCATCTTCTCCTCGCAGAACTTCTTGATCGCGGCGGCGGTCGCCTCGATGTCGACGCCGGACGCCGACTCGACGACGCAGCTCGGGCTCGCGGCGCGCATCCGCGTGAGCGTCGGCTCCCAGGCCGCCTGCTTGTTGCTCGCCAGGTCGCTGAGCTTGTGGCGGATGCTCTGCTCAAAGTACTGCTCGTTCAGCTCGATAAATTTGTCGCGCACCGCGAGCACGGCTGACGATTTCGGGCTCGCGGCGGCGCCCTCTGAGGGCGCTCGCTGCGGACGCGTCGGCGCGCGGGGGCTTTGTTTCTTCGCTTTCGCGGCCCCGCGGCGCGCGGGCACGCGTCTCTTCGGGACGGTTCTCCGTGGTCGTTGCGGCATTCAGAGGCTCCTGTCGAGTGCAAGACGGCGGGCGGCGTCGATCGTGAAATCGCGCCATCGCTCACGGAGCGCCGATGTGCCCGTCAACACTAGAACGAACGAGCGAGCGTGAGACCATGACCGAGCAGAGCAAGCGCGCGACCCCACTCGAGGAACCCACGGACGGCGGCGCGTCGCCGACGGCCGCCGGCCGCGACGCGCCGCGAGCCGCGGCCGCGAGCACGGCTGAGGCGGTCGAGCAGCTGCGCCGCGACGCGCAGCGACGCGCCGCGAGCATGATCGACACCGCCGCGCGCCAGGCCGCGCGTCTGAAGGCCGAGCGCGAGGCGATGGACCGCGCGATGATGACGCGCACGCGCGCGCTGCAGGAGGCGATCACGCGGCGCACGTTTGAGAAGTTGATCGCGCTGCAGAAGCAGACCGACGCGCGCACGCGCGAGAAGATCAAGCGCAGCCAGGCGGTCGCGCAGGCGGCGGCCCAGCGCGCGTCCAAGCCGCGGCGTTGACGTCCGTCCTCACGACTTGTCGCGGTCGCCGTCAATTGTGTGTCCATGATCCGCCTGCAATCGTCTACCGCGCGCGTCGACGCCTCCGATCTCGAGGCGCTCACGCTACAGTGTCGCAACGAGCGCACGCGCGAGTTCGTCCGCGAGGCCGTCGACGCGCTCAACGCCGGCGCGCTGCGCTCGTGCGTCGTCATGACCTGGGCGGCGGTCGTCTTCGACCTGATCTCGAAGATCTACGAGCTCCACATCATCGCCGACGACGACACGCGCAAGCGGGTCAGCGCGCTGGGGAGCTACCTGAGCGAGAAGGCGACGTCGCCGCCCGAGGTCTCGTCGAACCGCGCGCACGAGCTCGAGATCCTGCGCGCCGCCCAAGAGGACTTCGAGCTGCTCACGCGGAGCGAGCGAGCCGACCTCGCGCGGCTCGAGCGACACGCGACGATCGCGGCCTCGCCGATGCTCTACACCGCCGAGAAGCCGCACGCGCCGGCGCGTGACGTCGTCGTCGCGCACCTCGTCAACGCGGTCGCGCTCGTGCTGGCGCGCGAGCCGGTGCAGGGGAGCGCCAAGCTCGACTCGGTGTGGGAGGTGATCGCGTCCCCGTACTTCCCGGTGCACCCAGAGGCCGCGCGCGCGAGCCTCGTCGCGGGCCCGCTCGCGCGCATGAGCAACACGCTGGTGCGCGTCGTGTTCTCGCGCCTCGTCGAGAGCATCCTGCTCGATCAGGAGGTCCCAGAGTACGCGCGGCGCCAGCAGTACGCCGCGCTGATCGCCGTCGTCGGCCTGGGCGAGGCGATCGCGCGACGAACCGCCGAGCTGTTCTTGAACCGGACCATGAAGCTGGTCCCGCGCGCGCGCGCGTGGGTGCTCATCGAATTCTTCGCGCAGATCCGCGACTCGTGGCGCTTCGCCGAGAACGCGCTCAAGCGCGACTGCAAGCGCTACGTGGGCGAGTCGCGGGGCGAGCAGCTCGCGCGGACGATCCACTACGCGCTGCAGGTCCCCGCGCTGGTGGACGCGGCGCGCGAGCGGATCCCGGGCCTCGATCTCGAGACGCTGCTCGTGCTCGAGGCCTCCGGCGACATCGCGCTCGACGCGACCGGCGAGGTCACGCAAATCTTCGGCCTGCGCGTGACGGACGAAGAGGTCGAGCAATTCCCGGTCTTGACGTTTCAGCCGGACGAGCTCGACGACGAGTGACGTCGGCTGGAGAGGGGCTTCATGGGGACGCAGGAGCAGGAGCTTGTAGAGATCGAGGCGCTGGGCCGTGACCCGCACATCGGGGTCGCGCGCGCGCACGTCGCCGAGGCCGTCGCCTGCTACCGACGCGGGGCGCTGCGCTCGTGCGTTGTCATGACCTGGGCGGCGGTCGTGGTCGATCTGCTCGAGAAGGCCCGCGCGCTGCTGCTGCTCGTCGACGAGGAGACGCGCGCGGGGTACCCGAGCCTCTCGGCCTTCCTCGAGCTCGACCCCGCGGCCAGCGACTACGAGGCGGCCGCGCTCGAGTTCGAGTCGCGCCTGCTGCTGGTGGCGGAGCGCGAGTACGGGCTGCTGAGCGCGCGTGAGCGCGCCGAGCTCGAGACCCTCCGGAGCGATCGCGACCGCGCGCGGCACCCCGGCCTCGAGCCGCTCCACACCCCGAACGTACCGTCCTCTGCGCAGGCCCGCGCCCACCTCCGCAACGCGCTGGTGTACGTGCTGCGGCGCCCGACGCTGCAGGGCGAGCCCGCGTTCGCGGCGTTCATGCGCGACGTCAGCGCGCCCTTCTTCCCGGTCGAGCTCGACGCGGCGACGTCCTACCTGCGCGAGAGCCCGCTGCGAAACGCTCGCGACGCGCTGCTCCGTCGCGTCGTGACCGCGCTGGCGGAGCGCGCGCTCGGCGAGGCGCTGACCGCCGACGCGCGGGTGCGGACGTTCGCGGCGCTCTCGGCCATCTCCGTCACCACGCCCGCGCTCACGCGCGCGACGATCGGTCTCGAGGTCAGCGCGCGGATGCTCGAGGTCCCCGTCGAGCAGCGCTGGACCCTGCTCGCCTTCTTCGCCAACGTCCCGGGCTCATGGAACATGGTCGAAGAGTCAGTGCGGAGCGTCTGCAAGCAGTACGTCGCGCGCTACAAGGGGGAGCGGCTGCTCCGGGTGCTTCACCACGCGGCCGCGCACCCGGAGCTCACGCGCGTCGTCATCGATCGCGTGGCCGGCCTCAGCGGCAAGCAGGTGCGCGTGCTCGTCGTCGAGGGAGACATCGAGGTCTGCTGCAGCCGCGTGGTCGAGCTGTTCCGCACCGCGAGCACGATCCTGGCGGCCGAGTGGATCGCCGCGCGCCTGCTGCTGCCGTGCGTCGAGCACCTGAGCGGAGGGCAGGTGTGCCGCGTCGTTCGGGCCGCGCACACCAACCGCAATATCTACACGTCGTGGCCGATGCTCCACGAGCTCCTCCCCCGCCTCTTCAAGCAGACGCGCGTTCACGCCGCGCAGACTGGGAGCGAGTGGTGGGGGGTCGTGGACCTGTTGATGCGCCCCGAGCTCGAGCCGCCAGAGCTCGCGGAGTACGGCGCGCCGCTCGTCGAGTTGATCACGAGCGAGCTGCCCGAGCGCCCCGCCGCCAAGAACACGCCGTGGGTGCTCCCCTCGCAGCCGCTGCTGGAGGACGTCGTGCCGGTCTCATGACCGTTCATTCGTATGTCCGATTGGACCGTTCAGGACGGTCCGGCGGCGACGCGAGAATTCAGCCGGGACAGGCCTCTGGTGAGTGCTACGCTTCGAATCGGTATGGGCGTCTCCACTGATACGTGGCGGGCGCGCGCGGCGTTGTCGAGCACGCTGGGCGCACTCCTCGCCCCCGCGCCTGGGTGCGCGGCGCCTTGTACGGACGACGGCTTCATCGTCAAGCAGGAGGACCCCGCCTGCACGACGTCGGGCGCGGCGGCGACGTCGGCGACGACCGAGGCGGCGGCGACGACGGCGACGACGGCGGCGATGACGACGACGACGACCGCGGCGGTGACGACGAGCGGGGGGATGACGGGATCCGGCGGGAGCGTCAGCACGCTGGGCACGGGCGCGAGCGAGACCAGCTCGAGCAGCACCGGCTCGTCGCACTGCGACAACGCGGCGCTCGACGGGGACGAGACGGACATCGACTGCGGCGGCAGCTGCTCTGCGTGCGCGCGCGGGCTGACGTGCAGCGACGACGGAGACTGCGAGTCGGAGCGCTGCGTCGACTCGCGGTGCGTGCCGTTCAATTGCGAGCTCGCCGAGGTCGCGCTCGGCGTGGGCGGCTTCGCCATTTCGCACGAATTCTCGGCGGTCAACCTCGGCGAGTCGCTCGCGGTGCTCGGCGACATGAACGACGACGGCCGCGCGGAGATCGCCGTGGCGAGCCGTGGCGACTCGACGGTCTTTGTCGTGTTCGGGCGCGACAGCGTCGATCCGGTCGTGTTGAGCTCCGATCTGCAGGACGACGCGGTCGGGTTCCGCGTCACGGTCCCCGAGGGCTTCGCCGGGATCGAGCTCGCCGCGGTGCCCGATCTCAACGGCGACGGTCGATCCGAGCTCCTCATCGGCGCGCCGGGCTACGCGATGGACGAGGGCGCGGCGTGGGTGGTGTTCGGGAAGGCGGACGGGAGCCCGGTTGATCTCGATGGTCTCGGGGCTGGGGGCTTCGGCATCTACCCGCAGTTCGGGGAGCTCGGTGGGCTCGGCGCCGCCGTCGTCGTCGTCGACGACATGAGCGGCGACGGGTTGGCGGAGCTGGTGGTCGGCGGGCCGAGGTACGATCCCCAAGAGATCGTCGACGCCGGCGTCGTGCTGGTCGTGCACGGCAAGGCGGACCCCGGCGACGTCATGGCGAGCATGCTGAGCCAGGGGATGGGCGGCTTTATCCTCGAGGGCGCGGTCGCGCAGCAGAACCTCGGTCGATCGCTCGCGAGCGCCGGCGACCTCAACGGCGACGACGTCCCCGACGTCCTCATCGGCAGCGACAACGCGGCGCACGTCGTGTTCGGCACCGATCAGACGGACACGCTGTCGATCGACGCGCTCGTCGACGGGAGCGGCGGGATCGCGATCTCGGTCGAGAACGACGACGACATCGGGCTGGGGTCGAGCGTGGGCGGAGGCGGAGATCTCGACGACGACGGCGAGGACGATCTGCTCCTCGGGGCGATCGGCGCGGACGCGAGCCTCGGTCGCGTCTACGGGCTGTTCGCCGCGGGCGGCGACGGCGACCGCATCGTGGGCGACGCGATCGATGACGGCTTCATCGTCGCCCCGAGCGGGGATGACCTCAACCTCGGGAGCGAGGTCCGGCTCATCGGTGACCTCGACGGCGACGGCTTCGACGACGTGCTCATCAGCGGCACCTACAGCGTCTCCCCGCCGCGCGCGTTCCTCGTGTACGGCAAGCCCGACGCGGAGACGGTCTCGCTCGAGACGATCGATCAGGACCCCGAAGGCTTCGCGCTGATCGGCGAGGGGGATGATGTCGTCTCTCGGTTCTCGTTGGACGCTGGCGACATCGACGGCGACGGCGACGATGATCTGGTCGCGGGGGCCCCGTACTACAACTTCGGAGACGGGCGCGTGTACGTCGTGTTCACGGACGAATGCGCGGCCGAGTAACAGCGCGCGCGCTACGGGCTCGGGCGCGCGCGAAGCCTGGACCGTTCGGCGCTGGGCCTGCACGGTCCAGCGGGCGCGGGAGGGGGCGCTCCGCGGCGTCGACGACCTCGGTCCCGATCTTGGTCTCGATCTCGGTCTCACAGACGGCGGTCCAGCGACGTCGTGAAAGAGCCTGCTCTCTCCGACTGTGTCGCGGCGCGTTCGTTCAGCGCACCGTTCAACGATCGGGAGTGCGGCGGCGGCGGCCCGGCGGCGCGTCGCGCTCGGATTCGATGACTCTCGCTCACCAGCTCACCCGGCCTCGCGCGCGCCTCGGCGCGTGGACGAGCGCACGCGCTGGGGGGAGGCGCGCGCGTCGGATCGCGGCGCTCGTGCTCGTCACCAGCCTCGCGGGCGCGCGCGCGGGCCTGGTCGCCTCGCGCGCCCAGGCGTCGCCGTCGCCTCCGCCGGCGGGGGAGGAGTCCACGAGCGGCGAGGCGAACGCGGCTCGCGAACCATCGCGCGATCAGGTCGCGGTCCCGAAGCCGCGCTGGATCGTTCGCCATCGGCCCGAGCGCAACATGGTCGAGCTCGGCGTGCACGTCGGCGTGTTCTTCACGAGCGCCGAGCACGAGCTCTACGATGTCTCGCGTGAGTGGCGGGAGCTCAACCCGGCGGCGTTCAGCCTCGGGGCGCGCGTCGGCTTCTACCCCCTCGGGGCGCTGGGCGCCGAGCTCGAGGGGGGCTGGGCGCCGACGCGAACCACCGACGGCGCGTTCACGAGCCTGGCGCACGCGCGCGCCCACGCGCTCGCGCAGCTGCCGCTGTACAGCGTCGTCCCCTTCGCGCTGATCGGCGGCGGCGCGCTCGCTACCGCTGGAGCCGCGCTCGGGGGCGACGTCGATCCCGCGGTTCACTTCGGCGGCGGGCTGAAGGTCTTGATCACGCGGTGGCTCGGCGCGCGCGTCGACGGGCGCGCGAGCGTGACGCCGGCGCTCGGTGATCTCGGCGGTCGAACCGTCCACGGCGAGCTGCTCTTCAACCTGGTCATCACGCTCAACCGCCCGCTGCGAGATCGCGACGACGACGGCTGGTATGACCCCGGTCAGCCGAGCGCTCGGATCGACGCGTGCCCGGGGCGCCCGGGCGTCGCGGCGCAGCGCGGCTGCCCCGATCGCGACGGCGACGGCGTGCGCGATCTCGAAGACATGTGTGTTGATACAGCTGGTCTCCGCGAGCGCGACGGCTGCCCGCCGCTCGTCGACTCGGACGGCGACGGCTTCTTCGATCCGGGGCAGCACGCGATCCCGGCGCGGCGCGATGACCAGTGCCCGGCGCGCGCGGGCGCGCCCGAGTACCAGGGCTGCCCGGCGCCCGACACCGACGGCGACGGCTTCGACGATCTCGAGGATCGCTGCGTCGACGAGCCCGAGACGGTCAACGGCTACGAGGATAGCGACGGGTGCCCGGACTCGCTGCCGGTGCCGGTGCTGCAGATCCTCGGGACGATCCGCGGGATCCACTTCCCCTTCCTCAGCGCCGAGCTCATCGAGGACTCGATGCCGATCCTCGATCGGGCCGCGCGCGTGCTCGCCGAGTACCCGGAGCTGCGCCTGGAGATCCAGGGGCACACCGACACGGACGGCGACCCGGCCTTCAACAAGGAGCTCTCGCGCCGACGCGCCGACGCGGTGCGCGACGAGCTGATCGCGCGGGGCGTCAGCGCGGTCCGGCTCTCCGCGGTCGGCTACGGCGGCGAGCAGCCGATCGCCGACAACGCGACCGAGAACGGCCGCGCGCAGAACCGACGGATCGAGTTCCGGTTGCTCGACGAGCGCGGCGCGCCGCTCGAGGTCACCCGATGACGTGGCGTGTGGAGCATGTACTGGATCGAGATTGAGCTAGCGCGTGATCAGCAGAGCGTGCGGGTCTCGGCGCGCGCGAGCCGGGGCGAGCGCGTGGCGCCCTTCGAGCTCGCCGGTTTTAACCTCGGTCGACTCACCGGCTTCGCGAACGGCGTGCGACGGGCGGTCGTGCAGGGTCGCGCGCTCCCGGAGCGGATCCTCGCGGACGCGCGCGCGCTGCACGGCGCGTTGATCCACGGCGCGCTGCACGAGGTCTACGCGCGCCTGCTCGAGGCCTCGCGCGCGCAGTCACCTCGCGCGCCGCTGCTCGTGCGCGTGATGAGCCACGAGCTCGAGCTCCAGCGGATCCCGTGGGAGGTGCTCTGCCGCGCTGACTCGGGCGGTGACTTCCTCGGCTGCAGCGCGCAGGTTCACGTGGTGCGCGGCGTCAATTCCACCGAGCCGCACGAGACCCGCGAGGTCCGGAGCGCCGTCCGGCTGCTCCCCATCTCGCCGCTCGGGGAGCGAGAGAAGCTCGCGGGGTTGCGGGCCGCGCTGCACGAGCCGATCACGGCTGGGGCGCTCGAGTGGCTCGAGCCGATCGTCGGGGACGAGACCTGCAGCCCGCGCCTGTTTGAGCGTCTCCGCGCGAGCGATCGTCCGCACATCATTCACTGGATCGGGCACGGCGGCGCTGACCCCCAGGGCAACCCGCGTCTCATGCTCCCCGAGACGGAGCAGGGGGAGCCCCGCTGGGTCACCGCGGAGACGCTCGCGCAGGAGCTCCGCGCGGGCCTCGGCGCGGACCTGCGGCTCGTCGTGCTCGAGGCGTGCAGCGGCGCGCGCCCGGGCGCGTTCGCCAGCGCGGCCGAGCTGCTCGCGCGGGAGGTCGCGGACGCCGTGGTCGCCCACCTGTGGCCGGTGCAAGCGACGGTCGCGCGTCGCTGCGCCGCGAGCTTTTACCGCGCGCTGACAGACGCGCGAGACAGCGCGGGGGACGTCGCCGCGAGCCTCCAGGCGAGCCGACGCACGATGATCGAGCGCGGCGCCGAGGCCTTCTCCCCGGTGCTGTACCTCCGGGGCGCGAGCTCGCGGCTCCTCGACTTCTCGCGCAGGCGGATCCGGCCGCGGGCCCAGGTCGCGCGCGACACCTCCGCCGCGCTCGACCCGGTGCTCGCGGAGCTGATCCAGAAGCCGTTCTCGTTCGTGCTCGGGGACATCCCCGACGCGACGCCGGGCGTCGGCTCGCTGCAGGAGAACCTGCGCAAGACCCTGACGCGACGGGGAGCGCAGGGCGCCGACGAGCTCGGCCTCGACGCGCTCGCGCAGCACTTCTCGCTGCGCGCCGGCGAGCCTCGACTCCATCGAATGTTTCAGCGCTTCGTCGGCGGGTCCCACGAGCTGCAGATCCCCGACTTCGTCCGGATCATCGCGCGGCAGCTGAGGCCCGGCGCACACACGACGCTGCTGTGGCTCCCGCTGCTCGAGTCGGCGCTCGCCGAGCTGCACCCCGAGCGCTCGATCTACGTGCTGCAGCCGGCGCCGCTGGGCACGGGGGAGCGCCGGCTCGTCATGGTCCGGCGCGCGGGCGCTCACGACTGGGATGACGACATCTACGGCGAGACCCCCGACCTCGAGCGCGACTTCGTGCTCCTGCGGCTGTACGGGGGCTACTCGGCGGACTCGATCCTGAGCGCGCCGCAGCTCACCGAGGACGATCACATCCGCGGCCTGCTCGAGCTGCGCGAGATGTTCCCGCGCGACTGGGAGGCGCCGTTTATCGGCTGGGTGCGGACGCGGCCGATGCTCTGCGTCGGGGTCTCGGTGTTTGAGTGGCGTCACCGGATGCTCCTGCGCTGGCTGCTCGATCAGCGGCCGCCGTCGCGGGTCAGCGTCGCCGTGGTCTCGCCCGAGCGGGGCGAGAAAGAGGTCTGGGATCGCGGCGCCGGCGGGCTGTTCGGCAGCGGCGCGGTGCGAGCGGTCGCGATGGACGTCGAGGCGCTGGGGGACGCGATCCAGGCGACCGCGCGGGGGGAGGCGCGATGACTGATGACGACCGTGACGCGCGAGCGCGTCGGCGCGCCAGCCGGCGCCGCGGCCGAGCCGATGACCCGAGCGCGCTCGCCGAGAGGCTCGTGGGACAGCTGAGCGCGTACAGCTGCTCGACGATCTACGCCCCCTCGCGGACGCGGGTCCGCAGCTTCGTGCGCGAGCTCGTGCTGCCACGGCTAGAGCGCGCGCTCGAGGTGCGCTCGGTCGTCGTAGAGCGCTGGTCCGCGCCAGGACCGACGACGCGCGCGCTCGTGGACGCGCTGCGCTCGCAGCTCGAGCTGGCGAGCCCGGGCGCGATCGAGGAGGCGCCGCTGGCCGCGCTGCGCCGGGCGCTGCGGCAGGCGGAGCGGCGCTCGGATCGGCCGCTGCTGCTCGTGCTCCACGACCTCGAGCGGCTGCTCGATCCCGAGCTCGATCCGCGCGAGCTGGAGGAGTTCGTCGACGGGCTCGCGTACATCGCCGCGCTGCCGGTCACCGGCCTGCGGCTCGTGCTCTGCGTGCATGAGGAGGCGCTGGGAGAGTTCCGCGATCTGCTGCGCGGGCGCTGGCGCCTGCTGGCCAACGACATCCGCCTTCACCCGGAGGGCGAGCGCTGGGCCTTGCCGGTCCCACTCCCGCTCGGGGGGGCCGCCGCGGTCGCGGCCCAGACGGGCCTCGGCGGGCGCTGGCTCGCCGCCGCGCTGGTCGCCGCCGGCGTCACCGCGGCGGCGGCGGCGGGCGTCGCCGTCCAAAAATCGCGGAGCGCCGCGGAGGCGGAGCGTGAGCGGGCGGCGTGCCTCGAGCGGCTCGTGGCGCCGCGCGAGTGTCCCTTGTGTCCTAACGAGCATGTCGAAACGGACGCCTCGACCTCGTCCGCGCCCGCCGTCGCCACGGACGCGCCCGACGCCTCGTCGCCGCGAGCTGACCCGCTCTCGAGCGCGGACGTCGGTGACCCGTCGACCGATGGACAGGAAGCCCCGGACCTCGGAGCGACGGAGGAGAGCGCGGACTCCGACACCGGTGGCGAGCTTGGCGAGCTCGTCGAGCCCGAAGAGCCGAAGGCGCGCGACCTCTGCGAGCCCGCGCGCGGTGACGGTGACTGCGCCCAATGCGTGCGCAGCAAGTGCTGCGAGGCGCTGCGCAAGTGCAAGCGCAGCAAGTGGCGCCGCTGCGTCCTGCGCGAGCGCGTTGGGCAGCCCGGCTGCCGCCCCGCGTCGATCGAGCGCTCCTGTCGCGGCCTGGCCCTGTGCGCGCTCGAGTATCAATGCCAGGCCGATTGCTACCAGCACAAGCTCCCCTAAGCGGCGAGGGGGCGCGGCGCGCCGCTGCGCCGGCCTGAACAGTTCACAAGCCGGGGAGCGAACCGTCTACCGGGTGTGGTGCTCTGTATCCGGATCGAGAAGCTCGGGGCGCAGCTCGCCACGCTCGGCGCGCTCATCGATCGCTACGAGCGCAACGACCTGGGGTTCCCGGCCGCCGCGCTCAGCTGGCTGAAGGACGCCGAGTCGCTGCTCGCAAGTCTGCGGCTGCCCGCCGACGCGGCCGAGGTCGCGGGGCTACGCGGTCGCGTCAGCGCGACGTCTGAGCGCGCGGAGCGAGGGGTCACGAAGGGCGCCTCGGTGGGCTCGGCGCGGGCGCGCCTGCGTCGGCACCGGAGCGCGGCGGCGGCCAGCTCGCTCGAGCTCGCGGGCGCGCGCATGCGGGAGCGCATCCGGGATGCGAGCGCGCGGCTGCTTCATTTCGAAGAGAAGCTGATCGAGGCGTGCACCGCGGGCGCGCTCGTCGGCGCGCTCCCGCTCCCGCCCACGCGCCCGTGGGAGACGTGGCTGGCGAGCGCCTGGAGGGCGCTCGCCAGCCACAAGGCGACTCGGCCGACGACGCTGTACATCAGCGCGGCGCTCGCCAGCCCCGACCGGCTGTACCTGCTCGATCAGGTGTTATCGAGGATGCTCGAGACGAGGATGCCGGTCCTCGAGCACGCCGGCGAGCCAGCGGCGCGACCGGCCACGAGGCGCGTGGGTACCTCCTCGTGAGCTCCGCCGGCGCTAGCCCTGCGGCTTATCGTCCCCGCCGGCCGCGCTGTCCGCCGCCTTACCGACAGCGGCGGTCCCGAGGCTGTAGAGCGCGGTCGTCCCGACCGTCGTCGTCGACTGGTGAATGAGGTTCCCTTGCTGCTGCATCGTGACCGCGTTCCCGGCGGCGAGCGCCAAAGACTGCCCGATGCTCTGGTACAGCATGCCGAGCGCCTGCGCGGGCGCGTCGCCCAGCACCTTGACGTTCGCCTGCGTGACCGCGTCCGTGATCGCGCCGTTTACTGAATCTGCCATCGTCTATCTCCTGATCCTTGTCTTGGTGTCACTGTTGCTGTGAGCCGAGCGCACGGAGGCGCGCCGGAGACTCCGTGAACGCTGGCGCGACGCGGCAGCCCCGTGACCTCACGGCTAAAGAGACGCGAGCGTGGGCGGCTCGTGACGCACTTCCTTCGTACTGGCCAGTGGACCGTAGGTCTAAATATGTTCATAAGACCATGTGTTTTCTTGACGGTTCAAAGCGCGGTGGGCGGACGCTTCACCGGCGCGTGAGCGCGTGCGAAGCTCGAGGCGCGGGCGCGGGCGCGGGCCCTCGCGCGAGGGAGGTCGAGGATGTCGGGCGGCGCCAACGTGAAGGTCAAAGACACGCTCACGCAGCTCACGAAGGAGATCAGCGGCGGCGGGCTCGCGGGCGGTCACGGGGCGGGGGTCGCCTTCCAGTCCGTCGCGCTCTCGACGTCGACCGCGATCCAGGACGGCGCTGACTACATGCGCAACGTGAGCACCATGGCGACCGCGACGATCGGCATCGCGCTCGCGCAGCTCGTCGCCACGCAAGACAAGAAGTGGGCTGACGTCATCGAGATCGCCCAAAAAGCGATCTCGGGCGCGGCCAAGAACTTCGGCGAGATCGGCAAAGAGGCGATGACGATCGCGAGCGGCTACCCGGTCAAGCGCCCGTGATCCGCCGTCGACTCGCCCGCGGCGCTAGAACCCGCTCGACGTGGACCCGGACGTCGTCGCGGGCTCGGTCGGCGGCGTGGCTTCGAAGGTGTCCCCCTGCACGAGCGTCGCCGCCGGAGCCTCGGAGAGGGTGAGCACCCTGCGCTCGAGGTCGACCGCCTCGACGCGGCCGAGCGCGGCGCCGTTGGCTCGCAGCTCCCAGCCGGACTCGATCCCGCGGACGGCGCTCACCGTGATCTGCTTGCGTCCGGGGTCGGTCGCCTCGATCGAGCCGTTGACGCTGCGGATCGCGCCGCCGCGCTCCTCGATCGCGTTCTCTAGCATGCTCAAGAGATATTCTGTCCCCGGGGGCATGTCGGTGTTCCCGACCTTGACGAGCACGCGCATGTCGAAGCTCCGCTGCTCGCGCTCGGTCGAGCTCGACTGCTTCTGGTGGGCGGCCTTGGCCTGGATCGAGGCGCGCATCGCCCACATGTCGCCGCCCAGCTCGGCGCCGAGCTCACCTTGGAAGTTCGACGCGACGGAGTTCTCGCGCACGGACGAGATCTTCGCGTTGAACTCGACCTCCGCCGTCTCGACCTTCAGGTAGGGGATCGGGAGCATCGTCAGGAACGGGACCGAGAGCGTGTTCTCCTGCACCCGGCCGTCCGGCCCGCGCCGGTCGTACTTGAAGTCGACGTGCACCGCGCGGCCTTCGTCGTCGAAGGCGACCTCCTTGATGAAATTCGCGGTCGTGATCGCGGACTTGGCCTGGGCCTCGACGATCGCGTTGAGCGGCCCGCCGATCAGGTTGGGAAAATCCAGAGTTGCGATTTCGCGTCCGTCCACCGACATCGACCACCACCTCCGCTCGCGCGCTGCAAGTGTCGTGGAGATGACCGGCCTCGCGTCGAAACGTGAATTGCCGCCCGACGACCGCGTGCGAGCGCTCAGGCGACGAGGACGTGCGAGTATCGGGCGGTGGACGCTCGAGCGCTGGGTTGGTCGCCGCTTTGGCTCGCGGTCGCGGTCGTGGCGTGCGCGCCCGCTGACCCGCCGCGCGACGAGGAGCCTGTAGACGGGCGCACGACCTACGACGAGCCGCAGGCGGTCTCGCGGCACTACCTCGTCGCGAACGAGTCGCGTCACGATCTCTTCTATCCGTACATCCGCGGTCGCGGCGGGATCTACGTCGGCGTGGGCTCGATGCAGAACTACTCTATGCTCGCCAGCTCGGGCGCGGAGCAGGCCTTCCTGATCGATATCGACGCGCAGGTCGTCGCGCTGCATCGGCTGCTCTCGATCCTGATCGCGCGCTCCTCGAGCCCGGCGCGGCTTCGACGACGCTTCGCGGCGACGCACGCCGTGGAGACGCTCGCGCTGCTGCGCGCGGCGCGAGCCGACGAGGCGAGCGTCGACCTGTTCCGCGCGTATCGGCGCGAGCTCGCCGAGCAGCTCGCCGAGCAGGCGCGATCGCCTCCGAGCGCTCCGACTTGGGTGTCTTCGACCGCGCTCTACGATCGCGTGCGAGCGCTGCTCCGCGCCGACGCGATCACCATCGCGCCCGGGGACCTCTGTGGCGCGCGCACGCTTCGCGTGATCGCCCAGCACGCGCGCGCGCGCGGCCTCAAGGTGCGGGTCCTCTACCTCTCGAACGCGGAGGAGAGCCTCGTCGACCGCGTCGGGTACGCGCGCAACATTCAGCGCCTCCCGCGGGACGAGCGGAGCGTCGCGCTTCGGACCCTCTACCACGAGCCCTGGAGCGCCGCCGACGGGCTGTGGAGCTACCAGGTGCAGCCGCTCTCGGACCTCGCGGAGCGGCTCTCCGCGCGCCCGCGACCACCTGCGCATAAAGACATGATCCTCGACGCGCGCGAGACGGGAGCGCTGCGCCTGATCACGCCTTCGGGCAGCTTCAGCGTGATCGGTGACGCTACCGTTCAGTAGCCTGACTGGACGGTTCGCGCGCGCACGGGTGAAGCGCGCGGACGGTATCCGGTACACTCCAGCGCGCGCCCTCGCGAGGGGCGACCGCGGAGCGCGACACGGTGTCAGTGGACGGACGAGAGCTAGCGACGCTGGACTTCGCCAACCTGATCGGCGGGCCGCTCAACGCGATCGTCGAGGCCCAGGTCAAGTCCGCGATCACGACCGCGAACTTCATCAAGGAGGTCGGCTTCGACGACGAGGGCAACGCGGTCCACGCCCGCTTCGCGTACGAGCGCGAGGGCCCGGACGGGCGGCTTCAGGAGTACACGCTCTCGGTGCCGCTGCTGACGATGCTCCCGATCCCGTACCTCATGATCGACGAGGCGGAGATCGAGTTCAACGCCCGGATCACGTCGACCCGCGAGCGCTCGACGGCGCGGCGGTCTGATTCGAATATCGCGATCGGCGGCTCGGGGAGCGCCTGGGCGACGCGCGCGTCGCTTCAGGCCAAGACCTCAACGCAGCGGCGCTCGCGGAGCTCCGAGAAGGAGCAGCGGAGCTTTGACATGCGCGTGCTCGTGCGGGTGCGCGGCGCCGATGTCCCCCCGGGGACGGAGCGCCTGCTGCTCGCGCTCGAGAACTCGATCGAGGAGCGAGGCGGCGCGATGGGGCGAATCTCCGGCGCGGTTGAGCGAGTCGATCCGGCGGCGCGGGAGCTCACGCTCTCCAGCGTGCGGGGGATCGGGGCCGGCTGGACGATCGCGCTCAACGGTCAAGCCCTCGGCGCGGTCACGGCGGTCGACGCGAGCCGACGGACGATCACCGTGACGAACGAGCCGAGCGGCGTCGCGGTCGCCGGCGACACCTTCGAAGCCACGCCGCCGGCGAGCCGCGACGAGCGCTCGTAGGTGTTCGGGCGCGAGTCACTCCGGCATGAGCTTCCAGCGCGAGCCGCCGTCGCCGCTCGGCTCGCTGTTCCACTCGAGGCCCTCTTCGGTCAGGACCATTCGCACACGCGTGACCGCGCCCGGCGTGCCCGCGTTCTTGATCGCGTCGGTGTTCACGCGCACTTCAAAGTCGGCAGGTCGCGTGCTCCGCTGGATCGCGGCGTTCTCGGCGGTGTTGCGGACGATGATGATGAGCTCGCTGACGGCGTCGGCGAACAGCGTCTCGTTGATGACCTGCTCGGCCTGCGCCCGCGTCCACTTCGACTCGGGGAGCGGCTCCTCAAAGGACTGCGGGAACATGTCGTCCGGGTCATCCTCGTCCGCGCGCTCGTCGGGCGCGGTGGGCTCCGGCGGGTTCTCGGCGTCGAACTTCTCCTTGGCCTGGGCCGCGACGACGCGCGCGAGCGTGTCGCGAAGCAGCCGCTCGGTCAGACCCCCGAGCTCGTCGCGAACGAGCACATCCGAGAGCGCGGGCCCCCCCGGGGGGAGCGCCTCGAGCTTCTTGCGGAGCTTGCCGACGCGCACGAGCAGGACGTCGTGAAATTCGCGCGGGAGCGCGTCCCCGCTCAGCTCCCGCAGCAGCGCCTGCGCCCGCTCAGCGACCTCCGGGAGCATCCTGTGCTGCGTCGTCTCGATGTACCCGGCGATGTCCTGCGCGGCCTCGACGAGGGCGTCACGCGCGAGCGCGGCGATGTGCTCGGCGCTGTTGAGGCGAGCGCTCGCAGCCGGGATGACGCGCTCGAGCAAGACCGGGAGCTCGAGCACGACCTTGTTTACGCGCAGCCGGGGGATCGAGAGGTTCTTCAGGTGCTCGTGTCGCCGATATCGGCGCGCGATGTTCATCACCTCAGTGTCCGCGACGCTGCGAGCGTGCGCGACGCCCGAGACCAGCGCGCCCATTACGTCGGTCAACCGCGGCGTCGCGTCGAAATCGTCGTCCATGAATTATAGTTGACCGCGGCGCGGAGGAATCGTGACGCTCGTTCCCGCGACGCGACGTCGAGGCCGCGCGCGCGCAGCTTGGAGCGTCAGCGCCGCAGCTCCTAGACCGCGGCGCGCCCGGCCGCTCGTGACCGTAGAGCCATGTTCACGCGGGGCCGGTCACGCGGTCGCGCGGCCGCGCAGCCGCGCGCGAACGAACGCGGTCGCCCGCCAGCGCGGGGCGCGGTGTGCTATCCCGGGGGCTCGGCATGCCGGCGCGCCCCTTCACCCTGCAGCTGCCCTTCGAGCTGTGCGATCGCTTCAGCATCCACGAGCTGCTCGTGGCGAAGCCGGCGTGGACGGCCGGCGCGGCGTATCGCCTGCTCGAGCAGTTCGAGGTGAGCGGGCCCGAGCGGCGCTTCGCGATCACGCTGATGCGCGCGAAGACCAACCTGTGGCTGTTTCGCTGCAATCAGCGGCTGTTCTGCGGCGACTTTATCGTCGTCGACATGTCGGGCGCGTCCGGCCGACGTCGGGTGTACGTGATCGAGCTGAAGGCCGAGGAGCCGCTCAAGCGGGTCGGCGGCGTGCAGCTGGCCCGCTGGCCCGAGGCCGTCGCCGAGATCGCGCGGGAGCACGGGATCATCGAGGCGGCCGTCGAGCCAGAGCTGATCCGCGGGGGCGAGGACCAGGTGCTCGAGTTCTTCGGGGTCGTCCGGCTCTAGCCGCCCGACACGCGAACTTCGCCGCGCTCAGCCGAAGCGCGCGGCGGAGACCTGCACGCCCATGAGTCGATCGCGGTAGGGCGCGGCGCCGGGGTCATCGCCCGCGGCGCCGGCGACGACCATCAGCGGGAGGAGATGTTCCTCGCGCGGGTGACAGGCCCTCGCCGCGGGCGCGCGCTCCCACTCGACGAGCCGCGCGCTGCGTCGCGACGGCGCCTCGGAGACCGTCTCGACGAGCCAGTCGTCGAAGGCGCGGGAGTCGGCGAGCAGCTGCGGGTGATTGACGCCGCGCATGGCCTGCCGGAAGCCGCGCATGTTGTGGTAGCTCATCCCGCTGCCGAGGATGAGCACGCCCTCGTCGCGCAGCGGCGCGAGCGAGCGCCCGATCTCGAGGTGCTCGGCGGGGTCGAGGCCGGCCTTGAGCGAGAGCTGGAGCGTCGGGATCGACGCGGCGGGATCGCTGAGCGCGGTCACGACGAAGGCGCCGTGATCGTAGCCGCGCGCGGGGTCGAGCGCCGCGGGGATGGATGACCGCTCGAGCATGTCGTGAATCTTCGCGGCGAGCTCGGGCTGACCCGGCGCCGGCCAGCGCACCTCGTAGGCCGCCGCCGGGAAGCCGTAGTAGTCGTAGAGCATCGGCGGCCGCGGCGAGGCCATCACCGTCGGCCGCTCCGCCTCCCAGTGGGCCGAGACGACGAGCACCGCGGTCGGGGGGCGCGGCGCGGAGATGTTGAGCGCGCGGAGGAAACGCTCGAGCGAGTCCCACATCCCGGGGCGGCCGAAGCCGAGCTCGACGAACGGCCAGGGGCCGCCGCCGTGGGGAACGTAGAGGGTCGGCATTCGCTCGGGGGAGGGCTTCGCGTGGTTCTCGCTCATGGGCTGGCTGCGCGGTTCGGATGGATCTCGGTGGGGCTCGCACGCGGACAGCAGCGCGTCCGCGCCCGCCGCCGCGACGAGCGCGAGCGCGCGGCGTCGGCTGAATTGGTCGCGCGGGTCGGTTGGCCTCACGGTATTGTGACGATGGCGCAGCGGGCCCGCGCGCGCAAACGCGGGCGGCACCGGATGTCGCGCCTGCGCGTTGGAGCATCCACGATGCGGCCTCTCCTCTGTCTCTTCGCGTCCGGCGCGTTCGCGCTCGCGCTGAGCAGCGGGTGCGCGCCGGTTGCGAAGCCTGCGCCAGCGAGCGTCGCGACGGCGCCGGACGACCCCGCCCCGTCAGCGGAGCCGCAGCGGAGCGAGCTCGACGAGTCGTCGCGCGAAGCCGAGGCGCGGAGGGTGCTAGAGGAGCGAGTCGAGAACGCGGTGAGCTGGGCGTTCTCAACCCAGCTCCCCGAGGTGGACGTCCGCGGCGACTCGGCGTTCTTCGTGGGGGCGGACGGGCAGCTGTACGACGTCGACGCGCGCTTCGGGCGGGCGCGCTGGCGGGCGGCCCCGCCCGAGGGCTTTCGCTGGCGCGCGTTCGCGGCGTCGACGACGGGCGTGCTGCTGCTCGCGACGACGCCGCCTGGGCCCGACCGCTACGTGTTCCTCGACCGCCGAGACGGCGCGCCGCTCGCCCGCGGCGAGGCGCCGGACTCGGAGTACCGCTGGGCGCTCCCGGGGCGCGCCCACGACGGCGAGGCGCTGTACCTCGATCACGGCTGCGCGGTCAGCCTGCTCGACGGGCGCGGGCGCGTGATCACGCGACGCTCGGGGCTCGAGCGCACGCTGCCGGTGCCGGGCGCCGACGGGCGGCCCGTGCACCGCTGCGAGCGTACCCCCGACGTGCTCGCGCGGGGGGACGGGTGGACGGCGCTGTACACACCCGAGCCCGGCGGCGGGCGTCTGGAGCTCGTCGACGACGCGGGGGCGCTCACCGGGCGCGCGCGCTCGCTCGACGCCGGTTCGGAGGTGGTCCTCGAGACATCCACGCGGCAGCTGATCGTGACGCGACCGGGGCGCGTGGAGGCGTACTCGCTGCCCGAGCTGACGCGCCGCTGGTCTCGCGCGCTCGCGGCGGATCGGGCGCTCGTCGGCGAGGGGCTCGTAGAGTTCTCGCCGACGCAGGAGGCGGGCGCGATCGCGTGGCTCGACGCGCGCACGGGGGAGACGATCCGGCGGTCCGCGGTCGCGCGACATCAGACGGGGTGGATGCTCCCCGAGGGCCTCCTGGTCCGCGCGTGGTTCGGGCTCGGGCGCGTCGACGAGGCGCGGGAGGTGCAGTGGTTCGCGCCCAAGGCCCGCAGCGTCGAGGGGCGAGTCGAGTCCTGGATCGCGCTGCGGGCGTGGCACGGGGGGCTCGCGCTCGTCGACTTCGCGCGCGGGCGCACGCTGCTCGACGCCCCCTGGACCGCGGCGCTGCACGGCGTGAGCCCGCCGGGCGTCGACGGTCGCCGCGTCGCGGTGCTCTCGACGCGGGCTCGAAGCGTCGTGCTCGGGATCGCGTTTGACCCGGCGCGCGGAGCGGGGCTGCTCGTCGACCCGCTCGCGGCGAGCCCGAGCGAGTGCGCGGAGACGGAGGCCGAGACGCGGGAGGAGATCATGCGGTGGATGGCCTGTCACCCCCACGGGCTGCCGCCGATCCGCTTCGCGCCGGGCAGCGTCGAGCTCGACGCGGAGAGTCGACGCAGGATCGAGGCGCTGGCGAAGCGGTGGCGACGCGACGCGATCGAGGGCGGTCCGGCCGAGCTGTTCGTGTTCGGCGACGGCGGCGTCGCCTCGAGCGTTGACCCCTGGGGCCGCCCTTACACGCGCGCCGACGCGGTCCGCCAGGCGCTGATCGACGCGGGGGTCGCCTGCACGCGCGTGCACGCCAGCGACACGCCGCGCGGCGGCCGTCGCACGCTCGGCGGCGGCGTCGGCGGGCGGGTCGAGCTGGTCGAGGTCTGCGCGGCCTGCTGCCTGCTGTAGTCGCGCGCGGCGATTGCTACATGTTCAATAAGACATGCCTTGCCGCGCGTGGCGCGAGCGGCGAAGCTGCGAGGGATGGATGTCTTGAGGAGCATGTTATGGGTCGCGCTGCCGCTGGGCTGCGCGGCGCTCGCCTGCGGCGACAGCGGCGCGGGCACGAGCGAGAGCGAGGGCGCCGCGACGGCGAGCGACGCGACGACGAGCGCCGGCGCGAGCTCGAGCGAGGGCCCGGGCACGACGGCGCAGGGCGTGACCACGGGCGGCACGACCAGCGCGGGCACGAGCGTGGGACCGGGCACGACCTCGCAGGGCACGACGGACGAGCCGACCAGCGGCACGACGGACGAGCCGATCGACCCGCCGCCGCCCTCGTGCGCGCCCGCGCCGGGCGGCGCGAGCGGCGAGGTCCAGGCGCCGACGCTGCTCAAGACGCTCCCCGGCAGCTGGGACGAGAATTGGCTCGCGTCGCCGGCGCTCGTCGACATCAACGGCGACGGCGGCCTCGACATCGTGGCCGCGCGGCACTCGGTGCTCTACGTCTACGATCAGGACGGCGCGCCGCTGTGGCAGACCGCGTGGGCGTACAGCGCCTCCGACTCGCCCGAGCACGGGACCGTGCGGATGTGGCCGTCGGCGGCGGTCGGCGACCTCGACGGCGACGGCGACGTCGAGATCGCCGTCAGCGCGCACCCTGACGACAACGGCTTCAACGTCGCGGTCTACGACCACCTCGGCGAGCTGCTGCCGGGCTGGCCGCAGGCCTACGGCGACGCCGAGGTGCGCAGCGTCGCGGCCGCGGATGTCGACGGCGACGGGCGGCACGAGATCCTGATCACCAAGCAGGCGACGGGGCCGGCGACGAGCGTCTTCGAACTCGACGGGAGCCTCGCGTCGGGCTGGCCGCAGGTCGGCGAGTGCATGGCGCCCGAGGGCGACTGCATCGACTACGGGGGCTTCAACCAGAACATCGGCGCCGGCGACCTCGACGGAGACGGCGTGCTCGACGTGGTCTCGACCTACGACGCGATCGGCTTCGGCGCGTGGAATGGGGACGGCGCCAACCTCCCGGCCCATGATGACTTCGCGGACAGCTGGGTCACGGGCGTGGAGGCCTATCACGACCTCGCGCTGGCGATGCAGGGCTGGGGCACCGGCGATCGCTCGGAGTTCACCTACTCGCCGCCCGTGATCGCGGACATCGACGGCGACGGCGATCACGAGGTCGTGCTGGGCGGCGATCACGAGCACAGCGAGTCGACCGAGAACCAGGGCGTGAGCGTGTGGGTGCTCAACCATGACATGACGCGCCCGGCCGGCTGGGAGTGGCCGAAGGACAGCGGGCCGCCGCAGGCCTACGGCTCGATCGGGCACAACATCGTGCCGACCTACCCGGCGCCCTCCGTCGCGGAGCTCGACGGCGAGCCCGGCCTCGAGATCGTGATCCCGGCCTACGACGGCTCGCTGTACGCCTACCGCTCGAGCGGCGAGCTGATGTGGACCTACACCTTCGGACAGGCGGATCCCTTCGTCGGCGCCAGCGAGGCGCTGATCGTCGACCTCAACGGCGACGGCGGCCCGGAGATCCTGTTCACGACCTTCTCCGAGGGCGAGCCGAAGGCGCCGCTGACGCCCGCGCACTTGGTGGTGCTCGACGCCGGCGGCAACGAGCTGCACAAGATCGAGCTGTTCGCGCGCGGCTCGATGGCGGCGCCCTCGGTCGGGGACCTCGACGGGGACGGCGAGCTCGAGCTGGTGATCTCGCTCAAGGACTCGGTCGGCGCCGGGGAGGGCGGCGTGCAGATCTGGTCGCTGCCGGGCGCGTCGAGCAATTGTGTGCTCTGGGGGACAGGTCGCGGGAACTGGCTCCGTCAGGGCTACGTGCCGAGCGAGTGACGCCTGAACGCGCGCGGCCTACCTCTGGCTCGAGGGGCGCCCGGACGTCTGAGACGCGCTCGCGCGCGGCTTCGCGGGCTGAGGCGCCGGCGCGCTCAGTCGATCCTGTGGAGGCGCGCGCCCGGAAACACTCGATCTGTCTCCTCGACCATGATCCCGCGGGCGGCGAGGCCCTCGAGCAGCGGCGCGAGCGGGCGGCCGGGGAGCGCGGCGCGGAGCATCGCTTCGAAGTCACGGCGCGGCGCGCCGGCGTTGCCGAGCAGCCAGAACGCGATCGAGGAACGCAGGCCGCGCCTCCACGCGCGCCGCGGGTCGTCGCGGTACATCGCCAGGTGCTCGCGCGCTCGCGCGAGCGCGCCGGCGAAGTCGCGGAACGGGCGACCGTGCCCCGGGATCACGAGCTCGACGTCGAGCGCGGCGAGCGACTCGAGCGCGCGGCGCGTGAGCTCGAGACAGCGCGCGCCCTCGACCGGGACGTTGAGGAGGCCGAAGCCGTCGCGCCAGAGCGCGTCGCCGGTGATCAGCAGCTTGCGCTCGCGGCAGTAGAAGCACAGCCCGCCGGTCGCGTGCCCGGGCGCGTCGATGAGCTCCCACGCGAGCTCGCCCGCGACGACGCGATCTCCTGGCGTGAGGATGCCGTCGATCCGAAACCGCGGCAGCCGCTGCTCGATGCCCTCCAGCCAGAGCTTGCGGGGGTCCCACTCACGGACGAGCGCCGCGCAGTCCGGGTGCGCCAGGGTCCGCGCGGCGCCGCGCCGCTGCAGCGCCGCGCAGCCCCCCGCGTGATCGCTGTGCACGTGGGTGAGCAGGATCTCGGCGAGCGACGCGATCGGGAAGCCGCCCAGCGCCTCGACGCGCTCGATCAGCTCGTCCACCCCGGTGACGTAGCCGGTGTCGATGATCGCGGGCCGAGGCCCGGGGAGCACGACCGTGTTGCCGTGCAGCCAGCCGCGCACGATCACGCGCACGCCGTCGTACACGCCGTCAGCGGATCCGGCGACGGCTCGGGTCGGGGGGCGGGCGGCCATGGTGCGCGAGTGTACACGCGCGCGGCGGCGCGCGGCGGCGGCCGCTCGCGAGGCGGCGCGCGGCGGCGCAGCTCGCGAAGCGTGGGCGCGGTCTCGAGGTCGCCGCGATCCCGCGCGCGGCGGCGAGCGCTCGGCGCCGCGGCGCGGCGTCACGCGCCCGGCGACCGGCGCCGCGCGCTCGCCCGCCGTCCAATATGAATTAATAGACATGTTAATGCGCGGGCGCGCGGCCGGTGCTCTCCCGCGCTCGACAACGCGCTCGCGCGCCGCTCGCTCGCGCGCTCGCGCGCTCCCATCAAGATGTCCTAATGATCATCTTATACGCGAGCGTGCGTGTCGCCGCGCGTCACGAATTCGCGCTGGCGCGGGATTGTCCGACATGCAACTGTCTGTGCTTCGGACCACTCGGCCGCGCCCCGGCTGACGTAGGATGTCCGACAGGAGGGTGACTCGTTGAGGGAACTCGCGGCCACAGCAACTAGCACTTGGTTGGACTTCACTGAGCAGCACCGGCGCGTCCGGGAGCGGGCGATCGCCGTCGCCACTGGCGAGGACCCGGTGTCGACGGCCGCGGTCGTCGGCGTCTACGGCTCCGGGAAGTCGACGCTGCTCTTTCACCTCCTCAACGCGGCGCCGGAGTCCGGCGTCGTCGCGATCTGGGAGGAGGCGGCGGCCTTCGTCGATCGCCTCGTCCCCGCGGGCGAGCGCGTCGCGGCGCACGAGTTCGCGAAGCGCGTGCAGGCGTGGATCGAGTCCGTGAAGGCGGGCGAGGGGATGGTCGAGCTGATCGACTCGCTCGCCGCCCGCGGTCGCGCCGACATCGCCCACGCGCTCGCGCGACAGACGGAGCTCGATCGGCGCGCCGTGGTGCTGCTCGACGAGATGGAGCAGGCCTACGAGCTCCTGCGCGAGCGCGTGCGGACCGACGATCGCAACCCGCTGCGCGCGCTGCTCGACTCGTGCGGCCGAGACCTCGCGCTGATCGTCGCGTACGCGCCGGAGTCGTTCTTGTCGCTCGGCGACGCGGACAAGGGGCGCCACCGAGTGCTGCACGTCCCGGCGCTGCGGGCCTCGGCGATCGCCAAGGTCTTCGAGCTCTCGCGCGGCGCGGCGAACTTCGCGTGGTGGGCGAGCCGCGGCCGCGCGCGGGGCGTCGTGCAGGCGCTCGACAGCGTGATCAAGCCGGCGCTCGACGGCGAGTTCGACGGCGACCCGCAGGCGCTGGCGGACGCGATGGACGGCCTCCCGCCGATCTTCGGCGTGCCGGCGATCGTCCGCGACTACGTGTCGCTCACCAAGCTCCCGCAGCTGCTCGCGCTCGCGCCCGTCGAGCTCGAGTCGAGCACGCAGGGGATCTCGTTCGATCTCAGCGACGAGCTCAAGCTCACCGCGTCGCTCGAGGAGGCGTTGATGGCGACGCTGCCCGCGGACGCTCGCGGGACCGCGCAGCGCCTGCTGCGCGAGGTGATCGCGATCCTCGACGCGTGCGTCGACGAGGATAAGAAAGCCTACGTGCCCTTCGACCAGCTCGACGCGCTCTACGGCCTCGCGGCCTCGCGCGCGCAGGAGGTCGGGCTCGGGATGGATGTCCCAGAGGACTGGCGGACCCGCGCGGTCGCGGTCCTGGTCTCCGAGGGCGCGAGCTCGCTCTCGCGCGCGCTGCCGGTCTCGATCCCGAGCCTCGCCGAGGAGGTCTTCCCCTCGCCCTTCACGAACCCGCTCTTGCCGGTCGCGGGGCGGCAGCCGACGCACGTCGAGATCGAGCGTGAGTTCAGCAAGCTGCGCGAGCGCGGCGGCGGGCTCGTGGTCAGCTGGACCTCGCGCGCGGCCGTGTTCGCGGCGAGCGAGGAGGCGCTCGAGAGCTGGCTGGCCCAGACGACGCTCGGCGCGAGCGGCCTGACCGCGCTGCTGATCGAGCGGGGTGATCCGACGGACGCGCCGCTGACCGCGGTGCTGCGCGAGGCGGGGCGGCTCGAGGTCGTCTCGCTGCCGAGCTTCTCGGCCGAGTTCGTGAAGTCCGTGCTGGTCGCCTCGGAGGCGAGCGGCGGGGGCAACGAGGACTTCGACGCGCGGGCGCGGGCGCTGGCCTCGAGCAAGGATCTGCAGCGCAAGATCAACTGGCACATCAAGCGCCTCGACCTCGTCGTGCGGCAGGGGAAGCCGCAGCAGCCGCCGCAGTTCGAGACCGCCGTCGCCGAGGCCAAGAGCCAGCTCGTCCCGTTCTTGCAGCGAGGGCGGCTGCGGCACTCGCCGGCGTTGTTCTCGCTCGTGCCGCTGGTCGCCGAGCCCTCGGAGATCACCCAGACGCGTCTGCGGGATGTCTGCGGCCTGCTCAGCGAGGGCGCGAGCCTGCGCTCGATCATCGGGGGTCAGCGGCTGCTCCGCGGCGCCGAGGTCGTGGTCGACGAGCTCCTGCCGGGCTCGGGCGACGCCGAGCGCTGGGTCTACGAGGAGCCCTACGCGGAGCTGAAGGCGCTGGTCGCTCGCCACAGCGCGACGCCGGCGAGGCGGGCGCTCGCGACCTTGATCGACGACAGCGTCATCACGCCGCTCTCGACGATCCTGATCGCCGACCCGGACGTCTTTAACGACGACCCCGAGCTCGACGGCGGCCTGCGCTCGCTCAAGGAGCTGTGGCGCCTGCTCGACCGCGTCTCGCGGATCCGCGACGGCCTCGGCGCGATGCTCGACGAGAGCGTCGAGCGGGTCGAGTCGAAGGTCAACCTGGGCGAGAGCATCCAGAAGATCGCGAGCGCGCGCCCCGAGCTCGAGAAGATCCAGCTCATCATGATCACGCTCGGAGATCTTCCGGAGGCGTGGGCGCGGCAGCTGGTCGAGTGGGTGGTCGGACGCTTCGCGCACTCGATCCACGCCAACGCGGAGGACGAGATCCCGACGCTGCAGAAGTGGGAACGCTGCGCGCAGGCGGGGCGCAAGCTCGGCTCGCGGATCAGCGCGTTCTCCGAGTCGATGCGCGAGCAGGGCCTCGAGGGGATCGCCGACGTCGCCGACCGGCTGCGCGAGATCTTGCGCGTGGCGATGGGCTCCGCCGACGCGCTGCACAAGTCGCAGCAGCTCTGCGGCGCGCGGCTCGGGGAGCTCAAGGAGCTGGCCGAGGTGCTCGGCGAGCTCCACGAGTACGTGAGCGGGCACGGGCTCTCGATCGAGGGCCTGATCCGCAGCTACGAGCCCGACGAGGCCTCCATCAGCGGCGAGCTGGCCCGCGTGAAGAAGAGCCTGGAGCTGCTCAAGCTCGCCGGCGAGAAGCCGCCGGCGCCGCTGGGTGGGTCGCTCACCGAGTGGCTCGAGCGCGTCGCCGACTACCTCACGCGCAGCCGCGTCGAGCGGCTGCAAAAACGCCTCGCCGAGCTGATCGGCGAGCACGTCGACACGGAGTCGCTGGACCCGGTCTACGACGAAGAGGTCGCGCGCTTCGAGAGCGGCTGGGGCGAGCTCGAGGAGGACTTTAAAGCCGGCATGCTCGCCGAGCTGCGGGTGCACAAGCCCGAGTCCTCCGGGGACCTCGCGCGTCAGCTCGACGAGGTGCTGGCGATCCAGGAGATGCTCGCGGGCCGCTCCGAGGAGCCGTGGGCGGTCGAGCATGACCGGGCGCTGCGCGAGGTCGCGAGCGGCGGTCGCAAGGGCCGAGACTGGGTCGCCGAGGAGATCGAGGCGCGACAGACCCTCAAGGATCTGATCGCCAACCACGCCGAGGTCTCGGCGCCGGGTGAGGTGATCCAGACCGTGGTCGACGGGGAGAAGAGCTTCCGCGCCGCGCTCAAGAAGCTCGAGGGCTTCCTCGGCGAGGTAGCGAGCGCGCGGGCGGTGCTCGACAAGCTCGACCTCGAGCCGCGCCTCCCGGAACTCGACGTCGACGTCAGCGCCGCGAGCTTCCTCGCCACGCTCACCAGCCAGGCCGAGTCCGCCGGGCGCGAGCTCGCCGAGCACACCGAGCGGATCGAGGGCCTGCGCAAGCTGCTCTCGGACTTCAGCGCCGAGCCGCCGGCGACCAGCGCGCCGACGAGCCTCAAGACCGCGATCCGGATGATCGAGGACACCGAGGGCAAGCTGCGCAAGGCGCTGGCCGAGCAGTCCAGGCTCGCGCGGGAGCGGGCGTTCCGCCTCGGCGTCGCGCCCACGGCGGTGGTCTCGAACGACCTCGAGCAGTGGGCGCGCACCCTGGTCGATTGGCAAGGTCAGCTGAACGCGGTCGAGCAGGCGCTCGCCGAGCTCGAGGCCGTCGGCGTCACGCCGAGCTCGACCGAGGCGAGCTCGGCCGACGAGGTCGTCATGCGCCTGCGCGCTGAGAAGAACGCGGTCGACCAGTACCTCCAAGGCCTGCGTTTCGAACTCGACAGCCTGCGCGTGCGCGGGCGGCTGCTCGGCGAGGAGGTCGTCACCGACCTGCCGCCGCCGCGGATCGACGCGCTGAAGACGGCGATCGACGCGGCGACGCAGACGCTGCAGAAGGCGATCAAGGAGCGAGTCGAGCGGCTCAACGATCCGGCGCGCAGCGTCTGGCACCGGCTGCAGGAGAAGACCTCGCTGCCCCCGCAGATCGGCGAGCTCGTCGACTCAGGCCTGCTGATCGTCGTCGGCGCGCCGGCGGAGGAGCCCGACGCGGCGACCTGATCGGTCGTCCCCAGAGGGCGCGGTCAGGGGGTCGCGCCCGTCAGCGCCTCCTTGAGCTCCGGCGTTCGAGTCCGAAGCGTCAGCTGTAGCCCGATGAGCATGGACTCCGCGGGCTCGCGCGGGCTCATGACTTTAGCGGGGCTCGCGTCAGCCGCGACCGCGTTGTTCGCGGGCGCGGGCTCGAGGTCGCCCCACAGCAGCTCGACGCGTCCGTCGTAAGCCTTGAGCTTGTTGGCGTACTCCGGAAGGTGCTTGGTCCACTTGACGCCGTCAAGCCTCGCCACGGGCGACCGACGGATGACGTGTCGCTCCTCTGGCGCGGTGACGATCTGTACGCGCGCCCAGCGAGCGCGCTCGACATTCGCGACTACCTTGGGGTCGTAGGGCTCGCCGGCGTCGCGGTCCGGGTTCACGCCGTCGGGGTCACGGATCGACATCGTCAGCGTGACGCGCCGCTGCCCCGAGACGTTGACCGCGCGCGCGGCCTCGATGACGTGAAACAGGAGGACGCTGTCGCCGAGCACATAGAGGCGATGCAGCGCGTCGACGCCTTCGTAGTCGCCGAGTTCGACGCCGAGCTCTACGACGAAGTCGGCGAGCAGCTCACGCAGCGCGTGGTCCCCTAGTAGGCGCTTGATCCGCGTGCTCAGGTCCTTGAGCTCTTGTAACTCCTCGTGCGTCAGGACCATCTGCCCGCGCTGTCGGATGGTGTAGATGCGCTCGGAGAGCGAGCGCACGGCCGTGCGCAGGTCGAGCTCTCGCGGTCGCGCCATCCTCAGCGCGAGCTCGGAGCGCTCCTTCACGAACGGCTCGAAGCGCGGCGGCTCGGCCACTCGGCTGCCCGCGAAGAGACACAGGTCGCGGATGTTCGCGGCGAGCCGCTCGAGGTCGCCGCACGCGAGTAGGCCATGCTCGAGTGCGTCTTTGAACTGGCTCGTCAGCGCCTCGCTGCGCAGCTTGGCGTAGCCGGCGTTCTCGTGTACCTCGCACAGGGACTCGAGCTTCTCGACGATCTGCTGGAGGTCACCGATTCGCTCGTTCTTGGTGCCGTAGAGCGTCGCCTGGATATGTCGGATGACACGCGCGCGCAGCGGCTTGCGAAACTCGCCGAGGTCGTAGCGAATTGTGTCGACACGCGCCTTCGCGCTGAGGAGCGCCTTGTCGGGCTCGCCCTGGGCCTCGAGCGCTCGTTGAATCGTCTCACGAGCGCTTCGGAGCGTCTTCTTAGCTCGCTCGAGCATCTCGTCATCCGAGGCGGGCAGCGGCTCCTTCGCGCTCGAACTCGGCCCCTCGTCACCGCAAGACCACTCCTCGAACGACGCGCGCGGCTCACTGGAGCCTATCGGCGCCTCCGCTTCCGCGAGCGACGCTCCTCGCTCGCTCAACGCGTCGTCAGCGTCGAGCGCCCGCGCGTCGGGCGTAACGCCGACGCGGTACCGCGCCGAGAACCGCAGGTGGAACAGCATCGAGAGCGCGAGCACGAGCCGCTCATCGTTGAGGTAGTCGATGACATCGGGCGCGATCGTGCCGTCCGCTGCGGTCAGGTCTGAGATCGCCTCGTGGAACACGGCGCGATAGAACTGGTCGCCTTCTGGGCTGTACTCATCGATCGCGCCGAGCACGGCGATCAAGAACAAGTACCGTGCTTCGACCTCGACGTGGGTCGCGCGCTGCTTCGCGGTCTCCGCCTTGGGCCGACGTCGGTGGTGATAACACCACGCGTCTCCCAGCGCCTTGCGAAAGCTGCTAAGCCGCTTCGAGCGGTTCTTCTTCAAGTAGCTCAGATCGCACAGGAGAAGCGCGAAGAGCTGGTACAGCCTGCGCTTCGACAGCTTGAGCGGACGCGCCTGTCTGCTCGCGTCTTTGTAGCGGTTGGCGAGCAGATCGATGACGCGCTGCGGCGACCGGCGCTTCTTGATGGTGAAGTCAGACTCGCCCGGGCTCGAGCGCACCGCGGTGAGGCGGCGAGTGACCGCGAACAGCATGCCGTCGACCGTGCTCAGCTCCTTGGCGTTCTTGAGCTTACGGCCGAGCACGACCTCGACCGGCGGCTCCGTGCCAATCAGCTTGTCCTCCAGCAGGTGCGGGGCGGTGCTCTCAAATCGATAGCTCTTCAGATGTAGCGGCTTAAAGTGCTTGAATTCGTTGTCCGCGAGATGTGTCAGGCCCGACGCGGCCGGGCTGGCGCGGTAGTCGGTGGCGATCTGGTCGATGGTCCGGATCATCCGCTCTAGCACCGTGTGCTCGAGCTCCGGGAGTTCGAATACCGCCTTGAACCGCACCCGCAGTTCGCCGCCCTTCGCGTCCATGCCGTGGATCCGCGAGATAAAATTCGTCGAGTAGAAGCGCATGCGGCTGAGCAGGCACAGCACCTCGACGCTGTGCGCGCCGACCGAGAGGAGCAGCGAGATGATCGCGCGGAGATGATCGGACGAGTCGATCGCGGCGAGCACTAGCAAGACGTTGCACCCCTTGATGCGATCCACCTTCTGATTCATCACCACGAAGGGGTTGGGGGAGCGCGAGCCCTCGCGCCTCGGCAGGTGCACGCGCTGCGCGTCCGAGACGCGCAGGATGCCCTGCACGAAGTCCGCGAACTTAACGTCGTCCTCGCGGTGCGTCGTGACGACCCGGAGGCGCGCGAGGTCGCTCGTCACGGAGCTGCCAGCACCCTCAGACGCGTCGTCTGGCGCGTCGAAGTGTCTCTTGATGCGCTCGCCGACCTGCCCCGCGAGATCGCCCTCCCAGATCCGCGTGAAGCGCATCGCCGCGGTGACGACGCGGCCGTGACTTCGAAACAGCCCGAAGCGTAGCGCCTTGGCTTTGTCGAGCGTCGAGATCATCTCGCCGAGGCTCTCGAAGAGCGGCTGGCTGTTTCGGCGGAGGTGCTCAACCTGTCCTGGGAGGATAGTCGAGGGATCGATCGACAGGAGCTCGTCTGAGTCGTACGTCCCCTTGGGCTCGACCGTAATCGGGTAGTGCGCGAGCGTCTGTATCTTGAAGTCATAGCCCGCGCCGACGTCGACCTCGACCACCCGGAAGCGCTCGCGGGTCCTCTTCAGCGTGAGCGGCTCCTGGACCGTCACGGTCTCGTCGCCGACGAAGATTGCCGCGATCGCGCCGACGACCGTGCCGCCGAAGCGGCGCACCGCGGCGGCGAGTTGCCTCACGAGACCCTTCGACGCGACGACATCTGTAACGATTAGCAGTCGCTGGTTGCGGAAGTCCGGCGCAGCTCCGCTCTCGATGTCTAGCGTCATCTCAGGCGTGAGGTAGTGGGCCGCGATCACCGAGCCCGAGGTCACGCTCGACGCGTCTGAGTCCTCGATATGGGCGTGGATGTACTCGACGAGGTGGCGCCCGGTCGCCGTACAGGTGACCAGGGACGAGAACGCCGCGTGCTTGAACAGCCGGCGCGCGAGCTCGACGAGCGCGCGTACGCAGGTGTCCAGCTCACCGGGTTCATCGTACAGCTCCCATATCGTGACGAACTCGAGCAGCGTCCCCAGCTCGGTGTGGAAGGCCTCCTGCTCGCCGAAGTCGCTCGGCTTGAGCACGAGCCCGAACTCGGGGACTTGCAGCATGCGATCGAGAAAGCCCGCCTCGTCGTCGTCGCGGATGTGCTTCGTCCCCCTCGCCGCGCGCGCGTACGACTTGGCGATGCTCTCGAGCGCGTTCGTGGCCTCCTCGATAGTCTGCGACCTCAGCGGTGACTCGTCGCTCGGGGGCTCGCTATACGCGTTCACCAGATCGCGGAAGAACTCCGGCGTGAGCAGGTCGCCGCGCCAGAGCAATTTTACGACCGCCTCGTAATAGAGCACAGGGATGACCTTGACCGCCGTGTCGGCAAGGGGGGCGAGCGCGTCCGCGGCGCCAGGGACGCCCCGGATCCAGCTCTCGAAGCGCGCGGGTACGAGCGTCTCGCTCAGGTACTCGCTCAGCGACGAAGACTTCGCCTTTGGCGGTGGCGCGCGCTCAGGCTCAGGCGGTGGCGACGTACCTTTCACGCGGTGAACCATCGCGCGAAGCGCCTCGATCTCGTCGCCTCGACTGGGGCGCATATTAATGAGTGCGTCGAATAGCTCGTCATTAATATCTCCCCTCCGCCGTAGTAATCCGGCGAGGTTTTGAGCTTGGGATGCGAGTGACCCCTCGCGCGCAAAATCAGCTTGGATGGCTGGTTGTAGGAGCGTCTTGACGAAACGCTCCAGCTCTTCCTCGGAGAACGCGTCCTGGAAGAAGCGGCCGAGGGGGTTCACGACGGCGGAGTATTCGATGCTCCTAGACACAAGCGTTGAATATATCGCAGCGCGCGCGGATCGAGAACGCGGCGCATATGTACACGCAATGATTCCAACGGAAATCGTATCAGTACAATCGTCGCGCTCATCATCGCGCGGCGGCCGGTATAGTGACGCTCGCTTTCGCGCGAGCATTGCGGCGCTCGCTGTACGCGAGCGCGCGCTCACGCGTCCGCGAAGGCCGTCGCCAGCAGCCGCTGACGCGCCGGCAGCCCCTCGCAGGCCGCCTCGACCCGCGCGCGCAGGCCCGGCTGCTCTTTATAAATAGCGAGCGCCTCGATCGCGCAGCGGGCCTCGGCCGCGTCGCCGTCTTCGAACTGCTCGATCAGGAAGCTCCAAGCTTCGTCCGTGCGCAGCATCGCGATCGCCAGCGTGGCGACGCCGCGCGACCGCGGACGACGGTCGGCGAACTCACGCAGCGCCTCGAGGCTGCCGGGCGGCCGCCGCTCGCCGAGCGCGAGCGCGGCGGACTCGGCCCGCGCGACGTCCTCGTGCAGCAGCTGGCCGTGGACGACGGCGAAGGTCCGCTCCGGCGCGAGCTCGAGCAGCGCGTCGCAGCACGCCTGCAGCACCTCGGGCGAGTCGTCGCCGCGCGTGAGCAGCAGCAGCAGCAGCGGGACGCCGGCGCGCGCGTCCCCGGTGGCCGCGAGCGCCTCGATCGCGGCCAGCCGCGCGGCGCGCTCGGGATCCGCGAGCAGGATCCCGAGCGCGTCGAGCACGTCGACGTAGCGCGCGTTGACCAGCGCCATCGCGCTCGCGCCCCGCAGCTCCGCGGCGGTGTCGACCGTGCCGCCCCAGACCGGCTCGCGCTGGACGTGCTGCGCGCCGGCGAGGAGCACGTCGAGCTCGCGCGCGTCCAGGTGATCGAGCGCGCGGACGATCGCGAGCTTCGCGCGGCAGCCGGGGTCTGACTTGGTCGGGCGGGTGAGCGCGCGGGTGAACGCGCGGGTGAGCGCGGTCTCAAAGCCGTCGAGCTCGTGGCGCGCGATCGCCTGCGCGGCGGCCTGCACGAGCAGGTTGGAGCGGCGCTTGAGCGCGGCCAGCAGCGCCTTGCGAGCGGCCGGCGAGCGCGGCTCGCTCAGCGCCGCCGCGAGCGAGTCGAGCTCCTGCTGGGTCTTGTCGCGCGTGCCCACGCGCCGACCATACACCGTCGACGCCTCGGCGCCCGTCGGCTCGCGTGTTTGTCAGCCGGCGGGGGGTCTGCTCGCGGACGCCGTTGCGACGCGCCGGCCCCACGCCCCGACACGGGCTCAGCGCTCACGCGGGGGGTCGCCCCGTAGGCGCCGCTCTGGGCGTTGGGCCAGGAATTCCTCGAGGTACGCGTAGCCGCTCTCGGGCGCGCCGCGGCCGAGCCGCTTGATGTTCCCCAGCACGTCCTTGACGCTGCCCTCGCGCTCGGCGTCGTGGATCGCCCGCGTCAACAGCTCGAGCGTCTGCTCGCGGCGGCGCGCGCTGTAGACCGCCCAGCGCCACAGCGCGAGCACGAGGCCGAGCGCGAGCGCCAGCGCGACCGCGATCCACTGCACGGCCCAGCCGACGGTGTTCGCGGCCTGCTCGCCCTCGCGGATCAAGCCGCCTGCCTCTGTGGTCAGCTTCGTCGTCTGCGCGTCGAGCGAGGCGTACAGCCCGTCGTGCGCGCGGACGATGGTCAAGCCCAGGCCGACGGGCTCGCCGCGCTCGTCGACGAGCGCGTCGTTGATCCCCAGCAGCGCCTGGCGCATGACCTCGCGGGTTCCCGGCGCGACGTCTTCGCGCAGCGCTCGCTCGACGCCGGGCCCGACGCGCTGGGCGAGGACGTGCTCGAGGGACTCTCCCAGCGGGCCGCGCAGCTCGTCCGCGACCGCCCGCAGCGCGGCGTCCGTCACCGCCCGAACCAGTCGCGCGGCGTCGCGTCGATGCTCCTCGGCGAGCGCCTCGTCGAGCAGCGCGTCGACGGTCTTGCGCAGCTCGTCGCGCAGGCGCTCGGGGACGACCTCGCCGGCCTCCTCGAGGGTCTCGCTCACGGCGTCGACGAAGCGCCGCGTCGCCTCCTCGATCCGCGCCTGCCGCTCCTCGTCGGTCAGCGCCTCGACGCCCCCCTCGAGGAAGCCCTTGGCCAGCTCGCGCGCGGCGTCCTCGAGGCTCGGCATCAGCTCGCCGAGCTCGTCGAGCTCGTCGCGCGTCTCGGGCTGGTTGAGCTCGCGGAGCACGCCCGAGACGACGCGCCCGCTCGCGTCCTCGATCGCGCAGCCCGGCGCGAGCGCAGACGCGAGCGCAGACGCGAGCGCGAGCTCGAGTTGTCGTCGCGGCCGGTGAGCGCGCGCGGTGGGGGGGCGGGTCACGTCAACCACGGTACCGGGAAAGCGAGCCGGCTCGCACGCCGCTCGCGCGGGCGCGAAGGCGCGACCGTGATCATATGACCAAATGGTCATGTGCAAGCTTCGCGCGGGCGAGTCCGCCCCAGCGGGCCGCTGAGAATCGCCCCGCGCACGCGAGCGCGCCCCTGACGTCCGACGCCGCTGTCGCCAGAGCTCGCGGCGTGCCCGATACAACTTTGTTCTGGCGTCACGGCCTCGGACGTCATTGACGCGCTCGCGACCACGCGGCGAATTCCAGCAGCCTGCTCGCAGCGAGCGCGCGCTCGCAATGGCGCGGCGGCTGGGCTACCGTCGGCTGCCGCGCGGGGGCTCGTAGCCCGCAGGCGCGCGATGTCTGTGGAGGTCTATGTCGTTCTTCTCCAACCTGTTCGGCCGTGGCGGACGCCCTCCCGGCGCTCGCCCCCCCGTGAACCCTGAGTTTCTCCCGTACATCGAGGCGCCGCAGGGCGAGCGGCCTATCGAGCTGCAGCACGTGGAGATCCGCGCGCTGGTCAACGGCGTGCACGCCGAGACGAGCCAGACGCTCCGCTTCTACAACCCGAACCAGCGCGACCTCGAGGGCTCGCTCGTGTTCCCGCTGCCCGACGGCGCGGTCGTCAGCGGCTACGCGCTGGACATCAACGGGCGCATGGTCGACGGCGTCGTCGTCAAGAAGCAGGAGGCGCGCCGCATCCTCGAGGCCGAGGTGCGCAAGGGCGTCGACCCCGGCCTCGTCGAGCAGGTCGCCGGCAACCTCTACCGCACGCGCGTCTACCCGATCCCGGCGCGCGGCACTCGGACGGTTCGGATCACCTACGTCAGCGAGCTCAACGTCGAGGGCGACGAGGCCGGCTATCACCTGCCGCTCGCCCACGCGAACGCGGCCGCGCCGGTCGAGCTGCGGGTCGAGATCGTGCAGGCGCCGGTCGAGCCGGTGCTCAGCGAGGGCCTCGGCAACCTGTCCCTTACGCAGTTTCAGGAGCGCTGGGTCGCGGAGGCGAAGCTGCCGCGAGGGACCGCCGGCGATGACCTGCAGATCCGGCTCCCGCAGCTGCCCGAGCGCTTCTGGGTCGTCGAGCGTCGGCCCGGCGAGGGCGCGTTCTTCTGCGTCAGCGCGAGGATGTACGACGACGGGCCCAGCGAGCGCGGCTGGTCGCCCCGGCGCGTAGCGATCGCCTGGGACGCCTCGGGGAGCCGCAGCGACACCAAGCGCGAGCGCGAGCTGCTGCGCGAGCTGATGCGCCGCTGGGGCGCGCTCACGGTCGAGCTCGTGGTCGTCCGCGACGCCTGTGAGCCCGCGGAGCGCTTTCGGGTCGAGGGCGGGCGCTGCGACGCGCTGCTCGAGCGTCTCGAGGGCCTCGCGGTCGACGGCGGCACCGAGCTGCGCGCGCTCGATCTCAGCGCGCCGCCGCGCTCCGGCGGCGCCGAGGTCGACGCGTGGCTGCTGTTCAGCGACGGCATGGCGACCCTGCGCCGCGGCCTGCCGAAGATCGGCGGCACGCGGGTGTTCTGTATCAACAGCCAGGCGGCGAGCCACGGCGGGCTGCTCGAGCACGTCGCCCGCGAGACCGGCGGCTGCTACGTCAACCTGCTGCGCAGCAAGCCCGACGCGGCCGCGGAGCGGATCTTCACGCACCAGCCGCCGCTGCGGATCCGCGAGACCTACGCCTGCTCCGAGGTGCACACGCGCGTAGCCCAGGGGCGCTTGATGGTGCTGGGGCGCCTGCACGAGCCGCGCGGCAGCGTCGCGCTCATCAGCGCGCGCGGTGACCTCGAGACCCTCGAGATCGACGCCGACGATCGCTGCCCGGAGCTCGGCCTGGTCGCGCGGGCGTGGGCGGGCCTCGAGGTCGCCCGGCTCGCGCTCGACGAGGACCGCAACGGCGACGCGATCCTCGAGCTCGGGCGCCGCT
Source organism: Polyangia bacterium (assembly GCA_030430565.1). GTDB lineage: Bacteria > Myxococcota_A > Polyangia > Nannocystales > Nannocystaceae > JACKDW01. The sequence continues at coordinate 74,383 of JAUIKS010000035.1, forward strand.
ACGGGCTCGTCACGCCGGGCTCCTCGCTGCTCGTGCTCGAGTCCCTCGAGCAGTACCTCGAGTACAACATCGAGCCGCCGAAGACCTGGCCCGAGATGCATGAGCAGTGGCGGGCGCGGACCGACGGCGACGCGGCGAAGGAGAAGGGCCGCCGCGACAAGCAGATCGAGACCGTGCTGGCGATGTGGCGCAAGCGCGTCGAGTGGTGGGAGACCGACTTTCGGCCGGCGTGGACGCGCTTCACCGAGAAGCGGCCGGAGCCGCCCAAGGGCGGCGGAGGGCCGCGGCGTCGGAGCTCCGGCGCGCCTCGGCCACGCGCTGCGGCGAGACCCGCTGCGGCCGCGCCGCCCATGCCGCCGATGGCCGACGCCGCGCCGGAGCCATCCATGCCGCCGATGGCAGCGGACGCGCCGATGATGGACGCGATGATGTCGGAGTCTTCCCTCGGCGCGGCGGCGCCGATGGAGGAGGCGCCGCGCGAGTCGAGTGAAGCGCGCTTCAGCCTGGACATGCCCGCTCCGGCCCGCAGAGCGCGGATCGCGAGCCGGGGCGAGGGGGAGCGCTTGGCCAAGAAGAAGAAGGACGAGGGCGGCGGCTCGGCGCGCGCCTCGATCAAGATCCAGCCCTGGTCACCCAAGACCCCGTACCTCAAGGCCATGCGCGCGGCCGAGGATCCCTACGCGGTCTACCTCGCGCAGCGCGAGAAGTTCGCGGCGAGCCCGGCCTTCTATCTCGACTGCGGCGACTTCCTGCTCGCGAGCGAGCAGCGCGGGCTCGGGCTGCGCGTGCTCTCCAACCTGCTCGAGCTCGGCCTCGATGACCCGGCGCTGATGCGGATGTACGCGTGGCGCTTGGGACAGGCCGACGAGCACGACATGGCGGTGCGGGTGCTCGAGCGCGTGCTCAAGGAGCGCGAGGACGAGCCGCAGTCGCACCGCGACCTCGCGCTGATGCTCGGTGAGCGCTGGCGGCGGGCCGGCGACGCGGCCGACGACGATGACGCGACGCGGGCGATGAAGCTGCTCTACACCGTCGTCCTGCGTCAGTGGGACCGCTTCCCCGAGATCGAGCTGATCGCGCTGATGGAGCTCAACCGGCTGATCCAGCTCGCGCGCGCCCGCGGCGTCGAGATCCCCGAGGAGATCGATCGCCGGCTCGTGCGGCTGCTGGATCTGGATGTCCGAATCAGCATGTCGTGGGACGCGGACCTGACCGACGTCGACCTGCACGTCTTCGAGCCGACGGGCGAGCACGTCTACTACGGGCACAACCGCAGCGTCGTCGGCGGGCTGGTCTCGCGCGACTTCACCCAGGGCTACGGGCCCGAGGAGTACGTGCTGCGGCGCGCCTACCCGGGCGTCTACCGGATCAAGGCCCACTACTACGGCTCGCACCAGCAGAAGCTGACGGGCGCCTGCACCGTGATCGTCACCGTCTTCACCAACTACGGGCGCGCGGACGAGAAGAAGCAGGTGCTCACGCTGCGGCTCGAGAAGCCGCGCGACCAGGTCGAGGTCGGCGCGATCACGATCGAGGGCAGCGTCGATGAGCAGCTCGCGGGGCGCGAGCCGCAGTGGCGCGAGCGCTTCAGCGCGCTCGAGCGCGGGATGTCGCTCGACGAGATCACGGGGCTCGTGGGGCAGCCGGCGTCGATCGGCGGGGAGGGCGAGATGCAGCTGATCTTCCACCCGCAGCAGGGCGTGACGGTGCGGGTGCGCGTCGGCCCGCGCCTGCTCGGCGTGATCGCGGAGGTCGAGGGCGCGACCATCGAGCTGGTCTAGCGGCCGAAGGCCGCTCGCCGCTCGCCCTCAGACCTGCACGTCGTCGCCCTTGTACTCGCCGGCGACGGGGCGGTCGCGGATGCCGAGCAGGAGCTCGATCTCCTGCTCGAGCCACAGCGCCTGATCGAGGGACTGCAGGCCGCCGAGCAGCAGGCGCCCGTTGTGCTCGCGCGTGACCGCGCGCAGCTCGTAGGTCACGGTCGCGGTGTTCTTGCCGTGCTTGACCTTCTTGCTGACGTAGAGCTGCTCGAGCGAGTCGACCGGGATCGTCGGGGCCGGCCACCAGGGCAGCGGGAAGTGGCGCACGCTGAGCGTGCGGTCGACCACCTGCACGGTGGTCGTGTTGAGCAGGCCCGCGAGCGCGCGGTAGGTGACGCCGACGCCGACGGCGACGTGCGCGAGCGGGAACAGCAGCATGATCAGCTTGACCGGCCCCGGCGCGTCGCCCATCACCGTGGTCATCGAGTACCAGCCGATGAGGAACGAGTCCCACGCGATCGCGAAGAACAGCAGGAACAGATCGGACCACTGAAACCAGCGCCAGCGCACGGCGAGGCGCCCGCTCCCGCGCTCGATCCGAAACCGGCTCGGCATCGCCACGGGGGCGCGCTCGGGGCTCGTCTCGCCGCCGTCGTTGTTCGTCTTAGCGCTCGGGCCTTCGGGCGCCGCGAGCGGCTCGCCGTCGTCGCCCGTGACGCCGCCGCCCCCGCGACGCGCGAGATCGAAGATGGCGCCGCAGTGGGAGCAGATGATGATCGCGAGCCGGCGGTCGAGCTGACCGGCGTCGAGCTCCGCGCCGCACGAGCGGCAGCTCAGCTTGCGCATGCGTACCTCTCGGGTCGCGTCACGGCGGCAGCATACCACCGGCGCTGCGGCGCGTCTGAGCCGCGCTCGCGCGCGTGCGCGGCGACGTGAACGCGCAGACAGGTGCTCGAGAAGCTGCGATACTGGCGGCGTGTCCGAGCGGAGCCGACCGGAGTCGTGCGCGGGGGCGGGGGAGCGCGAGCCCGAGCTGATCATCAAGCTCGTGCGCCACGGCGAGTCCGAGGCCAACGTCGGGCGGGCGTCGCCCCAGGAGCTCGGGGACCACAACATCGCGCTCACCGATCGCGGGCGCGCGCAGGCCCGCGCCGCCGGCGTCGCGCTCGGGCGGGCGTTCCTCGAGGGCGCGCAGGTCTACTGCTCGCCGTACCGCCGGACCCGCGAGACCCTCGAGGCGCTCTGCCGCGGCGCCGGCCTCGAGCGCGGCGCTGCGGCGCTGCGCGTCTACGAGGACCCGCGGCTCCGCGAGGTCGAGCACGGCTACTTCGACTACGAGTCCCAGCAGGAGGACCGCGCGCTGCACGGGTGGTTCTACTACCGGTTCCGCGGCGGCGAGAGCCCGGCGGACTGCTACGATCGGACCTCGGGCTTCCTCGACAGCCTGATGCGGCAGGTCGAGCGCAAGCGCGCGCGGCGGGTGCTGCTCGTCAGCCACGGCTTGACGATCCGCTGCTTCGTGATGCGCTTTCTCCACCTGACGGTCGAGGAGTTCGAAGAGCTCGCGAACCCGGGCAACGCGGCGATCATCACGATCGGTCCGAAGGAACATATTGCGAAGCCGTCCCACGCCTGCGGGCGCTGGGCGGCCGCAGGGCTCGCGCTGCGCGGGTGAGCGCCGCGCTATCGTCGCTCGTCCGGCGCGTAGGGCTCGAAGCGCTCGGCCGCCGCGCGACCGGCGTTGTAGCGCGCGAGCTCGCCGGGGGAGAAGGCGTCGGCCGAGCCCTCCGGCGCGCGCGAGTGGACGAAGTCGAGGATGATCTCCCGCCCGCGGGCGCGGGCGTCGTCGCGCTTGCCCTCGAGCTCCCGCGCGGCCTCGGCGGCGACCTCGCGATCGCTGTGCAGCTCGGTGGGCGCGCCGATTCCGTCCCAGGCGTCGAGCACGAGACCGTGGCGCGCGGCGGTCGTCTTCGCCTCGCTCCAGGCCTTCGCGAGCTCGGGCTCTAGACGGCTGAGCTGCTCCGCGACCCGTCGCGCGTCGGCTTGCTTGACCAGCTCGACGCGGAACTCAAACGTCCGCTCGAGGAAGCCCCGCATGGCCGCGTGCGGCGGCGGGAGGTAGCCGTAGCGCCCGTACACGGTGCCCGTGACCGCGCCCTTGACCGGGCGCGCTGCGGCGCCGAAGCCTGAGATCGGCTGGGGCACGTTGGGGCGCGTGAGGTAGTTGAGGCCCGGGCTCACGAGCGTGGCGGTCGGGGTGCCGGCGAGGCTGGCAGCCGCGCCCGCGCCGATGGTCGTCAGGGTCTGCGCGATCGCTTTCTTGACCGCGTCGGCGCGCTGACGCCCGGGCTGCTTGGCGGAGGTGGTCATCTCCCGGGTGACGCAGGAGAAGATCACGCACGCGCCGTCGGCCTTGAGCTGAAACGAGGGGTCGACCTCGAACTCGACCGTGCCGTCGGCGTGGATGATGGCGTCGAAGCGCTCGCCCTCGACGCCGCGGTAGGTGAAGCCGCCATCTGACCTCGGGACCAGGCCGAGCGACCTCAGCCGGTCGCCGCCCGCGCTCGCCTCGGCCGCGCTGGGCATCCGCAGCTGACTCGGGTGCAGCGCCGCGGATGTCCTCGTCGCCGTCGCGGGCTCGCCCTGGGCGGGCGGCGCGGAGACGACGAGCAGGCTGAGGAGGGGGACGAGCACGGGTCGAGTATACGCGCGGCGAGCGAGCGGCGGCTGCCCGCGCTCGTGGAGCCAACACGCGGGGGCGCGGGGCTATTGCAGGAGTTTTTCTCCGCGGGGTCTCGACTAGAACTTGCCGCCGACGGACACGCCCTGGACCGGGCCCACGAGCGGCGCGACCTGGACGCGGCGGGCGAGCTCCTCGAGGCCGAGCGTGTCTCGGAGGTCGCGGTTGTGCTTCTCGATCAAGCGACCGGCCTCTTCGCGCTTCACCGGGTGCGACTTGTAGAACATCATGAAGAACGCGCCGACGAAGGCGACGCCGGTGCCGCCGATGGTGATCCCGAGCGCGGTCGAGTAGGGGATCCGGGGGGTTGGCTCGATCGAGCCCAGGCCGATCGGGTCGTCGTCGCCGAAGTCCGGCGCGGTGTCGCTGCTGCTGACCAGCGCCGCGGTCCCGCCGATGGTGAGCGCGATCCCGCCGAGGATCAGCGGGAGCCCGACGCCGTAGCGGATCCCCCGGCGCTTGCGGTACTCCTGCACGAGGTCGTCGCGGCCGAGCGCGCGGTAGAAGTCGGCGCCCTTGAGCTGCGCGCCGCTCTCGCCCTGACGGATCACCGTCCACGAGCTGATGACCTGGCCGGTCTCGGCGTTGACGCCGATCCAGTCCTCGGCCCACAGGTACTTCGACTTGTAGCGGCGCAGCCGGTCGCGGCGATCCGCCTTGGCGCGCGCGGCCTCGGACTCGCCCTGCTCGTCGAGCTCGTCACTGACCTCAGAGACAGCCTCGGCGGCGCCCTCGGAGACGCCGTCGAGCGCGCCGGCGCTCCCGCCCGCGTTGGCGGCGATAGGCGTCCCCGCGGCGCCGGTCAGCGCGGTCGCGACGGCGCCGCTCTTGGCGTAAAACGTGACGACGACGTTCTGCGGCGCGCCCTCGCCCGCGTCGAAGACCCGCACCACGACCACCTGGTCCACGGGCATCGCCTGCGCGCGCTCGACGATCTTCGCGTCGTCCAGGCCGCTCGCGTCGCCGATCGCGGCGCTGTCCATGACCAGGCTGGTGCTGCCCGCGAGCGCGCCGCGCAGCGCGCCCGCGGCGGCCTCCGCCTTGGCGTCGGCGGGCACCACGATCACCTTCGGCGCGCCCTCGCCGACGTAGGTCGCGAGCGCGTCGGGGGCGAAAGTCGCGTCCCAGCTCTCGACGGCGGCGGGCCCCTGCGACGCGCTCTCGCGCAGCGAGCTCGCCTCGGCGGGCGCCGGCAGCGTGAGCGCCAGCGAGCAGAGCGCGGCGGTGAGGGTCGCCGTGAACTTCTTCCTTACTCCCATCGACATGCCGGGTCCTCGTCGCAGCTGGTCGCGTCGTCGTACGTCCCGCAGAACGGCTCGTCTCTGCACTCGTCGAGCGTCTCGCTCCAGCAGGCCTGGCTGCTCACGCACGACGAGATGAGCGCGCACGAGTCGACGGCCTCGGCGCACGAGCCCGAGGGATCGAGGTCAAAGCTGTCGCCGGAGCCAGGCTCTACGTCGCAGGTCGAGATCACGCTGCTCGAGCTGGAGTAGACCGTGCCGTCCGCGCCGACGTAGCGCATGTCGCCTTCGTCCTCGCACGCGAGGTACCAGCCGAGGAAGGTGCAGCCCGTGCTCGTGATGCGGCAGCCGCCGTAGTCGAGGCAGTCGGCGACGCCCTCCTCGAGGTCCTCGCCGTCGCCGCTGCCGACCCAGACCTGCGGGGCGCCGTCGAGCGTCGCGGTGTTGCACATCGTCGCGTCGTCGCCGTTGGCGCACTCGATCGGCACCAGGTTGCAGTAGCAGTAGTCGATCGCGTCTTTCTCCGACGACTTGGTCGCGCCGTCGTTGAACTCGTAGCGATCGGCGCCGCACCGCACGTAGCGCAGCCCGGCGCGCGAGGGGCAGTCGACGTACTCGCCGCAGGCGCTCCCGCAGCCGCTCGGCAGCGCGAGCGCGAGCGCGACCCCGAGCGCGCCGACGCCCGCGCTCGCTCGCAGTTGTTCGTAGAGGCTCGTGTGTCTCATCGCGCAGCTGGTTTTGTTGAGAAGCGGTGCTCTCGTTGTTGAGGGAAGCGGATCGTCGCGCGCCGCTGGGCGCCGCCGATGACCACCATGAGCTCGTGCTCGCCGGGCTCGACCGGCGCGAAGACCTCGGGGCCGGTGCCGCGCATGACGCCGTCGACGAAGACCGGGACGCCCTCGGGGGCGCGCACCGTGATGCAGTCTCCGCGCGCGCGCAGGGTGTCGAGCTTGGCGAGCGCGACGTCGATCTTGATCCCGAAGTTGATCGCGTCCGCGTCGGTGATCCCCGCGGTCACGACGCCGACGACGCGCCCGTGACGATCGAAGATCGGCCCGCCGGAGGCGCCCGGGTTCAGCGGGATCTGGGTCTGGAACACCGGGCGCCCGCTCTTCGCTGGGTAGATGTTGGAGACCATGCCCGTGTTGAACGTCCAGATCCCGCCGCGGCCGTGACCGACCGCGCCGACCCACGCGCCGACGCGCAGCTGCTCGCTCTGGGCGAGCGGGAGCGGGGTCGTCTTCGCGAGCGGCAGCTGCACGAGCGCGAGGTCGACGTCGCGGGCGCGCTGGAGCACGACGCCGGTGAGCCGGCGGCCGTCGTGCGTGATCACGTTGACGGTCTTCTGCGCGCCGACGACGTGCTGGTTGGTGAGCGCGAGGCCGTCGCGGGAGACGATGAAGCCAGAGCCGAAGCCGTCGCGCGTGTTGATGAACACGACCGCGGGCGCGACGCGTGCGAACAGGCGCTGCTGCTCGGCCTCGACGCTGGCGAGCGCGGACTCCTCGCGCGCGGAGGCGTCGACCGGTGCGCTCATCAACAGCAGCGCGAGCGCGCCTGCGATCGCCGCCCAGTCTCTACAGACACGCAACGCGCGAGAGCATACGGAGCCGCGTCGGCCTCTGCATGCGCTCATCTGGCGCGTGCGACCGGCGTGCCGACGGCAAACTCTTCGTGGACCGCCCTCGCGGTTCACCCGGGGGAGCTCTCGATCGCGCGTCGACGGGTTCGCTATGGTTCTCGGGTCGCGTTCGCGTTCGCGTTCGCGCGCCCAAGCCGCGTCGAGCGCAGGAGGCCGGGTCAACGTGCGAGTGTTCATCAGCGCCGATATCGAGGGAGTCTGCGGCATCAGCTCGTGGGAGGAAGCGCGCCCGCGCGAGCCGGACTACCGGCAGTTTCGCCAGCAGATGCAGCTCGAGACCGCCGCCGCCTGCGAGGGCGCGCTCGCGGCCGGGGCCGCGCACGTCGTGGTCAAGGACGCGCACGGGCCCGCCCGCAACTTGAAGGGCGCCGAGCTGCCGCCGCCCACCCAGCTGATCAGCGGCTGGAGCGGGCACCCCTTCTGCATGGTGCAGCACCTCGACGAGAGCTTCGACGCGGCGCTGTTCGTCGGCTACCACGGGCGCGCGGGCGTCGGCGGCAACCCGCTCGCGCACACGCTCTCGTCGAGCAAGGTCCGCGAGATCCGGCTCAACGGAGCGCCTGCCTCGGAGTACAGGATCCACTCCTGGGCGGCCGCGCTCGTCGGCGTCCCGGTCGTGTTCGTCTCGGGCGACCGCACGCTGTGCGACGAGGTCGCGCGCCTCGCCCCCGACACCAAGACCTTCGTGACCAAGTGGGGCGAGGGGCCGTCGCAGCAGAGCGTGCACCCGAAGCTCGCGATCGAGGGGATCCGCGAGGGCGCCCGCGCGGCGCTCTCCGGGGACCTGCGCGCGGCGGCGCTGGTGCTGCCCGAGCGCTTCACGCTCGAGGTCTGCTTCAACGAGCACGCGCGGGCCTACGCGCGCTCGTTCTACCCGGGCTGCGCGCAGGTCGATCCCCACACCATCCGCCTCGAGACCGAGGACTACTTCGAGGTCCTGCGCGCGCTGATGTTCGTGGTGGCCTGAGCTTGTCGTCCGTCGCGTCGCCGACTTCGCAGGCGAAGCTCTTCGCACGCTTGTTTGGGCGAGTTGGACCTTTCGCCACCGCAGGATGCACCGGTGTATGCGTTGACGAGAGTCGAGCGCGCGCGGACTCGGTCACGGCTGTTGAGCTCGCGTTCTGAAGTTCAGCAGCTTGGCTTGACGAAGCCGCACTCGCTACATACAGTTTGTCTCGGGTCTCGGAGCCACCCCGCAGGATCGTCGGCGTCGCCAGCGCCGAGAGCAAGCGCTTCAGTTTCTCAACCGTTTCACCCGACAACTCGCGACATGCGCCCTTGACGGGGCCACGACCTCCCGCTGGCGGCCGAGGGGAGGACGAATGGCAACGTCTGGAGGATTGTATGTCCGACGAACAATCAAGCGCCGCTTTACGCGGCTTTCTCTTGCTGCGCGATGGCCACGCCATTCCGCTCACTGGGATCTCACCAAATGAGATCAGACAGGGAGCGAAGCAGCGTGTATTGCACCCTGATGCTGATGCGTTGAGGTATCGGCGCACACTCTCCGCGATCGTCGATCGTCTCGGTTTCTCGGGAGACTTCGGCGACTACATGCATCGCGGCTGGAACGCAGTCCAAGACTTTCTCGCTGCCCATCGATGCACCACGCGCGCCGGAGTGTTCCCCGCTGACCACGGTGGGTGCATCGATCTCTACTTCCGTGGAGTTCTGGCCCCGACGCGTCGGCAGCTCGCGGACAGGATCTTCGAATCAACACGCCGTCCAAGCCGAGTTTTCCTCGGCTACGGGGTTAACTGGTCGGCTTGGGACTGTGGCGATGGTCACGTCGTACCGGATGCCGCGATCGCGACTGTTCGGGGGGACCCGAACACCGCGCGAGAGCGAGCCCACGCGCTCTTCAGCCAGCGTCACGCGTTGAGCGGACAATACGGCTTCTTGGACGATATGCTCGTGGCCTGTCCGGTTCGACATCTCGTCGACAACACCTACTGGCTCCCAGGAACAGTCGACCAACGCCAGCGCGAGGAGTCCATCGCGGAATTGCGACGCGCGGTGTTGGCCTTTCGCGCGGTCTTCGACGCCAGCCCCGAGGGATGGGTCGATATCCTCCCGTTCAACGAGCGCCTCGTCATCCTTCGCGCCCACGATGGGTCTTGGGATGTTCTCTGGCGGTCGTTTCGCGAGCGAAAACCTCCCCAGCCGAGCGACATCGAGCGACGCTACGAGCTCGACGCCGTGGATCTCCCCTCCTCGCTCTCCACAAAGGTCGATGTCGATCGACTCATCTACTTCCGCCAGGAGGCCTGGAAGGAACGCGAGGAGCACGTAGCCGAGCAAGCGTTCTACGATCGGGGAGGCTCCGCAGCCGAGCGCCGACGTGCTTCGTACGCAGAGGTGCGACTCGCGTGGCTCCGCGAGCAGGGCAGACTCAACCTGCAAAACCCCGAGTGGAGAGACGAGCGGCTTCCGGGGTTTAGGGTCATTGAGATCGGCGAGAAACGGCTCGCAGTCAGCGAAGTCGTGGAGGTCGGCGCCTTCTGGAAGATGCTCTTCGAGACAGGCTACCTGGACCGACGCCGCGGCCAAGAGTCCTGGGAGCGCGCGAACGGAGCTGCTGATGACGCCGAGCCGGTCGGCGCTACCTGGACCGACGCCCAGGCGTTCTGCGCGTGGAGAGAGCGCCAGCTAGGCGTTCCCGTGCGGCTCCCGAGCATCGCGGAGCTGCGGGCGCTCCGCCCGTTCTATTCGAATCACTACGCGAGGCTCGCCCAGCAAGATTTTCCCTGGGAGAGCTTCCCGCCGCGGCCGCTGATTGAGAAGGCCAACGACAGCGCGGCGCAGCACGTTGACGTCCCCGGAGCGGTCGTCTGGTCTGAACCGCGCTTCCTCGACCCCGACGACGAACACCCGGAATTTCCGCCTCCAGACGGGTGGGCGGAGAGCTCGCGGAAGCGCTGGATCACCGACTATCCTCCCGCGGCTTCATGGGCTGAGAAACTGCCCTGGTCGACTCATGCCGGTCTGCGCTTCATCGACGCATGGGACGCGTACGAGTGGTGTCAGGAGCGCGGGTGGATCAGCGGACGTTTCTGGGAAGGGCCGATCGGCCCTGGCTCATGGGGCGCCTACAAGAACCTCAAGGCCACGTTCCGGCTGGTCGTTGAGCTCGGAGGGTAGCCGCGATGGACCGAAGCACAAACCGCGGCTGCCTCAGCAGTCGGGGTACCCCGTTGCGTACCTTCACGAGTCGTGCATCCGCCGAGGATGCCGCGGCCTACGTACTGGAAGCCCACGGCCGCCGAACCATCCCCTATTCGTGCAAGCGGTGTCGACACTGGCATCTGTGTCCTGCCGAGCGCTACACGCCGAGTCATCCCTGCGACGTCTGCGGGAAAAAGGCGTACCAGACCGAAGAAGGCGCGAGCCGCCGAGCTCGGCTCATCGAGCGCGAGCGCAGAACGAGTCTGCGCGTGTACTCGTGTCCCTACGGATCAGGTTGGCATCTCACCAGCAAGCTCTGACTTGCGTCAACAAACGCGGTCATGCCGACTCGAGACTGACATGAAACGCACAGGGGACGTACGGTTCCCGCCCCAGGACCGCGAGGTCCTGGCGGCGGGAGGCCGATCGCGCGGTTCACCTCTCCTCGCCCCATGCCGCGCGCGGCTTGTCGTCCGTCGCGTCCTCGAGTAGACAGCCGAGGCAGGCCGCGCATGGACCTCGAGGCGTTTGATCCCCGCTACCTCGTCACCCTCGACGAGCTCTATCACCCGCACTGGGCCGCGCGAAAGCGCCAGCGGATCCGCTTCCTCCGCGAGGTCGTCGCGCGCGTCTGGCCCGACGGTCCGCCCGCGCGCCTGATCCAGGTGACGGGGACCAACGGCAAGGGCACCGTCTCGCACTTCCTCGAGCAGGGGCTGCGGGGCTCGGGCCGCGCGGGCTCGTGGACGGGGCCGCACGTCTTCGACTACGCCGAGCGCTTCCACGTCGACGGCGAGCAGGCCTCGCGCGCCGAGATCAGCGAGATCTACCGCGAGCGTCTGCTGCCGATCCAAGATGACTTCTGCGCCAGGCACCCGGGGGAGTCGCTGAGCTTCGCGGAGCTCGGGATCCTGCTCTCGCTGCACCTGTTCGCGCGGCACGGCGTGCGCTGGGGGGTGATGGAGGTCGGCGCGGGCGGGCGCTACACGCCGCTCATGGCGCTGCCGATGGCGGCCTGCGTGGTCACGAACGTGGGCCACGATCACCCCAAGACGCTGGGCACCGAGCTGTGGCAGCGCGCGCTCGAGAAAGCCGGGATCGCGCGGCCCGGCGTGCCGCTGTTCACCGCGGCCGAGGGGCCCGCGCGCGAGTTCGTCACGCGCGCGGCCGCGGCCGAGGGCGCCGAGGTCTACGCGCTGCGCGAGGATGACGTCGAGCACCCCGCGATCCCGCGCGCGCTGCCGCGGTTTCAGCGGCGTAACCTCGCGCTCGCCGGCGCGGTGGTCCGCGCGCTCGACCCCGACCGCGCGCTCGCGGAGCTGATCCCGACGATGACCGCGACGCTCACCGGGCGCTTCTGGCAGCCCGCGCCGAACGTGCTGGTCGACGTGGCCCACAACGCGGAGAAGGTCGCGAGCTTGGTGGAGGCGATCGAGCGCGCGCACCCGGGCAGGCCGCTGCGCCTGGTCGTCGGGCTCACGCGCAGCCGCGACGTCGTCAAGACCTTCGCGCCGCTGCTGCCGCTCGCGCGCCGGATCGTGGTGACCTCGGCCTCCTACGCGGGACAGGACCCTACGGACATGGCCCAAAAGCTGAGGGCGGTGTTCCCCGAGGTCGCGGTCGAGCCGGCGCCGCGGCGCGCCTACGAGCGCGAGCGGGCCGCGCTCGCGCCGGGCGAGCTCTTGGTGCTCACCGGCTCGGTCTACATGATCGATCTCGCGCTCAACCCGGACCCCTACGTGCTCCACACCAACGCGACCTTCGGCCGCCGCGGCTCGAGCTACGCGGCCAAGAAGCCGTCGATCTGAGATACTCGCGGGCGTGACCGCGACCGTCGAGTGGAGGCGCTGGGACGATGACCCCGTGGCGCGCGCGACCGGGATCTCGTTCAACCGCGAGCCGGCGGGCGAGATCCGGGCGCCGGCGGGGATGATCCGCGTCTGCGCGTGGCACATCGACTTCGACGAGCGCCCGGTCTGCTACGTCGACGTGGACACGCTCGCGGCGGCGCGGGCAGTCGCCGAGGGGCTCTCGCGCAGCTGCCGGTTCAACGTCGACTACGCGAGCGCCTACGACGAGCGCGGCGCGATGGTGTACAGCGGTCGGCCGTGGTGAGCGGCCTTGGCTCAGCGAGACACGAGCCGGCAGAAGCGGCTGACCTCGCCGCTCGAGGTGACCTCCTGGTAGACGAAGGCCAGCTTCTCGGCGTCGAATTTTTCGAAGAAGTCGTCCCAGCCGATGCGGTCGAGCGCGTCGGCGTCTTCGAAGCGGATCCGCAGCAGCCCGGCCATATCCTCCTCGGTGCCGTGGACCCGCGCGGGGAGCCCGTTTCGAGCCTCGACCCAGCGCTTGATGATGGAGTGATCGGTGGTGGTGCGGGAGATGCCTGACATTAAATCTGCTTTCTTTTGACAAGTTGTTGACGGCGCGCGCGCTGGCGGGGGCGCGGCCGTATTCGGTGTGTAGTGCCAACAGATTGCAAGTCGTGTGCCGCGTCTGCGCGGGCTGTCGGAGGCCGCGCTGCGCCATCTCGACACACCTGTGTCACAGGCGCACGGCACAGCGCGCCCGCAGGGTGTTTTAAGGGGCTTGTTGATCGGGCGCTCAGCCGCGCTCGCGTCGCGCGATCGGGGCGTCGAGCGCGGTCTCGGGGATCGCGAAGGCGTCGACGAGCCGGGGCGCGAGCGGCGTGAGCTCGGCGCACAGCGTCACGACCTCGCGGTGGATCGCGCGGGCCTTGCTGGCCTCAACGACGCCGGCGCTGAGGAACCACGCCGCGTCGTCGTCGATGCGCTCGAGCGCGTACAGCGAGCGCAGCAGCTCGAGCGCGCGCTGGACCTCGGGGTCGCGGACGCCCTCGATCGCGCTGCGGAAGCACGCGAGCACCTCGCGCTCCGCGTAGGCGCTCGCGAGGTGCACGAGCTCCTGCTGGCAGCTGTTCATCGCCGTGAAGCTGTCGACGCCGCCGGTGATCTGTCGCCGGAGGCGATCGGCGACCGACCACAGCAGCCGGTCGTAGCGGTGGTCGAGCAGCTCTTGCTGGACGTCGGGGTCGCGCAGGTGCGCGGCGCTGCGCAGGCGCGAGCTGACGGGGTCGAGCTCCTTGACGCCGGCGCTCGCGCGCGCGACCAGGTGGCGCAGGATGCTGGTGATCCGCGTGCTCCCGAGCTGGGCCTTGTACTCGCTGAGGAGCCCCTTGGCGGCGAGCTGCATCAAGACCGTGTTGTCGCCTTCGAAGGTGGTGAAGACGTCGGTGTCGGCCTTGAGCGCGGTGAAGCGGTTGACCGCGAGGTAGCCGGCGCCGCCGCAGCACTCGCGGCAGCGCTGGATCGTCGCGGTCGCGTACCAGGTCGCCGCGGCCTTGAGCGCCGCGGCGCGCGTCTCGACCTCGCGCGCGGTGCTCTCGTCGCGCGCGAGGTAGCGGGCGGTGAGGTCGCGCAGCGCGAAGGTGAGGGCGTAGGCCGCCGCGAGCGCGGGCATCAGCCGCAGCTGGTGGGTCTGGTAGTCGAGGATCGGGACCTCGTGCCCGTCGGCGGGGCCGAACTGGCGCCGGCGGGTCGCGTAGCGGATCGCGACGGTGAGCGCGACGCGAGCGGCCGCGACGCCGCCGCAGGCGACGCTGACGCGGCCGGCGACGAGCGTGCCGATCATGGTGAAGAACCGCCGGTCGGCGCTGGGGATCGGGCTGCTGTACTCGCCGCGGCGCGAGACCGAGGCGTAGCGATCGAGCAGGTTGTCTCGAGGGACACGTACATCGGCGAAGCGCAGCCGACCGTTGTCGACGCCGCTCAGCCCCATCTTCTCGCCGCAGTCCTCGATCGAGACGCCGGGCGCGGGCTGCCCGTCGTCGCCGCGGATCGGCACGAGGAAGGCGTGCACGCCGTAGCTGACGTCGGCGATGTGGAGCTGCGCGAACACGACGGCCACGCGGGCGTGGCAGGCGGCGTTGCCGATGTAGTCTTTGCGCCCCGCGTCGCTCGGCGTGTTGATGATCCAGGCGTCGGCGTCTTGGTCGAAGGTCGCGGTGGTCTCGAGCGCGCGGACGTTGGAGCCGTGCCCCGTCTCGGTCATGGCGAAGCAGCCTGGGAGCGCCGCCGTCGCCACGCGCGGCAGCAGCTCGCGGTGCCGCGCGGTGCCGAGGAAGTAGAGCGCGCCGCCGAACAGCCCGAACTGCACGCCGGTCTTGACGACGAGCGAGAGGTCGAAGTCCGAGAGCGCTTCGAAGCTGGCGATGAAGGCGCCGAGATCCGGCGCCGCGCCGGTGACCTCGGGATACGCCAGCGCGCCGACGCCCGCCTCGGCGAGCCGCGCGAGCCAGGTCCAGACCTGCTCGCGGTACCGCGCGGTCGAGCGCGGGTACTGGTGGCGAAACAGGGGCTCGGCGAGCAGGTCGCGGATGTGGTTGCGGGCCGCGTGGTCCCGACCGTCGAGGGTGCGCGTCATGGTCCCGACGTCGAAGCTTCGCGCGGGCGCCTTCGCGGGCGAGGGCTTCGCGGGGCTCGAGTCGTTGAGGATCGCCGAGACGGCCTCGGCGCTCACGACGCCCAGCGCGTCCTCGAGCTCGGCGAGCGCTCGCTCGACGGAGGGCAGCAGCTCGCCGTCGCCGACGCGCGCGAGCGCGGCGCCAAAGCGCGCCAGCGTCGAGCGCTCCTGCTCCGGCACCCGGGCCGCGAGCGTCTGGATCCGCTCGAGCAGGCGCAGCAGCGAGGTGGCCGAGGGCGGCTCGCTCGGGTCGAGCCAGCTGGCGAGGACGGGCTCGTTGTCGATGCCCGGAGCCAGGCGCGTCGCCGCCAGCAGACGGATCGACGCGAGCTCCTCGTCGGTGAGCTCGCCGTCGGCCCACGCGATGTAGATCAGCGGCAGGTAGGGGAGGTAGCGGGTGTCCTGGAGAAGTCGCGTCGCGGCGCTCGTGGTCATCGGCGCGAGAAATCTACCGCATGTAGGGTCAATCAGCCCCGCGCGCCCTCACGCGGTCGTTTTGCGCGTTGACGGGCGGCGCGTTTGTGTCGCGCGAAAAAGCGCGTAAGACTGCGCACCGGGCGAGCGCGCGGCCGCGGTCGCATCGTCGCCCTACGACCCCCCTACGAACCCTAGGAGCCCCACCATGCACACCACACGAAATACCCGGATCCTCCACAGCGCCGCGCTGGTCCTCGGCTTCACGCTCACGACCGGCTGCGTGTCGCAGGCGGAGCACGACGCGCTCGCCAAGACGCTCGCCGAGACCCGCGCTGAGCTCACGCGCGAGCAGGGCAACTCCAAGACGCTGCAAGAGGCGCTCGACAAAGAGCAGGCGAAGGTCAAGGAGCTCAACGCGCGCATCGACTCGCTCAACGAGCAGATCAAGGTCCAGGGCGCGCAGCTGCAGGTCTCCGACGAGAAGCTCGCCAACACGCTCAAGGATCGCTCGCGCCTCAAGGCCTCCATCGACGAGATGAAGGAGGCGCTGGCGCTCGCGCGGCGGCAACGCGAGCTCGCGGAGGCGCGGGTCGCCGCGTTCAAGCAGCTGCTCGCGCGCTTCAAGACGCTGATCGACACCGGTAAGCTGCAGGTCAAGATCGTCGACGGCCGGATGGTCCTGGTGCTGCCCTCGGACATCCTGTTCGCGAGCGGCTCGACCAAGATCTCCGACGAGGGCAAGGCCGCGATCACGGAGGTCTCCGCGATCCTGGCGACGCTCGAGCAGCGCGCGTTTCAGGTCGAGGGTCACACTGACACCGTGCCCATCAAGACCAAGCAGTTCCCCAGCAATTGGCACCTGGCGGCCGGTCGCGCGATCGCGGTCGCCGACGTGATGGTCGAGGCCGGGCTCGCGCCCGAGAGCATCAGCGCCGCGAGCTTCGGCGAGTACCGCCCGGCCGCGAGCAATGACGACGACGCGGGCAAGGCGCTCAACCGCCGCATCGAGATCGTGCTGGTGCCCGACCTTTCCGTGCTGCCTGGCTTTGAAGAGCTCGAGGCGCTGACCAAGGGCTGAGGCCCGTCACGACGCGTTCGTTTAGTGGACGCGGCCGCGGATCACGACCGCGCCGTCGTCCACGTACGCGCGCTCGATCGTCGGGTCGATCCGCCCGTCGGGGACGCGCTCGACGATCGAGGAGAGCTCCAGGTCGGGGATCGGGAGCTCCGCGATCATCCCGCTGAAGACGTCGAGGGCGTCCTCGCTGCCGGCGCGGATGATCTCGGTCGCGTCGACGTCGGAGGCGGGCGTCGCCACGCCGTCGACGAGGACGCGCGCGACGTCGAATTCGAACAGGTGCGCGCGCTCGAGCTCGAGCTCGATCCCGCCGGCGCGGCTGGGCTTGGCGAAGACCGCGGCCGCGACGGCGACGTCGGCCTCGAGCGCGGTCGTCACCCCGCCGGAGACGAGCTCGGCGTGCACGCGCAGCTCGCCGACCTCGAGGTCGAGCGCGCCCGCCTGACGGCAGTCGAGCAGGAGCGGGGGGAGGCGCGGGTCGAGCGTGATCGTCAGGCGCTCGACCGAGGGGTCGAAGGTCCGCGCGGTCGCGCTCAGGTCGCGCGAGGTCTGGAACACGCCGGCGCTCCACAGGCTGGCGAGGAACTGGTTGATGAGGTCGAGCTGCACGCGGACCTCGACGGCGCCGCGCTCGCTCCTCGGCGCGCGCCCGCGGCCGGGCTCACGGCAGGCGCCGCGGACGAGCGCGCCCGCGTTCGCGTGCTGGATGACGCGCCGCGAGGTCAGCGAGGAGCGGCTCCCGACCTCGATGCCGCCCTCCCGCCGTCGCGCCGCGGGCACCAGCGTGAGCGCGCTGAGCTCCGAGCGCATCTCGATCACCGCGTCGCGCGTCCAGTCGCCGAAGGCCGCGCGCAGCGGGAGGCGGATCGTGCGGTTGATCGCGGTGCGGTTGAGCGCGTAGGTCAGCGGGAACGCGACCATGGGCGCGAGGCGTCGCTCGAGCTGGCGCTCGAGCTCGCGGGTGATCGCGCCGCGAAACACCGAGATGATCCAATTGACGGGGAGGCCCCAGCGGCGGTCGATGGTCGCGCGCAGCTCGGGGAAGGAGACCTTGAGGTCGTGGAGCTCGACGCGCGCGCCGCCCTGGCCCTGGACCGAGAGGCCGATCCTCGCGGTCACGCCCATGCTCTTGGCGCTGACGGTCGCGGGGATGTTGATCTTAACTTTTAGCCATGTACCGGCGAGCCGCAGCTGCACCGCGACGTCGCGGAGCTTCGCGCGCAGCTCGAGCTCGCCGCGATCGACCGCGAGCCCGACCTCGGGGTACTCGCCGCGCTTGAACTCCGCGATCTCGACGCTGCCGTCGAAGCCGCCCTGCTCGACCGTGATCGTGCGCTGCACGAGGGCGTCGAGGTCGAGGCTGGCGAGCACGAGCTCGAGCGCGCTCGCGAGGTCGCGCGGGCGCGCGCGGTCGCGCGGCGCGCCGGAGTCGATGGCGCCCTGTCCAATCCACATCTGGAGCCCCCCGTCGACGCCGGCGTCACCGCGCAGCGGGCCGTCGACGGGGCGATAGGCGGGCGCGGCGTAGAAGCTCTGCGCGTGGTGAGAGCGGTTGCCGTGCTCATCCTCGGCGGTGATGACGATGACGTTGAGCCCGGTCCGCGGCCGCACCGTCACGACGCCGCGCGCGCGATCGCGGCCGCGCGGCGCGAGCTCGACGCCGGCGACGCGGGCCTTCGCCAGCGCGCTCGCGGTGTCGATGATCTCGTACTTCACCGCGACGCCGGCCTTGTCGAGCGGGAGCGTCGCGCCGCGCGCGGGCGCGAGGACCCGGATGATCGGTCCGCTCGGGTCGGCGACGGGAGCGTCCGCCGGCAGCCGCGGCGGTCGCCCGCGCCAGGGCGCGGGGTCGTGGTCGATGGGGTCGAGCGCGAACTCGTCCTCGGGCTCCTCCGGCGTCTCGAGCGTGGGCTCCGGCTCCGGCTCCGGCTCCTTCGCGCGGACGACCGCCGCGGGCGCCTTGGGGGCGGGGGCCGTCGGCTCCTCCTCGGCGCTGTCGCACCCCGTCAGGCACATCGTCGCCAGCGCGCACGCGAGCGCGGCGCGCACGGGGGCGGCGACGCGACATCGTGAAGGTGAAGGCGAGGGGTGGTGGGGCTGCACGCGTCCGTTCCTCGTCCGGGCATACTACAAACTCCCGCGCGAGCAGAGCCCGACTCGCGGCCTGTGTCCATGCGGTAGTCTCAGCCGTGCCCTGCAGGACCGCCGCGATGATGACCCGCGCCGTCAGCTCGACGGTCTGCGCCCTGCTCCTGGCTGGCCTCGTGCTCCCGCTGGCGGGCTGTCAGCGACTCGGCCCGCGGTCGATCCGCAACGGCCGCCCGCAGTACAACCAGGCGCTGCAGCGCACCTTTGACGAGGAGATGCTGCTCAACCTGGTGCGTCTCAAGTACAACGAGTCGCCGTACTTCCTCAGCATTATCAGCATCTCGTCGTCGATGAGCGTCTCGGTGACCGCCGCGGGCTGGGCGGGGACCGGGCTGTCCGACCCGAACCAGAGCATCGCGCCGGGCGCCTACGTGAACCCGGGGGTCACCTACTCCGAGGACCCGACGATCATCTACGCGCCGCTCCAGGGCGAGGCGTTCGTGCGCCGCCTGCTCACGCCCATCGACATCGGCACGATCACGCTGCTCGAGCGCGCCGGCTGGGATCTCGATCGCGTCCTGCATGTCACGGTCGACTCGATGAACGGGATCCGCAACGGCGCCAAGCTCGATCGACCGGCGCCGGCGCGCCCGTCCGCGGGCGAGTCGTTTCGCGCGATCGTAGCGACGATGACGCGGCTCGAGGAGCGCGGGGACCTGACGTTCAAGGCGATCATGACCGCCGAGGACGACGCGCGGGTCCGCTTCGAGATGTACATCGCGCCGGCGGCCCGCAGCGCCCCCGACGTGCAGGCGATGTTTCGCTCGCTGCAGGTCGACCCCGCCGCGCAGCCGTACCTGCTCACTTCGAACCCGGTCGGCGGCGGCGGGAACAAGATCTCGATCGTCACGCGCCCGCTGACCGCGGCGCTGTTCTTCCTCAGCCAGGGCATCGACGTGCCGAAGGAGCACGTCGAGCGCGGGCTCGTCGCGATCACGCGCGAGACCAACGGCCAGCCGTACAGCTGGCGGGGGATCGTCAAGCCGCTGCTGCGGATCGAGAGCTCGTCGACGCGGCCCAGCGCGGCCTTCGTGCGCGTGCCGTACCGCGGCGCCTGGTACTACATCCGCGAGAACGACACCGAGTCGCGCGCGACCTTCTCGCTGCTCGCGCTGCTCTACACGCTGCAGGCGGGGGCGCGCGGGAGCGGCACGAGCCCCGTGCTCACGCTCCCGATCGCGGACTGAGGCCGCCGCGACCGCGTCTCAGTCGGCGCTGGCGCGCTGGAACGCGGGGCGCTGGCGCATCCCCTCGAGGTAGCGGGTCGCCGCGGCGCAGCCCTGCAGCTGCCCCGAGACGCGCGCCCACTCGAGGACGCCGGCGAGCACGATGTCGGCGGCCGAGAACGCCTCGCCGGTGATGTACTCGACCTGCTCGAGCCTCGCCTCCAGCGGACGCAGCAGGGTGACGAGCGCGGCGCGCTCCTCCTCGGTGGCCGCCTCGGCGCGGCGCTCCTCGGGCCCGAAGAACGCGCGGTGGTAGGCCGGGAGCACGGCCTGGGAGAGCGAGGTCATCGCGAACATGATCCACTCGTAGTAGCGCGCGCGCGCCGGCGTCCCGGGCGGCGGCGCGAGCCCGCGGTCCTGGAAGCGGTCGGCGATGTGCATGCAGATCGCGGCGGACTCGGTGACGCAGACCCCCTCGTCGACGAGCGCGGGCACGTGCCCGTGCGGGTGGACCTCAAGGTATTCAGGGCGCTTGTGATCGCCGTCGGCGAGGCTGAGGCGAACGAGCTCGTAGGGGGCGCCGAGCTCCTCCAGCAGCCAGCGGGGACGAAGCGACGATGTCATGTACGCGTAGTACAGCTTCACATCTGTCATTATAGACAGGTTATGTCTCAGGCGCGCGACCCGTCTGGCGAGGCGGGGAGCTCGATCGTGAAGGTCGAGCCCTCGCCGACCGCGCTGCGGACCGTGATGGCGCCGCCCAGCATCGTGACGAGCCGCTGGGTGATCGCGAGGCCTAGGCCGGAGCCGCCGTGGGCGCGCGTCGAGGAGGCGTCGAGCTGGTGAAACACCTCGAAGATGCGGGATTGCTGCTCGGGCGACATGCCGATCCCGGTGTCGGAGACCTCAAAGTGGAGCCGCGCGCCTTCGCTCGTCTCGTCGCGGCGGGCGGTGAGCGTGACCGCGCCGTCGTCGGTGAATTTTGACGCGTTCCCGAGCACGTTGATCAAGATCTGGCGGATCCGCAGCGGGTCGCTGCGCGCGTCGCCGAGCGCGCCGAGCTGGGCGCGGAACACGTTGCCGCGCGCCTCGACGACGGGGCGTATCACCTCGACGATCTCGCGCAGCAGCGCGCCGACGTCAAAGGGGACGAAGTTGAGGTCGAGGCGCTCGGCCTCGATCTTCGAGAAGTCGAGCACGTTGCTGATGATCTCGAGCAGGTGCTTGCCGGCCCGCTGGATCCGGCGCAGGTCCTCGGAGAGCTCGTCGTCGCCGCGCTCCTCCGTGATGTCGAGCATGAGCTCGCCGTAGCCGATGATCGCGTTGAGGGGGGTCCGCAGCTCGTGGCTCATGTTGGCGAGGAAGGTGCTCTTGGCGCGGCTCGCGGACTCCGCCTCCGCGCGCGCGCGCTCGAGCCGGGCGTAGACCTGCGCGTGGCTCAGCGAGATCGCGAGCTGGGCGGTGAGGAGGCGCAGGACCTCGACGCGCGCCGGGGTGAACGCGCCGGCGATCTGGTTGTGCTCGAGGTAGAGCACGCCGCGGGTCTCGCCGCGGTGCTGCACCGGGACGCACAGGAGCGAGCGGACGCCGACGCGCGCGACGTAGGGGTCCTCGCCGATGACGTCGTCGGCCCGCGCCTCGTCGCGGACGACGTATCGACCTGTTCTCCAAGACATCAGCACCGCGGCGCTCGCGACGAGCGAGCTCTGCCGCAGCGGGGCGCGGTCCCCGAGCACGCGCACCCGCGCGCCGCCTTCGTCGTCGGTGTCCGCGTCGGCGGCGACGATCAAGCCGTCTTCGTCATCGATGATCAGCGCCGCGCGCTCGGCCCCCGCGTTGAGCAGCACGGTGTGCATCACTCGCTCGAGCATTCGGTCCAGCTCGATCTCGGCGGCGAAGGCCTGCGCCGAGCGCAGCACGCTGACGCTGTCGATGTCGAGCGGGCCGGCGTCCTCCGCCCCGGGGCGAGCTGCGGCGGCGCCGACGCGCGCCTGCAGGGTTTTTGGGTGGGCGCGCTCGAGCGCGCCCACCTTCGCGGTCGCGCCCCAGCGGGCGTAGGCGTCGCGGGCCTCGACACGGTGCAGGCGCGCGAGCGTGGCGCGACCCTCCTCCGCGTGGAAGGCCGCGGCGCGCTCGTTGGCGATCGCCTCGATCGAGGTGAAGCCGTGGACGCGCGCCTGCGCGACCGCGCGATCGTAGAGTTCCGTGGCCTCCCGCGCGCGGCCGACGACGCGGGCCCGCTCGGCCGCGACGAGGCAGCGGCGGTGCTCGTAGTTCTCGGGGCAGGCGGCGGCCCAGCGGGCGAGCGCGCGCAGGTGACGATCGAGCTCCTCGAGCAGCGTCTCGCGACGCGCGCGCGCGCTGTCGGCGTAGCGCGCCGCGAGCACGAGCGCCGCGTAGAACGGGTACTCGGTCATGTAGAAGAACCCGTAGTTGCTGCTGATGCGGGCGCCCGCCTCCGAAAGCAGCGCCGCGGCGCGTTCGAACTCGCCGTGCAGGTACAGCGCCATCAGCCGCGAGGTGTAGTACCAGCGGATGGCGAAGGTGAGCCCGGCGCGCTCGATCCGCTCGATGAACGCGTGCTCGTCGAAGCCCTCGTCGGAGAGCGAGGCGACGCCGTAGGTCTCGCCCCGGAGGTTGCGCGCGAGCTGACGCGCGACCTGCAGCACCGCGGTCGAGGAGGCGACCTTGGTCTGCGTCATCAGCTCTAAGAACTCGCCTTGCTGGTGCACGAGCTCGCCGAGCGGATCGCCGAGGTCGAGGCGCGCGATCGCGGTGTGACTGCACGCGTAGGAGGTGTAGATGTGATCACCGGCCTCGAGCCCGCCGGTGCGGGCGCGGTCGAACAGCGCCAGCGTCTCGCGCAGATGCATCGAGAGGTGGCCGTAGGAGCCGAACACGAAGTCGAGGCGACACTGCAGCTCCAGGCCAGCGATGCGCGCGCCGAGCTCGCGCGCGCGCGCCCCGATCGCGGCGCCCTCGGCGTGGCGCGCGAGCGCGGTCGAGAGGTAGTAGCCGTAGACCATGTAGCTGTAGGCCGAGACCTCGGCGTGCCCGCGCGTGAGCGAGAGCAGCACCTGGCGCGAGACGACGAGCGCGTACAGCCCCGGGCGCGAGAGGTTCGTCGGCGCGAGCATCTCCGTGAGCAGCTCGAGCGCGTCGCGGGTCTTGAGGTCCTCGGCCACCGGGCGGTGGAGGATGTACTCGTGCCCGTGCTGGCTGAGCAGCGCGTCGATCTGAGCGCGGTCGGCCGCGGCCGAGCTCGCGCACTCGTCTTCGTCCTCCGGGATCGACACGCCGAGCGACTCGAGCGCGGCGCGGCCGACCGCGATCGCCTCGCGCGAGCGCCCGAGGCTGACGAGGATCCGGAGCTCGAGCCGGTGGACGAGCGCGCGCTCATGGTCGGTGTGGGCGACGCGCTTGAGCTCTGGGAGATGCCGCTCGGCGGCCGCCTGCTGGCTGCTGAGAAACTTGCACTCGGCGCGACCGCTGTGCAGCGCGAACGCGAGCGCGCGCGCGCCCTCGTTGAGCGCGGCTGGCAGCGCGTCGCAGCCGGCGGCGTAGAGCCGCGCCGCGCTCGCGTACGCGGTCCGGGCTCGCGCTTGACGGGCAGCCTCGAGGTTGAGCGCGGCGATCGCGAGGCGCTCGCGCTCGTCGACGACGCGCGAGATGCCGAGGTTGAGGTGCACCAGCGCCTCGAGCCCGTGGTCCTCGCCGCCGCCCCAGAGCGCCCTCCCAACCGCGAGGTGCGTCTCGACCCGCTCGTCCGCCGTGAGCTGCTCATACACGGCCTTGCGCACGTGCTCGTGGGAGAAGCGGGCCCGGTCGGGGGCGACGAGCGCGAGCAGGTCTCGCTCGCTCGCTGGCTGCAGGCGCGCCTCGAGCTCGCCCGAGGGCGCGTCCAGGACGCGCGCGAGCGTCGTCAACGAGAACTCACCGCCGAGGCATGAGGCGCTCGCGAGCGCGGTGACGGTCTCGCCCGGGAGCCCGCGCAGGCCGTCCAGCAGCACCTCGGCGAGGTCCTGCGGCAGCGCGCCGACGGCCGAGAGCGACCAGCTCCAGCCGCCGCGCGCGGCGTCCCGCGTGAGCAGCCCGACGCGCGCCGTGTAGCGGATGAGCTCGCGGGTGAAGAGCGGGTTTCCAGATGTCCTTTGGTGCAAGTCGCTGGCGAGCGCGTCAACCTCGACGGGATCGACGTCGAGCGCGTCGCGCAGCAACCTCCGCGTGTCATCGACCGAGAGCGCGCCGAGACGCAGCGTCACCGCGTCGTCGCGCGCCGCGAGCTCGTTGACGGACTCACACAAGCCGGCGTCCCGCGTGAGCGCGTCCTCGCGGTACGTCACCACGAGCAGCAGCCCGCTCTGCTGGGGGTGCACGACGAGCGCGCGCAGGAACTCGACGGTCCCCAGATCCGCGCAGTGGAGGTCGTCGAGCGCGAGCACGAGGATCCGCCCCGCGAGCGTGAACAGCCCGATCAGGCGCAGCAGCGCGAGCCGGAGGAGGTTCGACGCCTCGGGCGAGGGGCTCGGGCGCTGCTCGGCGGGCCGCTGCAGGAGCCCGCCGAGATCAGGGAGCGCCTCCGTGAGCAGCCCGAGCCCAGGCCCCACGGCGTCGGTGATGCGCTCGCGCCAGCTGAGGATCTCGGGCTCGTCGAGCGTGAGGATGTGCTGAATCAGCCCCTGCAGCGTCGAGAGCAACGTTTCGAAGGGCGGCTCTCTCCCGTACGCGTCAAACCTCCCGGCGACGCAGTGGACACGCGCTCGCGTGGCGCGGCGGCGCAGGGCCTCGAGCAGCGCGCTCTTCCCCGCGCCCGCGTGACCCGAGATCATCACGAGCTCGATGCCGCCCCGCTTCGCGCGCTCGAGCGCGCGCTCGAGCGCCTCGAGCTCCTCGTCCCGGCCGTATAGCTGCGTGATCGAGCGCAGCTTCACGCGCTCTCGCTCGCTCCTCACCAGCGAGGCGTCGAGCGGGCCGCCCTCGCGGACCCTGGACCGGCAGCGACGGAGATCGCCGAGCAGCGCGGCGGCGCTCTGATAGCGCCCGTCGGGGTTCTTGGCGAGCAGGCGCAGCGTGATCGCGGCGAGCGGCGCGGGGATGGAGACGCCGTCCGGGCGGCGCGGCGCGGCGGGCGGGCGGACGACGTGGGCGTGGACCAGCTCGAGCGGGTCCTCGTCACGAAACGGCGGCGCGCCGGTGAGCAGCTCGTAGAACACCGCGCCCAGGGCGTACAGATCGGCGCGGGCGTCGGCTTCACGATTCATGCGCCCGACGAGCTCGGGCGCCGCGTAGCGCAGCGCGTCACCCATGGGGGGGCCAGGCGGCTCCGCGTCGTCGTCGGGCCAGCGCGTCCACGCGAGCTCGCTGAGAAACACGGCGGACGCCGGCGCCTCGGGCTCGGCGAGCAGGAACGCGGCCGGCGAGAGCGCCCGGTGCAGCATGTCCGCGTCGTGCAGCTCGGCGAGCGCCTCCGCCATGACGCACGCGCGCTCCGTGAACACGTCGGGCTGGACCGGCGCCCCCACGTCGAGCGGCGCCCCCACGGCGTCGCGGACGAGCAGCAGCTCCCCGCGCCCGCGGAGCAGCGCGCGCGCCGTGGCGAGCGGCGGGCCCGCGGCCTGTCGCGCGAGCGCTCGGGACAACCGCAGCTCCCGCGCGAGTCGACCCGCGGCCGCCTCGAGCTGCCGCCCCAGACCGTGCGTCACGCGGAGCAACGCCGGCGCCCCGTCGCTCAACCGCCGCGCTCGCCACAACTCGAAGTCAGGCCCGGCGCGCAGGCGCGACAGGA
This sequence comes from Polyangia bacterium, assembly GCA_030430565.1. Lineage (GTDB taxonomy): Bacteria > Myxococcota_A > Polyangia > Nannocystales > Nannocystaceae > JACKDW01. Next base: position 100,007 of record JAUIKS010000035.1, read on the forward strand.
ATTCGAAGCCGAGAGCCCTCCGGGTCACCACGTCGAGGATAACGCCAGCGGGCTCCGCTGCGCCCGCCGCCCGGCGGCGCGAGGGCGTGCGAGCGGGCGAGGGACGCGATCACATGGCTTGTGAGTCATATTCGAGCGGCCGCGCCCAGGCCACGTCCGCCGGGGGCGCTCGAGGGTCGCGCTCCGCGGGCGGAACCGTCCGGCGGTCGGCTGTCAACGCGCGAGCGATCAGGCGCGACGCGATCGCGCGTCGAGCTCGTGGCGGCGCGAGCGAACCCGCGTGTTGCGATCGCCGCCGCGACCAGCCCGGCGCGGGGGAGCTTCGTCGAGGCGCGCCTCGATGTGCTCCGCGCGAGGATTTTTTGTGACCCCCGGCGGGCGGGCGGTGTTTGGGGCTGTACCGACGCCCATGTCGAACCCGACGAACCACGCCCCCGATCTCCCTCCGTCCAATTCCGCGCGCGCGCGGCGACCGGCGGAGTCCTCGAGCACCCAGCCGGTCGTGAATTATCACCAGGTTCGCCGGGTTCAGAACTCGTTCGCGCGGCTCGTGGGCGTGAACCGCTGGGACCGCGAGAAGATCGTCGGGGCGATGCTCAAGAGCCACCGCCGGGACGCGGTGAGCTACTGGATCGAGCTGGCGCTCTCGATGGGGATCGCGACGATCGGCCTGGTCCTCAACAGCACCGGCGTGGTGATCGGCGCGATGTTGATCTCGCCGCTGATGGGCCCGATCGTCGGCCTCGGCATGGGGCTGGCGGTCGGCTCGCCGTTTTTGACCCTGCGCTCGCTGGTCCGCGTCGGCATGAGCATCATCGGCGTGATCCTGCTCGCCGCGCTGCTGACGATGCTGCTGCCCTTCCACGAGGTCACGCCGGAGATCGCGGCGCGCACCTCCCCGACGGCGCTCGACCTGATCGTCGCGGCGTTCTGCGCCCTCGCGGCGGGCTACACGACCGCGCGCCTGCGCTCGGACACGGCGGCGGCGGCGGCGGGGACGGCGATCGGCATCGCGCTGGTCCCCCCGCTCTGCGTCTCCGGCTTCGGCCTGGGGATCGCGGAGCTCCCGATCTTCGGCGGCGCGCTGCTGCTGTTCACGGCGAACCTCTGCGCGATCGTGTTCTTCTCGGTCCTCCTGTTCGTCGCGCTTGGCTTCACGATGGTCGACGTCGAGAAGCACGAGGCCTCGGAGATCCAGGGGACAGGCCCGGTCGCGCGGATCGCCTCGTGGACCCGCGCGTTCTTCGGCTCGCGCTCGGGCTCGGTGCTGCGCTTTCTGATGCCGGCGCTGCTGATCGCGTCGGTCTACGTCCCGCTGCGCGCGGCGCTGCGCGAGGTCGCGTGGCAGGTGCAGGTCCGCCGGGACATCGCGGCGCTGCTCGACGAGCTGGCGCCGCAGGGGCAGTTCGTGCGCACCAACTTCTTGGTCGACCAGCACAAGGTCGTGATCCGCCTGGTGATGATGGGGGCGCCGGAGCGCGCGCACACCCTGGAGAACGAGCTGAAGACGCGCGGCGCGGCGCTGGCGGGGGTCGTCCCCTCGGTCGAGATCGTCGCCGTCCCGGACCATGAGTCGCTGCGCGCGGTCGCGGATTCGGTCGCCGTGCCGTCGACCACGGCGGCGCCGACGGTCGAGCTGATCCCGGCGCCGGACCTCGCGGAGGTCTCCACGCGGGTGTATCGCTTGATCGACCGGCGCTGGCCCGAGGCCGCCGGCCAGCTCATCGAGTGGAAGATCGAGTTCACCGAGGACGGCACGCCGCATATCGAGCTGACGCACACCGGCGAGCCGCTCGGGCCGGTCGCCACGCCGCTGCTCGCCGAGGACCTCTCGGAGTCGCTCGAGAACGTCGTCGAGCTCGAGGACGAGACCGTCGCGCTCGGGACCTGGGAGGTCGAGAACGACGACGTAGCCGCCTGGCTGCCGCACCTCGCCCACAGCCTGCAGGCCGCGCGCGTGCACCACCCGCTGCGCGCCTGCGTGACCCTGGGCCCGACGACCCGCCGCGTGCTCGTCCCGGCCGCGCCCGCGCCGACGCCGAAGCGCCGTCGCGGCCGGAGGTCGGCGGCGCCGGTCGAGCCGCCGCCGCCGGTGTACGAGGACAAGCCCGATCCCGCCGGGCTCGCCGCCGACGCGATGCTGACCGCCCAGCGCAACCCCAACGTGGTGCTGCTCGCGGGCGAGCGCTGGGCGGTGACCCTGACCGCAGACGAGTGTCCGACGCCGGGCGAGCCCGACTCGGCCTCTGCAGACACCGAGGAGGAGGCGGAGGAGGAGGCGACGCCCGAGCCCGAGCTCGAGCCAGAGCCCACGCCCGCTCCGGAGCCCGCCGCCGAGCCCGCCGAGCCCATGGCGCCGAGCAAGCCGAGCGCGCCGAAGCAGCCGAGCGCGTCGAAGGAGCCCAGCGCCGAGCCCAAGGCCGCGCCGGCGCTCGGGGAGCGTGCGGCGGCCAAGCCGGACGCGGCGCGCGGCGACAAGGCCCACGGGTGAGGAAGTCCGTGCACCCTTTCCAGGTCGGGAGGAATCCAACTGCTCGACCATGATCGATCGCATCCTCGGCGCGCTGCGCAGCGAGCAGCGCCAACCGGCCGCGCGGGTCGACGACGCCGAGCTCGTCGCGCTCGCGCGGCGGCGCGATGAGGTGGGGCGCGCGGCGTTTGGAGCCCTGACGGCGCGCCATCAGGAGTGGCTCGTGCGCCTGCTGCACTACGACTCGCTCGGGGATCGTCGCGACGCCGAGGATGTCGCCCAGGAGGCGCTCGTGCGCGCGTACCTGGCGCTCGAGCGCTGCCCGCGTGGCGACGGCTTTCGCGCGTGGTTGCGGACCATCGCCACCCGGCTCGCGTTGAACCACCGGCGCGACGCGAGGACGCGTCGCCGGTATCACGTCGCGTTCGGGAGCGACCGAGATCTATCGTCGCGCGACGTGGCGCGAGCGCTCGGCGACCGCGAGCTCGTCGTGCACGTGCTCGCGCGGATGTCGTGTCCGTTTCGCGAGATCCTGGTGCTGCGACACGTCGAGGAGCTCTCGATCAAGGAGAGCGCCGCGCAGCTCGACATCAGCGTGTCCGCGGCCAAGATGCGGCACTCGCGGGCCCGCGCGGAGTTCAACCGGATCTACTGGCAGGCGCTTCGCGGTCGACCGTCACGCGCGAAGCGGTCACGCGGCGACGTGACCCAAGGTCGCGCGGACCTGCCTGCGCGCGCGGTGCAGGCGTGACTTCACGGCGCTCACGGTCAGCCCGGTCAGCTCGGCGACCTCGTTGGCCGAGCGCCCCTCGATGTCGCGGGCCACGAGGACCTCGCGGTCGAGCGCGGCCAGGCCGTCGAGCGCGGTCTCGAAGCGCGCCGAGAGCCGCTGCCGCGCGAGCGCGGACTCGGGGCTCGCGTCCACGTGCGCGCTCTCTTCCCACCGGGTCAGCGCGCCGATCGTGCGCGTGTAGGCGCGCTGCCGACGACGCTGGCGGTGGGCGAAGCTGCGGGCGATCGTGAACACCCAGGTCATGAACGAGGAGTCCCCGCGGAAGCTCGTGATGCTCCGGACGATCCCCAGCATGGTCTCCTGCACCAGGTCCTGTACGACATCTGGCCCTTGGGCCATGCGCTCGCAGACCCGGAAGATCCGCCGCTCATGGCGCCGGAGCAGCTCGTCGAGCGCCTCGCGGCGGCCCTCGCGGCCGCGGGCGATCAGCTCCTCGTCGCTGCGCTCTCGCCACGCGCGCGCGGAGACGGCGCTCGGGACGACGCAGAGCGCGGGCACGCGCGCTGCGCTGGCGCTCGGCGGCGTGGTCACGATCTCGACGAGGGGGAGTCCTGGCATGGCGACCTCCGACCTCAATTACGAGCAAGCGCCGTACCTCCGCCTCGGTGGCGTGTAAGCCGTCGAGATCGCAGGTGTGGTCGGGATTCGTGGGGCCCGCCGAGCCGAGCTTCGGATGCGCAGGATCCGACGTGGTCGGAACCGCCGCGACCGCACCGTCGGAGGTCGCGCTTCCGATTGTAGCGATCGTGTGACGAGCGAGAAAGCTTGCACCCTCTGAGCCGCTGAACAACTCCCACTGATCGAGAGAACACGACGGTGTCGAGCGAACGACGACGTTGACCTGCGCGGGAGCCTCGAGATGCTTCAGTCCGGCCTACGAAGCGGCACACAGACCCACCGGGAGCGTCCAGAGCTGCCGTCGGCTCAGTTCTTCGGGAAGTACCTCATCGTTCGAAAGATCGCCGAGGGGGGCTTCGGCGAGGTCTACGAGGCGGCTGACATGTTCAGCGGCCAGCAGCTCGCGCTCAAGCTCCCGCTGATCAACGACGAGCGCGCGATGGACGACTTCCTGCGCGAGCTCGACATCGTGCGCGAGCTCGAGCACCCGAACGTCGTGCCGATCGTCGACGCGCAGTGGATCAACGGCCTGCCGATGATCGTCTACCCGCTCGGGATGTGCTCGATCGCGGACCGGCTCGACGGCGACGGCCTGTGGCCCTCCGAGGCGCTCGCGTTCGCCGAGCAATTCCTCGACGGCCTCGCGCACGTACACGAGCGCGGTTTTCTCCACTGTGACCTCAAGCCCGGCAACCTGATCGTGTTCCCCGGCGAGCTGCTCGGCCTCTCGGACTTCGGGCTCGCGCGCGACCTCCTCGAAGAGGGCGTCTGCACGACCTCGGGCACCCCGGAGTACATGGCGCCCGAGCACCACGACGACGGCCTGGTGTCCACGCGCTCCGACGTCTACGAGGCCGCCGTCGTGATCCTCGAGATGCTCACCGGCTGCCGGCCCGACGACGGACTGCTGGATCTCTCGCTGCGCGAGGCCTTGCCGAACTCGCAGTGGGCGGAGTCGGTCGACCCCGTGATCCAGCGCGCGCTCTCGACTCGGCCCGAGGACCGCTATCGCGACGCCGCGGAGTTCGCGGAGAAGTTCCGCTACGCCGTGCGCAGCGGACGGCTCCACTAGCCCCCTACCTACATCCATCGCCGCGAACGTTCACGCGCTGCGCTGACCGCGACGGAGACCCGACGTCGCCAGCGCCGCGCGGCGTATGCGTACCGTGGCGACAGGCTGCTACGCTCACGGACACGAGCCGCGCATGACGCCTCCTCCTCCCACGATTCACCCTCGCGCCAAGACCGACGCGCCGGGAGCGCTCGCGATCGGCGTCCTCATCAACGACTTCGAGACGTTATCCCCGAGTCAGACGACCGCGGCGATGATCCGCGAGCTCTCGCGCCGGCGCGTCCGCACCTGGGTGTTCGGCGTCGGCGATCTCGAGCTCGACGAGCAGGGGCGCGTGATCGCGCGCGCGCGCCTGTCGAGGGCCGGCCCGCGCGCGGATCGAGCCGTCGTCATGCTGCGCGCGGCCGCGTCGGAGCGCATCGTCATCGACGAGCTCACCGGGGTGCTCGTGCGGACCAACCCGCCGCGTGACCGAAGGGACAGCGTGCACGCGGTCTCGCTGCAGCTGCTCCGCTTCGCCCGCAGCCGGGGCGTGCGCGTGCTCAACGATCCCGACGGCCTGGCGCTCGCCGCCTCCAAGCTCTACCTCGGCATGCTCCCGCTGGACACGCGCCCGCGGACGATCGCGAGCGCGGACCCGGACACGCTGCGGCGCTTCGTTCGCGACGCGCGCGGGCCGACGGTGCTCAAGCCGGCGCTGGGGACCCAGGGGCGCGGCGTCTACCGCGTCGGCCCGCGGGAGCCGAACCTCAACCAAATCATCGAGGGCCTCGTCGAGCGCGGGCCCGTGATCGCGCAGGACTTCGTGCCGGCGGCGGATCGCGGCGACACCCGCGTGATCCTGGTCGGCGGCGACCTGCTGCGCGTCGACGGCGTGGCCGCGGCGGTTCAGCGCGTGCCCCAGGGCGGCGACTTCCGCAGCAACGTCCACGCCGGCGGCGTCGCCCGGCTCGGCGCGGTGACCCCGGGGATGCAGCGCGTGATCACGACGATCGGCCCGCTGCTGCGTCAGCACGGCCTCTACGTGGTCGGCCTCGACTTCATCGGCGACGTCGTCTGCGAGATCAACGTCTACAGCCCGGGCGCCTTCCCGGACCTCGAGAAGTTCACGGGCAAGCCGTTCACGCGCGCGCTGCTCGACCGGCTGCTCGAGCAGCTGTCGACCGAGGCGGAGGGCGACGCGCTCGCGAGCGGCCAGGCCTAGCGCCCGCCGGGGCTCGCGCGTATCCGTGATCCAGGACCGCGTCCCGCCTACGTGCGCGCGCGTGACCCGCTCGCGGCGTGACCGGGGCGCGGCGGCGCGTGGAAGACGAGCTCCTGCAGCGGCTCGCGGCGGATCACCACCGCGGTCGCGTCGTCATCGCCGGTCGTGGCGAGCAGCCGGCTGGCGAGCGCGCTCGCGGACGCTCGCGGGCTCAGCTCGCTCGCCGCGGCGATCGTCGCCTCCGAGAGGTCCACGCCGTTGGTGACGAGCGCGACCACATCTCCTGGCTCGAGGTCGACGGCGAGGGTGTCGAACTGCGTCGTCTCGTTGAGCCCGAGCGCGCGGGTGAGCGCGCGCGCGTAGGGGTGCGTCGCCGCGGCCTCGGCGGAGATCCACCCGGCGCGCAGGAGCTCGTCGGCGAGCGTGTCGACGCGCGTCAGCGTCCGCGCCGCGCCGTCGCGGATGAGGAGCGCGCGCGTGTCCCCGACGCTCGCCACGACCGCGCGCTGTGGGCTGACGCAGGCCGCGGTCAAGCTCGTCGCCATGCCGCGCGTGGGCTCCTCTCGCCCCTCGGCGTACACGGCGGCGGCGGCGGCCTCCGCCGCGCGCAGCAGCCCCTCGTGCGCGAGGTCGGCGATCAGCTTCGTCCGGTCGAGCCGCTCGATCCACGCCTTGAAGACCTGGCGAAGCGTCTGGATCGCCAGCGCCGCGGCGACCTCTCCCGCCGCGCCGGCGCTGACGCCGTCGGCGACCGCGTAGAGCCCGATCGACGCGTCGACGAGGAACACGTCCTCGTTCGGAGAGCGGGCGCGCCCGTTCACGGAGAGTGCGTGGGTGGTGATCAGCATGCTACTGGGTTGGAGCTCGCCGCGTCAGGGTAGGGTGCACCCTTTCGCCGGCGTCGCGGCTCTACTCTATTGGGAGGAGATGTTTGGGATGGGCGCCAGCTTTCCCATAAACAGGCCGGCGCGGACGTGGTTGGGTGACAATTTGATGGCGAGAGGCGGGTGCTCGCACCCGGACTGAGAGACCAACAGTCTCATGGGGCCGAACCCGGGGATACGTCGCGCGCGACGGGATCCAAGACCAACACGGCCCAGGCCGCTGACGCACGTCAGCGGCCGTTTTTTTGGTTCTTCGTTCTCTCTGTCTCTTCAGACAGTTGCATTTAAAAACACCCGCAAAAAACCCTCGCCGCCGGCGAGACCCGTGCGTGACGGGTCTCGCCGGCGGCAGCTCGCAAGCGAAGCAGGACTACTCAGGCGTGGCGTCAGCGACTACGTAGTCGCGCTCTCTCGTCTCATCCTTCGCATCGATGACGCGGCCGCTTCGTCCTGCTCGGCCTGTCGCCCGCTCGCGTTCGGGAGCGTGTCCCTCTCATCCGTCCCCCTCGTCCGCTTCGAGCGTCGAGCCCGGGCTCGTCGTTACCTACGAGCGCCGCGTCGTGCTCGGCGGGGTTGTCCTCGGGCGCGATCGTGACGCGCCCTCGCTGGGGTGAATCCTCGGACCTCCGGACTGGATCGGCGCGGCCGTGAATCGACTCGCGCGCTCCCGCTCCGCCCGGCTCGCGGGCTCTCGGCCTCCTGCTACTGGTATTGGAGACGCGTCGTTACAAAACGGTGCACAGAAAATTCGCGTCGAACGCTTCTTCTCTCAGGCGCCCTTGCTCGTCGCCAGCGCGTCGTTGAGGATCCGGTGCAGCTCGCCGCGCATCCGCGGCGTGATCTGGTGGCCGGCGTTCTTGTAGACGCGGAGCTCCGCCGGCACGCCCAGCCGGGAGACGCCCTTGACCGTGCTCTTCGCCGCGCCGAGCGCGATGCGGCGATCGCCGCGGCCGTGCAGCGCGATCACGCGGGGCTGTCGCGCCTTGCGAGCGCGGGCCGACGGCCGGCGCATCGGCGCGGGCAGGAAGCCGGCGATGGGCACGGCCAGCTCGATCTCGTCGGCGTGGTGGACCGCGAGCGACCAGGCCAGCATGGCCCCCTGCGAGAAGCCGACGACGATCGGCCGCCCGCGGGTGGGGTGCTCGCGCGTGAGCGTCGGGATCATACCCGCGAGCTGATCGCTCGCGCGCGTGAGCTCGTCGACGACGATCGCGCGGTGGGAACGGTGGGGCGCCCGCGAGAGCCAGGTGTAGCCGCGCTCGAACGGCTGCGGAGCCTTCGGGATGATCCAGCGGACCGGCAGCGGGAGCTCTTTAATGTGTCGCTTAAACCACGTCGGCGAGCCGCCGCGGCCGTGCAGCGCGATCACCATCGGCAGCGGCGCGGAGGCGTCGACCTGGGGGTGCACGTAGGTCTCGTACTCGAGCGAGGCGCCGCCGGCGTCGTCGACCGTCTCGTGGGCGGGGGCGAGCGCGAGCTCGTCATCCGCCGCCAGGGCTACCGGGTGGACCGGGAGCGACAGGGCAGGCGCGACGCGCTCCGCGACAGGGGCCGCGCGCGGCTGTCCGGAGTCGATCGCCATCGCGCCGACGAGGGCGGCGCACGCGACGAGAAGACGAGCCAGCTTCATCGCCTTGTTGGAGCTCTCCGGTCCGCTCGAGGGTGCAACGAAGAACGTGAAGAAGAACGCGAAGAAGAGCGTGAAGAAGAGCGTGAAGAAGCGCGTGAAGAAGCGCGCGACGAAGCGCGCGTCGGCGAGGCGGGTCGCGGCCGTGCACCTTTTCCCACCGGGGCGGGCTCTAAGGGAGCGAGTGAGCCTTGCGCGACCGTTCACGCCTGACCGTGACCGCGAGCGCTCCCGACGAGGGCACCATGTCCACGCGCGCCTTCTCCCAGACCTGTCAGCTCGTTCGCGCGCTGCTCCGCGAGTTTGAAGTCGCGCGCGAGCCCGAGCTCTCCGACCACGGCCGCCGCAACCTCATCGAGGCGGTCGAGCTGCTGCGGCTGTTCTTCGACGAGATCGGCCTCCACGTCGTCGACCTGCGCCAGGACGCGCCCGCGCGCCTGCTCGAAGGGGTCACCTCGATCGACGGCGTGTGTGGCTATCTAGAGGTGCTCGGCGACCCCTTCCTGGGTCGCGTGCTCCCGGCGGAGCGCGAGTTCTCGCGGGTCGTGCTCGCGGTCGCGCGCGACTTCGCGCGCTGGCTTCGCGGGCGCAGCATGCCGGTCCTCGTCCCGGCCCAGCGTCAGGGCCACGCGCTGTGAGCCGCGCCCGATCGCCGCTGGAGCGCGCCGGGGCCGAGTCGAGAACTCGCTGCACCTTTTTGCCTCGTCTGGGACTCGAATAGAGCAGAGGTTCGATACTCGAGGAGGACGCTGTGGCCCACGCCTACCAACAACCCATCGACGAGCTCCTGCGCCGGTTCACGGCGTTTCGCGGACGAGATCTCCGCAGACGTGGACGCCAGAACCTGCAAGAGGTCGTCGACCTGCTCGAAGAGTACTTTGATGACTCCGGCGTGCGCGTGGTCGACATCCGTCGAGACGCGCCGCGAGTTCGTCCGCGCGGCGTCATCTCGATCGCGCGCGCGGTCGAGTACCTCGAGGACTTCGAGGATGAATACCTGATCCGGACGATCGACGCGGATCGCGAGTTCATCCGCAGGGCCGAGCACGTGGTCCGCGGCTTCACTCGCTGGATCCGCGGGCAAGCCGTGCGCGAGGACGCGGCCTGATCCGCGCGCGGTCGAATTTTTTAACCCTGGGTCGTTCGCGGGCGAGCGCCTCACCTCCTTCGAGATCAGCCACGCGACGTTGTTGCGCGACTACGTCGTCACGGAGGTGCGCCGCGTCGAACTCCGAAGGCGAAAGGACCCGCCATGCGTCGACCAGCGCACGGCGAATGGTCGGCGGCTGGTGACGCGCGCGTCACGACGCGCTCGCCAGTGGGTCTCTGCGCCGCTGTGCTACCGTCAGCGCGATGTGTGCTACAGGGACCACGCTGGCGAGGCGCAGTCGTCGGCTCATGCTCACGGTTGTGAGTGGCTGCTTGGCGAGCGCGTGCGGTGACAGTTCAACGCAGGGCTCCGCGAGCGACTCAGCCTCGGCGGGGCCTACGGATGATGCGACGGCGGGTCCCTCAACGGACTCCGCGGGGTCCGCGACCGAGTCCGATAGCGCCTCGACGGAGACCGGCGAGAGCAACGGCGAGACGGGCACGACGGGCACGACGGGCACGACGGGCACGACGGGCGCGCTGACCGACAACGAGAGTACAAGCGACAGCGAAGGAACGGGCGAGACGGACGATCCTCCGCTGGAGGGGGTCCTCGACTTCGACGCGATCAAGTCCAGCACGCTCGGGCCCTACTTCGCGCAGCGACTCGTTACCCATGATCTCGATGGGGACGGCCGGAGCGAGGCGATCGCGCTGGACACTCAGAACGATGTCTTCATCGTCGCGGCGCCAGTCGACGGCAGCGATGTCGAGTACACGGCGGACGCGGTGTTTGAGGTGTCTGGGATCAAGAACATGTTGATGCAGGACATGAACGGCGATGACCTGACGGATCTCATCGTCACGTCCGTTGGGCCCGGCACGCGCGTCTACTACAACCAGGGCGACGGGACGCTCGAGCCGGGTCCGGTATGGGAGCACTCCGAGTCGAGCCCTTCCGCGTACCTCGACCTCGACGATGACGGAGCGCTTGACGCGATCGCGCCCACGGGCGGTACCTCGATCACGATCTACTGGGGGGACGGGCAGGGCGGCTTCGGCCCGCCGAACCTCGAGCCGTTCTGGCCGATCAAGACGCACGAGCACCGCAGCGGCGATATCAACGGTGACGGGCGTGAGGACCTAGTCGTGATGGGTTCAGGGTTTCAGACCGAGATCGCGGTCGCGCTCGCCAACGGCGACGGCACGCTCGCGCTCTCGCCGAAGATCGTGATCGGATCCAAGGACGGGGTCGACGTGGGTCAAATGCAAGAGATCCATACGGTTGATCTCAACACCGACGGGCGCGATGACGTGCTCGTCATCGACAAGCTCGGGATCGCCGTCATGCTCGGGCAGCTCGACGGGACGCTCGAGTATCACGCCCGCTACGATACCGGGGACTTCGCCACCTCGGCCACGCTGGGCGACTGGGACGGCGACGGTGAGCTGGACATCGCGAGCGTGAGCTTCGACGACAGCCTCTTGCACGTTCGCTTCGGCAGCGGAGACGGGACGTTCTCAGACCCCGCGGCCCGCTACAACGCGGGCGGCTGCACCGTGATTCAAAGCGGTGATGTCGACGGTGACGGCGCGACGGACCTCATCGGCGGATGCACCGGGATCGGCGTCGCGCTCAATCACGGTGACGGACGCTTCCGCGCCGCGCCGGCGCTCGTCGGCGGCACGCGGAACACCGACACGGTCGTCGCCGACTTCAACGAGGATGGTCTGCCCGATGTCGCCTCGGGCTACGCTGATACGGAGGAGATCGCGGTCTTCCTCGGCCACGGTGATGGCCGCTTTGATCCCCCGCTCGACCCGCTGCTACCGGAGACCGACGTCCCGTGGAATCTTCGGACAGGTGACCTGGACGAGGACGGGCACCTCGACTTGCTCTACGCCCTGCGCGGCTTCGGCCAGTTCTCCATGGCCGTACGCTTTGGCGACGGCACGGGTCAGTTCAGCGACCCCGAGCTGTACGATGGCGTCTGGCGGCTCGCGGTCGTGGATCTGGACGACGACGCGCACCTCGACGTTGTCACGGCCGGCTACGACTATCTCCAGCCCCTGCGCGGCGACGGGAGCGGCGCCTTGACGCCGGGCGCGTTGATCCCGGGCGGCGAGGGTCTCTACAACCTCCGCGTCGCGGATCTCGACGGCGACGAGACGCTGGATGTCGCGGCCTCGAGCTATCACACCTCGGAGATTCTGCTGTTTTGGGGTCTCGGCGACGGCGAGTTCTCGCCGGAGCCCACGTCGATCCCAGGGGCGCTCTCGGTCTGGCACGTCGATGTCGCGGACTTCACCGGCGACGGGGTCCTCGATCTGCTGCGCGTGGAGAGGTCGATGAACTTCATGGACCCGTGCGTCACGGTCCTCCCCGGCGTCGGTGACGGGACCTTCGGGCCGCCGATCATCCACGACGAAAACTTCTCGATCGAGGAGAGCTTTGTGGTCGCAGACTTCAGCCTCGACCAGCGGCCCGACCTCCTCTACTCCTTGGGAGGCGGGAAATTGATCGCCAAACCTGGGGAGGACGGCGGCGTTTTCGGCGAGCAGCTCTTCTATCGGATTGGCGCGTACGCGGCGTCGTTCTCGGTCGGCGACGTGAATCTTGACGGGCGCCCAGACGCGATCGTCGCCCAGCGGCTGTCACAACCCCGCGGCCACGCGGCGGTCTTCCTCAATCGCTCATACTAGGGCCCCCGGCGGCACCTGACGCCGCGGGGGCTACTCACGCACGCTGCTCGGTCAGGTCGACGGGATCTCGGAGAGTCGCTCGCCGCGGCGGATCTCGTCGATCAGCCGCAGGTCGTCGTTGAGCGAGCGGAACAGGCGGAAGCGGAAGCGGTTCTTCGCGCTGATCAGGCTCTGCGCGAGCCGGTCGATCGCGGTCACGGCCTGCACGGTCTGCACGAAGGCGTCGATCAGGTCGTCGAGGCTCACGCCGAGGCGGTTGAAGTCGCGCTGGTCCATCAGCATCAGGCGCTTGGTGTCGCTGTCCCAGCTGCCGTCGGGGTTCTTGATCGAGAGGTTGGTGCCGAGCACGGCCCACGAGTCCGCGCCGCTCTCGAGCGTCTCGGCGAGCGGCTGGCGGGCGCGGCGGGCGTAGAGCGAGACCGGGCGGAAGCCGGCGCGCGTCCAGTGGATCATGCAGCGCAGGTCGGCGGCGTAGATCCGGTTCTTGCGGTTGGGCACGGTGCCGACGTGGAACAGCCGGCCCTGGGCGCCGTGCGAGCTCCAGCCGTAGTTCCCGACGAGGCTCTGGACGATGTACTGGTCGTAGCCCTGGGCCTGGGTCATGAACGCCGCCAGCTCGTCGGGGCTGGTGATGGTGAAGACGCCCTGGCCGGCGTTGGAGTACGGGATCTTGACGACCGCGTGCCCGCCGAAGCGCTCGACCCACAGCGGGATCTCGTTGTGGCGGACGTCGCGGATGGTCTCGGGCGTGCGCACGCCGAGGCCGGCGTTGAGCACGCTCGCGTTGAACAGCTCGTAGGCCTTGGCGGCGATCATCTTGTTGCGGCCGCCGGCGAGGCAGGCGAGCACCGGGTTGAGGATCGCGGTGCGCGTGAGCACGGGGATCCGCGTCCACGGGCGCTGGGTGACGTAGCGGTAGGCGGCGCGGATCGGGTGCCATACGCCGTCCTCGTCACGGATGTGCATGAGCCGACGCGCGTCGAAGCGCACGGGCGGATCGGGGTCGTCGGCGTAGAGCTCGGCGAGCAGCACCGACTCGCCGAATTCGTCGGCCATGGCCGCCGCGTAGCCGGAGGCCTCCATGGGGTTTTTGTCGAAGACCACCGCCAGGCGCCCGCCGGGGATCTTGCGCTGCTTGCTCAGCATCGAGCGGAAGGTCTCGCGCACCACCTGGCGGTAGCCGCCCTGCTCCTCGTTCTCGTCGGCGAGCGGCATCGACTTCTGGCCCGAGGGGCAGGAGTTCGTCTCGATCACGACCATCTGCCGGCGGCCGTCGACGTCGGTGACGTTGAACAGATCCGCGCCGGCCCAGCCGAAGTACTTGGGCCGGGTGGTCAGCACGCGGTGGAGCTCGTCGGCGTTCACGCGCGGGTTGAGATGGCAGTACCGGCTGATCATGCGGTCATGCCCGAGATTGAGCAGCGCGCCGACGAGCGGGTGGAGCTGGGCGTTGAGCACCCGCGGGTAGTAGTGCTCATCCGCGGTGAAGGTGCCGGGCTCGATGATCCGGCAGGTTCCGCGCTTGTGCTTCGCCTGCTGGATGGGGATCGCGGGGATGCAGCGATCGGCGAGCGCGTCGCCAAAGGGGCGCGTCCCCATGTTCGCGTGCGAGCTCGGCGCGTCGATCGTCAGGCCAGTGGTCACGGTGTTCGGGGTGCTGTTCACGCGTCGCTCCTGTCGCAAGTCGCGCCTGCAGAGGCGCGCTCGCGTCGGGTGAGGGGAATCGCTCGCGCCGATCATAGAGAACTTCATGTCGGCCCGCGAGCGCCGCGAATTTCGCGCGTGGGTCCGCGTTGAGGTGGACGAAGACGCGCGGCGCGGTCTAGCCGCGCCGCGTGCCGCGTGTGCGGATGAGGGATTTTTTATTCGTCGTCTTCGAGCATCTCGTCGTCTTCGAATTCGTCGTCGTCCTCCTCGGCGTACTCCTCGTCGCCGTCGTCGGACACGTCGCCCATCTCCTCTTCATCCGCGTCGGGGACCTCGGGCTCCTCGAGCGGCGCTTCGCTCGTGAGGGTCGGCTCGCTCTCGTAGGCCGCGAGCGCGCTCTCGCGATCGCTCGTCGCCTCGTCGGGCGTCACGGTGTCGGAGCGCTTGCAGCCCCCGAGCGAGAAGCATGGGATGAGCGCGACGACGAGCGCCGGCGAGACGAGGCGTCGAACCAAGAGCTGGGTGTGAGTCTTCGACATGGCTACCTCCAAGGGCGCGGCGTCTGAAATGTCCGAGCCTGATGATTAGAGCCGCCGTGCGGAGAAACGGTGCGGACGAATGTCGCCCCTGGATCGAGGGCGCGGGTCGAGACCTCGGTCGCGCTTGGGCGCTCTCCGGACGCCCTCGGGACGCTCCTCGGACCCGCGCGAAGGGCTTCACTTTTCTTGCACCGTTTTTTCTCGGCCGGGCTCCAATCACACAGAGACCACCGCAGGCGACGCGGTAAGGAGGAACGACATGAAACGAACGAGCATTTTCGCTGTAGGCATGAGCCTCTTGATGCTCACCGCGTGCGGAGACAAGAAGACCGAGGCGTCCGAGCGGACGCGGGTCGTCGCGCCGACTCAGAGCGTTCACATGTCTGCCGAGACACCTGAGCCGCAGCCGGTCGAGCTCGTGGCGCCCGCGGAGGAGCCGGAGCTCGAGCCCGCGGAGGCCTCGGACGAGGACCTCGAGGGCGGCGAGGAGGCCCTGGATGAGGATCCGGGCGTCGCGGACGACGAGATGGACGCCGCTGACGAGGAACCGGGCGAGGAAGAGGTCCTCGTCGATGATGAGGACGAGATGGACGAGGCCGACGAGATGGATGAGGCCGACGAGATGGATGAGGCCGACGAGGAAGTCGACGAGGAAGTCGAATAAGTCCATACGCTGAGGAACCCAGCCGCCGGCGAGACCTGTTGACGGGCAGGTCTCGCCGGCGGCGCCGTTGTTGCCGCGACCCGTGGATCGACGCGGGACAACGCGGACGAACGCGGACGAACGCGAAGGCCGCTGACTCGCGTCAGCGGCCTTCAGAGAGCTTGTGTGGCGGGTCAGCGCGCCGCGCTGGCGCCGTACCGAGGAGCGCTCAAGGTCGCCTGCAGGGCGTTGTAGCGCCCGAGTCGATGGCTGCGGATCATCGCGATCGCGGCGCCCTCGGGGAGCGATGGCAGCGCTCGCTCGACGAGCGCGCGCGGCTCGGCGTCCTCGGCCGCGCGCGCCGCCAGCTCCTGGACAAAGCGCAGGCGACAGCGGGAGCGCGAGCTCACCAGCAGGACCACGTCGCCGGGCTCGATGTACAGGCTGCACGAGTCGCGGGCGCCCGCGAGCAGCCAGCGGTAGCCGGCGCCGCGCAGCAGGAGCGCGCCGGCGTCGCCCACGCTCGCGAGGACCGCCCGGTCGATGCTGAAGTGCGCCAGCGCGACGCTGGGCGTGAACGGCTGGACCGTCGCGAGCGCGTGGTCGAGGGCGTCGACGAATTCGCGACGCAGCTCCTCGGTGTGGGTGGTCGCGGGGTCGTTGCCGCGGTTCCACACGCAGAAGCCGGTGTAGGCCTCCTCGAGGACGCGCGCGGCCGCGAGCTGATGACCGCGCTGTCGGTTTCGGTGGCCGGCGACCATGTACAGCCCGAGCGACTCGTCGAGCACAAACGCCGGGTCGTCGGCGTCCGCGCGGAGTGACTGTGCGTAAGCGGTTTGTTCGAGGACCATCTAGTCCCTTAGAGCCGGCGAGCGAGCAGAACGGTGTAGACAGTTTTTCTGTTCGTACGCCTCGTTCGCGCTTCGGTCCGCTCCCGCCGCGTCGACGCGGAGGTGCCGGGCTAGGCGGCCGCGTCGAGCCTGCGCGCGCAGGAGAAGGCGCGAGCGAGCGCGCCGCCGTGGATGTAGCGCTCCTGGGGATCGAGCGCGGTCGCGCGGCGCAGGACCTCGGTCATCGCCGGGGCTCGCGCCGCGAACCGCTCCATGCCGGGCAGCGGCCAGGTGAACGGGCGCTCGGGGAATTGCCTCGTCAGGAGCAGACACGCGACCAGCCCGGCGGAGAACACGTCCGAGCGCGTCGAGACGCGCCCGTCGGCGTGCTCGGGCGCCATGTACTCGGGCGTGCCCGAGTTCGTGTTGAGGCTGCCGATGTGCCCGTCACGCGCGAGCCCGAAGTCGGTGATGCGCAGCAGCTCGTTCGGGAACACGATCAGGTTCTCGGGCTTGATGTCGCAGTGGATCAGCCCGCGCGCGTGGATGTGCGCGAGCCCAGAGAACAGCTGGCGCACGTAGTCGACCGCGAGCTCGGCCGGCATCGGGCGCGTGATGCGTTCGTCGAGCGACTCGCGGCCGAGCGGGTAGGCGATCACGGGGAGCCCAAGGATCACCTCGACGCGGGCGATCGGCATCACGTGCCGGTGGCGGAGCCGAGAGACGAGCTCGTACTCGCGCAGGAACAGGTCGATGCTCGTCTGGTCGCAGCGGAGCGGCGCCTTGAGGGCGCAGGGGAGATCGTCGCGGGTGTCGACGGCCTCGAGCACCCGGCCGAAGCCGCCCTGGGCGATCTTCCGGATCAGCCGGTAGGGGCCGAAGCGTCGCCCGCAGCGCATCACGGGGCGGACCCGCGGGCTGCGAACGCGCGGCAGCGCGCCGCGACGCTTGGGCGCGCCGAGCACCGCGGCTCCGTCAAATAGCACGCGCAGCCCGGCCCCCGTCTCCATGCCTACGAACGACGGCCGGGCGCGCGCGGGACCCCCGCCAGCGCGCCTCTTCGATACCGGAACGGATTTCAACATGTAGCTGGCGAGTCTCCGCAGGTTTGAGCCATCGACGCGGCAGAACGGTGCATCGAGTCGGCTTGAGCAGCGTCAGGCGCCGTCAGGGGCGTCGGCGCGCCGGCGGTAGGCCACGTAGCCGGCGAGCAGCGCCTCGTACATGTGTCGGCCCATGAGCTCCCAGCCGCGGTGATTGAGGTGCTTGAGGTCCGGCGCCGCGAGCGGCGGCTTGGCCTTGCGCCACTTGAAGATCGCGCGCGGTCCGCCCATCGCCGTGAGCGAGTCGAAGAAGCCGCAGCCGAGCTCGAAGGCGACGGCGCGCTGTACGCTCGTGATCGCGTCGACGTGGCGGGCCTTGACCACGCTCCCGCCGGACCGGCCGTGATCGATCACGCTGACCACGAGGCACGCGGCCCCCGGCTTCCCGGCGAGGACGCGCTGGTAGGAGTCCCGGACCTCGCCGTGGAATTTCTCGGCGGTGACCCGGCCGTCGACGAAACGCCGCAGGTCGTTGCCGCCGAAGTTGAAGACGATCAGGTCGGGGTCGCGGTGCGCCACCTGGCGGGCGATGTGCTCGGCGTTGAAGAGCTTCAAGCGGCGCGTGTACGCGCCGATAAAGCTGATGGACTCCCAGATGACGCCGGGCCCCGCGCCCTCGAGCACGAGGCCGTAGACGCGCGCGGGACCTGGCCCTTGGGACTTAAAGCGGAGCACGTGCGGCCCGGGCTCGACCGTGAGCTCGTGCCAGCGATCCTCGAGCGCGGCGGCGTTGGTCTCGACGAGGACCGCCTCGTCTTCGTCGACCCGGAGTGAGAGCTTGCCGCCGCCGGGTCGCGCGGCGTACCACAGCTCGAAGCGCGCGAGCGCGGTCGAGACCTCGGCGCGCAGCGAGACCCGGGCGCGCGCGCCCCGCTCGACCATCGCCGTGTGGCCGCCGAGCCCGTAGTGACCGTCGCGCTTGCACCCGTAGATCAGGACGCAGGTCTCCCACGCGCCCGGGGCGACGCGGCTGACGAGGCGGCTGCTGACGTTGGGGGAGAACGGGTGGAGCAGCACGAAGCCCGGGCCGCCGTCGCCGAAGCGGGCCTGGAATTGCGTGCGGATCGCGTGGGGCAGGCCGTCGTGGCCGATCGAGGAGTCGCCGAAATGCGTGACGCGCACGAGCGCGCCCGGGTCGCCGCGATCGGCCCTCGCCAGCGCGGCGTAGAAGGGGTCGAGCGCGGTGTCGTTCGGCGTCTCGATCGCCGCGACCGGCTCGACGAGGTCGTCGGGGCGCGGCGTGTAGATCGGGGTCGCCGGGGCTGCCGCTGTCTCGAGCTCATCCTTGGCTGCTGCCTGCGTCTCGGCCGCGGCGGGGGCGGGGGGCTCGACGCGTGGCTGAGGCAGGTCCCCGCGAAGCGCGGTCTCCTGGCCCTCGGGAGAGCCCGAGGTCGGGTTACACGCGAGCGCGACCAAAAGGCCTCCGAGGAGGCATCCGCGAAGACCTCTCCGAAGACTCCCGCGAAGACCTCTCCGAAGACTCCCGCGAAGACCTCTCCGAAGACTCCCGCGAAGACTCCCGCGAAGGCTTCCGCGAAGACCTCTCCGAAGACCCTTCGTGCACCACAGCGAAAACCCGGCGCGTCTCCGCGCCGGGTCGATTCGCGTTTGTCTGGGAGGGCTAGGCCTCGTCGGCCTCATCGGCGTCGTCGGCCGCGTCTTCGCCCTCGTCTTCGGCCTCGTCGGCCTCGTCGGCCTCGTCGGCCTCATCACCGGGCTCGTCTTCGGGCTCGTCTTCGGGCGCCTTCGCGGGCGCGGCCTTTACAGGCGCGGCCGCTTTCGCGGGCTCGGCCTTCGTCTCCGTCTTGGTCTCGCCAGACTTCTCGTCCTTGGCCTTCGAGTCGCAGGCGGCCGGGGCGAGGGCGAGGGCGAGGGCGAACATCAACAGATGCGAGTGCTTCATGGTTCCTCACGCGCGTCGTTGTTGGTTCGGCGCGTCGAAGAGTTAGAGCCGCGCGGCACAAAAACGGTGCAAAGAACGGGGCGCGGGAGCGGGCCTGAGTACTCCGCGCGGCGCCAGGTGTCGCGCTCGAGGAGCTGAGACGCAGATGCGCCGACTTGTGCCCCGGTGCTCCGGGCGGTGCATGGCGTCGCGCGGACCCCTCAGACCCGCGCTTCGCCGAGCTCCAGGTTCCGCGGCTCGCGACGGGCGGACTCGTAGAGCTCGGCGAGCTCGCGCTCGAGCACCCCCGCGAGCTCGTCGGTGATCAGCGCGCGCTTGCGCTCGCCGTCACGGGTGAACGCGAGCGTCCCTGACTCGTCCTTGGAGTAGTAGGCGAATTGGTGGTGCATGCGCGCGAGCTCGTCGCGCGAGGGGGCGCACCGAAACGCGGCGGAGAGCAGCTCGCCCAGGGTCTCGCCGCGCAGCTGCTCGTAGTCGATGAAGCGCAACCCCGGGTCCGCGTGGGCGAGGGCCGCGCGCAGGTAGGCGGCGTGCATGCGCGCGAGGAAGGTGAGCGTGTCCATGCTCGCGGTCTCCCGAGCCGAGCACCCGAGGATGAAGCCGGCGGCGGGGGTGCCCTTGAGCCGGGTGTAGCCGAACGGTTCACGGGTCAGCGCGGACACGAGGACCTCGGCGGGGTCGCGGTAGATGAACAGGAACGGGACCTCGGGGAAGGCCCGGCGCAGCGCGGCGATGAACACGACGTTCCAGCTGCGGAACTTCACGAACGCGCGCCGCTGCTCGGCGGTGCGCCGACGCGCTACGGCGAGCACGAGGTTGCGGAGCGCTCGGACGCGCTCGGGCCGCTCGACCCCCTGCCGCCAGCTGTCGGTGTAGACCCCCCAAAAACCCTCGTGCAGCGGGCTCGCCTCGTTGATCACGTTGTTGCGAGGGGAGCGCGCGAGCGCCCGCGCCAGCAGGGTCGAGCCGCAGCGAGAGACCTGAAAGATGAAGCCGGTCGGCGTGAGCGTCTTGAAGACCAGGTCGTCGCGCTCGAGCAGGCTGAGGTCGGTTGAGAACGCGAGCGTGGGGTCGCGCGCGACGGTCGCGGCCGCGACCGAGCTGCGAAATTTCCACTCCGTGAACGCGTGCTGGCCGACGTCAGCCCAGAGCGCGCGGCCGTCCGCCGTGACCTGGATCGGGATCAGACCGGAGCGCTCGCGAATCGCGCGGACCGCCTCGAGATCCGACATGTACCAACGAGAAGCTCGCTGGACGAGCTCCGGCGCGAGCGTCTCGAGCCGCTGAAACTCCGCAGGGAGCCGCTGGTGGGGGGCCGCGCTCGCGGGGGATGATTGGCGCGTGGTGATGCGATTCATCGCGGCTCACCCGTTAGAGCCAGGGAGCCCGCCGGAGGGTGCAAACGCGCGCCGCGCTCGGTGGGGCGACGCCGCCGAATGCGTGCACCCTTTCTCCCGCGCGCGGTCTCTAATCAAGCGGCGCGTCCGTGTATGACGATTGAGCCGCTGTTCATGTCGATCACGGTCGCCTCGTGAGGAGCCGGTCTCGCGGGCTCGCCTCGGGCAGCTACGAGTTCGCGGCCCTGACCGCGCTCGGCGCGTTCTTGCTGTTCCTGATCCAGCCGCTGATCGGGCGGCTCATCCTCCCCTGGTTCGGCTCGACGCCGGCGGTCTGGGCCACGAGCATGGTCGTGTTCCAGAGCCTGCTGCTGCTGGGCTACTCGCTCGCGCACGCGCTCGCGCGCTGGTCGAAGACGCGTCGCCAGGGCCTGTGGCATGTCGGCCTCGCGCTGCTGGCGGTCGCGCTGCTCCCGATCACGCCCGCCGCGCGCTGGAAGCCGTCCGCGGACACGGAGCCCATGCTGCGGATCACGCTGCTGCTGGTCTTCACGATCGGCGTGCCCTTCGTGGTCCTCGCGGCCGGCGGCCCGCTGCTTCAGCGCTGGTACGCGCGCGTGCACGCGGGCCGCTCGCCCTATCGTCTCTACGCGCTCTCCAACCTCGGCTCGATGGTCGCGCTGCTCGGCTACCCCGTCGCGCTCGAGCCGAGCTTGACGCTGCGGGGTCAGGCGTGGCTGTGGAGCGGGCTGTACCTGCTGTACGTCGCGCTGCTGCTGCGCGTCGTGGCGCGGCTGCGCCGGATCGACGGTGACGACTCCCAGGCGCGCGTCGACGCGGCGCCCGGGCCTGGCCCCGGGCCCGGGCGCGTGGCGCTCTGGATCGCGCTCGCGGCCTGCGGCTCCGCGCTGCTGCTCGCGAGCACGAACCAGATGTGCCAGGACGTCGCGGTCATCCCGTTTCTGTGGATCCTGCCCCTCGCGATCTACCTGCTGAGCTTCGTGCTGTGCTTCGAACGCGCGCGCTGGTACCGGCGCCGGCTGTACCTCGCCGCGCTCCCGATCGCGCTGCTGGTCGCGTGCGCCGTGCTCTACATCGACGTCGACCTCGCGCTCGGCTGGCAGCTCGTCGGCTACAGCGCGGCGTTGTTCGTCTGCTGCATGCTGTGCCACGGCGAGCTCTACCGGCTCCGGCCGGCGCCCGCGCGGCTGACGGGCTTTTACCTGTGCGTGGCGGCGGGCGGCGCTGCGGGGGGCGTGCTCGTGGCGATCGCGGCGCCGCTCGTGTTCACGCGGATGTGGGACTACCACCTCGCGCTGCTCGCGACCTACGTGACGCTGATCTTCGCGACGAGGGCGGCCGCGGGGGCGCGACCGTGGTCGCGCGCGCTGGTGTGGTGGGCGCTCGGGCTGGTCGCGCTGGCGGGCGCGCTCGCGGCCAATGTGCGCGGCTGGGAGCTGCGGGACGACGAGGCCGGCGCGCTGCAGCTGTCGCGCGCGCAGCCGCTGGTGGTCGCCGAGCGGCGCGGTTTTTACGGTGTTATTCGCGTCGAGGAGGTCGGCCGCGGGGAGCCCTACGAGCACCAGCTGCGGCTGCAGCACGGCCGGATCCTCCACGGGATGCAATTCGCTGACCCCGAGCGACGCGTGCTGCCGACGAGCTACTACGGGCCGCGCAGCGGGCTCGGGCTCGCGCTGCGCTTTCACCCCGGGCGGGCGTTCGGCGGCCCGCTGCGGGTCGGCGTCATCGGCCTGGGCGCGGGGACGGTCGCGAGCTACGGCAAGCGCGGCGACAGGCTCCGCTTCTACGAGATCAACCCCGACGTGGTCCACGTCGCGCACGAGCACTTCAGCTTCCTCGCGGACGCCCAAGCGCGCGGCGCCGACGTCGAGACGCTGCTCGGCGACGCGCGGCTCGTGCTCGAGCGTCAGCGCGACGCGGGCGACGTGCAGGGCTTCGACGTGCTCGCCCTCGACGCCTTCAGCAGCGACGCGATCCCGATCCATCTGCTCACGCGGGAGTGCTTTGAGCTCTACTGGGCGCACATGGCCGAGGACGGCATCGTCGCCGTCAACATCTCCAACAGGCATCTCGATCTTCGCCCGGTGGTGCTCGCGCTCGCGCAGCTGCTCGAGCTCGATGCGCTGCTGATCGAGAGCTTCGACGAGGACGAGGCCGGCGTCGACGCGGCGGACTGGGTGCTGCTGACGCGCAACCAGAAGTTCGTCGACTTCGAGGACGTGCTGCTGGAGACGACCGCGTTCCTCAACGACGAGGTGACGCCGCTCTTGTGGCGGGATGACTACAGCAGCGTGTACGCGCTCTTGCTGCGCGGCTGAGCGCCGCGCGTCACCGCGGCACGCCCAGGTGGACGATGCGCGCGCCGGCGTGGGCGGCGGGGTTGGTGCTCTTGCCGACGACGATCCCGGCCTGCGGGGACGGGTAGCTGCGGACCACGCGGCCCCAGGGGTCGGTCAGCGTCGCCACGACCTCGCCCTGCTTGACCATGGCGTTGAGCGCCGGGAACACCTGCAGGATCCCGCCCGCGTCCGTGTACATCCAGAACGAGCGGCTGCACTCCACCGTCTCGCGCGGGTCCGGGTCATCGATGTCGGGCAGCAGCCCGAGGTGCTCGATCACCTCCTGCACGCCCAGGCGCGTCGCCCGGATCAAGCCCGGCTGGATCCGTTGGGGGTCGCCGATCTCGACGGTGATCGAGGGGACGCCGGCGCGCGAGGCCGCGCCGCGGAGCGTGCCGTCGGTCGCGTCGTTGTTGACGATGATCTGCGGGCGGACGGCGCGCGCCATCGCGGCCTCGGTCGGGTTGCTCATGTCCGCGCGGACATACAGCGTGTTGACGCGCCCGAAGCTCGCGGTGTGCAGATCGATGAGGTAGTCGAAGTGGCGCACGAGCCGATCGAGGATCCGGTGCGCGTACAGCTCCGCGCTGGCGCCGTCTGGCTTTCCGGGCATGACGCGGTTGAGGTCGCGGCCGTCGTGGAACTCGCGCTGGAAGCGGAGGTAGCCGGGGGTGTTGAGGATCGGGACCGCGACCACCGCGCCGCGGGTGAGGCTGTGCACGGCGCCGACCGAGTCGAACAGCCGGTGGATCGTCGGGATCCCGTTGAGCTCGTTGCCGTGGATCGCCGAGGTGACCCCGACGACAGGTCCCGGCTCGCGGGCGCGGTAGACCAGCACCGGCACCGCGAACTCGCGGCCGAGCGCGTTGTGGCTCAGCGCGAGCCGCAGCCGGTGGACGACGCCCGGCGCCATCTGCTCGAGGTTGAGGGCTTCTTGAAGCGGGGGGGGCTCTAGCGTCATCGGCGGGTCGTCTCCTCTGGGTGAGAGTCCCGCGCCCGCCAAACCGGTGCACGGGATTTCTCGAGGTCCTCGAGGGATCGGCGGCGGCGGCGCCTGTCTACGCTTGTCTACGCGCTGCGGAATTGCGGTCGGTAGGCGCGGACGAGCTCGCGCACCCGGTCGAGCGGGAGCGCCGGCGCGACGTGCCCCGAGTGCCCCACGGTCGTCTCCGCCATGCAGAGCGCGTTGATGATGGCCTCCTCGGTCGCCTCGATCGCGGCCTCGTACAGCGGGTTCACGCTCGAGTCGAGCAGCGCCTTGATCCGGTAGACCATGCCCTTGGCGCGGCGCGGCACCGTGTTCGCGGTCGAGAAGCCGACGATGATCTCGCCCGAGCCGTGGGCCGCGTGCGAGCCCACCCGACCGATCCCGAGCGCGACGCGCTTGCACAGCCGCTGCAGCTGGTGGGGCAGCAGCGGCGCCGTGGTCGCGAGCACCGCGATGATGCTGCCGTAGTTGTTGACGCGCTTGCTGTCTTTGGAGAACTCGGGCTCGAGCATGCGGCCGACCGGCACCCCGTCGACGCGGAGGTCTCGCATGTTCCCGAAGTTGCTCATCACGAGCACGCCGACGACGCAGCCGCCCTCCTCGGGCGGGAGCTTGCGCGAGGCCGTGCCGATCCCGCCCTTGAAGTCGCAGGTGATCATGCCGGTGCCGCCGCCCACGGCGCCCTCCTGCACCGGGCCGTTGCGGGCGCTCTCGATCGCCTCGAGCACGTGCTCGTGGCGGACGTGCCGGCCCGCCGCGTCGTTGAGCCAGGAGTCGTCACACTCGCCGACGACCGGGATCACGACGTCGTGCTCGTCGCCGATCCCCGGGTAGCGATCGACCATGTACTTCACGACCGCCTCCGAGCAGGTGCCCACGCTCATGGTGTTCGTGAGCACGATCGGCGTCTCGATCAGCCCCCACTCGAGCACCTGCGTGAGGCCGGAGACCTCGCCGGCGCCGTTGAGGATGAAGCCCGAGCCGATCACGCGGTTCTCGAAGATGTTGTTGCCGTTGGGCAGGATCGCGGTGACGCCGGTGCGCGCGGGGCCCTTGCCGGGGACCAGCGGGCCCTCGCCGTGGAAGACGGTCGAGTGCCCGACGCGCACGCCGGTGACGTCCGTGATCGCGTTGTAGCGACCGGGCGCGAACCGCCCGATCTCAATCCCGAGCTTGCGCGCCCGGACTCGTCGCGTTCGTTGGCTTACTCTCGAGTTCATGACTTCGTGGGCTCCTTCGTGGACTCCTTCGTGGACTCCTGCCTGCGCGCAAGCTTACGACGGCGCAGGGCCGGCGCGAGGATCTCGCCGATGAGGGTCCGGTGCTCCATCCCGGCGCCTGCGGTGATCTTGCACAGGTCCGAGAAGCCCGGCGTCAGCCCGGGCAGCGGGTTGCACTCGATGAAGTGCACGCGGCCCTCGGCGTCGAGCCGGAAGTCGATGCGCGCGACGTCGCGGCAGCCGAGCGCGACGAACGAGCGCCGCGCGGCCTGCTCGAGCGCGCGCCGAAGCGCCGGCGTGATCGCGGCGGGGGCCTCGTAGCGGACCTGGATCTCGTCGTCGAACTTGTCGTCGTAGGTGTAGACCGGGTGCTCGGCGGTCTTGTCGAGGAAGACGATCTCCATCGGCGGCAGCACGCGGGGGCGCTTGTCGCCGAGCACGCCCACGGTGAATTCGCGACCCGGGAGGAATTGCTCGACGAGCACGGGCTGGCGGTAGCGCGTGAGCCGGTCCTCGACGCGCGCGCGCAGGGACGCCTCGTCGGTGACCACGCTCGCGCGGTCGATCCCCTTGGAGCTGCCCTCGGCGACAGGCTTGACGACCGCCGGGAAGCGCAGGCCCGCGGGCAGGCGCTCGCGCCCGGTCTTCATCACGATGAACTCGGGCGTGTCGACGCCGGCGAGCGCGACGACGCGCTTGGCGAGGCCCTTGTCGAGCGTGAGGCTGAGCGCGGTCGGGTCCGAGCCGGTGTAGGGGATGCCGAGCATCTCGAGCACCGCGGGGACCTGCGCCTCGCGGCTGCGCCCGCGGATGCCCTCGGCGATGTTAAACGCGACGTCGATGCGCGCTGCGGGGAGCCGCGTGAGCAGCTCCGCGGTCGCCTCGAGCGGGACCACGACGTGCCCGAGGGACTCGATCGCCTCGCCGATGATCTGGATGGTCTTGGGGCTGTCGAACTCGGCCTGGGCCTGGGGATCCTCGCCGGGCGCCGGCGCGCGGCGGACGTTGTGGATCAGCCCGACCCGGAGCGGCTCGGCGCGGGCGCGTCGCTTGCCGCTGCGCGGGTTGATGCCGCGCCGGCTCAGCGCGCTGCGGACCACCGCGTCGAGCACGCTCGCGGTCGTCTCGAGGCCCGCGAGCCGGGCCGACTCGTACAGGCTCGCGCCGGGCTCGAGGCTCGGCAGCGCGTTGACCTCGAGGAAGTAGAGCTCGTCCGCCGGCGTGACGCGGAAGTCGAGCCTCGCGAGGTCGCGCACGCTGAGCGCCTTGATCACCCGGCGGGAGACGTCGGCGATCCGCTCGCGCAGCGAGTCGGAGAGCCGCGCCGGGACGCGGACCTTGACCGCGTCGAAGTCGCCCTGCTTGAGCGAGTAGTCGTAGATCGTCCGCTCGTCGCCCTCTCCGGGGAAGACGTACTCGGCCGGCGAGAGCACGCCGTCCGCGCTGCCCTTGACGCCCTCGAGGAAGGGCACGGTGACGTCGCGGCCGACGATGAACTCCTCGATCAGCACGCCGTCGGGGTAGCGCGCGAGCAGATCGCGGACCCGCGGCACCAGCTCGGCGGAGCGCTCGACGATCGAGTCGCCTGTGATCCCCTTGGAGCTGCCCTCGTAGTTGGGCTTGATGATCACCGGGAAGCGCAGGTCGAGGCCGCGGGCCGCGTTCGCGGTGTTCACGAACACGCCGCGGGCGATCGGGACGCCGCGCTCGACGACCACGCGCTTGCTGAGGTGCTTGTCGAGCGTGAGCGCGCACGCGTAGGCGTCGGAGCCGGTGTAGGCGAGCCCGAGCTGCTCAAACAGCGCCGGGAAGAAGGCCTCGCGCAGACGTCCGCGCCGCCCCTCGGCGGTGTTGAAGACCAGATCGGGCGCGATCGCCTCGATCCGCGCGACGGTGTGTGACGCGGGCCCCGAGACCTCGACCGGGAAGACCTCGTGTCCGAGCGAGCGCAGCGCGTCGCTGAGCGCGGCGATCGTCTCGGGGCGATCGAATTCGGCCTCCTCTTCGGAGTCGCCGAGCTGGATGTTGTGGGTGAGGGCGATACGCATGGCGGTGTCTCGTGGGGGTTTTCGGTGGGTTGGAGTCTCGACGGCCGAGAAGGGTGCAGGGTTCGTCGTGAGCTGCCCAGTGCACCCTTTCCCGACGCGGGGGACTCCAACAAAGAACGCGCGCCGCGCCCCGTCGGGCCCGGCGCCGCGCGATTCTGTCACGGCAGCAAAAAACCCGCCCCGGATGTAGCCTCAGGCGACCCCACCATCGCCACGCTCGAATTGAGGAGGAGGAGCGCGATGCACACGCTCGGGATCGGCGACACGCACCAAGGACAGGTCCGCACCCACAACGAGGACAGCTTCGAGGTCGACGACGAGCTCGGCCTCTACGTCGTCGCCGACGGGATGGGCGGTCACGCCGCCGGCGAGGTCGCGTCCGCGCTGGCGATCGAGACGGTGAAGCAGACCATCGCGGAGGGTCGCGAGACCCGGGCTGCGGTCGCGCGCGGCGAGCTGCCGTCCGCGCGGCTCGTGGCCCTGGCCGAGCGCGCTGTCCTGGACGCCTGCGCCGTGGTGCACGAGCGCGCGAAGTCGAAGCCGGGGCTCGCGGGGATGGGCTGCACGCTGACGATGCTGCTGACCGCCGGCGCGCGCGGGGTCATGGCGCACGTCGGCGACTCGCGGATCTACATGCTCCGCGCGGGCAAGGTCTACCGGCTCAGCACCGACCACAACCTCGCCGACGAGATGATGCGCGCGGGCATGCTGACGGCCGAGAAGGCCCGCAAGCACCCCTTCGCCCACACCCTCACGCGCAACATCGGGCTACAGCCGGCCGTGCAGGTCGACACGCTCGAGATCGCGCTGACCCCCGGGGACCGCTTCGTGCTGTGCTCGGACGGGCTTTCGAACTACGTCCCGGACGACGCGGCGCTGAGCGAGCTGACGCCGGAGCCGCTGAAGGCGGCCGCGACCGCGCTCGTCGAATTCGCCAACTCGAAGGGGGGCGCCGACAACATCTCGGTGGTGGTCGTCGACGTCGGGCCCGCGAACGCGCCGACGCCCGACTCCACCCTGCGTCGACAGCAGGCGCTCGCCGCCGTCGCGCAGTGCTCGTTGTTCGAAGGGCTCCCGCTGCGCTCGCGCGCGCGGCTGTTCAGCACGGGCCGCGTGTTCCACGTGCCCGCCGGCGAGCGCGTCGTCAGCGAGGCCCAGGCGCTCCACGAGCTTCACATCTGTCTTAAAGGTCGGCTCGAGGTGCGCGCCGCCGGTCGCCCGCCGCGCGAGGTCGCGGCGGGGGGCGTCTACGGGCACTCGACGCTGTTCCACGAGCGACCGGCGCGCGCGGCCGTCGTCGCGGCGGTCGCGAGCGATGTCCTCGTGATCGAGCGCGCCAAGCTGATGCGGCTGTTTCGGCAGCGCCCGCGCCTCGGCGTGGGGGTGCTCGAGCGCCTGCTCAAGCACGGGAGCCGCCACGAAGATCCCGTGTAGCGCCGAGCTCGCGGCGCGGACGAACGCGCGCGGTCTCGCAACGAATCAACCGACAAGAGCATCGAGACAGGTCTCCAGATGAGCGACCAGGCCGCGCCGACGAAGTTCGGGACGTTCACGGGGGTGTTCACGCCCACGCTCCTGACCATCCTCGGCGTCATCCTGTACGTCCGGGTCGGCTGGGTCGTCGGCAACGCCGGCCTCGGCGGCGCGTTCATGGTCCTGGGCCTCGGGATCCTGATCACGACCTGCACGGGGCTCTCGCTCTCGTCGGTCGCCACCAACACGCGGATCGGCGCGGGCGGCCCCTACGCGATCATGAACAAGTCGCTCGGCCTGGAGGTCGGCGGCTCGATCGGCATCCCGCTGTTTCTGACGCGCCCGCTCGGCGTCGCCATGTACATCTTCGGCTTTCGCGAGGGCGTGCTGTGGGTGCTGAGCTACGTCCCGACGCTGCCGGTGCCCGCCGAGACGCTCTCGCTGCCGATCGATCTGTTGACCTTCGCGCTGCTGTTCGCGATCGCCTACCGCAGCGCCGACCTGGCGTTTAAGACGCAGTACGTGATCATGGGGCTCATCGCGCTGAGCCTGATCTCGATCTTCGCGAGCCCCGTCTCGTGGCAGGCGCCGGTCGACATCCAGTGGTTCGGCGACTACCGCGGCACCCCGGAGACGGGCTTCTCCGGCACCGACTTCTGGGGCGTGTTCGCGGTGTTCTTCCCCGCGACCACCGGGATCCTCGCGGGCGCCAACATGAGCGGCGATCTCGAGAACCCGCGGCGCGCGATCCCGCGGGGGACGTTGTGGGCGATCGCGATCAGCACGGTCGTCTACTTCGCGGTCGCGATCTGGTGCGCGCGGACCGGCACGCTCGAGGCGCTCACCGGCGACTACAACCACGTCATCGACAACAGCCTCGTGCCCGGCTTCGTGCTCGCCGGCCTGCTCGGCGCGACCGCGTCGTCGGCGCTCGCGGGCCTCGTCGGCGGCCCGAGGATCCTGATGGCGATGGGCGAGCAGCGCATCGTCCCGTTCAGCGATGAGCTGGCGACGCTGCGCGGGGGCGAGCCGCGCTCGGCGCTGCTGGTCACCGGCGTGCTCACCATCGCCTGCGTCATGGTGCGCGACCTCAACGCGATCGCGCCGCTGGTGACGATGTTCTTCCTGATCACCTACAGCATGATCAACGTGGTCGTGCTGATCGAGAGCACGCTGGGGCTGGTGAGCTACCGGCCCACGCTCAAGCTGCCGCTGCTGGTCCCCGCGCTGGGGCTGATCGGCTGCCTGTTCTCGATGTTCATCATCAACCCGCTGTTCAGCCTGATCTCGATCGCGCTCGTGGTCGTGCTGTACTTCTTCATCCGCCATCGCGTGCGCGGCCGCGCCGGCGCCAAGGAGGACGTGCGCAGCAGCGTGTTCACGGCCTTCTCCGAGTGGGCGGCGGGCAAGGTGACGCTGGAGGACATGGAGAACGTGCGCGCCTGGAAGCCGCACGTGCTCGTGCCGACGACGACCTCCGAGGCGGTGCGCGGCTCGTACCCGCTGCTGCTCGACCTCGCGTCGCCCGAGGGCAGCGTGAACCTGCTGGGGATCCCCGGCGAGACGCCGCCGGACGTCCTGGCGGACCGCCTCGAGGCGCTGAGCCGCGCGTTCCGCAGCCAGCGCGTGCTCTCCTTCTTCTCGACCGTCAGCAACGAGGACTACCGCGTCTCGGTCATCACCGGCCTCGAGGCGCTGCAGGGCTCGAGCTTTCGCCCCAACCTGCTGTTTAAGCGGCTCACCGACCTACACGACGAGCGGGCCCGCGACTGCGAGATCTTCGCGACGGCGCTCGCCCGCCGCGTCGGCGTGCTGCTCTACGGCGCGCACCCGATCGCCGGGCTCGGGCGCAAGCACGACATCAACCTGTGGATCCGCGGGAACGAGCGCTGGGACGTGGACGAGGCGTTCCGCGCCGGCAACCTCGACCTGATGCTGCTCATGGGCTTTCGCCTCTCGCGGATCTGGCGGGGGCACCTGACCCTGGTGACCGTCATCCGCGACGAGTCGCAGGCCGAGGCCGCGCGGGCGTTCTTGGCGCAGATCATCGACCTCGCGCGGCTGCCCCAGTCGGTCGTGCGTGAGGTCTACACGGGCAGCCT
Source organism: Polyangia bacterium (assembly GCA_030430565.1). GTDB lineage: Bacteria > Myxococcota_A > Polyangia > Nannocystales > Nannocystaceae > JACKDW01. The sequence goes on from JAUIKS010000035.1 coordinate 130,660, forward strand.
CGACGAGGCGCTCGAGCACGTGCCGGTCGCCGACCTCTCGATCTTCGGCCTGCGGCGCGCGGACATCAACCTCGGCTGGGCCTCGCGCATGGTCCAGGACACCCGCGGGAGCTGCTTGTTTGTGCTGGATTCAGGGCGAGAGTCGGCGCGTGCCTAGGCCCGCGCGAGCGCGAGCGCGAGCGCCCGGGGCGGGAGCGGGGCGGCGGTGAGGAGCATTCGCAACCGTCGCGTTCGCTTCCTGATCGCGCTCGCCTTCGTCCCCGTCGTGCTGCTCTCGACGGCGCTCGGCTACATGACGCTGATGGCGACCTTCGAGGGCGACCCGCGGACGTTCGTCCAGAGCCTCGAGTGGGCGACCGAGACGCTGACGACCACGGGCTACGGCCGGGACTCTGAGTGGAGTCACCCCGCGCTGGTGGCCTACGTCATCGTCGTTCAGCTCGCCGGGCTGTTCGCGGTGTTCTCGCTGTTCCCGCTGTTCCTGCTGCCGTTCCTCGAGTCGCGCTTCGAGTCGCGGATCCCGACGGAGCTGCCGCGGCTGAGCGGCAGCCTCGTGGTCTACGGCTTCGGGCCGTCCGTGGCGAGCCTGCTCGTCGAGGCCAACGCGCGCGGCGTCTCGACGCTGGTCGTCGAGCCCGACGAGCACCAGGCCCGGGTCGCGCTCGAGGAGGGGCACCGCGTCGTGCACCTCCGCTTCACCGAGGCGACCCATGACGTCGCGCGGCTCGCCTCCGCCGCCGCGATCGTCGCGAACGCCGGGGACGACGAAGACGCGGCGCTGCTGTTCGAGGCCCGCGACGCCGGCTTCAGCGGCCCGCTCATCGCGCTCGTCGACACGCCGAGCCACCGCGAGGCCATGGTGCTCGCCGGCGCGACCCTGGCCTTCACCTCCCGCGAGGCGCAGGCCGCCGAGCTCGCCGCGCACACGAGCAAGCGGCTGCGCCCGCAGATCATCGGGGTCGAGCACCTGAGCCGACAGTCGACGCTCGTCGAGATGCGGGTCAGCCGCGCGAGCGAGCTGCTCGGGCTCTCGGTCGGCGAGGCGAACGTGCGCAGAAAGACAGGCGCGACGCTCCTCGCGCTGTTCGATCGCGGTCAGCTCGTGCCGGTGACCGCGGCGACGAAGCTGTCGGCGAAGACGCGCGTGCTCGCGGTCGGCTCGAGCCAGGCCCTCCAGGCGCTCGGGCGCCTGCTGCTGCCCATGTCCCCGTCGGGCGGGACGCTCGTGGTCGGCGACGGCGTCGTCGCGCGACGGACCCGAGAGGTGCTGCGAGGCGCCGGCGAGACGGTCCGCTGGCTCGCCAGCGACCCCGAGGCCGAGTTCACCGGCGACCCGCTCGACCCGACCTTCATGGCGAGCGTGGGCCTGGCGAGGTACGCCTACGTCGTCCTCGCGCTCGAGAACGACGCGCGCACGCTGCTCGCGCTCGCGGTCCTGCGCTCGATCGCGTCTGACGTGCGCGTCGTCGCCGGCGTCGACCGCCGCGAGAACGAGGACAGGACGCTGCGCGCGGGCGCCGACGTCTGTGAGTCCCTGGCCGCGATCGCGGGGCGCGTGCTCCTGTTCCACGTCACCGGCGAGGACCCGCGCACCGAGCACGAGCCGACGATCGAGGTCATCACGCCCACGCTGAAGCGCGCCGTCTCGGTCAGCGAGGTCCAGCTCCCCGCGGGGGTGATGGTCGTCGCGGTCCGGCGGGGACCGGGCGAGGAGGAGGTCGATGTCGACGCGCGCACCACGATCAACCCGGGTGACTCGCTCGTCGTCTGCCGCCCCCCGCAGCGCTGAGCGAGCCGAGCTCTCGTCGCTCGCTACAGGTGGGGGCAGCGCGCGAGCACGGCCGCGTAGTGCTCGCGGACGCGGGTCAGCTGCACGCGGTTGAGGAAGCCGGAGTAGGTCAGGTAGGACACGATGAACCGGCGGTCCTGGGCCCACGGGGGCAGGTGCACCGGCGGCGACACGAGCCCGCGCTTGCGCAGCCGCGCGAGCGCGGGGATGTCCTCGAGGTCAAGCTTCCCGCAGAACAGCAGCGGCAGCAGGTCGGCGCGCTGGAGCGCGACGACCGAGTTCATGAAGTTGTGCACGCGCACCATGCCGTCGAGGTACACGCCGTCTTTGGTGAAGGGCGCCCCGCCGGTGATGACGCCGCCGCGGAAGATCCGGCGCGTGTCGTCGAAGGCCGCCGAGGGGTCGCCGGAGCGATCGAGATGGAACTTGTACAGGTCGAGAAAGTCGCCGCCGTCGATCGACGCCTGAATCGCGAGGGCGCGGGTCGCGAGCCTGCGCAGCCGGGAGGGGTCGAGCGAGCCGCTCATCAGCTCCGAGAACACCGCGAGCCCCTCCTGGGTCCGCGTGACGCCGGCGTGGTTGACCTTCAGGCTCGGCAGCTGCTTCTGGCGCTTCGCGTTGATCGCGGTGGCGACGTGGACCATGGCCTCGTGCATCACCAGCTGCTGGATGTCCTGCTTGGTGAAGGTCGCGTCCTTGCGCACGCGGATCCGCGTCGCGGAGGCCGACGCCTTGGCGGCGATCTTGCGCGTGAGCACGACCTTGGGCGCGTCGACGCCGAGCAGGCTCTCGACCGCGCTCCGGATCCCCTTCGCCACGGAGCTCGCGGTCCGCGGCTCGGGGTCGGAGCCGAGGTCCGACACGCCCAGGCGTGAGAGCGTGCGCTCGATCCGGCGCGCGAGGTCCAGCGAGCTTGACTTGCCGTCCAGCAGCTTCCCGGAGGGCTGGCCGTAGAGTTCTTTGCTGAGTTCGAAGAAGCGGCGCGTGCCGACGCTCTCCAAGAGTTCTGCAGTCTTCCCGATCGCGCGAGCTTGCCGTCGAAGGTACGCGACCTCGGGCTGCGAGCCGCGTAGCTTCGGCCTGGCCTCGCGCACGATCTCGTGGACGGCAGTGAAGTCCGCCGGCCGGTAGGTGACGCGCGGCAGCTCCGTCGCGCCGCGCGCGAAAAATCGCTCGCGCACCGAGGGCGGCCAGTTGAGGCGCTTGATGACTTGAAGCTTGCCGGCCGCGCGGCTAAGCAGCTTGGAGGTCTGGACGAGACGATCGGTGAGAGGGCTAGCCATCGCGACGATTACGGGTGACAGTTGGTTACACGTTTCGGCCCTGAGAGACCGAGAGTCAAGAGAGAGAGCGTCATGAAGATCGCAGTGCTCAGCAAGAACCCCGGCAACTACTCCGCGACGCGGCTGCTCGAGGTGGCGCGCGAGCGCGGGCACGAGGCGATCCCGGTCGATTTCTCCGAGTGCTATCTCTCGATCACCTCACGCGACCCGCGGGTTATGTACCGCGGCGAGCATCTCAACGACATCAACGCCGTGATCCCGCGCATCGGCGCGAGCGCGGGCTTTTACGGGGCCGCCGTGCTGCGGCAGTTTGAGATGTCGGGGGTTTACTGCGTTAACACGGCGCAGGCGGTCTCGCGGGCCCGCGACAAGCTGCGCTCGATGCAGATCCTGGCGCGCCGCGGCATCCCGATGCCGGTGACCGCGTGCGCGAACCGCACCGCTGACACCGAGGGCGTGATCGAGATGGTCGGCGGCGCGCCGCTGATCGTGAAGCTGGTCGAAGGGACACAGGGCGTCGGGGTCGTGCTCGCCGAGACCAAGAAGGCGGCCGAGTCGCTGATCGACGCGTTCCGCGGGCTGAACGCGAACATCCTCGCGCAGGAGTTCATCGCGGAGTCGCGCGGCACCGACCTGCGCTGCTTCGTCGTCGGCGAGCGCGTCATCGCCTCGATGATGCGCACGGCGCCGGCGGGGGAGTTCCGCGCCAACATCCACCGCGGCGGCTCGGCCGAGAAGGTTAAGATCACGCCGGAGGAGCGCGCGATCGCGGTCAAGGCCGCGAAGGCCATGGGCCTGCGGATCGCCGGGGTCGACTTGATCCGCTCGCGGCACACGAGCCTGGTGCTCGAGGTCAACGCGTCACCTGGCCTCGAGGGCATCGAGAAGGCGACCGGCAAGAACGTCGCGGGCGCGATCGTCGAGTTCGTCGAGAAGACGATGGACAGCCGCACGGGCCGCGAGCGCATCGATCACTGACGGACCGACGGAGGCGCCCGCGGCCGCAGCCGCGCGTCAGTGCATACGACCGGAGCGGAGCGCGCTGCGAAACGCCCGCGCGAAGCCAGCGCCGCTGGCGAAGCGGTGGAGCGGATTGTGCGCGAGCGCGCGCTTCAGCACGGGCGTGATCGCGCGGAACTTCCGGGTCCGCGGCAGCAGCTCGTGCAGGTTCACGTCCAGCGGGTTCTCGACCAGCCAGCCGGTGAGGAGCTCGAGGATGACCACCGCGGCCTCGTAGACATCGGAGCGCTTGGACACCCAGCCGTCGCGGTGCTCGGGCGCCTGGTAGTCCGCGGTGCCCGAGGTCGTGTGATCGACCGCGTCGTCGATGCTGCGCGCGACGCCGAAGTCGGTGATCCCGACCTGGTCGTCATCGAACACGATCACGTTGTCGGGCTTCAGGTCGCAGTGCAGGTAGCCGCGGCGGTGGATGTGGGCGAGCCCGTCGAGCAGCTGCTCGGCGTAGTCGAGCGCGAGCTCCGGCCAGATCCCCGCCTCGACGCGATCCGCGAGCGAGCACTCGCCGAGCGGGTACACCAGCGCCGGACGACCGTCGATCAGCGCGGCGGCGAGGATCGGCACGACGTTCGGGTGGTCGAGCGCGCCGACGATATTGACCTCGCGGTAGAAGTCCTGAAGCGCGCGATCGTCGTTGACGAGCGGGAGCTTGAGCGCGACCGCGCGCCCCTGGCCGTCGATGGCCTCGTAGACCTCGCCGAAGCCGCCCTCGCCGAGCTTGTGCAGGAGATCGTACTCCCCGAGCCGACGCAGGATGTGCGACGTAGGCCGCGTCGTGTGGACCGTGGAAGCGAGCGGAAGCATGGCGGACCCCCGAAAAAAAATCGACCGCGTGAATGACCGCGTGTATCCGGTCTCTCGATCCCTTGGAGGCTGGGGGCGGGGCAGAGGGTGCAGAAAAAGTGCTCGCGCGGCCCCATGGAGCCAGCGGGCAGGCGGCCCCGCGCCCGGCGGCTGCCGAGCCGGTCCGGCGCGTAGGATGTGTCCTCTCGGGCGCGTGCGCGATGCGGGCGTCGGGTCGCTGCTTAACGCCAGAGAGGACCCTCCGCCTTCCGGGCGGCGAGCGTCGGACGCGGCGAAGCGGACGAGCGTCCTCGCGCCCGCCGTCCTCAGTCGGCCGCTCCCTGGCTCGCGCGCGACCCTTGAGCTTCGATGATGCGCGCGTCGGAGCGACTGATGGCCTGGCGCGTAGGACATGGCCCTTCGGACGCGTTCGTCACGCGGGCGTCGGGTCGCTGCTTAACGCCAGGGGACCCCCCGCCTTCCGGGCGGCGAGCGTCGGACGCGGTGACGCGGGCGAGCGCCGCTTGAGTCACCGCGCGGCGGGGATCGTCAGGGCGCGAGCTTGGCCGCGAAGACGTCTCGGTACATGGGGTCCTCGCCGGTGAGCAGCTCGATCCCGGCGACGTCGATGGAGCGCCAGAACTCGCCGATGATCAGGACCGCGCCGCTGGGGTCGCTGGCGATCTCGATGACGCGCTGGGTCGCGTAGGCCTCGTCCGCGTCGCTCAACATGCGCGTCCAGACATGTGTCCCGTCCGGCGCGAGCTTGCTCGCGTAGCCGTCCCAGTCCTGGTGGCCGTTGCTCACCGGCCCGCCGCCCCAGTCGATGGTCTCGGTGAACTCGCCGGCGTGGAGCACGAAGCCGTCGGGGTCGAGCGCGATCGAGTGGATCTGCTCGCCGCCGGTGCGGAGGTAGCGGTTGACCCAGAGCGGCGCGCCGGTCTTGTCGTAGCGGACGAAGAACACGTCGGAGTTGTTGCCGGTGTCGACCGGGCCGTCGCCGAAGTCGGTGGGCCCGGCGGTGTAGCCGGCGGCGACGAGCGAGCCGTCGCCGTGGCCGGCGGCGTGCCACAGCGCCTGGGTGCTCGTGTTGCCGACGATGCGCGACCACTCGTGAGCGCCGTCTTGATCGAAGCGCGCGAACGCGATGTCTCCGCCGCCGGCGTGCTCGAGGGTCTCGGGTCCGAACTTGATGTCGCCCTGGGTGTAGACCGCGATCGCGACGCCGCCGTCATCGCCGACGTGGCCGCCGTAGCAGTGCTGGATGTTGCCGTCGCCGAAGCGCTTGCTCCACACGTGGGCGCCGTCTTGGTCGATCTTGGCGAGGTAGACGTCGTGGGCGCCGGTCGAGAACAGCGGGTCCCCGCCGAACTCGATCTCCTGCTCGAAGGAGCCGCACAGGACGACCTGGTCGTCAGGCGTGATCGCCAGCGCGCTGATCCCCTGCCCGCCGTCGTCGCCGTAGCCGCGCGCCCACAGGTTGACGCCCTCGGCGCTGAACTTGGCGAGGTAGACGTCGGTCGAGCCGCCGCCGTAGAGGCCGTCTTCGCCGAAGTCGACGCCGCCGTTGAAGGCGCCCGCGATGTAGACGTTGCCGGCGCCGTCGAAGCGAACGCGGCGCGCCTCGCCGAGGTGCGCGCTGAACATGAAGCTGTCGCTCCACGCGTGGTTGGCCTCGCCGTCGAGCTTGCCGAGCACGGCGTGGCGCGCCGAGGCGTTGCCCTCGCCGCCGAGCGGGCCGCCGCCGAGGTCGACC
>JAUIKS010000065.1 GCA_030430565.1 Polyangia bacterium
CCTGGCTTTTGGGGCATGACGCCACCGGAGGTGTTCGCCTTGAGCACGCCCTCCTTGTAGCCCTCCCAGTCGCGCGAGGCCTCGTAGCCGAAGATGCCCGCGCCGCCGACGATCATCAGGCCGCCCAGCGCCAGCCACAGCGGCGCCTGAGACTTGCGGCTCTTGACCTGGCCGACGTGCTGAACGTCGAGCACCGTCGAGCCGTACATCGCAACGACCTCCGCGACCCGCGTCCCGTTCTGGACCTCGAACTCGCGCGCGTCGATCTGGATCGGCGCGCGGGCGAGCGGCGCCGCGGCGGCGACGGGCGCGGCCGCGGCCGCGTAGGCGGCGGGCGACACCGCCGGCGTCGGCGCGACGACGGGCGCCGGCTTCACGAACTCAACCTCGAGTCGGTACGGCCCGAACACCAGCGTGTCGCCGTCGTTGAGCACGGCGTTCTTGTCGATGCGGCTGCCGTTGACGATCGTCCCGGACGAGCTGCCGAGGTCGATCACGCGAACATCGTCGCCGGCGACCTCGATCACAGCGTGCATGCGCGCGACGTTGTCATCCTCGAGGCAGAGGTGGCTGCTCTTGAGCTTCCCGATCTTGATGACATCCTGGTCCAGCGTCTTGGTGTCGACGAGCTGGTCCCCGTAGAAAACCTTGAATGAAAGTGACTTGTTGGACATGTCTGGGGTCCTCGGCCCTGCGTTGCGGTACGTCGGGAGAGACAGAAGCCTCGCCCAGAGGTTCCGCGAGGTGTAGCGGGACGCGCAGAAAAACTCGTGAGCCACATCACAAAAACCTGGTTTTCCGCCAAATCGTCGTCATGACCCACAAAACATGTCCTTAAAGACATCATATTTCTTCGCCGCGCGCGCCGCCGCGCGGCGGCACCCGCACCGCGGCGCGCGAACACGCGCGAGCGCCGACCCGCGGCTCGCGGATCGGCGCTCTCGGTGGGGGCGCGCGCCGGCTCGGCGCGCGCGTCGGCTCGGCTTAGCTGGCGGCGCCGGCGAGCGCGGTCAGGCACGCGGACGCGCCGCTGACGGTCACGCCCTTGCCCTCCTCGATGTCGAGCGACTTGACCACGCCGTCCTCGATCAACATCGAGAAGCGCTTGCCGCGGACGCCGAGGCCCGCGACCGAGATGTCCTGCGTCAGGCCCATCGCCGAGGAGAACTCGCCGTTGCCGTCGGGCAGCATCGAGACCTTGCCCTCCGCGCCGTTCTGATCACCCCAGATCGCCATCACGAAGGGGTCGTTGACCGCGAGGCAGACGAGCTCGTCGACGCCCTGCGCGCGGATCTCGTCGGCCTTCGCGACGAAGCCTGGAAGATGCTCTTTTGAGCAGGTCGGGGTGAACGCGCCGGGGACCGAGAACAGGACCACGCGACGGCCCTTGAAGAACTCGCCGGTGTCGACCGCCTCGAGGCCCGAGGCGCCGAGGCGCTTGAGCGTGACTGCAGGGACCGTATCGCCAACCTTGATCGTCATGTGTGCTGGACTCCTTGGGGCGCGGACCATAGCACGGCCGCGCGGCCCGTGTAGAGCCCGCGCGCGCGCGGAGCTGCCGCGCGCCACGGCGCCCGACTGACGCCCGGGGCCGCGGGCCCCACGTCTGAGGCTGTCTCGAACGACAGCTCAACGAAGGCGCGAGCTCACCGGATGTCGGGGGCGTCGATCAGCCCGAGGTCGTCCTCGAGCGGGATCGAGTCGCGGATGAAGACCCGGTACCGTGGCCCCTGCGCGTCGTCGTAGAGCGGGATCGAGGCGTGCGAGCGCCACAGCTCGCCGTGGGCGCCGGCGAGGTACTCCGTCCAGATCCCGATCAACGCGCCGGCCTCGACGGCGTCGACGCGCAGGCTGTGCCCGGCCTCCTGGGGGATCGCGTCGGCCTCCGGGAACGCGAGCGTCGCGAGCGGCGTCGCCAGAGGCCACGACGCCGCCGGGACGGCGTCATAGGTCGGGTCGTCGTCGGCGATTCGAACCGCGACCACGCGGAGCGGCCCGTCCTGGCTCGAGCCGGCGGTCCAGAGCGTCTCGATCCAGCCCTGCTCGGCGTCTCGCATCGCGTGGACCTCCGCGCGGACGCCGAGCGCGTTGCATCCGCCGCTGCACACGACGATGTCGACGCCGTCATAGAACACGGTCGTCGGCAGGTCGAAGTCCTCCGGCGACGGGTGCCAGTAGCCCGTCAGCGCCATGTCGCGCCAGCGCCCGAAGTGGAAGGTCTGGGCCAGCGCCTGCGCGTCCTCCTGCGCGAGCTGGCCGCTGCGGTAGCGCTCTGAGCGTGTAGGGTTGTCTGGCCCCGAGACCCAGTAGCTGCAGTCGCCAAACACGAACAGGAACCGAGCGCCGTTCTCCCACAGCACGTAGGAGGCCGGCTCGACGCGCTCGACGCTGGTCGGGAGATACATCGCGAAGCGGAGCCCGGCCGAGCCGTCGCAGATCTCATCGGGCTCAGCGTCCGCGCCGTCGGTGGTCGCGGCGCTGTCGGTGCTGTCGGACGCGTCGACGTCGCCCGTGACGCTCGCGTCGCTGTCGCTCGTCGCGTCGACGCCCCCGCCGCCGCACGCGAGCGACGCGGCGCAGAGCACCCAGAGCGCCGATACCACGCGACGATCGAGGGGATGAGTCAAGAAGTCCATGACCCGGTAGACGCCGGACCGCGCGAATCGATCACGCGTTCCTTCGGCGCGCGCTATTGCCCTAAAACCGCATCACCGCGACCGCGCCGCCGCCGGTCGGCGACATCCACGGCGCGAAGCCGACCTCGGCCGCGCGCTGCTCCTCCGCGCGCTGCTTCGCCTTCTTCTTCGCCTTGATGACCCGCGGGATGCCGAGGCCGAGCACCACCGCGCCCGAGACGAACGCGACGCCGCCGAAGGCGCCCGCCGCGATCGCCAGGTTCGTGGCGTTCTTCGACCCGTCGGTGTTGCCCATCTCGTTGAAGGTGACCGCCGCGCCGATCGACGCGGCGCCCGCGAGCAGCCCGAGAACGCCCACGCCCGTGACCACGGAGCCGGCGATGATCATGTCCCGACCCTTCTTGTGCTCGGCCTTTAGGTCGGGGTTGGCGTCGAGCACGGCGTCGAGATCGAAGTCGTCGTCCTCGTCCTCGTCCTCGTCGTCCTCCGCCGCGGGGTCCTCGGGCGGCGCCGCGTCGGGATCGACGGGCGCGGGGCCCTCCGCCGGCGTGGCGCTACCTTGCTCTTCGAGCAGCCCCTCGACCTCCACGAGCTGGGCCTTGACCTCCTCGCGCTCCTTGACCGCGGCCTCGGAGTCGCCGTGCAGCGACTGATGCTCGCCGAGGTACTGCTCGAACAGCAGCTTGGCCTTGCGCAGCCGCGCGACGTCGTGATCGACGGCGTAGGCCTTCACCTGCGCCTTCGCCATGTTGTAGACGAGGTCGTTCTTGATCGGCCGCACGTCCTCGGAGTCTGGGATCAGGCCGTAGGCCTCCTGCCAGAGCCGGAGCGCCTCGAGGTACTCGGCGATCTCAAATTTAGCCTTACCGTCGAGATACAGCTTCTCGGCGCGCGCCATGTCATCCGCGGGCGCGGCAGAGAGCGCGGTCGTCGCGGCGTGGGCGGGGCGCTGCAGCGGCGCGAACCCGATGCACACCGTCAGGAGCAGATATGGGAGTCGTGACATGGAGGGGCGGGTCAAAGCTATCACCGCGAGCGACAGGTGTGTATCCCGCAGATCACAGCCCGCGACCTGAGCGAAGCTGCGCCTCGAACGCGCAATAACGGTGTGGCGCGGGCCGCTAGGTCGACACGTCACGCCGAGGTGACGTCGGGAGCGCGCCCCCGCGTGTGATGACCGAGCGCCGCTCGCCCAGCGAGCCGCCACGCTCAGGCCTGCGCCGCGCAAGCGCGATCGCGGCGCGGTGACGATCCGCGCGCGCCGGCGACGTCGCGGATCGGAGACGCCGTGACGCGGACGCTCGAGCGGAGCGCTCGCGGGTGTGTGTACATACAGCGGTCCGTTGGCGCTCGCGTTCGCGCTCGCTACCATGCGCCATGATCTCGCTGCCCCGCCTCGTCCCCGCCGCGCTCGTCCTCGCGCCGCTCTCGCTCACGACCGCCTGCGGCGACTCCGGGCGCGAGGAGACGACCGCCGCGAGCCCGACGATGCCGGCGGTGACGCTGACCAACCCGACCGCGCCGGGGACCACCACGAGCGTCGGCTCCTCAGGCGCAGGCGAGACCTCGACCGCGACGACCGACGGCGTGGAGCCGTGCCCGCCAGCACGTGACTGTGGGGACATCTGCTGCGAGCTCGGCGAGGCCTGCGTCGACGGAGCCTGCGCGCTCGACTGCGGCGACGAGGCGCCCTGCGGCGTCGACGACCCGGTGTGCTGCGAGGCCGGGCAGCTGTGCTACGTCGGCCAGTGCGTCACGCCCGGCGGCGCGTGCTCGTCGGCCGTGTGCGCGACCAAGACCGAGTCAGACTGCGCGGAGGGACAGATCTGCGATCCGCAGCTGGAGCTCTGCGTGCCCAACTTCGCCGACCCGACCTGCGCCTTCGAGCCCGAGATCGGGGTGTTCGACCCGATCCCGCGCTTCACCTGGGGGAGGCGCAAGGCTCGGAGCTGCGACGAGGGCTGCCAGAAAGAGGAGCAGTGCCAAAACGACCTGTGCGCGCCGACCTGGCCGCACGTCGAGCCCGCGCTCGACGATGAGCCCGACTTCTACCAGTGCGTGATGTCGCCGATGGTCGTCGACCTCGACGGCGACTGCATCCCCGAGATCCTGTTCAACACCTACAAGAACTCCGCGTACACGGCGAACGGGATCCTGCGCGCGATCCGGGGCGACACCGGCGCCAAGGTCTGGAGCCTGCTGGACCCCGAGTACCGCACCGACCCCGGCTCGCACCCGGCGCTGGGCGACCTCAACGGCGACGGCTCGCCTGAGATCGTGGTCCCGGGCGAAGGCAAGAACCTGCTGTGCGTCGGCGGCGACGGCGTGCCGCTGTGGAAGTCCGAGGACTACAGCTTCGGCGGCCGCAGCGGCTCGCCCTCGATCGCCAACTTCGACCTCGCGGGGCCGCCGGAGATCGCGTTCGGGCGCGCCGTCTACAACAGCCTCGGCGCGATCGCCTGGGAGGCGCCGGCGGGGGCGACGGGCGCGAACGGCAGCGTCGGCCCGCTGTCGTGCGTCGCCGACCTCACCGGCGACGGGCGCCCCGAGCTGATCGCGGGCGGGACCGTGTACACCTTCACCGGGACCGTGGGGGTCGACTTCGCCGGCGCCGAGCTGTGGAAGGCGACGCCGAGCGACGGCTACTGCGGCGTCGCCGACTTCAACGGCGACCTGACGCCCGAGGTCGCGCTCATCGCCAGCGGCGAGATCTACGTGTTCAACGGGCAGACCGGCGAGACCCTCGCGAGCGTCACGATCCCCGGCGGCGGCGCCGGCGGTGCGCCCAACATCGCCGACTTCGACGGCGACGGCGTCGCGGACATCGGCACCGCGGGCGGCAACGCCTACGTCGTCGCGCGCTACGAGGGCCCCGGCGTGATGTCAGTGCTGTGGGAGGCGGAGACCAAAGACGGCTCGTCGCAGCGGACCGGCTCCTCGGTCTTCGACTTCGACGGCGACGGCCGCTCGGAGGTGATCTACGGCGACGAGTGGCACCTGCGGATCTACCCGGGGACCGAGCCGGACTGCGCGAACCAAGGGCCCGGCTGCGACGGCCTGATGACCGACGAGGAGGTGCTGTTCATCGACATCAACTCGTCGCGCACGCGCAGCGAGTTCCCGGTGGTCGCCGACGTCGACGGCGACTTCAAGGCCGAGATCATCGTCAGCACCAACAACGAGTCGGGCCAGGGGGCGATCGGCGACGCCGGCGTCGAGGTCTTCGAGGACCGGCTCGACAACTGGGTCTCGACCCTGCCCGTGTGGAACCAGCACACCTATCACGTGACGAACGTCGGCGCCGACGGCTCGATCCCGATGAGCGAGCCGCCGAACTGGTCGACGCCGGCGGATGACCCCTACAACAGCTACCGGCGCAACACCCAGGGCGAGCTGGCGAACAACTGCGCGCCCGACCTCGCGCCGGCCGACCTGTACGCGAACGGGGTCGACTGCGCGACGATCAAGATGTCGGCCAAGGTCATCAACCAGGGCTGCCTGGGCGTCGGCCCGGGCGTGAACGTCACCTTCTACGACGTCGACACCGGGCCGCTGGGCACCGTGCAGACGACCAGCGCGATCCCGGCGGGCGGCGCCGAGACGGTCTACCTCGACGCGCCCGCGCCCGCGAGCCCGCCCTTCGACGTCTACGTGGTCGTCGACGATGACGGCCTGGGCGGCGGCCTGCTCAACGAGTGCATCGAGGACAACAACCAAAGCCCGCCGGTCGAGACCTGCACGCTCGAGGGCTGAGCGTGGATCGGCTAGTCGCCGCACTCGACGCGGTCGAGCGCGATGCCGCCGTCGTAGATCTCGTGGTCTTTGAAGCGCTCCTGCAGCGCGACCTTGATCGAGAGCCGCAGGTCAAAGCTCGAGACCTCGTCCTGCCGGATGATCGTCATCGCGTTGCCGCCGCGGGTCTGCCGGAGCGCGTCCTCGAGCCCGCCCGCGCCCTGGCGGATCCACTGGCGCAGCGCCTCGCTCTCGGCCGGCACGCGCCCGCAGGAGCCCCAGGCCTCGACGAAGGGGTCAACGCGGAAGCAGCAGTGGTTGATCACGCCGCCGTCCGCCGCCTCCTCGCCGACGAGGTCTATCTCGAAGACAGAGAATTGATGCAGCAGCTTGGTCAGGACGTCCTCGCGACGGACGACCTCCTCGCCCTGCCCGATCGAGGCGAGCTGCTCGGTGACCCGGGCGCGGATCTGGTCGACGGCCTCGCGGCTGCGCTTGGACTCCATGCGCGCGCGCTTCTCCGCGCTCTGGGCCGCCTCGAGCTCGCGCCGCGCGGCCGCGAGCTTCTCGGACTCGGACTGCGTGGCCGCGGCCTCGGCGGCCTCGAGCGCCGCGCGATCGCGACGCGCCTGGCCTTCGACGTCCGCGAGCTCGCCGCGCGCGCGCGCGAGCTCCCCGCGCAGCGCCTCGAGCTCCTGGCTCGAGACGTGGACCTCGCGCTCCTGGATCGTCGCGAAGACGAACAGGATGACCATAAAGACATCCAGGAGCGGGAGCAGGTCGAGCGCGCGCTGCGTCCGGCGGCGAGCCACGTCACTCCTCCCCAGCAAGCGCGTCGGGTGCCGCCGGCTCGGCGGGCGCCGGCTCGCGCTCCAAGCCCTCGAGCAGCGCCTGGCGCACGTGCAGGCTGGCGCGCTCGAGCAGCGACTCGCAGGCGCCGGCCAGGGCCGAGAGCGCGATCCCGCCGATGAGACCCCAGAAGGTGGTGCCGAGCGCGATCGGCAGGCGCGCGCGGAAGCCCTCGAGGTCCGTCGGATCGGAGCTGACGAGCGCGAAGACGGTGCCGAGGATGCCGAGGTGGATCGCGTACTGGGCGAAGCGCTCGATCCAGGCGACGCGCTCGCGCAGCCGGATCAGCGCGTGCGCGGCCGGCTCGACGCGGTCGCCCGCGAGCAGCCGCGCGATCTCCTCAAAGGACAGGTCGACGACCGGCGCGGCCTCGAGGCGCTTGCGGATGGGGTGCTCGTGGTGGAGCTCGACGCCGACGCTGCGCAGGACCGCGAGCCCGCCCGTCAGCACGTGGAACTGATTCTGTCCGCCGCGCAGCCACGCGACCGACGCGCCGATCATCGTCAGGATGATGAGCAGGACGACGACGCTGAGCGGATCGAATAGCGCGGCGGCGAACATCAGCGCGTCCGGAGGTCGACGGTGTAGCCTGCGCCCTCGAGGCAGCCCCGGAGCTCGACGACCACGCCGTGCGAGCCGTGCGTCGCGTCGACGTTGACCTCGCCGCCGACCGTGGCCTCCCCGTCCGCGGCCGCGCCCTTGAGCTGCTCACAGACCTCGGCGCACGGTGCCCCGGGCGCGCCGTCGAGCTGGCAGTCGTCGCCCTGCACGACCACGCTGCGCGCGGCGCCGGCCTTGGCCGCCGGCGCGTCGGGGGCCTTCTCGTCACCGCCGGCTTTCTGCGCGTCGGCCTGCTGGCCCGTCGGCGTGGCGACGTTGAGCCCGGTGATGCAGTCGGACAGGTAGGCGCCCGCGAGCGCCGCCACGGCGACGAGCGCCCCGATGATCCCGAACCTGCCAGCGCCGCCGCCGCCGCCCCCTCTGCTGCCTGCGTTTTCCGTGGCCACCGCTCGCGACGATCGCCCAGTCCGCGGCGGCGCGCAAGTCGAAAACGCGCGCCAGGGCTCAGCATGACCTTGGGAACATTTTTGCGATATCGTCCGATCGAGGGACCCCCGCCCTTTGTCATGGTGTGAACCGAGCGCGCGGCGGCTGCTGCTGACCGCCTCGGCCGGGCTGCTCGAGCGGCCCGACGCTCGAGGCCTGCAGCCTGACGTGTAAGGCGCTGACCTCGTCCTCGACCTGCGACCCGCTCAACGACGAGTGGATGACGTTTCTGGCCCGCGCGAGCGCGGCGAATTTCTCCTGCGTGCTGGGCTTCGCGGCGGCCGAGGGCTGCGGCGACGCGTTCGCGGCCTACTCGTGGTGCATCGACGGCGCGTGAGCCGAGGGCTTTGACAAGCGCCGCCCGCTCGCGCTTCACTCGCGGGCGCGATGCGACGCGATCAGCCACAGCCCGGCCCTGTGCTCGCGCTCATGACGGGCGCGCTGGCGGTCGCCGTCGCCTGCGGCGGGCCCGAGCCAGCGCCAAAGACGGCGAGGAAGACCGCGCCAGCGGACCACCACTTCGAAGCCGCGATCGCGATCCACGACGCGGTGAGCCGCGGCGCGCTCGCGGACGCGCGACGGCGCGCCCAGACCTTCGCGCCGCGCGTCGACCCGGCTGGCTTTCCCGACAGCTGGCGCGCGTTCCTGGACCCGATGTGGACGGGGACGACGACGGTCGCCAGCGCCGAGGACCAGGCGCTCGCGGCGGCCGGCGTCGCCCAGATGATCGGCGCGTGCGGTGGTTGCCACCACGCGCACGGCGTCGCGGTCGAGGCGCCCCGCGCGAGCGAAGGTGACGGCGAGACGACGGAGCGCGCGGCGACGCTCGCCCGCCACGCCTGGGCCGTCAACCGGATGTGGGACGGCCTCGCGGCCCCCTCGCTGCGGGCCTGGGGCGAGGGCGCGGACGTGCTGCTCGACGCCCCGCTGGTGCGGCTGCGCCCCGGCGTCCCGCCGCCCGACGCGGACACGATGCGGGTCGTGGGTGAGGTGCACGCGCTCGCCGGCCAGGCCCACGAGGCCGTCGACAGCGGCGCGATGATGCGGGTCTACGGCGAGCTGCTGGCGACCTGCGGACGCTGTCACGCGGGCGACGCGGGGCAGCCGTCACCGTCGTCACCGTCCTCGGCCTCCTCCGGGCAGCCGTCGATGGGGTCGGGCACGCCGTCCCCGTCGGCGTCGCAGCCGAAGTCGCAGCCGGGGCAGCCGTCGTAGCGCGCGCCCTCGGGCGCGGGGCCTCCGAAGTACACCTCGGGCTCGGTCGGGCACTGATCTTCGTCGTCGGGGATCCCGTCGTGGTCGGTGTCGAGCGGCTCCGCAGGTGGCTCCGCCGACCTGTCCCCGGGGACTAGTCGATCGGGAGACGGCCGCGTCGAGCCGTCCTCGGCGGACGCGCTCGGGTTTGTGGGGGGCTCCGCGGGCGCGCGGGCGCACGCCGCGACATGAACAAAAAGCCCTATCAGCGCGAGCGCGAGCGCGACGCCGCGTCGACGTCGGCGCGCGCTCACGGGCACGGCCCCACGTCCGCCGGGCTGATCGGCTCACGCGCGGGGCCGTAGCGGATGATCGAGCCGAAGTTGTTGCCGGCGCTGAGCAGGTTCCCGCCGGCGACGAAGCGCTCGTCGCCCCGCCCCCACGCGACGTGAAGGTCGTCGAGGGAGACCGTGCCGTCGGGGCAGCTCCAGCCGCCCTCGGCGCCCGAGTAGAAGCCGAGCCCGCCGCGGGTGCCGGCGATCGTGAGCTCGCCCGCGGGGTCCACCCAGATCCCGTTGAGCCCGAGCTGCGCGCAGGCCGAGTCGACCGCGACCGACTCCCATGCGTCACCGGCCCAGCGCAGGAGCGTGGGGCTCGCCGCGCCGCCGACCGCCCAGACCTCCCCGTCGGCGCCGCCGCGCGCGGTGAGGAGCTTGGCGCCGCTCGGCGGGTGACGCTCGATCAGCGCGTCGCCGTCGAGGTACCAGGCCACGCCCTCGCCGACGAACCAACCGTCCCAGACCTTGAAGACCACGCCCGCGAGCTCGCTCGCGAAGGGCGCCCAGACGCCGGCGGGGTCGCGCCGCCAGATCTCGCCCTGCTTGTCGCCCCAGACGTCGCCGCCGACCGCGTAGACCACGTCGCCGTGGACGCGCACGCCGTAGAGCGCGGCGTCGGTCGCCACGCTCTCGTCGACCCGCGCGCCGGCGCGCTCGTGGACGATCGCGCCGCCCTCGCCGACCGCGTACCACTCGTCCGCGGCCGGGCTGTCGATCCACCACAGCGTCCGCGCGTGCACGCCGTCCTCGCGGCACAGCGCGCCGTCCTCGTAGCGCACGAGGTAGCCGGGGCCGCCGGGGGCGACGCCTGGCTGCGCGGACATCTGACCGCCGACGAAGACCACCGCGTCGCCGACGTTCGCGGCCGAGAGCAGCACGCCGCCGTCGAGGCCACGGACCAGCTCGCCCCAGCGCGCCTCGCCGGGCCCCTCGCTCTCCGACTCGCCGCCGTCGTCGCCGCAGGCCGGCGCGAGCGCGCAGGCGAGGAGCGCCGCCGACAACCCGCGCCGCCGCGCGCTCACGGGCTCGCTACCGTCGGCTTGACCGTGTGGTAGCGGTCGATCGCGGGCGCCGCCAGCGTCTCGACCTTGCCGCCCGGCCAGGTCACCTTGATCGCCTTGACCTCGCGCGCCTCGCCGAGGCCGAACACGAAGACCGGCGCGTGCTGGGCGAAGTAGGAGTCGCCGACCATGTAGCGCCGCGGGTGGACGTCGCCCGCGGCGTCGATCAGCTGGACCTCGGCGCCGATCGGCGAGCGCGCGCCCGCGAGGCGCACGCCGATCCAGTGGTGCTTATGCTCCCAGACGTTGCGGTACACCGCGACGCGCTCCTCCTGGGTCTCGCCCGCGATCTCGCCCGCGCGCGAGCGGCTGAACATGACGATCAGGTCCGGTCGCCCGTCGAGGTCGAGGTCGTCGACGATGACCGAGCGCGAGTCGTCCTCGAAGGCGACGCCGAGCTGGAAGCCGAGCTCCTGGTAGTCGGCGGTCGGCGCCATGCGGCCGAGGAACAGCTTGTTGTGCTCGTAGCCGTTCCACGAGACGCCGCGATCGATGACGTCCTGGAAGCTGTGGAGGAAGTAGGCGTTGAGCTCGGGGTCGAGCGCCTCGGTCTCGTTGTAGATGTCGTGGCGCCAGAAGGTGGTGCAGTAGTCCTCGGCGCTGCCGCGGCTCTGGTTGCCGTTGGCGATGTAGAGGTCGACGTGGCCGTCGAGGTCTGCGTCGAAGCTCGAGGTGCCCCAGGACCAGCCGGTGCGCGCGACCGCGGCGCCGAAGGAGGCCTCGCGGAAGCGCCCCTTGCCGTCGCTGACGTACATGCGGTTGCCGTAGGCCATCTTCATGCGCATCTGCTGATGCTGCGAGAACTCCTCGCGGCCGAGGCCGAGCTGCTCGAGGCGGCGGGCGGTGGTCGAGCTCATGCCGACGACGAACAGATCGAGCACGCCGTCGCCGTCGTAGTCGGCCATGGTGTGCGCCATGCCGAAGCTCGCGCGCTCGGGCAGGCGATCGTCGGTGACGTCGCGGAAGTGCCCCTTGCCGTCGTTGAGGTAGAGGTCGACGCCGGCGAAGTCGCTGACGACGATGAGGTCGAGGTCGCCGTCGCCGTCGAGCTCGACGAGCGAGGCGCTGTAGGTCCGCCGGTTGCGCTTGCCGGCGAGGCCGGCGTCCTCGGTCCCGTCGGTGAAGGCGCCGGTCCCGTCGTTGATCAGCAGCGAGGCCGGGAAGCCGTCGTTGGCGTCGTAGTAGGGCGTGGGCATCTGGCCGTTGCGATAGGGCGGCTTGTACTGCGCGACCCAGGCGTCGAGGTCGCCGTCGCCGTCGACGTCGCCGGCGGTGACGACGGACGGGCTGTACACCGGCCCGGCCGTGGTGATGGGCGTCGGCGGCCCCGGGAACGCGCCGCCCTCGGCCCCGCGAAACAGCTGGAAGCCGCCGATGTTGAAGCCCGCGAGCAGGTCTACTTTCTCGTCGCCGTCAAAGTCCGCGATCGCGGCGGCGCCGAGCTGGGCCTTGGCGAGCCCGGGGATCAGCGGGCGCTCGCTGAACTTCAGGTCGCCGCCGTTTTGGTAGACCTTGTTCCCGCCGGCCGCGATGATCTCGGACTTGCCGTCGCCGTCGAGGTCGTAGACCAGGATCGGCGCGGCGCGGTCGCCCTCGGGGTCGAGGACCGGACCTGGTTTAAAGGCCACAGGGCCGACGCGCTTGGTGACGGTCAGCTCGGTCGCGTCGATGTCCTGGGGGAAGGGCGGCGCGTCGGGGCCCGCCGCGGGATCGGGCGCGCGCCACTCGACGTGAATGTTCCCGCGGACATCGACGCGCTCCTCCTCGCCGCGGGTCGCGTGCAGGAGGATCGAGAAGGTCGAGCGCGCGGGCTGACCGGCGGCCGCCGGCGTGAATTTGCTGTGGTGCCACTCGCTCTGCACGAGCTTCCACTGGTTGGCCTCGCGCCGGCCGATCCAGGTGCGCAGCGCCTCGCGATCGAGGATGGTCTTGAGCGGCTTGGCCGAGGTGCGCCGCCTCGTGGTGCTCCAGCCGAGCTCCTCGACCTCGCCGAGGTTGCCGATCCGCAGCGTGCCGAAGGGGAAGTTGTTGAACACCGTCGCTGGGTCCGCGCGCCCCTCCGGGCTGCGGAGGCGATCCCACAGCGCGATGAACGGCCGCTCGTGCCGCTGCGCCTCAACCTCGGGCTTCCAGACCTCCTCGTCGAGGCGCTCGCGCTCCTTGGCGTGCGGGTTGCTCGGGTCGAGCGGCGGGCGCTCGCGGGCGGTCTTCGGCGGCTCCGCCGGCGCGCGCTTGGCGTCTGGCTCGGCCTTCGCGTCGGGCCGCTCGGCGCCCTTGGTCGTCGCCTTCGTCGGCGCCTGTTTTTCGGGGCTGCTCGGGCCGGCGCTCGCGGTGCGGGCGCGAACCCCCGCTCGCTCAGACGGGCCGCAGGCGAGCGCAATCGCGCCGGTGAACGCGGCGGCGGCGAGGAGCCGCGTGCCCGTGGAGCCCGGCGCGCGCGCGGGGCTTTCGTCCGTTGTGTGCTTCCTGAGATCGCTCATGCGTCTGGCCGCAGCATCGCGCCCCCTCGAGCACGATGCAAGCGGCGCCGAGGACGTGACGACGAGCGCGCACCGACGCCGCAGCGGCCCGCGGGCTACGTCGCGGCCGCGCGGGCGCGAGAATCCGCCCCACGCGGAGGCGGCGTTTGAGCCCGCGCGCGAGCGAGAGCGCTCGCGCGGCGCCGAGACCGGGACCGGCGTTGGGGGGTACGATGTTGATCGTTCCTTCGGTCGTCACTCGATCGCCACTCGATCGCTACTTCACGAGCCCGGCGATCTGCTCGCGAAGCCACTCGGAGACGACCGCGCGCTCGCGCCTGCTCGAGAGATATGTCCGCCCCCGCGCTCACCCGGCCCTTCCTCGCGGTCGCGATCACCGGCCCCCCCGGCGACGGCAAGACCTCACTGATATCGGCCCTGCTCGAGTACCTGACCCACAAGACCAAGCACAAGGTCCGGCCCGTGCCGCTGGACGTGCTGATCCAGGGCGGCGAGCCGCTCCCGTGCAAGCTCTCGACGCGGCTGATCGAGCTGACCGAGCCCTACGAGACGATCTTCGTGCCGCAGGCGCGCGCCGATGTCGTGATCCTCGTGGTCGCGCAGCATCTCGAGCTCGCGCGCCGCATGGCCGACTGCCTCGGGCAGGCGCGGGCCTACGGCGCCCCGCGGATCGTCGTGTTTTTAAACAAGTGCGAGCAGCTCGCCGAGCCGCTCCGCGACAGCCTCGAGCTGAAGGTGCGCGAGCAGCTCGACGCGCTCGACCTCGACGGCGACGGCGCCGTGATCATCCGCGGCTCGGCCAAGCGCGCGCTCGAGCACGACACCCGCTGGCTGCGCTCCGTCGGCGCTCTGATCGACACGCTCGACCACCAGATCCCCCTGCCCTCCCGCGTCCTCGATCCGCCCGAGGGGCGCGTGTTCCAGTTCTTCTACAACCAGACCGACGACCCCGAGCTCCCGGGGCAGTCCTTCAAGTCCCACGGCACGCGCGAGATCAAGATGCGGGTGAGCCTCTCGCGCGGGACGGTGCGCGAGGGCGACCGGCTCTCGCTGGTGACGCCCTTTGACCGCGCGACGGTCGACGTGCTCGCGGTCGACGAGGCGACCTTCGCGACCGAGTACACCGAGGGCGTGGTCCACCCGGGGCAGTACGCCTGGATCACGGTCCGAGCCGAGCGCGCGCTGCTCAAAGAGCCGTTCGGCGCGCTGCTCACGACCCCAGAGCGCAGCGGCGAGCTGTTCGGCTCGCAGGTCTTCGACGCGATCGTGACGCGCGTATACCCGAACGGTCGCGCGCGCTGGCCGGCGCCGGGAGAGACGATTCAGCTCGGCGTCGCGCTCGGCGAGGAGCGGCTGCGGACCGCGACGATCCAGCGCGTCGTGAGCATGGACGAAGAGCTGCTCGAGGACGATCGCGCGGCGCGTGTCCGGCTCGAGCTGCGGCGCCCGGTCGTCCTGCCCGAGGGCGCGCGCTTCTACTTCTCGGACGTGGACACCCCGGGCCCGATCTTCGGCGACCCCCCGCGCCGGCTCATCGGCTTCGGCGTGAGCCTCGGGCCGCGGACCGAGACGCCGACGCACTACCGCCCGTGGACCGCCGAGGACGAGCTCAAGGCGCAGCAGGGCATCGAGGCGGAGCTGCACCTGCGCGCGCCGACGCTGGACCACGACGGAGCGCGCGACGTGTGAGCGGCGCGCCGCCGCTGGTGACGATCGCGGTCACCTCGACCCGGCGGTCCCGCGCGCACTCGCTGATCGAGGCGCTCATCGAGACCGCGCACGAGCTCGAGCGTGACGCGGCGCGGCCGTGGGGCGCGGAGCACTCGCTCTCGGTGACCGTGAGCCGCGAGCCGCGGACCGACGTGGTGACGATCCGGCTGCCGAATCGAACCCTCGAGCTGACGCGCGGCTACGCCGACGTGACGATCCCCGAGTTCTTGGCGGACGTCGTCCTCGCGGTCTTCGACCCCCACGAGGAGCGCGCGCGGGTGCTGTCGTGCTTGGCCCGCGCGAGCGCCTTCTCCGAGCCCTCCGTGGTCCTGTACCTCGACGACGCCGCCGACCAGCCCGAAGCGCTGCTCGACCGTCGCGAGCTCGAGCTGCGCGAGCTCCTCGAGCTCGTCGGCCTCGACGGCGGCGCCCGGGTCATCCGCGGCGCGAGCGAGCGGGCGCGCGGCGGCGCGACGCGCTGGCGCAACGCCGTCCGCGAGCTGCTCGGGGTGCTCACGCACGAGGTGAGCACCCCGACCCGGGCGCTGCTCGAGCCCGCGCGCGGCCGCGTGCAGTACAGCTGGCCCGCCGGCAGCGACGACCCGCGCCCGCTGACGGAGCACACGATGCTGTACGCGCCGCGCTGGATCACGCTGGTCACCGGCCTCGAGCGCGGGACCGTGCGCGTCGGCGACACGCTCGAGCTGATCACGCCCTACACGAAGACGCGCGCCACGCTCGAGCGGATCCGGCACGCGCGGATCTCCGGCCGCGAGCGCGCCCACGCCGGGCAGACCGCCGAGCTCACGGTGCGCACCGAGGACGAGGTCCTGCGCGTCCTGATCGGCGCGCTGCTGCGCGCGCCCGACGACGACGCGCCGACGACCGACGCCGGCCAGCGCTTCGCGGTGGAGCTCGACGAGTACAGCCGCGAGCTCGCCGGCCCCCACGTCGACGCGACGCCGTGGCCCGAGCTCGACGCGCGCGAGCCGCTGCGCGTCGGCCTCGGACCCGCGATCTGGGTCGACGCGGAGGTCGTCGGGGACCCCGCCGCGAAGCTCGACGCGCGAACGAGCGAGGCCGGCTGGACGCGCGCGCTGCTCAGCTTCCAGCGACCCGTCGTGCTGCCCGAGGGCGCGCGCTTCTTCTTCACGGGCGCGCGCGGACGTCTCGGCCGCGGCCGCTGCCTCGAGCGCCTCGACGACGAGCCGAGCTGGACGCTCGACGACCAGCTCGACGCGATGCGGCGCGCCTCGCCGCTCGTGCTCGACTGAGCGACGTCACAGCTCGTCGCGCGCCGAGATCGACTTCCAGTAGGGCGCGGCGCCCGAGGTCACCGCGAAGCAGACGCGGTCGATGAACAGCGCGTTGCGCTGACCGCCGTGGCTGTCGAACTCGCAGCAGCCGAAGTCCTCCGACTCCGGGTCGTCCTCGTGACACTCGATCAGGCGACCGACGACGACCTGCGGATCGCGGTGCTCGTGATCCTCGTAGGTGTCGCGGACCCAGCGCGCGATCACGCCGGTCCCCCGCAGCTGGAAGCGCTCCTCGCACTTGTCCTCGCCCTCGGGATCGCAGCCGAGATGCTCGATGTACACCGTGACCGCGCGCCGCGGGTGAAACAGCGACATGACCTCGCTCGGATCCCCAGAGTCCGTCAGCGCGTCGGCGAGGCCGCGCGCCGCCGCTTCGAAGCCCATGGCCTCGACCGTGACGCCCGTCGTGAGCTGCTCGAACACCGGGTGGCCGAACAGCGCGCGCCAGTCGTTGTCGTCGCGCGCGCGGACCAGGCGCTCTTTGCAGAAGTTGCAGCCCGCCTCTTTGAACTGGTGGAGCAGCGCGAGCCCCTTGCCTGGCTCTCCAGACAGGACGTAGGAGCAGGCGAGGTTGTAGCGGGTCGCGATGTTGCCCGGGTCATCGCGCAGCCCCTCGATGTACTCCGCGATCGCGCCCGGGTAGTCGAGCGCCTCGCGCAGCTTGTCGCCCTCGTTGAAGTGCTTGCGCCCCCGCTTCGCCTGCTTCTCGCCGACCGGCTTGAGCGCGAACGCGGGCACGCCCTTCAGCTCGGGCAGGTCGTCGAGGCTGCGGAGCTCCGGGGCGACCAGCGGCTCCTCAGCCTCGAGCGTGGGCACGGGCACGGGCGAGACCTCCTCGATCGCGACCGCGACGCCCGGCGACGACAGCGAGATCGCCGGCTCGGGCCCCTCCTCGACCGTGACCTCGGCGCCGGCGAACAGGAACGCCACCGCCGCGATCATCACGATCGCGACGCACGCCACCGCGAGCACGACCACCGGCGTCCGCGGCCCCGAGCGCGGCGCGGCGCCGTGGAGCGTCGGCGTGTCGACCCCGATCTGCGTGGCCGCGCGCTCCGAGGGTGACCCGCTCGCGTAGGCGGTCGGCGCGTGCGGGGCGATGTCGTGACCGCTGGCGGCGGTCGACGCGAGCGCGAGCGCGGTGGCGTCGATACCCGACGCGCCCGACGACGCCTGCGTGCCGGCGGTCGCGAGGGTCGGCGCCAAGCCCACGCCCGGCGACATCGCCGGCTGGCCGGGGCGCCCGTGCAGCGAGATCGAGGGCGTCGCCGCCTGGAGCTGGCACTCCTCCGCGACGGCCGTGAGCGCGCCGATCACCGCGGTCATCGACTGCAGGCGCTCGTCGACCGGCTTGGCGAGCATCTGCAGGATCAGCTCCTCGAGCGGCGCGGGGAGCTCGGGCCGCAGCGAGCGAGGCGCCGGCGGCGGGACGTGGAGATGCGCGCCGATGACCTGACCGACGCCGGTCCCCGGGAACGGCACGCGGCCGCACACGAGCTGAAACAGCACGCAGCCGAGGGAGTAGATGTCGGTGCGGTGATCGACCGCGCCGGCGCCGTGGCACTGCTCCGGGCTCATGTAGTAGGGGGTCCCGAGCACGTCGCCGGTCTTGGTCGTCGACTGCGCCCGCCCGTCGCCGAACAGCTTCGCGATCCCGAAGTCGAGCAGCTTGACGCGCTCGCCCCCCGGCACCAACGAATCTGGCACAAGGAACACGTTGTCGGGCTTGAGGTCGCGATGCACGATCCCGGCCGCGTGCGCGGCCCGCAGCGTGTCGGCGATCTGCAGCGAGATCCGCACGGCGTCGGCCGGCGTCAGCACCCCGACGTGCGCGATCCGGTGCGCGAGGTCGTGGCCCTCGAGCAGCTCCATCACGAAGTACGCGCTGCCGCTCGCGGGGTCGGTGCCGTAGTCGAAGATCTGCACGATGCCGGCGTGCTTGATACGCGCCGCCGCGACCGCCTCGTTGAGGAAGCGCGCGACCACGGCCTCGTCGCGGGTGAGCTCGGGGTTGATGACCTTGATCGCGACGCGGTTGCCGAGCAGCTCGTGCTCGCCGACGTAGACCACGCCCATCCCGCCGGCCCCCAGCCGCGTGAGCACGCGGTACCTCCCGAGCGTGGTCCCCTCCATCCGCTCGCAGAATACCGCCGCCCCGCGGCCGCGCGGGAACGTCGTCTCGGTCGCCCGCGCGCGCTCGCTTGCCGCGCGACTGCGAGCGCGCTGTCATCGTCGCGGACCATGCAACGCCGCCACGCTCGCCGCCCCGTGCCCCTCTGCGCGCTCGCGCTCGCCGGGGCCTCCGCCTGCGCCTGCTCCCCCGAGCCTGAGCCCGACGACGGCGACAGCGACGCCGGATCACAGAGCGCGACGGTCGCCAGCACGAGCCCCGGCGCGACCACGTCCGCGACCACGAGCGGCGGCCCCGGGACCGGAGCGGACACCGGCGCTGGCACGAGCGCCGGCACCGACGGCGAGAGCACCAGCAGCACCGGCGCGGGCTCGACCGGCGTCGGCACGAGCGACGGCGTCTACGAGATCGACGGCGAGACCCTGCAGGCGCTCAGCTACACCGAGCTGCCGACCACGGGTCAGTCGAAGGGCGTCAGCGTCGACTTCTACGGCTACGTCTGGGTCGTCTCGGACGGCGGGACCGCGGCGATCCGCATGGACCCTGACACCTACCAGCACGAGGTCTACAACGGGCTCAGCGGCCCCTACAGCTACAGCGACATGACCGGCTGGGGGCTCAAGAACGTCGGCAATCCCCAGGGTTGACGATCATGTATGCTCGGCGCGCCGGTGAGCGCCAGCCACAGAACCGTCGAGGCGACGAGCGCCATCGAGGACACACGGCTGGCGGCGCCCACCGATCGCCACGTCGCGCTCGAGGAGACGCTCGCGAGCGTGACCGACATGGGCTCGCTGCCGGGGTCGAAACCGCGCCACCCCGAGCTCGCGCCGGGTGAGCTCGTCAGCCGCTACGTCATCGTCTCGCGGCTCGGCGCCGGCGCGATGGGGGTCGTCTACGCGGCCTACGACCCGGAGCTCGATCGCAAGGTCGCGCTCAAGCTCGTGCGCCCGAACGCCGCCATCGGCGGCGGCGCGAGCGAGGGCCCCGCTCGCCTGCTGCGCGAGGCGCAGGCGCTCGCCAAGCTCAACCACCCCGCGGTCGTCTCGATCCACGACGTCGGGACCTTCGGCGAGCAGGTCTGGATCTCGATGGAGTTCGTCGAGGGGGAGACGCTCACCGACTGGGTGGCCGCCGCGCCCCGCAGCTGGCGCGAGATCGTCGAGGTCATGCGCGCCGCCGGCCGCGGGCTCGCGGCCGCCCACGAGGCCGGGCTGCTGCACCGGGACTTTAAGCCAGACAACGTCATGCTCGGCGTGGACGGGCGCGTGCGCGTCATGGACTTCGGGCTCGCGCGCGCGCGCGACCCGAGCCGCGCGCCGACGATGACCAACGCCGGCGCGTCGTCGTCCGCCGCGTCGGCGAGCTCGTCGGGCCGCGCGATGACGGCGAGCGTGCACGCCCGGCTGCGCTCCACCAGCGAGAGCGCGGGCCTCTCGGTCGAGCTGACCCAGGCCGGCGCGCTGCTGGGGACGCCGGCGTACATGGCCCCCGAGCAATTCACCGGCGCGGACATCACGGCCGCGGTCGACCAATTCGCGTTCTGCGTCACGCTGTGGGAGCTGCTGTACGGCGAGCGACCCTTCGCCGGCGAGTCCGTCATCGAGCTCTCGGTCGCGGTCGCCGACGGGATCCGGCGCGCGCCGCCGCGTCACAAGCAGGTCCCCGCGTGGCTGCAGCGCGTGTGCGAGCGCGGGCTCGCGGTCCAGCCGTCGCGTCGCTACCCGTCGATCGTCGCGCTGCTCGAGGCGCTCGACGCCGGACAGCGCGGCGCGAGTCGTCGTCGCGCGCTCGTCGCGGCGGCGACCGTCGCGGCGATCGGCGTCGGCGCGTTCGCCTACTACCAGTACGACTTGTCGCAAAAGACAGCTCGCTGCGAGTCGACGCGCGACGGGCTGTCGGCGCTGTGGACCGACTCCGCCCGCGCGCGCATGCGCGAGGCGCTGCTCGCCACCGAGATCAGCTACGCCGCGACCACCGCCGAGAAAGTCATGCCCTGGCTCGACGCCTACGCGCGCGACTGGGGCGACGCGCGGGTCGAGAGCTGCCTCAACGCCGAGCGCCGCGAGACCTGGAGCCCCGACACCTACGCGCGCGCGCGCTGGTGCCTCGAGGAGCGCGCGCTCGCGTTCGAGGCCCTGGTCGAAGAGTTCTCGCAGGGCGACGGCCGGCGGGTCGAGAACGCCGTCTCGGCGGCGGTCGACCTGCCGCGGATCGAGCCGTGTCGGCGCGCCGAGCTGCTCACGCGCCTGGGGACGCCGCCGCCGCCGACGGCGCTGCGCGGTGAGCTGAGCGCGACCCGGGCCCAGCTCTCGGAGGCGAGCGCGCGCGAGGCCGCCGGCGAGTACGAGTCCGGCTTGCAGCTCGCCGAGTCCGCGCTCGCGCGGGCGCAGGCGACGAGCTGGCGCCCGCTCATCGCCGCCGCGCGCGTCGAGGTCGGCGTCCTGCGCGAGCAGACCGGCGACTACGACGGCGCGGTCGAGCAGCTGCGCGCCGCGTACTTCGAAGCCGCCAAGTCCGGCGCGAACGAGACCGCCACCAACGCCGCGCTCGCGCTGGTCGGCGTGCTCGGCTACCAAAAAGCGCGCCACGAGGACTCGCTGCTGTGGGGCGAGCTGCTCGAGCTCGAGCTCGACCGCCTCGGCGCCGAGCAGGACGACCTGCGCCGCGCCGCGCTCAAGGCCGGCCTCGCGATCGCCCAGCGCGGCGTCGGCGACTACCGGGCCGCGATCGAGCTCAACCAAGCCGCGCTCGAGACCTACGAGCGCGCGCTGGGTCCCGAGCACCCCACCGTCGCCGTCAACCTCTCGGGCCTCGCGAACAGCCACCACTTCCTCGGCGACTACGAGCGCGCGCGCGAGCTCTACCAGCGCGCCCTCGAGATCAAGGAGCTCACGCTGGGCCCCGACCACCCGGAGATCGCGGTCTTCCTCAACAACCTCGGCATCGTGCACATGGACACCGGGCAGCACCACAAGGCGCTGCCGCTCAGCGAGCGCGCGCTGGAGATCCGCGAGGCCGCGCTCGGGCCCGACCACCCCTACGTCGCGCACTCGCTGACGAGCCTCGGCATCCTCCACTTCCGCGCCGGCGACTACGCGCGCGCGCTGGCGCTGTACGAGCGCACCCGCGCGATCATGGAGAAGGCCTTCGGCCCCGACCACCCCAACACCGCCCACGCGCTCAACAACCTCGCCATGACCCACTTCGAGCGCGGCGACCTCGAGACCGCGAGGCCGCTGCTCGAGCGCGCCCTGGCGATCCGCGAGAGCGCCCTCGGCCCCGACCACCCGAGCGTCGCGATCAACCTCCACAACATCGCCCGGGTGCACCTCCGCGCGGGCGAGCTCGATCGCGCGGAGCCGATGTTCGCGCGCGCGCTGGCGATCCGCGAGAAAGCGCTCGGGCCCGACCACCCCAGGGTCGCCGAGACGCTCACGGAGCAGGCAGAGCTCGCGCTCGCCCTGGCGCGCCGCGAGGACGCGCGCGCGCTCGCCGAGCGCGCGCTGGGCATCCTCGAGGGCAAGTCCTCCCCGCCAGAGACGCTCGCGCAGACCCGCTTCGCGCTGGCGCGAGCGTTATGGCCGAACGACCAGGTACGCGCGCGCGCGCTCGCCGACGCCGCCCAGGAGGGCTACGCCGACGTCGGCGGCAAGGCGTCCGCGCGCGACGAGGTCGCGCGCTGGCTCGCCGAGCGCGACGCGGAGTGAGCCCCGCCCGCCGGGCGCCGCGTCACTGTGCGTAGTTCGAGTTCGGCCCGTTCCAGACCTTGCGCCGACGACCTCCACGCGCCGCGTCCGCGACGCTTGTACCCCGCCGGGCCGCCGAAGCGCGCGCTCGCGCTGCGAGCGGCGTATGACGCGAGCACGCGCGTCGCCGCGCGGGAATTCTCGTCGCGGACGAGACTGAGAAGCGCGGTCGTACTGGGCGTAC